>DATMRW010000021.1:0-1073216 GCA_035565775.1 Xanthobacteraceae bacterium | reverse complement strand
TATTTCGCGCGCGAGCCCCACGGCAAACTCGCGGCGGCATTCCAGCTCTTCGTGCCAATCCTCTGACATCGAACCCTCCTCTTTGTTTTTGTTTGGATCATGCGCCGCTCTTGCTTCGGGAGTCCAGCCGGCGCGGCTCCTGGACCGCGAGGCAGTTCCTCGCGGTCTCGGGAAAAGCAGTCGTCGTAGACCGGCGCAACAGGCGGGCGTCCACACGCGATTGACCAAGACCCGGATATGATGGCCTCGCGCCGATGGGGCGACTGACTGACTGGTCCGCCGCCAATACCGGGCGTTCTGATCCACGATGAGCTAAATCATATTCGAGATATTTCTTTAAAGGAATTTTTAGTTCCCGCTCCTAAAATAGACCCGTTGCAATTTAGTTGGCGCTTCGTGCAGTTCGAGACGGGCGTCTAATTTTCTTATTTTCTCTGCAGGTATTGCGACGCTTCCCCTTCGGCACAGCGCTAAAGCATTGTTCAGGGCAACCGCACATGCCAAGAGAACTTCGCAAAAAGCCGCGCGTTTACTTTGAGCACGCGATGCGCGCCAAGATCGTGGGGATCGACGGCACATGGCGCCGCGAATGTGAGGTGCTGGACGTCTCGGACAGCGGGACCCTGCTCCGGATCATCGGCCCGGCCGCTGGCCTCGATCTGCGGGAGTTCTTCCTTCTGCTGTCGTCGACCGGCCTTGCCTATAGACGCTGCGGGTTGGTCCGCCTTGATGGTGACCGGGTCGGGGTCAGATTCCTGAAGAACATCAAGCCGGCGAAAGAGCCGCCACTGACTGTTCCATAGAGGGGGAGGTCTGGGATGGCCTGGATACTGGCGAGGGGGGATCGGTGTCACAATCGGCCGGATCCGTCATCGGCCAGTACGATCTGTGTCCTCGCCGATCGAGACGAGAAATTCCGGACCATTGCCGAGGCCTTGCATCCCGAGTACCGGCTCTGGCAGATTTTGGGAAACGACATCATCGACGATGTTCACGTTGACACATTTGTCGTCGATATCGAGCTGCGGAACCCCTGCAATGTCGACGAGGTCCGGCGGATCCTGGCGGCTCACAAAGATGCCCCGCGCCGTCTGTTCATTGTCGAGCGGGGCGTGCGCCTCTCGATTGTCCAGGCCTATGCAATCGGGGCGACGAATATTTTCTTCAGCCCGGTCGACGCCAGAGCCCTAAAATACGCCCTCCGGCCGGAGATGGCAGAGCAGGGCACTCCGCCTGTATCAGCGGACGCCGTTGCACGCTGTTCGGCCGCCATCGGGTCGATGTTTGCAGCGACGATCGATGGCGCGCCGATCCAGTTGGCCGATGCCGTAAGCGCGACGGACCAGGTCATCGACAGCATTGCCGGCAACGGTTTGTCGGCCTGGCTCGATACTGTCCGCCGCTATCATGAGGGCACGTTCCAGCACTGCATGCTGGTGACGGGGGTTGCCGTCGACTTTGCGATGAGTCTTGGTTTTTCCAATGCCGATGTAAAGCGGCTGGGCCTTGCCGCCACACTCCATGATGTCGGAAAAGCCAGAATCCCGGTTGAGATTCTCGATAAACCTGGCAAGCTCGACGACGATGAGCGCGCGATCATGCAGGAGCATTGGCTTCGAGGCGCAGCAGCGGGTGCACGGTGTTTCAGCGGAAGTCCTCGACGCGGTTCGCCACCATCATGAATACCTCGACGGAACGGGATATCCCGACGGTTTGCGTGCCGCCCAGATCCCCGATCTCGTCCGGCTGCTCACGATCTCCGATATCTTCGCCGCCTTGATCGAAGCGCGCTCCTATAAGCCGCCATTGCCGGGTCGGCAGGCTTATGAGGTCCTTTCTGAAATGGATGGCAAGCTGGAAAAGGCCCTTGTCGCGGCGTTCAAGACGGTGGCGTTGCGCTGTTGAACATTCGACAAGTGGCGTCTTAGAGGGGATTGAGACGTCGGATCGCTTCTGGCCATTCAGGCCAGTCACTGCGGATTGGATTGAAATTTCGTGCAGGAGGTCAGCTTATGACGCTTACCCGCCATGTCCCGGCACCCATTCTCACGACCAAGTCGTCTCCACCGTGCTGTGCGAAGTGCGGAGCCATGATGTTGTTCTCATGCGGAGATCGATACGGAAACCGTGGCCTGCACCTACGAGTGCCGTTGCGGGGACACTCAGGCCGACGTCGTGCCATCCGCTTCAATATACGATTGACGGTCGCCGCGCTCGGCCTTTTGCGCCTCCGTCATGACGCCGAAGCCGAATTAGCTCGGTTGACTTTGCTGAGGCCGCTTGGACCGGCCCGCGCATGGTTAACGGCGACTGACTTCTCTAGCCCCGACCGGGCCGCGAACTTTTTTTGCAGCTCCTCTTGAAATCATCTACCGTTTTTCTAGATAAATTTCCGCCGCGAGAACGGTATGCCGGACGCCAGGTCGGGTCCGGCATTGCGCCGGGCCGGTGTCCTTGCGGACGTCCGTCTTGCGCTCCTTCGTATCCATCTTGCTCTTTGGAGGACTTGGCTATGAGGACACTCGATTTTGCGCCGCTGTGGCGCTCCACCATCGGCTTCGATCGCCTGGCGGACCTTGTCGACTCCACGTTGCGACAGGCGGCCGAGGATAACTATCCTCCCTATAACATTGAACGTTCCGGAGAAGACCACTACCGCATTACGTTGGCGGTGGCCGGCTTCGGCGTCCACGACATCTCCGTGACCGCAGAGCAGAACGCGCTCACCATCGAGGGCAGGAAGCCCGATGGAGCCACGCGGGAATATCTCTACCAGGGAATCTCGGCACGGCCGTTCCGTCGCGTTTTCAATCTTGCCGATTACGTGCAGGTAAACCAGGCGTCTTTCAGGGACGGTCTGTTGATCGTCGATCTCGTCCGAAAGGTTCCGGAAGCGATGAAGCCGCGCCAGATCGAGATCGATATCGGCTCTCCTTCGGTCCAGATCACGCAGAAGAAAGCAGCTTAGGACTCGATTGAAACCGTCACAGTGGGGTGCGGGACGTCTGTGCGTCCGTGCTTCCTCCGCGATTAACGAAGGAGAGTGTCCGTAGGTTCTAGTGATCTCATTCCTTGGTTCAAGAACCAGGGGCTTGCGCCGATGCGCGAGCCGGCATCAGACGTATCACCATCAACGCACAATAGCATCAAGTCAGCATTGGACGGCGGCCGCTCGCCGCCGTCCAAATCATCCATCCCTCGGAAAGGAGCGTTTAAGGGAGACATTGCTTATGAGCCATATCAACCCCAATGCGAGCAATCTTCATCCGATCTTTCATCCCGCGGCTCACTATGCTTCACCGACCGACGTTCTGAACGACACGGAACTGTCGGTGCCCGAGAAGCGGATTATCTTGTCGTCCTGGGCCTCCGATATGTACGCGGTCGAATCCTGCCCGGCCTTGCGTAACATTCCGGGCATGGGCCATGCGATCCGGCTCGCGGATATTCTCGCGGCGCTGCGCCGGCTCGACGGCGGCAACGATGATCCTCCGCAGGGCGGCGGCGTTCCGATGCGGTTGCGGCGGCCCTGGGCCGCCGCGCAGCGGAGCGGCTCATGATGTTCCGCAGGCGATTCTTACGCTCGTGTTGCTCGGCCATCGGCCGCTTGGGCGGTTCCATTGCTTGCCTTGGCGACGCTCTCCTCACGCAGCGGCACGCTTCAGCTTCCAGTTTCAACCGAAGCGACAAGGTGACCGAGATGCATCGCGTGCGTTGGTTCTCGTTGGTGCTCCTTACGCTGGCGTTGTCGGCATCGCATCCTGCCGCAGCCCAGGTACCCGACGCGAGGACGGCCGGCTCGATCCCGACACTGGCACCGCTGGTTCGCCAGGTCACGCCTGCAGTCATCAATATTTCCGTACTTGGGCGCGTCCGCGAGGACAATCCGTTGTACCGTGATCCGATCTTCCGCGAATTCTTCGACACCCCTAAGCAGATCGAGAAGGAGGTCAACGCCACCGGTTCCGGCGTCATCGTCGATGCCCAGCGCGGCTATGTGCTAACCAACAATCATGTGGTCGAGGGCGCGTCCACGGTCCAGATCACGACCAAAGACAGCCGGCAGTTCTCCGCGAAGGTGATCGGGCGCGACCCGCCGACCGATGTCGCGGTGCTGCAGATTCAGAAACCAGCCGGGTTGAGGGCGCTCCCGCTTGGCGACAGCGACGCGCTGGAGGTCGGTGACTTCGTTCTTGCGATCGGCAATCCCTTCGGGCTCGGCCAGACAGTCACGTCCGGTCTCGTCAGCGCGCTTGGCCGCACCGGCCTCGACAAGCAGGGCTTTGAGGATTTCATCCAGACCGATGCCGCAATCAATCCCGGAAATTCCGGCGGTGCGCTCGTCAGCCTGCGCGGTGAGCTGATCGGCATCAACTCCGCAATCATCTCGCCTGCCGGGGGCAATGTCGGCATCGGCTTTGCGATTCCGGTCAACATGGCACGGCGGGTGATGGAGCAGATCATCTCAACGGGACGGGTCAAGCGAGGCCGCATCGGCGTCTCGGTCAAGGACTTGCATCCGTCCGTTAACAGAGGCCGCAACGAGGGGGCCATGATTGCGGAGGTCGCGCCGGATTCCCCCGCGGAAAAAGCGGGCCTGCGCAGGGGCGACATCGTCACCATGGCCGATGACCGTCCGATCCGCACCGCGGCGCAGCTGCGCAACAAAGTGGGGCTAGCTCGCATCGGCCAGGACGTGAAGCTCAATATACAGCGCGGTGGCGCGCCGTACACCGTCGTGGTCCAGGTCGCGCCGCCGCCGGAATCGAGCACCGCGTCCGTCCCCAGTGCTCACCGTTTACGCTAGTGGACAACACACTGTCGACCTTGCCATGCCCTGCTACCCAATGGCATCCGGCCTGAGGGAAGAAGTCGCCGTGCCAGCTGCCGAATGAAACGATGTTACGCTCTTCAGCGTGTCGGCACCGCATAGCGACCTCTGTAGCTTCGCCCACGGTTCGCGCATCACCCGAGGTTATGAAATTGCTGCTGTAAGCGAGGCTCGGAAGGTGTCACGATCGTCGCCGCCATCGGTCAGAGGGTATGCATCGAGCTTGGTGATCTGACCCTCAGTCTGTCCGTTGAAGCAAGACGAAGTGATCGCCGCTCGAACCGCCGCTTCATCCGTCGCGACGCCGCCGGCGAACAGGCGATCAGACCTGCGCGGGCGCGCTCGATCCACGGGTAGTCCCGCCTCAACCTTGCGCCGGACTATCAGGTGGAATTCGGCGATGATCTCGCGTCCCTCAATGAGGGGTGTTACGCCAGCTTCGATCGGTCCGACCGCGGTGGTCTCAGCTTGGTCCAGCCCCAAAAGATATCGTTAAACTGCAATCTCGTGGGCCGGTCAAATCGCAGACTTGCCTCCATTCCAACTTCTTTACCCTTTGCTATCGCTCACCAAGAATAAAGTTGGAGGTTTTTATCATTCACCGTTGGCGGGTGGTATAAGCCAACGCCTCCCAACTGGATGGTTGTTAGCTGCTGCCTAGCTCTGAGTTCGCGCTGTTTCCTGACGGAGAGCGAAATTCCATCATCGCACGTGATGTGGCTACGGACTTTATACCGTACGGCTACCGGCGGTCACGGAGGTCAACAGTAGCCGGGCCAGCAGGAGGGCGCATGCAAGGATGTTACTCATGAGCACTTCGAAGACGATCGTTGCTGCGAGCGAAGCAGAACAGTCCATCGACCTTTATCGACTTCGTCAGCCCATTTTTGCATTCGGTTATGATGGGAGCGTTCGATATGCGAATGATGCAGCAATGCAACTCGCAGGGGATGATCCGGTTAGTCAACAGGCGTTCTTTAGCCGGGTTTTCCAGGCGTGCCGATTTCGAAAACCCACATCGGATATTCAGCGTCCGACCGGTGCTCGACTGCCGAGCATCGTCGGAGCGGGCGATGGCGGTGCCCACGTGATGTGGGAAACGCCCGAGGAAAGCCAGATAGTGGTAGCTTTGACGCCGACAGAGATTCAAGGGCCTGGGCCCTGTTCATTTCCCTTGGATGAGCTTACGGGGCTGTCTGGGCGTACGCAGCTCCTGCTCGCGCTTGAGGCGGAGATCGCAGCTGATTCGAACGTACGCAATGACATTGCAGTGTACGCCTTGGACCTTGATCGATTTAAGTTCGTCAACGACACGCTGGGTCACCCGATCGGCGACGAACTTCTAAAGGCCGTTGCCAAGCGATTGCGAAGTGCATGCCGGAGGGAAGATATCATTGCGCGGGTTGGCGGCGACGAGTTTGTCATCCTTCAAAAAAATATTAGTAGCACCGCGGACGCGACGAGCTTGGCTGAGAGGTTAATCGATCTCATCGGTCGCACCTATGTGATCAACGGCCATTCAGTGAATATCGGCCTGAGTATCGGCATCGCTTTCTTGGAAACTGATGTGCACTCCGGGGAGAGACTCCTGCAGAACGCTGATCTCGCGCTTTACCGAGCGAAGCATGGTGGCCGCGCCCGATTCGCCTTGTTCGATCCGGAACTACGTGAAAACATGCAGCGTCGGCGGGCGATCGAGATCGATCTCCGGAAAGCGCTGGCTTTCAAGCAGTTCGG
The DNA here is from genome assembly GCA_035565775.1 of Xanthobacteraceae bacterium. GTDB lineage: Bacteria > Pseudomonadota > Alphaproteobacteria > Rhizobiales > Xanthobacteraceae > PRO6. Next base: position 1,066,648 of record DATMRW010000021.1, on the reverse strand, counting down.
GCTTGTCTATCAGCCCCAAATCGATCTCGCCAAGAACCGCGTATCCGGATTTGAGGCACTCATTCGATGGCACCATCCTGAGCGTGGGGTCATTTCGCCGCTAGACTTTATTCCTCTGGCTGAAGAAACCGGCTTGATCGTCCAGATCGGTGAGTGGGCACTGCGAACGGCGTGCAGCGATGCATCTACATGGCAGGATGATTTATCCGTGTCGGTCAACGTGTCCCCCATGCAATTTAGGGGAGGTAACCTTGCCGATACAATTATGTCTGCTTTAACGAAGTCCGGTTTGGCACCGCAGCGGCTCGAGCTCGAAATCACCGAAAGCGCCCTTTTGAATTACACGGACGAAGTTCTCGCGACGCTCAGTGCCGTCAAGGCTCACGGGGTGCAGGTGTCCATGGATGATTTCGGAACGGGATATTCCTCGCTTAGCTATCTGCAAAAGTTTCCCTTCGACAAGATCAAAATCGACCAGTCATTCATCCGCGGAGCCGACGATCGGGTTGAGTGCCGGGCCGTGCTGAGGGCGGTTGCAGGACTGGGCGTGAGTCTCGGCATGAAAACCATTGCGGAAGGAGTCGAAACCGAGGAGCAATTAGAGCGAGCGCGCTTGGAAGGCTGCACATCTGTACAAGGCTATCTCACCGGAAGGCCAATTCCCTTGGCTGATGTCGGTGCATTTTTGCGCTCATGGAATCAATCAGTAAGAAAGGCTTAAGAGTGAGTAACGAACTTTATCGGCTCGTTTATTACAGCCGAAGCAGGATAGCCAAAGCTGGAGAGGAATTTAAACAGGCGATCGAGCAGATCCTTGCGACCAGTCGCGAAAATAATCTGCGCTCCAAGGTGACTGGCGCCTTAATTTTCAATCTCGGCTGTTTTGGCCAGGTTCTGGAGGGGCATCTGAAAGATGTGGAGGCGACCTTCGAGCGTATTCAGCAGGACGATCGTCATGGTGATGTTTCACTTCTCGCTGTCGAGCCGATCGAATATCGCCAGTTCGATCGATGGGCGATGGCTCTGGTCAGTGGCTCTCCCGATCATGCCGGCGCATTAAACTCGATTGGATCGCAAAGCGGATTTGATCCTTCCAAGTTTAGTGCTGATGATCTCTACGCCACATTGTATCGGCTCCTTTTGGAAGAAGAGGCGCTTCGGGCGTGATCAATACCGCACATGCCTGCAAGGGGTTCTGTCACGAACTTTGCGTGCGCCCGAGAAGCACGTCGGCGCACTGGTTCCCTGGCGTTACGATGTGCCCCGTCATGGCAGCTTTGTCACCGCTCGCGGGACGATAGAGGATTTCCCGCTCCGGGAGGGGAGGGGAAGTCTGATCGTGGAAGCCATCGATGAGACGGAGAAGGCACGGGCTCGCGTCGCTTTGGTCGGAGCTGATGACCGCGGCTTCCTTGTCAGTCCGTGGCTTCCCTGACAGTTAAGCAAGGAGGGCCGAGCACCTAATTCCGACCGGTAGCTCGATGTCGGCCTCAGAGGCAACGCCCTTGGCGATGCGAGATTTTTGCCGAGGCCCACAAGGCCGCGACAAGAAGCGCGAGCTCGGAGTCCGTTTGCGCACAGAAATGCGGCGCCACCGCTCTAGACCAGGGCGGCGGCATTGAGTGCCGGGTTATCGGCCAGAGATCATCGCGAAGCCAGACCCGCAGAGACAGTGAGGATTTGCCGCTGGGTTAACGATTTTATGCGCGCCCCTGAACCAATTGCGATTTCGCCCGTAACAGAAGTGTAACCCGGGTTTTGCGAGGGAAGGGCATGCAGGACAATACGAATGCTGGCGCACGCGCTCAGGCTGGGGCGACGAACTGCCGCTCGGCATGGGTTACCGGCGCCGGCTCCGGCATCGGCCGCGCCCTGGCGCTGCGCCTCGCCCGAGAGGGCTGGAACGTCGCCGTAAGCGCACGGACAGAGCGAAGCCTCGACACACTGGCGGCCGAAGCGCCAGGACGCATTCACGCGTTTCCGCTCGACGTCACGGATGCGGAGGCGACCTTAGAGACCGTCGCCCGCATCGAAAATGCCCTAGGGCGGCCTGAGCTTGCAGTGCTCAACGCCGGCACCTATGCCCGCGACTCGGCCACAGGCCTCGACGTCGCGGCCTTTCGTGCAACGGTCGAGGTCAATCTGATGGGCAACGTCCATTGCCTGGCCGCACTGATTCCGCGGATGATGGCGCGAGGGGGCGGGCATATCGCCGTTGTTTCCTCGGTCGCCGGTTATGTCGGGCTGCCGGGCGCTGCCGCTTATGGGGCAACCAAGGCTGCGCTGATCAATATGTGCGAGGCGCTCTATCCTCAACTCGCCGCGCACAATGTGCGCCTCAGTCTCATCAATCCGGGTTTTGTCGATACGCCGCTGACGCAGAAGAATGACTTTCCGATGCCATTTCTCATTTCCGCCGATATGGCTGTCGATCACATCATGGCGGGGCTGAAATCCCGACACTTCGAAATTGCGTTTCCCTGGAAGATGGTGCTGTCGATGAAACTTCTGGCGGCATTGCCGGCAAGACTGCGCTTTGCCGTAACTAGGCGCATGATCCGCAGTTGACGGATCCGCCGCCATCCGGCCGCAGGTCGGTCAATCGCGCTGCAGCATGAACTGACCCACATCAATTCTTCCGCTGCGGAAGCCGGTCGCGCAATAGTGCAAATAGTAGTGCCACATGCGCTTGAACCGCGAATCGAAGCCAAGCCGCTCGATGCGATGCCACGCCGCGATGAACGCCCTGTCCCACGCAAGCAGCGTCCTTTCGTAGTCGGCCCCGAAGAATTTTCGGTCCCGCACGGTCAGCCCCCGCTCCGTCGCAATGGAGGTGAAGGCCGTTGGTGATGGCAGCATGCCGCCCGGAAAGATGTAGGTCTGGATGAAGTCGGCGTTGCGGCGATATTGGGCGAAATGTTCGTCGGCAATGGTGATGGTCTGGACCATGGCGCGACCGCCGGGCTTCAGGAGCGATCGGAGCACGTCGAAATAGGTCGGCCAGTTCTCCTCTCCGACAGCCTCGAACATTTCGATGGAAACGATCTTGTCGAACCGGCCAGCGCAGTCGCGGTAGTCCTGAAGCCTGATTTCCACCTTGTCGTCAAGACCAGTCCCGGCCAGGCGGTCCCGTGCGAACTCGGCCTGCTCGCGGGAAAGCGTGAGCCCGGTTACCCGGCAGCCCGTCTGGCGCACCGCATATTCGGCAAAACCGCCCCAGCCGCAGCCGATCTCCAGAACATGATCATCCGGACCAAGCTTCAATGCTTCGACGATGCGGGCATACTTGGCCCGCTGGGCGTCGGCCAGGGACTGGTCGTCGCGCAGGAACATCGCCGACGAATAGGTCATCGTTTCGTCGAGCCATTGCTGGTAGAAGTCGTTGCCGAGATCGTAGTGGAAGGCAATGTTGCGCCGGCTGCCGGTGCGCGTGTTGGCGCGAAGCCGATGCCGCAGGAATGCGACAAGCCTGGCTGGCCCCGGCGCGTCGAGGACAGTGGCGAGCGTCGCTTCATTGGCAATACCCAGCTCCAGCACGGTGCCGAGATCGGGGCTATCCCAATCGCCGTCGAGATAAGCGCGGGCAAAGCCAAGGCCGCCGCCGCTTGCCAGCTTCCACACCAGCTTGCTCGAACGCACGTTGAGGCTGGCCGACGGACCGGGTAATGCGCCTTGCGCAACGTGCGTTCTGCCGTTTGGGAAACGGATGGTGATCTGGCCTATGGCGATCCTGTCGGCCCAGCCACAAAGAAGATGCGCCCATAGCGGCTGGCTACCGCTTCTCGCCGGGATTGAATTTCCTTCGATACTGCTCATGGATGCCTGTGTCCTGGAATGTTGCCGGCGCTGGTCGTGGCGACCCTGTTGGCTGCGGCGCGATGCCGGTGAACGGGAACGCCCTTCCACCAAATGCGCAGCGCCTCCCAATGAATGCCCACGGTCACCTTGAGCGTCATCAGCGGGTAGCGGAAGAGCGCGCGGAGAAGCGCGCGGTCCGACAGCGGCTCGCGCCGGCCCGAGAAAGAGGCGACGAGAAGCGGCCCGTCGGCATCGGATTCATCGATGCGGACAAGCACCTTGTCGCCCGGCGGCTTAATCTGGAAACGGTAGAAGCACGACATCGGCATAAAGGGAGAAACATAGAGCTCCTTGGCGCAGCCCTGCCGAACCGTCCCCCTTCCGCCATCCTCGACGGGAATCACGTAAGTGTGGCGCTCGCCGAAAGTGTTGCAGACCTCATAGAGGATGGCCCGCAGCGGGCCGCTGGACGCATAGCAGAAATAGACCGTCAGCGGATTGAAGACGTAGCCGAAGATGCGGGGGTAGCAGAGGACACGAATGCTCATGTTCTCCTCCCAACCTCCAGCCGCATGCAGTTGCGATTCGACCCAGGCACGAAGGCCTCCGGCACTGCCGTCGCCATGGTCGGCATCCCAGAAGCTCAGCACGGCTCGGCGGTTATAGCCCAGAAGGCAGGACGCTGCGCTTACGTCCTGCAGTTCATCGAAATCGAGCAGCAACGAAAAGACGCGATAATGCAGCCGGTGCCGGCGCGGTCTTGCGCGCACATGCATGACGTCGCCCAGGAAAAGCGCTGACTGGCCGCTCATTCCGCCGCCTCCAGTTGGGGCTGGAGCACGATCCGCCCAGATTCGGCGCTAACCCGCCATGGCCGTCGCACGTGGGCGACGCTCTCGGCCGCAGCCAGCCCCGATTGTAAGCCGTCCTCATGGAAGCCGTATCCGAAATAGGCACCGCAGAACCAGGTGTGTCGCCTGCCCTGCAGGCGCCAGAGCTGTTGCTGGGCGTCGAGTGCGCGCTGGTCGAACAGTGGATGCGTATAGCTATAGCGTCCGATGACCTTCGCTGGCGCAATCTCGCGAGTCGGGTTGAGCGTCACGAACAGGGGGTGGCGCCTGTCGAGGTTCTGCAGCCGGTTCATCCAATAGGTAACGCACAGCGGCTGGGCGTTTTCGTCGCTGCTTTCGCCGATATAGTTCCAGCTCGACCAGACACGCCGGCGCTTCGGCATCAGGTTTTCGTCGGTATGCAGCATGGCCTGATTGTCGGTGTAGCGGAAGGCGCCGAGCAGGGCCCGCTCCTCATCGTCAGGGTCGGCCAACAGGCCGAGCGCCTGATCGGCATGGGTAGCAATAACGACATCAGTGAAGGCGTCGGCATTTCCTGCCGTGTCGGTGATCACGACGCGATCATTCTCGCGCGAAATACTGGCAACCTCGACACCGGATCGAACGTCCTCGAGGTTGGCGCTCAGACGTTGAACGTATTCGCGGCTGCCGCCTAAAACGGTTCGCCATTTCGGACGGTCGTCGAGGCTGAGAAGGCCATGGCTGGAAAAGAACCTGACGAAGGCAAGAAGCGGATAGTCGCGCATCTCGCGCGCGGTGGTTGACCAAATCGCCGCGCCCATTGGCAGCAGATGGTCCTCGATGAATGCCGGCGCGTAGTCGTTGCGATCGAGATATTCCCCTAGGCTGACGCCATGGAGGTCGGCGCGAAGCAGCAGAGCCGGTGCGTCGCGGTAGAAACGCAATATGTCTCGGATCATTCGCCAGAAACGCGGTCGAAGGACGTTGCCTCTCTGGCCAATCAAGCCATTGAGGCCGGAGCCGGAATATTCGAGTTTTCCGCCCTCGAGGGAGGCGGCAAAGGACATGTTGGAGGCGACCGTCTGAACCCCGATTTCGTTAAACAGAGCAACGAGGTTCGGATAGTTGCGCTCATTGTAGACGATGAACCCGGTATCGACAGGAAGGATCCCATCCTGCGTCGGAACCAAGACCGTGTTGGAATGACCGCCGAGGCGATTTTCGCCTTCGTAGAGGGTTACGCTAAGCTTGCGGCTGAGCAGCCAGGCTGCCGAAAGGCCCGAGATCCCAGCGCCAACTACTGCCACGCGGCGTGCATGGTCCGGCAACTTCTTGTTGTTATGAATTCGCACTTTCTGCCTTTCCAATCCTGCGACCGCGTCATCTGCTGATACGCAGCGATGGTCGCGCTGGATCGGTCGGAGCGGAAATTTGGTGAATGGGTGATCCGACTGCTGTTCGATGACGTATCCACGGCATGAACACAATCGTTCGCATAGGTGCGCCGGCGTGGCAGAAACGCTCTATTGTGGGACATCGGCGCCCCGCGCCGCGGCATTGCGAATTGGGAATTGTGGGTATGCGCCGCCAGACTGACACCGACAAGGGCGCTGATATGCGCGAGTTGCTCTGCGCGGTCGGCGCGCGGCGGGATATCGACGCTTACGAGACTCTTTTTCGTCACTTCGCACCGCGCGTGAAGGCCTACATGGGGCGCATGGCCGGCGACAGCCAGCTGGCGGAGGAGTTGATGCAGGAGACCATGATCGCGGTCTGGAACAAGGCCGAGAGCTTCGACCCATCGAAGGGCGCGGTATCGACCTGGATCTTCACTATCGCGCGCAATCTGCGCATTGACGCGTTCCGGCGCGAGAAGCGCCCGGATTTCGACCCCAATGACCCTGCTTTCGTCCCTGATGACATTGCGCCGGCCGATGCCGAGCTCGATGCACGGCAAGCTTCGGAGCAACTCCACCAGGCGATAGCCACGCTGCCCGAGGAACAGCTGGCTCTGCTGAAGCTGTCCTTCTTCGAAGACCAGTCCCACAGTGCAATCGCATCGCGCCTGAACCTTCCCTTGGGTACGGTCAAGTCGCGCCTGCGCCTCGCCTTCGACAAACTGCGGGCTGCGCTCGCCCAATCTGGAGACCTGTCGTGACTATCCGTCACCATATCAGCGACGACCTGCTCGTCAGCTATGCTGCTGGCAGTCTCGCCGAAGGCTGGAGCATTGCAGTCGCGACGCACCTTGCCCTCTGTCCGTCTTGCCGAGGCCGCCTGATCGTAGCCGAAAGCATTGGGGGCAACTTGCTCGAGACCATGGCCAACGATGCCGAGCTCGACGATTCCTGGACGAGCGTGCGTGGCCGCCTGCACCAGGCGCCGAAGAGTGCGACGGCAACCAGCCCCCGCGAAACACCGCCCGCCGGCCGCAGCGGCGGCTTGCCGGAGCCGCTGCGCTCCTATATCGGCGGCGACATTGATTCCCTCAAATGGCGGCCGCTCGGGCGCGGTGCCTATCAGATTCCGATCAGGACGGCCGACCGTGAAACCAAGGTGCGATTGCTGCGCATCCCTGCCGGAAAGCCGGTGCCCGAGCACAGTCACGGCGGGCGCGAACTGACGCTGGTGCTCAGTGGCAGATTTGTCGATGGCGACGACGTGTTTTCGCGCGGAGATCTTGAAGACGCCGACGCCAGCCTGACGCACCAGCCCATAGCCACACCGGAGGCAGACTGCATCTGCCTTGCGGTGACGGACGCGCCCCTGAAATTCCGCAGCTGGATCGTTCGCGCGATCCAGCCCATCCTGGGCATCTGACCGGGCGCCCCTCCCGAGAGAAGCCGAGAGCAAGAATGATCATCAGTTACGCCGCCGCCTATACCGCCACCGCCGTGGTATTCTTCGGCCTGGACTTCGTCTGGCTGTCGACCCTCTCCACCAGCTTCTATCGCAGCCGCATCGGTGTCCTGCTGCTCGACCAGCCGAACTTCGGTGTCGCAGGGATTTTCTATCTCGTTTATGTCGCAGGCATTGTGCACTTTGCGGTGATGCCGGCGGTCAATGGCGCAAGCTGGACGGCGGCGCTGGTTAATGGTGCGCTTCTGGGGCTGGTTGCATACGGCACTTACGACATGACCAATTTAGCCACGCTGAAGAACTGGTCTGTCTCGGTCAGTGTCGTCGACATGATGTGGGGGATTATCCTGACCGCAACTGCGGCAACCTGCGCATATTTGTTCACCGCCTCGACGATGGCCAAGGCGGGGTAACGGTTTCCGCCACGCAGGCAGCGAGCCCACACGGATTTCGCAGGCAAATCAGTTCGTCACCGCCATTCCTGCGGCCAGCGGTAGCGTCGGAAGCAGATACGATCGCCGCCAGTGTCCGCGTTCCAAGGCGCCTCGATGACGTTGAGGACGGCCATCAATCAATGCGCGGTGACGGCCACTAGAGCTATCCGGCCATTGAGCCAGACGAACAGCGGCGACTGAGGTGGCGATGGCGGATGCCCGGATCCGCAAGGGCGGGAAACGCAGTCGGCCGGTTCTAGATGGGATCGATCGACCGGGGCAGGCTTATCAAATTATTACTGCGATGCCCGCTCCCCTCATTGTGGGAGCGGGCAAACTTGTCAATGGTTCAGAAGTCCATGCTGACGCCTGAGGCTTCCTTCTTCGGCTTCTCGGCGACCATTGCCTCGGTGGTCACTAGCAGGCCAGCGACGGAAGCTGCATCCTGCAAAGCTGTGCGAACTACCTTGGCCGGATCAATCACACCCTGCATATAGAGGTCACCGAATTCACCCGTCTGGGCGTTCCAACCATAGGCGTAGTCATCATTCTCGCGCAGCTTGCCAACGATTATTGAGCCTTCGACGCCAGCGTTCTCGGCAATCTGCCGGGCTGGGGCCTCGATTGCCCTGCGCACGATGTCGATGCCATATTTCTGGTCGGAATTCTCAATCTGGATGCCTTCCAGCGCCTTTGCTGCCCGTAGCAAGGCTACGCCGCCTCCGGGCAGGATGCCTTCCTCGACGGCAGCACGAGTAGCGTGCAGCGCATCATCGACACGATCTTTCTTCTCTTTAACCTCCACTTCCGTCGCGCCGCCAACACGGATGACGCCAACCCCGCCCGCCAGTTTGGCCAACCGCTCCTGAAGCTTCTCGCGGTCGTAATCAGAGGTCGTCTCGTCCATTTGAGCCTTGATCTGCTTCACGCGTCCGTGGATTTTCGCCTTCTCACCGGCGCCGTCCACTATGGTGGTGTTCTCTTTCTCGATCACTACCTTCTTGGCGCGCCCGAGCATCTTCAAGGTGACGTTTTCAAGCTTGATACCGAGATCTTCGCTAATCGCAGTTCCACCGGTGAGGATTGCGATATCCTCCAGCATGGCCTTGCGGCGGTCGCCAAAGCCCGGCGCCTTGACGGCTGCCACCCTCAGACCGCCGCGCAGTTTGTTGACCACCAGCGTCGCCAGAGCCTCGCCCTCTACATCCTCGGCGATGACGAGCAGTGGCTTGCCAGACTGCACCACCGCCTCCAGTACCGGGAGCATTGCCTGGAGATTGCCGAGTTTCTTTTCATGGATGAGCACATAAGGCTCTTCCAGTTCGACACGCATCTTGTCCTGGTCGGTGATGAAATAAGGCGATAGATAGCCTCGGTCGAATTGCATGCCCTCGACCACCTCCAGCTCAGTCTCGGCGGTCTTGGCCTCCTCCACTGTGATGACGCCCTCATTGCCGACCTTCTGCATGGCTTCCGCCAGAAAGCGGCCGATCTCCGCGTCGCCGTTGGCCGATATGGTACCGACCTGGGCAATCTCATCGTTTTTGGTCACCTTGCGCGCGTTGGCTTTCAGTTCGGCAACTACAGCATCGACCGCCTTGTCGATGCCACGCTTGAGGTCCATCGGGTTTATGCCCGAGGCCACAGCCTTGGCACCTTCCTTCACGATGGCCTGGGCCAGAACGGTAGCCGTCGTGGTTCCGTCACCAGCTAGGTCGTTGGTCTTGGAGGCGACTTCGCGCACCATCTGGGCGCCCATGTTCTCGAACTTGTCCTCAAGCTCGATTTCCTTGGCGACTGAAACGCCGTCCTTGGTGATGCGCGGCGCGCCGAACGACTTTTCGATGACAACGTTGCGCCCCTTGGGGCCAAGCGTCACCTTTACTGCATTGGCCAGAATGTCGACGCCGCGCAGCATCTTCTCGCGAGCGTCGGAATGGAATTTCACTTCCTTCGCAGCCATGGGTCACTCCTTCTATAGGCAGTTTTCGTTGACCGGTGGATACAAGAAGCCGTCAGGCAGCCTTCTTGGTGGATGCAGCGGATTCGATCACGCCCAGCACGTCGCTTTCCTTCATGATGAGCAGATCCTCGCCGTCGAGCTTAATCTCAGTGCCGGACCATTTGCCAAAGAGCACGCAGTCGCCGACTTTGACGTCGAGTCCGACTAACCTGCCGGCGTCATCACGAGTGCCGGGACCGATGGCGACGACCTCACCCTCCTGCGGCTTTTCCTTCGCGGTATCGGGGATAATGATGCCGCCGGACGTCTTTTCCTCGGCTTTGATGCGGCGGACCAAAATACGATCGTGCAATGGACGGAACGTCATATCGTTCTCCTTCTGGACAAACAGATTTTGAGAGGTTCCTCCGCTCCGGACCGGACACACCGGAGCGGGGGCTAGCGCGACCCCACGGCATCGCGCGCATGTCGAGCTGGTTTCGCCCTTCCCAGGTTTCAAGAGGCTGAGTGAAAATTTTTTGTCACTCGCGCGGGGAGTGTGGTAATTGATTGAAAATATGAATTTTTTGGGCTGTCGAGCTCGAATTTCAAAGAGCCAATGAACAAATTTGGCCGCACCGCGCGGCCAGATCGAGACAAAGTTTTGGAGACGCCGATCGCGCTTTTTCTCGTCCCAGAGAAATCTGACCTTCCGCTCCTCCCTGCTTTCGCTGGCGAACCATTTCAAGCGCCCATCTTTGGAAGAAGTCCGCGGTTCTCCGGCGCCCGTCGGATGCCTGCGCGGTGAAAACCGTTCCCTACCTGCCTGCCTGACGTCGGATAGCCAGACTTCTTAGGTCTGTGCCAACTCATGGCCACGCTCGCGAGACCGATAAGCGCAGATCGTAGCGCTCTCGCTAGAGCCGGCGAGGAGGCCTCCGTAACTATCTGCCTGTGGTTCTGGATGATCCAAGAAGGACTTTAACTCGTAAAGCGCTCATGAGACAAAAAGCTATACCAGGTGAAACCGCTATGGAGCGAGAGACCAGAAGCCTTCAATCTCCGTGGATGCGAGGGGCATTCGCGATTATTCCGATTATCGGAGTGTCCCTTCTCGGACAGTGGGCGACCTATCCAAATATTCTAAACTGGTATGCGGGCCTGGCTAAGCCTGCCTTTAATCCGCCCAACTGGGTGTTCGCGCCGGTATGGACAGCGCTCTATCTGCTAATGGCCGGGTCGGTCTGGCGCATTCTGAAGGTGCCGGCTGGCACGATGGGCCGCAGAACTGCACTCGTGCTGTTCTTTTTCCAGCTTGCCCTGAATGCCGCCTGGTCCTGGATGTTTTTCGGGTTGAACAACACCTTCGCCGGCTTGGTGAACATCGTGCCGCAATGGGTTGTGATCCTGTTCACCATCGACCGTTTCCGGCGTCTGGATTGGATCGCTGCAGCCTGTCTAATCCCTTTGGCGGTCTGGGTAGGGTTTGCGACGGTGCTCAATTTTGAGCTCTGGCGTCTGAACAGATAGGCGAGGCCCGGTTTGATTGCTCAAAACCGCGCGGATTGTGCCAACCCTATTATCGTTTGGTTTCGAGACGATTTGCGCCTGGCCGACAATCCTGCATTTCATTCAGCATCACGAAGCGGACAGCCGCTAATTTGCATCTTCGTTCATGAGACGAGCGACGAAGCGCCGAGGCAGCTCGGCGGGGCCGCTCGCTGGTGGTTACATGGCGCGCTGCTGGAACTTGATCGCGCTCTTAATGCGATCGGAGGCCAACTTTGGCTGTTTTCTGGTTCGTCAACGCAGATCATCCCTCCACTCGCTGCCACTTGTCGTGCGAGCGCCGTTTGCTGGAACCGGAGGTATGGTGCAGCAGAACGCCAAATAGACGACCGTGTCGAGACTTCACTCAAGCGGCATGACATAGAGGTCAGAAGTTTCAACGGACATCTTCTCCACGAACCATGGACCATTGCGGCACACACAGACGTGCCGTTTCGCGTGTTCTCAACCTTTTGGCGCGCTGCGTTAGCGTCCGGCGAACCAGATGCTCCTTTGCGCGCGCCCTCACGAGTGAGCTTCTTCAAACCAAACGTCGAGCTGGAGTCGCATAGCGTTAGATTATGCGATCTTCGTCTGCAGCCGACGGCGCCGGATTGGGCCGAAGGTCTTCGCGTCGCGTGGCGTCCCGGCGAGACCGCCGCGCAAGCTCGCTTGCTTGAATTCCTCGAAGATGGTTTTTCAATCTACGCCACTTCGAGAGATCGCCCCGATCAGCCGGCTACATCCAGTCTTTCTCCGTACCTGCGCTTCGGTAATATTTCGGTCCGGCAAGTTTGGCATGCTGCGAGTGCAGCAGCACGTACAACTCGATCCGAATTCGCCAAACGTAACCTCGAAAAATTCAAATCCGAACTCGGCTGGCGGGAATTCTCATATTACTTGTTACACCACAACTCCGACATCGCACGACGAAATCTGCAGCCAAGATTCGATAATTTCGCATGGCGCACGGACCACAAAGCTTTCAAGGCTTGGCAGAAGGGCGAGACCGGCTACCCGCTGGTGGATGCAGGTATGCGGCAACTGTGGGCAACCGGTTGGATGCACAATCGCGTACGAATGGTCGTCGCCTCTTTTCTCGTGAAGGACCTGTTGATCGATTGGCGGAAAGGCGAAGCATGGTTCTGGGACACGCTAGTGGATGCCGATGGCGCAAATAACGCGGCAAGTTGGCAATGGGTCGCCGGATCGGGGGCCGACGCGGCCCCATTTTTCAGGATCTTTAATCCGATTCTTCAAGGCCAAAAATTCGATCCCGACGGCGCCTACGTCCGTCAGTGGGTTCCGGAATTGAGGCACCTGCCCGATAAGTTCATTCATTGTCCATGGGAGATGTCAAAGATGGCACTCGATGGAGACCAGACAGCAGTCGCCTATCCAGATCGTATAGTTGACCATCAGTACGCCCGGCATCGAGCGCTCGCAGCCTACAAGGACTCGATTGATCACAAGGCCTAACGGGACATTGCTGCGGCTAGCCTATAGATGCGTGGTGACGCGCTTAGAGTGATTTGCTTGTAAAAGAAGTATTCGATCAGGTTGCCCTATCCTTGGCGGGATAGATGAAACTCTGGATTTTGCGATGCTGCTGCATTGTCAGGCGCAGGTGAGCGCCGGTCGATAAAATCCACCTCGGCTGCCTTGTCCGAAGCTTGACCGACCGACGGGCCGATCCGCATGGACAGACCGGCCATGGACATCGCTGCATCCGAAAAATTTCGCTCTAAGCTAGTTGCAGCAGATCCAGTCTCAAACCTCCATCGTAGAAGAAAAGCGAACGCAACAGCAATGCATGGAGGTCATCATGCCCGGAAATTCGCTGAAGATTATGCTGACAACAATAATGCTGGCGACATCGAGCCTGACCGTAGCGCCGATCGGTCTGCAAGCGGCACACGCCGAAGTCCCGGCTGGGGGCGCAAAAATGTATCCGAACAAAAATATCATTCAGAACGCCGTCAATTCAAAGGACCATACGACCCTCGTCGCCGCTGTAAAGGCCGCTGGCCTCGTACAAACGCTTGAAGGTCCCGGACCCTTCACCGTGTTTGCGCCGACCAATGCAGCCTTTGCCAAGCTTCCTAAAGGAGCAGTAGAGACCCTTCTAAAGCCCGAGAGTAAATCGAAACTGGTTAGGATCCTTACTGCCCACGTCGTACCGGGTGAAATGTCCGGAAAGGAACTGATCGGAAAGATAAAGCAGAACGGCGGGAAGTATGAGATGAAAACCGTGAGCGGGGACACATTGGCCGCGGAATTTCAGGGCAAAAAGCTTTATATCGTCGACAAAATGGGTGGCCGCGCGCAGGTCACAATCCCTGACCTCAATCAATCCAATGGCGTCATCCACGTCGTGAACGCCGTTCTTCTCCCCGAATAAGACGAGTCTTGCCCCATTCGCTAATGGATGCGCTGGCCAAAGATGTCCATTTGATATGTTTGGCCAGCCTGAAGACCGGGCGATCGTTCGCGGCGTTATCGAAATCGCCCATAGTCTCGGAAAGACTGTCACGGCCGATGGGGTTGAAACTGTGGAGCAGGTCGATCTGCTGCGCCATATGAAATGCGATTTGCTGCAGGGCTAGTATTTTAGCAAGGCGTGCGCGGTTGGCCGGCTCTCCGAGGTTCTGCAAACGATGCCGAAGATTGGGCCTGCGCGGCAGGGATCGCGTTCTGAAAGTGGGAAAAGCAAAGTCGCCTGATCTGAAGCCTGACGACCAACCCGGCAAAGTCTCGTTTTAGGCGGCTTTCGCCGGGCTTGCTTTTTCATCGAGCCCTATTCGGTCGCAGCGTCGTCATTTTCCACGGCCCCGGCCTGCTGCGCCATGCGTGCCAACTGGTTCAAGCTAAACCGATTTATCTGGGGTAGGGGAACCAGGCCATGGAGTAGATGTTTCAGATGATGAACGAGGCGAGGTTCGGCATAGGACTGGGAGCGGCCGCTCTAGCCTATCGGAGCTATCGGCTCGGTCGAGTAAGGCTGCCTCCCTGAGAGGGGCAGCCTTGAATCAAAACCCGAACTCCTCCGTCAAACCGTCAACACGTCCTAGTCGCGCGCTTCACCGCTCATGGCCTCACCGAACAAATGCCATGTCGTTCCCTGGAAACGCATAAGCTGCCATTGCTTGATCGGCGCGAAATCCTTCGGCGAAGTGTTCAGCTTGATGCCGGGCAGCAACATCCCCAATTCGACGTCCTTTAGTTGAGCCGCCTGGCGCATCACGTTCTCGCGCGTCAAATCATCGCCGCACTGCCGGAGCAGATGCACCAACGCTTGTGCCGTGTTGTAGCCGTTGACGATGAGCGTATCGGTACGATCGGCAGCAGGGAGATAGGTGTCGAGAAAAGAGTTCAGCTCCTTCAGACCCGCATCGTCTTTCCACTGGGGATCGTTCGGATCCTTAAAATAGGCCGCCGAAATGATGCCCTGCGCATTGTCGAAGCCAGCAGGCTTGATCATGCTGCCGATCGAAGCGGAGACGTAGCTGACGATATGGAGCGGCTTCCAGCGGAGCTCTGCCAACTTCCTGACCGCCTGAGCCGCGAACTTCGGGGTAGCGACATCAATCAGCACATCGGCGCCGGTGGACTTGAGCTTGACGAGGTGGGAATCGATGGTGGGTTCCGAGACGTCGAACGCTTCTTCTGCGACGATCATCGACGCCGCCTTGTCGCCAAGGCCCATCCTTATCCCTTTGAGATAGTCTTTGCCGAAATCATCATTCTGAAACAGGATTGCAACCTTGGCGTTGGGCTTTTGCTCCAGCAGGTATTTGCCATAGATGAAGCCTTCAGTCTGGTAGCTTGGCGAAAATCCCATCGTCCATGGAAAGTTCTGCGGGTCGTTCCATTTGGCCGCGCCGCTCGAGACAAAGAGCTGAGGCACTTTTTTGGCATTGAGGTATTTTTGCACGGCAGAGTTGGTGGCAGTGCCAAGCGCGTTGAAGACCAGGAGGACTTCGTCACCCTCGACCAGCCGTCTCGTCTGCTCGACCGTCTTCGGCGGCGAGTAGGCATCGTCATAGGAAATGAAGACAATCTTGCGCCCGTTGATGCCACCTTCCGCATTGATCTTGCGGAAGTACGCGTCCTCGGTCTTGGCGATGATGCTGTAGGCGGATGCCGGGCCGCTATAGGAAGTCGTAGTGCCTATCCTGATCTCCGTATCGCTGGCGCCCGGACTATACTTTTTCTCCGCGGCCCATGCCTGAGTGGCCAACATAACGAGCGCGGCAAGGATCAAGGCCGCTACCCAGAAATGTCTGCTCGACTGGTGTGCGCCCTCCTTGCTTGGTGATGACCTCCAAATCGACAGGCTGGATGCGCCAATGCTCAAAGTCATGACGTTACTCCTTCTCTGACAATGCCAAGGGTTATCTATTTCATGCGCTTTCGTGCTATTAATAAGCCATATCATTGCAACTGCCCCCGCTTCCGTTCGATTCTCGCGCTGACCTACAAGGACATTCTCCTGATCCGATCCTGCCACTCGCTCGACAGTTACGGCTTTCCAACATTCCGCGCGCGATGACTTGTGCCCTTCTGGCCAGTCCCGTTCGCAGTTCTACTTTTGCCAATTGGTTTCGAGCGAGGGCTCGCCACGCTCCAGCAGGCGCGCAGGTATGCGCATCGGAAAATCCAGCAGCATCTGGCCGAACGATTTTCCGAGAGGATCGGAACGAAGGCTCGACACACCGCCGCCGCCGAGTGCGCCGTGCAGAACGAAATTCACGGCTTGCAACCCAGGAACGTCGTATCGCCCCACACCGCCAACAACGAGATGAGAGAAATACTTCCGCACCGCTTCCGCCGTCAGTTGCCACCGCAAGTACGGAAGCCATTCCGCACGTCGCGCGATCACGCCAATATTCACGTCGTCTCCCTTATCGCCACTCCGCGCGACGGCGATGCGGACAAGCGGCACCTCGATCAGGTCGCTGCCTGACAGGTCGCTTGCTTCGGCCGGTGCCAACACCTCCGTTGCAACGGGCGTGCTTCCCTGCTCCGGCAGTGGAAGCACCTGATGCCCGTCATCCGGCCGGAAAAGAACGAGTGGCACCTCGCTCTTGTCGACGACAAACGGCAGGACCCGGATCAACGACTGAATATCGGTGCGGCCCGAGAATGTGCTACGGGTGCCGGCCGCCATCGAGGTGCCGGCCGAGGAGCACTCCTTTTGCAGGAAGCGTAGCGCTTTTGCGTGCTGGTGGCGCGCAGCGATACGCAGCACGACTTCCCGGGTGTCATGGACGCGAGCATGCGGTCCATATTGGCTCTCGCAGCCCAGCAGCTCGACCGTCGTCGCCGTGTAGTCGCCGAACCCGGCGTCGGCCATCATCCGGCGCGTCCGCTTCAGCAGTGCATCCGCGGTACGACGCGCCTTTGCAGGCGCGTCGAGGCCGCGGATCCCCATCATCAGTTGGATCTGGAATCCGTCCTGCCAGGTCGCGTTGCCCTTGTAATCTGGCGTCGGTGGCAAGCCCCGCACGCCTGATATTCTTACCGCCTCTCCGAGCCGCCCTTCCTGCCATTCGACGCGGACGTGGCTGAGGTCGCACACTACGTCTGGCATGATGTAGCGCGCGGGATCGCCGACTTCGTAAAGAAGCTGTTCGGAGACAGCGAGCGGATCGATCAGTCCTCCGGTGTCTGCTGGTTTGAACAAGACGCAGCTTCCATCATCCGCGACATCGATAACGGGGTAGCCGATATTGTCCCATTCGCCGACGCGTTCCCAATCGGTGAACAGGCCCCCGGTCGCTTGCGCTCCGCACTCGATGAGGTGGCCGGCAATCGTCGCGCCGGCCAACCGGTCCCAATCGCGCCAGGACCAGCCGAATTCGTATGCCGCGGCACCGAGGACGGAGGCGCTGTCCACCGTGCGCCCGGTAATTACGATCTCCGCACCCGCCGCCAGCGCCTCCGCGACGCCGCGCGCGCCGACATAGGCGTTCATCGACAGTACGCCCTTGGGGATCGCTTCATCTGAGCCGAGTCGCCGCACCGTGCGCAGCCGCTCTTCGTTCCAGGCCAGAAGAAGATCGTCACCGCTGACCACCGCAATCTTCGGGCGTAAACCGGCCTGTTCGGCCACCCGGGCAATGGCGTCCCTGCAAGCCGCGGGGTTGAGACCTCCCGCATTGGCAATGATCTTGACGCCTTTGCTCAGCGCCGTCGCAAGATGAGGCTCAACGACGTCGGTTACGAAATCGACGGCATAGCCCAGCGCCGGATTCTTCAGCATCGCGCGGGCGAGAATCGCCATCGTTGTCTCGGCCAAGTAGTCGAAGACGAGATAGTTCAGCCTCTCCACCGTCAGAAGCTGCGGCGTTGCGATGGCTGAATCGCCCCAAAAACCGCTGGCGCCGCCGATGCGGATCGTCCGCTTGCTCGAATTAGCCATGGCCCGCTCCCACGACTGCGTCACCCGTCGCGATGGCGATGCGCGCGAGCACTTGTCCAACCCTGGTCTGGTCGCCGACCTTGACGTCGATCGCCTCGATCTTGCCGTCTGCACCGGCACACAGCCTGTGCTCCATCTTCATCGCTTCGATCACGATCAGCACGTCGCCGGAACGCACCTCCCTGCCGAACTGTGCGGCAACGCTAACAACGCGACCCGACAGGGGCGCGACGATGGCTCCGTTGGACGCCCGCGCCCGACGAGCCAGCGGATCGGGCTTCGACAATGTCCAGGTGCGGCCTGCCGAGGTCGCAAAAATCACCTCGCTGGTGTCAACGATTCCGACCTTGAATGATCTGCGATCGATCTCGCACAGGATCGATCGCATCGGCGGCACGTCGTCGCTCACCCTCAGATGTTCGACCGAAAATGTGCTTATTCGGTCGTCCGCTGCGAGCGTCACATCGACCGCAGGCCCGACGCAACGAATCTTGGCGTCGACTTTCTTGCCATCCTCCATCACGCTCAGACTTGTCGGAGTCTGATTGAGCAAAGCATTTTGCGACGGTGCCGTGTAAACTGCGGCCAGCGCCGCCGCCATCAATTCGGGCGGCATCGGCTGGGCTGCGGGGCTCGGAAAATGCTGTTCGATAAAGCCGGTATGGGCTGCGCCCGACCGAAATTCTTGATGGCGAAGGCAATCGAGCAGAAAGGATTGGTTGCATGGCGTGCCCAGCAGAACCGTTCGCTCTAGCGCGCCGACAAGCTTGCGGATCGCCTCGTTGCGATCATTCCCATGCGCCACGATCTTGGCGACCATCGAGTCATAGTGCGGACTGATCTCCGCTCCGGACCAAAGGCAATGGTCAACGCGCACGTTGCAATCTCGGTCAGGCGGCACCCACGCGATGACCGGGCCAGATCGGGGCAGGAAGCCCGCTTCCGGTTCTTCGGCACACAGGCGTACCTCAATCGCATGTCCCGAAAACGAGACATCGCTCTGGGAAAAGCCGAGCGGCTCGCCCGCCGCGACACGGAATTGCCACTCGACCAGATCGAGACCTGTCACCATTTCCGTGACTGCATGCTCGACCTGCAGGCGCGTATTCATCTCCATGAAGTAGTAGCGACTGCTTTCATCGAGCAGGAATTCGATCGTTCCTGTTCCGATATAGCCGATCGCTTTTGCCGCGTTGATCGCCGTTTCGGCCATGCGTTCGCGCAATGCCGCATCGACGGCAGGTGATGGTGTCTCTTCGACGACCTTCTGGTGGCGCCGCTGGATGGAACAGTCGCGCTCGCCCAGATGGACGACGTTTCCATGCGAATCGGCAAGCACCTGAACTTCAATGTGACGCGGACGCAGGATCGCACGCTCGAGCAAGAGTTCGCCGGATCCGAAGGCCGCTTGAGCCTCCGAACGAGCCGAGGCGAGCGCGGCCCTCAATTCCGCCTCGGAATTGACCAGCCGCATGCCGCGCCCACCACCACCCGCGGCGGCTTTCACCATGACCGGATAGCCGATCGACCGCGCGGCCTCGAGAAACCCAGCTTCTTGCGCGTTGGCTCCGCAAACCCCCGGGACCACAGGGACGCCAGCCACCTCCATCAGGCCTTTGGCGCGCGCCTTGTTTCCCATTGCCTCGATCGTCGCGGCCGATGGGCCGACGAACACCAGCCCGGCGGCTTCGACACGGGCGGCAAAATCGGCATTCTCTGAAAGGAAGCCATATCCCGGATGCACGGCTTCGGCGCCGCAACGCCTCGCCGCAGCCAGAATTGCCTCGACGCTCAGATAGGACTCCCTCGCCGCAGCCGGTCCGATGCAGAGCGCCTCATCGGCGGCGCAGACATAAGGCATGTCGCGATCCGCTTCGGAGTGGACGACGATAGTCCGCAGCCCCATCGTTCGGGCCGTTCGGAGCACCCGCATCGCAACCTCGCCGCGATTGGCGATGAGGACCGTATCGAAGGTTCGTGCAAGTTTGGTCATTACGCTTCGCTCCGGATGATCGGCAGGGCTGAGACGTCGGAAATTTCAGCCGCGACGATCTGTCGGACCCAAGAAGCAGGCCGTTTCTCCCGAAAGGCCCCGATCCCGTCCCGCCCTTCGTCCTGCATGCACTCGGAAAAACATCGCGCGGCGACGTCGAGCCAGGCGCTGCGCTGCACGCGGACTGCTTCGTCGCGCATGAGGCGCTTGAACCGGCGATTGGCGTGCGGGCCGCAACGTCCGATGTCGGACAACACGCGGGCGAGGCAAGCATCGATCTCTTCCTTCGTCTCCGCGACAGCGTCGGCCACACCTATCTCAAGCGCCGCGCGACCGTCGAAACGCTGACCGGACAAGGTCAGGCGCAACGTCTTGGCACGCCCGAGGCGGTCGACCAGAAACGGAGCAATCTGCGCGGGCAGAATGCCGAGCGTCGTCTCGGTCAACGCGAATTTCGCGCCCGACGCCACGATGACGAAATCACAGCTGCAGGCGAGCCCCAGACCTCCGCCGATCGCCGCTCCCTCGACCACCGCGACCGTCGGAATTTCCAGATCGCAGAAGCGCTCGAGAAAGGCCCCGAAGTCCCGGTTGCGGGCCGCGATGGGATCGTGGTCGCCGCCGGCCTCGGCCAAGCGCTGGGAGAAGTTTCCGATATTGCCACCGGCGGAAAACATGGCATTGGCCCCGCGCAGAACCACCGCGCGCGCAGCATCGTCGTCGCGCACCGTCGCGATGGCCGCGTCGATGGCCTGCACCATCTCCGGCGACAGCGCGTTGCGAGATTCCGGCGCATCAAGAACGATAAAATGGAAGTCGTCGAGACGGCGATGATGAACCAGTCGACTCATTTTGATTACCTCAGTCGACGCGTCACTTCTGCGTCATCAATCCCATTTGCTTGGCAATGACTTGGAGCATGATCTCGTCGGCGCCGCCGCCAATTGATCCCAGCCGGAAATCCCGGTAGGCGCGCGAAATGGCATTGTCCCACGTGTAGCCCATGCCGCCGTGGAACTGCATGCACCAGTCCGCAACGTCCCGCGCCAGACGCCCGGCCTTGAGCTTGGCCATCGACGCCAACTCGGTGACATCCTCGCCTCCGATGTAGGCTTGCGTTGCCATGTGGGTGAGCGCGCGCAACGCCTCCACTTCAGTCTTGAGTTCAGCTAGCTTGAACTGGATGAACTGGTTGTCGAGAAGCGGCCGGCCGAAGGCCTGGCGCTCGCGCAGATACTCCACCGTCTGGTCGATCAGGCCGCCGATGGCGAGCCGCCGCGCCGCCGCGTTCAGACGCTCTTCCTGGAATTGGCGCATCTGATAAATGAAACCCATCCCTTCCTCGCCGATGCGGTGGCGCTGCGGAACGCGCACCTCGTCGAAGAAGATCTGCGCCGTATCCGACGACCACATGCCGAACTTCTTGATCTTCTGCATTTCGATGCGGGCACGACGCCTGCCGTTTTCTTTCAGGGGAACGACGATGAGGGACTTGTTCTTGTGTCCGGTGCCTTCCGAAGTGTTGCAAAGCAAGCAAACCCAATCGGCCTGAAGTCCGTTGGTGATCCACATCTTGCTGCCGGAGATGACATAGTCGTCACCATCCTTGCGCGCCGTCGTCTTGATTGACGCAACGTCGGAGCCCGCGCCCGTCTCCGACACGCCGATCGCCACGACGACGTCGCCGGCAATCGCCGGTGCCAGGAACTCATGGCGCAGTTCGTCCGAGCCGTACGCAGCAAGGGCCGGCGTAGCCATGTCGCACTGCACGCCGATCGCCATGCCGACGCCCTGTGCCTTCATGTAACCCAGCGCCTCGCCGACAGCGACCGAGTAGGAGAAGTCGAGGCCAAGACCACCAAACTGCTCGGGCTTGGTGACACCAAGGAGGCCGAGATTCCCCAGCTTTTTGAACAATTGATGGGCCGGAAATATCTCCGCGGCTTCCCATTCGTCGACGTGAGGGTCGATTTCTTCCGCCACGAAGCGTCGGACGGTGTCCATCATTTGCAGATGATCGGCAGTATAGAGCACGTGACTATCCTCTGAATGATCGAGCAAGCGATCAGAACCGCGGGACACCAAACTGAATCGGCCGCGGCCGCGCCGCGTCGGCCTCGCGGCAGATCGAGAGAGCCATGGTAAGAACCGCACGCGTGTCGCGCGGATCGATCACACCGTCGTCAAGCAACAGCCCGCTCGTGATGAAGGCGCTGGCTTGCCGTTCGAAATTGTCGACGATTTCGCTCTTTTGGGCCGCCAATCGTGCCTCATCGACAGGCTTGGCCCTGCGAGCGGCCTGAGTTCGCGCGACGATGTCGAGCGTGGTCGCCGCCTGCTCGCCACCCATGACCGCGGTTCGCGCGTTGGGCCACGAGAAGCAGAATCTCGGCCGAAAGCCGCGCCCGCACATCCCGTAATTGCCTGCGCCATATGAGGCGCCGCAATAGATCGTGATCTGCGGAACGGTCGCATTGGCGATCGCTTGAAGAAGCTTGGAGCCATGCTTGATCATGCCGGCTTCCTCCGAAGCGCGGCCGACGATGAACCCGGTGGTGTTTTGCAAATAGACGATCGGCGTGTTCGACTGCGAACAAAGCTGGATAAACTGCGCCGCTTTCGTCGAGCCCTGCGGGTCCAGGGGGCCGTTGTTCGTAATGAACGCGACGCTCCTGTTGTCGAGAAGCGTCCGCCCACAGACCGTTGCGGGGCCGTAGTCGGGCTTGAATTCCAGAAAGCGAGATCCGTCGACCAGGCGCCCGATGATCTCCCGCATATCGACGGGCGTCCGTGTCTCGACCGGCATCAGAGCAAGCAGATCCTCGGCAGGATAGAGGGGCGCCTCGCTGGACCGCGAAGGCTCCGGCCGCGCCCATTCGATCGACGCCATCACCTCGCGCGCAATCGCGATCGCCTGGGCGTCGTCCTCCGCCACATATTCCGCGAGCCCGGAGATGCACGCATGCATTTGCGCGCCACCGAGCTCCTCCTCGGTCGCGATCTCGCCGGTGGCCGCCTTCAGCAACGGAGGACCGGCAAGGAACGCGCGCGCCTGCCCCTCCACCATGATGACGTAATCGGACAAGCCAGGGAGATAAGCGCCGCCCGCCGTCGACGAGCCGTGCACGACAGTGACGATCGGCAGGCCAGCAGCGGAAATTCGCGCGAGGTTGTAGAAGATACCGCCGCCGCGCACGAACTTGTCGACGCGATACCTGCGCAGGTTGGCACCCGCGCTTTCGACCAGCATCACCAGCGGCAATCGATTCTCCAGGGCGATTTCCTGGCAGCGCATCAGCTTTTGATTGCCGAGTTCGGTCAATGCGCCGGCATCGATGCCGGAATCATTGACGATGACCATGCAGCGCGCACCGCTCACGATCCCGATGCCTGCAATCTGGCTGCCTCCCGGCACAGACGTCTCGGGATTCGGATCGTCGGTGCAATAGCCAGCCATGTTGGCAAGCTGCAGGAACGGTGTTCCAGGGTCGAGCAGACGCGCCAGCCTCTCGCGTGGCAGCAAGGCCTTGCGCCTGGCGAACGCCTCGGCTGCCCGTGCCGAGGTCTCCGCCGCCCGTGCTTCGAGTGCGTGCAATCGCGCGACCGCGGCCGACATAGCCTCGCGACGGCTTACGATAGCGTCTTCAGAAAAATCGATCTTCGATTGTATCTGTAGCATCACGCTAACCCTGCAATTTGTAGTCTCGCAGACGGAGGGCGGCCTTCGCCAGAATATTCCGCTGAATCTCGTTGGAGCCGCCGTAAACTCACGTGGCCGAGGCATTCAAGAGCGGCGCAAGTACGTTGATGTCGGTATCCTCGACGCGAGTGGATTCACGCAGGCGCCGGCTCCGGCGCCTTCACTGAGCTCGCCTGCAAAATTCTCCTTGGGAGACGCGGACATTGCCGAAGAAAACCTCGCAGAACTTTTCGTTGCCGCCATGTCCCCGATGGGCGAGAAGGAGGGCTGCGTTGCCCAGGGTCCGGCTACGACGCGAGTTAGATCCAGGACACGGACATTCGATAGCTCAGCCAAACGAACTCCCCCATTTACTCGCCCCGTCTATTCGCGGGTGTAGACACGTGTTCTTGCAAGCTGTCGTGCGATACGATCGCGCGGCGCGTGCTGTCAGCCTTCTGCGGCAACCGTATCTTCGCGGAATGCGGCGACCCTGACGGGTGCACCGTCGGGCTGTGGAAACCCGTCGCGAGCGGGCGTCGCGGGCGCACCGAGAGCGGCCTCGATGCTGCGCGCGAGTGTGAGAAGGCGCGGACCGACATCGCTCAGCAACTGGTCACGCGGCACGTCGAAGGACGGCACGGCGCAGTTGAAGACGTAGATTTCGCCGCTGGTATCAATGGGCTTCAGCGGCACCGCGACTCCGTGGAAGTGCTCGACCAATTCGCCGAAACTGACGCAAAAGCCACGCTTGTCGAGATCCTCGCGCGCCTCGGCCAGCCGCTCCTTGAGCCGGTCGATAAGGGTCGGATTGAGACGGCGAAACCTGTTCAGATAGGTCTGTCGCTGTTCCTCCGGCAGCACGCTCAGATAGGCGCGTCCCGATGCAGTGCGCGAGAGCGAGATCGGTCCGCCCAGACTCGGGCGTACCGACACGCATCCCTTGGCCTGGGCCAACTCGATGAAGATAAGATCAAAGCCGAACCCGAGCGATAGCGCGACCTGCGCGCCAAGACGTTCGGCAAGCGCCTGCATCGGCCCAAACGCCAGTTGCCGGATCGATGCTCTCGCCAACAGCGGCGCCGAGAGACGGGCAACGCCAGGTGCGGGCGTGAAGCGTCCGGAAGCTTCGTCGTAGCGTAGCAGGCCAAGGTCGCACAGTGTGCCCGTCAACCGAAACAAGGTTGGCTTGGGCAGGCCAGTGACGGCGATGAGGTCGCGTGCTGAAAGCGTCGGCCGCTCCACGCTGAACGCCTGCAGGACAGAAATTCCACGTCCAAGCGCACTCCTCCCAGGGAGGTCGGATTGAGCTGAATTCAAAACAAATTGGCGTTCTTGTTTCATTTCCGCCCAGCGCTGTTCTATTTTCTTATTTCATAGCATCGAATTTAGAAAATTTTCAAGACAGATGTCTCGATTGTAGAGAAGTTCAGGAATCAGGTAACAGAGTAACGAGGTGCGTAAACGCGGAATTTCCGTGTCTTGGAGAGTTCGGCTTAAACTTCACTCGGTGCCGCGCTGCGGCATGACCACGATTCTCTCCCTGCAGAACGTCACAGTTCGGTTTGGTGGGCTCGTCGCAGTCAATGATGTGAGCGTCGATATCGCACAAAACACCATTCACAGTCTGATCGGGCCGAACGGCGCGGGCAAAACCACGGTGATCAACGCCGTTCCAGGCGTCTATTCGCCATCTTCGGGTGAGGTCATTTTCAATGGCCGCTCAATCGTGAAAACGCCGCCGGAGGAGATCTGCCGGTTGGGTTTGACCCAGACATTTCAGAATACGGAATTGTTTGGCGATATGTCGGTGGAGGACAATGTTCGCCTCGGCATGCATCGGGTGGAAGAATATGACCTGATTGCTGCCGGCCTTTGTCTGCCGTCGGCCGCAGCGGCGGAAAATCGGATAAGTGAACGCGTGCGGCGCTGCGAGGGGCGCTCAAGTTGCTGCCGATGTCGACCGGCTGATAATTCTCCAGCGGACACCGTGCTGAGCCAACCCCAACCCTAACTATCATCTCGAAGTGACGGATGGGATGATCTGGGCGCTTGAAAACATACCGTTCTTCGCCAGGTGGCACCGCGTTCTTCTGTCCTGGGCCTCGGGCGACGGCTTTCATGCGATGCTCCAGGTCGACGACGACTAGCATCTGCCGACGTCGGTGCAAGCAAAGCCCAGGCCCGCGCCGCCTTCACCAGCCTCGGCAGCGCCTCGATCCATGCCAACGTCGCCGGCGTGCTGTCGGCGCAGTCGCACTAGCTGCGCGACGCGGTGACCGATCGCCTGCGGCAGGACTTCGCATATGGCAGCGCGCTGGCCTATGCGCCGGAGGCGCGCACGGCCATGATCTCGTCGTAGCGGCGTAGTGCAGGCGTATATCCAGCTCGAGTGCCAGAAGTTCTCATAGTTGAACATGGTCATTTGGGGTTCTCCGCACGGTTTGGCCAAAGCACGTCGGGTTGGTCGGTTATCGGTGCGGGAGGCGGCCGTTCAGGACGAGGTAGGCGAGGAGGCCAATCAGCAAGCCCCAGAACGCCCCGCCGATGCCGAGCAGTTTGATGTTCGCAGCGGAGGCCAGGAATGTGATCAGCGCGGCTTCGCGGGAAACCGGATCGGCCATCACTCCCGCGAGGCTGCCGCCGATCGTGCCGAGCAGCGCGAGACCCGCGAGCGTCGTGATGAAGGTCGCCGGAAAGGCCATGAAGACGGCGGCGAGCGTCACGCCGAAAACCCCGACGAGTACATAGAAGCAGCCCGCCGCGATGCCCGCGATCCACCGCTTGGACGGATCTTCATGGGCTTCCTTGCCGGTGGCGATCGCCGCCGTGATCGCCGCGATATTGAAGGCGTGGGAGCCGAACGGGGCCATGATGAGCGAGCCAAGGCCCGTCACGCTCACGATGGGATTGGCGCTTGTCTTGAACCCGTCGTTTCGTAGCACCAGCATTCCCGGCATATATTGGCCGGTCAGCGTAATCAGGAACAAAGGTAGCGCGACGGAGAGCAGCGCATTCAGTGAGAATTCCGGCATAGTGAAGACCGGAGCAGCGAACTGAAGCCGGAGGCCCGAGAGATCGACGCGGCCCTGAGTCAGCAGAAACACCAGCCCGAGGACGAGAATGCCGACCACGGCATAACGGGCAGAAAAGCGCTTCAGCACGACATAGGCAATGATCAGCAACCCGACCAGCAGCGGGTCGATGCTCGCGCCGCCGAACGCGCCGATACCGAATTGCAACAGGATCCCCGCGAGCAGGCCAGAGGCAATGCCCGGCGGAATCAGCCGGATAACCTTCTCGAAATAACCGGACAGTCCGAGCGCGACGAACGCGGCCGCCGAAATCATGTAAGCGCCGACGGCTTCCGCATAGGGTGTCGTTGCCAGCGCGGTGACGAGGAAAGCCGCCGCCGGGGTCGACCAGGCGGTGATGATCGGCTCGCGATAGCGCCAGCTCAGAAACAGTCCTGTCAGCCCCACGCCGATAGAAACGGACCAGACCCATGATGCCGTCAGCTCCGGGCTGAGGCCGGCAACCCTCGCGGCCTGAAAGACGAGAATGAAGGTGCCGCCATAGTTGACGATGACAGAGATCAACCCCGCCACGATTGGGGGTGGCAGATCGTTCAGGCGAATGGATGATGATGAGGAGGAGGAACCAGACGGCATAGTCTTGACGGGACTCCTGAAGGCGAGGGCATCGAGATGCCTTGACATCTAGCCGATCAGTGGCCTGATGTTCCCATCCATTTTGTTCAAGAGGCTCAGACCATTTGTTCAAGCATTCGCAACTGGAATCCGTGAAGGCCTGGCTTGCCCATCCGGCCCATGCGGCGATGCCGCTTCATGCGCGGATTCAGCGGGCGATCCGCCAACTGATCCTTGACGGTGCGCTCGGACCGGGGAAGCCGCTGCCAGCCTCGCGCGCGCTCGCCAAATCGCTCGGCGTGTCGCGCGATACGATCGAGGCGGCCTATGCCCAGCTTCACGCCGAAGGCTTCATCAATCGGCGTACCGGCAGCGGCAGCTTCGTGGCGGAGATGACGGAGTTCGCACCCAGTCGCCGTCTCTCGCGGCGGGACGCGCTGTCGCGCAACCAGGCTCCAAACCTCAGCAAGCGCGGCAACGTCATGTTCCGCAGCGGCGGCGTGCGCGAGCTGCTTGCGCCGCGACCTTTTGCGCACGGCGTGCCGGAGACCCGTAGTTTTCCGCTTCCACTCTGGGAGCGCCTCGAACGACAGGTGTTGAAGGAGGTTGGCACGCAGGCTTTGCTCCACGGCGACCCGCAGGGGACCGAACCGCTGCGCCGCGCCATCGCCGACTATGTGAACCTTGAGCGCGGCGCGCGCGCCACGGCTGATCGAGTGCTGATCCTCACTAGCTCGCAACAGGCGCTCACCCTGTGCGCCAACATGCTGCTCGATTCCGGCGATCGGATCTTCATCGAAGATCCGGCCTATTACGGCGCGCGCAAGGCGTTTGACGCAGCGGGGCTGGAATGCGTGCCCGTTCGCGTGGATCGTCAGGGCATCGCCGTCGAGCAGATCGCCGCTGAGTCACGCAAGGTCAAGGCCGTATTCCTGACGCCCTCGCATCAGTTCCCGACGGGCGCGACGCTGGCGCTCGATCGTCGTCTGGCGCTGATCGAATGGGCGGCGCGGCACCAGGCCTGGATTATCGAGGACGACTACGACAGTGAGTTCCACTATGCGGGCAAGCCCACCGCTTGCGTGCAGGGCCTCGATCCGCACGACCGGACCATCTATATCGGCACCTTCACCAAGTCGCTCTTTCCGGGCCTGCGGATCGGCTATGTCGTGCTGCCGCCCCCGCTCGTGAAGCCGATGACCATCGCACGCACACTGCTTGACGGGCACTCCGCCCCGATGGCGCAACTGACGCTCGCTCGCTTCATGGAGGGCGGGCACTTCGGCGCACATGTCCGCACCATGCGCGGCATCTATGCCGAACGGCTCAACGTGCTGGCAACCCTCGTCAGCAAACGTCTGTCGGATTTTGTCGAGGCGCGGGTGCCCGTCGGCGGCTTGCAAATGCCGTGTGTGCTGACCTGCAACCTGACGGAGCGCACCGCCATTGACGCGGCCCGAGGTGTCGGGATCGAGGTGCTGGGATTATCCGCACTTCACGCTGTTGGCAAACCCCAAGCCGGGTTCCTGATGGGCTTTGCCGCCTACACACCGGCTGAGATCGAGATCGCGGTCAAGAAGTTGGCGAATGCGCTTCGGGCGGTGATGAAGCCGTAGATTGGCCCGGTTCAGCTTTAGACCCAATGGTCTGACTATGATCGGAAAGTGGATGGGGGCAACAGGGGGCCATCTCCCATGATAGATGCCGATGACAGCCTGCCATGCGGAATCCGCGTGGCGGCCAACATCTTTGCCGGCACATCGAGGAAGATTGGCGATGACAGTATCGGTCGCAACGTACGCAGTTGACGTACAAGCACATGCAGGCGCGAGCGCTGTCGGTCTTTCCGCCGCCGATGATGCGATTGGCTGCCGCGCGATTGCCAATGAGAAAATCCGTCAGCGTGAATCGAACTGATCGCCTCGCGCGGGCATGTGCCCGTCCGGTGTCGTTGGCGAAGATGATTTCACCCGGCTCGAGATGCTCGGTTTCGTCGCCGAAGGTCTCGTAGGTTTCGTCGCCGTGGCGAGCCACACGGTCATCGCGCCGTCGATCCTTGCGGTGTCGAACACCGAGACCGGAATGGCGAAGGCGAGCGAGGCCGCTTTGCACAGGTCGATCAGCGAATGAAGCGCGGGACGTGCTCGACCGCCAGTCGTTCAGGCGCGGCGGAAACCGGCTTTCTATGATTTTCGTTTTTCCGTATAAGCAGGAAAACGAAAATCGGGAGGGTGGACGATGTATTTGTCGCCGCGGCACAGCGAAATCATCCAGATGGCGAAGGACGACGGCCGCGTTCTCGTCGAAACCCTGGCGGTGCATTTCAACGTCACGCCCCAGACCATCCGCAAGGATCTGAACGACCTCTGCGAGCGCAAACTGCTGACCCGGATCCATGGCGGCGCGCTGTTTCCCTCCGGGATCGAGAATGTCGAATACGAGGCGCGGCGCAAGATCGCCGCCGACGAGAAGGACGCGATCGGGCGGGCGGCGGCGCGCATCATTCCCGACAATGCGTCGCTGTTCATCAATATCGGCACCACCACCGAGGCTGTCAGCAGTGCGCTGCTCGACCATAGCGGGTTGATGGTCATTACAAATAATATCAATGTTGCCAACAGGATGAGGGTTTATCCCATGATCGAGGTGGTGATTGCGGGAGGCGTGGTGCGGGGCTCGGACGGCGGCGTGGTCGGCGAGGCCGCAGTCGATTTCATCAAGCAGTTCAAGGTCGACTATGCGGTCATCGGGGCGTCGGCGATCGATGGCGATGGCGCGCTGCTCGATTTCGATTTCCGCGAGGTGAAGGTCGCGCAGGCGATCATCGCCAATGCGCGCCATGTCATTCTGGTCTCGGACTCGACCAAATTCGAGCGCACCGCCCCGGTCCGGATCGGCCATCTGTCGCAGGTCGATACCTTCATCACCGACCGCTGCGACGTCGCCTCGCTGCGCCGCATCTGCGAGGAGGCCGAGGTTCGCTTGGTGGAGACGGCGCGCCTGCCGGACGACCTCAAGGGGTAGCGAAAACATTTCGTTTGACATTCATTATGATTTCGATCCCAATTCAAAAAGCTTCCCCGGCTCTGTGGTAGTGAGGTCGGGGCCGCTGGAGGAAAGCGTGGCGGGCGCTCCGGTCTTCGACATCTTTGTCATTGGCGGCGGCATCAATGGATGCGGCATCGCGCGCGATGCTGCCGGGCGGGGCTTTTCGGTTTATCTCGCCGAGATGAACGACCTCGCGAGCGGCACCTCGTCCGGCTCGACCAAGCTGATTCACGGCGGACTGCGCTATCTCGAATATCGCGAGTTTCGGCTGGTGCGCGAGGCGCTGATGGAGCGCGAGGTGTTGTGGAAGAGCGCGCCGCACATCATCCGGCCGATGCGCTTCGTGCTGCCCTATCAGAAGGGGTTGCGGCCGGCTTGGCTGCTCAGGCTCGGGCTGTTCCTTTACGATCATATCGGCGGCCGCAAGCTGCTGCCGCCGACCAAGACGCTGGACATGCGGCGCGATCCTGCCGGTGCGCCCCTGAAGAAGATCTTTTCCAAGGCGTTCGAATACTCCGACGGCTGGGTCGACGATGCCCGCCTCGTCGCGCTCAACGCCCGCGATGCGGCTGACCGCGGCGCGGCGATCCGCACCCGCGCCAAAGTCACGGCGGCGCGGCGGACCGAGGGTTTGTGGAGCGTCACGGTCGAGGACACGCGGACCGGCAAGACGGATACCGTGCAGGCACGGCTGCTCGTCAACGCGACGGGGCCGTGGGTCGATCACGTCATCGCGCAGACGCTCGGCCGCACCGACGTGCATAACGTGCGGCTGGTGCAGGGCAGCCATATCGTCGTCGGCAAGAAGTTTGATGATCCGCGCGCCTATTTCTTCCAGAACAAGGACGGGCGGATCATTTTCGCCATTCCCTATGAGGGGGATTTCACGCTGATCGGCACCACCGATCGCGATTACACCGGCGATCCGCATGACGTACGGATCAGCGACGCCGAGGCCGATTATCTGCGCGCCGCGGCGAGCGAGTATTTTGCCGAGCCGGTGCGCCGCGCCGACATCGTCTGGACCTATTCGGCAGTACGCCCGCTGTTCGACGATGGCGCGTCGAAGGCGCAGGAGGCGACGCGCGACTACGTCATCCAGCTCGATCATTCCGAAGGCGAAGCGGCGGTCATCAATATCGTGGGCGGCAAGATCACGACCTTCCGCCGGCTTTCGGAAGCGGCGCTGGAGAAGATCGAGGCGTTGCTCGGCCGGCGCGTTGCGCCGTGGACCGCCGCGATGCCGTTGCCCGGCGGCAATTTTCCTGTCACCGGCTTCGATGCCGAAAGGGATCGGCTGAAGCGCGATTTTCCTTTCCTCGATCAGGCCCACGCGACGCGCCTGATGCGCCTCTATGGCACCAAGGCACGCGTCATTCTCGGCTCGGCGCGATCGCGCGCCGATCTCGGCCGCTGCTTTGGCGCCGATCTGCACGAGGCGGAAGTGCGCTATCTGATGCGCGAGGAGTGGGCACGGGCCGCCGAAGATGTACTATGGCGGAGGACCAAGCTCGGCCTGCGATTGACACAGGACGAGGCGGCTGAGCTCGAAGATTTTATGAGAAGTGAGGAATGTTGGGGCGATAACGCTGCGGCTGAATGACGGTCGGCCGGGGAGAGGGCGATGCTGGAACTCAGGCAAGTGTCCAAGGTGGCGGGCGGAGCGGTCCATATCGACGATGTCTCGCTGACGCTTGAGCGCGGCACCCTCAACGTCCTGCTCGGCCCGACGCTTGCGGGCAAGACCAGCCTGATGCGGTTGATGGCCGGTCTCGATGCCCCGACTTCCGGCTCGGTGTGGTTCGACGGCGCGAATGTGACCGGCGTGTCCGTCCAGAAGCGCAACGTCGCGATGGTCTACCAGCAGTTCATCAATTATCCGACGCTCTCGGTCTATGAAAACATCGCCTCGCCCCTGCGCGTCGCCGGCGTGGCATCGGGCCGGATCGACGGTGCCGTGCGCCAAGCGGCCGAGCTTCTGAAACTGACGCCCTATCTGTTGCGGACGCCGCTCAGCCTGTCCGGCGGCCAGCAGCAGCGCACCGCGATCGCCCGCGCCATCGTCAAGAATGCCGGGCTCGTGCTGCTCGATGAGCCGCTCGCCAATCTCGACTACAAGCTGCGGGAGGAATTGCGCGAGGAGCTGCCAAAGATCTTCGCGGAATCCGGCGCGATCTTCGTCTATGCGACCACCGAACCGTCCGAGGCGCTGCTCCTCGGCGGCAAGACCGCGACGCTGTCCGAGGGCCGCATCACGCAGTTCGGGCCGACGATCGAGGTTTTCCGCCAGCCGCGCGACTTGGTGACGGCGCAGACCTTCGCCGATCCGCCGCTCAACACCATCATGCTCGACAAGGTCGGGCCGAGCTTCTGTCTCGATGGCGGCGTCAATCTTGCGGTCCCTGCGGGTCTCGCCGCGATTGCCGACGGTCCTTACACCATCGGCTTTCAGCCGCACCATCTCTCGCTTGCGCCGCCGGTGCCGCATGCGCCTTCGGTGCGCGCAAAGGTCTCGATCACCGAGATCACCGGATCGGAAAGCTTTATCCATCTCGATTTCGCCGATGTCCGCTGGGTCATGCTGGCGCCGGGCGTCCACGCCTTCGACCCCGACGAGGTCGTGGAGGTCTTCATTGATCCGCGCCACCTGATGGTGTTCGATCAGGACGGCCGATCGGTCGCGGCCGGCCGCAGGCTGGCGGCTTAGGAGGGGGCATGGCGCGCATCGGCCTCGATCACATTCGTCACTCCTATGTCGCCGCGCCGAAGACGGATGCGGACTACGCGCTCAAGGAGGTGCATCACGCCTTCGAGGATGGCGGCGCCTATGCCCTACTTGGCCCGAGCGGCTGCGGCAAGACGACCCTTCTCAATATCATTTCCGGCCTGCTGCGGGCATCGGAGGGGCGCGTGCTGTTCGATCGCCGCGACGTCACCGCGCTGTCTCCGCAGGAACGCAACATCGCCCAGGTTTTCCAGTTTCCCGTCATCTACGACACCATGACGGTCTACGACAATCTGGCATTTCCGCTGCGCAATCGCGGCGTGCCGGGGCCGGATGTCGACCGCAAGGTGCGCGAGATCCTCGACATGATCGGTCTTGCGGACTGGGCGAAGCGCCGGGCGCGGGGGCTGACCGCCGATCAGAAGCAAAAAATATCGCTGGGGCGCGGGCTGGTGCGCTCCGATGTCAGCGCCATCCTGTTCGACGAGCCGCTCACCGTCATCGATCCGCATATGAAATGGATGCTGCGCTCGCAGCTCAAGCAGCTGCAGAAGCGCTTCGGCTATACCATGGTCTATGTGACGCACGACCAGACGGAGGCACTGACCTTCGCCGAGCGGGTGGTGGTGATGTATGACGGCGAGATCGTGCAGATCGGCACGCCGGCGGAGCTGTTCGAGCGGCCGCGCCACACATTCGTCGGTTATTTCATCGGCTCGCCCGGCATGAATGTGCTGCCGGTAACGATCGACGGCGACCACGTCCGCCTCGGCCGCCAGAAAATTGCTCTGCCCGGCCCGCCGAAGGCCGATGGCGATGCCATCGAGCTCGGCATCCGGCCCGAATATGTCCAGATCGACCGCCACGGAATGCCGGTCACGATCGCCAAGGTCGAGGACATCGGGCGTCGCAAGATCGTGCGCGCCATGCTCGAGGGCCGGGAGATTGTCGCCGTCGTGCCGGAAGAAGCCGAGATTCCAACCGATCCGCATATCCATTTCGACCCGGCCGGGATCAATCTCTTCGCCGGCTCGTGGCGCGTCGAGACGGGGGGCTAGCGGTGGACAAGACCTGGAACAACAAGGCCTGGTTCCTCGTGCTTCCGGTGCTGGTGCTGGTCGCCTTCTCGGCGGTGATCCCGCTGATGACGGTGGTGAACTATTCGGTGCAGGACACTTTTGGCAACAATCAGTTCTTCTGGCATGGCGCCGACTGGTTCGTCGAGATTTTGCGCTCCGAGCGGTTCTGGCTGTCGATGTTTCGCAATCTCGCGTTCTCGTTCATCATTCTGGCGATCGAGGTCCCGCTCGGCATTTTCATCGCGATCAACATGCCGAAGAAAGGCTGGGGCGTGCCGGTCTGTCTGGTGCTGATGGCGCTGCCGCTGCTCATTCCGTGGAATGTGGTCGGCACCATCTGGCAGATTTTTGGCCGCACCGATATCGGGCTGCTCGGCTACACGCTCAATGCGCTCGGCATCTCCTACAATTACGTGCAGAACCCGCTCGACGCCTGGATCACGGTCATCGTCATGGACGTCTGGCACTGGACCAGCCTTGTCGTGCTGCTGTGCTATGCCGGCCTCGCGTCGATCCCGGATGCCTTCTATCAGGCGGCCAAGATCGACGGCGCGTCGCGCTGGGCCGTCTTCCGCTACATCCAGTTGCCGAAGATGAGCCGGGTGCTTTTGATCGCCGTGCTGCTGCGCTTCATGGACTCGTTCATGATCTACACCGAGCCGTTCGTGGTCACCGGCGGCGGGCCGGGCAATTCGACCACGTTCCTGTCGATCGATCTCGTGAAGATGGCGCTCGGCCAGTTCGACCTCGGCCCCGCGGCGGCGATGTCGCTGATCTACTTCCTGATCATCCTGTTGTTGTCGTGGGTGTTCTACACCGTGATGACCAACTACGAAACGGGCAAGTGACATGACGGACTCAAGGGAAGTCATTGCAGCCCGACGCGAACCGCTGATGCGCGGCAGCGCCGAAGATGCGGCCGCCGTCCGCAAGGAGAGCGCCGACGCCCTCGCCGGGCGGATGCGGCGGCGGGGCGAGGAGTCTCGTTACTGGTGGGTGGTGCCGCTGGTTTATATCGTGTTTCTGCTGCTGCCGATCTACTGGCTCGTCAATATGAGCTTCAAGACCAACGAGGAGATCATCTCGGCGCTGACGCTCTATCCGCACCGGCCGACGCTGCACAACTACAGGACCATTTTCACCGATCCGGCGTGGTATTCGGGCTACATCAACTCGATCATCTATGTCGTCATGAACACGGTGATCTCGGTGGCCGTCGCGCTGCCCGCGGCCTACGCGTTTTCCCGCTACCGCTTCCTTGGCGACAAGCATTTGTTTTTCTGGCTTCTGACCAACCGCATGGCGCCGCCGGCGGTGTTCGCGCTGCCGTTCTTCCAGCTCTATTCGGCGTTCGGGTTGATCGACACCCATATCGCGGTGGCGCTGGCGCACTGCCTGTTCAATGTGCCGCTGGCAGTGTGGATCCTCGAAGGTTTTATGTCCGGGGTGCCGAAGGAGATCGACGAGACCGCCTATATCGACGGTTATTCGTTTCCCCGCTTCTTCTTCAAGATCTTTATGCCGTTGATCGCCAGCGGCGTCGGCGTCGCCGCCTTCTTCTGCTTCATGTTCTCGTGGGTCGAGCTGTTGATCGCGCGCACGCTGACGACGACCGCAGCGAAGCCGATCGCGGCCACCATGACGCGGACGGTGTCGGCAGCCGGGATGGACTGGGGCCTGCTCGCCGCGGCCGGCGTGCTTACGCTCATTCCCGGCGCGCTCGTCATCTGGTTCGTGCGGAACTACATCGCCAAAGGCTTTGCGCTGGGGAGGGTGTGATGCTGTCTGTGGACGCGACCGGCACTGGGGCCACGCTGTTGAGGGAGGCGCGGCGATGAACCTGAATTTCTCCTGGATGGCGTGGACCTGGCCGACCGCGACGTTCTTCGTCGTGATCGCGCTGCTTCTGGTCGGCATGGGCGTATGGGAATATGCCTCGCCCGGCGGCGCGCCGCGGGTCGGCGTTTTGCGTTTCGAGACGACGCGGGGCGACCGACTGTTTATCGCGCTGCTCGGCAGCGCCTTCATCAATCTGGCTTGGCTGGGTCTGATCGGACCCAACCTGTGGTGGGCTCTCGCCCTGTCGGTGGTCTACGCGATCGGCGTGTTCCGCTTCGTATAGGGAGGGAAACAACGGCAGGAGCAGCGTGCCATCTGCTTCTGGAAATAAAGCGTTCGACAACTTTGCAAAGGGAGGACTGGACTATGCGACGACAATTTCTTGCGTCGACTGCAGCACTCGCTGTGCTCATGGCCGCAGGCAATGCCTGGGCCGGGATGGAGGAGGCGAAGGCATTTCTGGACAAGGAGATCGGCGAGCTCTCGACGCTGTCGCGTGCCGATCAGGAGAAGGAGATGCAGTGGTTCATTGACGCCGCCAAGCCCTTCCAGGGCATGGACATCAAGGTGGTGTCTGAGACGCTGACCACGCATCAATACGAATCGCAGGTACTGGCGCCGGCATTCGCGGCGATCACCGGCATCAAGGTGACGCACGACATCATCCAGGAAGGGGATGTCGTCGAAAAAATCCAGACCCAGATGCAGACCGGCCAGAACCTCTATGACGGCTGGGTCAACGACTCCGACCTGATCGGCACCCACTGGCGTTATCAGCAGGTGCGCAACCTGACAGACTGGATGGCCGGCGAGGGAAAGGACGTCACCAATCCGAACCTCGACGTCAACGACTTCATCGGAAAGTCGTTCACGACCGCGCCGGACGGAAAGCTTTACCAGATTCCCGATCAGCAGTTCGCCAATCTCTACTGGTTCCGTTACGACTGGTTCAACGATCCGAAGCACAAGGCCGACTTCAAGGCGAAGTATGGCTACGACCTCGGCGTGCCGGTGAACTGGTCGGCCTATGAGGACATCGCCCAGTTCTTCACCGGCCGAGATATCGACGGCAAGAAGATCTTTGGCCACATGGACTACGGCAAGAAGGATCCCTCGCTCGGCTGGCGCTTCACCGACGCCTGGCTGTCGATGGCCGGCAACGGCGACAAGGGCATTCCGAATGGCCGGCCGGTCGACGAGTGGGGCATCAAGGTCGATGAGAATTCGCGGCCGGTGGGCTCCTGCGTGGCGCGCGGCGGCGATACAAACGGGCCGGCCTCAGTCTACGCCATTCAAAAATATCTCGACTGGCTGAAGGCCTATGCGCCGCCGGAAGCGCAGGGCATGACCTTCTCGGAATCCGGTCCGGTGCCGTCGCAGGGCAATATCGCCCAGCAGATCTTCTGGTACACGGCCTTCACCGCCGATATGGCTAAGCCCGGCCTGCCGGTGGTGAACAGCGACGGCACGCCGAAATGGCG
This sequence comes from Xanthobacteraceae bacterium, assembly GCA_035565775.1. GTDB lineage: Bacteria > Pseudomonadota > Alphaproteobacteria > Rhizobiales > Xanthobacteraceae > PRO6. Next base: position 1,029,337 of record DATMRW010000021.1, on the reverse strand, counting down.
GGTGGCCCCGTCGCCGCATGGCTCTTACTGGAAGGACGGCATGAAGCTCGGCTATCAGGATGCCGGTTCATGGACCCTGCTCAAGTCAACCCCGGCCGATCGCGCCAAGGCGGCCTGGCTCTATGCGCAGTTCGTGATCTCGAAGACGGTGGACGTGAAGAAGAGCCATGTCGGCCTCACCTTCGTGCGTGACTCGACGATCCATCACAAGAGCTTCACCGACCGCGCGCCCAAGCTCGGCGGCCTGATCGAATTCTATCGTTCGCCGGCTCGCGTGCAGTGGACGCCGACCGGCACCAACGTGCCGGACTATCCGAAGCTTGCGCAGCTCTGGTGGCAAAATATCGGCGATGCGTCGTCGGGCGCCAAGACCGCGCAGGCGGCGATGGATTCGCTCTGCCTCGAGCAGGAAAAGGTGCTCAGCCGGATCGAGCGGTCGGGTGTGCAGGGCAGTATCGGACCCAAGCTCGCACCCGAGAAGGACCTCGCCTACTGGAATGCCGAGGCCGTGAAGAATGGCAACCTCGCACCGCAGCTCAAGCTCGGCAACGAAAAAGAGAAGCCGATCACGGTGAACTATGACGAACTGGTCAAGAGCTGGCAGAAGTAAGCGATTCCGGTTTTGCGGCTGGTATCATGCGGGGGAGCCGGTTTCGGCTCCCCTTTTTCATCCGCTCCGGGTTTGAGCTGCCCGAAGAGGCGGTTGCACGGTGATGCCCACTGTCCGCCTCCGGTGAGCGGCGCGGCCGCGAAAGCTGACGGCGAAAATCAGGCTGATGGTCAGGATGCCGCGGGTGTGCGGACGTTTTCGTCCGGCGATGAAGTGGCCTCTGAGGAAGAGTGGTTCCTTCGAGCGACGGGGAATGCCAAACGTCGGATTCGATCTCGCCAAAAATACGCTACCTCAATGGTCGTTTATCGAGTTTCCGGGCGAGCGTGCGCCGATGCATTCCGAGCCGTCGGGCCGCCTCCGAGATGTTGAAATCTGTTTCGACCAGAGTTTCGTGAATCCGTTCCCATTCCAGATTCTTGAGCGAGGTGCGCTGTCCTTCGACCGGCACATCGGAGTTGCCATCCGTTTGGTCGAAGGCTTTCTCGATGTCGTCGGTATTGGCCGGCTTGGGAAGATAGTGACATGCGCCCAGCTTGATGGCTTCCACCGCGGTGACGATGCTTGCAAATCCGGTCAGGACGACGATCCGGGTCGAAGGGTCGTTGGCATGAAGCGCTTTTACGCAATCGAGGCCCGAAGGCCCAACGAGCTTGAGATCAACGATCGCGTAAGACGGCGAAACCCGCTCCAGCAACTGCTCGAGGGAGTCGAAGCCTGCTGCATGGTGAACCTCATAGTTGCGTCGCTCGAACGATCTTTTAAGGGCCTTCGCGAACGAAAGGTCGTCCTCGACAATGATGAGGGTACGTTGTGTCATGTATCTGATCCGCGCAGCATCGAAAGCGGAAGCTCTATTGCGACCTGCGCGCCTCCTTCGGGTCTGTTTGTGGCCGTAACTTGACCCCCCAGCTTTCGGACGACATTGACGACCAGGAACAGGCCAAGCCCGGCTCCCGGCCGATTTTTCGTGGTTGCATAAGGCTTGCCCAGCCGGCCCAGCACATCGTCTGAAAAGCCGGGTCCCTCATCGACAACGGTCACCGCCACCGCGTCATCCAATGGTTCTATCCGCATAGACACATGGTCGGGGGACGCCTCGTAAGCATTGTCCAGAACGTTGAAAAGAACCTGCTTTAGCGCCAGGTCCGAGATCATGGGGTGATCCGCGCGAAAGACGTTCTCATACTGAAACGACGATGGCGAACGAGCCGAAGACCATTCGGCAGCCACGTCATCGAAGAAATCGCGTATCGACGTATGAACGGTTCCTTCCCCGCGGGCTTCGCCGGATGACATCAGAATGCCTGAGACGATTGTCTTGCAGCGGTCGAGCTGGGCTTGCATTTCTTCGAGTTCCTGAGCCAGCTCTTCATTGCCACGGATCTCCCGCATCCGGCTCCAGTCGCCGAGGATCACAGACAGCGTGGCAAGCGGCGTGCCGAGCTCGTGAGCGGCCCCCGAAGCGAGCAGGCCCATTCGCACGATATGATCTTCTTCAATCGAGTGCTGCCGCAGTTCGGCGAGCCGCGTGTCGCGCGCCCGCAAGTTTCGCGTGATCCTTCCGATGAAGAGAACGAGCAAGCACGCCGCCAGCACAAAGCAGACAAACATCCCCTGAATATGGAGGTTGAGAAAGTTGCTGCCGTGCAGATGCGGAACCTCAAGCTCCCGATAGAACAAGGTGAGCAGGACATAACAGGCGCTGGTTATGACCACCAGAAACCAGACCGACCACGACTCGAGCAGGATGGCGCCGAGCGTCACCTGCAGCAGGAAGAGCGAGATGAACGGGTTGGATGCGCCCCCGCTCAAATAGATCTGGACGGTGAGGGCCGCGACATCGAGCAGAAGCTCGAGGAGAAGTTCGGTGTTAGTCGTGCTCTCCTGGTGGTGGTAGCGCAGCAGGCTGACGAAGTTGAGGCCAATCAGGCAAAGAACGACCGTCCCCATCTGCTGGATCGGAAGGCCGACCCCCATGGCAAAATGGACGATGAGTATCGTCACGATCTGACCCACAACCGCGATCCAGCGAAGCTGGATCAGCAGCAGCAGGTTGTCCTTGTTGGTTGTGTCCGATACCGAAATCGCTCGCTCCTAAGAGTGTATTTTGTCCAACGATGGGGACGGTTCCGCGTTCATCGGCGGCACGGATGGTTCCCGGCATAAGCGGCAAATCCCATCTCGATCACGATTTGATTTAACGATCCGACGATTGGATATGTAGTTCCGTGGCCTAACCTTGCCCGGCGCGGCTTCGCCATTGGACAATCTGTCCTTAGACAAAATGTCCAAGGACAATCCGTCCAAGCGCAGACCTCTGAAGGGACTGCTAACTCCCCCGTCGACACATCGAGACATGTCAGGCCGGCTGACGTGGGAGCAACCTCGCATTGATTTACAGTTCCGTCACAACAAGTGCCGGGCGGGCAATTTTGGTCCGCGCCGATCTATTTCCTGCTTCGCACCGCCGAGCGGGCAAAGGCTGTCGTCTTCAGGGTCGGGATTCGTCGGCCGTTGCCGTTTTCTCCGGGGCCCTCGGTTCCAAGCAGCATGATGGCAAAGCCCATTTGAACGCTTGCGAAGGTCAGGCTGCAAGCCGCGGCAAGCGCAATGATGGCCAGCAGTCCGGACGACGAGGCAGTTGCGAGAGTCCGCAGTCCGCCGACGTCGAAGGTCAAAAGAACGCCTACAAAAAGCACTGCGAGGGCGATGCCGATGAGCGCATGGCGGGTCAGGAGCCGGACAAGTTCGGGCATTGCAGTTTCCCTTTTCTAGGGCTGCAGCGGAGATCGCTCGCGCAGAAGGCGAACGAGTTCGGCCGCCGACATGGCGCCAGCATAGGCTGCCAGTATCGCCATTGCGGTCGCAAAGCCTGCGTCTTGGGAGGCGTTCCATCCGGAAACCGCAACGATTGCCAGTACGCCGTGGCCGAGCCCGAGCCACCATCCAACCGGATCACGCGGATTGCGGATCGGCCAGTAGGCAAGAACAACACAGAGAGCGGCAAGAAAACTGAACGAGATCGGCGACACCAACGCGCTCCGAAACGATTGAAGTTTCATATCCGTATCACTGGGCAGTCCAGCGCGGCGTGCTTTGACTATCATCCGCGTCCATTGACGGCAACGCAGTTCCTTCACTTCCAAAATTCTCATGCGAGGCCGTCATGAACATGATGACGTTGCACGCGCCTATCGTCGCGGCACCTGCTATTCCAAACTACAACGAGGCGATCGTTCGTCGCTTCACGGTTGCAACCGTTGTCTGGGCTCTGTTTGGGTTTTTGGCCGGCGTTGTCGTCGCCGCGCAGCTTGCCTTTCCTCATTTGAATTTTGGCGAGTACTTTACGTTCGGGCGGCTCCGCCCGGTTCACACCTCCGGAGTCATTCTCGCCTTCGCAGGCAACGGTTTGCTTGCGACGTCGCTTTATGTCGTTCAGCGCACCTGCCAGGTCGGCCTCTGGGGCGGTCGGCGGCTCGCGAATTTCCTGTTCTGGGGTTACCAGTCCTTCCTGGTGATGGTGCTCGTCGGCTACGTCATGGGAATTACGCAAAGCCGCGAGTATGCCGAACCGGAATGGTATGCCGACATCTGGCTGACGATCGTCTGGGTCGCCTATCTGGCAATCTATCTGGGAACCATCGCGCGACGGCGTGAGCCTCACATCTACGTCGCCAACTGGTTCTTCCTCGCCTTCATCGTCACGGTTGCGGTTCTTCACATCGTCAACAATCTGGCGATGCCGGTCTCTTTCGTCGGCACCAAGAGCTATTCGGCATTCTCCGGCGTGCAGGATGCGCTGATCCAGTGGTGGTACGGCCACAATATGGTTGGCTTCTTCCTGACCGCCGGCTTCATCGGCATCATGTACTACTTCGTGCCGAAGCAGGCGCAACGTCCGATCTATTCCTATCGGCTGTCCATCGTGCACTTCTGGGCACTGATCTTTCTGTATATCTGGGCCGGACCGCACCACCTTCATTACACGTCGTTGCCCGACTGGGCGCAGACCCTGGGCATGGCCTTCTCGATCATGCTTTGGATGCCCTCATGGGGCGGGATGATCAACGGCATCATGACATTGTCGGGGGCATGGGGACGCCTGCGTACTGATCCTGTCCTCCGCTTTCTCGTCGTCGCCGTCGCGTTCTATGGCATGGCCACTTTCGAGGGGCCGCTGATGGCGCTGAAATCGGTCAATTCCCTCAGCCACTATACCGACTGGACCGTTGGCCATGTTCACTCCGGCGCGCTGGGCTGGGTCGCCTTCATCTGCTTCGGTGCGCTCTATTATATGGTTCCTCGTCTCTGGAAACGGCCGCTGTGGTCGACACGGCTTGTCGAATGGCACTTCTGGATCGCCTCCATCGCGATCGTTCTGTACATCACCGCAATGTGGGTGGCCGGCATCGCGCAGGGGCTGATGTGGCGCGCTTACGATCAGTTCGGCTTCCTGCAGTATTCCTTCGCCGACAGCGTGGCTCTGCTTCACCCCTACTACGTCATCCGGTTGGTGGGCGGCGTTCTTTACCTGACCGGCGGCGTCCTGATGGCGATCAACTTCCTCATGACGATCAGGCAGCCAGCCTCCGTGCGTGCGGTTTCCGCACAGGGCGTCGTGGCAGCTTCGTAGGAGATCATGATGACGTCGGATGCAATCAAGCCGAAGGGCCATGCGATCATTGAGCGGTCGACTACGCTGCTGTTCCTGCTCACGTTGTTCGTGATCCTCATTGGCGGTCTTGTCGAGATCGTCCCTCTGTTCAAGATCCAGGAAACCGTCAGGCCCGTGGCCGGGATGCGGCCATACACGCCGCTCGAGCAGATCGGTCGCAATATCTACACCCGCGAGGGATGCTACACCTGCCACAGCCAGCAGATCAGACCTTTCCGCGATGAAGTGCAGCGATACGGCCATTACTCGGTCGCCGCGGAGAGCATGTACGATCACCCGTTCTTGTGGGGATCGAAGCGAACAGGGCCTGATCTCGCCCGCGTCGGGTCGAAGTACTCGAATGCCTGGCACGTCGCACACATGATCGATCCGAGAAGCGTCGTGCCGGTTTCCATCATGCCGGCCTATGCGTTCCTGATGAACAAGGACATCGAGATCGATGGCTTCGGCGAACATATGCGTGCGCTCTCAGCCGTTGGCGTTCCTTACTCCGATGAAATGATCGCTCGGGCAGCCGAAGACATCCGGGCTCAGGCGACAGGCGAAAAGGCAGAGGAGCTGCTGAAGCGCTATCCAAAAGCCAGGCTTGGCGACTTCGATGGTCAGACGGAGCGGATCACGGAGATGGATGCGCTCGTCGCCTATCTGCAGGTTCTCGGCACACTCGCAGAGCTGCCATCCATCAGCAGCGCTGTGGAGGCGAAGTGATGTCCGAGTGGCTTCTCACTCTTTTTTTGAAGGGCTGGCTGGTCGTCTCAGCCCTGCTTTTCCTCGCGATTCTGGTTCTGACATTCCGCCCGGGAGCGCGGAACGCGATGGAAAGCAACGCCCGTATCCCTTTTGCGATGAGCGATGACCAAGATGGCCAAACCTGAACATGATGCGCTCACCGGCTATCCCACGACAGGACATGAATGGGATGGCATCAAGGAGCTGACGACACCGATTCCTCATTGGTGGGTCACGGTGTTTCTCGTCTCTTGCCTTGTCGCTGCTGCCTACATGTGGCTCTACCCGTCGTTTGCGACGACCAAGGGCTACTATGAGGGCAGCCTGGGCTGGTCCAGCACGGGGCAGCTCGCCGCGGAGGTTGCGGAAGGCCGCGCGGCGCAGAGCACCTGGCTTACTGCGCTTTCCAAAACGCCTATCGAGGAAATCGAAGGCAATGAGGAGTTGCGGCGCTTTGCCATCGCCGGCGGCAGGGCGGCTTTCAACGAGAACTGCGCGGCCTGTCATGGCGTTGGCGCTGGCGGTCAGCTCGGCCAGTTTCCGTCGCTCGTCGACGATGACTGGCTTTGGGGCGGCAAGATAACGGATATCTATCAGACGATCCGCTTTGGCATCCGCAGCGGGCACAGTGAAACTCGCGACAGCACCATGCCGGCGTTTGCCGAGATGCTGAGCGCGCAGGATATCGATGCCGTCAGCCGGTTCGTGCTGGCGCTGTCAGATCCGTCGCTTGCGCAAACCCGAGAGGCAATGCCCGGAGCGGAGATCTTTGCTGGCAACTGCGCTTCCTGTCATGGCGCGGCAGGCGAGGGAAATCGCGAGTTCGGCGCTCCCCGGCTGAATGATGCGATATGGCTCTACGGCGGGACGGTGGAAAGCATCAAGCGGCAGGTGGCCAAGCCGAGAATGGGTGTGATGCCGGCCTTCTCCACCAAGCTCGATGACGAGACGGTTCGCATGCTGGCGGTCTACGTCCATTCACTTGGAGGAGGCGAACGCTGATGTCGCTTGTTGGCGCGCTCGATCAACCGAACAACGGACGAACGATCGTCCGCCCCGAAATCCCCCTTGCGGTGTCGGGGCGTTATCGCACGATCAAGACCGTTCTCAACACGGCGATGCTGCTATTCTTTTTCGGCATGCCATGGCTGCGGTGGGATCGGGGCGTCTCACTTCCGGGGCAGGCCGTCCTGTTCGACCTGCCGGGGCGGCGACTGTTCGTCTTCGGCCTGGAGTTCTGGCCGCAGGACCTGCCGATTGCTGTCGGCATGATGATCGCGGGCGCTCTCGCGCTATTCTATGCGACGACGCTTGCCGGGCGGGTGTGGTGCGGCTTTTCGTGTCCGCAAACGGTCTGGTCCGACCTGTTCTTCTCGATCGATCGTTTGATCGTCCGCTTCCTGGGGCGGACCTCCGCGGAGCGGGCTGCGCGCATGGCCGTCTGGCTGCTCATCTCTGCGCTGACAGGATTTGGCTTTGCCGCTTGGTTCAGCGATGCCCCCGCTCTTGCGGGACAGGTTCTCACCGGCAGCGCCCCGGCGGGCGCCTACGCAACAATTCTGGTGTTGACGGCGACCACTTTCTTCCTGGCTGCTTACGCGCGCGAACGCGTCTGCCTTCATATGTGCCCGTGGCCGCGGTTTCAGGCGGCATTGCTGGATCGGCAGAGCCTGGTCGTGACCTACCAGGCTTGGCGTGGCGAGCCCCGTGGCAAAAAGCGAATTGCCTTGCGCCCCGATCTGGCCGAGACGGGGCTGGTCAAGCTTGCGCGTCAGGCATCCGACCTTGGCGGACAGTTGCATAGCCGCGGCGATTGCATCGACTGCACCCGGTGCGTCACCGCCTGTCCAACCGGAGTGGATATTCGCAAGGGATTGCAGATGGGGTGCATCGGATGCGGGCTGTGCATCGATGCCTGCGACGACGTGATGGCGCGCCTTGAAAGGCCGTCGGGGCTCATTCGATTTGACAATGAGTCTTCAACGACAGCGCGTTCCTTCGACCCGGTGCGTATCGACTGGCGTCGGCCAAAGGCGATGTTGTTTGGTGTCGCCGCCCTGTTGGCGGTGTTGTTGTCGGCCTATGGCGCCGCGACGTTGCAGCACGTCGTGGCTAGTGCCGACCCCCAACGCAATCCGCCCTTCGTCCGCCTGTCGGACGGAAGCATCCGCAACGACTACGCGCTGAAACTATCGCATCGTCTGCCCGAACTGTCATCGGCAACGGTGCGCGTTGTGGGGCTCGACCATGCCAATCTGAGGTTCGCGACACGGGATGATTTCCCGGCGGCTGAACTCGAGCTTGGTCTCGACAAGTCCCGCAGTCTTGACGAGCGGATTCTCGTAACGCTCCCGGGCAAGAAGGCGCCGAACGGCAGGCAGGATTTTGAGTTTGTCATCACCGATCCGGCAGGAACGGAACTGACGCGGATTCCGTCCTATTTCTGGGGGCCGCAACAATGAGCGACGTCACCCCGAATGAGAACGGGCGCCGCGATCTCTGGATCCCGACCTTGTTTGTCCTGTTCTTCGTTGGTCTTGCGATCCTGCAAGGATGGTTCGTGATGCTTGCCCAGTCGACCTTCACCGGGGTCGTCACCGATCAAGCCGTGCAGACGAATTCCGATGCGCCGGCGTGGACCGCAACCGTTGCGTTCACGTCGCAGGGTGCGCTTGCCGGCCGGCTGGATCTGGCGTTTCGCGACCAGCAGGACCAGCTTCTGGCACCGGATCGGATTCAAGCCACCGCCGAACGAACGACGCGCTTTCCCCAGTCGCTACCCGTGCACTTCGCGCCTGACGGGGCAGGGCACTACACAGCCCATCTGGATCTTCCCCTGGGAGGCAAGTGGTCGATACGCGTGGTGGCAACGAAGGGCGATAGCTCGATCGAAACGATCAAAGTCGTGGAGATCACGCCGTGATCGCAGCGCAGGCGACCTCCGATATCGCCGCAGCCGCCCCGCAAGGCGGCAGCGATGCGGCACGCTCGGTCGCCGGGTTCGTGCAGATCGAGGGCGATACGTGCTGGCTGCATCTTCTTGTCGATGGCGTGCACTGCAGTGCCTGCATCTCAAGCATTGAAGGTCGCCTGCGACGCGAGCCGCCGGTCACTGATGCTCGCGTCAACCTGAGCCTTAGACGCTTGAGCGTCGCGTGGCGCGGCGACGAGCGCTATGCCGACCGTATCGCGTCGATGATCGAGCAGCTCGGCTATCGCGTCGCTCCGTTCGATCCTGAGCATCTTGCCCGTGTCGATGACCGCACCGGTCGCGAGCTCTTGCGCGCGTTGGCGGTGGCGGCCTTTGCTTCGTCAAATGTCATGATGCTCTCGCTCGCTGTCTGGGCCGGTCAGGCACAGGACATGCCCCAGGCCACGCAACTGCTTTTTCAATGGCTGGCCGCGCTGGTCACGCTGCCTGCGGTCGCTGTCGCCGGATGGCCTTTCTTCCGCTCCGCCATACAGGCGGTTCGCGCCGGGCGAACCAACATCGACGTTCCCATTGCGCTGGGCGTGGTCCTGACAACTGCGGTCAGTGTTTCCGAACTGGTCCGGCACGGCCACGATGTCTATTTCGATAGTGCGGCGGCACTCCTCTTTGTGCTGCTGATCGGCCGGTATCTGGATTTCCGGGTCCGCGCGCGATCGCGCAGCGCGGTTGAGCGTCTGCTGATGCTGAAGGCGCACGGTGCGGCGGTCTGCAGACTGGATGGACGCGTCGAGATCATTCCCGCGAATGCGGTTCAGCCCGGCATGATCGTGCTGGTTCGAGCGGGAGAGCGGATCCCCGTCGATGGCTGCGTCGTGGATGGTGCCGCGGATCTCGATGTTTCGATCGTCACCGGTGAAAGTTTGCCGCATCCCGTCGCGGTCGGCGATGCCGTTCTGGCGGGCTCGATCAACGGCGCCTCGGCGCTGCGCATTCGTGCGACTCAAACGGTCGATCGCAGCCACCTCGCCGAGATTGTCCGGCTGGTCGAGGAGGCCGAGCTTCGGCGGGGCCCCGCCGTTACTTTGGCGGACAAGGTCTCCGGCTTCTGGACGCCGGCGGTCCACGGCCTCGCCCTGCTTACGCTGGCGAGCTGGTGGTGGTTCGGGCAGGCCGACTTTGCGACGGCCTCGCTGCATGCTGTGAGCGTGCTGATCATTGCCTGTCCGTGCGCAATCGGCCTGGCGGTGCCGGCCGTACAGGTGGTCGCGACCGGCGCTCTGCTGCGCAACGGCGTTCTGGTGCGCTCCGGAGATGCACTCGAACGCTTGGCGGGGATCAGTCACGTCGTCTTCGACAAGACCGGAACCCTGACCGCCGGTCATCCACGGATTGTCGAGTGGCCGCAGGATCGCGAAGCCATCGCTGTCGCGGCCTCTCTTGCCGCAGCGAGTTCTCATCCCGCGGCGAAAGCCATTCGGGAAGCGGATCCTCACGCGATTCCGCCGGCCAACGCGATTGAACATTCCGGTCTTGGCGTCAGCGTTGCCGGCAAGGATGGGGAGACCCGACTGGGGCGTGCCTCGTTCTGCGGCGTGGCTGACAGGGCGGAAGATGCGGCCAGCGAGATTTGGCTGACGAGGCCGGGGCATGCGCCGACCCGTTTCCGTTTCGAGGATTCAGAGCGGCCGGATGCGAAAACCGTGGTTGATGGCTTTCAACGGAGCGGCATCGCGCCGTCCCTGTTGTCCGGCGACCGCCGTGCCGCAGTTGAAGGGATCGCTCGTCGGTTGGGAATATCGGACGCCCAGAGCGGCCTGCTTCCGCAGGACAAGCTCCACCAGCTCGAAGTCTGGCGGCAGCAGGGCCGGCGCGTTTTGATGATTGGCGATGGCCTCAATGACGCGCCTGCCCTGGCGGCAGCCTATGTTTCGGCCAGCTTCACCCACGGGGCGCCGGCGAGCCAGAGCGCTGCAGATATCGTCCTGCCGGCGGACCGTTTCAATTCCATCTTGACTGCATTCACAGTCGCCCGCAGGGCGGTCCGGATCATCTATCAAAATCTTGGCCTTGCTGTTTTGTACAATATCGTCCTCATTCCCGTGGCGATGGCGGGACTCGTGACGCCGCTGGGAGCGGCGATCGCCATGGCAGCGAGTTCGCTGACCGTGACGCTGAATGCGCTGCGGACGTCGTACTTTCGGACTGGAGACGCAGCCTGATGCTTCCGCTGCTGTTTCTCGTTCCCATCGCACTTGTTCTTGGTACCATTGGCCTTTTCGCGTTCATGTGGACGCTGAGAAGTGGCCAATATGATGATCTGGACGGCGCCGCCGAGCGCATCCTCATTGACGACGATAGCCCGGAGACGATCGGATGACGGATAACAAAGAAGAGAGCCACACGGCGTTGCCATCGATCTTTCCATTCCTGCTCAACCTCATATTGGCAGGAGGGCTTGGCGCGGCTATCCATGGCGCTCTCGGAGCGGCGATCGGTGCGGGTCTGCTGATCGCCGTGTTTCTGTTTGTATGGTTCGTTCGTCTCTGCCAGCGCAGGGCGGACGACGTGCAAGGATTTGCCAAAGGAGCGTGGCGGCTATTGAAGCCGGTGCTCGCTCTCGCATTGCTGCCGGCGATGCTGGTGTTCACGGCGGTCTGTCTGGGTGTCGGCATTGTCTGGCAACGGGTCGGCCGTGGCCTGCTGCTTCCGTCTGTCGCGATTTTGGCGCGGATGAGGGATGTTGCGGGATGGGCGTTGAATCTTGTTCGTGGTCTTTTCGCGGTGGAGAACCTGCCGGCAACGGCGTTGAACGCGCTCTTGTTGCTGATCATTGGTTGCGTAGCGGTCGGTATCGAAGTCGCATTCTATTCTGCGCTTGCGGCTGTCCCGATCCTCATCTTCACGCTGGCCATGGTGGCGCTGGATTCCAGTAAGGAGCCGGAGCAGGACTAACTGGATGAGCTTGAGCAGTCTCACGTTTACCGGCGGACTTTTGCTCGGGCTTGCGAGCAGCCTGCATTGCGCCGGAATGTGTGGCGGGATTGCCGCCAGCCTGATGTTTGCCCTGGACGCGGATCGTGTTGCGGCCCGTCGGGCGCGTGTGCTTCTGCTCATGCAGGCTGGCCGTATCGCAGCCTACATGATGGCCGGCGCCATCCTCGGCGCCCTCGGATCCCAGCTCTACGGCGCGTTCAATCTGTCCGGCGTGCATACCGTCATTCGATGGTCCGCGGCGGTGGCGCTGGGCTGGATCGGGTTGTCGATGATGGGGCTGGCACCGCCACTCTCAATTCTCGATCGGTTCGGTGCGCCGATCATCGCCTGGATCAATGCGCCTTCGCGTCTGGCTGGCTCAGGCGGAATTTTTGCCTCGCTCATGGCCGGCCTGGCTTGGGGCGGGTTGCCCTGTGCCATGGTTTTTGGTGCGCTCTTCTACGCGATGTTGACCGGATCGGGCACCGGCGGAGCCATCGTCATGGCGGGGTTCGGCATCGGGACGCTCCCGTCCGTGCTCGGAACGGCTTTTGGCATATCTGCGCTTCGCGAGCTTGGCAGGCGACCGGGTATCCGGATTGCCGCCGGGATGGCAATGATCGCAGTCGCGGTGGCGGGCGTCCTCGTACCGGCGTCGGGCTGGCTAGAGCTTTGCCTCTCCTGATCAACAGATCCGAAGGCGCAGGGTGAAAATCCTCCGTGGCAGCGTGACTGCGTCAGGTCAGGTCCGGTCTGAAAATATCGGCTGGCGGCGGGGGCTGCTGCTGGCGGTTACGTCGGCAGAAACGGACGTTTTAGGCGCGCGGCTCGCCGCAGGCTGCGCCGACGCCGGCAAGCCATCGATCAGAACAACATTGAGAATATTGACCTTTTGTCGATCGCCTCAGCGACCCTGGAGAGCAGCGGTCGCACTTTGCCGTCATAATGGTCGCTATGATTGACATAATGTCAGTCCGTGTTATCATATCGACAATTGAAGCTGGGAGGATAGCGCGTGCGGGAATGGGCAGATTTCGACATTGGGGCCTTGATCGAGCCGACATCGATTGCGGTGGTCGGGGTCTCGCCGGCCGCGCCCAATTCCTGGGGCTACCGCACCATGCGGGTGTTGGCTGAGGGTGGCTACACAGGCTCTCTCTATGCCGTGCATCCGACCAAGGATGTGCCCGGTTTCGAAACCGTTCGTTCGCTTCGCGACAAGCCAGCGCCCGACCTCGTCGCCATTTGCGTGCGGGCCGAGCAGGCGATCGATGTGGTGCGCGAGGCGCGCGAGATCGGTGCGAAGGCGGCGATCGTATTCGCCTCCAACTTCGCAGAGATTGGCGATGACGGCGTGCGCCTGCAGCGCGAATTGGTCGAGGCCGCCGGCGACATGCCGTTTCTCGGGCCGAACTGTCTCGGCTTCTCCAATCGCACTGCGTCGGTAAAGATGTCGGTCGCGCCGTTTCTCAATCGTCCGTTGCTGGAGCCGGGGCCGGTCGCGCTGGTGGCTCAGTCCGGTGCGCTCGGGCTCGTCCTCGCGCAATGCGTGGAGGAATCCGGGATCGGCTATTCGCATTTCATCAGCGTTGGCAACGAATCCGTGCTCACCGCTTCGATGCTGGCGCGGCAGCTCGTCGAGCGCGACGATGTCGGCATCGTCTTTATTTATCTCGAAACGCTGCGCGATCCGCAAATGCTGGCGGACGCTGCCGCGCGCGCTCATGCGTTGGGCAAGCGTATCATTGTTCTTAAAGCAGGCAGTTCGGATGCGGGGCGTCGCGCGGCGCTGTCGCATACCGCGGCCATCGCAAGCAACGAAGCGTTGTTCGAGGCGCTGGTGCGTCACATGGGCATTGTGCGGATCAATGACGACGAAGGCGTGCAGCCTGTGCTTGCAGCACTCCGGCGCAACTGGACGATGCCGAATAAGCCAAGGGTTGCAATCCTCAGCAACTCCGGCGGAGCCGGGGCGCTGCTGGCGGACCGTCTCGTCGCCGAAGGCGCGCGGGTCGAGGCCTTTTCCGAGCCGTTGCGGCAGGCGATCAGGCAGACTGGCCTGGTCGAGGCCGGCGATCACAACCCGCTGGATATCGGCGGCGGGTGGGAGGCGCTGCTGGATCGGGTCGAGCCCTGCCTGCAAGTACTCGATGCCGCAGAGGAGGTGGATGCGGTCGTTGTCTATTACGCGTTCGGCGACATTATCGGCGAGAAAGTTGCGCCGATCGCGAGCTACTGCAGCGCCATGTCGAAGCCGGCAGTGTTCGTATGGCAGGCTGCGCCCTCGGAGTTCTACGCATCCGTGACGGCACGCGATGTTCTCACCTCCACCATCGGCGGCGGTGTGCGCGCGGTGGCGTCGCTAATGGCGGCGGGTGTTGTGCAGGATGTCGAGTGGCGGCGCCGCGCGGTCCCGCCGGTGGCGCTTCCGGCGATGCGCGAAGGACAGGCGACCATCGCGGAGGGTGAGGCCGGTGCGGTGCTGCGCGGGCTCGGTATCGATGTAGTCGACGCCATTGCCGTGACGCTCGAACGGGGCCCCGCAGCGATTGCAGAGGTTGCAGCGAAGGGCTGGACGCGCTGCGTCGTCAAAGGCAACGCGGCCGACGTGCTTCATCGCAACCGCGTGGGGTTGGTCGAGGTCGATGTGCCGGCGGATGATCTCCCCGCGGTGATCGACCGCCTCGGCCGTCGTCTCGACGAGGTGTCCTCAGATCCGGAGCGCGTGGTTCTGATTCAGCCGATGATCGCGATCACGAAGGAGATCGGCGTCGGCGGTCTCATCGATCCGAATTACGGCCCGGCGATCCTGATCGGGCCCGGAGGCGTCGACATTGAGTCCGCCGAGGGTGAGCGGCATGTGCTGCTCCTGAATGCGTCCGACAGTGCGCGCATGTCATTCGTGCGCCGTGTTGAAGAAGCCTACGGCCTCGCGCCCGGCGCTGTCATGCCGATCGTTCAGGGCCTTGAGCGTCTGCTCGCAACGTCCCGCGTTCGCGAGATCGATATCAATCCGATGACGCGGACCGCCGAAGGCCGCCTTATCGCGTTGGACGCTCTTATTGTCGTCGACCAGCATCGCTCGACGGCCGCTGCCTGACTCGCAGCGCAAAAAGCCGGTGCACGCAAGGGGAGGAAGTCCAGGTGTCTCGTAAAGTTGTATCAGCTATCGCCGCGCTGGCGCTGAGCGGCTCTGTGACGGCGCTCGTCGCGCAGCCAGCGTCCATCACCATCGTCAATCCGGGCGGACCTTATCTGGAAGCCACGCTTGAGGCATGGGGCAAGACGTTCACCGAGAAGAGCGGCATCAAGGTGAAGGGCGACTCGCCGCAGAGCCTGCCGAAGATCCAGCAAATGGTCGGGGCGAAGAACGTGACGTGGGATGTGGTCGAAGTTCCGCCGGTCTTCACTCTGCGCCATTGCGGCACGCTGTTCGAGAAGTTGACGCCCGGCCTCGTCGATCCGAACCGCGTCAATGCCGGTTTCGGCAACGAGTGCGGCGTGCCGGACGCGGGCTACGCCAATATCATGCTCTATAGCAAGAAGAAGTTTCCGAATGGCGGGCCGCAGAACTGGGCCGACTTCTTCGACGTGAAGAAATTCCCCGGCAAGCGTGGTCTCTGGGACGGAGCGGAAGGCGTCAACCTGGAAATCGCATTGCTGGCGGATGGTGTCGCGCCGGAAAATCTCTATCCGCTCGATCTCGATCGCGCTTTCCGCAAGCTGAGCGAACTCAAGCCGCATATCGTGTTTTGGCGTACCGGCGCGCAGTCCACCCAGATGATGGAGAGCGGCGAGGTAGACATGATCATGGCGTGGTCATCGCGCGCCTATCCCGCGCTCAAGAACGGCGCGCCGTTCGAGCCGGTGTGGAATCAGCACATCATCTATAACAACGTGCTCGCCGTTCCCAAGGGAGCTCCGAACAAGGAAGCGAGCGAGGCGTACATTCGCCACGCGCTCCAGGATGCGCAGCAGGCACGCCTTACCGAACTCTATCCGGTGACGCCGGCGCTGATCGGCGCCAATCCCAAGCTCGACGAGGCCGGCATGAAGGTATTCGCCGGTACGCCCGAACGAGCCAAGTCGGCCATTCGCCTCAACCTGAAATGGGTCGCGGACCATGCCGAGGAAATCCAGAAACGCTGGATCGAGTGGCTGAACTCCTGACGACGACGGGCGGGCGGCTCCGCCGTCCGCCTATCTCCCGACTTAGATAAATGTCCAGCGCCTGACCCGAACAACATGAACGCCACGCGATCCACCAAAGGCTTGTCCGCTCTCACCGGCATGCAACTCATGTTGCCGACGGCGGTTTTCCTTGTGTTGTTCTTCGTCTGGCCGACCATTCTCGTCCTGTCGCAGAGTTTGCTGGGCGAAGGCGCGTGGCTGTCCCAATACACCAAGTTCCTGTCGAGCGCGGGCTATGTGCGTATTCTCGTGCGCACGCTGGTGATGGCAGGACTCGTCAGCACTTTGTGCCTGCTGATTGCGTATCCGTATGCCTATCTGATGAGCCAGGTGCGCGGTCACATGCTGACCGCTCTGACCGGGGTCGTGCTGATCTCGTTCTTCACCAGCGTCATGGTCAGGTCCTTTGCCTGGATCGTAATGATGCAGCGTAACGGCATCATCGATCGCCTCGTTCAGTCGCTTGGCCTGGAGTCTTTCGTTCTTCGCGGTTCGACGCTCGGTGTCACTGTCGCGATGGTCCAGGTGATGCTGCCGTTCATGATCTTTCCGCTCTACAGCGCCATGATCGGCATTGATCGCCGGCTGCGCATTGCCAGCACTTCATTGGGAGCCAATGGCTGGACGACGTTCTGGCGCATCTATTGGCCGCTGTCGTTGCCGGGCGTGGTCAGCGGCTGGGTGATCGTCTTCATCACCTCGCTTGGCTTCTATATTATTCCCGGCTTGGTCGGCTCGCCGCAGGAGCAATTGCTATCGCAGTTGATCTACACTCTCATCGATACAGTCCTTAACGTGCCCCTCGCGTCTGCCGCCTCGATGCTGCTGCTTGTCATGGCGCTGGCAGTGGTGCTGCCCGCGATGACGCGCTTTGACGTGATGGGTGGGGTGACTGCGCGTGCGGGCCAGGCGCATGATGACACCAGCCGTCCAGCCGCATGGCTTTACATCTGGGCCGCCATCGTGAGCATCGCGCTGTTGCTGCCGAGCCTGGTCGTCATTCCGCTGAGTTTCCCTGGCAATGCCAGCTTCGCTTTTCCGCCGACTTCGTGGTCGACGCGGTGGTATGAGCGGTTCTTCAGCAGCGAGGAGTGGTACGGCTCACTGCTCGCCTCGCTGCAGGTGGCCTTTCTCACGATGCTTCTGTCTGTCGCTCTGTCGGTCAGCGCCGCACTGGCGATGCGTCGGATGTCGTCATCTCTGCGTGCCACGTTCCGCTCGTTCGTGATGGCGCCGCGGATCGTGCCCGGCATCATCATCGCGCTCGCGATCTACGGGCTGTTTCTGACGTCGGGCCTGAACGCCACTTATTCCGGCTTCGTGATCGCTCATACCGTTCTTGCGCTGCCGTTCTCGTTCATTCCGATCATGACTGCGCTCAATCAGTTCGATGCGCGCCTCGAGCAGGCATCCGCAAGCCTGGGCGCGGGGCGGATCACGACGCTGTTCCGGGTGATGCTGCCCTTGATCGCGCCGGGCCTGGTGACGGGTGGCCTGTTCGCCTTTGTCATTTCCTTTGATGAGGTCGTCGTCTCCCTCTTCATCAGCGGTACGGAGCTGCGGACGCTTCCGGTCAAAATGTACCGCTCAATCGCCACCGACATCGACCCGACCATCGCAGCCGCATCCACCATGCTCTTGCTGCTCACGGTCGGGCTCGTGATCGGTAGTTCTCTGCTCTCGAAAAAATTTCAGCGCGCGACATGAGCAACACCTCCACCAACGGCGCCGCGCTCGTCCTGAGCAATCTCGCCAAAACCTATGGCCCACTCACCGTTGTGCGCGACGTGTCGCTTTCCGTCGCGCCGGGCGAGTTCGTGACATTTCTCGGGCCAAGTGGCTCCGGAAAAACGACAACATTGAATTTGATCGCCGGCTTCACCTTGGCTAGTTCAGGTCATATCACGCTCGACGGTCGCGATCTGGGCAATGTGCCCGCGCATCAGCGCGGCATCGGCGTTGTGTTCCAGAGCTACGCATTGTTTCCGCACATGACCGTGCGGCAGAACATTGCCTATCCCCTGGAGCAACGCCGGCCGCGCATTGGTCGCGCGACAATCGAGGCGCGGGTGCGGCGCGTTCTCGAACTCGTCGAGATGGCCGGATATGCCGACCGGCGACCGGATCAGTTGTCCGGCGGGCAGCAGCAGCGTGTCGCGCTCGCCCGCGCAGTCGTATTCGAGCCGAAGCTGCTGCTGTTGGATGAGCCCCTCGGGGCGCTGGACAAGCGGCTGCGCGAGAACCTTCAACTGGAGCTGCGCCGCATCCACCGCGAACTCGGCGTGACAATCATTTTCGTCACGCACGATCAGGACGAGGCGATGACGCTGTCAGATCGCGTCGTGGTGTTTAACGAGGGGGGCATCGAGCAGGTCGGCACGCCGCAGGATCTTTACGGCAATCCGGCGACCGAGTTCGTCGCGCGCTTTCTCGGCGACTCCAACATCTTCCGTGGCGATGCCGATGGCCTGCGCCTCAACTGCGGCGCAGTCGGGATCCGGTTGCCCTCGGCCGATAGGGAGGGACCGCTTGCCGCAATGGTGCGGCCAGAAAAGGTCCGCGTGACGAGAGATTGCCCAGGGGCGAATGAAGATGGTCTCGCGGTTCGTCTCACCGATGTGACGTTTTCAGGCGCAAGCTGGCGTGTCGAAGGGCACGCGGCGGACGGCCAGTCGCTGTTGGCGCGGGTGGCGGACGGCTCCACGCTACGCATCGGTGATGACGTCAATTTCGTCTGGTCGCTTGCGGATCTTCGTCTCGTGGCGAAAGGTCCTCGGCCATGAACGAAGGGCGCCGGCAGCAGATTGCGCAGCTCGTGCAGGGCGAGCCGCTCGCGGATCGCGCGGCCCACCTGCGCCGCCTCGCGGACCGGACTTTCGATATTCTGGTTATCGGCGGCGGCGCAACCGGCGCGGGTGTCGCGCTCGATGCCGTGACGCGCGGATTCTCCGTCGGTCTCATCGAGAGGGCTGATTTCGCGTCGGGCACATCGTCGCGCTCGTCGAAAATGATCCATGGCGGCTTTCGCTATCTGCAGACCGGCGACGTCGCGTTGGTGCGGGAATCGC
Source organism: Xanthobacteraceae bacterium (assembly GCA_035565775.1). GTDB lineage: Bacteria > Pseudomonadota > Alphaproteobacteria > Rhizobiales > Xanthobacteraceae > PRO6. The sequence goes on along the minus strand of DATMRW010000021.1, from coordinate 1,010,156 downwards.
TGCGCGAGCGCACGCTGCTGCAATCCAATGCGCCGCATCTCGTTTCGCTGCTGCCGTTCATGATCCCGCTGTTTCTGAAGGGCGGCATCATCAATCCCAAGGTGTCGCGCGCGCTTGGCGCCGCGCTTTGGAGCTATCAGTTCGCAGGATCGTGGCGGATCGGCCGCCGTCATCGGCGGTTGAAGGCTGCGGATGTATTGGCGCATATGCCCGCGCTCGATCCCGAGAAGGTCGGTGAGGGCTATCTGTTCCACGATCTGCGCACCGACGATGCACGGCTCACGCTGACCATCGCGGCCACCGCCGCCGCGCACGGTGCGGTCGTCGCCAACCATGCCGAGTGTGTCGGGGTTTCGGAGCCGGTCGCGGGCATTCGCCGCGTCAGCGTGCGGACGGCGGAAGGTGAGTTTACAGTCGCCGCGCGCCTCGTGGTCAACGCCACCGGGATCTGGGCTGGTTGTCTGCTTGAGCGCGCGCGCCTGACCGCAGCGCAAGGGCTCGTCGCGGCCAAAGGCACGCACCTTGTGTTTCCGCGCCACCTGTTCGGCAACGATCTGGCCGTGAGTTTGCCGACGACGGACAGGCGCGCGATGTCCGTCGTCGATGAGGGCGCGTTCAGCTATGTGGGTTCGACCGACACCGCCGCGGACTGCGCGATTGATGAGCCGGGCATCACGCAGTGCGACGTCGACTACATTCTCGCATGCATCAACCGCAACGTGAAACGGCCCGTCAGCGAGGCCGATATTACCGGCGGCTGGAGCGGTTTCCGGCCATTGCTGGCGGACCAGAGCAAGGCGCGCACGGCGGATCTGTCGCGGAAGCACCGCATCACGCGCGATGCAGACGGATTTATCTCCATCACCGGCGGCAAGCTGACGACTTATCGCGCCATGGCGGAAGAGACCGTGAACTTGGCCGCGCAGGCGTTGGGAGACGAACGCCCGTGCCGCACCCGCAAACTGCGTCTTTATGGCGCCAGCGCTCATTTCTCTTTCTCGGCACCGGCTGGGCGGCTGACACGCTACGGCGTTCAGGCCGACAAGATCTCGGCGCTTGCCGCGTGTGACGAGACGCTCGCCGCAGAGATCACTCCGAATTCCGAGAGCTTGATCGCCGAAGCGGTCTGGGGACTTCACGCCGAAATGGGCCGAAGCCTGCTGGACGTGCTGATGCGCCGCACGCGCGTCGCCCTCTTCGATGGCCGTGCAGTGCTGAAGGATCTCGATGCGATCGCCGCGCGGATCATGGACTGGACTGACTGGTCCCCGGAGCAGCGTCAGCGTGAACTTGACGAGACTCGCCGCGTCCTGCGCCGCGAGCTTGGCCCATTGGCGGATTCGTCCGCGGCGACCTGATTTCTAACGAAGGATAGACAATGTCCAAGGCGTTTCGAAAGGCTCTTCCTATTTCATCGCGACAGCCGCCGAGTCTCCCGGGAGGCCCCGTAACACGGGCGCAGTTTCGCGGCGAGACGCTGAGCGGCCGCGCTGTCGCCGTGTCGGATGCGACGATCCGCAGTCTCGAAGCGGTTTGTGCGACGCGCGTGGACGACGACAGCCTGTTCAATTTCGCTCGCGACTGGTGGCCGTTGGGTCTCGTCTGGGCGACGACCGGCCATGTAGCGCGTCTGCCCGCCGCAGTCGTTGAGCCATCGAGCGTCGATCAGATCGCCGCCGTGCTGCGCATCTGCAACGAGGCGCGCATTCCCGTCGTCGCAGCGGGCGGACGTTCCGGCGTCCTTGGAAATTCGCTGCCCGTGTTCGGCGGCGTTGTGCTTGATACGACGCGGTTGTCGGGCATTCTCGATTTGCGCGAGGACGATCTTGTTGCCGACGTGCAGGCCGGCACGTTCGGCGATGATTTCGAGGCGACGCTGCAGGCCGAGGGATACACCGCGGGCCATTGGCCGCAGTCGATGGCACTGTCCACTGTCGGCGGCTGGATCGCCTGCCGTGGCGCTGGGCAGATGTCGAGCCGCTACGGCACCATTGCCGATATCACGATGGGCGTAACCGCAGTGCTCGCGGACGGTACCGTGATCGACACCAGCGACTATTCACATTCGGCCACCGGGCCTGACCTGACGCAATTGTTCGTAGGTTCAGAGGGCACGCTTGGCGTCATCACCTCCGCGCGCCTGCATATTTGGCCGAAGTCCACACACGCCTGCAATGCCGCGTTTGCGTTTCCGAGCTTCGCAGCGGGAGTTGCGGCCATTCGCCGTTTCGTGCGGCGTGGCGCGACGCCGGCCATCGTCCGGCTCTACGATCAAGTCGAGTCCCGTCGCAATTTCGGCACGGAGAACCAGTGCGTTCTCATCCTACGCGACGAAGGCGATCCGGCCATCATTGAGGGGCCGTGGCAGGCCGTCGTGCAGGAATGTGACGGTGTCGCGCTTGGCGAAGGGCCGGTGAAGCAATGGCTGTCTCATCGCAACAATGTCGGTACGATGGACGCGCTGATCGCTGATCGCGCGCCCGATACGATGGAAGTGACTGCGCCGTGGTCGAGGGTCGTGGACATCTACGAGAAGACCACTGCGGCTATGTCGGCTGTCGAAGGCACGCGCACGGCAACGGCGCACATCTCGCATGTCTACCCGGACAGAGTTGGCCTCTACTTCATGTTCGGCGGTCGCCCGGAGCTGGACGAGCGGCCGGGATGGTATCGGCGCGTGTGGGACGCGGCTGCGACCACAGTGCTGCAAAACGGTGGAAACCTCAGCCATCATCACGGGATCGGGCTTGGTCGAGGCCGTTTCATGCGCGATGCGTTGGGCGGCAGCTTCGAGGTGCTGGAGCGGCTCAAGTCTGCGCTCGATCCGAACCGAATTCTCAATCCCGGCAAAATGGGGCTCGACAGTCCATTCGGCCCGCCGCCGGCATGGTCCGACAATGTTACGATGCCGCCGAATAGCGAGGCCTCGTGACCCGTACTGTTCTGGTCATCGATTTCGGCACGACGAGTCTGCGTTTCTCGATCGTCGCCCCGTCGGGCGAGATTCTGGAAACGCAGCGCGTCGTGCTGCCGATGCTGCCCGGCGGTGCAGGCGAGGTGGCTTGGGACGGGGATCTGATCGCGGCGACTGTTCTTGATCGAACACGCACGCTGGTCCGCGACTGGATGCCTTGTGGCATTGCCATCGCAAATCAGCGCGTGAGCTGCCTGCTCTGGGATTCGGCGATTGGCCGCGTGCTTGGGCCGGTACTGTCGTGGTCCGATGGGCGTACGGCGACGCTTGATCGCGCCCTTCGCAAAGCCGGCACTGGTCACATTCCCAATCTTACCGGCAGCAAGTTACGCTGGTTGCTCGATCATCTCGATCCCGAGCGCACGGCGGCTGATAGTAAGACGCTGCGTGCGGGGACGCTCGACAGCTTTGTCGCCTGGGTGCTGTCCGGCGGCAAAGTGCACGTCACCGACTATACCAATGCTGCGCAGTCGGGTTTGTTGCGGCATGATACATTGCGCTGGGATGAGGCGCTCGTGGCAGCGCTCGGCGTGCCGGTGTCGATTCTGCCGAGGCCGGTGCCATCGGTCGGTCCGCATGGCATGGCGAGCGCGATTGATCCGCAATTGCCTATTCTCGGCATGATCGGCGACCAGCAGGGCTCGCTGCTCGGCCAGGATTGCACGCAGCCCGGACAAGCCAAGCTGACTCTCGGCACGGTAGGCGCACTCAACGTTGTCGTCGGCAAGCTGCCGCGAGCAGTGAACCGGCGCGTCGCCTTCTCGAATATCGCATACAGCGATTCCGACGGTGTGGTGTATGGCACCGAGACCGCGATTCTGTCCGTCGGCTCGGCGATCGAATGGCTCATCGGTCTTGGCGTGCTGCCGGATGCGGGTTCGATAGATAAGCTCGTGAACCCCGCCCGCCGGGCCGAGCGGATTGTCTTTGTGCCAGCCTTGCACGGGCTCGGCGCGCCGCATTGGAAGCCAGACGCGCGAGGTGCGCTGCTCGGTCTTTCCGCTGCCGACGGCAGGGAGGCGGTGACGCGGGCCGTGCTGGATGGCATCGCCTGCGGGACGGCGGAGGTGCTGCATCTCCTCGAAAAGGAGCTCGGCTTCCGGCTGGAGCGGATCAGCCTCGATGGCGGGCTTGCGGCCAGCGAGGTGTTCTGCTCGATCCTTGCTGCGACGCTCAATCGTGATCTCGTTCGTGCTCCGCATCTTGAGGCCACGACGCTCGGTGCCGCGCGTCTCGGCTTCACGGCCCTTGGCGAAGCGAATGCTTTCGCGGCAGCTACACCGCAATCCATCGTTCCACTGCCCGGTACCGTGCCGGCCGATCGTGAACGGGCGCGGCGCGCCACCGACTTGGTGTTGCTCGAACAGTCGCAAAATGGTCCTGTACGATGAGGCCGGAGTGCGCCTACGCGGGGCTGACCTGTCATGGGCGGGCGCCCAACGCTCGCTGCGGCGCGGGCTCATCCACGCGGTGGCCGCCGTTCTTGAGATGGTGACTGACCTTGCTGCCGCCGCGCCGGTGGCGCTACGCTCCATCAAGCGGAACCTCGACGACGCCGACACGTTGAGCCCTACCGAGGCACCAGATCGGGTGGCTGAGCATCGCAGCGCGCAGAGGCAGCCCTGGCGTTCACGCAGAAAGAAACGTTTGGAGCGCGCAATGACCGTTCGTTCGGTCGCCAGACACAACAGCGCGATGGTTGGCGTGGCGAGCGACCAACTCGATGAGCTACGCGAAGAGCGGGTTTCGTATCTCATCGACGTCGACGTCAATGCGCTCTCGCTGACGGAGCAGAAGTTTCGCGCTTGCGGTCGCAACGACGTCATGAGATCTCGAGGCCTTCGGTGGTCAGCTTCTGCTGCCCGCTTTGCGAGGCGGGTTTATGATCATTTCACCGCACGGCGGTGAAAAGGAGCCAAGATGACGAGTACGAAGGACAAGGAACTGGATCGTCCGACCGACCAGCAAACGTCCGAGCAGGAAACCAGCGCGGCAGAGAAGGTGGAGGACGCCGCCCTTGCCATGATGGAGAAGGAAGGCGTGCTTGCGGGGTTGAACCTCAACGAGGTGGCCAAGCATGCCGGCGTTACGCGGGGGCTTGTCTATCACCATTTCGGCTCTCGCAGGGGGTTGCTGCGCGCGGCCATCAAGCGGCGCATGTCGCGTGAGCGAAGGTCGTTCCGGACGCCAAATGAGCCGATGCGTCTTGGTGATCGTGTGGCCCACGCGATCCACTCCACGATCAAGAACAAGGATATGCTGGCGCTGACTACGCTGCTCCACCTTGACGGATCCACCGCTCCGCGCTTGATGCCGAACGCTGAATACACGCTTCTGTTGCTTCAGCGCGATCAAGCCATGGGGTTTGTACCAGAAGGGGGTGATCTGCCTGCGTTGCACGCTGCATATGCGGCCGCAACTTATGGCTATGGCCTTTATCGGGACGTTTTTGCTCGCGATCTCGGGATCCCGGTCGAAGAGCTAGATCAAAGGGTTGTCGATGTCCTGCGTCGGCTGTTCGACGGAAACGGCCAGGCTGAGCTCGAAACGACGTGAGTACAGACGGACAGCGATCGTTCGTTGGAGAAAAGTTGAGACTGACGCCCAGAACCACGAATCCGGTTCGTTGATTTCCCCAAGGAAGCCCCGGCAATAAGTGCCTTGCAAACAGAAGCAGGGGCCGGGACTCGGCACTGCCGACTCGAACTCAAACCTGCCCAAGCGACTTTCAGTTCACACAACGGGGATGTGGCGCGCAGTCTCGTCCGTTGGTCGGGACGGCACAATTCCTTATTCGCCAGAGCGAAGCTCCAGAAATGAATTCGGTCATCCGGGTCTTCAAGGGGCGCAAATTACGGGGAATTTCCGTGCTGCGGCCAGTGAGGCGGCGGAGCACAGGGCGATCGCGGTGGCAGCTGGAGAGGGCGGCTGCGGCGGCCAAAAATCATTGATCGGATTCTGCCTTGGCATCTTGCCTGAAGCTTCGTTTTGGTGTGTTCGCACGCCTGCACTGAGTGACGAAAAAGTTGACAGACAACTGATGTACCAGTAGTGTTCTTTTAGTGATCTGGCGGCGAATGCCGGACACCGGGAGGAAGTAAATGGAATTCAGTCAGGTAACCTATTGCGTCGACGGGCCGGTGGCCGTTATCCGCCTCAATCGGCCGGACCGCATGAACGCGCTGACCCTGGTGTTGGAAAACGAACTGCGTGCCGCAGTGGAGCGCGCGGATGCCGATCTGGCAGTGCGCGCCATCGTCCTCACTGGAGAGGGGCGCGCATTCTGCGCCGGCATGGATATGGACGAGCTGGAGGTCCTTCCGCCGGACGATATCGAGCGCAAGGACTGGATGCGTCCGTATGACATGAATCGGCGCGCCGACTACCAGACCCGCTATTCTTACTTTCCTTCCGCTACCAAGCCCATCATCAGTGCCATCAACGGTGCGGCCGCCGGTCTTGGTCTCGTGATGGCGCTCTACAGCGATTTCCGGCTCGCTTCCGAAAAGGCAGTGTTCGCGACCGCCTTTGCCAAGCGCGGCTTGATTGCTGAGCATGGCATCGCCTGGATTTTGCCGCGCGTCGTCGGTCACGCCAATGCCATCGATCTGTTGCTCACCTCGCGCAAAATCGATGCCGAGGAGGCTCGAGCCATGGGGCTCGTTTCCCGGGTGCTGCCTCCGGATGAGCTGATGCCTGCGACCATGGCGCTCGCCATATCTCTGTCCACCGAAGTGTCGCCACGTTCGGTGCGGGTGATGAAGCGGCAGATTTGGGACGCGCCATTTCGTGGTCTCGGCGAGGCAATCGCCGACGCCAATCGCGAAATGTATTTCAGTATCCTCAGTGAAGACTTCAAGGAAGGCGTCGCCCATTTCCTTGAGCGGCGACCCGCCCGCTTCACCGGCAAATAATCAAACCCGATAACGCGATTGCGCATTGCGTCGCCGGCGCTCTGGCTCCGGGCGGGTGTGCGCGCATGGAGAAACGCAGATGCCGCACCTCGCCGAGCTGTTCGGTCAGCTCGCCAATGGAGTCATACTGGGGTTGATCCTGGCGTTGGTCGCCAGCGGCTTCACCATGGTCCTCAGCGTCATGGGCATTATCAATTTTGCCCATGGGCTTTTGTTCGCGCTGGGCGCCTATCTTGCTCTGACCCTGCTGAAGATTGTCGGCTACTGGCCGGCCCTGATCATCGCGCCCCTCATTGTCGGCGCTCTCGGCATTCTGCTGGAGCAGACATTTATCCGCCGCCTCTATGGCAAGGATCCGCTGTTTGTGCTGCTCCTCACGTTCGGCATCGCCATGATGGGCGAGGACGTGATCCAGATGATTTGGGGCAAGCTCGCTTATTCGATCGCAGCGCCTGATCTCGCCAAAGGAAGCGTCGATCTCGGCTTTATGATCTATTCGAAGTATCGCTTGTTCATGGGCGGCTTCGCGCTCGTTGCGATTTTTTCGGTCTGGTTGTTTCTCGCCAAGACGCCCTATGGCGCGATGATCCGCGCCGGCTCTCACGACAGTGAGATGGTGGGCATTCTCGGAAAAAATTTGCCACGCATCCGCGCACTGGTATTTGGCCTCGCCGCAGTTATGGCGGCGCTGGCTGGCATCATCGCTGCGCCGCTATGGAGCGTGCGCCCGCAAATGGGGCTCGATGCGCTTCTGCCTGCCTTCCTAATTGTCGTGATCGGCGGCATGGGCAGCTTTTGGGGCAGTGTGCTCGGCGGTCTGCTGGTCGGCGTCACCAATTCAATCGCGGTGATGTTCGTTCCTCGTTTCTCCGATCTCATCATGTATGTGCTCGCCGCCGTCGTCCTGCTTTATCGGCCGCGCGGCCTGCTCGGCACCCGCAGCGTTCTGGAGTAAGCCTCGTGAGCCCCAATCCCCTTCCGTTCCCGGCGCGGCAGCGGCCCGCCGTCAGCTTCGCTCTGCTCGTTGTTTTCTTCGCGGTGTTGCCCGTGCTGCTCTCGGCGCTGAATATCAGCCTTAGCCTCGGCACTGAAATTCTGATCATCGCGCTGTTTGCGGTGAGTTATAATATCGTGCTTGGCACCACCGGACTTGCGTCCTTCGGCCATGCCGCATTTTTCGGCTCCGGTGCCTATGCGGTCGGCATCGCCCAGCAGTATGGGGTCAGCGGCGCGGCGGTAAGCCTTGTGCTTGCGTTCGCCGCGGGGCTCATCGCCGCCGTGCTGGTCGGTGCGCTGGTGATGAAGAAGCGCGGCATCTATTTCGGTCTGCTGACGCTTGCGTTCGGTCAGATGTTCTACATCGTGGCGCTACGCTGGGACGACGTCACCGGCGGTGAGACCGGCCTTACGGGGCTGCAGCGGCCTACGCCCTTCGGCCTTAATCTCAGTGATCATACTACCTTCTACTACTTCATCCTGACGATCTTCATGGCGGCGCTATGGGTGATCTGGCGCATTACCAATTCGCCGTTCGGCAGCCTGCTCGCGGCGATCAAGAGCAACGAGGTGCGCACCCAGTATCTTGGCTACGACACCGCCCGCTACAAGCTCGCCGCCATGGCGATCTCAGGCGCCTTCTCCGGTCTCGCTGGCGGGCTCTATGCCTGGTTTCAGTATGCTGCCTACCCGCAGAACCTGTTCTGGATCGAGTCCGGCAATATCGTGATCCTTACCTTGCTCGGCGGCGGCCTTTCCAGCTTCTTCGGTCCCATTCTCGGCGCGGCAGTATTTGTCGGGGCCCAGGACCTGATCAGCACTTACACTGAACGCTGGATGTTCTTCTTCGGTCTGATCTTCATCCTGGTGGTGACTGCGTTCCCGAACGGCCTGCCGGAAGCGATGTCCCGGCTGTTGTCGGCGTTTCGGCGGATCTTCCGACCGGCTGCCGCTCCGTCTTCCGCTTCTGCCGCGCCGATCCGGAGGACCACGCCATGAGCGGTCTAAGGACTGAAAATCTTTCGGTTGAGTTCGGTGCAGTGAAGCCCGTGGACGATGTGAGTGTGGAGATTGCCGGCGGGCGCCTCACCTCAATCATCGGTCCGAATGGTGCTGGTAAGACCTCCTTCTTCAATCTGATTACCGGGCTCTATCGGCCGACTCGCGGCCGCGTGTTTTTCGACGGTCAGGATGTCACCGACATGCCGGTGCATCAAAAGGTGCGCGCCGGCCTGACACGCACCTTCCAGGTCCTCAACGTGTTCGACACACTGACTGTTGAGGAAAATATCAGGGCGGCGGTGCAACTGCGCCACGGCCGCGCGGGTCGTTTGTTCTGCGCGCCCGATCGTTATGGCCCGGTCGAGGATGAGGTCGGCACCATCATCGAGCGCGTCCGCCTCAAGGAGGAGCGCAAGCTGCGGGCATGCGATCTTTCACATGGTCATCGGCGGCATCTCGAGATCGGTCTGTCGCTCGCCACCCGACCAAAGACGCTACTGCTCGATGAGCCGATGAGCGGCCTTGGGATGTATGAAAGCTCGATCATGGGCGAGTTCGTCCGCGAGTTGGCACAGGAATTCACCGTGGTTCTCGTGGAGCATCACATGTCGGTGGTGCTGTCGATCTCCGACACAATCTTGGTGCTGAGCCAGGGACGCCTGTTGGCCTCTGGTACCCCCGCAGAGATCCAGGCCAATCCGCTGGTTCAGGCTGCCTATCTCGGCACCGGGCGCTACGACTTGCCGCAGGAAAGGGCTGCCGATGCTTGAGGTCCGAGAGATCAACACCTACTACGGAAATGCCCATATTCTCTTCGGCGTCAGCCTTCACGTCGGTGAGGGGGAATGCGTTTCGCTGCTCGGCCGCAACGGTGCGGGCAAGACGACGACGCTGCGCTCGATCATGGGCCTCACCCCGCCGCGCGCCGGGACGATCCGGTTCAAATCGCGAGACATTCAGCACCTCGTCCCATACCGCATCGCGCAGGCCGGGATCGCCTTCGTGCCAGAGGACCGACGGATCTTTCCCGTCCTTACCGTGGAAGAGAATCTGAAGCTCGGACAGAAGAAGGGTACCGGCGGCGTGCGCTGGACACTTGACCGCATCTACGAGGTGTTCCCGAAGCTCAAGACTTTGCGTGACCGCAGTGGCGGCAATCTCAGCGGCGGTGAGCAGCAGATGCTCACCATTGCGCGCGCGCTGATGGGCAATCCCGACCTCCTGATTCTTGACGAGCCGACCGAAGGGCTCGCGCCCATCGTGGTGGAGGAGCTGGTTCACGCTATCGCTCGACTGAAGGAGGAGGCCATGACGGTTCTTCTCGTCGAGCAGAACATCAATGTCGCCCTCGCTCTCGCCAATCGCTGCTACGTGCTCGACCACGGCAACGTGGTTGCGGAAGGCACGGCAGCCGCTATCCGCGCCGACGAAAAGCTCCGTAGTGAGCTTCTCGGCGTCTGACCTCTCGCTCCAGGAAATCTGACCATGAGTGCCAAGCCAGCTAAACAGCCCGAGATGACCCGCGACGAGTGGGCTGCACGTGCCGCCGCCTTGACCATCCGCAACGAGCTTTACATCAATGGTCGCTTCGAGCCGGCCGCGTCCGGACGCAGGTTCGATTGCGTCAGCCCGATTGACGGCCGTGTTCTGACCGAGGTGGCGGCTGGCGAAGCCGAGGACATTGATCGCGCGGTAAAGGCGGCGCGGGCGGCGTTCGGGTCGCGCAGCTGGTCGGGCCAGACACCGGCGCAACGGAAAAAGGTCCTGCTACGCTTCGCGGAGCTTGTGCGGAAGCATCGCGATGAACTCGCTTTGCTCGAGACGCTCGATGTGGGCAAGCCGATCCGTTTCTCGCGCAGCGTCGATATGGTGCAGGTGGAGGAGGCCATCACGTGGAATGCGGAGGCCATCGACAAGCTCTATGACGAGGTAGCTCCCACCGGCGACAAGGCCCTTGCATTGGTGCGGCGAGAACCGGTGGGGGTGATCGGTGCCGTGGTGCCATGGAATTTTCCACTTCTGATGGCGGCCTGGAAGTTTGCTCCGGCGCTCGCAACCGGTAACAGCGTGGTGTTGAAACCCGCGGAGCAGTCGCCCCTCACTGCACTGCGCATCGCCGAACTCGCTACCGAGGCTGGCCTGCCTGACGGCGTGTTCAACGTGGTAACGGGATTCGGCGAAACTGCGGGTAAAGCCCTTGGTCTTCATCCCGATGTCGATGTGCTCGCCTTCACCGGCTCAACGCAGGTGGGCAAGTATTTTCTTGGCTATTCCGGCCAGTCGAACATGAAGCAAGTGTGGCTGGAGTGCGGCGGCAAAAGCCCGAACATCGTATTTGACGACGCCTACGATCTCGATGCGGCCGTAAAGGCCGCCGCCATGGGTATATTCTTCAATCAGGGGCAGGTGTGCAACGCCGGGTCCCGTTTGCTGGTCCATAGCGCAATCAAGGACCAGTTTTTAGAAAAGCTCGTGGCCTTCAGTGCGCGTCTGCGCCCGGCCGATCCGCTCGATCCGGGCGCGATCCAGGGCGCCATGGCGAGCGCCGAGCAGATGCGGCGCGTGCTCGACTACGTTGCCATCGGCACCGGCGAGGGCGCGCGTCTCCGCACCGGCGGCCAAGCCGTGGAGCCGGTGGCTGGCGGCTATTTTCTCGAACCAACCATTTTCGACGGCGTGACCACGGACATGCGTATCGCGCAGGAGGAGATTTTCGGGCCGGTGCTGTCGGTGATTGCATTCGACAGCGACGATGAGGCTGTACGGATCGCCAATGACACGATGTACGGCCTCGCAGCGGCTGTCTGGACGCGCGATCTCAACCGCGCACACCGGCTCGGCCAGCAGCTGAAAGCTGGCCTCGTCTGGGTGAACTGCTACGACGCTGGCGACATGACAGTGCCGTTCGGTGGCGTGAAGCAGTCGGGCTTCGGACGTGATCGCTCGCTGCATGCTCTCGAAAAATACACGCAGCTCAAGACGGTGTGGATCAACCTGCGTTGAGCCCGCCGGTCGCCTCAATGAAGAACGTCAATCAAGGGAGGAATATTGATGACGCATTGGTCTAGATGGTTGCGCAAGACGGCGGTGATGGCGGGTGCTGCCCTCATCGTCACCGCTGCCCAAGCGGAGGATATGCTGAAGGTCGGAGCTCTGCTGCCGCTGAGCGGCAACTACGGTTTTCTCGGCGTCACCGAGCGTCTCGGCGTAGACATGGCTGTGGCCGAGGTGAACGAAAGCGGCGGTGTGCTGGGACGGAAGGTGAAGGTCATCTACGAGGATGCAGGCACCCCCGCGCAGGCTACGCGCAAGGCCACCCAGATGCTGGAGCACGAAAAGGTGGCATTCTTCGTGAATGGCGGGGGCAGCGCAGTCAGCGCAGCCATTTTCGAATTCGCCCAGCGCAACAAGGTCATCAATCTCGCCATTGATCCGAATGCCGAGGAATTGGTGACATCGAAGGCCAACAAGTATGCCTTTCTTGTCCCTGCGCCGAGCAGCATGATCGCCAATGCGGTGATCCCGGAGGCGGCCAAGCTCGGCAAAACGATGATGTTTCTCACCCATGACTATTCCTTCGGCCACGCCCAGACCGCCGAGCAGCGGCGCGTCTTCAAGCAAGTTGGCGGTGTCGAGGAAAAGGGTGAGATCAAGGTTCCGCTGAACACCCGCGACTTCAGCAGCCAAATCATCGCCATCCGGAATGCCAAACCGGACATGGTGGTGGTGAATGTCGCCGGCGTCGATGCGACCGCGCTGTTCGAGCAGATCTGGGAATTCGAACTTTACAAGGCCACCAAGATCGTCGTGCCTCTGCTCGACTTCGAGGACAGCTGGGCGATTGGCGCAGAAAAGAATCAGCTGATCTCCCTCGCGGGAGTCGAGTGGCACTATGATGTGCCCGCTGCCGATGCGCTGACCTTCAAAGAAAAGTATCAGAAGCTCTATCCGAAGGCGCAGTATCCGGTGCCCACGACGAACACGGTCAACGCCTATCTCGGCGTGCGTGAGACCCTTCGTGCGATCGACCGCGCAGGCTCCACCGAGACCGACAAGATCGTCAAGGCTTTGGAAGGCTATGAGGCCAAGAATGTGCTCAAGCCCAATCCCATGCTCATCCGTGCCAAGGATCATCAGTGGGTTCAGGACTTTTTCGTCTATCGCATGAAGAGCCCGAAGAACGCCAAGGAGTCGGGTGATATCTACGAACTCGTCTCCGTCGCCAAAGGCACCGACATTGTCGTGCCGGAAGCTCAGCGCACCACCGATCTGGGCGCCCAGTAACATCGGGCGCGCCGGCTTCGCCGGCGTGCCCAATCTCTTTTACGGATCATCGCGCGCGCGGGCTAGCCCCGCCTCGCACGCTTGGAATGGTGAATCGACCAATGACGCAGATTGCCGTCTTCGACTGGATCGCCTGTCATGCGAACGGTCAGCCCGATCGCTTGGCGCTGGTGGATGATGTCTCTGGCCGCAGCTTTACCTATGCGGAGCTTGACCGGCGGATCGGCGCCCTGGCGACTTTCTTTGGCGAGGAGCTGGGGGTCGGCGCAGGGGAGCGCATCGCCACGCTGGGACACAATTCGACGAACATTCTGGAAGTGCAGTTTGCCTGCATGCGTCTTGGTGCCATCTTCGTCCCACTCAACGTACGGCTTGCGACGCCAGAGTGTGTAGAGGTGCTAAAGGATTGCGGCGCCAGCCTGGTGCTGCATGACACCGAGTTCAACGCCGTGGCCGCTGAGGTCGCCGCCGCGGTTGGCGCGCACGCCATTGAGATGAATGAATGGGGTCATCAATGCGCCTACGAGGATGCAATCGCCAATTCGCGGCCGCGCGGTCCGCGGCACGGCGGGACGCTCGATGATACCTGGACGCTGATCTATACCTCCGGCACCACGGGGCGCCCCAAGGGCGTACTCATTTCCTATCAGATGGTGCTGTTCCATGCCGTCAATTACGGCTTTGCGACAGGAGTGACGCGCGACAGCCACGGCCTCACCTTTTTGCCCATGTTCCACACGAGTGGGCTGAATCTTCCGGCCAATCCAATATTGCACGCGGGCGGTTGCGTCACCGTCATGCGCCGTTTCGATCCCGCTCGCGCGCTGGAATTGATGGCGCGGGAAGCGCAGCCTGTCACTCATGCATTTGGCGTGCCGGCCAACTATCTCTTCATGCGTCAGCTGCCGACTTTCGCCGAGGCGGATCTGAGGAGCGTGCGCAGCCTCGGCGTAGGCGGTGCGCCAATGCCGATTCCGTTGCTGCAAGCCTATGCGGACAAGGGGGTCGCCATGCAACAGACCTTTGGCATGACCGAGACCGGCCCGACCGTCACCATCCTCGCCGCCGAGCGGGGATTCGATAAGCTTGGCTCCGCCGGCCTTCCAGCGGTTCATGTGGAGACGATGATTACGGATCGCGACGGCGCGCCGGTGGCCGATGGGGAAATCGGGGAGCTGTGCGTGCGCGGCCCTTCCATTACCACCGGCTACTGGAATCGCCCCGATGAAAGCGCAGAGGCATTCCGGGAGGGCTGGTTTCGGACCGGCGATATGGCGCGCCAGGATGCCGAGGGCTATTTTTACATCGTTGACCGCTGCAAGAACATGTACATATCCGGCGGGGAGAACGTCTATCCGGCCGAGGTCGAGCGGGTCCTTGAAAAGTACGAAGGCATTGTTGAAGTGGCGGTGATTTCCGAGCCGGATGACAAATGGGGCGAGGTGGGGTGCGCGGTTGTGGTGCGCGATCCCGACAGTCAGTTGACAGAGGAACAGATCCTCCAGTACTGCCGCGGTCAAATTGCAGGCTATAAGGTGCCGAAATACGTATCCTTCACCGGTAGCCTGCCGCGCAACGCCACAGGCAAGGTGGACCGCCGGAAGCTGGTTCAGCTCATGCAGAGCGAAGCTCGCGACGCCCCGCCTGCCGCTCCTGGCGCCACCCCTAGCGTATCAGCCTGACAGTGGCCGACTTCAGACGAGACCGATCGATGAGCAGACACGCCGAGATTGACAAATATGCCGACTTCCCGGCGGCAGGCGAATCCGCCCATGAGGGGGAGGAGGATACTATCTCCTTCGCTGACCGCGCCTACAACATCATCGAGGCGCGCATCGTCCAGCTAAAATACCCGCCCGGCTTCGCCTTGTCCGAGCATCAGCTTTCCCAGGATCTTGGTATCAGCCGGACCCCGGTGCGCGAGGCGTTTCGCCGTCTTGCTGTTGATCAGCTGATCGTGATCCTGCCCCGCAAAGGGGCCTTTGTGACCGAAGTGGAAGTCAAACAGTACCTCCATCTGCTCGACCTGCGGCAGCAGCTTGAGATCTTCATGGCGGTGCGGGCGGCGAAGCGCTCGACGCCCGAGCAGCGCGAGATGATGGCGCGTCTGGCGGCGGAGCTGCGCGCCGGCATGATGGAGCCGGAGCAGGCTGTCTTTGTCTATGCCGACCGCGCCTACAAGGATCTGATTGTTGAGGCCTCGCGCAATCCGTTCGTGGGCAACATCATCGCCCCGATGCACGCGCTTTCCCGGCGCTTCTGGTACTACTATCGGCACCAGTGGGCCGGGGATGAGGCCCAAGTCGCCATCGGCCACCACCTCGCTGTGATGGATGCAGTCGCGGCCGGAAATGAGGACGCGGCGCGAGCCGCTGTCCAGCAGCTTTTCGTTTATCTCGAAGCCTTTGCCCATCGCATCCTGCACAACGAACACATCATTTAGTAGCGGCGCACGGACTCGTCCGTCCCTTGCAGAGGATGGATGAGCGTTGCTGGGAGGAACCATGGAATATCTCGCATTGGAGCGTCCTGCGCTGAATGTTGCCGTTGTCCGGCTGTGCGGGGCGGGGCGCGTCAATCTCATGTCCTACGCCATGCTGGAAGAACTCTGGCGTACGGCAAACGAGCTCCAGGCCGACCGTACGCTCCGCGCGGTGGTGGTGACGGGCACTCCAGAGGTGTTTTCCGCTGGCATGAATCTGCGGCAGACGGAAGTAAGTTCTTTCGAGAGTTATAGCATCGAGGAACGCCTGCAGATCCACGCCATTGGCGCGCGGGCTTGCCGGGCATGGGAAACCCTTGATGCAGTCACCATTGCTGCGGTGGAAGGGCACTGCATCGGCGGGGGGCTTGCCTTCGCCGCGGCGCTCGACTTCCGCGTGGCGTCGCGCGACGCCACCTTCAGCGCACCGGAGTTGCGCCACGGCATGAACATGAGCTGGCAGAGCGTGCCTCGCCTCGTTTCGCTGGTCGGGCCGGCTCGGGGGCGGCGGCTCGTCATGCTCGCGGAGAGCATCGGCGCGGAGGAGGCCCTCGACTGGGGCTTGGTGGACAGCCTGTGCGCGTCTGGCGAGGCGCTGAAGGCGGCGCGGGAGCTTGCCGACCGCCTGATGGCCATGCCGCCAGCGCCATTGCGTATGACGAAGCATGCCGTGAACCAGGCTGCCGGCCCGCTCAACCACGCCACCAGCTACATGGATCTCGAGCAATATGTGCTGTGCCAGTCCACGGACGCGCACCGCGCCAGCATCGATGCCTTTCTGGGGCGCGGGTGAGACCGGGGAATGTCCGACCGCACGAACCGTGCGCCTTCCGGCGCGAATGCGATCCCCGAGACCTTTCCCGAAACGGTCGCCCTCCACGCCCGCACCCGCCCATCCCACCTGTTCCTGCGGGAAGGCGAGCGCAGCCTGACCTACGCTGAGACGCAAGAGACCATCGACCGGCTTGCGGCGGTGTTCGCCGCCCACGGCATCGGACCGGAGCGACGCTGCGTCATTCTGATGGAGAACGGGCTCGATTATGCCCTTGCCTGGCTGGCGCTGGCACGCCTCGGCGCCGTCTCCGTGCTGATCAATCAGTCGTATATGGGCGACATACTGGAGCATCAGCTCCGGCTTGCCGGGCCGGATGCCATTGTGGTGGACGAGGCGCAGGCGGCCAAGCTTGAGGCACTGCCCGGGCGGGCTCTGCTGGACAGCGCCCCCGTGTTCCACGGTTGCAGCAACGCTCCTGCCTCGATGCCTCCCGGCTTCGGCGAACGGTTCGTCGACCTGTGGCGTGCGCCGGGGGACCAGGCGCTGCTCGGCGGCGTCGAGCCGCCGGAGCCGTCGGCAATGATGTCGATCTTCTACACCTCCGGCACTACAGGGCCGTCTAAGGCGGTGGCCTACACCCATGCACAGGGATGGCAGACGGCCCAGACCGTCGCCGATCACCTCGATGGGGCGGATGTGTTCTACATGACCAATCCAATGTGCCATGTGAGCTTGCCGCACTGCCTTGGCGCGGCGCTGCTGGCCGGCGGCACCCTGGCGGTGCGCGCCAGGTTCAGCGCCAGCGCGTTCTGGAGCGACATCCGTCACTATGGCGCGACTGTGACCATGATGCTTGGCACGGTGGCGAGCTTTGTTGCCGGACGGCCTTCGGCGTCCGACGATCGGGACCACCCGTTGCGTAAGGTGCTGATGGTGCCGCTATTGGAGAACGTGTCCGGGTTTTGCGATCGCTTCGGCGTCGAAGTAATGAGCTGGTTCAATATGACCGAGGTCAGTGTGCCGCTTCACACTGGCGGTTTTTCGCGGATGTGCGAGCCGCAGGCGCTGACGCCACGGGCCGGCGCCGTGGTGCGCGTCGTCGATGTTCTCGACCGGCCTGTGCCGCCAGGAACGCCGGGGGAGCTCGTGGTGCGCGACGCCCATCCGTGGCTGATCAGCTCCGGCTACTGGGGAAACGCCGATGCCACGGTGCAGGCCTGGCGCAATCTGTGGTTTCACACTGGCGACCTGTTTGTTGAAAACCCGCCGGGTCATTTTCGTTTTCTCGACAGGATGAAGGACTGCATCCGCCGGCGCGGCGAGAACGTCGCCTCTTTTGAGGTCGAGCAGCAGATCGCTTGCCACGCCGCCGTCGCGGAAGTAGCGGTCGTGGGCGTGCCCGCCGTGGACGGTGAGCAGGAGGTGCTTGCCGTTGTGGTTCTGAAAGAGGAGGCGAACCTTGGGCCCGATGCGCTTCTCGATTTCCTGCAGGACCGGTTGCCCTATTTCTGCGTGCCCCGCTACGTCATGCTGCAGCAGATGCCGCTGCCGAAGACGCCCACCGGCAAGGTGACAAAGACCGAACTGCGTGAACGCGGCGTCGCCGGCGCCTGGGACCGCGAGCAGCATGGCTACCGGTTGCGCCGATGACCGAGGCTTTTCCCGCTCTCAATGCCGCGTGTTGCGGCACTCTGCTGGGCGCGGTGGAGACAACCCTGACTCCGCGCATGCTCATGAGTTACGCCGCGGCGCTCGGTGCCACTGATGAGGTCTATATGGACGACCTCACCGCCGGCGGCATCGTCGGGCTGCCGCCGTTCGTCGTCTCTCTGGAATGGAAGATCATGAACGGGACGGCCTACCGCGAGGCCGTCGCCATGGACGATGCCGGCATGTGGGCGTGTCTGCATGTCCAGCAGGACAGTAGTTTCTACGAACCGCTCCGGCCGGGCATGCGTCTTTCGACAACCGGCGAGATCGGCTGCGTCCGGCGCACCCGGCTTGGCGCCTATGTCGCGACGCGGTTGACTACCCGCCGTGTCGATACCGGCGCGGCCGTGGCGGAGAGCTGGTTCTGCGGCATTTTCCTCGATCGGTTTCCGGATGGACCCGACCGTGCTGTCGCCGCTCCTCCCGAGTTGTGGAAGGGGCCGATAACCGCCCCGCCCCGACCGCTGCTGAAGGTGGACCGGGCTTTGCCGCATCTCTACACCGAGGCAGCAGCGATCTGGAATCCGATCCATACCGAGCGCGGCCGCGCGCGGCAGGCGGGCCTTCCCGATCCCCTGTTGCATGGCACTTGCACATGGGCGGCGGCCGGGCGCACCTTGATCTACCTCTTGGGCGAAGGCGACCCCGCCAGACTGCGGCGCCTCGGCGGGCGTTTTGCGGCGCCGGCCCTGGTGGGGAGCGAACTGTTTATTGCGGTGGAGCCGGCAGCCAATGGGGGGTGTTGGCGCTTTCAGGTTACTGATGATCGGGGCGTTGTGGTGCTCGCTGACGGGAGCGCCACTTTCGCTTAATCAAGCGCCGGTCTTCTTGCCTTGCTCCGCTTGCTTCAGCGCGGCGTCCTCGACAAGCTCGTACCACATGGCATTGAGCACTGCGAATGTCGCGGCGAGCGGCAGACCGAGTAGCCATGAAAAATACCACATTGCCTCTATGTCCTTCTATTTTAACAAGCATGCCATTCAATAGGCATGGCCGCTGCCATCGCGGATCGCGCCAGCATCCACTTTGCCCCACAGCACACTGTAGACCCAGCTGGTGTAGAGCGCGATGATCGGCACGAAGATCACCGTGACCACCAGCATGATGAACAATGTCAGATGGCTTGACGACGCGTCCCATACGGTCAGACTCGATTTCGGGTCGATCGACGAGGGCAGAATAAAGGGAAACATCGACAGCCCGACCGTCGAGATGATGCCGAGTATAGCAATCGTGCTCGACAACAGCGCGGCAACCTCCTTGCGGGCGGTCTGGAAGCCAAGGCTCGCCAGGGCGCCGACAAGTCCAAGCAGCGGCGCGATGATCGTCCAGGGGTGGGCAGTATAATTGTTGAACCAGACCCCGGCCTCCCGCGCGACGGTCTTGCCGAGCGGATTTGACGGGCCATCGGTAACTACTGCGCTGGTGATGCGGTAGCCGTCGATGCCGAACCAGACCCACAGGCCGCCTATCGCAAACAGTGCGACGGTGACAGCCGCTGCAAGCCTGCCATAGCTGCGCGCACGCGCGGCAACGGTGCCATCGGTCTTGAGCTGAAGCCACCCGGCGCCGTGCATCACCACCATGGCAACTGACAGAAGCCCACACAACAGGCCGAACGGGTTGAGCAACTCGAACAGCGTGGTTCCCTCGTAGCTGATGCGCAGATCGCTGCTGAAGTGGAACGGAACGCCCTGTAGCACATTGCCGACCGCGACGCCCATCACCAGCACCGGCACCAAGCCGCCGATAAAAAGCGCCCAATCCCATCCGGATCGCCATGCTTCGCTGTCGCGCTTGGAGCGATACTTAAAACCAACTGGCCGCAGGATGAGCGCACACAGGATCGCGAACATGGCGAGGTAGAAGCCGGAGAACGAGACCGCATAGAGCGGCGGCCAGGCCGCGAAAATCGCACCGCCTCCGAGGATCAGCCAGACCTGATTGCCCTCCCAGACAGGCCCGACCGCATTGATGACGACGCGTCGTTCGAGATCAGTACGGCCGACCAACGGGAGGAGAATGGCTGCACCAAGATCGAAACCATCCATGACCGCGAAAGCGATGAGAAGGATTCCGAGCAGCAACCACCAGATGACACGCAGTGTTTGATAGTCGAGAAGGTCATGCAGGATCATGTCGACTACTCCGCAGCGACGAGGACGGCGGGGCCGATTTTGGCCTCCGGTTCCGGATCTGGTTCGGGCCCGTGCTTGATGGCCCGGATCATGAGCGCCATCTCGATGATGAACAGCACCGTGTAGATCAGCGCAAAGCCAAGGATCGTAAGCAGGACGGTCATGGCTCCGAGATCGGAGACGGCCGCCGCGGTGGGTAACACCCCTTCAATAATCCAGGGCTGCCGCCCGACTTCTGCAACGATCCAGCCGAACTCCGCTGCGATCCACGGCAGCGGAATCGCCAGTACCGCGACGCGCAGCAACGCCGGATAACGATCGAGCCTGTGGCGTGAGGCAAGATAGAAGAACGTGGCCATCAGAAGGATGAAGAAGAAGCCCAGGCCGACCATGACCCGGAAGGCCCAGAACAATGTCGGTACGTTCGGCACCGTGTCCCAGGCCGCCTGCGCGATCTGGGCGTCAGTGGCCTGTCGGGGATCGTCGACGTAACGTCTCAAAAGAAGCGCGTAGCCGAGATCCTGACCATTGTTCTCAAATGCAGCGCGCGTCTCGGCCGGAATGGCGGCCATGTTCTCCGCTGCACGGATCTTTTGTAGCGCATCGTAAGCGACGAGCCCGTTGCGGATGCGCGTCTCGGCACTTTTGACAAGCTCTTCGATGCCGGGCACTTCAGTGGTGAGCGAGCGCGTGCTGATCAGGCCCACCACCCATGGAATATGGACGGCATAGTGCGTGGTTCGTGCCTGCTGATCGGGAAAGCCGAAGGCCGTGAACGCTGCCGGCGCGGGCTCGGTTTTCCACATTGCCTCGATCGCGGCGAGCTTCATTTTCTGATGCTCGCTCGAAAGATAACCGCTTTCGTCGCCGAGCACGACGACCGACAATGATGCGGCAAGGCCGAAGGAGGCCGCCACCGTCATCGAACGCTTGGCCAGATCAATGTGCCGTCCCTTCAGCAGGTACCAGGCCGAAACGCCGAGCACAAAGACGGAGGCTGTCACATAGCCCGCCGAGACAGTATGGACGAATTTTGCCTGAGCGACGGGATTGAACAACACCGCGTAAAAGTCGGTGACTTCCATCCGCATGGTCTGCGGATTGAAAGCAGAGCCGACCGGATTTTGCATCCAGCCGTTGGCGATCAGGATCCAGAGCGCCGACAGATTGGAGCCGAGTGCGACCGCCCATGTTACGGCAAGATGGCCGATCTTCGACAATTTGTCCCAGCCGAAGAAGAACAGGCCGACGAAGGTCGCTTCGAGGAAGAAGGCCATCAGGCCCTCGATGGCAAGGGGCGCGCCGAAAATGTCGCCGACATAGTGGCTGTAGTAGCTCCAGTTCATGCCGAACTGGAATTCCATGACAATGCCGGTCGCAACGCCGAGTACGAAGTTGATGCCGAATAGAACTCCCCAGAATTTCGTCATCAGGCGCCAGATGACGCGACCGGTCATGACATACACGGTCTCCATGATGGCGAGCAGGATCGACAGGCCGAGCGTCAGCGGCACGAAGAGGAAATGGTAGAGCGCGGTGACTGCAAACTGGAGACGCGATAGCGCGACGATGTCAAATTCCATGATCAACTCCGGTTTTCCGGCCTCCTGGCATGGCGCGACACTAGCACTTTCAGTCGAAAACTTCAGTCCGGTCGCAGCAACGCGAGCGCGCCCTCGAAACCGGGCTCCCCACGCCGCTTCGTAGCGATGATGCGTCCATGATCCATGATCAGGATACGATCGGCGATCTCCGCCTCACGCCGGATATGTGTCGCAACAAGAAGCGTGCGTCCTTGCGCTTGATCAACAATCCGCCGGATAACGTCGCGCGCGGTATCGCCATCGAGCCCCTCTGTCGGTTCATCAAGCAGCCACAGGGGGGCCTTGTTCAGAAGCAGGCGGGCGAGCGCAAGGCGGCGCGCTTGTCCGCCGGAGAGGCCCATGCCGCCTTCGCCGAGGCGGGTTTCGAGACCGTCCGGCAAGGCCGCCACATCGCGGCCGAGGCCTGCGGCCTGCAAGGCCGTGCAGAGCCTTTCATCGGTCGCTGTCGGATCGGCAAGGAGCAGATTATCGCGCAGGGTGTCTTGAAAAAGCTCTGTCCGTTGGGTGAAGAGCGTCGCCGGAAGGGCCCTGAAGGGACCATTCAAGGCCAGAACGTCGCCGGCGACGAGGGCCAGCAGCGTGGATTTGCCGGCGCCGCTTTTCCCGATGACGGCAACGCGCTCGCCGGCGCGAACGGCCAGCGAGATGTCGTGAAGAATGGTCGTTGCGCTTCCCGGATAGCTGGTCGCAATTTCATTCATCTGGACGGCGAAGCCCTCGTCCGGCGCGATGCGGTGGGACTCGTGTCGAACGTCATCAATCCGCCGGCCGATGCGCCGTGCGGCAAGGACAGTGCGACCGAATTCGATTGCCCCCCGGCGCAATGCCGCGAAGGGTTCGAGGACGGTGAGGGCGGTTAACAGGCCCAGCACAGCGACAGGGGCGCTGATCACATCGCCCTGGCTGAGCAGGGCGACGGCCATGAGCGTGCCCGCCAACAACGCCGCGCTCGCAATTCCGAACGCCGCGCCGGCTGTGGTTTCGATTGCGTTCAAGGCATTGTCGGCATCGAGCAGTCGGCGGTCGGCAGCAGCAATGGCGCGGCGCTGGGCATTGAGCTGGCCGGCCATGACCAGCTCTTTTTGGCCGCTGACGAGATCGATGACGCGCGAGCGCAGAGCTTCCATCGCGTAGGCGCGGCGGCGAGCGGGGCGTCGCGCGGCCGCCGTCGCGGCAAGCGGAATGCCAAATCCGACAATGATCAGAACCGCGCCAGCAGCAATGCCAAGTGGCGCGCTCATGAAGCCGAGGATGACGGCGGCGAGCAGGGTGCCGCAAAGCGCCGCGCCGATGGGCACCAGAACGCGGAGGTAAAGCGAATCCATCGCGTCGAGGTCGAGCGTCAGCCGGAACAGGATACGTGCCGGCCGCAGCGTCAGCTTGCGGGCGGAGCTGGCTTCGGCCCAGCCGCGGAACAGGCGCTCACGCAGGGCGGCAAGCACGCGAAGGGTCGCGTCATGGGTGACGAGCCGTTCGCCGTATCGCGTGGCAGTGCGGGCGAGCGCCAGAAAGCGGATGCCGGCAGCCGGTGCAAAGACATCGAAAGCGAGCGCCGTCGCAGCCGACAGGCCGGCCAGGGCCGTCGCCGTGATAAACCAGCCCGCGAGGCCGAGCAGAAGAATGCCGCAGATGACCGCGGCCGCTGCCATCAGCACTCCGCCGACAAGGATGCCGCGGCGCTCGGCGAAAAACAGTCTGATGATGGGGCCGAGAGCCCGAAGATCCCGGATCATGCCGCTGCCTCCATCGAAGGAGCGCTCAGCCGGATCACCCGATCCATGCGGGCGGCCAGCGCCGGGTCGTGCGTTGCGACGATCAGGGTTCGGCCGCGGGCAAGCGAGAGCAGGGCCTCGGTGATCTCGCCCGCCGTCATGTCGTCGAGGTGGGCGGTGGGCTCGTCGGCGAGAATGAGCGTCGCGCCGGGCGTCGCTGCGGCACGCGCAAGCGCGAGCCGAAGTGCCTCTCCGCCCGACAGTCCAAGGCCGCCTTCTCCGATGACAGTCGCGCCGCGCCGCCGAACGTGATCAAGCTGCATGAGGGCGAGTGCTTCGGCCACGCGATCGGGCCCGATCTCCGACCGGCCGAGCGATACGTTGGTGACGAGCGTGCCGTCGAAGATGTGCGGCGCTTGGCCGATCCAGGCCATCTGCCGTCGCAGCTGCGCCCCGTTGTCTGCGTTGAGGATGGTGTCTGCAATCACGACACGGCCGTCTGCGGGCGCATCGAACCCTGCAATCAAGGCGAGCAGCGTCGATTTGCCGGCGCCGCTTGGGGCGAGGAGCGCAACATGTTCGCCCGGTGCAATTGCGAGATCGAAACCATCGAAGACGTTGGCGCTGCGCCCCGGATAGCTGTAGCGCAGTCCTTCGATCCGGACCGCTGGCGCATCGCGCGACGATGATAAAGGCGAATGGACATCCGCGCCGAGAAGCGAGGCCCGCGTGCAGCAGAGCCGATTCAACGCCTCGATGGCTGCTTCGCCGGCTGCCCGGTCGTGCCATGCCGACGAAAGGTCGCGCAGCGGCTCAAAGAAGGCCGGCGCCAGCAGGAGAACGAACAGTCCTTCGCTCAGGCTCAATTTGCCGTTCCATGCGCCGAAATCGAGCTGGCCGAGCAGATGGAAGCCGATATAGACGGCGACCATCGCGACGCCGAGCGCGGCGAACAATTCCAGCACCGCCGAGGAAAGAAAAGCGATACGCAGAACCGCCATCGTGCGGATGCGCAGGCTTTCGCCTTCGAGGCGCACCCGGGTCGCTGTTGCCTGCACCGCGCCGAGCGCACGGATGGTTGCAAGCCCGCGAAGACGGTCGAGCAAAAAGGCATTCATGTTGCCGATTTCGCCGAGCTGCTGCTCGGTGGCAGCCTTGGCGCGCCAGCCGATGAGCGCCATGAAGATCGGAATGAGCGGCGCGGCGAAGAGCAGGGCGAGCGCCGCCACCCACGAAACAGCCAGCACACACAACAGGATAATCACCGGCACCACCGCCGCGCGGAGCCGGGCCGGCCGGAACCGCGCCAGATAGGGTACGATCGCCTCGGCCTGCTCGGTCAATGCGCTCGCTGCAAGGCCAGACGGCGGTCGCGACACATCAAGCGGAGATCCCCCTGCAAGAGCGAGGCCTACTTGCTCGCGACGGTCTGAAAGGGCCTTTCGCGCCAGCCTGAACGCCAATCGGCCGCCGGCTGCATCCAGCAGCGCTTTGGCAATCCCGAGAACCAGCACCAGGATGGCGGGTCCCACAACCGCATCTGCACCATGGCCCGACGCGATTCTGCCGACAGCGACGCTGAGCGCGCCGGCCTGCGGAATCCATATGAGTGCGGCTATGATTTGCAGGATTGCGGCCAATCGATTCCCGACCTGCCTCCCAGAGGTTTCAGTCTGCAAATAGGGGAAGCTGGCCATTGCAACTTGATCTCGATCAAATGTGGCTGCGACGGAGGCTGACCTTGCAGCCGCTTCCATCGCCTCGCACTCCTTGACTGTCGCTCGCCGGCTGTTCTTCGCTTCCGGATCGCAAAGAACGCAAGCGGAAGCGAACCGGCATGACCAGGCGAGCAGCGCCCATCATAGCGCCGGGCTTCTGCATGTAAAAGATTGCCGCGGCGTAGGGGCTTCTGATCGTGCGAACGCAGCGGATGCTGAGGAATGGACAGCTATCGTTCGGCTTGCATTTGGTAGCGCCATTCAGAGCTAATCTTCCAAAAGCAGTTTGCTCATCTCTTTGCACGCGTTCAGCAGGTCTGCCGCCAGCCCTTCGACGCGCCGTTGCGGAACGCGGGCGGTGACGGCGGAGAGGCTTATGCTCAAATAGGGAAGGCCGCCGGGATTGGGAATTGTCGCGCTCAGGCCTGTTGCGGATTTGAGCAGCACTTCGCTGCTGTAGGCATAACCACGCTGTCGCACTTCCGAGATCTGTTTCCGAATATATTCCGGTGTCGATTGGCCAAATCTGGCAAATGCGCCGACCGATCGCTTGATGATCTTGTTGATTTCGGCATCCGGCAATGCTGCCATCATGCAGATGCCGGCAAGGCTCGCGCCGAGCGGCCGCATGACGCCAACCTCAAACACGTAGGTGCGGATTGGCGAGGCGCCCTCCGCCCGAGCGAGGCAAATGACTTCGTCTCCCCGCCGCATCATGAGATAGGCGGTGTCGCCTGTCTTCGCAGCGAGGTCGTCGAGCAGCGGCCTCAATTTTGCGAGGCGATCGAGCGGGCTCGGAGCGACCAGCCCGAGCTCAAAAATGCCGGTGCCGAGACGATAGCGGCGCGTTTTGGGATCTTGCGCGATCAACGTCTCCGCGATGAGGGGTTGCAATATCCGATGCACCGTGGGGCGCGGCAGGCCGAGCCCGGCCGTCAGGTCGATCATTCTCGCCCCGGCCGAGCCGTGACGCGCGACCTCGCGAAGGATGATGCAGGCGCGGCCAACTGCTTGTGCGCCCGTGTGGCCGTTCTCCGGCGCTGCCATGAAATAACCTCCCGAATGGCCTCAGCCAAAAAGTCCGCTTTGTGGACTCTATTGATCTGCCTTCCGTCATTCATCTCTGACGAAACACTGTATTTTTGTAACTATTGTGCGTCGCACAAGCTCAATTCGCTCCAAGCCTAGGCACAAAAGAAATTTTCATCAAGTCCACTATGTGGACTTAATAGAGTTGACTAACCCGGCACCTCCGTTAGCTTTTTGTCCGCCGAGCCCCAAGGGGCGGAATAAAAAATGTTCCAAGAAGCAAGCGGGAGTGAGCATGGCCATCAGTGCGGGGCAGGCTGTCGTCGACATCCTTAGGGCGGAAAACGTCAAGTATGTTTTCGGAATGCCCGGAGGGCACACGATCGGCATCTATGAGGCGCTCTATCACTCGCCGGACATCAGGCATGTGCTGGTCCGGCATGAGCAGCACGCCGCGAACATGGCTGCGGGCTATGCCCAGCTCACCGGAGAGCCCGGCGTCTGCTGCGTAACCGCCGGACCCGGCGCGACCAATCTCATCACCGGCATCACCGAAGCCTTCGTCGGGGCATTGCCGATTATCATCCTGGCGGGGCGCGGCGCCACGCGGAATGCCCACAAGGGGGCGAGCCAGGAGATCGATCAGGTTCAGATGTTCCGCCCGATCACGAAATGGGCGGTGCGCGTGGACCGGGCCGATCTCATTCCCGAGGTGCTGCGCCAGGCCTTTGTCATCGCGCGTTCGGGCAAACCTGGTCCGGTGCTAATCGACATCCCTCAGGATGTGCTGGTCCAGGCCATCGAGCTTGATCGCTACCAGCCTGCGGGGTTGCCACCGCGGGTGAGGGGCGACCTTGACCTCGTCAAAAAGGCCGCTGCTCTTCTCGCTGTGGCGCGCCGCCCCCTGATTGTCTCGGGCGGCGGAGCGATCGCCGCGGGCGCGTCGGACGCGGTCCGCGCGCTGGCGGAGAAGCTGTCGATTCCCGTGCTGACCACGCTTTCCGGTCGCGGGATCATTCCGGACGATCATCCGCTCGCTGCCGGCGGCATCGGCCATCACCGGACGACGATCGCGAAGAAGCTGTTGCCGGAGGCTGATGTCGTGATCGGCATCGGCTGCAGGTTCGAGCAGCAGGAAACCAACTGGCTGCCGAGTTATCTGCCCGATCCGAACGCAGCGTATATTCAGATAGACCTTGATCCTGTGGAGCTGGGGCGCAGCGTCGTTCCAAAGGTCGGTATCGTCGGCGACGCGCGGCTTGTCGTCGAGGATATCGTGTCGCAACTGACCGAGATGAGCGCCACGGTTCGCGACGAAGCTGTCAGCCAGCTCGATGCGCTGGACAAGATGCGTGCCGCGCTGGAAGCGGAAATCGGGGCGATGGTCGGATCCGCGCAATCGCCGATCCATCCGGTCCGCGTGATCGACGCCGTCCGCCGCGCCTTCCCGCGCGAGACGACAGTGGTGATCGACGTCGGCGTTCTCGCGCAAGGCATGGGCGGCGCGTTTCCCTATTTCAAGGTGTATGAGCCGCGCTCGCTGATCACGCCGTCGAGCTTCTACGGAATGGGCTTTGCTTCCTCGGCGCTGCCTGCGGCGCAGCTCGCGAGGCCGGATTGTCCCGCGGTGTCGTTGGTCGGCGACGGCTCTTTCCAGATGATCATGAACGTGCTGCCGACCGCCGCCGAGCTGCGATCGGGAGTGACATGGGTTGTGCTCAATGATGAGGCCCTCGGATCGATCCGGGATATTCAGCGCCTTGCTTTCAACGAACGTTATATCGCCACCGAGTTCGAGGTGCAGCCGGACTTCGCGAAGGTCGCCGAAGCCTGCGGCTGTTACGGCGAACGGGTCGAAGACCCCGGCGAGATCGACGCCGCTTTGCGGCGCGCCCGCGAAGTCAACAGCCGCGGGATTCCGGCAGTGCTCGATTTCGCCGTAGCCAAAGAGCGGCTCGACGGCAGTCTCGAGTTTTTCAAGCGGTAAACGGCCACATCAAACGGCCACAAGAAATATCGGAACCAGTTTCATGGAAATGATGAAGATCGGCCAGCCGTTCGGCGGGGTCATTCAGATCGCCTACACCGTCGAAGACATCGAGCAATCGATGAAAGCGTTTACCGACCAGTTCGGCCTGGGGCCGTGGTTCGTCTCCGGGCCCTTCGTGCCGTCTGAAGGGATCTACCGTGGCCAGCCGACGGACATGACCGTGACGCTCGCCGTCGCCTATTCCGGTCACATGATGGTCGAGCTGATCCAGCAGCACGACGACAAGCCCTCCGTCTATCAGGAGTTCATCAGGAAAAAGGGGCACGGCTTTCATCATTGGGCGGTCGGCGCGCGCGATCTGAAGGCCGCGGTGCAGAGTTACAAGAACAAGGGCTACGAGGTCGCGTTTTCGGACCGTTCGCCGCGCGGCGTGCAGATTGTCTATATGGACACCAGCCGCGACCTGCCGGGGATGATCGAGATCATCGAAATCACGGACGCGCTCGAGGACATCTATCAGGAAATGTACGAGGCGAGCCTCGATTGGGACGGGACCGATCCTGTCCGAAAAGCCCGCGCTGTGCCGAGGTGAATTGCGCCGCGTAATCGAAACGAAAATCTTCCGTGAAGCTCATCGCGAGCTTCACGGGCCAGAAAAGCAGCAGCAGGGAGAAATGCCATGAAATTGATCGCGACAGCAGCTTTGCTCATCGGCCTTGGGACGTCGACGGCCTTTGCGCAGAGCGTCGTGCGTGCAGCCAGCGCCTTCGGGCCGGCGCATATGAATGCGACCGCCACCTATCCTTATATTTTCGAGAAGCTGAAGCAGCTCACCAATGGCCGCTACAGCGGGCGCGATTTCCCGAGCGGCCTTCTGACGCCGCAAGAGATGAACAATGGCCTGCGCGACGGCATCGCCGATATGGGCTCGGTGGTCCTGCTTTACTATCCCTCCGATTTCATCGAAAGCAGCCTTCCCGGCGAACTGTCCGTTCTGGGAACGAACCCGCGCGCGATCGGCGCGGCGGCAACCGAATACACGGTGACATGCCCCGAATGCATCGCCGAATTCACCAAGGTCGGGCAGGTCTATCTCGGCAGCAGTTCGACGGCGCCCTACAACATTCTGTCGGTGAAGCCCGCCAGCACGTTGGCGGCGCTGAACGGTCTGAAGATCCGGGCGTCCGGCGCGGTGTTCTCGCGATGGGTCGAGGCATTCGGCGCCAAGGTGGTGCAACTGCCGTCGTCGGAAGTGTTTGAAGCATTGAGCCAGCGGGTGGCGGACGGCAGCTACGGCTCGCTTCCGGAGATGATCAACGGGCGCCTCTTCGACGTTGTGAAGTATGTCTCGATGGTCAATCTCGGCGTCTTCACCAGCGATGGCGTCGCCAATCTTGGCAAGGGCTACTGGGACAAGCTCGCTCCCAAGGATCGCGAAGCCTTTGTGAAGGCGGTCCAGTATGGCGCGGCGAAGGCGACCGATACCTGGCTGGTTTCCGCTGACAAGGCGATGGCCGAAGGCAAGGCAAAGGGCATCAAGTTCGAGGAGCCCGCGGCTGACCTTCTGGCCAAGAGGCAGGAGTTCATCAACGCGCATCTGGCCAATGTCGTCTCCACGCTTGAGGCGAAGGGCGTGAAGAACGCGGCCGAGAAGGTGGAGCGTTACAAGGCTCTCGTCGCCAAGTGGGAGAAGCTGGTCGAGCCGGCAGGCAATGACGTCGACAAGCTCGCCGAGCTGCGGATCGAACATATCTGGTCGAAGGTCGATCTCGCCGGTTTCGCCAAGTAACAGATCACATCAAGCATAACGAGCCGAACCGCATGCACGGAACAGGGCGTCTCATCAGCTGGCTCACCATATCTCTTGGCGGAGCGGCACTTGTCCTAATGATGGTGCAAATCAGCGCGGACGTCCTGTTTCGTGCCGTCGTCGGGCAATCTCTTACCGGCACCGTGGAGATCGTCAGCCACTATTACATGGTCGGCGTCAGCTTTCTGCCGATTGCCTATGCCGAGATTCACAATCGCCATATTGAGGCGACAGTGTTCACGGACCTGATGCCCCGCCCGGTGCAGAACGGTCTGCGATGGATCGCGCTGATCCTCTCCCTGATCGTCTATGGGCTGCTGACCTACGCGACCGCGATTGAGGCGACCAAGCAGACGGCCATCCGCGCCTTCGTCGAATCCGGCACGATGCGCATCGTGGTCTGGCCAAGCTACTGGATCCTTCCAGTCTCGTTCGGGCTGATGTGCATTGTTCTTGTGCTGAGGCTGGTTCGCCCGCGGGCCGAGCTGATCCCCTCACAAACCCTGTCATCCTGAAAAGAGCATCCCGATGGATCCCTTGAGTGTCGGAGTGGCGTCGCTCCCCCTTGTCGTGATCATGATCGCCTTGAGGGTGCCGATCGCCGTCACGCTTCTCGGTGTCTCGCTTGGCGGGATCTGGCTGATCCTCGGCGAACGCCCGGCGATGGGAATTTTGACAACTGTTCCCTATCATTTCGCCGCGAGCTGGACGCTGAGTTCGGTGCCGATGTTTCTGCTGATGGGCTATATCGCCTATCACTCCGGGCTGACGCGCGGACTGTTCGAGGCGGCGCGCGTCTGGCTCGGCTGGCTTCCCGGCGGCCTTGCCATCGCCTCCCTGTTCGGCGCGACTGGCTTTGCCGCCGTCACCGGGTCAAGCGTGGCCTGCAGCGCGGCGATGGGGCGGATCGCGGTGCCCGAGATGCATCGCAGCGGCTATCAC
The DNA here is from genome assembly GCA_035565775.1 of Xanthobacteraceae bacterium. GTDB lineage: Bacteria > Pseudomonadota > Alphaproteobacteria > Rhizobiales > Xanthobacteraceae > PRO6. The sequence goes on along the minus strand of DATMRW010000021.1, from coordinate 979,076 downwards.
CTCGGCATCGCCACGGGTACGGTCGCCGCCGGCGGCACCATCGGTGCGTTGATTCCGCCGAGCATCATTCTCATCCTGTATGGCATCCAGGCTCAGGTTTCGATCACGACGCTGTTTCTCGGCGGCTTGTTCGTCGGTCTTGCGACCCTCGTCGGCTACGTTGCCGTCGTGCTGGTTGTGGCGTGGGCCAAGCCCGGCTATCTGCCGCGCCAGCCGGTGCTCAAAGGGCAAAAGTGGGCTTCGCTCATCCAGATCTGGCCGACGGCGATGCTGGTGTCCTGTGTCTTTGGCGGCCTGTTTTCCGGCTATTTCACCGCGACCGAGGCTGGCGCCGTCGGAGCCATTCTGACCGTCATCATCGGCGTCGCGCGGGGCAGCCTGTCGCGCGAGGCGTTTTTCCAGAGCTGCCTCGATACGCTTCTCAGCTCTGCCAGTCTCTTCATCATCGCCGTTGCGGCCAACGCATTCACGCGCTTGATCGCGTTGAGTGGCCTCTCCGCCGCCCTCGGAGGATGGATCGGCGATCTCGGTGCTCCGCCGTTTGTCATCCTGCTGGCCATCGTTCTTCTCTACTTGATGCTCGGCATGTTTCTCGAGCCGATCGGGGCGATGCTGCTGACCCTGCCGCTGGTCCTTCCCATCATCACGACCAACGGAATCGATCTGATCTGGTTCGGCATCCTGGTCGCAAAACTGCTCGAAATCGGAATGATCACGCCGCCTGTGGGTTTGAATGTCTTCGTCATCCACAGCGTGGCGCGCGATCTCGTGAATCTGGAAACGATCTTTTACGGCGTTTCGCTGTTCATTCTGGCCGACGTCGTGCTCGTCCTGGCGATGATCCTTTCGAGAAATCTGTTCTAGCCGGGCAAGGAGAACGTGATGAACCTGTCGCAACTGAAGGCAGAGGCGATCTTTGACGTTACCGATCTCGTGACCGTCATCACAGGCGGCGCGACAGGGCTCGGCAAGGCCTTTGCCGAAGTCATGGCGGCCAATGGTGCGCGTGTCGTGCTTCTCGACCGCAACCCCGAAACGCTCGCACAAACCCGGTGCGAGTTTGCGGATGCGGGCCTGGCGGTCGACATCGTGACCTGCGATGTGACCGAACGGCAGCAACTGAAGGAGACGATTGACACCGTCGCCGGCCGCCATCAGCGGCTCGATGTCGTTTTCGCCAATGCCGGCATCAGCGCGGGGCCGGGCTTTCTCGACATGCAGGGACAGCGCGATCCGGAGGGCGCAATTGAGAACATCCCGGATGAACTGTGGGATCGTGTGATCGCGACCAATCTGACTTCGGTGTTTTCCACGATTCAGGCCGCGGCGCCGCATATGAAGCGGCAATCGTGCGGGCGCATCATCGTCACCGCATCGATCGCGGGGCTGCGCCCGGGCGCCATCGTCGGCTCGCCGTACCAGATCTCGAAGGCGGGGGCTGCGCACCTCGTCAAACAGGCCGCACTCGAACTTGCGCGATATGGCGTGACGGTGAATGCCATTGCGCCGGGCCCATTCCTCACCAGCCTGACCACGCCGGAGCTGGAGCAGGCGTTCAGGCGCGGTTCGCCATCGCATCGTGCGGCGGAAACGTCGGAAATTCAGGGGCTCGCTTTGTTCCTGGCATCTTCGGCGTCAAAATATGTGACGGGAACGCATATGGTGATCGATGGCGGCGCGATGCTCGGGCGCGCGGACTGATCGAGCAGAAGGGGTATCGGACATGAAGGCGAGTGAACTTTTCGACGTCAGGGACAAGGTCGCCATCGTCACCGGCGCAGCGCACGGGCTGGGGTCCGGCATGGCGGAAGTGCTCGCCGACAACGGCGCGATCGTCGTGTTGGCCGATCTCGATACGGATGCGCTCGCTGAGGTCGCCGGCAGGCTGCGCAAGAGTGGCGGCCGGGTCTCGACCGTGGTCGTCGACATTTCAAATTTCGACGCCGTCAGAAAGATGGTCGATGATACGGCAGAAAAATTCGGCCAACTCGATATTGTTTTCGCCAACGCCGGGATCAGCGCCGGGCCGGGCTACGGTGTCGAGGATGGGCAGATCGAAAACGTATCGATGGAGGCCTGGGAACATTCGACCCGGATCAATCTGGACGGCACATTCGTCACCATCCAGGCGGCGGCGCGGCAGATGAAACAGCGAAGATCGGGATCGATCATCGTGACCGCGTCGATTGCGGGCGTTAAAACGTCGCCGATCCCCGCCTATGCCTATCATGCGGCGAAATCGGCTGTTGCGCATGTCGTCCGCGTCGCGGCCAAGGAGCTCGGGCCGCACAACATCCGCATCAATGCCATCGCACCTGGGCCCTTCAGGACCAGTATCGGGAACGGGCGGATGCACGATCCCGAGGTCGCCGGAAAATTCACCTCGACGGTGCCGCTCGGCCGCATGGCGACGATTGACGAGATCAAGGGACTGGCGCTGCTGCTGGCGTCATCGGCATCGAGCTACATCAACGGCGCGATCATTCCGATCGACGGTGGCGATTCCGCCTGAGCTCTTTCGGAACGCCGGTTGATGTGTTTGCGGACGTCGGCTGACGCGCGCTCGAGAGGCGGACATAGAATGCAGCGCACTTCATAGGCCTTGCTTCTCGCGTAGCATTGCGGAGCCAATCTCGTCGGAGAGCAAGGCCTGCAGCACGCCAAGCTCAGGCCTCAGCGGCGGTTGCCTATCTCAAGCTTTCATTTCATTGTGTGAAGGTGCGAGACGGGGAGCGCTGAATTTGACCGATAGGGCTGTCGGGCGCGTCAAGGTCGACCAGAAGGACACCGAGCCGGAACTCGGTGTTGCGGCACGCTCCCGGAACAGCTTCAGCGCCGCCGCCGGGCCCCTTCCGTCGCCCTACGCTCGCAAGTATCGCCCGGATATCGACGGTCTTCGGGCTTTTGCTGTGCTCGCGGTGGTGCTCTATCATGCCTTCCCGGAGGCGGTGCCGGGCGGATATGTCGGCGTCGACATTTTCTTTGTCATCTCCGGCTTTCTTATATCGTCGATACTTTTCACCGAAATAAAAGAGCGGCGATTCTCGTTTGCTGCCTTCTATGGGCGGCGCATCCGGCGCATCTTCCCGGCGCTTGCCGTGTGCCTGGCCGTGGTGCTGGCTTACGGCATCCTTGCGATGACGCCATCAGAGCTGGCGCAGCTCGGCAAGCATGCGTTTTTCGGCGCGGGCTTTTTATCCAATATCGCGCTCTGGTACGAAGCCGGTTATTTCGATGCCGCAGCCACCTCAAAGCCGCTCTTGCATCTGTGGTCCTTGGGTATCGAAGAGCAGTTTTACATCTTGTGGCCGATGCTTCTATGGGGCGCCTTCCGGAAGAAGGCGAACTTAGGGCGACTCCTTGTCATTTTGTTCGTGGCCTCATTCGGCATCAACGTCGCGCTGTCGATCACGAATCTCTCGGATGCCTTCTATCTGCCCATTTCGCGCTTCTGGGAGCTGTTGGCGGGCGCTGGCCTCGCGTGGATTGGTCAGTTTGTTCTTGCTCCCAACATCCGGTCTTGGATCTCTGTTGCTGGACTGGCGGCGCTCCTGACATCGGTGGCGCTGTTCACATCCGCGAGCCGCTTTCCGGGCTGGATCGCGCTCCTGCCTGTGGCCGGAACGGTGGCGGTTATCGCCGCTGGACCGGGCGCAGCGGTGAACCGCATCCTCTTTTCCAATCGCACTGCCGTTGCCATAGGGTTCATCAGTTACCCGCTCTACATCTGGCACTGGCCACTGATTTCCTACGCATACATCATTCGTCTCGGCAAGCCGCCAACGCCTCTGATGGCCATGGCGCTTGTGGCCGCAAGCTTCGTGCTGGCCTGGGCTACTTACCGTTTCATAGAATGCCCCGTGCGGTTTGGAACGCGTCGCCATCGCCGCACCCTGATGGTGGCGAGCTGCGTGGCGGCGCTCGGTGCTTGCGGCATGGTCGTGTGGGCCGGCGGCGGATTTCCCGAGCGTTTCCCAAGTCTGCCCGGCGTCGACGTGCGAAAAATCGGCAACGCGAAGCTTGACGCGGACTTCAAACCCACAGCGGGCATGGCCGTGACGAGGCACGATTGGACGTTGGTCGCACATCTGGGAGATGGCGAGGACAAGGTCGCGTTGGCCGGCGACAGCTTGCTGTTTCAATACGGCCCGCGTGTCCAGCAACTGTTTGACGAGGGGCGTTTGGCTGCCAATACGTTCTTCGTGACGGGGCCGCGCTGTCCGCCGGTTCCGGGAGTGATGCAGCCGGACAAATTTGCTCGCTGCGTGAGCCTGCCAGGCATTCTGGTCGATCTCGTACAGCGCGAAAAGGTGCAAGCGGTGGTGCTGGGGGCCGCATGGGCGGGCTATAGCACCGAAGGGATGGTGATCGAACGCAAGGGCCGCACCTTGCCTCTGAACACCGCAGAGGGCAGCGATGCCTTCTACGCCAATCTCGAAGACCATGTGCGGTTGCTGCAAGCGAACGGCGCCAAGGTCTATCTGGTGCTGGCGCCCCCCGCTCACGAGCGGTTCGATCCCGGCCGGATGGTGACGCGCGGCCTGACCGGTTTTTGGATCGCCCCCGATGTTGAGGAGGAAATCCCCGTCGCCGCGCTGCGAGCCATCCGGGCGGCCGCCGATGCGAGGCTGCGCGCCATTAGTGAACGCACCGGAGCCAGCCTCCTTGATCCCTTTCCCGATGTCTGCGGAAGCGGCGCAACCTGCTCGCCCTTCTTTGGAGCGGGGGAGCCCAAATTCTCAGATCTAACGCATCTGCGCCCTGCGTTCGTGCGGCAGCATCTGCGTTTTCTCGACCCTCTTCTGGAATGAGGAATGTTCGGAATTCTCCCATCCGGGGCGTATGCTTGGAGCTGCGCTGAAGGTGAGCGCGACGTTGCGATTGAAAGGAACGGACATGCCGACCTACAACCCCGCTATCCGCACGCGCATTCTGGCCCGCATCGCCGGCCCCTATCTCGTCATCATGGCCGTGACGCTGTTTGCGCGGCAGAGCGCGCTGCCGCAGCTTTTGACCGACTTCGTGCGTGACGATCCGCTTGTCCTGGCGACCGGCGCGTTCACGCTGATGGCGGGCCTGACGATGATCGCCCTGCATCATCATTGGACGAGCGCCGCCGCGATTGTGCTGTCGCTGATCGGCATCGTGGTCGCGCTCAAGGGCGCGTGGCTCATGGCCGCTCCGGTGCTCGGCGCCGAGCTGACGGACGCTGTCGTGCGCCGTCCCTCCATCCTGCTCACTGCCGCGGGCGTCGAGCTGCTTGTCGGGCTATGGCTGAGCTATGTCGGCTGGCTATCGAAGGATGCTTTGATCGAGAGCTGATGATGAAAACATCATCACCGGCTGCGCGCCAAGTTCAAGACATCGATGCGTGGCGGCGATGCTCGGCACCCCGGAACGCAAAACGGCGGGCCGAATGGCCCGCCGCCGTGATGCTGTATCGTGCAAAGATCTCAGGGCTTGAAAGCGTAGCCCGGCCCGATCGCCACATCCGCCGGGATCGGCGGCAGGTCGGCGAACAGCTGCGGGTGGTCCTTCATCACCTTGAGCATGTGCTTCGGCTCGATGTGCTTGTTCACGTCGAAGGTCGCCTTCAAAATGCCGAGCCGCGCCAGCCGGTCCTCCGCGCTCCACAGGGCGCGATAGTTGTTGGCGGAGAGGCGACGGTCGGCCTGCTGGATGTTGAACTCCATCGCCGCTTCCGCGATGTCGACCTTCAGGCCGGGAATCCAGCGGGTGGCGACCTGCGCGGCCTGCTTCGGATTTTTGCGCATCCACTGGTCGGCTTCGGAGACGGCCGCCAGGAATTTTTCGATGGTCGCGCCGTTCTTCTCCACCCACGGGCGCAGCGCCACGTTGAAGCCGAGATACGAGATCACGTCGCCGCCGCGCACGAGCTGGAAGGCGCCGGGCACATCCTTGCCCGCGATGATCGGCCACGGATCCCAGCCCGAGAACGCATCGATGCCCTTGGCGAGCAGCGCCACCGTCATGTCCGGCGGCGGCGTGTTGACGAGCGTCACGTCGTCCGGCGTCAGCCCGGCCTTCTCCAGCGTGGCGAGAATATAGAGGTGGTTGATGGTGCCGAAGGAGGTGGCGATCTTCTTGCCCTTGAGGCTCTTGAGGTCGCCCTTGACGATGCCGGAGCCCTCGCGCGCGACGATCGCCATCGTCGCGTCCGAGCCGGCCTTGGTGGCGTTGCCGCTGTAGTTGCCGAGCGCCACGAGGTCCATGCCGCGCAGCACCGCGCCGATCATCGGGACGCCGACCTGCACGATCTCGCTTTCGCCCGCCTGCAGCGCGTTCAGCGCATCGACGCCGGTGGCATAGGGGCGGGCAATGGCAACGTCGAGGCCGTACTTCTCGAAGAAGCCGCGCTCGAGCGCGATCGGCAGGCCGATCTGGTCGATGCCCGTCACCATGCCGGCCTTGAGCTTGATCAGGTCCTGCGCCTTTGCCGGCGCGCAGGCCAGCAGCGCCGATATGCCAAGCAGTAGCAGTCGTTTCATTCTTTATCCTCCCGGTTTGATTGGCCCGATGCTGGTCACCCAATAGGGGCGGGCGACGGCATTGAGATCGGTTCGTTTCACTCCACGAAGCTCGATTGAGTTGTCGTCGGTCCCCGACACCCGCCCGTACTTCTGGAAGGCGAGGACGTGAAACCGCTCGGGCGTGAACGGCAGTTGGATCTGCACATTAACTCTCGCCGAGGTGCCCGAAAGTTCCGGCGAGATTTTTGATGGCGCCGTCACCGACTGCCAGAGCTCGAAGCCGATCCAGGCGATGATGACGCCGATGATGAAGCGGCCGCGGCCGGAGCGCAGGATGGCGGAGACGACACTCATGCCGATCGCACCATCTGCAGCACGTCGGCCGATAGTCGCTTGAAGGTGTCGTCCTCGATGAGCTCGTCCCAGACGCGCGGCCGCGGCAGATCGATCTTGATCTGTTCGAGCACGCGCCCCTTGGAGAGAACGACGACGCGGTTGGCGAGGAACACCGCCTCCGGCACGTCGTGGGTGATGAAGATGACCGTCGGCCGGCGCTCCTGCCAGATCCGGGTCAGTTCCTCCTGCAGGGTCATGCGGGTCTGCGCATCGACGCTGGCGAAGGGTTCGTCCATCAGCAGCACGTCGGGATTGTTGGCGAGCGCGCGGACGACGCCGACGCGCTGCTGCATGCCGCCGGACAGTTCGCCCGGATAGCGATGCGCCGCGTGCGAGAGCCCGGCGAGCGCAAGGTATTCGTGCGCGATCCTGTCGCGCTCGGCCTTCGGCACGCCGCGCATTTTCGGCCCGAAGCCGACATTGTCGAGCACGGTCTTCCACGGGAACAGTGCGAAGGATTGAAACACCACGCCGCGCTCCGGGCCGGGGCCGTCGATCGCCTTGCCGTTCAGCAGAATCTCGCCGCCGGTATAGGGGATGAAGCCGGCGATCATGTTGAGGATCGTGGTCTTGCCGCAACCGGAGGGGCCGACGACGGAGACGAATTCGCCCTGCTCGATGTCGAGCGAGACATCGTGAACCGCAGTCACATGCGCGCCGGCATAGGGGTCGAAGTAGGTTTTGGCGAGGTTGCGCAGTTGCAGTGTTGTCATGATGTCACCAGTCCCCAGCGGCGGCCGGTCGCGCGCTCGATCGGCGCAAGGATCCAGCCATCGACGATGTACCAAAGCAGTCCGAGAATGATCATGCCGACCATGATCTCGACGACGGAGCCGGCGCGGCGCGCATCGAACATCATGAAGCCGATGCCGCTGGTGCCGACGATCATCTCCACCGCGATCAGCGCGCGCCAGCCATAGCCGAGGCCGTTGCGCAGGCCGGTGATGATGTTGGGCAGCGCGCCGGGCAGCGTCACCTCCCACAGCACGCGCGCCGGCGAGGCGCCGAGGCTGCGTGCGGCGCGGCCGAGGTCGCGCGGAACGGACTCGACGCCGAGCACGGTGTTGAGCACGACCGGAAACAGCACCGTATAGACGATGACAAACGTCATCGTGGAGAGCCCGAAGCCAAACCAGATCAGGAGGATCGGCAGCCAGGCGATGTCGCCGATGGCCTGGAAGAACAGCAGCACCGGCCAGCAGATGCGATGCGCGGTGCGGCTGGTGCCGATCCAGATGCCGAGCGGAATGCCGAGCAGCATGCCGACGCTGGCGCCGGCGGCGAGCCGCACCAGGCTGTCCTGCAGATAATCGGGCAGGATGCCCTTGTAGCTCAGCGAGAAGAAGGAATGGACGACGTCGACCGGCCCCGGAAAGAAGGCGCGCGGAAACAGGCCGGACTCGGCGATGATCGCCCAGATCGCGACGACGGGAATGAACGGCACCAGCGCCGCGACGCCCGGCCAGCGATGCGTTGCGCGGATGTAAAGGCTCCAGCCCTGCAGCAAGATATTCATGCGCGCCTCACCATTCCCCAGCGCTCGATCGTGCTGCGCTCAAGCCGCACGAGGATCAGGCGATCGAGCAGAAGCCAGATCAGGCCGATGATGATCATGCCGAGCACGATGACTTCGGTGCGATAGAAGTCGCGCGCGACGAACAGCATGTAGCCGAGGCCGACATTGGTCGCGATCATCTCGGCGGCGATCAGCGCGCGCCAGGCAAAGCCGAGGCCGGTGCGGACGCCGGTGACGATGTTCGGCAGGGCGCCGGGCAGCAGCACTTCGGTCAGCAGCGCCCATTTGCCAGCGCCGAGCGAGGCCGCAGCGTTGCGCACCGTATGCGGAATGGTGGTGACACCGAGCAGCGTGTTGTAGGCGACGACGAAGAACACCGCGTTGAAGATGACAAAAATGATCGCGCCCGCGCCATAGCCGAACCACAGGGTTGCGATCGGGATCCAGGCGATACCGGCGAGCACCGAGAAGAAGCGCAGGAGCGGCGTGAAGAATGCCGAGACGCCCGGGCTGATGCCCATCGCGATGCCGAGCGGGACGGCAGTGGCGACGCCGATCAGGGTGCCGACGAAAACGCGCAAAAGGCTCGCGCCGATATGCTTGAACAGGCTGCCGTCGAGAATGGATTCCAGCGCGGCATGCCCCACGGATCCGACGGAGGGAAAGATGCGCGGGTTGACGTCGAAGACCGGCACGACGATGGCCCAGACCACCACGAGCGCGAGCAGAGGCGCGATGAAGATGAGCGAACCGACGAGCGAATCCAGCGCCCGCGACCGCTGCTTCGGCCGAGATTTTTGACTGGGTACTACCAGCACGCGTCCTCCCCACGGCCTGTGCGGCCGTTGTCGCTATGGTCTTGTCTCTCCGGCGTCCGGCTGCGTCTGTGCGCAGTGATTCGGGCGCCGGTTGTCGCGCTGCGGCTATGCCGCGGCGCGCCTCACGTGATCGCGTAGCCGCCGTCGATCGCCAGAATTGATCCGGTGACGAACGACGCCGTCGGCGAGCAAAGATAGAACACGCCGCCGAGCAGGTCCGAAGGCTGGCCCCAGCGCTTCAGCGGCGTGCGATCGAGAATGGCGCGGCTGCGCTCGTCGCTGCCTTGCAGCGCGGATGTCAGCGGCGTCGCGATCCAGCCCGGCGCGATCGCGTTCACGCGAATGCCGTCCGGCGCGTAGGCGATGGCGAGGGATTTCGTCAGCTGGGCGATGCCGCCCTTGCTCGCCGAATAGCCCGGCACGAGGCCGCCGCCGAAGAACGACAGCATCGACGCCAGATTGACGATCGCGCCCTGCGACTGCGCGAGCAGCGGCCGGGCGGCCGCACAGACGCGCATGGTGCCGTTGAGATTGATGTCGATGACGGACTGGAAGACGTCCGGCGAAAGTTCATCGCCGCGGCGGATGATGCCGGCGCAGTTGATCACCACGTCGAGGCGGTCTAGCGAGCCGATTGTCGCGGCGATCGCGCTGGCGTCGCGCACGTCGAGCCGATGCAGCTCGGCGCGGCCGAGCAACGGATCCTTGGCCGCGGCTTCCACCTCGGCATCGCTGACGCCGGTTGCGACGACTTCGGCGCCGGCTTCGATGAAGCCGCGCGCGAGGCCCGCGCCGATGCCGGAGGTGCCGCCGGTGACGAACACTTTTTTGCCGGCATACCACATCGACGCCCATGCGGCGGATGGAGCCTCGGCGGGAGCGTTGCGCCCTGTGGTGAGATCGTCAGCCATCAGCGCACGAACTGGTCGACGTAATCGCGGCCAAGGCCGACGGCTTCATAATGGGCGCGGCACATATCGATCTTGGTGAACACGTCCTCATAGCCGACGTGCTTGTTGTCCTCGTCGAGATAGACCATCGAGCCCTGGATGTTGAAGAACGTGATCATCTCCGGCGTGTCTTCCGGCACGATCAGCGTGTGAATTTCGCCCGGCGGCTCGAACACGTAGGAGCCTTCCGACGCCACCCAGTCGTGCTCGCGGTAGTGCCATTTGCCCCTGAGCACGAAGCCGTGCACGGGATTGGGATGAAGGTGGCGCGAGAGCACGCCGGCACGCCGCACGCGGAGCAGGTTGCACCACTGGCCCTGCCGGGTGTTGAGCATCAAGGGCCGGAACCAGACATTCGGCGCCTGCGGCACCCAGACTCGCTCGTCGTCGGGGATCGCGACGATCGCGATTTCCGGGGAGGCCAGAACGTGAGTGGAGCCCTTCATGTCACGATACATTGCGCTTCCTCTTCGTTGCGCCGCCCGTTGTTTTTCCTGCGGTCATCCGGCCCGCGTGAGCGGTGCGTCGTTTCGACAGTTTTGAGCGCGTATAGCCGAGCACTTGCTCCATCGCGGCACGGGCGCTTTCAGGATCGCCGGCGTTGATCGCGTGCGCGGCGGCGGCGTGATTGGGCAGGTTGTCTTCGAACCATCCGCTGCTGCCGACCGCGACGAGAAAGACGGTGCTCAGAATGGTGTCGATCGCGCCGCGAAAACTCTGCAGCACCGGATTGTGCGTGGCATCGAGAATCGCGAGGTGAAACGCCTTGTCGGCGGCGATGGCGCTCGCCTGATCATGCGATGTCTCCATCGCAATGAGTGCGGCATTGATGCGCTTGAGATTGGCCTTTGTCGCGCGCTCGGCGGCGAGCGCTGCGGCGGCGGGCTCGATGATCGAGCGCACCTCCTGAATGGCGAGCAGCAAATCGCGATCCGGCTCGCCGGAGCCGACCAGCCAGTTCAGCACGTCGCGATCGAGCAGGCTCCATTCGCTGCGCGGCAGCACATGCGTGCCATGGCGCGGGCGCACGCTGACCATGCCCTTGGCGGCAAGCGTTTTGATGGCTTCGCGGATCACGCCGCGGCCGACATTGAAACGAAGTTCGAGATCGGGTTCGGGAGGCAGCGCCGCGCCAACGGAAATGACATCCTGCGCGATTTCGCAGCCGAGCGTCGTCAGGACGTCGTGAATGCGTCCGGGCTTCGTTCGCTTGTCATTGGCTGGTGGGCGAGGCTTGGCCAATGTTTTTCATCTCCCTGTCCGCCATTCTGCGGTGGCGATGCCATGACGCTAACACAAGAGATGTTGTTGTTGCAATCATCCGATGTTAAACATCGGATGATTGACAATCGCGGCGCGGCATTGTGCGGCGCCTTGAGAAATCGCCGATGCGCTTCGCCGCGTTTGCTCAAGAGCGCGCGCCGGTGCACAGGCAAAGACCGGCACAAACAACGGTCGCATCTGGGATGGAACGGGGCGAAGCATGGGAACCATCGGCTATCTGACGACAATCGATTTCGACTTCGGCGCGATCAAAAATCTCAAGGGCGCGGTCGATGCGCTCGGCATCAAGAAGCCGCTTCTGGTGACGGACGCCGGGGTGCAGGGCGCGGGCCTTGCCGCGAAGATCCACGAACAGCTCGATGGGCTGCCGCTTGAGATTTTTGCCGACACGCCGCCCAATCCGACCGAGGAGGCGGTGCTCGCGGGTGTCGCGGCGTATCAAGCCGCGGGCTGCGATGGCATCGTTGCGCTTGGCGGCGGCTCGCCGATGGATCTCGCCAAGGGCGTCGCGCTGGCGGCGACCCATCCCGATCCGCTAGAGACTTATGCCGCGATCCGCAACGGCGTCGGCAGAATCACTTCGGCGGTGGCGCCGGTGATCGCGATTCCGACCACCGCTGGCACCGGCAGCGAGGTCGGGCGCGGGGCGCTGATCAATCTCAGCAACGGCTCTAAACTGGCGCTGATCAGCCCGCACCTCATCCCTAAGCGCGCGATCTGCGATCCGGAACTGACGCTCGGACTGCCGCCGGTGCTGACGGCCGCGACCGGTATCGATGCGCTGACGCATTGTGTCGAGACGTATCTTTCGCCGTTGGTCAATCCGCCGGCGGAGGCGATCGCGCTCGATGGCGCCTATCGCGCCTGGCACTTCATTCGCCGCGCGGTGGCGAATGGCGCTGACCGTGAGGCGCGCTGGGAAATGATGATGGCGGCCCTGGAAGGCGGCATGACGTTCCAGAAGGGATTGGGCGCGGTCCACTCGCTGTCGCATGCCGCAGGCGCATTACGCCAGCCGGTGCTGCATCACGGCATGCTGAACGGCGTGTTCCTGCCGCACATCCTGCGATTCAACGCCGATCACGTCGGCCAGAAATATACGCGCCTGCGCGAGGTGTTTGGCCTTGGCGCCAATGCAGATCTCGCCGACGCGGTGTTCAGTCTGGTCGGCGATCTCGGCTTGCCGCAGACGCTTGGCGCGATGGGTTTTGAGGCGCGCCACATCGACGAGACGGTAACGCGGGCGCTGGCCGACCATTCCAACGGCACGACGCCGCGCAAGGCATCAGCCGAAGAGTTTGCCGGGCTCTTGCGCGCCGCGCTGTGAGGCACGGCGCAAGCATCGCGCAACAGCGCCCATCAAAAAAAGAAACGGCTCCCGAAGGGAGCCGTTTGACGTTGCGGGAGACTTCGGAAGCCGCCCAAATGTCTGACGATTACGCCGCCTCGTCTGAGGAGACGCTGTCGTCATCACCCGCGTCATCGCTGTCGGCGTCGGCGGCTTCTGCCTTGGCGGCGCCGCGGCGTGGGCTCTTCGAGAGCTGGCTTTCAATCTCCTTGATCGCCTCGGTCTCGGTGATCTGCTGGACGACCACGATCTCGCGCGACAGGCGATCGAGCGCGGCCTCATAGAGCTGGCGCTCGCTGTAGGACTGCTCGGGCTGCGAGTCGGAACGATAAAGGTCGCGGACCACCTCGGCGATCGCGACGATGTCGCCGGAATTGATCTTGGCCTCGTATTCCTGGGCGCGGCGCGACCACATGGTGCGCTTGACGCGGGCGCGGCCCTTGAGGGTCTCGAGCGCCTTCTTGACCAGCGCCGGCTCGGACAGCTTGCGCATGCCGACATTGGCGACCTTCGCGGTCGGTACCCGCAGCGTCATCTTGTCTTTCAGGAAGCTGATGACGAACAATTCGAGACGCGCGCCGGCGATCTCCTGCTCCTCGATGGCGAGGATCTGGCCGACGCCATGGGCAGGATAAACGACGAATTCATTGGTCTTGAAGCCCTGACGCTGGGTCAGCGGCTTCTTCGGCTCCTCGGCGCGGGCCGGCGCGGCCGGCTTGACGGCCTTCTTCGCGGCAGGAGCGGCGGGAGCGGCAACGGGGGCGCTGGCAGCGGGGGCTTTGACAGCAGGCTTGGCGGCGGCCTTCTCAGTGTCCGTGATCTTGGCGGCGGTCACTTTGGCATCAATGCTTTTCGAAGAAGCAACCTTCGTCTCCGGGGCCTTAACCGGAGCTTTCGCGGAGTCTTTTGTCATTACACTTCTTGTATTATGAGAGGACTTGGCCGAGGCAGTCTGTGCGTTCCCCACTTGTGCGGGATGAGCGGTTTTCGAGGTAGCCTTGGCAGCGGAGTTGATGGTAGATCTGCCCCCAGATTGGGCCGTGGTCGAAACTGGCTTGGTTGCTGCCGTCTTGGTGGTGACGGACGTTGGCGAAACGGATTTCGGCGAGGGCTTTGCAACAGCCTTCGTCGGGGTGGATTTAGTCGAAACGGCCGTCGGCGGAGCGGCTTTTGGCGCTACGGGTTTCCCCTGAACGGCTTTTGTCGCGGGCGCAAGTTTGCTTGCTGCCGGTTTGCCTGACGATCCAGGCTTCGGTGTGGCCGCAGGCTTCGCTGAAGCTGCCGGCTTGGTTGCGGCTACGGATCGAGCCGAGGCTGTCGTTCGGGTCAGCCCTGTTTTCTTGGCCTGCAATGCCGCCCGCGTCGCTGGCGAGGCTGGTTTTGCAGTTTTGGGAGCGGCTGCCGGGCTCCGGGATGTCTTCTTGGCCACGCTGCGGGTCTTGGCAGCGGACTTCTTGGCACTCTTAACGACCTTCGAACCCTGCTTGCGCGATTTGTCTGACACGGCCCATACGCGGAACTGCCACGCCTCTGTTCGATGATTATTTTTTCGAAGACTGTCGCGAAACCTCAGAGGCCATGAGGGCACCGCAAGGTTCTGCCTCAATGAATTGTGGTGAGAATACCACATTTTGCGCAAAAATCAACGTTTTGTGGGCATTAGCTCACACACGCGCCCCCGCCGGCGCTACCTGCGCGGCGGGGGCGTCATCGCATCGAATTACAACAGCCTGGCCTCGAGGGACGCCAGCAGTGGCAGCGGTGCCCTGTTCCTTCCGCGCACTGCGGATGGCGGAACGATGGACGGGGCTATCGGCCTGCATTCAGTCGCGGCGCCGGTGCCTTCACCGGCGCAGTTTCGGGGTGAGGGCTCAGTCGCCTTCGCCGGGTGCCGCGGAAAAGTACTTTTCCAGCTTGTTCTCTTCGCCGTCGAACTCCTTGGCGTCCGGCGGCGGGTCCTTCTTCTGGGTGATGTTCGGCCAGGTCTTGGCGTATTCGGCGTTCAACTCGAGCCATTTTTCGAGATTGGGCTCGGAATCCGGCTTGATTGCCTCGGCCGGGCATTCCGGTTCGCAGACGCCGCAATCGATGCACTCGTCCGGATGGATGACCAGCATGTTCTCGCCCTCGTAGAAGCAGTCGACGGGGCAGACCTCAACGCAGTCGGTATACTTGCACTTGATGCAATTGTCGGTGACGACGTAAGTCATCCAGCACTCCGGGCAGTTCTAATCGTTTCGCAATCGCGCATGGTTGGGGTAGCGCAGGTTTCCTCGTGCCGCAAGCGGCGAGGGCCGGATTATTCTTCCCGCTCTTCGTCCAAATCCTCATAGGTGAGGCGGGCCGCATCAACATCGCCGCGGCGCTCGGCAAAGCCCGCCACCCTGAGGACGCGGACCGCTCGATCAAGGCTGATCGTCACCACATCGCCGATCTTGATGGCGTGTCCCGGCGACTGCTGGCGGCTGCCGTTGAGGCGGATATGGCCGCTGGTGATGAGGGCTGCGGCATTGGAGCGGGTTCTCACCACCCGCGCGTGCCAGAGCCACTTGTCGAGGCGCTGGCGCTGCGGGATGGTGGTATCCGCTGACCTCATCGTCACCTTTGCGCTGGTTCCGAGCTGATAACCATCTCAGCGGTTTCCGGTTCAGCGATCCTTGCCGCCTCCGGCCATTTGCGCCTTGAGGGCGGCGAGCTTGGCGAAGGGCGAATCGGGATCGATCGGACGCTCGCGCTCGCGGAACTTGTTGTTCTGGGCGGCGGTATCGCGGTTGCGGTCCCAGCCGCCCTTGCCGCCATCCCTGCTGCCGTCCTTGCCGCCCTTCGGCCGGCCCTTGCCGAACTGCTCGCGCTGCGGCCGGCCGCCCTCGTTGGCGGGGGCGCCGCCCTCGGCCGGCTTGTTGCCGTGAAGCTTGCGGAACTCGGCGTGGCGCCGACGCGGGCCATGGCGACCGCGCTCCCCCTCGGGCGCTTCGCCTTCGCCGGTCTGGCCTGCGGGACGATCCTGGCTCTGCTGGCCGTTGCGGCTGCCGCGACCCTGACGGTCGTGCTGACGGTGCTGGCGCTGATGCTGCGGACGGCCGGCTGGGCGCCAGACCTCGACCATGACCGGCTCGCCCGAGGCCGCATCGGCCTCGGCGGTTTCGGCTTCGGTTGTTTCAGCCTCGCCGGCGGCTGCGGGTGCTTCTGCTGTCGCTGCTGCTGCGGTTTCGTCGGATGCTGAATCTTCTTCCCCGACTGCCTCTGCGACGGCGGGAGCTTCCTCGGCTGTTGCGTGTTCAGCAGGGCTTTCGGCCAGCGCTTCGGTCGCGACGGCGTCTGCTTCCCCCGCAGCCTCAGGGGCGGATGCCTCCTCAGCCGGAGCTGCCTCGACCGGAGCCTCGGCGACCGAAGCCTCTGCGGCATCGGCGACGACAACGGCTTCCGGCGTCTCGGCCGGTGCCTCGGCGGCCGGCGTCGCGGCCGGTGTGGGCTCCGCCAGGGCCGGGCGCATTTCCATGCGATAGCCGAGCGATTTCAGGATCGAGGCAAAGCTTTCGCCAGCCGAGCCGGTCAGCGAGGTCATCGCCTGGGTCACGACGAAGCCGCGGCCATCGTAGGCGCCGGCCGGCTTCTCGCCCGCAGTCCCCTCGCGCCAGGCGAGAGCCGGACGGATGAGGTCGGCAAGGCGTTCCAAAATATCGACGCGGACGGCGCGATCGCCGGCCTGCCGGTAACCAAGTACGCGGTAGGCATCGCGGCTGAGAGCCGGATCGGCCGGGAACGAGGTCCGGCCGCTGCTGGCAAGGTGCTGGGCGCCGGACAGCGCCGACAGATCGACGTCGTTCTGCTTCTGCGCCCAGAGAAGGGCGGCCAGCGCGCGGGCGGCCGGCTTGAGCAGCGTCGGGAAATAGATGTGATAGGCGCCGAAGCGGACGCCATACTTGCGCAGGGTCGCGCGCGAGGGCTGGTCGAGATCCTTGATCTCGTTGGCGACCTTCTGACGCTCCAGAACGCCGAGCGCCTCGATCACCTGAAATGCGATGCCGCGCCCAATGCCGGTGACGTCCTCGGCCTTGGCAAGCTCGAACAACGGCCCGAGCAGCTTTTCGACATGAGTCTTGAGCCACAGATCAAGACGCGCCTGCACCGCCTCGCGCGGCGCGCCGGTCAGGCGTTCGTCGGCGATGATGCGCACGCGCGGATGCAGCGTGTCCTCGGCGGCCACCAGCCGGCCGACTGCATCGCCGGTCCAGCGCAGCACGCCATCGGAGGCGAGCACGAACTGATCGTCCCCGGCATTCGCCAAACGGTCCGCCCGTGCATCGATCTCGCCGGCGAGCGCCTTTTGCGCCGCCGCCTGCAATGCCTTGGCGTCCGACCCTGCCTCCGCCGCTTCCGGCGCGAACATGAAGCCATCGAGGCGGCCAATGGTGTGGCCCTCAACGATCACTTCGCCCGTCTTACCAATTTCTGTATTCAGCATGGAATTTTCCCGCAACCGCCGCATCAATACACTGGTCCGGCGATCAACGAAACGCTCCGTGAGCCTTTCGTGGAGTGCATCGGACAATTTGTCTTCGATCTGGCGTGAAATAGTTTGCCAGTGTTCTGGATTTGCAAGCCAATCCGGCCGGTTCGCGACAAACGACCAGGTTCGGATGTGGGCAATTCGCGCCGACAGCGTGTCGATACCGCCATCGATTCGGTCGGCCTGCGCGATCTGCCGCGCAAACCAGTCCTCGGACACCCGCCCTTTCCGCATCAAGAACTCGAACAGCGTGGTGACGAGTTCGCCATGGGCGGCAGGTGAGATTTTGCGATAGTCGGGGAGCTGGCAAGCATCCCACAGGCGCTCGACGGCTTCGCGGCCCTGTGCGAGCGCCCGGATATCGTGGTCGCGCGCCGCGTGGGCGAGCACGCGGATGTCGTCAGCGGGCGGCGCGGCGGTGAGGCCCTCGCGGCCGGGCGGCTCCGCCAGCGACGCCTGCAGGTCGTCGATCGAGGTGAAGTCGACGTCGCTGCTGCGCCACTGGAGAATCTTGACGGTGTCGAAGGCGTGGTTTTGCAGCGAGTTGACGAGTTCAGGCTCGAACGGCGGGCAGCGCCCGGTTGAGCCGAAGGTGCCGTCGCGCGTGGCGCGGCCGGCGCGGCCGGCGATCTGCGCGAATTCCGAGGGGGTCAGGCGGCGAAACTGGTAGCCGTCATACTTGCTGTCGGAGGCGAAGGCGACGTGATCGACGTCGAGGTTGAGGCCCATGCCGATGGCGTCGGTGGCAACGAGATAGTCGACGTCGCCGGACTGGAACAGCTCCACCTGCGCGTTGCGCGTGCGCGGCGACAGCGAGCCCAGCACCACGGCCGCACCGCCATGCTGGCGGCGGATCAGTTCGGCGATGGCGTAGACTTCGTTGGCGGAGAAGGCGACGATCGCGGTGCGGCGCTGCTGGCGCGTGATCTTGCGGTCGCCCGCGAACGCCAGCTGCGACATGCGCGGCCGCGTCACGACGCTAACGCCCGGCAGCAGCCGCTCGATCAGCGGCCGCATCGTCGCCGCGCCGAGCAGCAGCGTTTCGTCGCGCCCGCGGCGATTGAGGATGCGGTCGGTGAAGACGTGGCCGCGCTCGAGATCGGCGGCGAGCTGAATTTCGTCGACGGCGAGGAACGACACGTCGAGATCGCGCGGCATCGCCTCGACGGTCGAAACCCAGAAGCGCGGGTGCGGCGGCTTGATCTTCTCTTCGCCGGTGATCAGTGCGACCGATTCCGCCCCGATCCGCGCAACGATCTTGTTGTAGACCTCGCGCGCCAGCAGGCGCAGCGGCAGACCGATCGCCCCCGAAGAGTGGGCGAGCATGCGTTCAATGGCGAGATGGGTTTTGCCGGTGTTGGTCGGGCCCAGTACCGCCGTCACTCCGGCCCCGGGCGCGCGGCCGTCGATCGATGACGGCGACGCTGAAAAGGAGAATGTCATGGGTACGATATGTCCGGCCTCTGACGACGGTTGGGCCGCCGGTGCGACTTCACAACAAGCGCGGCATCCGCAGATGCGGATCGCGGTTCAATCTGAACATGCAAGGCGGCACGTATGCAAACTCCGAGAACGACGTCGATGTCGTTGTGTCACGTTTTGCGACGGTTGCAAGCTCTCTCATTAAGTTTCGGAACGAGTCCAGAACGAATCGCGGCCGAATCGCTGACTCAAATGGGGTTCTCATCCGTTCACCGCAACATGTCGATAGTCGCTCATTTGGGGCCACTATATCACGCTCGCCATGGCTGCGACGACCGCTCGAATTCGCGGAAAATCTTAACAACTCGCATGCAGGCGCTCACCCCTGCGCCCGATCGGGCGACGTCATCAATTCCGCTGCGGGCGGAATAGTCCTCGCGCCGGGCCGCAGTCACTGGGTTTTTGTGGCCGTTTGAGGGGTCGCCGCTGAGGTAACGACGAATTTCGTCGCCTCCAGAACGCCGGTGCCGATCGGGGTCGGGATCTTGACGCGGAACGGCACCAGAATGCGGGTTCCGCCGATCGGCGCGAGCCAGACCTCCATATCGCGCTGCGCCGCCAGGTACTTGATCGCGGGGCGGCTCGGAACGTAGCCGGAAACCGGCGTAAAATAGATCGCGCAGACGACGGCCGGGCCCTGATAGCCCCTCTCGCCCTTGACCGTGTCCATTCGCTTGTAGTCGAGCCGCAGGTCGTAGCGCATCCGGCCGTCGAACACCGAGGTCGCGCGCCTGCAGGCATCCGGGCCGACGGATGCGCCGTTGCCGCCAAGACGGACGAGGGAGGCGGTCATCGGGTCGAGCACGCCGTGCTTGTGTGCATCGCTAACCGGGATCCGCTCCGGATTGGGCGGTTCCTCGGGCACGATCGAAAAGTCCTTCACATTGCCGCCGGCGAGCGAAATCCGGATCGTTTCGGTCTTTTTCTTGGTTGTCGTCGCGACCGAATAGGTGGCGGGCACGAGCTGGCCGTTCGCGATCCGGCCCTGCGCGCCGCCATTGCCGCTGGCGCTGGCGAAGGTTTTCAGCAGCCCCGCAGTTTCGCCCCGGACGGTTGCCGAGTAGCGGTCCTCGCCGACGTCGATCACCCAGTCGCCCTCGCCGAGCGGAATGCCGGCCAGCGACACGACGTAATGGGCGTCGAGCCGGGTCTGCGCCCTGGCGGCTGCGGG
Source organism: Xanthobacteraceae bacterium (assembly GCA_035565775.1). GTDB lineage: Bacteria > Pseudomonadota > Alphaproteobacteria > Rhizobiales > Xanthobacteraceae > PRO6. Next base: position 959,110 of record DATMRW010000021.1, on the reverse strand, counting down.
AACGAGCACGCCGAGCGCGAGCGCCGCCAGCATCAGCCGGGCCGATGAACCCTTGCGTCGGGGCCGATGAAGTCGTGGATGATCCACTGGGCGAAAATTCCTGTGCTGCGCCGTCGAGGGCGTCACGTAAGCACCAAACCCGTTTGAAGCAACATTTGCAGGCCGGATTTGTCAATCAGCCGGCTCTGAGGCCGGCCCGCAGCCAAGCATGGGCCGCCGAATACGCCGATAGTATGGTTGTGCCCGCGCCGATGCGGTTGCGCCGGCGCGGTTCGCGTCAGCCGGCGCTGCCGGTCTGTTCCGCGCGCGCGGCGCTGCGCGAGCGGTAAATCAGCACGGCGCCGAACGCGGCGAGGCCGAGATAGAACGCGAGGAAGCAGAGATAAGCCACCGGCTCGTCCGCCCAGGCGGCGGGGCGGCCCTGATGAATGAAGGCGACGATGCCGCCATCCATCGCGCCCGCGGCGAGGCCCATGGCGGCGCGGTAGCCGTTGACGATCAGGCACAGCAGCCCAAGCCAGAACATATGACGCGCCTGCATCGGACACTCTCCAGTTGCTGCCGACGGAAACCGGCTCTATGGTCGGGGGATCGGCGGGAACATGCCTGCCGGGCGGATGTTCGTTCCGCGTTTATCGTGGCGATGGTTGCAAAGCCTGCCTTGACGGTGGCCAGCCAGACCCTTATACGTCCACTGCTCCTGAAATGGACATGGAATTTGGACCCTCGTGCCTCTGTTGGGACGGTTCGGGGATGATTTGAGGATTTCGCCATGGCGCGGCGTTGCGAATTGACGGCCAAGACGGCTCAGGTCGGACACAAAGTGAGCCACTCGAACCACAAGACCAAGCGGCGGTTCCTGCCGAACCTCTGCAACGTCACGCTGATCTCCGACACGCTCGGCCGCTCGGTCCGCCTCAGCGTTTCGGCGCATGCTCTCAAGAGCGTCGATCACCGCGGCGGTCTGGATGCGTTCCTGCTCAAGGCAAAGCTCGACGATCTGTCGCCGAAGGCGGCCGACCTGAAGCGCGCGATCCAGAAGAAGCGCGCCGAGGCCGTTGCAAGCTGACGCTTCGCAACAAGCTCGAAAGTTTTTTGAAAAGGCTGGGGCAACCCGGCCTTTTTGCTGCATGCGGGCAGGCCGGCGACGAGGTCAGGGCGAGATCAGCGTGAACTGCATCAGCAGCGTGCGTTGCAGGAACGAAAAATTGTCGTCCGAGATCAGGGTCAGCACGGTTTCGCCCTCGGGCGTCTCGAAGGCGTCCAGCCCCTCAAAATTGTCGATTTCGTAGCCGAGATCCGCCTCGAAGATGGTCGGACCGTCGATCACCGCGCCCGGCGCGATGGCGTCGAACGGCACGCGGCGGATGCGGACGCCGATCCCGTCCTTGAGCGAGAACTTTCGCTCGAGGAGGAGGAGGCTGTGATCGCGCAGCACGGTGGCGTCGCTGATGTCGTAGCCGGAGGTGCGGCGAATCATGAACTGCCCCGGCGAGGGTCCGCCGATCAGAAATCCCAGAATGTTGCCCTTGGCGTCGAGGCCGCGCTCTGAGATCGCCACCAGCGCGCCGGCCTGCGCGGAGTCTGTCGGCGCCATCACCAGCGATTCGATGCCTTTGTTCGCCGGGAGCCGGGTCATTTGCGCCGGCACCGGAATTGTCCGCCCACGTGAACTGATGCCGGCGCGCGAGAAGTCGAATTTGAGGATCTGGTGCACCCGTTCGAGGCCGACATAAACGGTGTCGCCGTCGCGGGCGAGGGATTCGCTATCGTACCAGCCGCGCGAGCCGATGGTGCGGCCGTTTTCGAGCAGCATCGGCGCGGCCTCGACCTTGGTCAGCCCGGACGGCGCGGCGCCGTCATAGGTGATTTCGCCGGAGAACCAGTGGCCCTTGTCGCTCAGCGCCAGAAAGCCCTTGCCGTCGGGATTGATGCGGAACGCCGACAGCCCGCCAAAATGCTTGAAGCTCGACGACAGCATCAGGCCGCCGCGGAATTCGAGCGCGCCGAAGCGGACATGGGAACGGTCGCGCAGATCGAATGAGGTGAGCCGGCTCGCCTGAACGTTGATGGCGACCTTTGCCGGGCCGCCATCCGGCCAGTCGCGCGGGCCGTCGTCGACGAACGATGCAAGCGGCGACGGCGCGAGACTGAAGAGAGAAAGCGCCGCGGCGGAAACGATCAGGCTGCGGCGGGAGCGGTTGAACATCGGCTATGAGTGAAGCCTGCGCCGACGTCGCATCGGCTGCGCCGCATGGCCGTTGGTTTCGCTGAACAGCTCGGCGAGCTTTTCGGTGATCGCGCCGCCAAGTTCTTCGGCATCCACGATGGTCACGGCGCGGCGATAGTAGCGCGTCACATCGTGGCCGATGCCGATGGCGATGAGCTGCACCGGCGAGCGGTTCTCGATCTCGTCGATGATATGCCGCAGGTGCCGTTCGAGGTAGTTGCCCGGATTCACCGACAGCGTCGAATCGTCGACCGGTGCGCCGTCGGAGATCATCATCAGGATCTTGCGCTGCTCGGGCCGCGCCAGCAGGCGCTTGTGCGCCCAGTCGAGCGCCTCGCCCTCGATGTTTTCCTTCAGCAGCCCCTCGCGCATCATCAGGCCGAGGTTCTTGCGCGAACGCCGCCACGGCGCGTCGGCCGACTTGTAGATGATGTGGCGCAGATCGTTGAGGCGGCCGGGATTGGACGGCTTACCCGCGGCGAGCCAGGCCTCGCGTGACTGCCCGCCCTTCCACGCCCGGGTGGTGAAGCCCAAAATCTCGACCTTGACGCCGCAGCGCTCCAGGGTCCGCGCCAGAATGTCGGCGCAGGTGGCGGCGACGGTGATCGGCCGGCCGCGCATCGAGCCGGAATTCTCGAGCAGCAGCGTGACCACGGTGTCGCGGAAGGTCGCTTCCTTCTCATGCATGAACGAGAGCGGATGGAACGGATCGGTGACGACGCGCGAGAGGCGGGCCGGGTCCAAAATGCCTTCTTCGAGATCGAAGTCCCAGGCGCGGTTCTGCTGCGCCATCAGGCGGCGCTGGAGGCGGTTGGCAAGGCGCGCGACGATGTGCTGCAAGTGCGCGAGCTGCTTGTCGAGATAGCTGCGCAGCCGCTCGAGCTCGTCGTGCTCGCACAGGTCTTCGGCCGCCACCACTTCGTCGAAACGCGGCGCGAAGGCGCGATACTCCGGCCCGCGCGGCTCGTTGGCGCCGCGCGCCTGCGGCCGCATCGCCTCGCCGGGCGTGTCGTCCTCGCCGAACTCGCCGTCGTCGAACGAATCGCTGGCCGAAGCCTGCGCGCTTTCCATCGCGCTGTCGGACATGTCTTCGGAAGCTGCCTGCGCCTGATCGGCGCTCAGTTCCTGCGAGGCGTCGCTTTCCGGCGTGCCTTCGGCGCCCGACTGATCGTTCTCGCCCTGGCGGTCGTCGTCCTGCTCGTCGTCCTCGTCGCTCTCGGTGCTGATGTCGTCGCCGAGTTCGAGCGCGTGCAGTAGGTCGTGAATGGCGTCGCCGAAGCGGGCCTGATCTTCGGTGTATTCGGCGAGGTGGTCGAGGCGCGGGCCGATCCTGCCTTCGAGATGCGGCCGCCACAGGTCGACCAACTTGCGGGCGGCTTCCGGCGGCGCCTCGCCGGTGAGGCGCTCGCGTACGAGCATCGCCAGTGCGTCGGAAAGCGGCGCATCGGCGCGGTCGGTGATCTCGTCATACTTGCCGCGATGAAAGTGATCTTCCAGCATGGCGCCGAGGTTTTTGGCGACGCCCGCCATGCGCCGCGCGCCGATCGCCTCGACGCGCGCCTGCTCGACCGCCTCGAACACGCTGCGCGCCTGCGGATTGCCGGGCAGCAGCTTGCGGTGAACTTTTGGATCGTGACAGGCGAGGCGCAGCGCGATCGAATCGGCATGGCCGCGAACGATCGCGGCATCGCGCTTCGACATCTTCCGCGCGGGCTCCGGCAGGCGGGCCTTGCCGGGCGACAGGCCCGGGCGCTCGGCAGCGAAGGATACTTCGAGTTCAGGCGACCTGGCGATGGCGCGCAGGCAGGAGGCGACCGAACGCTTGAACGGCTCGGTCGGAGCTTCCTTCTGGCCGGTCTTGAGCTTGATGTTGGATGTCGTCATGGCGCCTTCGGTTTCCGTTCTTGCGGCGATCATCCCATCGATCAGCGAAAGCGTGGCCCGTTCACACAGGCGGCGCGAAGCGCACTTTGCTCCGCTCATCGAATCTTGCGCCGCTCATCGCCGCATCTTTCGTCGCGACGTCTCCGCATCGCTGCGGAGACGGATCGTTCGTTGCGCCGAGCGATCAGGTCAGCGCGAGATTGACGGCCGATTCGGCCAATTCCGCATTGAAGCAACGCTGATAGAACTCGGCGACCAGCGGGCGTTCGAGCTCGTCGCACTTGTTCAGGAAGGTGACGCGGAAGGCAAAGCCGAGATCGCCGAAGATTTCGGAGTTCTCCGCCCAGGTGATGACCGTGCGCGGGCTCATCACGGTCGACAGATCGCCATTCGCGAAGGCATTCCGGGTCAGGTCTGCGAGGCGCACCATCTTGTTGACGGTCTCGCGGCCCTGCGGCGTGCGATAGTGCTTGGCCTTGGCCAGCACGATCTCAACTTCCTCGTCATGTGGCAGGTAGTTCAGCGTGGTGACGATCGACCAGCGGTCCATCTGGCCCTGGTTGATCTGCTGGGTGCCGTGATAGAGGCCGGAGGTATCGCCGAGGCCGATGGTGTTGGCGGTCGCGAACAGGCGGAAGGCCGGATGCGGCTTGATCACCTTGTTCTGGTCGAGCAGCGTCAGACGGCCGGAGACTTCGAGCACGCGCTGGATCACGAACATCACGTCGGGGCGACCGGCGTCGTACTCGTCGAACACCAGCGCGACGTTGTTCTGCAGCGCCCACGGCAGGATGCCGTCACGGAACTCGGTGACCTGCTTGCCGTCCTTGATCACGATCGAGTCCTTGCCGACGAGATCGATACGGCTGATGTGGCTGTCGAGATTGACGCGCACGCAGGGCCAGTTGAGGCGCGCGGCGACCTGCTCGATGTGAGTGGATTTGCCGGTGCCGTGGAAGCCCGTCACCATCACGCGGCGGTTCTTGGCGAAACCGGCCAGAATGGCAAGCGTGGTGGCGCGATCGAAGCGATAGTCGGAATCGACGTCCGGCACATGCGGATCGACTTCCGAATAAGCAGGTACTTCGAGGTCGGTATCGATGCCAAAAACCTGTCGCACCGACACTTTCATGTCCGGCATGCGGCTCGTTTCTTGCGCAGTTGTGGTGGCGGCGGTCATCAGTCCTCCGGGGTCTCGGGCGCGCCCAAAACCAGATATGCAATCTCTGCTTTCAGGTGGGGGTACCGCGTAAGAACCTGTCCGGGCGGAGCCTCAAGCCCCGCGTCCGATCATGGTTCCATCGAACTCTGTAAACATAATCCGGGCAAAATGATTTGGGAAGGCTCCGTGGCGCAAGGGCGACCCGCTAAAATCAAGTTGGCGCGAGCGTTTATCGCCGGTCCTGACGCCGCATCCGCCCCGCGCCCGTACCGAGAGAGGTGCCGCCGTGACGAGCGATCTGTTGATATGGGCCGCGGCCGGGCTGGTGATCGGCGGCTCGCTCTCGTGGATCGTCCGGCGTTCGCACATCGATGCCGGGCCACGGGCCAGCGCGCCAGACCCTGCGCCACGAAACGACACCGAACCGCCGCCGAAAACCTGCGAGGGCATCGGCCCGCAGCGCGGCGACAGCGAATAGGTCTTCAGGTCGCGCTGCGCGTAACCGTTTTCAGGTAATTATAGGCCTTGATGATTTCAATCAGCCGGTCTTCGGTCGAGCGGTCGCCGCCATTGGCGTCGGGGTGGTGCTGTTTCACCAGTTCCTTGTAGCGCGCCTTGACGGTTTCCAGCGTGGCGTCGGCGCCAAGGCCCATCACCTGCAGCGCCTTTCGCTCGGCATTCATGATGCGCCGGCTTTCGGCAGCCTTGCCGGGATCCGGGCCGGGACGGCCTCGCCCGCGGCCGTTCATCTCGCTGAAAATGCTGAAGGGATCGTGCAGATCCTCGAACGACGGGTCGCCCGACTGCTTCTTGGTTCCGGAATTGGCGCCCATTTTCCAGGTCGGGCGATGGCCGGTCAGCGCATCCTTCTGGTAACGCTCGACCGCATCGTCGCTCATGCCGGAGAAGAAATTGTATGACTGGTTGTATTCGCGGACGTGGTCCAGGCAGAAATGCCAGTAGTCGCGCTCCTTTCCGCGGCCTTTCGGCGCCAGATGCGCGCCGGGCTTGCTGCAATCCGGCCAGTTGCACGTCGGCGCGGCCGCAGGCTTCGGCGCCTTGCGTTCCGCCCGCGGCTTGATGCGGATCTTGTCGAAATATTTGCTCTGGTCGAACGTCATGATTCACTATGTCGACGTGCTGCGAAAACCTTCAAGTCTTGACATCGCAGCAAGGCGTTTTTTGAGGCGATGATTTCATCGATTGACGGCGAGCGCAGCCAGAAGCTATGCCGGCTCATGACCACCGTCAAAGACAACATCACGGAAAAGCTGACCCTCGCTTTCGAGCCCGAAAGCCTGACGGTCACCGATGAATCCCATCTTCACGAAGGCCACGCCGGACATCGGCCCGGCGGCGAAACCCATTTCCGGGTTCACATCGTCTCGCGCGCCTTTGCCGGCAAAACCCGGATCGAGCGGCACCGGCTGGTCAATGCCGTGCTCTCGGCGGAACTGGCGACCCGGGTTCACGCGCTCGCCATTCACGCCGAGCCGCCGGCCGGCACATAAGGGCGGATGCGGGGCCGGCGCTTTTGCGAAAGCGAGTGAGCGGCAGGGCCGCTCACTCAAGAGTGCGGGTCTTGCTTACTGGTCGAGGCCGTAGAGCGTGTGGAGCGTGCGCACCGCGAGTTCCGTGTAGGCGGCGTCGATCAGCACCGAGAACTTAATCTCCGACGTCGTGATCGCACGGATGTTGATGTTCCGCTGCGCCAGCGCCGTGAATGCCTGCGCCGCGACGCCGGCATGGCTGCGCATGCCCGAGCCGATCACCGAGACCTTGGCCAGATCCGTCGCGCTGTCGAGGCGCGCATAGCCGATCTTGTCCTTCGACTTGGTGATGGTTTCCTTGGCGCGCTCATAGTCGGACGCCGGAACCGTGAAGGTGAGGTCGGTGGTCTTGCCGTCCTCGGAGACGTTCTGCACGATCATGTCGACGTTGATGTTGGCCTCGGCGAGCGGGCCGAAGATCGCGGCGGCGACGCCGGGCTTGTCCTCGACGTGACGGACCGAGATTTGAGCTTCGTCCCGCGAAAAGGCGATGCCGGTGACGATTTTGTTTTCCACGATTTCCTCCTCGCTGCAGATCAGGGTGCCAAGCGGCTCGCCATGGGGGTCAATGTCTTCGGGCTTGATGAAGCTCGACCGCACGAAGACGCGGACATTGTGCACCATGCCGAGTTCCACAGACCGAACCTGCAAAACCTTGGCGCCGAGCGACGCCATCTCAAGCATTTCTTCAAAGGCCACCTTGTCGAGCCGGCGGGCCTTCGGCACGACGCGCGGGTCGGTGGTGTAGACGCCGTCGACGTCGGTATAAATATCGCAGCGGTCCGCGCCGATCGCGGCCGCGATCGCCACCGCCGAAGTGTCCGAGCCGCCGCGGCCGAGCGTCGTGATGCGGCCGGTCTCAGGGTGGATGCCCTGGAACCCGGCGATCACCGCGACTTCCTTGCGCTCCTCGAAACGGCGCAGCAGATCGCTGCCATCGACGTCGAGGATGCGGGCGGAGGCGTGCGCGCCGCTGGTCTTGATCGGGATCTGCCAGCCCTGCCAGGAGCGGGCCTGCACGCCCATCCCCTGCAGCGTGATCGCCAGCAGGCCGGATGTGACCTGTTCGCCGGAGGCGACGACCGCATCATACTCGCGGGCGTCATGCATTGGCGAGGCTTCGCGGCACCACTCGACGAGCTCGTTGGTTTTCCCGGCCATGGCCGACACGACCACGGCAACGTCGTGGCCGGCATCGACCTCGCGTTTGACGTGAGCCGCAACGATGCGAATACGTTCAATGTTGGCGACAGAGGTGCCGCCGAATTTCATGACGAGCCGACCCATGGCGATGACGAAGTCCTTGGGATTTGAGAGAGATACCCGCGCAAAACCCGATAGCGCGGGCGAAAAGGCGCGTATACATAGCGGGAGGGTCGCAACCATGCAATCGCTTCCGGTGTTCCATCGCCGGGAACGGATGAAACGACGCGCAACCGGCGGGACTGGCCGATCAGCCACCCGTTCACCAGGAGGCATCGGGACGCCATGGGCCGCTATGTCGACGAAATTCTCCAGCCGGGCGAGCGGGTGCTGTATTCCACCAACGCGCACTGGGTGTTCTACCTGCCGGCGATCATCGGCTGGGTCGCGGCGCTGGTGTTTCTCGTCCTCCAGCACTATTCGACCAGCCGGAGCATGGATGTGCTATGGTTCGTGCTGGCGATCGTCGCGGCGCTGGCCGCGCTCTATGCAACCGCGCGTGCCGCCTTCCATCGCTGGACAACCGAAACCGACGTGACCAACCTGCGGGTGGTCCACAAAGAAGGCTTTATCAGCCGCCGGACTTTTGAAATGAGCCTCGACAAGGTGGAGAGCGTGGACGTCAACCAGTCGATTCTGGGGCGCCTGCTCGACTATGGAAACGTAACCGTCATGGGTGTCGGCGAGGGCCGGGAGACGATGAAGACCATCGCCCGTCCGCTGTCCTTCCGTAACTCGATCACCGCAAGGTCGGCGCAATGACGGCCGCCGGCGAAGCGCCGCACGCCGCACATGCCGCCGGCTCGACGGTCGATCCCGCCGAGATCGCCCGGTTCTCGAAGTTGTCCGAGGAGTGGTGGGACCCCAAGGGCAAGATGGCGCCGCTGCACAAGATCAATCCGTTGCGGCTCGGCTATATCCGCGATGCGGCCTGCCTAAAGTTCGGCCGCGATGCGCGCCACCTCGGCTGCCTGAGGGGGCTTCGGGTGCTGGACATCGGCTGCGGCGCGGGCCTGTTGTGCGAACCGCTCGCGCGCCTCGGCGCGGATGTCGTCGGCATCGATCCGTCGGAAAGCAACATTGCCGCCGCGCGGCTGCATGCCGAGCAGGGCGGCGTGACGGTGGACTATCGCTGTACCACGGTCGAGCTGCTCGACCCGGCCGAGCGCTTCGACATCGTGCTGGCGATGGAAGTCGTCGAGCATGTCACCGATATCGGCCTGTTCCTGCACCAGGCGACGGCGCGGATGAAGCCGGACGGCATGATGGTCGCTTCGACATTGAACCGCACCTGGAAGAGCTTTGCGCTGGCGATCGTCGGCGCCGAATATGTCTTGCGCTGGCTGCCGCGCGGCACCCATCAGTGGGACAAGTTCGTCACCCCGGATGAGCTGACGCATCATCTCGAGAACTGCGGACTGGGGGTGCTCGAGCAGGTCGGCGTGGTGTTCAATCCGCTGGCGGACCGCTGGAGCATTTCGACCTCGGATCTCGACGTCAACTACATGATGGTCGCGGAGGCGGTGAGCTGACTCCGCGATCGATCTTGCGCGGGACGCCGTCGTGACGCTGGCCGTGCTCTGGATTCCGTTCACGATCCTGGCGGCGCTCAGTCAGGTCGCGCGCAATGCGATGCAGCGCCACCTCACCGGCTCGCTCGGCACGCTGGGCGCGACCAACATCCGTTTCCTGTTCGGATTTCCGTTCTCGCTCTTGTTCTTCGCGGTGGTCATCGCCGGGACGGGCGACGCGGTGCCCGGACTTCACAACGGCGTCTGGGCCGAATTCGTGCCGTGGCTGCTGCTCGGCTCGCTGTCGCAGATCCTTGCCACCGGGCTGATGCTCGCGGCGATGAACGAGCGGTCCTTCGTCGTCACCACGGCCTATCTGAAGACCGAGGCGATCCAGACCGCGATCTTCGGTTTTCTGTTTCTCGGCGATCCGCTGTCGTGGCAAAAATTCGCGGCGATCGTGATTGCGACGCTGGGCGTGCTGGTGACGGCGCTCAAGCCCGGCGGTGCGCGCGGCTTCGGCGATCTGCGTCCGACGCTGTACGGCCTTGCCGCCGGCGCCGGCTTTGCGCTTTCGGCGGTCGGCTTTCGCGGCGCGATCATCGTGCTCCCCGACGTGACCTTCGTCACCGCGGCGACTTTCACGCTGGTCTGCACCCTGTTCGTGCAGACGCTGGTGCTGTCGGGCTATCTGCTGTGGCGCTCGCCAAAAGTGCTGGTGGCGATCTTCCGCCTGTGGAAGCCGTCGATGACGGCGGGCTTCACCGGCGCGCTCGGCTCGCAGTTCTGGTTTCTCGCTTTCGCGCTGACCTCCGCCGCCAATGTCCGCACGCTGGCGCTGGTCGAGGTCGTGTTTGCCCAGATCGTCTCGCGCGTCACCTTTCGCCAGCCGCTCGAGCGGCGCGAACTGATCGGCATCGCGCTGATCCTGATCGGCGTCGTGCTGCTGGTTACTGTCTAGTGTGCTGAGACACGCTGGCGGCGCCGGAAGGCGATGAAGCCGGCGATTGCCACTGCAAACGCAGCGGGCCATTCCCGGAGCCGCGCATAAGGCGTCGGCGGCAGGGCCTGCGGCAGTTTCGCGTCGAGCACGCCTTCTTCGCCAAGATCGAGCTTTGCCACCACCCGGCCAGCCGGATCGATCACCGCCGAGATGCCGGTATTGGCGGCCCGCACCAAGGGCAGGCCCTGTTCGATCGCACGCATCCGCGCCTGCTGGAGATGCTGATAGGGGCCGGTCGAGATGCCGAACCAGCCGTCATTGGTCAGGTTGACCATCCAGCCGGGGCGCTCGGCGGTGGTGTCGATCTCTTCGGGAAAGATCGCCTCGTAGCAGATCAGCGGCAGCATCTTCGGCGCTTTCGGCACGTCCATGTTGCGCCGTCGCGTGCCGGGAATGAAGCCGCCGTGAACCTTGGTGAGCTGTTCGAAGCCGAGCTTTTCCATCGTCTCCTGGAAGGGCAGATACTCGCCGAACGGCACGAGATGGAGCTTGTCGTAGGTCGACAGAAAAGTGCCGTCGTGGTCGATCACATAGATCGAGTTGTAGGCCCGCGTGATGCGTGCGCCGGGCGGCAGTTGCGGCGGCCGCACCGCGCCGGTGATCAGCACCGTGCCCTTCGGCAGAAGCTCGGCGATCTGCGCCATCGCATCCGCCTCGCGATTGAGGAAGAACGGAAACGCCGATTCCGGCCAGATCAAAATGTCGGCGGAGCCGACGCCGTTCGCCTCGGGCGACGGCGCGCGATCGGACAGCGCCAGGTATTTTTGCATGATCACCGACTTGGCCGTGTAGTTGAAGCGGGCATCCTGCTCGATATTGGGCTGCATGATGCGCAGGCGCACATTGGTGAGGTGGGTCTGGCTCGCCGCCAGCCGGATGGTGCCGTAGATGCCCATGGCGGCCAGTGCGGCAACGGCGAGGGCGAGCGGCAGCCACGGCCGGCGCGAGATGCTTTTGCCATCGAACAGGATCGCGGGGCTCGCGAAGATCAGGACCGCCAGAAAGGTCATGCCCCACAGCCCGATCAGCGACGCCGACTGCGCCAGCGCCAGCGGCTCGGTCAGCGCGTAGCCGAAGGCGTTCCACGGAAAGCCGGTGAGGGCATGGCCGCGCAGCCATTCGGTGGCGGTGAGGCTGGCGGCCAGCGCCAGAAGCCTTGAGGCGTCGCGCGGCCAGATCAGGCGTGCAAGGGCAAAGCCGATGGCGGGAAACAGCGCCAGATAGGCCGGCAGTCCGCCGACGGCGGCGGGCAGAAGCCAGGCAAATTTGTCCGCCTCGACGAGGAACGCAAAGCCGATCCAGTAGAGGCCCGGCACGAAATAGCCGAAGCCGAAGCACCAGCCGACCAGCGCCGCCGACCAGGCGCCGTTGGCCTTGCCGTCGCTTGCGCCGTCGATCAGCCAGACCGCCACGGGAAAGGTGAGGAACAGGATGGGCCAGAGATTGAACGGCGCCATCGCGAGCGACGACAGCACCCCGGCGCCGAGCGCGATCGCGGCGCGCCGCCAGCCCCAGGACAAAATGATCGATTGCGGGACTGCGCGGATAGCCTGAGCAGCCGTCACGCGGAGTTTCCGTCCGCTTGCGGCGGCACGTTGTCGTTGCCGCCCTTCGTCGCCGCGGGACCATCCGGCGTGTCGCGGCGGCGGGTATCGCGCGGGCGCGGCGCGGTCGGTTCCCGGCGCGGGCGGATGCGCAGCCGTTTGACGCGGCGCGGATCGGCGTCGAGCACTTCGATCTCGAACGGACCCGGCCCCGAGATGATCTCGCCGCGCACGGGCAGGCGGCCGCAATGGGCGACGAGGAACCCGCCGAGCGTGTCGACGTCCTCGCCGGCCTCGCCGATCACGAACTGATCGCCGACCATGGCAGCGACATCCTCGATGCTGGCACGGGCGTCGGCGACGAAAACGTTCTCACCCTGCCGGATGATCGCCGGCGGCGCGTCGTTGTCGTGCTCGTCATCGATCTCGCCGACGATCTGCTCGACAATGTCCTCGATCGAGACGAGGCCGTCGGTGCCGCCATATTCGTCGACCACGAGCGCGAGATGGATGTGCGTCGCCTGCATCTGCGCCAACAGGTCGATGGCCGGCATTGACGGCGGCACATACAGAAGCTTGCGGATGATGCCGGTCTCGCACAGCGGCGTCGCCAGATTGATGGTGCGCAGATCGAGGCCCGCGGGGAAGGGCTTCTTGCGCCGGGCGTTAACCGCGGGATCGACGCGGGAATGCGAGGCCATGAAGCCGATCAGGTCGCGGATGTGGACCATGCCGATCGGGTCGTCGAGCGTCTCGTTGAAGACGACGAGCCGCGAATGGGCGGCGCTCTCGAACAGCTTCATCAGTTCGCCGAGCGAGATGTCGCGTTTCACCGCAATGATGTCGGCGCGCGGCACCATGACGTCGGCGATCCGCTGCTCGTGCAGCTCGAGAATGTTGCGCATCATCGTGCGCTCGATCGCCGAGATGCTGGTCTCGCCCGGGGCGCTGGCATCGAGCACGACCTTGAGGTCGGCGCGGGCGGAGCCCGCCTTCCAGCCGAACAGCGAACGGATCGCGCCGATCAGCCACATCTCGGAGGCGGGGCGCAGCACTTCTCCCTGCTGCACGGGCACCGGCAGGTTGCGACTACTGTCCGGGTCCGTGGTTGTGGCCTGAGCATGCCTGGTCATGTCGCGCTCTCCCCGTCGCGCATCGCATAGGGATCGGGAATAGCGAGTTGCGCCAGAATTTTGCGTTCAAGCGCTTCCATGGTCTCGGCCTCGTCGTCAGCTTCGTGATCGTATCCGATCAGGTGCAGGAAACCGTGAACGGCAAGATGGCTCAGGTGGTGGGCGAACGGCTTGTCGTCGTTCTTCGCCTCGTGGCGGGTGGTCTCATAGGCGATGGCGATGTCGCCGAGCATTTTTGCCGCGCCGGGAATTGCCGGCATCGGCTGGGCGGGAAACGACAGGACATTGGTCGGCTTGTCGATGCCGCGGAAATCGGCGTTGAGCGTGCGGATATGCGCATCGTCCGTGAGCAGGACGGCAAGCTCGATGTCGCCGGCTTCCGCCTCGGCAATCGCAGCGGCCGCGGCAGTGATGGCGCGCGTCACGATTGCTTCGGCGGCGCTCTCGGCCTGCCAGCAGTCGGCATCAATCACGACATCGATTGCGGGAGAAGTGTGTGCGTACATTCCGTCCGGTGCAGTTATTGCAGAAGGGTGGGCGCGTAGATCGCTCATGGCTCGGGGCAAGTCCAGATTCCAGCCGAAGTCAGGGTCGTGGCGCGGGCTGCGGGGCGCCCTCGTAAGCGGCAACGATCCGCGCGACGAGTTCGTGGCGGACGACGTCGGCGCCGGTGAAGCGCACTTGCGCGATGCCCTCGACGCCGTCGAGCAACCGCGTCGCCTCCGCAAGGCCGGAGGTCTGGCCCGGCGGCAGGTCGACCTGGCTGGGGTCGCCGGTCACGATCATGCGGCTGTTCTCGCCGATACGGGTCAAAAACATCTTCATCTGCATCGAGGTCGTGTTCTGCGCCTCGTCGAGGATGATGACGGCATTGGTCAGCGTGCGGCCGCGCATGAAGGCGAGCGGCGCAATCTCGATCTCGCCGGTCTGCAGCGCGCGCTCGACGATGCGGGGGTCCATCAGATCGTAGAGTGCATCATAAATCGGGCGCAGATACGGATCGACCTTTTCGCGCAGGTCGCCGGGCAGGAAGCCGAGCCGTTCGCCGGCCTCGACGGCAGGGCGCGACAGGATGATGCGATCGACCTCTTTGCGCTCGAACATCCGTGCAGCATGGGCAACCGCAAGCCAGGTCTTTCCGGTGCCGGCCGGGCCGATGCCGAACACCAGCTCGTTGCGCTTGAGGGCGCGGATATAGGTGTCCTGCATCGCGGTGCGGGCGCGTACCGGGCGCTTGCGCAGGTTGATTTCCTCAAAGCCCGCTTTGGCGATCTTGTCGTCGAAGTGGAACAGGGAGCCCTGTGCAGTGACCGCGCGGATCGCGCCATCGACGTCGCCCTGGCCGAGCTCGCGGCCGCGCAGCAGCTGCGCGTACAGATTTTCCAGCACGCGGCGCGCCGAATCGGTGCTGTCGCGCGAGCCCTTGATGGTGATGTGGTTGCCGCGCGAATCGATCTGGACGCCGAGCTTGCGTTCGATCTGCGCCAGATTCTGTCCGTAAGGCCCGACCAGCGCCGATGCGGCGCGGTTGTCGTCGAAGGCGACGATCACCTCGGTCTCGGTCGAGGCGTGCAGGTCTCGGTCGGTGCTGCGGCCGGGGGCGACAGTGGACGAGTCCGATGCGCTTCTAGGCAAGTGGTCAGGCTCCCCTCGTCAACCCGGACTGCGGCGCAGCGACCGACTGCGGCGGCGGGTGAACGTTTGCGTCAATGTTGCCGAACAGGCTGTAACGCTCCAGGCGATCGATACGAACCGGGAGAACTTTTCCGACGATATCGGGAGATGCCATCACATGCACGGGCTGCAGGTAGGCCGTGCGGCCGACGATCTGGCCGGCGATCTTGGTCGGCCGCTCGAACAGCACGTCAACCGTCTGGCCGATCATCGCGGCATTGAACGCCGCCTGCTGACGGTCGATCAGGTGCTGAAGCCTCGCCAAGCGCTCGTCCATGGTTGCCGGTGCGACCGCATCCTCCATCTCAGCCGCGGGCGTACCCGGCCGCGGCGAATACTTGAACGAATAGGCCGAAGCGTAACCGACTTTTGTGACAAGCGCGAGTGTCGCTTCAAAATCTGCATCGGTTTCGCCGGGGAACCCGACGATGAAATCGGACGAGAACGCGACTTCGGGGCAGGCCGTGCGGAACTCGTCGATAATGCGGATGTACTCGTCGACGGTGTGGCAGCGGTTCATCGCCGCCAGGATCCGGTCCGAGCCGGACTGCACCGGCAGATGCACGAACGGCATCACTGCCGGGATGTCGCGGTGGGCGGCGATCAGGCTTGAATCCATGTCGCGCGGATGGCTGGTCGAATAGCGCAGCCGGGCAACGCCCGGGAGAGCGGCGAGGTGGTGCAAAAGCTCGCCCAGCGTCCAGGTCCGGCCGTCCGGCCCCTCGCCGTGATAGGCGTTGACGTTCTGGCCGATCAAGGTGAGTTCGCGCACGCCGTTCTCGGTCAGGCGCCTGACGTCCTCGACGATCTTTTCGACCGGGCGCGAGACTTCCATGCCGCGGGTATAGGGCACCACGCAGAAGGTGCAGAACTTGTCGCAGCCTTCCTGAACGGTGACGAAGGACGAGACGCCGCGGGCGCGGATCGCCTCGGGCTTGGGCTGGGCGAGGAACGAAAATTTGTCCTCGACCGGAAACTCGGTTTCCACGGCCGGGCCGTCGCGGTTCGCACGCGCCAATAGCTCGGGCAGGTTGTGATAGCTCTGCGGCCCGACCACGACATCGACGGTCGGCGCGCGGCGCATGATTTCCGCGCCCTCGGCCTGCGCGACGCAGCCGGCGACCGCAATCTTGACGTCGCGGCCGCTCAGCGCCGCGCCTTCCTTCATCACGCGCAGCCGGCCGAGCTCCGAAAACACCTTTTCGGAGGCCTTTTCGCGGATATGGCAGGTGTTGAGGATGATCAGGTCGGCGTCGTCAGCGCTCGCCGTCTCGATGTAACCCTCGGGCGCCAGCGTATCGACCATGCGCTGGGCATCGTAGACGTTCATCTGGCAGCCATACGACTTGATATGCAGCTTTTTGCGCGGCTGATCCATTGCGACCGAAAAATTGGTGAACGCGCGCCCCATGGCGCGCGCCCTTCAGATAGAGCTTTGCTGGCCAAAAATCCAGCTTTGGTATTTTTCCGCGGCGGAACAATGGGTTGCAGACGCCCTGCAAGAGCCGTCCGCTTCCCCCGGGCGGCCGGCGCCAATAAAGCTTACGACTTCTTGGTGTCGTCGGCTTCGGACAGCGGCACGCAATAGAGTTCCAGCCGGTGGTCGACCAGCTTGTAGCCGAGCTTGGCCGCAATCTCCGCCTGCAGCTTCTCGATCTCCTCCGAGGTGAACTCGATCACCGTGCCGTCGCGCAGGTTGATGAGGTGGTCGTGATGGCTGTCCGGTACCGGCTCGTAGCGGGCGCGACCTTCGCGGAAGTCGTGGCGCTCGATGATGCCGGCGTCCTCGAATAATTTGACCGTGCGATAGACGGTCGAGATCGAGATTTTGTCGTCGATCTTGATGCAGCGCCGGTACAGCTCCTCGACGTCCGGGTGATCGGCGGATTCCGCCAGAACGCGGGCGATGACGCGGCGCTGCTCGGTCATGCGCATTCCGGTAGCGGCGCAGCGTTGCTCAATGTCGATGGCCGAGCTGGCGACGGGTTTCAATGCAGTCATAACCGTTATTCCAGGATTGCAGGGTCCGGGCAGTGGCCCGGATGGACCAGATCAGCCGATTCGTCGACGGCTCACAGTCAAAGCGCGTCCGCGCCGATTCCGCCGGTCTGACGTTGTTGTGCCACCGCAGCCGCGTCAGGACAAGTCGCGCCGCAGCACCAAGGCGTTAAGCTGCTTGCCGTCAGCGCTTTGGTAGTAGCGCTCGCGTCGCCCGACGAGCTGAAAGCCGAATCGGTCGTACAAGGCTCTCGCCGCCAGGTTGTTTTCCTCGACTTCGAGAAAGACGGTTTTGACGCCGCGGCCGGCGAGATGGCCGAGGTGGGTTTGCAGCAACTGGCGCGAATGGCCCCGTCCGCGATAATCCGAGGCCACGGCGATCGACAGAATCTCGCTTTCGTCGAGGGCGATGCGCGAGACGACGAAGCCGGCGACGACGCTGCCGAGCCGCAAAACCTGGAGCAGGGTATTGGCTTCCGCGAGCATGCCCTCGAATTCCGTCTCATCCCAGCCGCGATGAAACGAGGCGCGGTGGATCGCGGCCAGTGCCGCGAGGTCGCGGTCCTGCGCCGGCGTCACCGCGACCAGCGCGTCCTTCAGCCGCCAGTTGGGATAAAGGTTGGGAAACTTCACGGGCCGGTCAGGGCACGGCAGGCGGCGTCTGCGCCGCAGCCGGTTCGGGCGTCGGGGGCGCCGGGGGCGCCATCACGCTCGGCTTGGCGTCCGGCGCGCGCATATAGGTCGGGCGCGGCGGCGCGGTTTCCGGGCGGACGGCGGCGCCGAGCCAGGCGACCCAGGCGACGTCGGGCGCTGGCTGCGGATCGACCCGGGCCGGGCGCGGCGCATCCTTCGGCCACCGTTCGGCGAGGATCGCGGCGGCATTGCCGACGAGGCAGGGGCTGCCGAAACGGGCGGCCTCAAGCACCTCCTCGATCGGCGCGACGCGCGGGCTGACCAGGGTTGCGCCATTGCCGTCCACGACCTGATAGTAGACCTGGCCGTGGCGGGCATCGATGGCGGCGATCACAGGGTTGTCGCCGTCCTCGGCGACGATCGGCGCGGTGTAAGCGGCAAGGGTGGTGAGGCCGACGACAGGCTTGCCGGCGGCGAGGCCGATGCCGCGGGCGGCGGAGAGCGCCACCCGCAGGCCGGTGAAGCTGCCGGGGCCGGTGGTCACGGCGATCCGTGCAAGATCCTTGAAGTCGATGCCGGCGGCTTCCATCACCCGGGCGATCAGCGGCATCAGGGCCTCGGCATGGCCGCGCTGCATCGCAAGGGCTTCATGCGCAACGACACGGGCCGCGCGCGTGTCCAGAACCCCGGCGGCACAGGCATCAAGTGCAGTGTCGATAGCAAGAATCAGCATCTGAACTCGGCAGCTCGGATTTGGACAGCGCTTGGTGCGGCGCCGGCGTTAGACGGCTTCGACCTCGACCACGTCCGGCACAAAATGCTTCAGCAGATTCTGAATGCCATGTTTGAGCGTTGCGGTCGATGACGGACAGCCGGAGCAGGCGCCTTTCATGTTGAGATAGACGACGCCGTCCTTGAAACCGCGGAAGGTGATATCGCCACCGTCATTGGCGACCGCCGGCCGCACGCGGGTTTCCAGCAGGTCCTTGATGGTTTCCACGGTCTCGGCGTCGGCCTCGTCGAAAAACTCGCCGTCGTCCGTGATGTGGGCCGCGCCGTCATGGCTGCCGTCGGCGAACAGCGGCGCGCCGGAGAGGAAGTGCTCCATGATCGCGCCGAGAATGGCGGGCTTGAGGTGCTGCCAGTCGCCGTCGGATTTGGTGACGGTGATGAAGTCTGATCCGTAGAATACGCCGGTGACGCTCGGAACCTGGAACAGCCGCTCGGCGAGCGGCGAACGCTCCGCGCTCTCGCGGTCGTTGAATTCCATCGTGCCGTTCTCGAGCACGGTGCGGCCCGGAACGAACTTCAGCGTGGCGGGATTCGGGGTGGCTTCGGTCTGGATAAACATGGCTGTCTCCGGCTCATTGCCGGTTCAAGGCCGGCATGTCACGGTTGAAAACAAATGCTTTCTAACAGATGGCGACGGTGAATGCACCGATCAAGCGGGCGATTTGGTCGCGCCGGGGGCAAGAAACCTGCAGCTCAGGTCAGGCTGTCCATATCTTCGTCACTGAGATTGCCAGGGACGAGAACCACCGGGATTGGGAATGAGCCGGCGGTTTTGGCCACCGACGTGATGATCGGGCCGGGACCTTCCGCACCCACCGCGGCGGCCAGCACCAGCATGGAGATGTCGACGTCGTTCTCGATCACGTTGACGATCTGCTCGCGCGCCTCGCCTTCCAGGAGCAGCCGCTCGGGCGTGATCGCGGCGAGGCCGTTGGCGCGCCCGGCCGCACGGTCGAGCGCCAGATTGGCGTTTTCGAGAGCCTCCGCGCGCATGATGTCGGCCACGCCGAGCCATTGCTGGTTGCGGTCCTCGACTTCGATCACCCGCAGCATGACCACGCCGCCGCCGACCCGCGCCGCCCAGCGGCTCGCGTAATAGACCGCGCGGTCGCATTCGGGCGTGTCATCGATCAGGACCAGGCATTTCGGTCGGTGGCCTGATTCGTAGCTGCGGCGTTTCGAGTTCATCCGGCGCCCTTATCCCCTGTCCGGCCGCGATGCTGCCATGACGAATGGCTCATCGACAAGCGGTATCACCTCACTCAACGGGAACCGTCAAATTGTGGCGAGGCGATGGTCCGGCCCGCTGAAAACGGGCCGGACCTTTCCGGGAGTTGCGACTATCCCTCTATATTCAATTGGAAAATGGATTGAGGCGGAAGGAGCCTAAAACGCGTAGACTACTTTTTGCGGATAAAGCCGACGATGTCCTTGACCGCTGTGATGGTCTCGCTCGCGATCGCGTTGGCGCGCTCGGCGCCGTCGCTGAGGACGGAATCGACATAGGCGGGATCGTTGGTCAGGCGCTTGGTCTCAGCAGCGATCGGGCCGAGCTTGGCGACCGCGAGGTCGACCAGATTGGTCTTGAAGCCCGAGAACTGCGCCCCGCCGAACTCGCGCAGGACGTCGCTCTTGGGCTGCCCGGCGAGCGCGGCGTAGATGCCGACAAGGTTGTCGGCCTCGGGGCGCTGCGCGAGGCCCTTTTCCTCACTCGGCAACGGCTCGGGGTCGGTCTTGGCCTTGCGCACCTTCTGCGCGATGGCGTCGGCATCGTCGGTCAGGTTGATGCGCGAATAGTCGGAAGCATCCGACTTTGACATCTTCTTCGTGCCGTCGCGGAGCGACATCACGCGCGTCGCCGGGCCTGTGATGACCGGCTCGGGCATCGGAAAATAGGCCTCGCCAAAGCCGCGCGCGGCAATCGACTCGGAGAAATCGTTGTTGAACTTTTGCGCGATGTCGCGGGTCAGTTCGAGGTGCTGCTTCTGGTCCTCGCCGACCGGCACGTGGGTGGCGCGGTAGAGCAGAATGTCGGCGGCCATCAGCACCGGATAGTCGTAGAGGCCGACCGAGGCGTTTTCCCGGTCCTTTCCGGCCTTCTCCTTGAACTGGGTCATGCGGTTGAGCCAGCCGATGCGGGCAATGCAGTTGAACACCCAGGTCAGCTCGGCATGGCCCGTCACCTGACTCTGGTTGAAAATGATGTTCTTCTTCGGGTCGATGCCGGCCGCGATGAAGGCGGCGGTGACCTCGCGGGTGCACCGCGTCAGCTCTTCCGGGCCCCCCCACACCGACACGGGCATGGTGATCGCATGCATGTCGACAACGCAGTAGACGCAGCGATGCGTCTCCTGGAGCTTCACGAAATTGACGATGGCGCCAAGATAGTTGCCGAGATGCAGGTTCCCTGTCGGTTGCACGCCGGAAAATACGAGTTCGTTCGTCGCCATGAAATTTCGTCCTTGAGCCCAGTCTGACGGGTGGTCCTTGCCATGCAGGTTGCCGCCGCGCAAGGAGGTTTAGCGGCGAAGCGCGGCCCGAAGGTCTTGCCACTTCAGTGCGCCGAACGCGACAAGCAGCAGGCCGTAGAGCCCGATCGCGGCGATGATGAGCGCCGCCGTGGCCCCCGCCAGCGCGCTGAAATCGCTGAGCGGGAAGGCCATTTCCGCGATGAGCCGCAGCACCGCGGCCATCAGCAGGGCTGCGGCGGCAATGCGCGTGACCTGCCCGCCGGTGGCGGCGTCAAGGCCAAGGCCGTAGGCGCGCTTCGCCCGCAGCGCGAGCCAGGCGAGGCCGCCCCATGCGGCAAGGGCGATGGCGAGGGCGACCCCGACCGCGTCCCAGTGCGGTTGCAGCAGCAGTCCGGCGATCAGCGCGATCGCCACCCCGCCGAGCGTGGCGATCAACGGTGTTCGGGTGTCACCATGAGCGAAAAACACCGGCGAAAGGCTTTTGATCAGCACCTGCGCAGGCAGGCCGAGGGCCAGCGCGGTCAAGACCCCGGCGGTCGCGCGCGCATCCTCCGCGCTGAATGCGCCGTGCTGAAACAGCATGAAAACGACTGGCTCGGCCAGCACCATCAGCCCGAGGGTCGCGGGAAGCGACAGCGCCAGCGCCATCACCACCGCGTGCCGCTGGGTGCGCAGCCAATGGCCGCGGTCGTCGTTCTGCGCGGCGTGGAACAGCTCCGGCATCAGCACGGTGCCCATCGCGACGCCGACAAGGCCGAGCGGCAGATCGATCAGGCGGTTGGCGAAATAGAGCCACGACACCGCGGAGGACGAACTGGAGGCGACGACAACGCCCGCCAGGATCAGGAGCTGCGGCATCGCCGATGCGGCTGCGCCCGGCACCGCGCTGGCGAGAAAGCGCCGCATGGCGGCGTCGAACGTCGGCCGGATCGAGCTCGCGATGCGGCGGCCATGGGTGCCGAGCGCCACGAGCTGCAGGCAGCCGGCAATGCCGATGGTGGCGGCGAGGATGAGCGCGGCCGACTCCGCTTCGGGCTGGCGGACAAGGAGAAATGCCAGCACGGCGATGAGCGTGATGTTGAACAGCAGCGGCGAGAACGCGGCGAAGGCGAAGCGCTGCTTGGCGTTCAAAAGCCCCATCAGCACCGCGACCGGGCCAACGAATGCGATGTAAGGCAGCATCAGGCGCGCCGCCCGGCTTGCCATCGCCAGCGCCGGGGCGTCGAAACCGGGCGCGATCAGCGACAGGGCGAACGGCGTCAGGACGCCGAGCAGCAGCGCGGCGGCAATGGTCAGAAGGCCGATGGTGCCGAGCACCCGCCCGGCGAATGCCGCCGCCGCGCGCGCGCCCTGTTCGGCCTCCACGCGCAGAAACGACGGCACCAGCGCAGCATTCAGCGCGCCCTCGGTGACGAGGCGGCGGACCACGGTGATGAGCTGAAACGCCGCGAGATAGGCGTCCGCCACGGGCCCGGCGCCGAGCAGCGCCGCCGTCAGCGCGTCGCGGGCAAAGCCGAGCAGCCGCGACGCCAGGGTGCCGGTCGAGACGGTGAGGAGGTGACGGATCATCGGCAGCGTCCGGGCGGTCTGCTTGCTGGCCTGCGGTGGAACGTGATAGGTCGCGCTATTCCCTCCCATACGATGTTTTCAGCCACCGGACCACGGATCATGACCTCTGCGACTTACGACGTCCTCGGAATCGGCAACGCTATTGTCGATATCATGGCGCGGACCGAGGAGGATTTCCTCGTCGCGCAGGGCATGGCCAAGGGCAGCATGGCGCTGATCGACGAGGCGCGCGCCACCGCGATCTACAGCGCGATGGGCCCGGCGGTGGAGATTTCCGGCGGTTCGGCCGCCAACACGATCGCCGGCGTCGCCGATTTCGGCGCCCGCGCGGCCTTCATCGGCAAGGTCAAGAACGATCAGCTCGGCGGCGCCTTCAGCCACGATATTCGCGCCGCGAAGGTCACCTTCAATACGCCGGCCGCGAGCGACGGCCCGGCGACGGCGTGCTGCTATGTGCTGGTGACGCCCGACGGCGAGCGCACCATGAACACCTATCTCGGCGCGGCGCAGAACCTCGTGCCGGATGACATCGACCCGGCTCAGGTCGCGGCGGCCCGCTACACCTATCTCGAAGGCTATCTGTGGGATCCGCCGCAGGCCAAGGAGGCCTTTTTGAAGGCGTCGAAGATCGCCCATGAGGCCGGGCGGCAGGTGGCGCTGACGCTGTCCGACGCATTTTGCGTCGGCCGCTACCGCGACGAGTTTCTGCACCTGATGCGCTCGCGCGCGGTCGACCTCGTTTTCGCCAACGAGGCCGAGTTGCTGTCGCTGTATGAGACCTCGGATTTCGACGGCGCTCTGGCGCAGCTGCGGCAGGATGCGGGCCTCGCCGTGGTCACGCGCAGCGAGAATGGCTGCATCGTGGTCGCGGAAAACGGCCTGACGGCGGTGCCGGCACATCCGATCGACAAGCTCGTGGACACCACCGGCGCCGGCGATCTGTTCGCTGCGGGCTTTTTGTTCGGGCTGGTGCGCGAGACCGATCATGCGACCGCCGCCCGCCTTGGCGCGCTCGCGGCGGCGGAAGTGATCCAGCACATCGGCGCGCGCCCGCAGGCCTCCCTGAAGGAACTGGCGCAGCAGCACGGCCTGCCGGTGTAAGTTCTTTCCGCCAACGCAAACGAAGAGTGGCCGGAGGGATCCGGCCACTCTTGTTTTCTGCAACTGCCTGCGCGCTTACGCCGCCCGCTTGGCCGCGTATTCCTCATAGATGCCGCGCTCGAGTGCGGCGAAAGCCTTGAGGCATTCCGGATCGGCGAAGGGCAGCACCTGCATCGCGATGACGCCGGCGATGTCGGCCGCCGGGTCGATCCAGTAATAGGTGTTGGCGAGGCCGGCCCAGGCGAGGCTGCCGGCGCTGCGGCCCTCGGGCGTCTTTTCCGTGTTGATGAGGAAGCTCAGTCCCCATTTCTTGACCATGCCGGGATAGAGATCGACGTCATTGGTGGCGAACGGCACGGCCGAGATCATCTTTGTGACGTTGAGGGCGCCCATCTGGTTCTGCGTCATCGTGGCCACCGTCTCGGGCTTGAGCAGCTGATGGCCGTTGCCCTTGCCCTTGTTCAAGATCATGCGGGCGAAGGCGAGATAGTCGCGCGGGGTGCCGTAGAGACCGCCGCCGCCCATTTCGAATTCGGGGTTCTGCTCGATTTCGAATGGGATCGGCGACAGCGATCCATCGGCATTGCGGACATGCATGCCGACCAGCCGCTTGCGCTGATCGTCACCGAGTTTGAAGCCGGTGTCGGACATGCCGAGCGGCGCAAAAATGTTGGCGCGCAGGTATTCGCCGAGCTTCTGGCCGCTGGCCGCCTCGACCGCCTTGCCGACGAAATCGATGTTGATGCCGTATTCCCAGCGCGTGCCGGGGTCGGACGACAGCGGCAATTCGAGCGCCGCGTTCTGGCAGGTGGTGATCGACGGCTTTCCGGCGGCGGCGAGGTATTTGACCATTTCGCCGTTCCACATATCGTAGCAGAAGCCGGCGGTATGGGTCATGAGCTGGCGCAGCGTGATCGCGCCCTTGGCCGGCCGCAGTTTCGGCGCCCCGGATTCGTCGAAGCCCTCGAGCACCTGCGGGCTTGCAAGGTCGGGCAATACTTTTCCGATCGGCTCGTCGAGCGAGAGCTTGCCCTGTTCGACGAGCTGCATCGCGGCAGCGGTGGTGATCGCCTTGGTCATGGAGGCGATCCAGAACACGCTGTCCATGGTCATCGCGTCCGGCTTGGAGAGGTCGCGCTTGCCGAACGCGCCCTCATAAAGCGTCTCGCTGCTGGTCCCGGCGATCGCGACCACGCCCGGAATCTGGTTCGCCTCGCATGCGCTGCGCAGGGCCTCATCGATCTTCGCTGACATGTGTTCTCTCCCTTTCCAAAAGCCGAGTTGCGATTGCAAAAGTGCGGTTCAGACCGCCTCCGTTTCGATGCGGAGGGCGCGGCGGTAGAGCTTCCCGGTCGGGCCGGTCGGCAATTCCGCGACGAAATGAAACTCTTTCGGCACCTTGAAGCCTGCGAGCTGGCGCTCGTTGCGCAGGAAAGATGCAAGCTCCTCGCAGGCAAGATCGCCTTGGCGCGAAACGACGTAGGCCTCGATGCGCTGGCCGAAGGCGGAATCGGGCTGGCCGATTACCGCGCATTGGACGACGGCGGGATGGGCAAGGAGCGCGTGCTCGATTTCCTCGCCGCTGATCTTGATGCCGCCGGAATTGATGACGTTGTCGATGCGGCCCTTGATCCACAGAAAGTCGTCGTCGTCGATCATGCCGAGATCGCCGCTGCGCCACCAGCCATAGGAAAATTTCTTCCGCGTCAGCGACAGGTCTTTCCAGTAGCCCGAGGCAAGCGAGGGGCCGGACACCGCGATCTCGCCGATTTCGCCGCGCGGCAGTTCTTCGTTGAAGCCGCCGTCGGGCGCGATGATCTTGACGTCGGTGCCGAGCACCGGGCGGCCGGTCGAGCCGATCTTGCCGCGCTCCATCAGATCCGGCGTCGTCGCCAGCACGCCGGTGGCGGTGAACGCCTCGCCCGACAGGTAGACGCAATGGATCGTCTTGCAGAACTTGTCGTAGAGCTGGCGCACATCGCTCGGCGCCGGCGGCTCGCCGGAGATCGTGACGAGCGTGAGCGATGACAGGTCGTATTTTTCCGGCTCGGCCTGAAACACCATGCGCCACATCGTCGGCACCAGCGGCGCCATGGTGATGCGCTCCTGCTCGCAGGTCTCGAGGAAGGCCTGCGGCGTAAATACCTGACCGAAGCAGACCTTGCCCTTGCCGCCGACGAAGGGGAGGACGATGATCGGCCACGCCGCAAAGCTCGGCTGCATGTAGAGCACGGTTGCGCTATCGAACGAAATCGGCCCGACTACCACCTGGCCGCCCTTGGCGGTTTCCAGCAGGGTGCGCTGGGTATGGACGATGCCTTTCGGCGCGCCGGTGGTGCCGGATGATTGCACGATGGCGGCGATGTCGTCCGGGCCCGGCCGCTCGCCTGCCACGTTGAACGGTTCGTACGCCGCAATCAGCGCGGTGTAGTCGGCGGCGGCGTTGGCGCGCGCGCCGAGGCTGATGCGGGTGATCGGGCGGCGGGATGCAGTGACGGCAGCAGCAGCTAGTTCGTCGAGATCGTCGTCATGGACCAGAATTTTGGCGTCGAGCCAGGCCAGCGTTTCGCCGAGCCGCTCCGGCGTCTCGCGCACATGCAGGTTGCAGGCGATCCGGCCGCTCAAGGGGGCGGCAAACCAGGCGACCGCATGGCGCGCCGAGCTTTTGCAGAGGAAAGCGATGACATCGCCGCCTTCCGCCCCCATGGTCGCATAGGCCTGCGCAAGGCGGAGCGCCTGATCGAGCGCGGCACGGCCGGTGATCCGCTCGGTGCGATCGACGAACAGGTCGGCGCTGCCGCGCCATTCCATCGAGCGGATCGCAAGGTCGCTCAGGGTCGCGATGGTCGGCGTGCGCATGGGTGCAATCACTCCATTGGCATCACGCGGCGGCCGGTGCGGCCTCCGCATGCTCCTCCCGCTGTCTGGCTTTGTGCCATTTGCGGCCGAGTTTGCACCTGAGCCCGCGCGCTTGGCAAGCGCACGCCGGGTCGCATCCGGCGCGGCATTTCTGCCGCCGTTTGATGCGGCAAGCCCGCGCCGCGTTCCGCAAGGCCTCCCGCGAGGCCGGATTTTTTCTTTGCGCTGCGCCGCACTATGGCAAGATGCGGCAAGAACAAATCACGGAGGTTGCAATATGGTCGTGCGCGCGGGCCGCGAGTTTCTGGCGATCCCTGGGCCCACCACGATGCCGGACGAAGTGCTGCGCGCCATGCACCGGCCTGCCATCGACATCTACTCGCCCGAGATGATGCAGCTCAGCGAGGGCCTGCTCCGCGACCTTCGGAAACTGTTCGCGACGAAGGGCCAAGTTTACATTCACATTGCCAACGGCCATGGCGCCTGGGAATCGACCCTCACCAACGTGCTGTCGCGCGGCGACCGCATCCTGGTGCTGGAGAGCGGGCGCTTTGCCATCGGCTGGGGCGAGGCGGCCAGGACGCTTGGCGTCGAGGCCGAGTTCCTACCGGGCGGCTGGCGGCGCGCGGTACGGCCCGAGGAGGTCGAGGCCCGCCTGCGGCGCGATACTGCGCGCAGCATCAAGGCGGTTCTCGTCGTGCAGGTCGATACCGCGTCCGGCGTCGTCAATGACATTCCGGCGATTGCGAAGGCGATCCGCGCGGCGGGGCACGATGCGCTGCTGATGGTCGATACGGTGGCCTCGCTCGGCTGCATCCCGTTCGAGATGGACGCCTGGGGCGTCGATGTCGCGATGTCCGCCTCGCAGAAGGGGCTGATGACGCCGCCGGGCCTCGGCTTCGTCGCCGCCAATGACCGGGCGCTCAAGGTTCACGCGACCGCCGACCTGCGCACGCCGTACTGGGACTGGTCCGGCCGTGTCGGCGAGGAGCACTACCGGATTTATTGCGGCACCGCGCCGGTGCATCTTTTGTTCGCGCTGCGCGCCGCCATCGACATGCTGTTCGCCGAGGGGCTGGAGGCGGCGCGGCTGCGCCATCGCCTGATCGCGGGTGCGGTGCGCGCGGCGGTCGGGGCATGGGCCGATGCGGACGGGCTGGCGCTGAATGTCGAGCGGCCCGAGGAGCGGGCGGACACGGTGACCGCGATCCTGACGCCGGAAGGCCACGATCCCGCGGCGCTGCAGGCTTACTGCAGGGACAAATGCGGCGTCGTGCTCGGCACCGGCATCGGTGATCTCGCGGGCCGGAGCTTTCGCGTCGCCCATATGGGCCACATCAACGCGCCGATGATTTTGGGCACGCTCGGCGTCGTCGAGATGGGCCTGCGCGCGCTCAAAATTCCCCACGGCGCGGGCGGCGCGCAGGCCGCCGTCGATTACCTCGCCGATACGGTGCCAGCCTAGGCGCGGCCAAAGCGCAATGCGCGCTCGATGCCCTCGAAGCTTTCCATTGCCATGATCGCATCGGCAAAGCTGTCGGCGCGGGCGTCGAGCACCGGGCGGGCGAGCTGCATAAATTTTTGCCGCATCGCCTCGCGGCCGGGGAAAGAGTCCGGCTCGCCCGGCGGGTCGATGATGATCCGCTCATGGACCTCGCCATCGGCCTCGACCGTGACCCGCGCGCCGAACGGATGCGACCGGCCGATTTCGATGCGGTCGTCCTGCACCACCTCGATGCGGTCGGCGAGGGCGTTGATGGCGGGATCACCCAGCCGCCGATAGTCGTCCCAGCCGAACGAACCCTGCTCGAGCGCCAATGCCGCGGTGAAGAACATCGAGAACTGGCCGCCGACGATGCTGCCCGGGTGGCGCTTGGTGGCGGCGTCGCCGGTCAGCGTGATGCCGTTGCGGTGCAGGCCGATCTCGACCCGGCTGACCCGGTCCGGCGTCAGATTGTGTTCGCGGCGCATCGCGATCAGCGCATCCACCGCCGCATGGGTGTAGCGGCAACTCGGATAGGGCTTGATGCCGATCTTCATGGTCTCGAAGGCCGAGCCGAGGCCGGCCACGGCTTTGTCAGGGTGCGGCGCATCGGTATAGCCCTTCAGGAGGCCGTAGCGCCCTTCGACCGCGTCGCTCGCCCCAAGGAAGCCCTGCTTGGCCAGAGTTGCGGCGATTACGCCGTTCATCGCGGCGGCGCCGACCTGATAGCGCTTATTCCACGCCCCGTTCTCCAGAAACTGCAGCGAACCGGCGGCCTGGCTGCCCGAGACGCCGAAGGCGGCGGCGATCTGCGCCGCGCTCAAGCCATAGAGCCGTGCTGCCGCTGCGGCCGCGCCGAAGGTGCCGGCGGTCGCGGTGGGATGAAAGCCGCGGGCATAGTGCGAGGTCGGGTCGAGGGCATTGCCGAGGCGGCAGCAGACCTCATAGCCGGCGACGATGGCGGTGAGGACGTCGCGGCCCGACGCGCCGATGCTCTCGCCGACCGCGAAGGCGGCGGGCACCACGGGGGCGCTCGGATGCAGCGAGGAATCGGCGTGGGTGTCGTCGAAATCGAGCGAATGCCCGAGCGCGCCGTTGATCAGCGCGGCGATCGCCGGGGTGTAGGTCTTGCCGTCGCCGAACACGGTGACCGGGCCTGCGCCGTCGAGGCCGAGGGCGGCGAGCGTGGTCATGATCGAGGGCGTGGATTCGGCCTCGCCGCGGGCCCGGATGGCGCTGCCGAGAAAGTCCAGCGTCAGCGCCTTGGCGCGCTCGGCGACCTCCGGCGGGATGTCCGCGAAGGAGAGACTGGCGACATAGGCGGCGAGCTTTGCGGTTTCTTCGGCCATTCGTCGTTTCCTCGCTGGTTTGCAGCAGTGTTTTTTGATCAATAAGCAACCCAAAAGGCGCGTTCAAGACGGCAGCAAGCAGAGGGCCGCCTTGCACAGCGCCTATTGCCCGGCGGGCTCGCCATCCGGCAGGGCGACGAAGATGAGTACCGCGACGGTCGTCATCAGCAGCCTGAAGGCCGAGTGCACCCCGTTCCATTTGGCGGACATCCACATCCCGAACCATTCGCCGCCGATGGTGATGAAGCCGACCTGCCAGAGCAGAAAGCCCATCGTCAACCCGGCGATCGCAACCGCCTTGGCCTGATTGAACGCCTGCGCGCTGCCGCGGCGCTGCGCGAACATCACCGCGGCGCCGATCCAGCAGAGGAGGGCGACCGCGGCCTCGATGGCGATGATCAGCCCATAGGCGAGATGATGGAGGGCCGGGCTCTTGATCGCGCGGTAGCTGATCGTCGCATCGGGAAAGATCGTGTCCATCAGCAGGACATGGCGGACGAAGGCAAAATTGGTGTCGTAGTCGCTGAGATTGCCGAACACGACGAGGGTGCAGAACAGCCCCATCGCCGCCACGCATAGCGCCTTGCTCAGCCGGATGATGATCATGCCTCGAACCGCCCCAAAATGATGATCGCTTGAGAGGACCATGACAGAGCGTTGCAAACAAAACGTATCGCGAACGGGCGGCGACGCGGCGCCCCGTCTGTACATTTTTGATTGAAACGGACTAAGAGAGCCCCCGAGAGCCGTGTTGGCTGTGGGGATCGCTGAGGCGCCATGGGTGCAAGTTTCAATCGAGCGGCAGCGTTGCTGCTGTCCGGGCTGATGTCGCTGCTGCTGTTTTGCGCCGCGATCACGGCTGCCAGCGCACAAAGCGCGCCCGCCGGCATGGCCGACCGCGAATGG
The DNA here is from genome assembly GCA_035565775.1 of Xanthobacteraceae bacterium. GTDB lineage: Bacteria > Pseudomonadota > Alphaproteobacteria > Rhizobiales > Xanthobacteraceae > PRO6. Next base: position 929,055 of record DATMRW010000021.1, on the reverse strand, counting down.
GTGATCGGCGTCAAGGACGCGCCGCCCTTCGCCATCAAGGTCCGCGACGGCGAATGGCAGGGGATCAGCGTCGAACTGTGGCGCAAGATCGCAGCGGATCTGAACGTACGTTACCGCTTCGCCGAGGTCGCTGATGTGCCGGAGCTTCTGGCGAAGGCCGGGGCCGGAACAGTTGATCTTGCGGTGTCAGCGCTGACGGTCACCGCGGCGCGGCAAAAGGCCGTCGATTTCACGCCGTCGTTCTATTCGACCGGCTTCGGCATCGCGGTGCCCGCGGGCGGCGAGGCGAGCTGGCGGCCGGTCGTCCGGGCCATCACCTCATTCGGATTTCTGCAATCAATCGTGGTGCTGATCGGCCTTGCGCTGCTGGTCGGCATCGTGGTCTGGCTGATCGAGCGCCGCCACAACGAGGAATTCGGCGGCGGCATCGCGCGCGGGCTGAGTTCGAGCGTGTGGTGGACCACGGTGGCGATGACCCAGCGCGGCATCGGGCATCGCGGGCCGCGCACCATGCCGGGCCGCGCGGTGGCGATGTTCTGGATGGTCGGCTCGATCATCGCGACCGCTATCTTTACTGCCAGCATCACTTCCGTGCTGACGGTCAAGCAGCTCCGCGGCGTCGTCCATGATGTCGGCGATCTGACGCAGGTGCGGGTCGGCGTCGTGCTCAACACTTCTACCGAAGATGTGATGGCGCATATGCGCCTGTCGCCGGAGCGTTTTCCGACGCTGCGCGATGCGCTGCTTGCGCTGCGGGCCGGCAAGGTTGATGCGGTGGTGCACGACCGCCCGCTGCTCGGCTGGAAGATCAATCAGGAGTTCCGCAGTTCGGTCGAGCTTCTGGAGGTGACCTTCCGGCCGCAGCAATATGCCTTTGCGATGGCGCATGACGGGCCGCTGCGGAAGGAGATCGCCGTCTCGCTGCTCAGTGCGGTGCACACCGACTGGTGGGACCAGCTTCTGCTCCGGTACGTCGGCACGCACTGATCCTCCTCTGCGCCATCTCTAAGCCGGCCCCCCGGAGTTGCCTGCGGCGCGAAAACGCTGGATGATGGCCGCCGGCTGGCGGTCGGCGATCGCCGATCCGCCGAGCGCAAAGGTTTCCCATGGAGCCACCGGGCGCAAGTGAGGAACAGCCGGGCAGCGCCCCGCGCGGGCGCGTGCTGTTCGTTGGCCATGACGCCTCGCGGACCGGCGCGCCGATTTTCCTGCTCCGTTTCCTGTCATGGCTGAAGGCGAAGCGCGATCTGCCGTTCGACATTTTGATCGGCAGTCATGGCGAACTGTTCGGCGACTATGCCGCGCTTGCGCGAACGGATCTGTTCGAGCCGCGCTCGACGCTTGCGATGAAAATTCTGCGCCGGCTGGGGCTGCATCGCGGCCGGGAGCGGCGGCAGGTGCAGCGGATCACCGCCTGGCTGCGGGCGGAAAATATCGGCACGGTATATGCCAACTCCGTCGCCAGCGCGCGAATGCTCGATGCGCTGGCGTTTCTCGATTGCCCGGTGATCTGCCATGTCCATGAGCTGGGCGATGCCGTCCGGATCGTCGGGCGCGGCAATATCGAGATTTTGCGCCGGCGCGCGTCGGTTTTCATCGCCGTGTCCCAGGCCGTGGCGCGGAACCTGACGGACAGCTATGGCATTCCCGCCGAAAAGATCCGCGTTATCCATGGCTTTGTGCCGGTGGCGGAGCTGCTGAAGGAGGAGCGGACGGATGCGGCGGCGGCGATGCGAAGCCGGCTCGGCATTCCCACCGAGGCGCGGCTCGTGTGCGGCTGCGGCTCGATCGGCGTGCGCAAGGGCAGCGATCTGTTCCTTGAGGTTGCCCGGCAGGTCGCCGTGCCGAATCGCGGGGCGCCGGTGCACTTTTTGTGGGTCGGCGGCCAGCCGGCGGCGGTCGAGAAGATCAGGGCCGAGGCGGCCGCGGCAGGCCTTGGCGCCGTGATGCATTTCATCGGCGATCAGGAGAGCGTCGCCCCTTACTTTCAGGCGTCGGATGTTTTTCTTCTGACCTCGCGGGAAGATCCGTTTCCGCTGGTGATGCTGGAGGCGGCGCTGTTTCGGACGCCCATCGTGTGCTTTGCCGACACTGGCGGCGCGCCGGAATTTCTCGAAGGCGACGCGGGCTTCGCCGTGCCGAAATTCGATGTCGCGGCGATGGCGGGCCGGCTGACCGAGCTGCTTCAATCGCCGGAGCTGCGCGAAAGGATGGGCAGTGCCGCACGGCGAAAGGTGATCGAGCGCCACGACCTCGAACAGGGTGCGCCGCGCCTTGCCGCCGTCATCGAGGAGCACATGAAAAAGCCTGCGCGGGCGGCGCAGGCTTTTGAAAAGGCGTGACCGGAAGGGAAGCCGGGATCACACGTCGACGTTGGCGCTGAGCGAATTCTCCTGAATGAAGTCGCGGCGCGGCTCCACCACATCGCCCATCAGCTTGGTGAAGATATCGTCGGCCTCGTCGACCTCCTTGATCTTCACCTGCAGCAACGAGCGCGCATTGGTGTCGAGCGTGGTTTCCCAGAGCTGGCCGGGGTTCATCTCGCCGAGGCCTTTGTAGCGTTGCAGCGCGATGCCCTTGCGGCCGGCATCGGTGATCGCCTCGAACAGGCTGATCGGGCCGTGAATAGCGGTTTCGGTATCCTTGCGGCGCAGGCTTGCCGGGCGCGGATAGGCCTCCTGCAACGAGGCGGCGAATTCGTCGAGGCGGCGCGCGTCGGCCGAGGCCAGCAGGGCGGTGTCGATCGAAACGAAGTCGGTGACGCCGCGCACGGTGCGCTCGAACTGAAAACCGTCGCCTTCGACGAAGCGCCCGGTCCAGCCGCGTTCGACGTCCTCGGCCAGCGCGTCGAGGCGGCGGGCGATGTATTCGGCGGCCTCGTTGGCGGCGTTGAGATCGGCGGTGATGCGCGGGTTGAGCACGCCGGCGATCGCCGCCTGCTCGACCGCAGTGCGGTCATAGCGGGTGTGCAGGTTGTTCAGCACGCCGCGGATGATGCGGGCATCTTCGACCATGGCGCGCAGGTCGCCTCCGGCGCGCTCCTCGCCGGAGGCAAGCTTGAGCACGCTGTCCTCGAGGCCGGTGGCGATCAGGTAGTCTTCGAGCGCGCGCTCGTCCTTGATGTACTGCTCGGACTTGCCGCGCGTCACTTTGTAGAGCGGCGGCTGGGCGATGTAGAGATGCCCGCCTTCGATCAACTGCGGCATCTGGCGGAAGAAGAACGTCAGCAGCAGCGTGCGGATGTGGGCGCCGTCGACGTCGGCGTCGGTCATCACGATGATCTTGTGATAGCGCAGCTTCGACAGGTCGAAATCCTCGCGGCCGATACCGGTGCCGAGCGCCGTGATCAGCGTGCCGATCTGCTCCGACGACAGCATGCGGTCGAACCGCGCGCGCTCGATGTTCAAGATCTTGCCGCGCAGCGGCAGCACGGCCTGGAATTCGCGGTTGCGGCCCTGCTTGGCGGAACCGCCTGCCGAGTCACCCTCGACGATGAACAGTTCGGACTTGGCCGGATCGCGCTCCTGGCAGTCGGCGAGCTTGCCGGGCAGCGAGGCGATGTCGAGCGCACCCTTGCGGCGCGTCAGTTCGCGCGCCTTGCGGGCGGCCTCGCGCGCGGTCGCCGCTTCCACGACCTTGCCGACGATGGTCTTGGCCTCGGACGGGTGCTCCTCGAACCAGGCGGCGAGCGCCGCGTTCAAGGTGTTCTCGACCACAGGGCGGACTTCGGAGGAGACCAGCTTGTCCTTGGTCTGCGAGGAGAACTTGGGGTCCGGCACCTTCACCGACAGCACCGCCGTCAGGCCCTCGCGGCAGTCATCGCCGGTCAGAGAGATCTTTTCCTTCTTGGCGTTGTTGTCGGCGTAGCTCGTCACCTGGCGGGTCAGCGCGGCGCGGAAGCCGGCGAGGTGAGTGCCGCCGTCGCGCTGCGGGATGTTGTTGGTGAAGCACAGCACGTTCTCGTGGTAGGTGTCGTTCCACCACATCGCAGCTTCGACGCCGATGCCGTTGAGCTCGGCGCGCACCACGATCGGCGTGGTGACGATCGGTTTCTTGTTGCGATCGAGATAGCGGACAAAGGCCTCGATGCCGCCGTTGTAGCGCATTTCCTCGCGGCGCTCGGTCGGGCCGCGCTTGTCGGTCAGTACGATGCTGACGCCGGAATTCAAAAAGGCCAGTTCGCGCAGGCGATGCTCGAGAGTCGCGAAGTCGAACTCGGTCATCGTGAAGGTTTCGGGGCTCGGCAGGAAGGTCACTTCCGTGCCGCGCCGGCCGTTGGCGTCGCCGACGACCCGAAGCGGCGCAATCGCTTCGCCATTGGCGAACTCGACCACGTGCTCCTTGCCATTGCGCCAGATGCGCAGGGTGAGCTTGGTCGAGAGCGCGTTGACCACCGAGACGCCGACGCCGTGGAGGCCGCCGGAGACCTTGTAGGAGTTCTGGTCGAACTTTCCGCCGGCATGGAGCTGGGTCATGATGACCTCGGCCGCCGAGATGCCTTCGCCCTTGTGGATGTCGGTCGGGATGCCGCGGCCGTCGTCGTGGACGGTGACGGAGCCGTCGGCGTTGAGCGTGACGCTCACCGCGCTGGCGTGGCCCGCCAGCGCCTCGTCGATGGCGTTGTCGACCACCTCGTAGACCATGTGATGCAGGCCCGAGCCGTCATCGGTGTCGCCGATATACATGCCCGGCCGTTTGCGGACGGCATCGAGGCCCTTCAAAACCTTGATCGATTCTGCACCGTAATCGGCGCTGGAAGACTCCGGCGTGTCGAGCGATTGCCGCGCAAGTTCAGTCATAAAGGAGGCCTGTGTCAGGTGCATCGAATCAGGGCTGCAGAAGCACCTGATGAAGTGGGCATTTCTGCCATGAAAAACGGAGGTCGTACAGGCTAAAGTCGCCTGCATCAAGTTATTGAAGAGATAGTATTTTTTGGCCCTTCTTCAAGGCTTTTGAATGGCTTTGCGCACCGGTCCGTTCATTGCTTGGCGAAGCGTGGTTGCGAAGCGATTTTTCGCCTCGTGGAGCATGGAAAGAGAGCCCGGTGGAGTGGTTCCCGACTCAGGCCTTGCGGGTGATGTGGCCGGCCTCAACCTGCAGGATATCGGCGGCGTGGCCCATCGCAGCGAATGCGGCGGGGTCGGCGCCAGTCATCCAGGTCTGCGCGCCGAGATGCGCGAGTTCGTCGAACAGGGCGGCGCGGCGGCCGGGATCGAGATGCGCGACGACTTCGTCGAGCAGAAGAAGCGGCGTGATCCCGGTCATCTCGGCGACCAGCCGGGCATGGGCGAGAACGAGGCCGATCAGGAGCGCCTTCTGTTCCCCGGTCGAGGCATCCTTGGCAGGCATGTTCTTGGGTGCATAGACCACCGCAAGGTCGGTCAGGTGTGGCCCGTCCAGCGTGCGCCCGGCGGCGGCGTCGCGTGCGCGGTTCTCGCGCAGGATCGCGCGGTAGCGGTCCTCGACGGCGATCGCCGGCTCGCTGAGCAGCGCCGTCTCCATCCAGCCGTTGAGCTCGATGAGGGCGGTCGGGAATGCGGAACTGGCGCTGCGTTCGCGCAGCGCGACGGCGAGGCGTGAGACGGTCTCCGTGCGCCGCGCGGCGACCGCGACCGCGAGCTCCGCCGTTTCGCGCTCGATCGCGCTGCACCAGTGCGGGTCGAAATTGCGCTCCTCGAGCAGCCGGTTGCGCGAGCGCAGGCTGCGTTCCAGCGCCGAGACGCGGCTGGAATGGTGGCTGTCGATCGCCAGCACCAGGCGGTCGAGAAATCGGCGCCGTTCGGCCGCCGGCCCCATGAACAGGCCGTCCATCGCCGGCGTCAGCCACACCATCCGCAGGTGATCGCCAAAGGCGGCGGCGGAGCCGACCGGCTCGCGGTCGATCCGGCAGCGGCGCGTGCTTGAGGCGCCCACCGCCCCCGGCGCATCAAACCCCGTGCCGAGCGTGGCGAGGCCGAGCGCGCCCTCGACCTCCGCCGAGACTGCCCAGCCGCCGTCGCCGGATTTGTCGGCGATGTCGTCAAGGGTCGCGCGCCGCAGGCCGCGGCCGGGGCTGAGCAGCGAGATCGCTTCGAGGCAGTTGGTCTTGCCGGCGCCGTTCGGCCCGACCAGCACGACGAGCTGCGCGCGCGTCGAGAGGCTCGCGGTCTGATAATTCCGGAAGCGGGTCAGGGTGAGCCGCACGATGCGGGAGGCTGTCATGGCGTGGTCATGCCGTGCAAATGCGCTGACGGCAAGGGCGATGCGACACATGCGCCCCCGCGCGCCGAGAGGGGCGCGGGGACCAGCGAGAACGGGCGAGGGCGAACGCCTGGCGTCACACCCGCATCGGCATCAGCACGTAAAGCGCGTCGAGCGCGTCCTTGGCCTGCATCAGGGTCGGCGAGCCCGGATCGGCGAGCCGCATCACCGCAGTTTCGCCTTCGATCTGGGCGGCGATGTCGAGCAGATAGCGGGAGTTGAAGCCGATCTCGAGCGGCTCGGCGGCGTAGTCGACCTCGAGCTCTTCGGTCGCGCTGCCGGAATCCGGGTTCGTGACGGAGAGCACGAGCTTGCCCGGCGACAGCGACAGCTTCACGGCCCGGCCGCGCTCGCTGGAGATCGTCGAGACGCGGTCGACGGCGGCCTCGAAGTCGCGCTTGTCGACCATCAGTTCCTTGTCGTTGTGCTGCGGGATGACGCGGCCGTAATCCGGGAAGGTGCCGTCGATCAGTTTCGATGTGAGCACGACGTTGCCGAGCGTGAAGCGGATCTTGCCCTGCGACAGCTCGATCCCGACCTCGGTGTCGCCGTCGGTGATCAGGCGCTGCACCTCGCCGACCGTCTTGCGAGGCACGATGACGCCCGGCATGCCCTCGGCGCCCGCCGGCTGGGGCAGGTCGAACTGGGCGAGGCGGTGGCCGTCGGTTGCGACCGCGCGCAGCGTCGCGACCGGGCCGGTGCCCGCGCAGTGCAGGTAGATACCGTTGAGGTAGTAGCGGGTCTCTTCGGTCGAGATCGCGAACTGGGTGCGGTCGATCATCCGCTTGACGTTGGCGGCCGACACCGTGAAGGCGTGGGACATATCGCCGGCGGCGAGGTCCGGGAAATCGCTCTCCGGCAGCGTCTGCAGCGTGAATCGCGAACGGCCGGCGCGAATCACCATCACCGGGCGGTCGCCGTCGCTTTCGAGCACGATCTGCGAGCCGTCCGGCAGCTTGCGAACGATGTCGTGGAACATGTGGGCCGGCACGGTGGTCGAGCCGGCGACCGCCGCCTCGGCGGGCAGCGTTTCCGTCACTTCGAGGTCGAGGTCGGTCGCCTTGAGCGACATCAGGCCGCCTTCGGCGCGGATCAGCACGTTTCCGAGGATCGGAATGGTGTTGCGGCGCTCGACGACACGATAGACGTGTCCCAACGACTTCAACAGTTGCGCGCGTTCTACCGTAACCTTCATTTATCCAACCCACCCAGACGATCTTGGCCCGGCGCCGTCACGCGCCGCAGCCCCCGCGCCTTCCGCCACGGCCAGAATCGGCCTGCGGTCGCAGCGCATCATAATTCATGGCTGAGAGCTTTCCGCAGAACAAGGGACTGCCGCGGCCGGATTTGCTCTCATGCTGTCGGCGCACGACACGGCGCCCAAAGGGCCAACAGCGTGCCGTGAATTGCTGTCCGGCGCAAGATTTAACGGTGTCGCGGTGGCGCTTATCCAGCGTTTGAAGGGCGCAGGCCAAGCTTTGCAAGTAGCCTTGCACGGAGACCTTGCGCGCAGCCTTGCGGCTGCTGGCGTGCGATCACGCCGTGGCGTTGCCCCAACGGCGAGCGCCGCCGCGCGGCCGGGCTTTGCCGAAAAGACTTTGCACCGCCGATCCCGGACGAGCCCACAGGCCTGTCCACCGGGCATCCCCAGCCTTCGCCGCAGGTGTCCAATGGTTTTGGCACAGGCTTTTCCGCCGCTTCTCCAGCCGTCGCCAGCTGCCTGTCCACACGGTTATCCGGGGACAACCGCGTGGAAAAGCAAAGCTTGCGAAGGGTAAAACAGGCGGAAAAGCCTGTGGACCCGTCGCAGAAAAGCGCAGCCGGATCAGTTCAGGCAGCAGATCACTCTTGCAGCTGGCGCCGCAGAGCATCGACCTCGTGCGCCAGAACCGTGTCCTTTGAAATCAGCCCTTCGATCTTGCGCACCGCGTGCAGCACGGTGGTGTGATCGCGACCGCCGAAGCGGCGGCCGATCTCCGGCAGCGAGCGCAGCGTCAGGGTCTTGGCGAGATACATTGCCACCTGGCGCGGGCGCACGACGTTGGCGGTGCGGCGCGACGACAACAGGTCCGAGCGGCTGACGCTGTACTGGCGCGCCACGATGCGCTGGATGTCCTCGATCTTCACGCGCTTGGGGTCTTGCGGGCGAACGAGGTCGCGCACTTCGCGCTCGGCCATTTCCAGCGTCACCGGTTGGCCGTTGAGCTTGCTGTGGGCGAGCAGGCGGTTCACCGCGCCGTCGAGATCGCGGCCGTTATGGGTGATGCTTTTCGCCAGATATTCGAGAACCGGCATCGGCACCTCGAAGGTCGCGTGATAGGCGCGGGCTGCCGCGATGCGCGACTTGAGAATCTCGAGGCGCAGATCCTCGCTGAGCGAGCCCATCTCGACGACGAGGCCGCCGGCGAGGCGCGAGCGCACCCGCTCGTCGAGGCTTTCGAGGTCGGCCGGCGGACGGTCCGCGGCGATCACCACCTGGCGGCCCGCATCGATGAGGGCGTTCAGCGTGTGGCAGAACTCGGCCTGGGTGGACTTGCCCTGCAAGAACTGCAGGTCGTCGATCACGAGCACGTCGATGCCGCGCAGCGCTTCCTTGAAGGCAAGGGCGTTCTGCGATTTGAGCGCGGCGACGAAGCCGTACATGAATTTTTCGGCGGTGAGGTACAGCACCTTGCGGTCCGGCGCGGCGTTGCCGGCCCAGGCCACGGCCTGCAGCAGATGAGTCTTGCCGAGGCCGACGCCGGCATGGACGTAAAGCGGGTTGAACATCACCGGGTCGCCGTGGCGGCCTTCGGCAACCTGCCGGGCTGCGGCGTGCGCCAGCGTGTTGGAGCGGCCGGTGACGAAAGAGGCGAACGTCAGGCGCGGATCGAGCGGCGAGCCGCCGAGCGCCTCGTGGTTCGCGGAAACGGGAGTGGCTGCGCCGATTCGCGTCTCGGCCGTCGGCCGCTCGCTGGCGCGCTCTTCGGCTGCGGGCTTGGAGTCCTTGGCAACGGCAGCGGGGCGCACAGCGGCCGAGCGCACCGACAGGTCGATTCGGGAAACTTCCGGCAGTTCGGCCTGCCAGCATTGCAGGACGCGATCGGTGTAGTGGGTCTGGATCCAGCTCTTGAGAAAACGTGTGGGGACCGACAGGTGAACGCTGTCGTCGCGAATGTCTTCCAGATCAAGCCGACCGAACCAGCTTGAATAAATATCTTCGCCGACGCTCGCGCGTAGTCGCCCTTTGACGCGCGACCAGCGATCCTGTTCCGAATTCACCATTGATCTGGGCTTTTCTCGTTGGGTACTCAATTAAACTGTAGCCAATGACCAGCGAGCCGCAGCGAAGCGACGTCACCGACCTCGGCGGTGGATACAGGCCTATCAAGCCGAAAACCGGCTCGCTCAGCCTGTGTATGTGAGACGATGAGCGCGCTTAGTGCGCACTGAGGCGGGAATTTGGCGTCGGAGGGGGATCGGCTTCGGAACAAACAAGAACTGCCACGCGATGAAATGCAGTCGCTCTGCTGTTTGCCATATCTACCCCCGGTTGGCTGTCATGCCTTCAGCAAGCCGTGGCTTGCTGTACTCCAAACTGTTGCGATCCGGGCAAGCCGGACCACAATACTCCTGAACCTCATGCCCCTGAAAATATTCAGGCGAGATTAATCGCGAGAATACTCCAGTGCTGTCTCCTTTCCAAACTCGACAGAAAACGCCTTCTCATATCGCTATGAGCGCGCACCCTGCCAACACTTGGAAAGCCTCGCTCCCGCGCATATCGCCGCCGATCTGTGCGTTGCCCGTGAGTTTCAAACCGCCCTGGTTGTGAAAGCCGCAGGCACTGCGAGTACCCATAGAGATACACGAGGGCGTGGGTCTCGCAACGGATTCATTTTCGCCCAATTGATAATTTTTTGCTTGCCCTCGCGGTTGTAGGTCCGCGTAGTCCTTCACCGAAGTCACAAGGTTTTGAATCTTCGGATGGATTCAATCCCTGTTGTTAATTGCCGCACACAATCGGAGCGCGAAAATATATTCATAAAAGGTTTACATATGCGGCGCACCAACCGGCGCTTTCCAAGCGGTGCTCCGCGCATAGCCTTTAAGTGATTATCGTGCCGACTGTTTTTGTGAGCGTTGAAACAGGGTAACTCCCGGCCAAATGCCGAAGCGGCACAGTGTCGCCTCTTGCCTTTCCGCCCACTCTTTGCATAGGCGGACAACTACCCGCCGTTGCAGTGTTTTGTGCTGTGCGGCAGCAGTGTTTTCGCACTCCATGCCTGTCGATGGTTGCGAAATGTTGCGCGCAAAAACGTCAGTCAAGAGATTCTTCGTCCGAGATTCCTTCTCTCGCTCCTTGTTCGAGGAATCAAAAGCGGCTGCCCCGCAAAAGAATCTTGTGCGAGGAATCGGGTGAAGGAATCTTCGGCGATGGAAGCCGTCGCAGCGCAAAAGAATCTCTTTTGAGCCGATTCTCTCGCCCTGAAGGATTCTTCGCGCGTTTGATTCCTCGCGATTGATTCCACCATGCCGGGCACGATCGATTCTCTCTCGGCGTCATAGCCGGGTTGTCTTCCGGCCGCGATGATGATCGCATAGGGCATGGTGAACGAAGCGATAACCAAAGTCGCACGCCAACAAGATGACGGGGAGTGAAGATGCCGGGATTTGATGTGCCGGGCGTGATCTCGCCTTTTGCCGGGCTGGACATCCCGTGGCTGCTGCAGATGCGCGCCGAGACGCGGCGCGAGCATCCGTTTCTGATCTGGGCGCCGTTCGACGCGCCGTCGCGCACGTGGAGCTATGGCGAATTCCATGACCGCGTGGGCGCGCTGGGCGCGGGCCTCATCAACCGCGGCGTGCGGCCCGGCGATTGCGTGCTGATTCATCTCGACAACTGCATCGAGGCGCTACTGGCCTGGTTCGCCTGCGCCGAACTCGGCGCGATTGCCGTCACCACCAATACGCGCTCCGCCGCTGCCGAGATCGCCTATTTCGCTGATCACTGCGGCGCGGTCGCCGCCATCACGCAGCCGGCCTATGCCGAGCTTGTCGCGCAAAATTGCAAGAATCTGCGCTGGCTGGCGGTGATTGATCACGACGCCGGGGCGCAGCCTGCGCAAGGCAGCGGCGCGGCGCGCAGCGAATCGTTCGCGGCGCTGTTTGCGGACAGCGCGGACCGTCCGAAGCGCGCACCCGATCCCGACGCCCATTGCAGCGTCCAATACACGTCCGGCACGACGTCGCGGCCAAAGGCCGTGCTGTGGACCCATGCCAACGCGCTGTGGGGCGCCAAGATCAATGCGGCGCACGAGGCGCTCCGCGCCGACGACGTGCACCTCGTGCATCTGCCGCTGTTTCACACCAATGCGCTGGCCTATTCGATGCTGGCGAGCCTGTGGGTCGGAGCGACTGCGGTAATCACGCCGCGGTTTTCCGCGAGCCGGTTCTGGCGCACGGCGCTGGAGCATCGCTGCACGTGGCTGTCGACCATTCCGTTCTGCGTCAAGGCGCTGCTCGATCACGACATGCCGAAGACCCATATGTTTCGCATGTGGGGCACGGCGATCAACGATCCGCCGCCGTTCGCCGGCTTCGGCATTCCCATGCTGGGCTGGTGGGGCATGACCGAGACGATCACCCACGGCATCGTCGGCGAGGTCGATCAGCCGAACACGCCGATGTCGATGGGGCGCGCTGCGCCGGAATATCGGATCCGCGTCGTCAACGACGACGGATCACCGAGCCGCGTTGGCGAGACCGGCAATCTGTCGATTCTCGGCATTCCCGGCCTGTCGCTGTTCAAGGAGTATCTGCACAACGCCGCGGCGACGCGCGAGAGCTTTGACGAGCACGGCTATTTTCTCACCGGCGATCGGGTCGATGTGCTGCCGCACGGCTTCATCCGCTTCGGCGACCGGGCCAAGGACATGCTCAAGGTCGGCGGCGAGAATGTCGCGGCCTCCGAGATCGAGCAGGTGATCATTACTGTGCCCGGCGTGCAGGAGGTTGCCGTCGTCGCCAAAAAGCACCCGATGCTCGACGAGGTGCCGGTCGCCTTCATCATTCCGCGCGGCGGCGTCGATAATGCGCCGCCCAGCCTCAGCGAGGACGTGATGGCGGCGTGCCGCAAGGCGCTGGCCGATTTCAAGCACCCGCACGAATGCCGGCTCGTCGACGACCTGCCGCGCTCGACCCTTGAGAAGGTCGCCAAGGCCGAGTTGCGCAAGCTTCTCGCCTAGCCGGCCGGCGGCGCGGCGGGACGCTCCACCGGCCCCCACGGCGCGCTGGCGATGCCTTGCTCGGCGCTCGCCTTGTCCTGCGCGGCGAGGGCTCGCTGAAAGCCTTCGCGCGCCTGCAGCCGTTGCCAATAGCCGGCAATGGCGGGTGTGAACCCGGCATCGAGCTTGAGCTCCGCGGCGAACATCAAGGCGTAGCCGACCGAGATGTCGGCGGCGGTGAAGCGGCCGCCGCAGAGCGTGTCATGATGCGCCGTTGCGGCTTCCACGGCGCGCAGGCGGCCGAAAAACCATTTTTGATAGTCTTCGGCGACCTGCGGCTGGCGGCGCTCAGGCGGCTCGAGCCGCGAATAGCGCAGCACCAAGGCTTGCGGAAAAGTCAGCGTCGCCTCGCCGAACGAGATCCAGTTGAGATAACTGCCATAGTCCGGCTCATCGACCGCGACCGCGAGGTTTGACGGGCCGTGACGGGTCGCGAGGTAGTGGCAGATGGCGGAGGATTCCGTCATCCGCGTCTCGCCGTCGATCAGGAGCGGGATGGTGCCCAGCGGATTGATGTCGAGATAGTCCCGCGCCAGCACGCGCGGCGGGAACGGCAGCATTTTGAGTTCATAGGGAAGGCCCATCTCCTCCAGCATCCAGAGCGGACGGAACGAACGCGCACTGGCGCAGTGATAGAGGAGCATTGCGGCCTCCCAACGTTGTTGGTGTCAGGCCGCTATCTTGGTACAAAGGCACGAGTGCTGAAAGCGGGTTGATTGCCTCGCAACGACCCCATGGCGCAAGGGCTGCCGACATGACAATGCGAACTGGCATTTTGGGGCTGTGCGGTGCTGCGCTGCTGCTGCTGTCGCCGCCGGCGATCGCCGGATTTGATGTCGGCTGGGGGCCGTTCTCCCCGCCGCTGGTCGCTCCGCCGCGGTCGAACACGCTGCCGCTCAGGTTCGGCATGTCTGCCGGGGAAGCCTCCAGCGCGCTGCGGACGCAGCTCCACTACGTGAAAGGCAAGCCGGGCAACGAGGTCTATCTCGCCATCCACGATGTCGGCGGCACGGTTCTGTCCCACCGGGTCGCCCATCTCTATCTGCAGTTTCGCAAGGGACGGCTGACCGGCTGGAAGGCGGATTGGACCAACAACTGGATGTGGCAATAACCGACCGCTCCCCGCGGCCGTCGGGCCAGGATCAGAACCAGCGTTCCTGCACGACGACCGAATCGCCCGGCCGCAGCGGCGTGCCGAGCGGCACCTCGGCGATCGTCGAGCCGTCGCGATTGGTGCGCGTCAGCCGCACCACGTTCTGGCTGGCGCGCGGCGTGAAGCCGCCGGCGATGGCCACCGCATTCTCGACGGTCATGTTCGGCACATAAGGGTACTGGCCCGGCGCGAGCACCTCGCCGAGAATGAAGAACGGCCGGTAGGAATCGATCTCCACGGCCACCGACGGATCGCGGATATAGCCGTCCTTGAGGCGCGAGGTGATGGCCCGCGCCATGCTCGACGGCGTGTGGCCGCGGGCCTGAACCGCGCCGATCAGCGGCATCGTGATCGCGCCGTTGGCGCCGACTGCATAGATGTTGCTCAGCCCTTCCTGGCCGTAGACCACGACGCGCAGCCGGTCGCCGGCATCGAGCTGGTATTCGGTCGGGCCGACCGCGGGCGAATAAGCCAAAGGCGCGGCGTAGTCAGGGCCGGGTGCCGCGGGAGCCGCCATGACAGGCGCAGGCGCTGACATGCTGTTGAAGAGGCCGCGCTGCATCGGCGGCGGCGGGATCTCGCGGGTGACGGCGGCGCCGTCGTTGTAGGCCTGCGCATCGAGGCTCGGGCCAACGGCCTCCGGGGCAGGACGATGCATGCAGCCGGAAACCGCCAGCGCAATCGCACCGGTGATCAAGAACTGCACTGCCCGCGAAACCCGCACCAGACTCGCCTCACTTGGAATGACGAGTTGATTTGGCTGGATTAGGGTTAACAAACCGTATCCAGCCACCAAAAAGGTGGCCGGATCCTACCGCGCGGGGCCGATGAGCCTGCGATCGCCGTCAGGCGTTCACGCCGGTGCCGATGGGGCAGCTGACCCCGGTGCCGCCGAGCCCGCAATAGCCGCCGGGATTTTTGGCGAGGTACTGCTGGTGGTAGTCCTCGGCGAAATAGAAGGTCTGGTCCGGCCTGATTTCGGTGGTGATCGGCCCGAGTCCTGAGGCCGCGAGCGCCTTGTTATAGGCCGCCTTCGAGGCCTCCGCGGCTGCCGCCTGCGCGGCGCTGAACGTATAGATGGTCGAGCGATACTGGGTGCCGATATCGTTGCCCTGGCGCATGCCCTGGGTCGGATCGTGGCTCTCCCAGAAGGTTTTGAGCAGTTGCTCGTAGGAGATCTTGGCGGGGTCGAACACCACCAGCACCACCTCGGCATGGCCGGTCTGCCCGGTGCAGACCTCTTCATAGGTCGGGTTCTTGGTGAAGCCGCCGGCATATCCCGCCGCGGTGACGTAGATGCCGCTGCCAAGTTGCCAGAACTTGCGCTCCGCGCCCCAGAAGCAGCCGAGGCCGAACATCGCCGTCTCCATGCCGGCCGGATAGGGCCCGTGCAGGCGGTGGCCGTTCACAAAATGATACTCGGCGGTCGGGATTGGCTGGTCGCGGCCGGGCAACGCCGATGCGGCGCTAACCATGGCTACGGGTTTTCGCATGAACAGCATCTTGTCCTCCTGACTGCGCGGGAGCGCCTGATCGGAGAGTTATATAGGCATTTCGCGTCGAATGGTCAGTCCCGGGCGTAGCCGATCAGCCGTTTCGGCGGCCGGGCGGCGAGCATCAGGAGGAGGCCGGCAAGCCCGAGAATCGCCCAGCTCGGCTGCGCCAGCGCCACCTTGAAGCCGTGACTCCAGAGGGCGGGCGAAAAGCCCTCGACCCAGGATTGAAACGACGCCTGGCTGGCCTGGTGGATATCGTTCCAGAATTCGTCGAAGCGGGTGAGCTGGACGGTCTGATCGGCGATCGAGCGGGCGCCGTCATAAACCAGGAACACGAATCCCCCGGCCAGAAGCAGCAATCCGATGAAACGAAGGAACCCGCGGATCATCCTTGACCTCTTTTGCCGCGTCTGTGCGCCGCCATGGCACTTGCAGGGCGATGACAGCATCGATGCGACGAACTATAGCAGCGGCAGATACCGGCGTGGTCTGCGAAATTCAACCGGTTCCGCATTCTCTGTCGCGGGACGGCGAGAAGGCGTTGACGTGTCCGCGTATCCGCCTGTATAAGGCGCGTATCTGGCGGCGGGCGTTCCTGCCGCCTCTTGTTCTTTGGAGGCGCGCACGGCGCGAATCCGAAAACCTTGGAAATTCAACCGCCGTGATGGCACGGTGAGTATCGTTCAATCCGGCGGCCGGTTTTGGGATCGCCGCCGAAGGAATTTGAGAAGATGGCCAATACTGCATCCGCGATCAAGGCAACCCGCAAAATTGCCCGTCGTACCCTCGTCAACAAGTCCCGCCGCAGCCAGATGCGCGGTGCGGTCCGTCAGGTCGAGGCGGCAATCGCCAAGGGTGATCGCGACGCGGCTCTGGAAGCCATGAAGCGCGCCGAGCCGAAGCTGATGCAGGCTGCGCAGTGCAACCTCATCCACAAGAACAACGCGAGCCGCAAGGTTTCGCGCCTGACCCAGCAGATCGCCAAGCTGGCAGCGAAGTAAGTTTGGCATCGCGCGGCGCCTGGTCTGGCTGCCGCTGCCGAATGTCCCTTGCGAATGCGGAAAAGCCCGGTACCGACCGGGCTTTTTTGCGTTGGCCCGGCGATTTGTTCAGGTGCGGTCCGCCGCCGCGATGGTGATGGAGGCGGCGGGAAAAAATTCCTCGCAGTCGCGCCGGTCGCCGCATTCCCACATCAGCATCGCCAGCACGGCGGGGGCGTCGAGCGCAATGAGCGGGGAGTGCCACGCGCCCGCGCGGTAGTGAATGACCGTTCCGGCGGGCGCGATGAAGGCGCGGAGCCGGACGAGGTCCGGCTGCCCCGTTGCATCATCCGGTGCGACGATGACCAGAAGGCGCCCGCCTTCCGCCGGGATGAACGCCTGCGAGGTGAGGGGGTGGCGCTCGAGGCAGGCGAGCCGGAACGGCAGTTGCGATGGCGCGATGCGGTAGAGATCAAGCACCGGCCGCGGCGCCGCGCCGTCATGGGCGAGGTCGCGAATCCCTGGCACCCGCAGCGCGCGGCCCTGATTGACGCTGAGCCCCTTCGCCAGGTCGCGGCCGGCAACCGAGCCGAACGGTGCAAAGGCCTCGGCCGTGAGCGGCTCGGGCGCAACGATGATGGTTTGCGAGGCGGTTTCGGACTGGCTCATCGGGCGGCTCGCTGGGCGTGAGGCAACATGATCGCCTGCGAAAGGCAGCGGCGCAATCATCACTGATTGCGCCGCTCGCATTCATTGTCGCGCCGACGAGGTTTGCGTGATGACGGCAGTCCGCATCAAAAATTGATGCCGAGCCACAGCTTGACCTGTTCGTGCAGGTCGCCGGCAAAGTCGGCGGGCTCGCCCGATGCGGTGATCTCGCCGAGGCTGAGCACATAGATCCGGTGCGACATCGCGATGACGCGGCGGACGTTGTGGTCGACCAGAAGGATCGCCATCTGCTCGGCCGCGAACAGGCGAATCCACTCGAACGCTTCCTCGACGATTTTGGGCGACAGGCCGATTGACGGCTCGTCGATCAGGCACAGGCGCGGCCGCATCAGCCAGGCCTTGGCGAATTCGACCATCTTCTGCTGGCCGCCGGAAAGATCGCCCGCCTGCGCCTTCAGCTTGCTGCGCAGCGCCGGGAATTTTTCCAGCATGTCCTCGAAGCGCCGGTCGACCTCCTCCGCCGTTGGCGAGCCGGTGGCGCGCGACAGGCTGTCGAGCGGCAGCCGCAGGTTTTCCGTGACCGTCATGTAGGGAAACAGGCTCGATTCCTGCGGGATGTACCAGATGCCCTGGGCGCTGAGCTGATGCGGCTCGATGCCGGTGATGTCCTTGCCCTCGTAGACGACCTTGCCGGCCTTCGGCTTGAGGAAGCCGCAGATCGCCTTCATCACCGTGGACTTGCCGGCGCCGTTCAGCCCGATCAGCCCGGTGATCGAGCCGGCATCCACCGTCAGGCTGAGATTGCGCAGCACGTCGATGTCGACGCTGTAGCCCGCGGTGACGTTATCCATCGTGAGGACTGCGCTCATGCCGCCTGCCCTCCGAGATAGGCCTCGATGACGCGGGCGTCGTTGAGCACGTCGCGGGTTGCCGCATCGATGATCACGCTGCCGGCATTCATGCAGACGCTGCGCGGGCACAATTCGACGACGACCGGCATGTCGTGGCTGACGAGAAGGAAGGTCTGTCCCTTCTCGTGGCGGGAGCGGATGAATGCGCCCATAATTTCCTTCATGGTCGGATGGACGGCGGCGAATGGTTCGTCGAGCAGCGCGATGCGCGGCGGCACCATGAAGCAGACGCCGAATTCCAAAAGCTTCATCTGGCCGCCGGAGAGCTGCCCGGCGTCGAGTTCGCGCACCGCATCGAGACGCAGCTCGCTGATCAGCGAATGGGCGCGCGAGAGCGCCTCATCCGGCCCGAGGCCGAGCGCGCGGCCGGCCACCAGAAGGTTGTCGACGACATTCATCCGGCGGAAGACGCGGGTGAGCTGAAACATCCGCATCACGCCGCGATGGGCGAGTTTTTCCGGCGTCAGCCCCTGGCAGGGCTTGCCGTCGAGCAAAATCTCGCCTTCGTCGGGGATGGCAAGGCCGCTCAGAATGTTGAGCAGGGTGGTCTTGCCGGAGCCGTTCGGGCCGATCAGGCCGACCAGCTCGCCCTCGTTGATGTCGAGGCTGACATTGTCGACGGCGGTGAGGCCGCCATAGCGTTTCTTGACGCCGCGCACGGAGAGCATGGTCATGTGCTGGTCCCCCGCTTGGCTGAGAATTTTTTGTATCCGGATTTTGCCAGGCCCCAGAGCCCTTCGCGGAAGAAGCGGGCGAAGATGACGACGAGCGCGGCAAACACGATGAGCTGGTAGCCGCCGACATCGCGCAGCCATTCGGAAATGACGTAGACGATGAAGGCGGCGATGATCGGCCCGGCGAGCGTGCCGATGCCGCCGATCACGGTCATCGAGACGATCAGGCCGGTCTGGCCGATCAGGCCGAGCTCGGGCGTCACCAGTTCCGCGAAGTGGGCGTAGAGTGCGCCGGCGAAACCGGCTGAGGCCGCCGAGAGCGCGAAAGCCGCGGTCTTCCAGAACACGACATCGACGCCCGCGCGCCGCGCCGCGACTTCGTCGTCGCGGATCGCCTGGAGGAACAGGCCGGCCTTCGAGCGCAGCAGCAGGTAGAAGCCGACCAGCAGCGCGACCAGCACGCCGAGGAAGAAATAGTACCAGACGATGCGGTTGTTGATCATGCCCGGAACGGAGAGGCCGAGATCGCCGCGGGTGATGTCGATGCTGTTGGAGATCACAAGGCGCATGATCTCGGCGAAGGACAGCGTCGTCAGCGCCAGATACGGGCCGTTCAGCCGCATCACGGCGCGGCCGAGCGCAAGGCCGATCACGCCGGCGACGACGATCGCTGCGGGAATGCCGAGGAGCGGCGGAACCGCGAAGTACGTCGCGAGCAGGCCCGTCGTGTAGGCGCCGATCATGGCGAAGGCGGCGGGCGCCAGCGAGAACTGGCCGGTGTAGCCGGCGAGCAGATTCCAGCCGCCGGCGAGGATCGCAAAATACATCGAGACGATCAGCACGCCGAGCCAATAGGCGTTGGACACGAACAGCGGAATCGCCGCGATGAACGCCATCGCGATCAGCGCGGCGCGAAACTCGACGGTGGTCTTGGTGGTCGTGAGCTGCGCGCTCGACGGCTTCATCGCGGGAGCCGGGCTCGAGGCGCCGGCCGCGTTGGGAGATGTCGAAACCATGGGGTCAGACCTCCCGTCCCTTCTCGCCGAACAGGCCCTGCGGCCGGAACAGCAGGAAGAGCATCAGCAGGATAAGGCCGAAGGCGTCGCGATATTGGTAGGACAGGTACACCGCTCCGAAGCTTTCGATGACGCCGAGCGCGAGGCTGGCGATGATGCTGCCCGGCACCGAGCCGAGGCCGCCGAGCACGACGATGATGTAGGATTTGACCGCCGGAAACACGCCGACATCCGGCGAGGCGTTGATCACCGGCGACAGCAGCGCGCCGGCGAAAGCGGCGAGGCCGCCCGACAGCATGAAAACGATGGCACTTGCCTTCGCCGTGTTGATGCCCGCCAGCGAGGCGCCGAGGCGGTTCTGCGACACGGCGCGGATCTGCTTGCCCCAGAACGAATACTTGATCAGGGCGGCGGTGCCGATGATGACTGCGATGCAGATGCCGGCAGCGACCAGGCGATGGCCGCTGATCATGATCGGGCCGAGCGTGATGCGGCTGGTCTCGACCAGCGGCGGGCCGCGATAGGCGTAGGGGCCGATGATCTTGTCGACGAGGTTGATGAGGAACAGGGAGAGGCCGAAGGTGACGATGACGGCGTATTCGTCGCGCATCAGCCCCCATGACGTGTAGCCTTGATAGAGCGGACGCATCAGCGTCCGCTCCGTGATCCAGCCGACGAGCGCGCCGAACAGGAAAGCGAGCGGCAGGGCGATCCATACCGGCACGCCGAACGCCAGGGCGATCAGCGTGTAGGCATAGGCTCCCACCATGTAGAACTCACCATGGGCGAAGTTGACGATGCGCAGAATTCCGAAGATCAGCGAAAGGCCGATCGCCATCAGCGCATAGAACAAGCCGGTGATGAGCCCGTTGACGGCAAGGTCGACGTTGATTGCACTCATTGGTCAGCGGTCGCTTTCGCCTTACTTCGCCGGCTTCCAGAGCTTGGCGGGGTCAAGCGGCTGGCCGGGCTGCTCGACGAGCGCCGAGTTCTCGACCTTCTGATTGACCTCGGTGAGCTGGAAGGTGACGTAAGGCACCTCGATCCACTGGTTGTAGGTGTAGCCCTTTTCCTTCGAGAAGGTGATCTCGCCGCGGGTGCCGGTGAACTTGGTTTCTTCCAGCGCCTTGATCATCGCGGCGGGCTCGGTGGACTTCGCACGCTTGATCGCATCGGCGATGATGAACAGCGAGTCCGCGGCCTGGAACAGGAGGCGGTTCGGTTCATTCTTCGTCTTGGCGGTGTAGAGATCGCCGACGGTCTTGCCGAGCGGCGGCTGCTTCATCTTCGGGTGATAGAGGCCGAACACGAGCATGCCCTTGCCGGCTTCCTTCACGTTCTGCCAGAAGTCCGGATAGTCGGCGAGGCCCGAGCCGTCATAGATCCAGGTCTTGGCCGACGGCGCGACGCCCTGCTCGTAGACCTGGTTCATCATGATGTAAGCTGCGGGCGGCAGCATGATGTTGATGATGGCATCCGGCGGATTGGCACGGAGCGGCAGGATCGCGGGCAAAAAGTCCTTCGAGGCGCGATCGAGCGTTTCGTACTTGTACTGGATGTCAGGCGCGACCTTCTTGAGGCTTTCGCCGATCGCCTTGGCAAGGCCGATGCCGTAGTCGGTGTTTTCTGCGAAGGATACGACGCGCTTGGCGCCGAGCGCCTTCATCGTCGCGGCGGCCGAGGCGCCCACGCGGCTGTTATAGTTGCCGGGGTTGAAGACTTCGGCATAGCCCTTTTCGCGGACGACATCCGACCACGCATTGGTGTTGACATAGGGGATGTTGTAGCGGTGCGCGACTTCAAGGCCGGCCAGTGCCGACGAGCTCTGGTGGTCGCCGGTGATCGCCACGACCTTGTCGCGGGTGATCAGTTTTTCAACCGCAGCGCGCGCCTTTTCCGGCAGGCCCTGGGTGTCTTCGACGATGAGCTGGATCGGACGGCCATCAATGCCGCCAGCGTCGTTAATCATTTTCGCGACGATGTCGAGGCCATCCTTGACCTGAACGCCCATCACCACCGAGCCGGGCGGCGATTGAGTGATCGTGACGCCAACCTTGATCGGATCTGCGGCCTGCGCGCCAAGCGTCAAAGCCAGCAATGCAGCCGAAGCCAAGGTCGCCCGCGAAGCGGAGCGACGTGGAGCGGTAATCATTGGTGTTTTCTCCCAGAATATGCGCTTCATTTTTTTATGACGAGCGCCTTGATTGATTATGCCTGCATGGTTTTGATTTTTGCAAGCATCCAGCATCACGGCAAAGTGATCTTTTTAATTCTCGCGTTGTGACGGAAAGCGGGTGGCATTGGACACCAGGTTCGGCGCACAGACTGTCGTCTCATAGCGATTGATGACGGAGGAAGCCGGGAATGAGCAGCATCTTGCAAAGCGTTGATTTGTCACCGATCGATCGCGCCGGGGCCGTGGACTGGCCAAAATTTGCTGCCGCCCTCGGTGCGTCCGGCTTTGCGGTGATCAAGGGACTTTTGTCGCCGCGGGAGTGCGCGCAGATCGCCGCGCTTTATCCGGACGACGGCAATTTTCGCAGCAGGATCGTGATGGCGCGCCATGGTTTCGGGCGCGGCGAATACAAGTATTTTGCCTATCCACTGCCCGGCCTGATCGGCGAGTTGCGCGAGTATATTTACTCGCGTCTTGTGCCCATCGCCAACCGCTGGAATACCCTGATGGGGATCGATATCCGTTTTCCGGAAAAGCACCGGGACTTCATCAGGCGCTGCCATGACGCCGGGCAATGCCGGCCAACGCCGCTGCTGTTGCAATATGTCGCAGGCGACTACAATTGCCTGCATCAGGATCTCTATGGGGAGCATGTCTTTCCCTTGCAGCTTGCGATTTTGTTGTCGGAGCCGCAGCGTGATTTTGACGGAGGCGAATTTGTCATGACCGAGCAGCGCCCGCGTATGCAGTCGCGCGCTTCCGTCGTGCCGCTTCGGCAGGGCGATGCGGTGGTGTTCGCCGTGCATCATCGTCCAATGCAGGGCACGCGCGGAACCTATCGCGTCAATCTCCGCCACGGCGTCAGCGAAGTCCGCGCCGGCCGGCGGCATACGGTCGGCATCATTTTTCACGACGCAAAATGATGCGCGATCTGTTTGCTTCCGAACCGCATGAGATGACGATTGCCGATGGCGCGATGTGGCTCGGCGGCTTTGCCCTGCCGCGCGAGGCGGCGCTGGTTGCGGGAATCGAAAAAATCGTCGCCGCTGCGCCCTTCCGTCATCAGACGACGCCCGGCGGTTTTGTAATGTCGGTGGCGATGACCAATTGCGGCGATGTCGGCTGGGTCACCGATCGCAGCGGCTATCGCTATCAGCGGAACGATCCCGACAGCGGCAGACCGTGGCCGGCCATGCCGGAGGTGTTTTTGCAACTCGCCGACGAGGCTGCCGCGCGCGCGGGCTATGCGCGCTTTGCGCCCGATGCCTGCCTGATCAACCGCTACGAGCCGGGAGCAAAAATGTCGCTGCATCAGGACAAGGATGAACTCGATTTCGGTGCGCCGATCGTTTCGGTGTCGCTCGGCTTGCCGGCGGTGTTCCTGTTCGGCGGCCTGCAGCGCAGCGACAAGACGAAGCGGCTCCGGCTCGACCATGGCGATGTGGTGGTGTGGGGCGGGCCGTCGCGGCTTGCCTATCACGGCGTCGCGCCGCTCAAGGATGGCGAGCATCATCTGCTCGGGCGGCAGCGGATCAACCTGACGTTTCGCCAGACCCGCTAGCGCTTCTTCGCGTTGCCCAAAAGAAAACGCCCCCGGAAAATTTCCGGGGGCGTTTTTGCTTCGGCGTCGGCCGGGAAGAGGCTTACTTCAGCAGCTTCCAGGTGCCGTCCTTGACGGTGATCATGACGCGGCCGCGCTCGTCGAAGCCGGAGTGATCGGCAGCGGTCATGTTGTAGACCCCCTGGGTGCCGACCAGTTCCTTGGTCTGCTCGAGCGCGTCGCGCAGCGCCTTGCGGAATTCCGGCGTGCCCGGCTTGCCGGCCTTGGCGGCGGCGGGAACGGCAGCCTGCAGCAGCAGGCCCGCGTCATAGACGTTGGCGCCGAAGGTCGCCGGGATCTCGTTGTAGAGCTTCTTGTAGGCGGCGATGTAGTCGCTCGCGACCTTCTTGGCCGGGTTGCTGTCCGCGATCTCGTCGAGGACGAGCATCAGGCTGGCCGCGAGAATGGTGCCTTCGACCTTCTTGCCGCCATGCTTGAGGAAGTCCGGAGCGGCAGCGCCATGCGTCTGCAGAATCTTGCCCTTGTAGCCCTGATCGACCAGTGTGGTGTGCGGCAGGATGGTCGAGGCGCCGGCCGCCGCCACCAGAATGGCGTCGGGGCTCTGCGACAGCAGCTTGAGCGACTGCGCCATCACCGAGGTATCGACACGCTGATAGCGCTCGACGCCGGTGACCTTGAGGCCGCCCTTTTCCGCCAGCGCCGAGAAGGTCTTGACCCAGTTCTCGCCGTAGGGGTCGTTGACGGCGATCATGCCCACGGTCTTGAGGCCAGACTTGTTCAGGTAGTCGACCAGCGCCTGGGCGATGATGTCGTCGTTCTGCGTGGTCTTGAACACCCACTTCTTCTTGTCGTCCATCGGTAGCACCACGGCGGCGGTGCCGACCGGGGCGAGCAGCGGCGTGCCGCTTTCCGCCATGAAGCCGATCACGCCGACGGCGTTCGGCGAGCCGGAGGGGCCGATGATGGCGTCGACATTGTCGGTGAGCAGCTTTTTGACCGCCTGCGCGGTCTGGGTCGGGTCGGAGCCATCATCGAGCACGATGTAGTCGACACTGACATCGCCGATCTTCTTCGGCAGCAGGGCGGCGGTGTTCTTCTGCGGCACGCCGACCACGGCGATCGGGCCGGTCGATGAGGTGATCAGGCCAACCTTCATCTGTGCGCTGGCCGGCGACAGCCCGATGCCAGTCGCGATGGCGACCGACGCTGCGAGCGCAAAAACCCTGATCATGCGATTACCCCCTGTTTCCGATGAACGGCTTGTTCCGGTGAAAGGCTTCGTCCCGCGATGCAGCACCACGGGGTCTGGTGACGTTCCGACTGCCGGGCCAGCGATGGCGGCCTGCCGTCTGTTCAGCGTTATATACATAAAATATCCGTTCGGCGGCAATTCGTCGGTATGGTTTTTTGCTTTGCGGCCGGGCACGACTTGCGCTTTAAGCCAAAACATGGTCGCTGCCGATTGCTGGAGTGGGGGTGTCATGGGGCGCGTGATGGGGCGCAGGCGAGCTTGGGATGAGGCGCTGCCGCAGCTTGGCGGCTGGGGTTGCCCGTGAGCGCCTATATCGCCGGTTTCCTGTTTCAGGACGGACTTGCCAGCGGCGCGCTGTATACGCTGCTCGCGCTGGCCATCACTCTCGTTTTCGCGCTGACCCGCGTGATCCTGATCCCGCAGGGCGAATTCGTCTCCTTTGCCGCGCTGACCTATGCGCTGCTGATCGAGCACAAGACGCCCGGCACGATCTATATCCTGCTGCTGCTGGTGGCGGTCATGCTCGCGGTCGAGGGCGCGCGCGGCCTCTGGCGGGGTGAGGCCCGGGCGGCGCTGGCCGGGGCGCTTCGCGCAGCAGTGCTGCCGCTGCTTGCCGCCGCGCTCACCTACGGCGCGAGCAAGGTCGCGCTGCCGGCAATCGTCTATGCTGTGATCGCGATAATCATGGTCGCGGCGATGGGGCCGCTGCTCTACCGCCTCGTCTATCAGCCGATCGCCCGCGCCTCGGTCCTCGTCCTCCTCATCGTGTCGGTGGCGCTGCATCTCGTGCTGGTCGAGCTCGGCCTGTTCGTGTTCGGTCCCGACGGCGCCCGCACCGAGCCGCTGGTGGCCTGGAAGCTGACCATCGGCGGCGTGCCGATCGCCGCCCAGTCGCTGGTGATCTATGCCGTGTCGGCGGTCGTCGTCGCGGCGCTCTATGTGCTGTCGGAGCGCACGCTGTACGGCAAGGCGCTGCGCGCGGCGGCGATCAACCCGACCGGCGCGAGGCTGATGGGCGTCTCCTCGGCGATGGCCGGCAGCACGGCGTTCCTGCTCGCCGCGATCATCGGGGCGATTTCCGGCGTCCTCGCCTCCTCGGTGACGATGATTTACTATGACACCGGCTTCCTGCTCGGCCTCAAGGGCTTTGTCGCCGCAATCATGGGCGGCCTTGCGAGCTATCCGCTCGCCGCCGTCGGCGCGCTCAGCCTCGGCGTGATGGAGAGCTTTGCGGCGTTTTTCGCCAGCGCCTTCAAGGAGGCGATCGTCTTTTCGCTGATCATTCCGATCCTGTTCTGGCGCTCGCTCGCCACCTTCCGCATGGAGGATGAGGAGTGAGCGTGCGCCGTATCCTGCCCTTCATCGCGGTGGCCGCAATCGCGCTGGCGCCGTTTGTGCTGTCCGAATACGCGCTGACGATCCTGACCTATATCGGGCTGTCGTCGATCGTGGCGCTCAGCCTCGTGCTGCTCACCGGCAAGGGCGGGCTGTCATCCTTCGGCCAGGCCGCCTATGTCGGCATCGGCGCCTATATCTCGGCCTGGTTTACCCTGCGCGCCGGGCTGTCGCCGTGGCAGACGCTGCCGCTGATCGTCGCCGTCGTTGTCGTCGGCGCATGGTTCGGGGCGCAGATCACGGTGCGGTTGTCCGGGCACTATCTGCCGCTCGCGACCATCGCCTTCGGCGTCGCGATGTATTTCGTCTTTGGCGGCTCCAACTTCATCGGCGGCATGACCGGCCTGTCCGACCTGCCGCGGCTGAAGATCTTCGGCTTTGAGCTGCACACCGCGGGGCAGAGCTACGTGCTGGTCTGGGCCGTGCTGCTCGCCTTCATGTGGGGCGTCGCCAACATTCTCAACAGCCGCACCGGCCGGGCGATCCGCGCCCTGCGCGGCGGCGTGCTGATGGCCGAGTCGATGGGCGTCGACACCATCAAGGCCAAGGTGCAGATCTTCGTCATCGCCTGCGTGATGGCGGCGATCACCGGCTGGCTCTATGCCCATTTCCAGCGCTTCGTCAGCCCCGCCGCGTTCTCGCTCAACCAGGGCATCGAATACCTGTTCATGGCGGTGATCGGCGGCGCGGCCAGCATCTGGGGCGCGATCGTCGGCGCCGGCCTCATCACCTCGCTCAAGCAGGTGTTGCAGGACTATCTGCCGGCGCTGATCGGCAAGACCGGCAATTTCGAGACGGTCGCCTTCGGCATCATCATCATCGTCCTGTTCCACGTTGCGCCGGAAGGGCTCGTCGCCGCGATCCAGCGGCGCCTCGGCTGGACCACGCGCCCGCAAAAGCTCTCCGCGTCCGCCGCCGAGCTGACGAGGCGCACCGGGGCGGCAAACGGCGAACTCGTGTTCCGCGCCACCAATGCCAGCAAGGCGTTCGGCGGCGTCCGGGCCAACCGCGACGTCAGCCTCGACCTGCATGCCGGGGAGATTTTGGCGCTGATCGGCCCGAACGGCGCGGGCAAGAGCACCTTTTTCAACCTCGCCACGGGCGTCACCGCGCCGGACGCCGGCGAGTTCGTGTTCCGCGGCCAGCCGATCAAGAATTTGACGCCGCGCGGTGTCGCGGCGCTCGGCATCGGCCGGACGTTCCAGCATGTCCGCCTTCTGCCGGACATGACGGTGATCGAGAATGTCGCCATTGGCGCCCACCGCCGCGGCCGCAAGGGCCTGTTCTCGGCTCTGCTGCGGCTCGACCGGGGCGAGGAGGCGCAGCTTCTGGCGGAGGCGAAGCGCCAGCTCGAGCGCGTCGGGCTCGGCGAGCATCTCTGGAACGAGGCAGGCTCGCTCGCGCTCGGCCAGCAGCGCATTCTCGAAATCGCCCGTGCGCTTTCGCTCGACCCGCAAGTGCTGCTGCTCGACGAGCCGGCCGCCGGCCTGCGTTTCCTCGAGAAACAGAAGCTGGCCGAACTGCTGCGCGAATTGCGGGCGCAGGGCATCGCCATCCTGCTCGTCGAACACGACATGGATTTTGTCATGAAGCTCGCCGACCGCGTCGTCGTGATGGAATTCGGCGCGATCATCGCCGAGGGCACGCCGCGAGAGGTGCAGAACAACCCGCGCGTGCTCGAAGCCTATCTCGGAGGCGCCGAATGAGCGCTCAATCGCCGCTGCTGCTGTCGTGCCGCGATCTCACCGTCTCCTACGGCAAGATGGCGGCGGTGCGCGGCGTCAATCTCGACATCCGCGAGGGGCAGGTCGTCACCATCGTCGGGGCCAACGGCGCGGGCAAGACCTCGCTGCTGTCGGCGCTGATGGGGCTTCTGCCGGCGCGCGGCAGCGTCGCCTATTTCGGCGAGAGCTTTGAGGCGCCGCCGAGCGTCGAGGCGCTGGTCCGGCGCGGGCTCGGTCTGATCCCGGAAAAGCGCGAGCTGTTCGGGCCGATGTCGGTCGAGGACAATCTGCGGCTCGGCGCCTTCGACCGCTGGC
This sequence comes from Xanthobacteraceae bacterium, assembly GCA_035565775.1. Classification (GTDB taxonomy): domain Bacteria; phylum Pseudomonadota; class Alphaproteobacteria; order Rhizobiales; family Xanthobacteraceae; genus PRO6. The sequence continues at coordinate 901,227 of DATMRW010000021.1, read as the reverse complement.
GGCAGGGCGCGCGCGATCTCGATGCCTCGCTCGAGGACATTTTCGAGGCCTTTCCGCGCCTGCGCGAGCGCCGGCGCCAGGAGGCCGGCACGCTGTCCGGCGGCGAGCGCCAGATGCTGGCGATGGGGCGGGCCTTGATGGCCAAGCCCAGGCTGCTGATGATGGATGAGCCGAGCCTTGGCCTTGCGCCGCTGATCATCAAGGAGATTTTCCGGCTGATCGCGGGCCTGCGCGAGCGCGGCGTGTCGGTGCTGCTGGTCGAGCAGAACGCCCGCGCGGCCATGAGCATCGCCGACTACGGCTATGTGATGGAGACCGGCGAATTCGTGCTGGAAGGGCCGACCGCCGAACTGGCGCGCAACGACCGGGTGATCGAGACCTATCTCGGCATCGCCAGCGCCGACCAGGCCGGGGCCGAACGCTAGTTCCCCTCCCTGCCTTGCGCGCGACGGATGGCGTACCGGGGCGCTTGCCGGAAAAATGTTTTAGGTCTAAAATAATTCCGCTGATCGGACGCTTGTACTCCCCTTGCGACGGAGACTGTCATGAAGATCGCGATTATCGGCGGCGGACCCGCCGGGCTCTACAGCGCGATCCTGCTCAAGAAGCAGCGGCCCGCGGCGGAGGTGAGCGTCTATGAACGCAACCGCGCCGACGACACGTTTGGCTTCGGCGTCGTGTTTTCCGATGCCACGCTCGACAATTTTGCGACCAGCGACCCCGAAAGCTATGCCCGCATGATGCGGGCATTCTCCTATTGGGACGACATAGCGATCCATTTTCAGGGCACGGAGCACCGCATCGGCGGCAATGGCTTCTGCGGCTGCTCGCGCCGCGCGCTGCTGCTGATCCTGCAGGGGCGGGCGCGCGAGCTCGGCGTGAAGTTGCACTTCGAGACCGACATTCTCGACGAGGCGCAGGTTGCCGATGCCGACCTCGTGCTGCTCGCCGATGGCGTCAACAGCCGCTTCCGCGAAAAATTCGCCGATCATTTCCAGCCCGAGCAGGATCTGCGCAGCAACCATTTCGCCTGGATGGGCTCGACGAGGCCGCTCGATGCCTTCACCTTCATCTTTCAGGAGACAGAGTGGGGGCCGTTCATCGCCCATGCCTATCAATATGAGCCCGACCACTCGACATGGATCTTTGAGACCGATCCCGACACCTTTGCTAGAGCCGGGCTGACCAGCCTGTCGGAAGCCGAATCCGCCGAGCGGATGCGCAAGATCTTTGCGTGGTTTCTCGGCGACCACCCGGTGCTGACCAACCGCTCGATGTGGCGCAGATTCCCGATGATCCGCACCCGGCGCTGGGTCAGGGGCCGCTTCGTCCTGCTCGGCGACGCCAAGGCGACCGCGCACTTCTCCATCGGCTCCGGCACCAAGCTGGCGATGGAGGATGCCATCGCGCTCGCCGACGCCATGGCGCGGGAGGACAGCGTCGAGGCGGCGCTCGCACGCTATGAGGCCGGCCGCCGCGAGGAGGTCGAAAAGACCCAGCACGCCGCCGACGTGTCGCTGGTGTGGTTCGAGCACGTCGACCGGTTCTGGCGGTTCGATCCGGTGCAGTTCGCCTTTGGCGTGATGACCCGCTCGAAGGCAATCACCTACGACAATCTGGCGCTGCGGGCGCCAAATTTCGTCGCCGAGGTCGACCGGAATTTTGCGCGGCAGGTCCGGGCCGAAGGCTTCGACGCCGACATCGAGCGGCCGGTGCCGCCGATGTTTCAGCCGCTGCGGCTGCGCGAGATGACCGTCGGCAACCGCGTGGTGATGTCGCCGATGTGCATGTATTCGGCGCAGGACGGGCTGCCCGGCGATTTCCACCTGATGCACTACGGCTCGCGCGCGGTCGGCGGCGCCGGACTGATGTTCACGGAAATGACCTGCGTGGCGCCGGAGGCGCGGATCACGCCCGGCTGCGCGGGTCTGTGGAACGACGTGCAGGAAGCGGCATGGACCAGGATCGTCGAGTTCGTCCACGGCCATTCGGCCGCGAAATTCGCGCTGCAGCTCGGCCATGCCGGCCGCAAGGGCGCGACCCGGCTGATGTGGGAAGGGATCGACCGGCCGCTGGAGGAGGGGGCGTGGCCGGTGGTGTCGGCGTCGCCGCTGCCGTACTACCCCGACAGCCAGGTGCCGCACGAGCTCGGTCGCGCCGAGATGGATGCGATCAAGGCGCAGTTCGTGGCGGCCGCCCTGCGCGGCGAGCGCTGCGGCTTCGACATGCTCGAACTGCATTGCGCCCACGGCTATCTGCTTGCGAGCTTCATCTCGCCGCTGACCAATCAGCGCGGCGACGGTTATGGCGGCGCGCTGGACAACCGCCTGCGCTTTCCGCTGGAAGTGTTCGAGGCGTTGCGCGCAGCGTGGCCCGCGCACAAGCCGATGTCGGTCCGCATTTCCGCGACCGACTGGGAGGAGGGCGGCCTCACCGGGGACGATGCGGTGCACGTCGCCCGCGCCTTCGCCGAAGCCGGCGTCGATCTCGTCGATGTCTCGACCGGGCAGACCACCCGCAATGCCCGGCCGCTTTATGGCCGGATGTTTCAGACGCCGTTCGCCGATCAGATCCGCAACGAGGCTCGCGTCGCGACCATGTGCGTCGGCAACATCACCAGCGCCGATCAGATCAACACCATTCTCGCGGCCGGGCGCGCCGATCTCGTCGCGCTCGCCCGGCCGCATCTGATCGATCCCGCCTTCACGCTCAAGGCGGCGGCCTGGTATGGCGTCGGCGGCCTGTTCTGCCCGCCGCAATACCTGCCCGGAAAGGAGCAGATCGACCGCAACAGCGCCCGCGAGCGCGAGGAATTGACCGAGCTGAAAATCCGCGGCCGGCCGACGACGCGGGCGACGTTGCGGCCGCAGCCGTCGCAGGCCGTGGCTTCCGCGCAAGATCGCCGCGACGTCCGCGGTGTGGCATAGTCCGCGGCGACCGCGCCGCGCCTGCTCGTTGCCGCCGGGGCGCGGGTAGAAAATGTCGAATCCACTCCGGTAGGATGCTGGCATGATTCTCGATTCAGAGACCAAAGTGGCGGAGCTGCCCGAGGACCACGGCGACGAACTGCGCCTGTGGCTGCGGCTTCTGACCTGCACCAACCTGATCGAGGGCGAGATCCGCCGCCGCCTGCGCGAGCGGTTCGACGTCACCATGCCGCGCTTCGACCTGATGGCCCAGCTCGACAAGGTGCCGGACGGCATGACGCTGTCCGACGTCTCCAAGCGGATGATGGTCTCGAACGGCAATGTCACCGGGCTCGTCGAGCGGCTGGTCGAGGCCGGCTTTATCGACCGGCGGACCTCGGAGACCGACCGCCGCGTGCAAATGATCCGCCTGACCAGGACCGGCCGGGCCGAATTCCGCAAAATGGCTGCCGAGCACGAGCTCTGGATTGCGGACATATTTGGCGAACTCAGCGACAAGGACGTCCGCGAGTTGATGCGGCTGCTCGCCAAAACCAAGGTCTCCGCCCGGGCGGCGGCAAGCGCGCGGCCGCGCGGGGCGGGCGAAAGCGCCCAAAGCTAGTTTTCGCGGCCTTCGGGGCGGCCGGCGGGCCCGGCCGGGCGGCGACACATTTTGCCCCGGTGCGGCAACAAATCCGTAGCGCGAATCCCGCTGGTTTTTTACACTGGCCGGAACGGGCGCGTCGCAGGCCTGTCTCCCAAATCATAGGCAGTGAGAATTCGCACGCGTGCGTTATTGCCTCGCTCATGCCGCAAAAAGAAACTGATATGCCGCTTCATCCGCAGCCGCCGCGCTGTCCGACATTCCTGGGAAATATGGATTGATGGCCGACGATGCCGTATGACGTGCTTCTCGTCGCAATCATCCTGCTACCGCTCGTCGGAAGTTTCTTTGCCGCCCTCATGCCGGCCAATGCGCGCAATGCCGAGGTCTGGCTTGCGGGCACAGTGGCCCTTTGCTGCACGGGCCTGATTTTCTCGACCTATCCCGCGGTCGCCAGCGGCGAGGTGCTCGTTCTCGATGTCGCCTGGCTCCCCGAATTCGGCCTGAACTTCAAGCTGCGGATGGATGGCTTTGCCTGGATGTTCTCGGGCCTCGTCACCGTCATCGGCTTTCTGGTTGTCCTCTACGCGCGCTACTATATGTCGCCGAAAGACCCGGTGCCGCGCTTCTTCTCGCTGCTGCTGGCCTTCATGGGCGCGATGCTCGGCGTCGTGCTGTCGGGCAACCTCATCCAGCTCGTATTCTTTTGGGAACTGACGAGCCTCTTGTCCTTCCTGCTGATCGGCTACTGGCACCACAACGCCGCGGCCCGCGACGGCGCGCGCATGGCGCTGACGGTGACCGCCATCGGCGGCCTTTGCCTCCTCGTCGGCGTCCTTTTGATCGGCCACATCGTCGGCAGCTACGATCTCGACAAGGTGCTCGCGGCCGGTCCGGTCATCAAGGCGCATCGCCTCTATCTGCCGGTGCTGATCCTGATCCTGCTCGGCGCCTTCACCAAGAGCGCGCAGTTTCCGTTTCACTTCTGGTTGCCGAACGCCATGGCGGCGCCCACCCCGGTCTCGGCCTATCTGCATTCGGCGACCCTGGTGAAGCTCGGCGTGTTCCTGCTGGCGCGGTTGTGGCCAGCGATGGCGGGCACCGACGCCTGGTTCCTGATCGTGGTTTCGGTCGGCGTCTCGACGCTGCTGCTCGGCGCCTATCTTGCGATCTTCCAGCAGGACCTGAAGGGTCTGCTGGCCTATTCGACGATAAGCCATCTCGGCCTGATCACGCTGCTGCTCGGCCTCGGCAGTCCGCTCGCCGCCGTCGCCGCGGTGTTCCACATCATGAATCACGCGACCTTCAAGGCGTCGCTGTTCATGGCCGCCGGCATCATGGATCACGAGACCGGCACGCGCGACATCCGCCGCCTCAGCGGGCTCTATCGCTTCATGCCGGTGACGGCGACGCTCGCCATGGTCGCCGCCGCCGCGATGGCCGGGGTGCCGCTGCTCAACGGCTTCCTCTCCAAGGAGATGTTTTTCGCCGAGACGGTCGAGAACCATGTCGGCACCATTCTGGATCATGCGCTGCCCTATGGCGCGACGCTGGCCGGCGTGTTCAGCGTCGCCTATTCGCTGCGCTTCATCCACGGCTCGTTCTTCGGTCCGCCGCCGACCGACCTGCCGCGCGTGCCCCATGAGCCGCCGCACTGGATGCGCTTTCCGATCGAGCTCTTGGTGCTGGCCTGCCTGATCGTCGGCATCATTCCGGGGCTGACGGTGGCGCCGTTCCTCGACACCGCGGTGCGGGCGATTCTCGGGCCGTCCACGCCGGTGTTCAACCTTGCGGTCTGGCACGGCTTCACGCTGCCGCTCTTGATGAGCGTGATCGCGCTCGTCGGCGGCGTCGTCCTCTATTTCATCCTTCAAGGCTATCTCGCCAAGGGGATCGATGGCCCGCCCTTCAGCTATCTGGTCAAGGACCGGCGGTTCTTCGACGAGATCATGGTCGCGCTGTCCTGGCGGCTCGCCCGCTCGCTGGAAAACGTGCTCGGCACCCAGCGCCTCCAGCCGCAGCTGCGTCTTCTCGTCGGCACCGCGCTGGTCGCCGCCGCCATTCCGCTGCTGCAGCAGGGCATGGGCGTGTGGCGGCCGAGCCGCTCGGCGATCGACCCTGTGCTCGCTATCGTCTGGGGCGTCGGCATCGCCTGCGCGCTGGGCGCAGCCTATCAGGCCAAGTATCACCGGCTCGCCGCGCTGATCATGATGGGCGGCGCCGGGCTCGTCACCTGCATCACCTTTGTCTGGCTGTCGGCGCCGGATCTCGCGCTGACCCAGCTTCTGGTCGAGATCGTCACCACGGTGCTGCTGCTGCTCGGCCTGCGCTGGCTGCCCAAGCGCCTGCAGGGCGTCGATCCCGACGCGCGCGAAGGCTCGATCTCGCCGCGCCGCCTGCGCGACTTCATCACCGCAGTGATGGCCGGCGGCGGCGTCGCGCTATTGGCCTATGCCGTGATGACGCGGCCGTCGGTCGACAGCATCAAGCAGTATTTCATCGACAATGCCTACACCAAGGGCGGCGGCACCAACATCGTCAACGTCATTCTGGTCGATTTCCGCGGCTTCGATACGTTCGGCGAAATCACCGTGCTCGGCGTCGTCGCGCTCACGGTCTACGCGCTGCTGCGCCGCTTCCGCCCGGCTGCCGACAGCATCGAGATCCCCGAGCAGCAGCGCACCCAGAACCGCTATGACGAGGCCCATCCCAATCGCGAGCTCGGCAGCACCATCGCCGAATCGCTGATGGTGCCGTCGGTGATCATGCGCTTGCTGTTTCCCGTGATCATCGTCTTCGCCGTTTTCCTGCTCTTGCGCGGCCACGACCAGCCGGGCGGCGGCTTCGTCGCCGGCCTGACGATGGCGATCGCGTTCATCCTGCAATACATCGGCGGCGGCACCCGCTGGGTCGAGGCGCGCCTGCGCATCCTGCCGGTGCGCTGGATCGGCCTCGGCCTTCTGATCGCCGGCGCGACCGGCGCGGCGGCGTGGTTCTTCGCGCGGCCGTTCCTGACGTCCTATGCCGGCTATCTCGACGTGCCGGTGATCGGCAAGGTGCCGGTGGCGAGCGCGCTGGCCTTCGATCTCGGCGTTTTCGCCCTCGTCGTCGGCGCCACCGTGCTGATCCTGATCGCTCTTGCCCACCAGTCGATCCGCACCCATCGCGCGGCGCGCGCCGCCGATGCGGATACAGTCTCATCAGCGAAGGAGGCTGTGTGATGGAACTCATTATCGCCATCGGCATCGGCACCCTCACAGGCTCGGGCGTCTGGCTGCTGCTGCGGCCGCGCACCTTCCAGGTCATCATCGGCCTGTCGCTGATCTCCTATGCGGTCAACCTTTTCATCTTCGGAATGGGGCGGCTGCGCACCGGCGCGCCGCCGATCCTGCACAACGAAGTGGTGGACGCGACCGCGCGTTATGTCGATCCCGTGCCGCAGGCGCTGGTGCTGACCGCGATCGTCATCGGCTTCGCGATGACGGCGCTGTTCCTCGTCGTGCTGCTGGCCTCGCGCGGCCTGACCGGGACCGACCATGTCGACGGCCGGGAGCCGCGCCGATGAACGCGATCTCCGAGCATCTCGTCATTGCGCCGATCGTGGTGCCGCTGTTCGCGGCGGCGGCGCTGCTCCTGTTCGACGAGCGCGCGCGCGTGCCGCGCGTCACCATTAGCCTGCTGTCGGCATTCGGCACCACCGCCATCGCGATCATGCTGCTGCTCCGCGCCGACGCCATTCCGGTCGGGCCGGGCGGCGCGGTGGCGCAGGTCTATCCGCTCGGCAACTGGCCGGCGCCCTTCGGCATCGTGCTGGTGCTTGACCGCCTGTCCGCCCTGATGCTGGTGCTGACCGGCGTCCTCGCCTGCGCCTCGCTGGTGTTTTCGCTGGCGCGCTGGGATCGCGCCGGACCCTACTTCCACGCCCTGTTCCAGCTCCTGCTGATGGGGCTGAACGGCGCCTTTCTCACCGGCGACCTGTTCAACCTGTTCGTCTTCTTCGAGCTGCTGCTGGCGGCGTCCTACGGCCTTCTGCTCCATGGCACCGGGCTGACGCGCGTGCGCGCCGGGCTGCAATACATCGCCGTCAATCTCGCCGCCTCGTCGCTGTTCCTGATCGGCGTCAGCCTGATCTACGGCGTCACCGGCACGCTCAACATGGCCGATCTCGCCCAGCGCATCCCGGCAATCCCGGACGACAACCGCATGCTGCTGGAAGCGGGCGCGGCCATTCTCGGCATCGCCTTCCTGGTCAAGGCCGGCATGTGGCCCCTCGGCTTCTGGCTGCCGACGGCCTATGCGGCGGCGACGCCGCCGGTGGCTTCCGTCTTCACGATCATGACGAAGGTCGGCATCTACGTCGTGCTGCGGCTCTCGCTGCTGCTGTTCGGGGCCGATGCCGGGGCATCCGCGCATTTCGGCGCGACCTGGCTGCTCTACGGCGGCATCATGACCATCGTGTTCGGCCTGATCGGCGTCCTCGCCGCGCAGGACACCTCGCGCATGATCGGCTTCGCCTTGCTGGTGTCGTCCGGCACGCTGCTCGCCGCCGTCGGCTTCGGCGCGCGCCCGGTGGTCGGCGGCGCGCTCTACTATCTCGTCAGCTCGACGCTGGCGATCGGCGCGTTCTTCCTGCTCACCGAACTCGTCGAGCGCGGGCGAACCGCGGGCGCCGACATGCTCGCCGTCACTATGGAAGCCTTCGGCGACGGCGCCGAGGAGGTGTCCGAGGAGGAAGAGGAGATCGGCACCGCGACGCCTGCGACCCTCGCCGTGCTGGGCTTGAGCTTCCTCGCCTGCGCGCTGCTGATCGCCGGCCTGCCGCCGCTGTCGGGTTTCATCGCCAAGTTCTCGCTGCTGACGGCGATGCTCAATCCGGCCAACCTCGCCAATGCCGGCGGCTCGGCCACGGCGGTTTCGACCTGGGTGCTGCTCGTCGTCATCGTTCTGTCGGGGCTGGCGACGATCATCGCGCTGACCCGTGCCGGCATGCGCACGTTCTGGTCGCCGATCGAGCGGACGGTGCCGCGGGTGCGCGCGATCGAGTTGCTGCCGGTCGCGGCGCTGCTCCTGTTCTGCCTCACCATCACCGTGCAGGCCGGGCCGGTGATGCGCTTCATGCAGGACACCGCGCGGTCGCTGGAGCTGGCGCATGACGGGCCGCGCGGCATCCTGCCGCCGGTCGAGCGGCCCGCGCCGCCGAGCACGGAGGCGCAGCCATGACGCCGGCCTTGAAACGGGTGTTCCCGTTCCCGCTGCTCTCGGTCGCACTGTTCGTGATGTGGCTGCTGCTCAACCAGTCCGTCTCGCCGGGCCACCTCGTGCTCGGCGCGCTCGCCGGGCTTCTCGCGCCTCTGGCGCTGAAGCTACTGGAGCCGGCTCCGGCCCGCATCCGCCATCCCCTCGCCATCGTGCGCCTTGGCTTGCGGGTGCTGCCGGACATCATCCGCTCCAACATCGCGGTCGCCACCATCATTATCGGCCTTGGCCGCCGCAACCGGCGCGCGGGCTTCGTCGATATTCCGCTCGAGCTCACCAACGCCAACGGCCTTGCCGTGCTCGCCTGCATCATCACCGCGACGCCGGGGACGATCTGGGTCAACTACAACGGCGTCACCGGCACCCTGACGATCCACGTTCTCGACCTCGTCGAGGAGCAGGAATGGATCGACATGATCAAGCGTCGCTATGAGGCGCTGCTGCTGGAGATATTCGCATGAGCATGCTCATCCTGTCGCTGACGATTCTTTTCGCCCAGCTCTGCTTGTCCATCGCGATGGCGTGCTCGGTGGTGCGGCTGATGCGCGGCCCGCGGGCGCAGGACCGCGTGCTCGGCCTCGATGCGCTCTATGTCAACGGCACGCTCTTGCTGCTGACCTTCGGCATCCGCTCAGGCACGACGCTTTATTTCGAGGCGGCGCTGGTGATCACTGTGCTCGGCTTCGTTTCGACCGCGGCAATGGCCAAGTTCCTCATGCGCGGGGAGGTGATCGAATGATGGCGGCGGCCAATCTGCCGCCCTGGGCGGCTTTGCTTGCGGCGCTGTTCCTGTTCGTCGGCGCGCTGTTGTCGCTGATCGGTTCGGTCGGCCTTCTCCGGTTCAAGACCTTCTATGAGCGCGTCCACGCGCCGACGCTCGGCACCACGCTCGGCGCCGGCTGCATCCTGATCGCCTCGATGATCTACTTCTCGGTCAACGAGACGCGCTGGGTGATCCATGAACTGCTGATCACGGTGTTTCTCACCGTGACGACGCCGGTGTCGCTGATGCTGCTGGTGCGCGCCGCCGATTATCGCGACCATCTCGAAGGCCAGGACGTCCGCCAGGATGCCGCCGGCGAGAAGGATGCTTCCTCCTCGGCCGGCTAGTCATCAGGTCAGGAGCGGCATCGCCGGCGGCAGAATGTCGACGCTGCCGACCGCGGTGACGCGGCCATTGGTCATCAGCACGATCTGGTTGGCGAGCAGGCGCATTTCGTCGGCATCGTGCGAGACATAGACCATCGGAATGCCGGCCTCGTCGCGCAGCCGCATCAGGTAGGGCAGAATCTCGGCCTTGCGGGCGCTGTCGAGGGCGCCGAGCGGCTCGTCCAGCAGGAGGAGGCGCGGGCGGGCGAGCAGCGCCCGGCCGAGCGCGACACGCTGGCGCTCGCCGCCGGAGAGCTTTCCGGTGCGGCGGTTCAGGAGATGCCCGATATCGAGCATCCCGACGATGCGGGCTTGCTGGGCCGCATCGGCCGCGAGGCGGTTCATGCGGCGGCCGTAATCGAGATTTTGCAGGACGCTGAGATGCGGCAGCAGCCGCGCATCCTGAAACACGTAGCCGATGCGGCGATGATGGGTCGGGACGTGGATGCCCGCCGCGACGTCGTCAACGCGCTCGCCGTCGATGCTGATGACGCCGCGATCGGGCCGCACGAGGCCCGCGATCATGTTGATCAGCGTCGTCTTGCCGGCGCCGGACGAGCCGAACAGGCCGGTGACGCCGCTGTCGCTTTCGAACGCCGCCTTGATGACGACCTCGCCAAGGGTTTTTTCGACATCAACCTTGAGCATGATCAGGTTCCATGCAGCCGCAGCGCGGCGCGGCGCGCCAGCACTTCCGAGGCGATCAACGCCAGCGAGGCGATGATGATCGACACGATCACCAGCCGCAGCGCGGCGACGTCGCCGTCCGGGGTCTGGATCAGGGCGTAGATCGCCGAGGAAATCACCTGCGTCTCGCCGGGGATGTTCGAGACGAATGTGATCGTTGCGCCGAATTCGCCAATCGCCTTGGCAAAGCCCAGCACCATGCCGGCGACGACGCCGGGCAGCGCCAGCGGCAACGTCACCGTGAGGAACACTTTCCATGGCGAGGCGCCGAGGGTCGCGGCTGCCTGTTCAAGACGGCGGTCGATCGCCTCGATTGACAGCCGGATCGGGCGCACCAGCAGCGGAAACGACATCACGCCGCAGGCCAGCGCCGCGCCGGTCCAGCGGAAGGCGAAGACGATGCCGTATTCGGCAAGCCACGCGCCGATCATGCCGCGCTTGCCGAAGGTGAGCAGCAGCAGATAGCCGGTGACCACCGGCGGCAGCACCAGCGGCAGGTGAATCAGGGCGTCGAGCGCCGATTTGCCCCAGAAATCGCGCCGCGCCAGCAGCCATGCCACCGCGATCGCCAGCGGCGTTGCAAACAGGGTCGCGACCAGCGCGACGCGCAAGGACAGCGCGATCGCAACCCATTCTTCATGCGTCAGCTCAAACACGCTGATCAGGAGACCGGGCGGTTGAGGAAGGAGAAGCCGTACTTCTCAAAGATCGCCTGTGCCGGCGAAGAGCGCAGGAACGCGATGTAATCCGCCGCGCCCTCCTTGGCGTTCGCCGTCGCGGCCACCGGATAGATGATCGCCGGGTGCGAGCCATCGGGGAAGGTGCCGATGATTTTCACCGCGGGATCGACCTTGGCATCGGTCTCATAGACAATGCCGAGCACGGCTTCGCCGCGCGACACCAGCGTCATCGCTGCGCGGACATTGTCGGCCATGGCGAATTTCGGCGCAGCCGCGGCCCATGAGCCGAGCTTTTCGAGGGCGGCCTTGGCGTATTTGCCGACCGGCACCGACGTGACGTCGCCGGTGGCGATGCGGCCGTCGCCCGCCAGCTTGGCGAGGTCGAAGTTCTCGCCGATGGTGACGTTGCCGAGCTTGGAATCCTTCTGCGTGATCAGGACGATGCGGTTGCCGAGAAGATCGATCCGGGTGCCGGTCTTGATGCCGTTCTTCTTGGTCAGATAGTCCATCCAGTCGGTGTCGGCGGACAGAAAGATGTCGGCAGGCGCGCCCTGCTCGATCTGCTTGGCGAGCGCCGAGCTCGCGGCATAGCTCGCGGTCACGGTGGTCTTCGTCTTGGCGGCATAGGCCGCGTTGACCTCGTCGAGCGCGTTCTTCATCGAGGCGGCGGCGAATGCGGTGAGGCTCTGGGTCTGCGCCGCGGGCGCGGCGGCAGCAGGCGCGGCATCCTTTGCCATCGCCGGCGAAAAGGCGAGGCCGCATAGCAGCGACATGGTGATGAGGGGGCGAAACAGAGACATCGGGGCGCTCCACAGGCAATGCAGCGCGCTACGCGCGCCGCATGCGGCAGTCGTTGAGGAAAACAGGGACGACAAGCGGAAGCGCCGTTCCGGGGAACCCGGCGGACTTACGGTCGGCCAGGCTGTCGATGGCGGCACTTTAGCAGGCTGCACCCGAGCGTAAAGGGCTAGGGCGCATGCAGCACGGTGCGGCAGGCGGCGGGCAGGTCGGCGAGCGTCAGCGGCGGCTTGGGCTTGGGCGGCACCGGCGGCGGCTTGGGATGCAGCACCGCGTCGCTGAACCAGAACGCAAGGTCTTCCGTGCGGCAGCCGTCCTCGGCGGCCGGCGGCTCTTGCGGCGTGCAGTCGGCCATGCCCGGCGGGCATTTGATGCGAATGTGGAAGTGGTAGTTATGTCCGTACATCGGGCGCACTTTCGACAGCCAGTGCCGATCGCCGCGCGCCTCGCGGCACAGCGCCTTCTTGATCGCGGCATTGACGAAGATGCGCTCGACCTGCGGCGCTTCCGCCGCCGCGCGGATCACCGTGATATGCTTCGGGGTCCATACCTTCGGATCGATATCGAGCCGGTCGCTGCGCACCATGTCGACCGCCGACATCTCCTCGCGCTCCTTGCGGGTGAGGGTGCGGTTGGGCATCGGCGTCAGCCAGATATCGGCATCAAGGCCGATCTGGTGGCTGGAATGGCCGGTCAGCATCGGGCCGCCGCGCGGCTGGGAGATGTCGCCGACCAGAAGGCCCGGCCAGCCCGACACCGCGGAGACCTTGCGCGCCAGCTTTTCGAGCAGCGTGATCAGGTCGGGATGGCCCCAGTTGCGATTGCGCGACAGCCGCATCACCTGCCAATTGTCGCCGTCGATCGACAGCGCCTGCGCGCCGGCGAGGCAGCCTTTGGCATAGAAGCCGATGGCGCGCGGCTCGAGCTTCGCCGGCAGCGACTTGCGGCCGAAGAGCTGCTTGGCCGCGAGCTGCGGATCGTCGGGATTGGCCAGCGGCGGCAACGGCTTCGGATCGAGGCTGCCCGGTGTCTGGGCGGCGGCGGTGCCGGTGATCGCGGCAAGCCCCAGCGCCGCCCCCAGGAGCGGCAATCGGAAAGACGGCCAACGAAAATTGTGCCAGCACAGAATCATGCGCGAAGCATAATGCGCAGAAGCGGGCGCTGGCGAGAGCGACAGAAAACGAGAGCGGATGCCGATGAAGGCATCCGCTCCTCGCGCGTTGAGCAAAGATCCCATAGGTGCGGGATCTTGCCGTCAGATCATGGTTTTCGGAGGTGAGGATTTGCGTCCCGTGGCGCGGGGCGCCGTCTTGCGAGCGCCCTTGGCCGTGCTCTTGGCCGCACTCTTGCCGGCGGAAACCTTGCGGACGGCCTTCTTGTGCGAGGCGGCGCGCTTGGTGGTGGCCTTCTTTGCAGTGGCGGTGCGCGTCGTCGCCTGGCGGCCAGCGGAGGAGCGGGCCGAGGTGCGGGCGCTCATGGCCTTGCGCGCCTTCGGTGCGGCTCGTGCGGTGGTCGCCTTTGCTGCGGTCTTTTTCGCCGTCTTCGCTCCGGCTTTCTTGGCGCCGGCGGTCGTCTTGCGTGCCGTGGTCTTTCTGCCGGCCGATTTGGCCGTGGCCGTGGCCTTGGTCGCGCGCCGCGCTGGCGCCTTCTTTGCGGCTGCGGCGGGTGATGCCGATTTGCGCGCCCGGCCCGAGCCACTCAACTTGCCGCCGCCTTCTTCCTTGTTGACGGTCGCCCACGCCCGGCTTTCGGCTGTCTTCTTGCCAACTCCTCGGCGCTCATAGCTTTCCTCGATATGCTCGGCCTGACGTTTCTGCTTGTCGGTGTAGCTCGACTTGTCTCCGCGTGGCATAGCGTTACTCCTTGAGGCAGTGCCCGGTATCGAAGCACCAATGACTGCCAAGTCACAACTTGCGAACATGTTCCAGAAGCGGGCGCATAAAATGAAAAACCCCGCTGCGGCGAGCAGCGGGGTTGTCATCGAAAGGTCGGTGTCGATGGCTCAGGCAGGCTTGGTCTGATCGTCAATCGTCGCGCCCGGCGCATGTGACTTGATCGACGCAATCGCGTCCTCGGCCGACTTCTTCTGCTTGTAGCCCTCCGAGCCGAACATCGTCTCGCCGTTGGAGGCCTTGAAGCGGAAGCGGTATTCTCCTGCCTTGTCCTTGTAGATCTCGAACTTGTAAGCCATCGCGAGTCCTCCCTGTGTCCGGCGCTATTGGGTGCGCCCACGGGGAGAATGGTCTTTTCCCGCCGCGTTCAAGTCAACCTTGAGTAGCGAGCGAAAGGTGCAATGATGATGTGGGAATGGGCAGCGACGGGGCGCGCCGCCCGCTCAGTCGTCGACCTTGAGGGCCGCGATGAAGGCTTCCTGCGGGATCTCGACCTTGCCGAACTGCCGCATCCGCTTCTTACCTTCCTTCTGCTTTTCCAACAGCTTGCGCTTGCGCGAGATGTCGCCGCCGTAGCACTTGGCGGTGACGTCCTTGCGGAGCGCGCGGACGGTTTCGCGGGCGATCACCTTGCCGCCGATCGCCGCCTGAATCGGGATCTGGAACATGTGCGGCGGGATCAGCTCCTTCATCTTCTCCACCATCGCCCGGCCGCGGTGTTCGGCGCGGGAGCGGTGAACCAGCATGGAGAGGGCGTCGACCGACTCGCCATTGACCAGAATCTGCATCTTCACGAGGTCGGCGGCGGCATAGTCGGTGAGGTGATAGTCGAACGAGGCATAGCCCTTCGAGATCGACTTCAGGCGGTCGTAGAAGTCGAACACCACCTCGTTGAGCGGCAGGTTGTACTTCACCACGGCCCGGGCGCCGATATAGGTCAGTTCGATCTGCGTTCCGCGGCGGTCCTGGCACAGCTTCAGAACGCTGCCGAGATACTCGTCCGGGGTCATGATCGTGGCTTCGATCCACGGCTCGTGGATCTCGTCGATCTTCACTACGTCCGGCATATCGACCGGATTGTGGATCTCCATCATCGAGCCGTCGGTCATGTGCAGCTTGTAGATGACGGACGGCGCGGTCGCGATCAGGTTGAGGTTGAACTCGCGGTGCAGCCGCTCCTGAATGATCTCCAGGTGCAGGAGGCCGAGGAAGCCGCAGCGGAAGCCGAAGCCGAGGGCGGCGGAGGTTTCCATCTCGAAGGAGAAGCTGGCGTCGTTGAGGCGCAGCTTGCCCATCGCGGCGCGCAGCGTCTCGAAATCGTCGGCATCGACCGGGAAGAGACCGCAGAACACCACGGGGATCGCCGGCTTGAAGCCCGCCAGCATCTCGCTGACCGGGTGGCGGTCGTCGGTGATGGTGTCGCCGACGCGGGTATCGGCGACTTCCTTGATCGCTGCGGTGATAAAGCCGATCTCGCCGGGGCCAAGTTCGTCGACCGGGGTCATCTTGGGACTGAACACGCCGACCCGCTCGACCTCGTAGGCCGCGTTGGTGCCGAGCATCCGGACCCGCTGACCCTTGGTCAACACGCCGTCGATGATGCGCACAAGCACGACGACGCCGAGATAGACGTCGTACCAGCTATCGACCAGCAGGGCCTTGAGGGTCTTGTCAGGGTCGCCCTTCGGCGGAGGCAGGCGGGTGACGATCGCTTCGAGCACGTCCTCGATGCCGATGCCGGTCTTGGCCGAAATCATCACCGCGTCGGAGGCGTCGATGCCGATCACATCCTCGATCTGCTGCTTGACCTTGTCGGGTTCGGCGGCGGGCAGGTCGATCTTGTTGAGAACCGGCACGATCTCGTGGTTGTTGTCGAGCGCCTGGTAGACGTTGGCCAGCGTCTGGGCCTCGACGCCCTGGCTGGCGTCGACCACCAGCAGCGAGCCTTCGCACGCGGCCAGCGAGCGCGAGACCTCGTAGGCGAAGTCGACGTGCCCGGGGGTGTCGATGAGGTTGAGTTCGTAGGTCTGGCCGTCCTTGGCCGGATAGGTGAGGCGAACCGTCTGCGCCTTGATGGTGATGCCGCGCTCGCGTTCGATATCCATCGAATCGAGCACCTGCTCCTTCATCTCACGCGCAGCCAAGCCGCCGGTGATCTGGATCAGCCGGTCGGCGAGCGTCGATTTGCCATGGTCGATGTGAGCGACGATGGAAAAATTGCGGATATTCGAAATCGGGGTTCTGGCCATGGCCGCGGGATTAGCATTCGCTTAAATTGCGGGCAACTGCTGTGCGGGCCGGGCCCGGCTTTTCAGCGCAATTTTACTGAACCCGGCGGCTTTACCGCATGCGCCGCGGCCAAGAGGCGCAGGCGGCTCCGCTTGACGGTGGAACCCGACGCAGCTTACCACGGTTCCATCGCCACAATTTTGAACCCCCGCGCATGATGGCCTTCGTCAAAGACCTGTCGTCGGCTGCCGGGCGTTGGTCTGACGCCTTGGTAGGAGCGAAGCGCGAACGCGCAGTGTTGATCACCCTCGGGGTCTACGGCCTGTTCTGGATGCTGTATCGCATCCTGGCGACGTGGCCGCGCGACATTCACCATGACATGACCGAGGCCTATGTCTGGTCGCGGGCTTTGGCCGGCGGCTACGACAAGCACCCGCCGATGAGCGGCTGGATCGTGGCGGCATGGTTTTCGGTTTTTCCGGCGACGGACTGGGCCTTCACGCTGCTCGCCGTCGTCAACATCGTGGCCACGCTCGTCATTGCATGGAAAATGTTTGCGCGCTGGCTTCCGCCGGAAAAGGCGGTGTTTGGCCTCGCGATGCTCACGCTGATTCCGTTCTACAATTTCCACGCCCTCAAATTTAACGCCAATTCGGTGCTGCTGCCGTTCTGGGCGCTCGCCGCCTACGCGGTGATGCGGCTGTTCGAGCAGCGCAGCACGCTCTGGGCGCTCATCGCCGGGGTCAGCGCCGGCGCGGCGATGCTCGGAAAATATTGGTCGGTGTTTCTTGTCGCGGGGCTTGGCGTTGCCGCGCTGCTCGATCCGCGGCGGCTGGCCTTTCTGCGCTCGCCCGCGCCGTGGATCATCATCGCCGCCGGGCTCGTGACGATCGCGCCGCATCTGCACTGGCTGCTCGACGATGGCTTCGCCCTGATGGCCTATGCCTCGGCGCGCATGGTCGCGATCGATCCGGGGCCTGTCGTGGTCAGCGCCCATTATGCCGCGGGCCTGATCGCCTTTGCCGCCGCGCCGGTGGCGCTGTTCGTCATTCTGGCGCGTCCCGATCGCGCCGGCTGGCGCGACCTGCTGTTGCCGCGCGAGCCGCAGCGCCGGCTGATGCTCGCGGCCTTTGCGCTGCCGGTTCTGCTGCCGATCGCCGCCTCGTTGACCTTGCAGCTTGAGATCGTCGCGCTGTGGATGATCCCCGGCCTGACCCTGTTGCCGCTGGTCGTGCTGTCGTCGCCGCGGATCGTCATCGACCGCCGGGCGGTCAAGGTGATGCTGGTCGTCGCCACTGTGTTCAGCGGCGGCTTGCTTCTGCTCTCGCCATGGATTTCGCTCGCCATCCATCTCACCAGCACGCCGCGCCCGAGCGACCATGCCTCGCTTCTTGCCGAGCGCCTGCAGATGGAGTGGCCGGCCTTGGAGCCGATCACCCATGTCGCGGGCGAGCCGGAATTGGCGATGTCGGTTGCGTTCTATCTCGGCGGTCCGGTCCGCTATCTCCCCGGCGGTGCGGGCCAACTCGCGGCGCAGGTGCGCGAGGCCGCGCCGAACCGGGCAATCCGAGGCGTTGCGGTTTGTCCTTCGGAGGATCTGGTCTGCGTCGCCGGGCTGGATAGCGCCGGCGGGCAACGGCTGTTCGAGGGCGCGCTCGCGCGGGCATGGGATTGGCGTTTTGGCCGGGTCGCGGGCCGGCCAGTGGGATATGTCGCAGCGGCGATCGTGCCGCAGGAAAAACCCGCGCCGAGCACACCGAAGCCGCAATTGCAGGCCGCGCGCTGAACTGCGACGGCCGCGCGGCCAATCGATCACTTTCCTGATCACGCTTTTGTTCGCGGGCAATCCGGCAAAAATGATTGCGGGCGGGGTCGCGCCGCTGTTAGCAAGCCTTGGGGATCCGGGGAAATTTGATGAACGTAAACGAACTGCAACGGGCGCAGCCCAAGGCGCGAGCACGTGGAATGAGGGCAGCGCATCGCTTTGCTGCCTGGATCATCGCAAGCGCGACCGGCGACAGCACGGCGCGGCTGACGGCGATGATCTTCGTTCTTGCGCACGCGGCGCTGTGGACGCTCATCCTCACGGTGCTCAAAGCCTCGCAGGACGTTCATTTCGACACGTCCGAGGCTTATGCGTGGGGACAGCAGTTCCTGCTTGGCTATGGCAAGCATCCGCCGCTCAGCGGCTGGATCGCCGGGATCTGGTTTCGCCTCGTGCCGCCGGCCGATTGGTCCGCCTATGGCCTTGCGATGGCGACGTGTGGCGTCGCGCTGTTCGTGAGCTGGGAGATTGCGCAGCGCGTGGTTGACCGCCGCCGCGCGTTCTTCGCGCTGGTGCTGCTGTCGCTCTATCCGATCCTTAATTTCAAGGGCTACAAGTACAACGCCGATCTCGCGCAGCTCGCGACCCTGCCCCTTATCGTGCTGGCCTATCTGCACGCCTTCGAGAAGCGCACCGCGATGTCCGGCGTCTGGCTCGGGCTTGCAGCGGCGGCCGGCATGCTGACCAAATACTGGGCGGCGACGATGATCGGCGGTGTCGGTCTTGCCGCGCTGCTGCACCCGGAGCGGATGGCCTATCTGCGTTCGAGCGCGCCGTGGGTGGCGATCGCGGTGTTTCTGCTCGCGATGTCCCCGCATCTGTGGTGGCTGTATCAGGTTGATTTCGCGCCCTTCGCCTATGCCGGCGCGTTCTATGCCTCGCCCTCGCAGATCGCGAGCAGTGCCACCATTCTCGGCTTCCTCACCCACAATCTCGCTTTGCTGTCGCCGGTCGTGCTGCTCGGCCTGCTCGCGCTCGCGATCAGGGTGCCGGGCGGCCGCAAGTTTCTGCCCGGGCTGCTGCCTCTCAAGGGCGGCGCGAACAAAGGGGTGAACCTGTCGCAGGCCCTCAATGTCTGGATCATTCAGGTTGCCGTCGTCGTCGCGCCGCTGCTCGCGGGCCTTGCCTATTCGATCCACGTCAAGACCGACTGGGGCATTCCGCTGTTCTTCCTGGTGCCGCTGGCGCTGATCGCGATTCCGGCGGTGCGGGTGCCGAAGGCGGCGGTGTTCAATGTTCTGCTGATCTGGCTGATCGCCTCGGCCGGCTCGCTCGCGCTGGCGCCGAGGCTGGCCAGCGAGAGCTTCGCCCGCGCCAAGCAGAGCGTCGGCGCGTTCGTTCCGAGCTCCGGGCTGGCACGGCAGCTGACCCGGATGTGGCACATGCGCTTTCCCGGCAAATGGCCCGTGGTCGCCTCTTTCACCGAGGCCTCGTCGCAGATGGCGTTCTACAGCCCCGATCATCCGGCGCCGCTGGAACTCGGCGACGCCTGGACCGCCGGGCTGGCGACGCTGGACAAGGCCAAGGCGAGCGGATTCATCGGGGTCTGCGACGAGCTTGATCCCCGTCTCGCCGAATGCCGCGCCTGGATGGCCGAGCACGCGGCCGGCGCCGAGCATCTGACCATCTCGGAGCGGCGCTTCCACAAGGGCGTGATGGGGCCGAAGGGGACGTGGCAGGTCTATATCGTGCCGCCGGCGAGGTAGACGCCTTCGGGGCGGCCAGCGCGGCGCAATGCGGCGCGCTATTCTTCGCCGAACTTGTTGAGGACGAGGTCGCTGATCGCCGCCAGCGCGGCATCCGCTTCGGGGCCGGATGCGGAAACCGAGATCGTCGTCCCTGGCCCGGCTGCGAGCATCATCAAGCCCATGATCGAGTTGCCGCCGACGGTCTCGCCGTTGCGCGTCACCGAGACTTCGGCGTGGAAACGCTCGACGGTCTGCACGAACTTCGCCGAGGCGCGGGCGTGCAAGCCGCGTTTGTTGGTGATTTCCAGCTCGCGTGTCACCGCGCCCTGTGCCTCGACCGACGTGGGGGCAGTGGCATTATGGTCAGGATTGTCGTTCATTTTCCGGCCAGAACACGGCTGGCGATGGTGACATATTTGCGGCCGGCATCCTGAGCGGCGGCAATGGCCTCGGCCAGCGGCATCTCAGCGCGAACCTTGGCGAGCTTGACGAGCATCGGAAGGTTGATGCCTGCGAGAACCTCGACCTTCGGTTGGTTCATGCAGGAAATCGCCAGATTCGACGGCGTGCCGCCGAACATGTCGGTGAGGATGGCAACGCCGTTGCCGCTGTCGACGCGATTCACGGCCTCGATGATATCGGTGCGACACAGATCGGCATCATCTTCAGGGCCGATCGTGATCGTTTCAATTTGCGTTTGCGGACCCATCACGTGCTCAAGTGCTGATCGAAACTCGTCAGCCAGCCGTCCATGGGTCACGATTACCAGACCAATCATTGCAGACTCCTCGCGGACGCCTTTGGGTGCGTCGCACGAAAGGGCCACATCATGACCATCCATAGCTCCTGCGCAAGAGGTTCGCGAACCTTTTGCATATCCCAATAGTCGTACAGGTAAGGATAGCGACTGCCAGAGTGGCAATTCCTATGGCAATTCATGCCACATATATGGTCATCAAGGCGAATCCGGCAATTGGTGGAATGTCGCAGGGGCAATCCCCAGCGCAGGGGCGGTGGCGAACCACGCCACAACCATCGGTAGGGCGGAAAAGCCCGCTTCGACCGGGATGCGTGCTACTTCGGCGCCGCACAGCGTGGTTTTGAGCGAAACTGATTCGGGCAGGCGCGCGGCGTCATCGGCCGCAAGATCCACAATCAGCGCGACGACGCCCTCGGGGACGAACGCGCAGCGGCGGATGCCAAGCCCTCTGATTTCGATCAGGCCGGCAAGCTCTGGGACGTGACGGACAACCACACGCCCCCTTTCCGGGACGGGAAAAATCCGGTCATCGCCGATCAAGGTCGTGTTGGGCAGCAGTCCGGTTCGCCCGGCGCAGATCAGATCGAATGCGAGGTGCGATTTTCCCGACCCGGACGGGCCGCGGATCACCACAGCCCTGTCGCCGACCAGCACGGCTGAAGCGTGGATCGTCGCCTGCGCCGGAGGCGGCTTCATGACGCCGGCAGCCGGACTATGAAACGGGCGCCGAGAACGGTGGGGTTGCCATCCTCGTCCTTCGGGCCGAAACGATTTTCCGCCCAGATCTTGCCGCCATGGGCTTCGATGATCTGCTTGGAGATCGACAGGCCGAGGCCGGAGTTTTGGCCGAAGCCCTGATGCGGGCGGTCAGTATAAAACCGCTCGAAAATCTTCTCGAGGGCGTCGTCGCGGATCCCCGGTCCCTGATCGTCGATGACGATCTCGATGTCGGACTTCAGCCGGCGGCAGGTCATCTTGACCTTGCTCCCCGGCGGGGAGAACGACTGGGCATTGCTGAGCAGGTTGGCGATCACCTGGCCGAGGCGAAGGTCATGGCCTGCGACCGCGAAAGTGTCGGGCCGGTTGGTCTCAAAGCGCACCTCGACCGGCACGGTATCGCCGTTGCGCGTCTCGTTGGCGATCGAGACGGTGGTGCTGAGCAGGCGGCGGATGTCGACCGGCGCCACATCCTGCCGCTGCAGTTCGGCATCGAGGCGCGAAGCGTCTGAAATGTCCGAGATCAGGCGGTCGAGCCGCCGCACGTCGTGCTCGATCACCGCGAGCAGGCGCTTGCGGCTGTCGTCGGATCTCGCCAGCGGCAGCGTCTCGACGGCGGAGCGCAGCGAGGTCAGCGGATTTTTCAGCTCGTGCGCGACGTCGGCGGCAAAGCGCTCGATCGCCTCGATGCGATTGTACAGCGCCTCGGTCATGTCGCGCAGCGCGCCGGAGAGATGGCCGATCTCGTCGCCGCGCCGGGTGAAGTTGGGAATCTCGACGCGGGTCTTGATCCGTCTGCGCACGCGTTCGGCGCTGTCGGCGAGCCGACGCACCGGGCCGGCGATGGTGCTGGCGAGCAGCAGCGACAGCACGATCATCACCAGCGCGGCGATGCCGAAGACCTTGAGGATGGCGAGGCGCTCGGCCGTCACCATCTGGTCGATGTCGTCACCCTGGGTCGACAGCATGAGCGCGCCGTAAACGGCGCGGAAGCGCTGCACGGGCACTGCGACCGAAACGATGATTTCGCCGCGGTCGTTGATGCGCACCATGCTGGCTTTGTAGCCGCCCATCGCCGCGACGACTTCGCTGTAGCCGGTGCCGTTTTCCGGGCCGAGCTCGCGATAGGGCGGCAGGTCGCCGCGATTGAGCCAGGTGCGCAGCGCGATCATCGCCCGCTCCGCGATGCCCGGCTTCTCGGTCTCCGGCGGCGCGAGTTCGAAGCGCATGACGTCGCCACGCCCATAGAGGTTGCGGCTGTCGAGGATCAGCACGCCGTCGCGGTCGTAGATGCGGGCGCGGGTCTTGGTCGGCGAGATCAGGCGTCGCAATACCGGCGCGACGCGCTCGGGATTGATCGGAAAGTCGAGCGTCGAGAGTTCGTCCGGCGCGCCATAGGTCTCGCCGGGCTTGAGGTCGAGCAGGCGCTCGGGATCGATCGTGATGGTGTTGGTTTCGACCGTGGCCGACGCCGCGATCGCGCCGGCGATGATTTCGGCCTGCACCAGGAGGCTCTGCGCGCGGGCATCGATCAGCCCGGCGCGAAACTGCGACAGGTAGAGAATGCCGGCGACCAGCGCGATGAGGCCCGCAAGGTTGAGCGAGACGATGCGGCGCGTCAGGCTGGAGAAGCTGAGGGTGAAAAAATACTGCCATGCCCGCTTGATCCAGGCGCGGGGGCTGAACACCGAGCGGCGGGCGGTCGCTTTCTCACCGCCATGCTCGTCGCCGCGGAGGTCCACGTCGGGAGAGTGAGGCGGCTCGGCGGATGCGCCGCGGTCAGCTTTCGTTCGATCCAGCAATGGCCTTAACTGCCTGGTTCAAATCGTTGGTCATGTCACGCGAGCCTTGGGCCGCGCGGTGTGTGCCACATATCATGACCTGCCTCGGCTTCCTCGGTTGCCATCGGCGGTGCGGCTGCGCCTGCCGTCCCCATGCGGGGGACCGGGTGCCCGCGAGATTTGGTCACATCCCCTTTTATCCGCAAACCGGCCTCATCGCCAGTTACGATGCTGGTTCGACGCAGCGGGGGAACCCGGAGCGCGGATCGCGCCCCGGTCAGGGGTGAAGGATCAGGTTTCCTTGAAGCGGTAGCCGACGCCGTACAGCGTCTCGATCATGTCGAAGTCATCGTCGACCACCTTGAACTTCTTGCGCAGCCGCTTGATGTGGCTGTCGATGGTGCGATCGTCGACATAGACCTGATCGTCATAGGCCGCATCCATCAGGGCATTGCGGCTCTTGACGACGCCGGGGCGGGTGGCGAGCGCCTGAAGGATGAGGAATTCGGTGACCGTGAGCGTGACCGGCTCGGATTTCCAGGTGCAAGTATGCCGCTCCGGGTCCATCCGAAGCTGGCCGCGATCGAGCGCCTTGGCGTCGTTCTCTTTCGGCGCCGCGGTTGGGTCTTTCGGCGCGGCCCGGCGCAGCACGGCCTTGACGCGCTCGACGAGCAGGCGCTGGGAGAACGGTTTGCGGATGAAATCGTCCGCGCCCATCTTGAGGCCGAACAACTCGTCGATCTCCTCGTCCTTCGAGGTCAAGAAGATCACCGGAAGATCGGACTTTTGACGCAAGCGGCGCAGCGTCTCCATGCCGTCCATCCGCGGCATCTTGATATCGAGAATGGCGAGGTCGGGAGAAGAGGTGCGGAATCCGTCCAGTGCCGATGCGCCATCGGTATAGGTCATGATCCGGTAGCCTTCGGCTTCCAGAGCAATCGAAACCGAGGTGAGAATGTTGCGGTCATCATCGACCAGGGCGATTGTGGGCATAAGCCTACTTTCCGAATGGGTGTCCTAGAGGCGAGCAATTTGTTGACCGCCAATTCCGGCGGCAGAGGCCATCGACAAGCAACGCAAGCTGGGCTGAAGTGTGGCCATGTTCCAAGAACGTCCCCAAGGTTCCAAAGTTCCCAAGGGTACCGACTCTATATAAGTGCGGCATTTCCATGTGAAAGCCCGTCCGGCTCAAGTTTACGCCAGAGGAAGCAACCTTATGCAGCCGAGCGAAAATTTCGACCCAATCAAGGCGGCTCGGTCGCTGCTCCGCCGCCGCCGGACAGGGGCGCTTGCGACGCTGATGCCGGGCTCGGGCGACCCCTATTGCTCGCTGATCAATGTCGCCACTCAGCCGGACGGCTCGCCGATCCTGCTGATCTCGCGCCTTGCGGTTCACACCCAGAACATTCTGGCCGATCCCCGCGTTTCGCTGATGCTGGACGAACGCGCCCCCGGCGATCCCTTGGAAGGCGCGCGGATCATGATTTCCGGCCGCGCGGAAGAGGCCGGCGGGGATGTGGTCGATCAGGTCGCGCGCCGTTACCTTCGTGCCCATCCGACTGCAGAGGTCTTTGCGGGCTTCGCTGACTTTCACTTTTTCATCGTGCGGATGAGCAGGGTGCATTTGGTCGCCGGTTTCGGCCGGATCATCAATCTCGCCGCGGGCGATGTGCTGACCGATCTTGCCGACGCCGGTACTCTGGTCGCCGCCGAGCCCGACATTCTCGACCACCTGAACAGCGACCATGGTGATGCCTTAAGCCTTTACGCGACGCGGCTGCTGGGCGCGGCGGCCGGCGAATGGCGCTGCACCGGCTGCGACCCGGACGGGCTCGATCTTCAGGCCGGGGCGGACATTCTGCGGCTGGATTTTCCGCGGCGCGTCAAAAATCCTGCTGCACTGCGGCATATTTTGCGCCTCTTAGCCGAGGAAGCGCGCGGCCGATGATCAGTTTAAGGATTTCTGAGATTATCCGTCGCAGTGCGCATGAAAACGCCGTCATTCCCTTGGCAAGGTGAGACTTCGGGATTATTAGAACGCCGGATTGAGGCCGGTCATCGGATGTGACCGGCGACCGCGGAGCGCTCGGTTGGCGGCGGCTCGGGACGCGGGTTCTAGGAGGACTTTTCGTGCGAGAGACGGGTGTGCGCAACGGCGCGTTCGGCGCTGATAAATTCGGCTTCAAAGATCTTAAAGCCGTAAACTGGAACTTTGGTGCGCCGAAACTTTACGAGCACGCTTTGAGCCGGGGTGAGGCGGAGCTGACCGCCGACGGCGCAATTTGTGCGGAAACCGGTGAATTCACCGGTCGCTCGCCGAAGGACAAATTCACGGTCCGGGATGCGACGACGGAAAACACGGTGTGGTGGGGCGGCAACCAGGCCATCACCCCCGAGCAGTTCGAGACTCTCTACAACGATTTCATCGAGCACGCCAAAGGGATGGAATTGTTCGCGCAAGACCTTTACGGCGGCGCAGATCCCAGCCATCGCATCAAGACCCGCGTTTACACCGAACTTGCCTGGCACTCGCTCTTCATCCGCACTTTGCTGATCCGCCCAGAGCTTGCAGAGCTGGCTGATTTCATTCCGGAATTGACCATCGTCGATCTGCCGAGCTTCAAGGCTGATCCGAAGCGTCACGGCTGCCGCACCGAGACGGTTGTGGCCATCGACTTCACCCGCAAGGTCATTCTGATCGGCGGCACCCGCTATGCGGGCGAGATGAAGAAGTCGGTCTTCACCACGCTGAACTACTACCTGCCTGGCAAGGGCGTGATGCCGATGCACTGCTCGGCCAACGTCGGCGACAACGACGACAGCGCGATCTTCTTCGGCCTGTCCGGCACCGGCAAGACCACGCTTTCGGCTGATCCGAACCGCACCCTTATCGGTGACGACGAGCACGGCTGGGGCGAAGACGGCGTGTTCAACTTTGAAGGCGGCTGCTACGCCAAGTGCATCAAGCTGTCGAAGGATTCCGAGCCGGAGATCTACGCGGCGAGCAGCCGTTTCGGCGCCGTGCTCGAGAACGTCGTTCTCGACAAGGTCAGCCGCGTTCCGGACTATGACGACGGCTCCAAGACCGAGAACACCCGCTCGGCCTATCCGCTCGACTTCATCCCGAATGCGTCGCGCACCGGCCGTGCGCCGCAGCCGAAGAACCTCGTGATGCTGGCCGCCGACGCCTTCGGCGTCATGCCGCCGATCGCCAAGCTCACCCCGGCGCAGGCGATGTACCACTTCCTCTCCGGTTACACCGCCAAGGTTGCCGGCACCGAGCGTGGCGTCACCGAGCCGACCCCGGAATTCTCGGCCTGCTTCGGCTCGCCGTTCCTGCCGCGCCATCCGTCGGAATACGGCAATCTGCTGCGTGACCTGATCGCCAAGCACAATGTCGACTGCTGGCTGGTCAACACCGGCTGGACCGGTGGCAAGTACGGCGTCGGCAGCCGCATGCCGATCAAGGTGACCCGCGCGCTGCTGACCGCAGCTCTCGACGGCTCGCTGCGCAACGCCGAATTCCGCACCGACAAGTATTTTGGCTTCGCCGTCCCGACCGCAGTGCCGGGCATCGACACCGCCATTCTCGACCCGATCCAGACCTGGGCCGACAAGGCGGAGTTCGACAAGACCGCGCGCAGCCTCGTCGCCATGTTCCAGAAGAACTTTTCGAAGTTTGAGGATCACGTCGACGCCGACGTCAAGGCGGCTGCGCCGGACGTCGCTCTCGCGGCTGAGTAATTTGCAACGCGCGACAAGCGCCTTGCATGACAAAAAACTGTTTGTGGCCGGGCATGTCCCGGCCACTTTCGTTTTGTCTCGAGCTACTCGAAATCAGCCGACGAGTTTTTGGATCGCGGCTTTCAGTGAGGCAGAGGCCTTTGCATAGTCTCGCCACGGCTTACCTTTGTTCAGCGCGGCGAGAGCCGTGCGGATGGTGAAGGCGTTGGGAGACAGCCCGGCCCGGACTTGCGGCCAGTTCAGCGGCATGGCGACGGTGGCGCCGGGCCGCGCCCGCGGCGAGAGCACCGCGACCGCAGTCGACATCCGGTCGTTGCGCAGATAGTCGAGAAAGATCCTGCCCGTGCGGTCCTTCTTCGCCATCGTTGTGAGGTAGCGGTCTGGCGCATCCGCTGCCATCTGGCGGCAGATCTCCTGCGCGAAGGTTTTCGCCATCGACCAATCGACGGTGTCACGCGGCTTTGCCGAGAGCGGTGTCTCGACGTGCAGGCCCTTGCCCCCGGTGGTCTTGCAAAAGGCTTCGAGGCCGAGCCGGTTGATGCGATCGCGCAATTCCTTTGCCGCGGCGATGACGGCGGGGAAGTCGACATCTGGGCCGGGGTCGAGGTCGAAGACGAGGCGGCCTGGTACGTCGGGCTGATCGGGAGCGCAATTCCACGGATGCAATTCCAGCGCGCCGACCTGCGCGACGGCGATCAGCCCCTCCACGGAATCGATCTGCAGATAGGGTTTTCGATCGCCGGAGACGGTGACTGCGGTCAGCAGCGGGGACATGCCGCGCATCGCATGACGCTGGAAAAAAACGTTGCCGTCGATACCGTCCGGCGCGCGCAGGATCGAACACGGCCGGCCCCTGATGTGCTCGATCAGAAAATCGCCGACGCTTTCAAAATAATTCGCAAGGTCGAGTTTCGTGACCGGCGTGTCGTCTCCGGCGTCGGGCCAGAACGCCTTGTCGGGATGGGACAGCGCAACGCCCATCACCGTCGCGGAACGGGCCGGGGATCTTCTTCTGCCGGTTCGCATTGCGCCGGAAGCACCGTCTGGCGACGCCTCGGCTGCGCCGCGGGTTCTTTTCAGGCCGGTCTTGTTGGGCGTGTGCGGCGTTTCTTCGTCGAGGTCGCGCATGGCGACGAGCTTTGGTTTGTCGGCGCGCACATCCTTGGCTTCCTTGTCCGCGCGCAGGCCCTTGAACGCGGCCTGCCGCACCATGCCGTCGCCGGTCCATCCCGCGAACTCGATTTCGGCAACAAGCTCCGGCTTCAGCCAATGGACATCGCGGCCGCCCATCGGGGCGTTCTTGCCGCCGAACGGGCTCTTGCTGGCGGCGGCGGCCTTGAGCGCCGGTGAAATGCGTTGCACCACGTCGCGGCCAAAGCCGGTGCCGACGATGCCGACATAGGCGAGGTGCTCGTCGCGCGGTACGCCGACCATGAGCGAGCGGAATTTTCCGCTGGTGGTCTTCCAGCCGCCGACCACGACTTCATGGCCGGGGCGGCATTTCGTTTTGATCCACCCCGCGCCGCGGCCCGAGCGATAGGAGGCGCCGGCTTTCTTCGACACGATGCCTTCGAGCCCCATCCGCCGCGCTGTCTCCAGCATTGCAGGGCCATCGATCGCAAAATGTTCGACATAGCGGATCACCGCTTTGCTGCCGCCGCGCAGTTTGTTCAGCAGTTTCTGCAGCAGTTCTTTGCGCTCGGTCAGCGGCAGCTTGCGCAAATCCTCGCCGCCAAGAAAAAGAAGATCGAAGGCGTAGAACACCAGCGCATCGGTGACGCCATCCGACAGGGCAGCCTGGAGGGTTGCGAAATCCGGGTTGCCCTCTTTGTTGAGCGCGACGACTTCGCCGTCCAGCACCGCATCGGGCAGTTTTGCGGCAACGCGGGCAATTTTCGGAAACTTCTCGGTCCAGTCGAGGCCGCTGCGGGTGCGCAAGGCGGCGCTGCCGTCCCCGATCCGCAGCTGTATCCGGTAGCCGTCGAACTTGACTTCGTGCAGCCATCCTTTGCCCGAGGGAGGGGTGTCGGCGAGGCGGCACAGTTGCGGCTCGATGAAATCCGGCATGGCGCTTGTCGGAGCTTTTTTTGCCATTTGTTTTGCCGCGGGATTGCGGGCCGGAGATCTGGCGGTGACTGCCGACTTCCTGCGAGGCGCTTTGGGCGCAGATTTTGCGGCGATTTTGCCGCTCGCGCGCAGATCGGCAGCGAGGCCCGAGCGCGTATCCCATACTGCCGCGGCGGAAAGGTGCCGGCCCCTGGCGCTGCGCAGCATGAACGGCGTTGGCTCTGTTCCGACGCCTTCGGCGATTTCCTCCATCGTGCGGCCCGATGCAACGGAGCGATCCTGATCGAGGATGGTGTTGGCCTTGCCGGTCCTCGCGTCGGCATCGCCGTGCTTGATCAGGAGCCAGTTGGTGCGCTTGCCACCGTCGCGGCTGTGCTTCATCCGCACCAGCACGAACTCGCCCTGCAGTTTTTCGCCCGCCAGCGCGAATTTCAGGTCGCCGTTGCGCAATCCCTCTTCGGCATCCTCGGCCAGCCAATAGCCGCGATCCCAGATCATTACCGTGCCGCCGCCATATTGCCCTTTGGGGATGGTCCCCTCAAAGTCGCCATAGTCGAGCGGGTGATCCTCGACCTCGACAGCAAGGCGCTTGTCGGCAGGATCGAGCGAAGGGCCGCGGGTCACCGCCCACGACTTGAACACCCCGCCGAGTTCGAGCCGCAGGTCGTAGTGGAGGCGCGTGGCGGCGTGTTTCTGGATGACGAAGCGGCGCAGCTTCGATTTCGCCACCGTCGCGCCCGCGGGCTCCGGCGTTTTCGCGAAGTCACGCTTAGTTCGGTAGGCGGCGAGTTTCTTGCTCGAGGCCACGGCGAAACATCCTGCGTTGAGCTTGCTGGATGCCGATCCAACTCGCGAGCCGCGCTAGCGGTTCCCTTCGGCCATCGCGGGCCTACTGCCTGCGCGCGAACAAAATAAAACCCCGGAGCGCCGAGGCGGTCCGGGGTTTGCTTGATGTCAGAACCGAAGCTTGCGCTCAGAAGAACAGCCAGGTCGTGAGAATGAAGGTCGGAATTAGCACGATCATCGACCAGGCCATGTAGCCGAAGAAGCTCGGCATCTTGACGCCGGCCTCGCGGGCGATGGCGTAGACCATGAAGTTCGGCGCATTGCCGATATAGGTGTTGGCGCCCATGAAAACCGCGCCCGACGAGATCGCCGCGAGCGTTGCCGCCTTGGCGGTCATCAGCACTTGCGGGTCGCCGCCGGCGAGCTGGAAGAACACGAGATAGGTCGGGGCGTTGTCGAGGAGCGACGACAACAGGCCGGTGAGCCAGAAATAGGCGGCGGCGTTGTCGCTGCCGTCCGGCCGCGTCACGAGGGTGAGGAGGCTGGCGAACGGGCCATTGCTGCCCGCCTGCAGCATCGCCATCACCGGCACGATGCAGATGAAGATCGCGGCGAACAGGATCGCGACTTCCTTGATCGGCCCCCAAGTGAAGCTGTTGGCTTTGCGGTCGCTCTTGTCGGTGAGTCTCAGCGAGGCGATCGTCACCAGCACGAACACGATGTCGCGCACGATGTCCTGCAACTGGAGATCGACACCGGCGACATGGAAGCTAACGCCCGGTTTCCAAGAGGCGCTCATCAGGATCGCGGCGATGACGACGCTGATCAGCAGCAGGTTCACCTTGCCGTGGAGGCGCAGCGGCGAGTCCGGGGTCGGGTCTTTCTTCGGATGGCCGAGCGCCTTCTCACGCCGGAACAGCATGATGTCGATGACCGCGAACACCGCGAGCACGATGCCGGCAACGGTGAGGGTTTCGAGCAGCAGGTTTTGTGTCGTCCAGAAGAAGCTGACGCCCTTGAGGAAGCCGATGAACAGCGGCGGGTCGCCGAGCGGGGTCAGCGAGCCGCCGATATTGGCGACAAGGAAGATGAAGAAAACGACGACATGGACATTGTAGCGGCGCGAGTCATTGGCGCGGATCAGCGGCCGGATCAGGATCATCGCCGCGCCGGTGGTGCCAATGACGCTGGCGAGAACGGTGCCGATGGCAAGCAGCACGATGTTCGTCGCCGGGCTGCTGTGCAGGTTGCCTTCCAGATAGATGCCGCCGGCGGTGGTGAACAGCGCCAGCAGCAGAAGAATGAAGGGGATGTATTCGAGGAAGGCGGTGTGCGCGATCGTGGTCGTCGCAATGCCTGCGCCCTGCGTTAGAAACAGCGGGACGATGACCAGCAGGCCCAGGACCAGCGCGAACTTGTCGTAATGGTGCTCCCACACATGGGGATAGAACAGCGGGCCAGTGGCGATGCAGACGAGGATCGCGAGAAACGGCAGCGCCCAGGCGACCGAAAGCTTGGCGCCCTCGATGCCTTCCGCAGCAAAGGCAGGCAGCGGCGACAGGCAGAGGAGCATCGCAAACAGCGCCAGTAACAGAGATGAAGATCGGCGCATGACGATGACTCCCCTGATGGTTTGATTTTGTTTTGACGAGATCGGTCTAGGTGGCTGCCGCTCGTACGGGTCAGCCGCGATTGAGGAATTCGGAAGCCTTGTAGAGCGAACGGAAAGGCAGGCCGGCCTCGCCGAAGGCTTCGGTGGCGCCTTCCTCGCGGTCGACCATGGTCAGCACGAGCACGACTTCGGCGCCCGCTTCGCGGACGGCTTCGACCGCCTTGAGCGCGGAGCTGCCGGTGGTGGTGACGTCCTCGACGATGACCACCCGCTTGCCGGGCAGGCTCTCGGTCTTGGACAGGCCCTCGATCGCGAGCCGCGCGCCGTGCTCCTTCGGCTTCTTGCGGACGAAGAAGGCGGGGATCGGCTGGCCCTTGATCCAGGACAGCTGGGCGATCGCGCCAGCGATCGGCACCGCGCCCATTTCAAGCCCGCCGACCAGATCGATCTTCACGTCCTCAAGCGCCTCGAGCGTCAATTCGGCGAGGAGGGCCGCGCCTTCGGGATTCAGCATGGTCGGCTTGAGGTTGAAGTAGAAGTCGCTCTTGCGGCCCGAAGCCAGCGTGATTTCGCCGCGTCCGAACGAGCGGTCGCGGATGATTTCGGCGAGGCGGATGCGGGCAGCGGACTGGGACACGGGACAACCTTTTACGCAGGATGGGAAAGGCCCTTTCTAGCCGCCCCCGGCGGCCCGTTCCAGCCCCGATCGCACTCGTCAACAGACCCCAATTGACGCAATCAGCGGGATTTCCGCGCGGTTTCCGCGGCGTGGCCGTCGATCAAAAGATGCAACGCTTCTTTGATCATGCGCCGCTCCTCAGGCTTGAACGTCGCCAAAAGCTCCGTCTCATGGGCCTTGGCGGCGCGCAGCACGGGCTTCGCCCGGCTGCGGCCGGCGGCGGTGAGGTGGATGAGGACGCGGCGGCGATCTGCCGCGGCCATTTTGCGGACGACGAGGCCGTCGCGCTCCATCCGGTCGAGGATCTTGGTCAGCGCCGGCTGTTTCATCAGCGCCATTGCTGCGAGCTCGCCGACGGACAGGCCCTCGGCATCCATCAGGCAGGCGAGCACCCGCCATTCCGATACCGACAGGTCCCATTGCGGGAGCGTGGCGTGGAACGCGCTCGACACGAGAAAGCTCGCCCGCGCGAGCAGATAGGCGAGATAGGTGTTGGCGAAGCTGCCCGCCGCCAGTTCCGGCATCCGGCTCGCGAAGGGCGAGCTATCGATCCGGCGCATCTGTCCCGAATGGAACACCAGCGGGTCGTGCGTTCGCGTCACGATCCGGACGACCTCGCCGACGAGAATGGTGTGGTCGCCGCCGGGATAGCGCGCCCAGGTCCGGCATTCGAGGATCGGGGCAAGGCCATCGAGCAGCGGCGCGCCGGTGATACCGGGCTGGTGGTTGACGCCATCGAATTTCGGCGAGCCCCGGCCGGCGAAACGGGCGGCGTAGTGAAAGTGGTCCGTGCCTAGGAAATGCACGGCATAGGCATCGGCGGCGACGAATGCGTCATGGCTGAAAGCGGAGGTCGCAACGCTCCACAGCACCAGCGGGGGCTGCAGCGAGACCGAGGCGAAGGAATTGGCGGTCATGCCGACGGGCTGGCCGTCATGCGTTGCGGTGACGACGGTGACGCCGGTGGGAAACTGGCCGAGCGCATGGCGGAAGTCATCCGGGCTGACCGGCTGCGCACTCGAAAGGGCCTGTTTTGACGGCAGATCCGTCATGCTCTCCACTCGCCCGCCTCAAGACCGCAATCGGAGTCCTGATGCCGGATCGCTACTTTAACGTTAAAAGTATTCCTTTTCATGTATCATGGCGGCACCTATAATCCAATCGCGATGTACCACCCGGAGAGATGGAAGCATGCTGGCTGATCGGATCGAGGCCAAGTGGATTGACGCCTTTTGCGAGATCTTTGAACGCTGCGCGGTGAAGCCGGGCGATACCGCGGCGATCCTCTCCGAAACCCAGTCGCGGGCGCTGAACGTCCACCTCGCCGAACTCGCCTTGATGCGGCTTGGCGCAAAGCCCTTTCACATTGTGGTGCCGACGCCGCGCAATCGGCAGGTGGTGCCGGTGCGCTCCACCGGCGCGAGTGAGGCGATCGGCCGGCTCGGTCCGGTCGTCAGCGCGCTGCAGCAGGCCGGTTTCGTGGTCGACTGCACCATCGAGGGCTTGATGCATGCTCCCGAGACGCCGGAGATTCTGAAGAGCGGCTCGCGCATTCTCGTCGTGTCGAACGAGCACCCCGAAGCGCTCGAGCGCATGGTGCCCGATCCGGCGCTGGAAAAGCAGGTCCGCGCCGCGGTCAAGATGCTGCGCGGCACGAAGCGGATGCGCGTCACCTCCAAGGCGGGGACCGATCTCGATGTCGATATGGTCGGCGCGCCGACGGTCGGCATTTGGGGCTGGACCGAAAAGCCCGGCACGCTGGCGCATTGGCCGGGCGGCATTGTCGTCAGCTTCCCCAAGAGCGGCGGGGTCAACGGCACGCTGGTGATGGCGCCCGGCGACATCAACCTCACCTTCAAGCGCTATTTGACCGCGCCGGTGCGGATGACGCTGAAGGACGACTATGTGACCGATCTCGAAGGCGAGGGCGCCGACGCCATGATGATGCGCGCCTATCTCGCCGCCTGGGGCGATCGCGAAGCCTATGCGGTGTCCCATGTCGGCTTCGGCATGAATCGGCGCGCGCGGTATGAAGCGCTGACGATGTACGACCAGCGCGACACCAACGGCACCGAGATCCGCGCGGTCGCCGGCAATTTTCTGTTCTCGACCGGCGCCAATGAATTCGCCGGCCGCTTCACCGCCGGCCACTTCGATCTGCCGATGATGGGCACGACCATCGAGCTCGACGGCGTCACCGTCGTCCGCGACGGCGAGTTGCAGGACGTTTTTGGCTGAGCCTGCGGGCGGTCATCAACATAACCTGTACGGCGGTCGCCGGGTTATGCCCCGCCTTGCCGCTTCAGCACAAAGTGCTGGACCTTGCCGAGCGCGGTGCGCGGCAGGTCATCGACGAACACCACTTCGCGCGGCACCTTGAAGCGCGCCAGCTGGGCGCCGACATGGCTTTGCAGCGTTGCCGCATCGCAGGCGCAGTCTGTCCGCAGCACGACATAGGCGACGGCGACTTCCTGCCATTTGTCGTCCGGCCGGCCGACCACGCCGCAATCGGCGACGGAGGGGTGCTCCAGCAGCACGCGCTCGACTTCGGCGGGATAGATGTTCTCGCCGCCGGAGATGATCATGTTGGTCTTGCGGTCGCGGACATAAAAATATCCAGCTTCGTCGCGGCTCGCGAGATCGCCGGTGCGAAACCAGCCGTCCCTGAGTGCCGCGCTCGTCGCCTCCGCATTGCCCCAGTATTCGAAGAATACATTCGGCCCGCGCAGCAAAATTTCCCCGACGCTGCCGGCCGCAACCTCCGCGCCGGTTTCGTCCACGACCTTGGCCTCGCAGAACAGGCCGGGCAGGCCAGTGGTTTCCGGCGAGGGCGCCTTCCCGCCGATCCGCGTATAGATCGAGATCGGGCAGGTCTCGGTCGAGCCATAGACCTGCAGCACCGGAATTTTCCGCGTGGTGATGCGTTCGATCAGTTGCGGCGGTACGACCGAGGAGCCGGTCGAAACCGCCCTCAGGCATGACAGATCGGTGCTGGCCCAGTCGGGATGATCGGTGACGGCCTGAATGGTGGCGGGCACCAGTACGGTGAGCGTCGGCCGATCATCGGTGATCGCCTTCAGCGTCGCACCCGGGGCGAAGCGCGAGTGGATCGTCACCGTTGCGCCGTGATGCAGCGCGGGCGTGGTCTGGATGTTCAGCCCGCCGACATGGAAGAACGGCAGCACGGTGAGGACGTGATCGGCGGAGGTGAGCGCGTGCATGTGCTGGCTCATCACCCCGTTCCACATCAACGCTTCCTGCCGCAGCACCGCGCCCTTGGGGCGGCCGGTGGTGCCGGAGGTGTAGACGATGAGCAGCGGGCACGTCAGATCGGTATGCGGGTTGCGCCCGTCGCCGCTGGCATCGGCGATCGCCTCATCGATCGATGCCGCACCCGCCGGGGCGAAGTCGAGGCCGATGATTTTTGCCTGCGGCATGCTGGCGACGAGCGGCGGCAGGATGTCGGCGAAGGCTTTTTCCAGCAGCACGACCTTGACTGAGGCATCGGCGAGGATGAACAGCTGCTCGGGAATGGCGAGCCGCCAGTTCAGCGGCACCAGCATCGCGCCGAGCCGGGCGCAGGCATAGAGCGCCACCAGATAGTCCGGCCGGTTAAGGCTGAGGATCGCAATCCGGTCGCCGCGCGCAACGCCGTAGTCGCTCTTCAGCGAGGCGGCCAGCGCCCCGATCCGCGCGTCGAAGTCGGCATAGCTCAGAACCGCCCCCTCGAACCGCAGGGCGGGCTTGTCTGGCGTGAAGGCGGCGTTGCGGGCGATGAGGTCGGAGAGGTCCACGTCACATTGTTCCTGGTTCGTGAGTGTTGCTTCGGGGCTGACGTAAACCCTCCGGCGCCTTTGCTTCAAGCGCGCCGGAGGCGAGCCCGCCGAAAAATCACTCGTCCGTTTCGCCGGCCTCGTAGAGCGTGTCGCGGCCCATGCGGTCGAGGCACAGCTCCGCGGTCCACGGCAGCATCAGCGCACCGCAGCGGCTGTCGCGATACATCCGCTCCAGCGGCAGCGATTTCAGCATCGCCTGTCCGCCGCAGGTGCGGATCGCCAGCGTCGCGATCTCGTTCGCGCCTTCCATGGTGGAATACTGCGCCGCATAGGCGCGCAGCACCTGGTCCTTGGTCGGGTTGGCGCAGGCCTCGGTGACCGCCTGAAACCACAGCGTCTTGATCTGTTCGAGCTTGATCCGCATCTGCGCGACCGCGATCTGCTTGGTCGGATACATGCGCCGCTTGACCGGCGGCATGCCCGGCACCTCGCCGCGGAGGTATTTGACGGTGAAGTCGTAGGCGCCCTGCGCGAGGCCCATATAGGTCGGCGACAGGGTCAGAAACATGTGCGGCCAGCGCGACGCGGCCTGAAAATACACACCGCGCGGCATCAGGGCGCCTTCGTCCGGCACGAACACGTCCTTGAAGATGAGCGTGCGCGAAACCGTGCCGCGCATGCCGAGCGGGTCCCAGTCGCCGACGACGGAGACGCCTTCGGATTTCGCCGAGATCGCCAGATACAGCGTGTTGCGCCGCGAGGCCTTGGCGCCCTCGGCAACCTCGGTGCAGAGCACGCCGTAATAGTCGGCATGGCCCGAGAGGGAGGCAAAGATCTTCTTGCCGTTGACGATCCAGCCGCCCTCGACCGGCCGCGCCTCGGTGCCGAAGGCGACGCCGCCGGCAGCGGCCGCGCCGCCTTCCGAGAACGGCTGCGAATAGATCGCGCCTTCGTCGATGATGCGGCGATAGTGAACCGCGCGCCGCGCCTCATGTGCATCGCGGGTCGCCGCATCCATGTCGAGGTCGTCGGCGAGCGGCCCGGACCACAGAGTCGAGCAGACATGCATGTTCCAGGTCAGCGCGGTCGCGCCGCAATAGCGGCCGATCTCGGCGGCGGCGAGCGCGTAGGTCTGGTAGTCGGCGCCGAGGCCGCCATGGCGCTCGGGGATCGAGATGCCGAGAAGGCCGACGCGGTGCAGGTCGCGATAGTTTTCGACCGGAAAGCGCGCGTCGCGATCATAGTCCGGGGCGCGATCGGCAAGCACGGTCTGCCCGAGGTGGCGGGCGCGGGCGATGATCTCGGCCTGCTTCTCGGTCAGCCGGAAGGCTTTTGGATCGAAGATCGGCGCGTCAGGGGCGAGTGACACGGGAGCATTCATGATGCGGGCCTTCCGAATGAAGCTGTGCTGAGAAACCGGTCGAGCGCGGCGTTGAACGCCTGCGGCTGCTCGAGATTGGCAAGATGGCCGGCGCCGGGCAGTTCGACCGCCTGCGCGCCGGGAATGAAGGTGGCCATTTTCGCCATCATCGGCGCCGGGGCGTTGGTGTCCTTCTCGCCGGCAAGAACCAGCACGGGCACGGTGATGTTGGCGAGGGCCGCGCGCTGGTCGAAACCGAGCAGCGCGGTGACGGTGGCACGATAGGTCGCTTCGGGGACCGAAGCCATGCAGTCGCGCGCGACCTCGCAACCGGCCACGTCCGGCGCATCGCCGACGAGTTCGCTGACGATGGACGGGGCCATGTCCTCCATCGTCGCGCCGCGATCGAGCGGGCCGAAGCGGGCATCGATGAAGGCCTTCTGCCAGTCGCCATCGGCCTTGCCGAAGGCCGGGCTGGTCTGGGCCAGCACGGCGCCGCCTGCGATCTCGGGGTGATCCGCCAACAGCTGTTGAACGATCATGCCGCCGATGGAGTGGCCGACGAGAACGGGGCGCTTTGCGCCGACATTCGCGAGAAAATCCTTCAGCGCGCCGGCGAGCGTGCCGATGCTGGTTGCATCGAGCGGCTTCGAGCCGCCATAGCCCGGCATGTCCCATGCGATTGCGTGGTAGCGCTCGCCGAAAAAGACGAGCTGCTCGCGCCATGCGCGGGCGGCGCCGCCAATGCCGTGGAGAAAGACCAGCGGCGTGTGATGGGCACTGCCGGCCGCCTCATAGGTGAAGCGGTGGTCGGGCGTGATCAGCGAGGCGATCGAGGCGGGTTTGAGGGGCGGGGTCAGGGTCATGGGCGGCATCCGTGAGCAGCTTTCGCGCAACTCTAGCAGTCCAGAATTATATGAAAAGTGATAATTTA
Organism: Xanthobacteraceae bacterium; assembly: GCA_035565775.1. Taxonomy (GTDB): domain Bacteria; phylum Pseudomonadota; class Alphaproteobacteria; order Rhizobiales; family Xanthobacteraceae; genus PRO6. The sequence continues at coordinate 863,297 of DATMRW010000021.1, read as the reverse complement.
AGGCGTTAAGCATTGCGGCGCAGGCGGATTTTGAAACAGGCATCGCTCCTTGCCAACGTTTGAAGCTTAAAATATATTTTCCGAAAGGCTCATCCAGAAAAGCCAGCCGGGGAAGCGGAATGCCCACGCGGACGCGATCTCATCACGTGCTTGTGACCGGCGGTGGCCGGGGCATCGGCCGGGCTGTCGCGGCCTCGCTCGCGCAGGCAGGCGCGACGGTGACTGTGCTCGGGCGCAGCGCGGAGGCACTTGAGGCCGTGGTGGCCGCGGGCTTTGCCCATGCCATTGCGGTCGCCGACGTCACCGACGCCGCGGCGATGCAGGCTGCGATTGCGGAGGCGGCTGAGCGCCAGCCCGTCGACAGCCTGATCGCCAATGCAGGGGCGGCGGAATCCGCGCCGTTTCAGAAAATGGATGCCGCGCTGATGAGGCGGATGCTGGACGTCAATCTGATGGGCGTGCTGCACGCCGCACAGGCCGTGCTGCCGTCGATGGTTGCCCGCCGCCACGGCCGGATCGTCGCGGTCGCCTCGACCGCGGGGCTCAAGGGCTATCCCTATGTCAGCGCCTACTGCGCCGCCAAGCACGCGGTGGTCGGCCTCGTGCGCGCCCTCGCACAGGAAGTCGCGGCCTCGGGCGTGACGGTGAACGCGGTATGCCCCGGCTTCACCGATACCGATCTCGTTGCCGGCAGCATCGACATCATCATGCGCAAGACCGGCCGCAGCCGCGAGGAGGCGGCGGCGGAGCTGACGAAACACAATCCATCCCGCCGCCTGATCGCGCCGGCCGAGGTCGCCGACACGGTGCTGTGGCTCTGCGGCGACGGTGCTTCGGCGATCACCGGCCAGGCGATCGCCGTCGCCGGGGGAGAAATCTGAGCGGCGGCACGATTGGCCGCTGCGCGCCAACTAACGGAGGCTCCATGAACACGCCCGCCAATCCCGTCACGCTGCCGCTGTCGAACTATACGCCAAAGCATTTTTTGCTGGCGGTGGTCGATCGGGTCGCGACCATCACGCTGAACCGGCCGGACCGCAAAAATCCGTTGACCTTCGAGAGCTATCGCGAGCTGACGGATTTCTTTCGCGCCTGCGCATTCGATGACGAGGTGAAAGCGGTGGTCGTCACCGGCGCGGGCGGCAATTTTTCGTCCGGTGGCGACGTGTTCGAGATCATTGGTCCCCTGATCGAGATGGACACCAAGGGGCTGACCGCCTTCACGCGGATGACCGGCGATCTCGTCAAGGCGATGCGGGCGGCGCCGCAGCCGATCGTCGCGGCGGTCGAGGGCATCTGTGCGGGGGCCGGCGCGATCATCGCGATGGCGTCCGACATGCGCCTTGCGGCAAGCGGGGCAAAGGTCGCGTTCCTGTTCAACAAGGTCGGGCTGGCCGGCTGCGACATGGGCGCGTGCGCGATCCTGCCGCGCATCATCGGCCAGTCGCGGGCCTCGGAGCTGCTCTATACCGGGCGCTTCATGACCGCGGAGGAAGGCGAGCGCTGGGGCTTCTTCAGCCGCATCGTCACACCGGCAGAAGTATTGGCGCAGGCGCGCAATCTCGCCCGCGACATTGCCCAGGGGCCGACCTTCGCCAACACCATGACCAAGCGGATGCTGGCGATGGAATGGGCGATGTCGGTCGAAGAGGCGATCGAGGCTGAGGCGGTGGCGCAGGCGCTCTGCATGACCACGGAAGATTTCGCCCGCGCCTTCGAGGCGTTCTCCAAGAAGGTCAGGCCGGTCTTTCAGGGAAACTGACGGGGAACCCGGAAACAAAAAACGCCAGCGCCGGCCTTGCGAAAAATTACTTTAGGATTAAAATGTTTCGCGTGCGGCATCGTGCTCAGGGAGCGCAGAATGGCCACCATGATCGAGATCGGCAAGGATCCGCTCGACGCCCGCCCTGCGGGCCATGTGCCGCAAGGCGAGCCGCCGCGTGCAGAGACAGCGCAAAGCCCGCCCGGCCGCCCGCAAGGGGCCATTTCGTATACCGCTCATGTCGATACGTTCGCGCGCGATAATCTGCCGCCGCGCGAACTGTGGCCCGATTTCATTTTCGCCCTGCCGGAGCTGAACTATCCGCAGCGGATCAATTGCGTCAGCCGCTTCCTCGATCACTGGGTCGAAGACGGGCATGGCGACGCCATCTGCATGATCGGCGCGGATCGACGCTTCACCTACCGCGAACTGCAGAGCGAGGTGAACCGCATCGCCAATGTGCTGGTTCATGATTGCGGCCTTGTTACAGGCGGGCGCGTGCTGCTGCGCTCGGCGAACACGCCGATGATGGTGGCGACCTATCTCGCGGTGCTGAAGGCGGGCGGCGTCGTGGTCGCGACGATGCCGCTGCTGCGGGCCAAGGAGCTGGTCTATCCGATCCGCAAGGCGAAGATCGCGCTGGCCCTTTGCGACCATCAGCTCGCGGAGGAGATGGAGCTGGCGAAAGCACAGGTGCCGGAACTGGCGCGGGTGATCTATTGGGGATCGGGCAAGGCTGATGCGCTGGAAGCTTTGATGGCGGGAGCGAGCCCGGCATTCGATGTGGTGCAGACTGCAGCCGACGATGTGTGCCTCATCGCCTTCACGTCCGGCACCACCGGCGAGCCGAAGGGCACGACGCACTTTCATCGCGACATGCTGGCGGTGTGCGATGCCTATGCCGCCAACGTGCTGCGCGCGACTGCAAGCGACCGCTTCATCAGCTCCGCCCCGCTGGCCTTCACGTTCGGGTTCGGCGGCGTGCTGTTCCCGCTGCATGTCGGCGCGTCCTTTGTGGTGATGGACAAGCTCGGGCCCGACGAGATGCTGGCGGCGATCGCGAGGCATCGCGTCACGGTGTGCTTCACGGCCCCGACGGCGTACCGCGCGATGACGCCGAAGGTGAAAGATTTCGACGTCGCCTCGCTGCGCAAATGCGTCTCCGCTGGCGAGACCCTGCCCAAGGCGACCTATGACGCATGGCTCGCCGCGACCGGCATTCGCCTGATGGACGGCATCGGCTCTACCGAGATGCTGCACATTTTCATCAGCGCGGTAGAGAACGAGATCCGGCCCGGCGCGACCGGAAAGGCGGTGCCGGGCTATGAGGCGAAGGTGATCGACGACGACGGCCATGACTGCCCGGACGGCGAGATGGGTCGGCTCGCGGTGCGCGGGCCGACCGGCTGCCGATATCTTGCCGACGACCGCCAGCGCCGCTACATCGCCGATGGCTGGAACATCACCGGCGACACCTATGTCCGCGATGCCGACGGCTACTTCTGGTATCAGTCGCGTTCCGACGACATGATCGTTTCGGCCGGCTACAACATCGCCGGCCCGGATGTCGAGGCGGCGCTGATGACCCATGATGCGGTCGCCGAATGCGGCGTGGTCGGCGCGCCGGATGAAGCGCGCGGCACCATCGTCAAGGCCTATGTCGTGCTGCGGCCCGGCGTGGCGGCGAGCGAGGCCCTGGTCGCCGAATTGCAGGCGCATGTGAAGCGCGAGATCGCGCCCTACAAATATCCGCGCGCGGTTGCCTTTCTCGACCAGTTGCCGAAAACGCAGACCGGCAAGCTGAAACGCTTCACGCTGCGGGAAATGGCGAAGGCCGATGCGGTGCAGGCTTCGGCATCGCCTGCCGGAAAATGAGGAGAATGCGGTGAGTGAGACGACGATGGCCAGCGTTGCCCCGCGTCAGCCCGATGAGCCATCGCAGCGCCCCTTGGGGCGCCCGCGGGTGCTGCTGCCGGAAGGCTGGCCGGTGCCGAAGGGCTATGCCAACGGTATGGAGGCGGATGGGCGGATCGTCGTCACCGGCGGCGTCGTCGGCTGGGACGCCGAAGGCCGCTTTCCCAAAACCTTCGCCGAGCAGGTGCAGCAGACGCTGCGCAACATCGCCGCCATCCTCAAGGAGGGCGGCGCGGGGCCGGAGCATCTCGTGCGCCTCACCTGGTATGTTGTCGATATGAACGAGTATCTCGACAACCTGAAATCGATCGGGCGAGCCTATCGCGAGGTGTTCGGCGCGAACTACCCGGCGATGGCGCTGGTGCAGGTGGTGCGGCTTGTCGAGATCGATGCGCGGCTGGAGATCGAGGCGACTGCCGTGGTGCCGCGCTGAGGTTTCCGGCGCGCGATCATTTGCGGAACCAGACCCCGGAAACGATTGCGGTTGTCATGACGCAGCCATAGACGAACAGCGCCACTGCCAGCGCGGAAAACATCCAGAACATGCTGCCGGTGAGCTTAAGCACGCACCAGCCGCCCACCACCGCGATCACCATGCGGATCAGCCCGGCGCAAAGCGGCCAGAGCAGCTTGCCGGCTCCCTGCGAGGCGAAGTAGAGCGCAAGGCCGAGGCCGAAGAAGCCGTAGGTCGGCCCGACCACCTGCAGATAGCTCGTGCCGGTTTCCAGCATCTTCGGGTCGTGGCCGAACAGCGTGAGCCAGGCGAGCGGCCAGATCGCGGCGGCGATGCCGATCGCTGCGGTGACGATGAAGGCGAGCGCGCCGCCGGTGATCGCGATCCTCAGGGCGCGCTGCTGCTGTCCCGCGCCGATATTGGTGCCGACCAGCGCGACGAGCGGCGCGCCGATGCCGAAGGTGATCGGGATCAGAAGATATTCGAGCCGCGCCGCAGTGCCGTATCCGGCGACGGCGTCGCTGCCCCCGGCGCTGCCGACGAGCGCGGTGGTCAGGATCACCGTCAGGCTGGTCTGGAACGTGCTGATGGAGGCAACGAGGCCGACGCCGAGAATGTCGGTGAACATTTTTTTCTGCAGCGGCGCGCGGCGGAAGCGGACGAGGCAACGCCCGGAGGCGATGTACCAGCCGAGTATCAGCACCGTGAGGCAGACCGAAATGACGACGGCGATGCCTGCACCGGCAACGCCCATCGCTGGCACCGGGCCGAGGCCGAAGATGAGCAGCGGCGACAGCGGAATGAGCAGCACAACGTTGATGCAGATCGCCACCGACGGCACCAGCATGTTGCCGGTGCCGCGAATGATGCTGGCCAGCGCATTCATCACCCAGACGAGCGCGATGCTGGCGAAGACGATGTTGGAATAGGTCATCGCCGCATCGAGCGAGGCGCCCTCGGCGCCCATCGCGCGATAGAGCGGCGCGCCGAAGGTGAGGAACAGGATCATCGCGACGATGCCGAGCGCGGCGTTGATCACCAGCGCATGCAGCGCCAGCGCCTCTGCGTCGGACCGGCGGCCGCCGCCGAGTGCGCGCGCGATCGCCGACGAGATGCCGCCGCCCATCGCGCCGCCGGATAGCATCTGCATCATCATGAAGCCGGGAAACACCACGGCCATGCCGGTCAGCGCATCGGTGCCGAGGTGGGACACCCACCAGGTTTCGATCAGGCCGGTCGAGGCCTGCGCCAGCATCACCAGAAGATTGGGCCACGCCATCCGGATGAGGGTCGGCACGATTGGGCCTTGAAGCAGGCGCAGCGTGTGCGGGCTCATTTCGATCGCGGCTGCGTGCGGGGCTTCGCGATCGTGCTTCATGGACGGCTGTTCTGCATGTGCTGGCGATGCTCGTAGGTTTTCAAGTGCGCATAGGCGACATCGAGCAATCCCAATTGGGCGCGATCTGCCTTGCCATTGCCGCGCCGGGCGATCAGGTCGCCGATGACGTGATCGGCCTCGATCGGCGCGCCGTTTTCGATATCGCGAAACATCGATGCGGTCATCGGCGAATTGGGCGTGCTGAGTATTGCGGTCATGCGCTGCAGGGCGGCGGCGCGCGGGGCATGGCCATTGACGGCGGCGATCGCGATGCATTCGTCGCGCAGCCCGTTGATGATCTCGCTGCCGCGCGGCGCGCTGAGGATCGCGCCGACGCTGCCCCGCATCAGGGTGGTGGATGAGGCGAGCGAGGCCAGCATCACCCATTTCTCCCACATCTCCTGCAAAATCTCGGCGCTGGCATTGGCGTCGAAACCGGCGCCGCCAAGCTCCGCTGCAAGCTTGCTGATCCGCTCGGACGATCCGCCCGCGCGTTCGCCGAAGGTCAGGATGTGGCTGTCGTTGAGGTGGACGATCGCACGCTGCGCATCGAGGGTGGCGGCGATGATGCAGTGGCCGCCAAGGACGCGATCCTCGCCGAAGCGCTCGGCCAGAACGTCGAGGTGGCGCAGCCCGTTGATCACCGGAAGGATCATCGTCTGCGGCCCGACCGCCGGCGCAAATGCCGCGATCGCGCTGTCGAGGTCGTAGGCCTTGCAGCTCAACAGGATCAGGTCGAACGGTGCGGAGATCGCGCCGGCCGTCACAGTCGGCGGATTGAGGATGGCGACATCGCCAAGCGGGCTTTTGATGATCAGGCCGTCGCGCTTCAACTCTTCGGCGCGCCGCTCCCTGACGAGAAACGTGACGTCGCGCCCGGCCTGCAGCAGACGGCCGCCAAAATATCCGCCGACAGCGCCGGCGCCCACGATGAGAGTGCGCATCCTCAGATCCTTGTTCTTGATTTGCGTTGATCTTTGCCCGGTGAGGCGTTTGCGGTTTTGGAATTCTCTTTCGGTGGCCCGCCCGGTTTGCGGTCGGTTGTTGTGGCGGGCAGGGGCTCGGCCGGGAAATGGGTCCTACCCCATTTGAGAAGCTCGGTCAGCACCGGCTGGAAATCGCGGCCACGCGGGGTGAGAAGATATTCGTGGCGCAGGGGACGCTCGCTGTAGGGGCGCCGCTCCAGAATGCCGGACTCGACCAGCCTGTTGAGGCGGCGCGTCAGCATGTTGGGCGCAATGTCGAGGCTTTTCTGAAACTGGTCGAACCGGGTCATGCCCCGGAAGGCGTCGCGCAGGATCAGCATGCTCCACCACTCGCCGACGTGCTCGAGGCCGCGCGCGATCGGGCATCTCATCTCGCTGAAGCTTTTGCGCTGCATCAAGGGACGATAGCACGTGACTATCATCATGCAAGTCAATTCGGCGCGAGGAGGGATGAGGCCGGCTGAGGCGACCGGGATAGTGGGAGACAAACCGGGGTCTTTGGGGCAGAGTCGAAAAAAAGCCGGAATGGGGTCCGCAAATGCACACCCCCATCCGCCCCAAAACAACAAAAGGCCGGCTCGCCGCGGCGAGGACGAGCCATCAAGGGAGAGACAAGGATGCGCGCCTATGCCGTCAAAATGTTCTGCGAACCCCTCAGCGCGATCGACACCCCGGAGCCGGAGCCGAAGGGCACCGAGGTTGTCGTCGAGGTGACCCGCTGCGGCGTTTGCCATAGCGATCTGCATATTCAGGACGGCTATTACGATCTTGGCGGCGGCAAGCGCCTCAGCCTTGCCGATCGCGGTGTCTCCGTGCCGGTGGTGCTCGGGCATGAGGTGTTGGGGCGGCTGGTTGCAAAGGGGCCGGACGCGCCGATTGGCGATGATCAGATCGGCAAGACCTTTTTGGTCTATCCTTGGCTCGGCTGCGGCGTGTGCGAGAACTGCCGGCAGGGGCGGGAGAACTATTGCGCCAAGCCGGCCTCGCTCGGCGTCTACAAGCCCGGCGGCTATGCCGAAAAATGTGTGGTGCCGCATCCGCGCTATCTCGTCGACGTCACCGGCATCGACCCGACCTTGGCGGCGACCTATGCCTGTTCCGGCCTCACTGCCTATAGCGCGCTCAACAAGGCGGAGATCGACCGCGAGCGCGACTGGCTGATGATCGTCGGCGTCGGCGGCGTCGGCCTCAGCGGCCTTCGGGTCGCCAAGGCGCTCGGCTTTCGCAACATCGCGGTGGCGGATATCGATCCGGCCAAGCGTGACCTTGCCCAAAATTCCGGCGCGGCGCTTGTGGTCGATCCGCGCGACAGCGGTGCGCTTGCCACGCTGCAGGAGAAAACCGGCGGGCTCGGCGCCGTCGTCGACTTCGTCGGTGCTTCGGCGACGGCGGAATTTGCCATCGCGGCGATTCGCAAGGGCGGCATCTATATCGCGGTCGGCCTGTTCGGCGGCGACATCACAATCCCGCTGCCGTCTCTGGTGCTGCGGGCGATCACCCTGCGCGGCTCGTATGTCGGCAACCTCGGCGAACTGCAGGAGCTGATTGCGCTGGTCAAGGCCGGCAAGGTCGCTCCGATGCCGGTCGAGACGGTGCCGCTCGAGCAGGCCAATGCGGCGCTGGAGCGGCTGCGGTCCGGCGCGGTGCGCGGGCGGCTGGTGCTGGCGCGCGACTAGCGCCCGGGCGGCCGCGGGTTATTCGGCAGCGAGCTCGAGCGGCGCGACACGCGGCAAAATGATCTGGATGCGCGTGCCCTTGCCTTCCTCGGATTCGAGATTGATCCGGCCGCCGAGGCGGTTGGTGACGATCGAATGAACGATGTGCAGGCCAAGGCCGGAGCCGCCGTGGTCGCGCCGCGTCGTGAAGAACGGGTCGAAGGCATGGCGGCGGACGTCCATCGTCATGCCGCAGCCGTCGTCGGCGAACAGCAGTTCGATCTCGTCCTCGCCATGGGCGCGCACGGTGATGTCGATGCGTCCCGGTGCGCCGCTCGGAAAGGCGTGCACCACGCTGTTGAGGAACAGGTTGGTCAGCACCTGGCCATAGGAGCCGGGATAGCTGTTCATCTTGAGCCCCGGCTCGCACTCGACGCGAAGGGTGAGGTTGCTCTTGCGCGATCCGGGGCGAAGGCTGGTGATCAGCTGCTCGGTGAGATCGTCGATCTCGAAGGAGCGGCGATGGGAAAAGTTGCGATCGACCGCGACCTGCTTGAATGACTGAATGAGTTCGGCCGCGCGGTTGAGATTGGCGACGAGCTGGGCGGACGCATCGCGATTGGCGGCGATGAACTCGTTGAGATGCGAGCGGCGCAATTCGCCCTTGGCCACCTCGGCCGCGAACTGCGTGCAGCGCCGCTCCAGTGAGGATGCCACGGTGAGCCCGATGCCGACCGGATTGTTGATCTCGTGGGCGACGCCGGCGACGAGCCGGCCGAGCGCGGCGAGCTTTTCGGTCTCGATCAGGGACTCTTGCGTCTCGCGCAGGTTTTTGAGCGCGGCCTCGGCGGCATCCTTCGCCTCGCGCATCTCGAGTTCGGTGCGCTTGCGTTCGCCGATGTCGAGGGCAACGGTTACGATCGACTGGACATCGCCGCTCGGCCCGCAAAGCGGCACCTTGTTGACCATCCAGTGCCGCATCGTCCCGGTCGAATCGAGATATTCCTCCTCATAGAAGCCAAGGCTCTTGCCGGTGCTCAACACCTCGCGGTCGCTGGCATTCGATTTCGCCGAGCCGTAACGCGACATCAGCTCGGAGGTGGTGTGACCGGGCGCATCCTCGGGCGAGATGCCGAGGATGCCGGCCATGTAGCGGTTCATCAGCACGTAGCGCAGGCTGGTGTCCTTGACGTTGATCATCGCCGGCACGCTGTCGATCACCTGCTGGAGGTGGCGGCGGGTGTCGTCGAGCGTGGTCTGGGTGCGGACCTGCTCGGTGATGTCGCGGATCGTGCCCTCGAAGCGGATGATCTGGCCGCTGGCGTTGCGGATCGCGGTGGCGCTGTCCGACAGCCACAGGATCGCGCCATCGCGGGCGCGCGCCTGATACACGTATTCGCGCACCATGCCGTCGCGCTCCATGAGCTCGAGATAGGTGTCGCGGGCCGCCGGATCGACATAGACCTTGCCCGCAATGTCGGAGGCGATGGCGTCGATCAGTTGCTGCGGCGATTCGTAGTTCAGCATCCGCGCCAGCGCGGGATTGGCGTTGAGCAGTTCGCCGGCGGGAGTCGTGACATAGATGCCATCGATCGAGCTCTCGAACAGCTTCTGATAGTCCTGCTGGGCGGCGGCATGGCGCTGCTCGGCGAGCACGCGCAGCGCCGCCTCGCGCGTGGCGTCGTCGGCGAGCGGCCGCACCTTGCGGCGCATCAGCAGGCCGGCAACGGCGGAGCCGATCACCGCCCCGGTCAGCAGCGTGAGAGCGAGGCCAATAGGGCCGGACGAGGCGATCGCGTCGGCGAGCTCGGTGAGCTGGCTGGCCTCCGCGGTGCCCGTTCCAGCAATGGTTGCCGCCAGCCAGGGTGCAAGGCTGCGCCGGAACGGCCGGTTGCCGGTTGCCGGCTGCCGACGGCGAGCTTGCGGCGCTAAACAGTCTGGCGACATCGATGCCTGCATGGTGGGGCCTTGGAACCGCCCCGGGCGCTGCGCCAGAGGAGAGGGGCCTGTTGCCGAATAAGCGGCCAATTATGAAATGACGGCGCGGCCGACCGCAAGCGGGGGCCGGTGTCGCAGGCATAGCAGGGCATCGGGAGGGTGTTGGCGTTAATTTTCGCTGGCGCGATCTAGCCAGAGCGCCCCCGGTCATAGTATGGAGAGGACGTACGCGGGCGTAGTTCAGTGGTAGAACGACAGCTTCCCAAGCTGTATGTCGTGAGTTCGATTCTCATCGCCCGCTCCAGCCAACAGATCTTGGCAAATATTATCCTGTGAATTCTAGCTCAGGCCTTCGCCGGAAGGCGGTTTGGCTCCCGACGCTGCACGGGCGGCGCCCCGACGCGGTTGCTAACCCCCGTCAAGCATTGGACGCTGCCGCGTGATCAGGCGACCGGCGGCGACGGTGCCGAGCTTTTGGGCTCTTTGTCGTCCAGCAGCACGATCTCCAATGTCGCAAGCAGGATGACGGCGATCCCGATTCCGATGCTGTAGTGCATCGCGCGCGTATGCGTGAACCCGAGCACCCAGGGCGAGACGATCAGCCAGATCCCGAGCAACACGTTCAGCCACTCTTCCCAGGTGAAGAAGGCAATGAAAGTCGCTAGGGCGATCGCGATGATCAGGCCGCTGCTCGCCCATACATCGAGCCTGGCATTCTCGTTCGTGTAGCTGAACAGCCATGGCGTCCCGAAGAGGAATGCCGCCAGCGCAATGACATAGAGGTCGAGGACCGACTCATGTCGCCATCTGAACATCACACTTCTCCTTCAATAGATAGCAGCAACTGGCTGCCGGGGTCTTCTCGACCTCTTTCAGGCGGAGCGGTTTGAGCAAGGCTTCTACGCCCGGGAGCGGGTGGTCGGGAGGCCGAAAAGGCACATTTCATAGACGGCGCAGCAGGATGAATTGTTTCAAGGCGACTTGATTATTGCGTCACAAGCGCGTGAGGATCGCGGTTTGTGCGGCTTCCCGGAGACCGGCTGCGCGGGACAGGCGTTCGGGCCACATGGCGAGAGCTTCTGACACTCAAGCGGAGCGTGCGGCGGCGGCGAGCGGCGCGGCCGACCGCGGCTCGCATTGGCGCGATGTCCCGGCCGCGGTGTGGACGCTGGGCTTCGTCTCGATGCTCATGGACATCTCCTCCGAGATGATTCACGCGCTGCTGCCGGTCTACATGGTGACAGTGCTCGGAACCTCCGCCCTGACGGTCGGCGTCATCGAAGGCATTGCCGAGGCGACGGCATCCGTCACCAAGGTGTTCTCGGGTGCGCTCAGCGATTGGCTCGGCAAGCGAAAGTGGCTTGCGGCCTTCGGCTATGGCCTCGCCGCGCTGACGAAGCCGATCTTCCCGCTCGCTTCCACGGTCGAATGGCTGGTGGCGGCCCGTTTCATAGATCGCGTCGGCAAGGGTATTCGCGGCGCGCCCCGCGACGCGCTGGTGGCCGACATCAGCCCGCCCGATCTTCGCGGCGCCAGCTTCGGTTTGCGGCAGTCGCTCGACACGACCGGCGCCTTCCTTGGTCCGCTGATCGCCATCGGCCTGATGTGGCTGACCGCGGATCGCTTCCACGTGGTGTTCTGGGTCGCCGTGCTGCCGGCGTTTCTTTCCTTCGCATTGATCGCCTTCGTTGTTCGCGAGCCGGATCGCCCGGCAGATCTGCGCCGCGTGCAGATGCCGCTGAGCCTGAACGAGCTTCGGCGTCTCGGCGCGACCTACTGGTGGCTGGTGGTGGTCGCGGCCGTCTTCACGCTGGCGCGCTTCAGCGAGGCGTTTTTGCTGCTCAAGGCCCAGGCGATCGGCCTGCCGCTGACGCTGGTGCCGGCGGTGCTGGTCGTCATGAACGTCGTCTATGCTTTGTCGGCCTATCCCGCCGGAATCCTTGCCGATCGGATGGACCGGCCGGTCCTTCTGATCGTCAGCCTGCTGATGCTGATTGCAGCTGATCTCGTCCTGGCTTTTTCGCCCGGGCTCCTGGGCGTCGGCATCGGGGTCGTGCTCTGGGGCCTTCACATGGGCTTTAGCCAGGGCTTGCTCTCCGCCCTCGTCGCGGATGCCGCCCCCGCAGAACTGCGTGGCACCGCGTTCGGAATGTTCAATCTCGTTACCGGAGTCACATTGCTGGCGGCGAGCGTGATCGCCGGCGGCCTTTGGGACGTGATCGGCCCGAGAGGCACGTTCCTCGCCGGCGCGACGTTCGCCACGCTGACGCTGATCGGGCTGCTCGGCCTGCGAACGCGCCTTTCGCACTGACTGGCGCCGCTGCCAAAACAGCGTCTTTACGCTGTGCGGCGGGCTATGCGCCCTTGTCCGCTTCGGTCTCGCCGGCTTCGGCCGCCGCGGTGACGTGGGCGAGCAGGCCCTGTCCGCCGTTGACGATGTCCTCGCAGATCGCCTGCCGCGCGGCGTCCGGATCGCGCGCCCGCAGCGCCGCCAGCACGCGCAGATGGGTGTGGGCGTCCCAATCCTCCTGCAGGCCGCCGTCGTAGAGATGCGACAGGATCGGCCCGCAGCGCACCCACAGCCCTTCCACAATGTCATAGAGCACCGGCAGCCGGCCGAGGCGGCAGAGGCGCAGGTGGAATTCGGTGTTGAGGTCGATTGCCTTCTCGTATTTGCCGAGCTGGTGCGACTTGGCCATCTGCGCGTGGATCGCAGCCAGCGCATCGATGTCGCTGTCAGTGACGAGCTGCGCCGCGGCCGCGGCGGCGCGGCCCTCGAGGTCGGTGCGGATGGTGCGGATTTCGAGGAGCTGCTCGAGCGTCAGCTTCGGCACGGCGACGGTGCCGCGCGCATCGAGCGCCAGCGCCTTCTCGCTGACGAGCCGCAGCAGCGCCTCGCGCATCGGCGTCGCGCTGATGCCGAACCGGACCGAAGTGGGGCGCAGCAAGAGGCGATGGCCGGGCCGCAACTGGCCGCGCATCAAGGCCTCGCGCAGGCTGCGATAGGCCCGCTCGCTCAAATTCTCCTTCACAATCGGGCGTGCCCAATCGGGCTCTTTTTTCGCGCTCATGCCCCGCATCATTAGCCCGGTTCGCTTGACTCGTGTCAGAAAATGTATCGTAATATGTTATAACAAATAAAACCATGCCATCAATTTCCGCCGCGCTGCGGGCGAAAGTGGCTGTGCATGGATGGTTGGGAGGATCGATGTTCGCGTTCCGGAAAACCGCAGCCGCGTTCGGTGGCGAGCTGGCGAGGCTCGATGCGCCGCAGTCGCCGGCCGAGGGGCAATTGCTGATCCGGGTGGCCGCGGCGGGCATTTGCGGCAGCGACATCCACGCCTATGAATGGACCGCGGGCTACGAGTTCATGCAGGCGGCGATGCCGGTCACGCTCGGCCACGAATTCTCCGGGACCGTGCGGGCGGTCGGCCCAAAGGTCGCCGGTTTTGCCGCGGGCGACCGTGTCGTGTGCTGGCCGACCGTCGGCTGCGGCCATTGCCGGGCCTGCGAGGCGGGCGAGCCGCAGCATTGCCAGAGCCGCCATGTGATCGGGCTGCATGTCGATGGCGGCTTTGCCGAAACCGTTATTGCGCCGGCCGCCAATTGCCGGAAAATCCCAAACGATCTTCCCTTAGAGGCGGCCGCGCTGACGGAGCCGCTCTCGGTCGCCGTCAATGCGGTGGACGTCGCCGACATTGCGGCCGGCGACCGCGTGGTCGTGCTCGGGCCCGGACCGATCGGCCTCGGCATCGCCTGGGTGGCGCAGCAGCGCGGCGCGGCGGTTCTGCTGGCGGGGCTGTATGACGAAGCCCGGCTCGCGCTGGCGCGGGACATCGGCATCGCCCACTGCGTCGATCTCGCGCAGGAGACGCTGGCCGATGCGGTGCAGCGTGTGTTCGGCCAGCCCGCGGACCGCCTGATCGAGGCGAGCGGCGCGGTGCGCTCGGTCAATGACGGGCTTGCGGTGCTGCGCTCCGGCGGGGTGCTGGTGGTCGCGGGCATCCACTCCGAAAATCTCAGTATCGAGCTGACCCGCTTTGTGCGGGACAAGAAGCAACTGCGCGCCGCACACGACACCACCACGCGCGCATTTGACGAGGCGATCCGCCTCCTGGCGGACAACGCCGCGGCGCTCTCGCGCCTCATCACCCATCGCGTGCCGCTCAAAAAGGCGGCGGAAGCGTTTGAATTGGCGCGCAGCCGGCAGGCCGTGAAGGTCGTGCTGCTGCCGCAGGACAATGGACATACCTCATGACTGCAAAGATGCGGGCCGTGGTTGCGCCGACGCCCGGCGGGCCGGATGCTCTGAAATTCGTCGAGATCGACAAGCCGGTGCCGGGCGAGGGCGAGCTGCTCGTCAAGGTTTATGCCGCCGGCATCAACCGGCCGGACGTGATGCAGCGCGAGGGCATGTATCCGCCGCCGCCCGGCGCATCCGATGTTTTCGGCCTCGAACTTGCCGGCGTCGTCGAAGGCACGGGGCCGGGCACCAGCCGGTTCAAGGTGGGCGATGCGGTGATGGCGCTGGTGCATAGCGGCGCCTACGCCGAATATGCCGTCGTCCCCGAGCCGGTGGCGATGCCGATCCCGCCGAGCATGAGCTTTGTCGAGGCCGGTGCATTCCCCGAAACGTTCTTTACGGTGTGGAGCAACCTGTTCGAGCGCGCCTATTTGCAGCCCGGCGAAACCGTGATGATTCATGGCGGCACGTCCGGCATCGGCACCACGGCAACCATGCTGGCGAAGGCGCTCGGCTCGCGCGTCATCGTGACGGCAGGCTCGGCGGAGAAATGCGCCGCCTGCCTCAAGGTCGGTGCGGATGTCGCGATCGACTACAAGAAGCAGGATTTTGTCGCGGCAGCACGCGAGGCGACTGGCGGCAGGGGGCCGGATGTCATCCTCGACATGGTCGGCGGCGACTACATCCCGCGCAACATCGATGCGGTGGCCGTCGATGGCCGCATTTCGCAGATCGCCTTCCAGCACGGCTCGCGGCTCGAGCTGGACCTCATGCCGGTGATGCTCAAGCGCCTCACCATCGTCGGTTCGACCATGCGCGCGCGCCCGATCCCGATGAAGGCGAAGCTCGCGCGCGAGCTCGAAAGCAAGGTGTTTCCGCTGGTCGAAGCCGGCACCGTGCGCCCGCTGATCGATTCCACCTTTCCTTTCGCGCAGGTCGCTGACGCGCACCGCAAGATGGACGCCAGCGCCCATGTCGGAAAAATCGTGCTCGTGATGCAAGACGGCGCCGACCAGCGTCGAGGGAGTAAGTAAGGATGAATGTCGTGTCGAAACCCGGCCAGATGACCAGAACCAACATGACCGGCGCCCATGTGCTCGCTGCCGCCCTGCAGCGCCATGGCGTGAAAGAAGTTTTTGGCCAGAGCATCCCCTCGGCGCTCTTTCTCGCGGCACCGGACTACGGCATTCGCCAGATCGGCTACCGCACCGAGAACGCCGGCGCGGCGATGGCCGACGCATTCGCCCGCGTCTCCGGCAAGGTCGCCGTGGTTGCCGGGCAGAACGGCCCGGCGGCGACGCTGCTCGTGCCGGGATTGGCCGAGGCGCTGAAGGCGTCGATCCCGGTTGTCGCCATCGTGCAGGATGTCAGCCGCAAGGCGACCGACAAGAACGCCTTCCAGGAGCTCGATCACTTCGCGCTGTTCTCCGGCGTTGCCAAGTGGGTGCGCCGGGTGGCGGACCCCGCCCGCATCGACGACTATGTCGACATGGCCTTCACCG
The DNA here is from genome assembly GCA_035565775.1 of Xanthobacteraceae bacterium. GTDB lineage: Bacteria > Pseudomonadota > Alphaproteobacteria > Rhizobiales > Xanthobacteraceae > PRO6. The sequence continues at coordinate 847,465 of DATMRW010000021.1, read as the reverse complement.
CCGCGGCGAGCGGGCGCTGCGGCCCGGCCGTGCTGCTGATGCCGCTGGACGTGCTCGACGAGCGGCCCGATATCGACCCGGCGGCGCCGCGCCGCAGCAAGAATCTCGGCACCTATCCGCTCGACCGCACGGCCGCCGATCCCTCGCGCATCGCGGAAGCTGCCGCCATCCTCGCCGCTGCCAAGGCGCCGATCGTCATCGCCGGCGGCGGCGTGCATTCGTCGCGCGCCAGCGATGAACTCACCGCGCTGCAGGCACTCGGCATCCCCGTTGCTACGACGGTGATGGGCAAGGGCACGGTGGACGAGACCCACCCGCTCTCGGTCGGCGTCGTCGGCTATTTCATGGCGCCGCGCGGCCGCTCCTCGCATCTGCGCGATCTCGTCACCGAGGCCGACGTCGTGCTTCTGGTCGGCAATCGCACCAATCAGAACGGCACCGATAGCTGGACGCTCTATCCCAAGGGCGCGCGCTACATCCATATCGACGTCGACAGCGCCGAGATCGGCCGCAACTACGAGGCGATGCGCCTCGCCGGCGATGCCAAGCTGACGCTCGCCGCGCTGACCGCTGCGCTGGCGAAGGAAAACCTGTCCAACGTCGAGGGCCGCCGACCCGCGCTCGAGGCCAAGATCGCCGCCGGCCGCGCCGGCCATGCCAAGGACATGGCCGAACTCGTCGATATGGACGCGGTGCCGGTGCGCCCCGAGCGGCTTCTGGCCGACATCGACAAGGTGATCACACCGGACTCGATCGTGGTGGCCGATGCGAGCTATGCCTCGATCTGGATCGCGAACTTTTTGACCGCGCGCAAGGCGGGCCAGCGGTTCATCACGCCGCGCGGCATCGCCGGCCTCGGCTGGGGGCTGCCGTTCGCGCTCGGCGCCAAGACCGCGCGGCCGGACGCGCCGGTGATCTGCCTGACCGGCGACGGCGGCTTCGGCCATGTCTGGTCGGAGATGGAAACGAGCCGCCGGATGAAGCTGCCGGTCGTCATCGTCGTCCTCAACAACCAGATCCTTGGCTATCAGAAACACGCCGAGCTCAGCCTGTTCGGCGGCTTCACCGATGTCTGCGACTTCGAGGCGGTGGATCATGCCGCAATTGCCCGCGCCTGCGGCTGCGCCGGTGTGACGGTGACAAAGCCCGGCGACTTCCTGCCGGCGCTGCAGGAGGCGCTCGGCCGCGACACGCTGACGGTGATCGATGTCATCACCGACCAGCGGGCCTATCCGCCGATCACGAGTTTCCAGGGGAAGGACGCGCTCGACTACTGACCGCCCGCAGCAAGCTGGCGAAACAAAAAATGAGGGAGAAAACGATGAAGCTGTCTTTGATATCGAAACTGGCGATTGCGGGTCTGCTGCTGTCGTCGACCGCGGTGAAGGCCGATGTGGTGTTCGGCGCGCTCTATCCGTTCAGCGGCCAGCTCGCGCTGCTCGGCGAGGAAAGCGCCCGCGGCCTTGAAATCGCGGTCGACGAAATCAACGCCGCCGGCGGCGTGCAGGGCCAGAAGGTGGTTCTCGCGCGCGGCGATGCCGTCGACAACAACCAGGCGATCGGCGAAGCGCGCCGCCTGATCTCGATCGGCAAGGTCGCGGCGATCTTCGGCACCTATTCCTCGGCGCGCTCGATCGCGGCAAGCCAGGTCGCCGAAGTCTCGGGCATTCCCTATTTCGAGCTCGGCGCCGTGGCCGACGAAGTCACCGGCCGCAACCTGAAGTATCTTTACCGCACCAATCCGACCGCCGAAGACATGGCGAAGCTGATCGTCGAGATGATCGTCACCAAGGTCGGACCGAAGCTCAACAAGAAGCCGGAAGAGCTCAAGATCGGCATCATCTATGAGGACTCCAGCTACGGCACCTCGGTCGCCAACCATCAGAAGAAGTACGGCTCCGAAGCCAAGCTGAACATCGTGTCGATGCAGGGCTATCCCGCAGCGACCGTCGATATGTCGTCGCTGGTGCTGGACCTGAAGCAGCGCAATGTCGATATCGTGCTGCAGACCTCCTACTCGAACGACTCGGTGCTGTTCCTGCGCCAGGCCAATGAGGCTGGCTTCAAGCCCGCCGCGATCATCGGCGGCGGCGGAGGCTACTCGATGCAGCCGACGGCCGACGCGGTCGGTCACGACGTGATGGAAGGCGTGCTCGACGTCGACTTCACGCAGTATCTCGTCAACACGAGCTTCACGCCGAAGCTCGAAGAGTTCGTCGCCACCTACAAGAAGAAGTACAACGAGAGCCCGCGCTCGGGCCACTCGCTGAACAACTATGCCGGCGCGCTCGCCATCCTTCAGGCGCTGAACAAGACCAAGGGCTTTAAGCCCGACGATATTCTGAAGGCGGCCGCTGCCGTTGACGTCGCCCAGGGCACGACCTCGGTCGGCTACGGCTTCAAGTTCGGCAAGAACAACCAGAATGAACGCGCTAGCATGATGGGCATGCAGTGGCAGGGCGGCAAGCTCGTGACCGTCTATCCGGACGCCGCCGCTGTCGCGCCGATGAAGATTGGCGGCAAGTAATTCTCGCCGCGAGCGGGGCGGCCATGCGCCGCCCCGGTCTTTCCCAATTTAGCGAGGCGTGATGGATACCTTTCTGCAAGTGGTCGCCAACGGTCTGTTGCTCGGGGCGCTTTTTGCGATCGTCAGCGTCGGGCTGACCCTGATCTTCGGCATCGTGAAGGTGGTCAATTTCGCCCATGGCGAATTCCTCATGGTGGGCATGTATCTGACCTATCTGCTCACCAACAAGCTTGGCATCCATCCGTTCGCGACGATCATCGCCGTCGTGCCGTTGCTGCTGCTCCTCGGCGCGCTGACGCAGCGGTTTCTCATCCAGCCGCTGATGAACGCGCGCGACGACCACATCCAGATCTTTGCGACCGTCGGCCTCTCCACCGCGCTGATCAATCTTGCGCTGCTGATCTTCGGTGCGGACATCGCCAACACGCCGCAAAGCGGCCTGCGGGTCCCGATTCAGCTCGGGCCGATCCGCGTCCTCACCGGCCAGCTCTGCATTCTGGCCGCCTCGATCGCGCTGGTCGTCGGCATGCAGTACTTTTTGGCGAAGACCCAGACCGGCCGCGCCATTCGCGCCGTCGCCCAGAACCGCGCCGCCGCGCAGCTCATGGGCATCAACGTCAACTGGATCTACATCCTCACCTTCGGCATCGGCGCGGCCTGCGTCGGCGTCGCCTCGGTTCTGATCGCGCCGCTCTATCCGACCTCGCCGAATATCGGGACTTACTTTGTGCTCACCGCCTTCGTGGTGGTGGTGCTCGGCGGCCTCGGCTCGATCGGCGGCGCCTTCCTCGGCTCGATGGTCATCGGGCTGATCGATAGCCTTTCGGGCTTCTACATCAGCTCCGATCTTCGTGAGGTCGCCGTGTTCGGCGTGTTCCTCATCATCCTGATCCTGCGGCCGTCGGGCCTGTTCGGCACCCGCCAAAACCTGTCGCACGTGTCGCCATGACGGATACAGCCAAAGTGACCACAGTCCCCGCCACCTCATCCCTCGCGAGCGGCGAAAGCACCCACGGCTTCGGCCGGGGAGCCGCTTACGGGATCGCCGCGCTGCTTGCCGCGATCCTGCTGCTCCCGGTCCTGATCGGTGACGATTTCGTCTATCACGTCTTCATCACCATCTGCATTTTCGGCGCGCTCTCCACCGCGTGGAATATCGTCGGCGGCTATGCCGGGCAGCTCTCGCTCGGCCACGCCATCTTCTATGGCATCGGCGCCTATGCCGGCATCATCCTCATGAACATGGGGATCAGCCCGTGGCTCGGCATGTTCGTCGGCGCTGCGGTGGCGGTGATCGTCGCGGTCGTCATCAGCTATCCGTGCTTCCGCCTGCACGGTGCGTTCTTCGCGCTGGCGACGATCGCGTTCCTCGAAGTGTTCCGCGTGCTCGCGCTGCATTTCCGCGATCTCACCGGCGGGGCGACCGGCAAGATGATCGCGCTGAAGTTCGGCTGGGAGTGGATGGTCTTTCGCGAAAAGTTTCCGCCGCTCGCCATCGCCTTCGGCCTGATGCTGGTGACGCTGGCGATCGCGTGGTGGATGCGCGAGCACCGCATCGGCTTCTATCTGGTGGCGACGCGCGAGCGCGAGTCGGCGGCCAAGGCCGCTGGCGTGAACACCGTCAAGGTCCGCCTGATCGCGGTTGCGGTGTCGGCGGCGCTGACCGCCTTCGTCGGCACCTTCCACGCGATGTACCTCACCTTCATCGAGCCGTCCGCGGTGTTCTCGCTGCCGCTGTCGATCCAGATCGCGATGTTCGCGCTGATCGGCGGGCTTGGCACCGTCGTCGGGCCGCTGCTCGGCGTGGTGCTGCTGGTGCCGGTCTCCGAGCTTGCGCGCGGCTGGCTCGGCGCGCATGCGGTCGGCCTGCACGGCTTCGTCTACGGCGTGACGCTGGTGGTGTTCGTGCTGTTCATGCCGAACGGCCTGATGGGCTTTCTCCAGCGTTTTCGCAAGCAGCCCGATGCGCCGCGCGCCGTCGCTGCCGCGGCTGCGGCCTCGACCGCGAACATCATCAACGAGGCTCCGCCGCCGGAAAAGCGCCCGCCGCTCGGCAACGAGATCATGGTGGTCGAAAACCTCGACAAGCATTTCGGCGGCCTGCATGTCACCAACAATGTCAGCTTCTCGCTGCGCGAGGGCGAGATCCTCGGGTTGATCGGCCCCAACGGCGCGGGCAAGACGACGGTATTCAACATGCTGTCGGGCTTCCTCGCGCAGGACAGCGGCACGGTGAAGGTGCGCGGCACTGACGGCCAGTTCCACACGCCGCTGACGCCGACCGACTTCGCCGCCATCGGCGTCGGCCGCACCTTCCAGATCGTGCAGCCCTTCGCGGCCATGACTGTGGAGGAAAACATCATGGTCGGCGCGTTCCACCGCCACCACGATGCGAAGGTCGCGCGCGAGATCGCCCGCGAGACTGCGCACCGCATGGGCCTCGGCCCGTGGCTGAATGCCGAGGCGCGCGGGCTGACCATCGGCGGATTGAAGCGGCTCGAGGTGGCGCGCGTCATGGCGATGCAGCCGCGGGTGCTGCTGCTCGACGAGGTAATGGCCGGCATCAACCAGACCGACGTGCGCCGCGCCATCGATCTGATGTTCCAGATCCGCGACAGCGGCGTCAGCATCATCGCCATCGAGCATGTGATGCAGGCGGTGATGTCGCTGTCCGATCGCGTCATCGTGCTCAACTCGGGGCAGATCATCGCCGAGGGCAAGCCGCACGATGTGGTGCGCGATCCGACCGTGGTCGAAGCGTATCTCGGAAAGGAGTTCGTCCATGCTCAGGCTTGAGGGCATCGATGCCGGCTATGGCGCGACCACGATTCTGCACAACGTCTCGCTCGAGGTGAATGCCGGCGAGGTGGTGACGATCATCGGCGCTAACGGCGCCGGCAAGACCACGACGCTGCGCACCATTGCGGGCCTGCTGCAGCCGACGGCGGGGCGCGTGTTCTTCGAGGGCGAGGATGTCACGCGCCTGCAGTCCCATGACATCGTCGAGCGCGGCATTACCCTGATCCCCGAAGGGCGGCAGCTCTTCCCGGACATGACGGTGCGCGAAAATCTTCTGATGGGCGCCTATCGCAAGGCGGCGCGGCAGAAGCAGGAAGACACGCTCGAGGAAATGCTGACGCTGTTTCCGCGGGTGAAGGAGCGCCTCGACCAGATGGCGGTGTCGCTCTCCGGCGGCGAGCAGCAGATGGTCGCCATCGCGCGCGGCATGATGGCGCGGCCGAAACTGCTGATGTTCGACGAGCCGTCGCTCGGCCTTGCGCCGATCATCGTCGCGCAGGTGTTCGAGGTCATCGATGCCGTCGTGAGCACCGGCACGACGGTGCTGATCGTCGAGCAAAACGTCTTTCACACGCTCAAGGCCGCCGACCGCGGCTATGTGTTCGAGAACGGCGAGATCGTGCTCGCGGACAGGGCCGAGGCCCTGCTGCGCAACGATCATGTCCGCCAAGCCTATCTGGGAATCTGAAAATGCCGACACGCGAAACCAATCCCGAAATCTTTGCGCTGCGCCCGAGCCACAAGGGCCGCCGCGTGCTCGTCACCGGCGCCGGGCGCGGCATCGGCCGGGCGATCGCGCTCGGCTTTGCCGCGCGCGGGGCAATCGTCGGCGTCGTCGATGTCATTCAGGAAAATGTCGACGGCGTGGTCGCCGAGATCGCGGCGGCGGGCCGCGGCAAGGGCGTGCCGCTGGTGTTCGATGTCGCCAGTTACGATGAGGTCGCGGGCAATCTTGCCGAAGCGGCCGAGGTGATGGGCGGGCCGTTCGACACCGTGATCAACAATGCCGGCATTTCGCCCAAGCACAACGGCGTCGCGCACAAGGTCTGGGAGATGGCGCCGACCGAGTGGAACCAGGTGGTCGGGGTGAACCTCACCGGCTGCTTCAACACGATCCGCGCGTTGACGCCCTCGATGATCGAGGCGGGGCAAGGCTGGATCGTCAACATGTCGTCGGTTGCCGGCAAGACCCATTCGCCGATCGTCGCCTGCCACTATGCCGCGACGAAATCCGCACTCATCGGCTTCACCAAGCATCTGGCGGCCGAGCTTGGCCCGCACGGCGTGCGCGTCAACGCGCTTGCACCGGGCCGGATCGAGACGCCGATGGTGCGCGGCGTGACCGGCTCGATCAACGAGGAGCAGGTGCGGCTGACGCCGATGGGCCGGCTCGGCGCGCCGGAGGAAGTCGCCGATGTCGCGATCTATCTGACGTCGCCGGAATCGAGCTTCGTCACCGGCCAGACGATCGACGTCGCCGGCGGTCTCTACATGACCTGATCCGGCGCGGCGCGGCTCTGATGCTCCAGGGCTGCGCCGCCTTGGCCCTAGGCTGCAACGCGGAAGAAGGATGAGCATGCGGGAGATTACAGGCCGCACCCGGATGTTCGGGATCCTTGCGGACCCGATCTATCACGTGAAGACGCCCGAGGTGATGAACGCCCTGTTCGCGCGCTTCGGCGTCGATGCCGCGCTGGTGCCGTTTCACGTCGGCCCCGATGGCCTCGCCGCGCTGGTGGACGGCCTGCGGCACATGCAGAACTTTGGCGGCTTCATCGCCACCGTGCCGCACAAGGCGGCGATGCTTCCCCTCTGCGACGAGGTGACGGCCGAGGGGCTGCAGATCGGCGCGGTGAATTGCGTGCGGCGCGAGGCGGATGGCCGCATGGTCGGCACGATGCTGGACGGCATCGGCTTTGTCGAAGGGCTGCGCGCGGCCGGCATCGAGCCGAAGGGAATGCGGGCCTATGTCGCGGGCGCGGGCGGCGCGGCGAGTGCCGTCGCCTTCGCGCTCGCCGCCGCCGGGGTCAGCCATGTCACCATCGCCAACCGCACCAGTGCCAAGGCCGATGAGCTGGCGCGGCGCGTCGTGGCGAGCTTTCCCGCGGTCACGGTGGCCACCGATGCGCACGATGTGCGAAGCCACGATCTTCTCGTCAACGGCACCTCGCTCGGGATGAAGGAAGGCGATGCCGCGCCGCTCGATTTCGCGCAGATCGAAAGCCGCCAGATCGTCGCCGAGGCCATCATGGAGCCGGAGATGACGCCGCTGCTCAAGGCGGCGCAGGCCAAGGGCTGCCGCATCCAGCGCGGCAAGCCGATGCTTGAATCGCAGATCGTTCTGATGGCGAAGCACATGGGCGGCCTGCCGCAATGACGACGACGCCCGCCGAGACGTTCGACTACATCATCGTCGGCGGCGGCAACGCCGGCTGCGTGCTCGCCAATCGCCTTTCGGCGTCGGGCCGTCATTCGGTGCTGCTGCTCGAGGCTGGCGGCGAGGCCCGCAGCATGTGGATCGCCATCCCCGCCGGGTTCAGCAAGCTGCTGACCAACCCCGACTACAACTGGCGCTTCATGTCGGAGCCCGAGGAGGCGACGCTCAACCGCGTGATTTCGGTGCCGCGCGGCAAGGGCCTTGGCGGCTCGACGCTGATCAACGGCATGATCTATGTGCGCGGCCAGCGGCAGGACTATGACGGCTGGGCGCAGCGAGGCTGCAGCGGCTGGGGCTTCGACGATGTGCTGCCTTACTTCGACCGGTTCGAGACTTACGACGGCCCGGAGAGCACGACGCGCGACAGCGGCGGCCCCTTGCCGCTGACGCAGGTGGCCGAGCGCCCGGCGCTTGCCGAAGCCTTCATCGCCGCCGCGGAGGCGGCGGGCCACCCGCGCAATCCCAACTACAACGCGGCCAGCCAGGATGGCTTCGGCTACTATCAGGTCAATCAGAAGGGCGGCCGCCGCGTCAGCGCCCATGACGCCTATCTCAAGCCCGCGATGGGGCGGCCAAATCTCTCCGTGCGCACGCGCGCCCATGTGCTGCGCGTCAATCTCGACAACGGCCGCGCCAGCGGCGTGACCGCGCGGATCGACGGCGCGGATGCTCGTTTCGATGCCCGCGCCGAGGTCATTCTCGCCGCCGGCGCCGCGCAAAGCCCGCAGTTGCTGGAGCTCTCGGGCATCGGCGATCCAGCGGTTTTGTCGCCGCTCGGCATCGCCGTGCAGCATGCCCTGCCGGGGGTAGGCGCCAACTATATCGACCACTTTTGCACGCGCATGAACTGGCGCGTGTCGCAGCCGGTGACGTTGAACGAGCAGACCCGCGGCCTCAGCCTGGTCAAGGCGGTCGCGGAATATTTTATCCGGCGGCGCGGAATTTTGACGCTCGGCACCGGCCTTGCCCACGGCTTCGTGCGCACGCGGCCCGGCCTCGAAGGGCCGGACGTGCAGTATTTCTTCATGCATGCGAGCTACGCCAACGCGGCCGAGCGCAAGCTCGACCATCTGCCCGGCATGACCGTCGGCGTCACGCAGCTCCGGCCGGAATCGCGCGGCACCATCCATGCGAAGTCGCCCGATCCGTTTGCCGCGCCCGCGATCCGCCCGAATTTCCTCGACACCGAGGAGGATCGCCGCGTGATGGTCGAGGGCATGAAGATCGCCCGCCACATTGTCGATCAGGCGCCGCTGGATGCATTCCGCCAGAGCGAGATGGCGCCGGGCGCCGCCTGCCAGAGCGATGCCGACTGGCTGCAGTTCGCGCGCGAGAACGGCCAGACGATCTACCACATCTGCGGCACCTGCCGGATGGGCACGGACGAGGGCGCGGTGACGGACCCGCATTTGCGGGTGCGCGGCATCGCCCGGCTGCGGGTCGTCGATGCGTCAGTGATGCCGACCATCGTTTCCGGCAACACGCAGGCGGCGGTGTTCATGATCGCGGAGAAGGGCGCCGATCTCATCCTGTCGGAGCGGGCGGCGCACTGACGGCGTTTACTCGTGCCGGCCGATATGCTTTTGCCGGATCCGGCGCACCATCAGCCAGATCGCCAGCGCCGCCACCGGCACGAAAGCCGCGGTCACATAGGTCGGCTCGAGCGGCAATCTGCCGCTCTCGGCCGCGGCCTTCACCAGATAGCCGAACAGGCCGACGACGTAATAGGTGATCGCGGCGACCGACAGGCCCTCGACCGTGGTTTGCAGGCGCAACTGCAGCCGGGTGCGGGCGTTCATCGATTTGAGCAATTCCTGATTCTGCTGCTGGCGTTCGACATCAACGCGGGTGCGCAGCAGGTTTGCGGCGCGGGTGAGCCTGATCGCGAGGTTCGCCTGCCGTGCTTCAGTCGCCATGCAGGTGCGCATCGCCGGGGCCATGCGGCGGGCGAGAAACGAGGACCATGTCGGCAGGCCGCCGACCGTCCGCTCGCCGATGCTGTGCAGGCGCTGGGTGACGATCTCGTCATAAGCGCGGCTGGCGCCAAACCGAAAGGCGGAGGCGGCCGCCCCGGCCTCGACGTCGGCGGCGAGCGCCATCAGCTCGTCGAGGAGCAGGTGGTTGTCGCTGAGCTGCTCGGTGGTGCGCATCTTGTCGGTGACTTCCGCGAGCCGCCTTTCGGCGCGGGCGATCGACGGCATCAGCCGCTGCGCCTCGGGCAGCCCGAGCAGGGCGAAGCTGCGATAGGTCTCGATGTCGATGACGTTTTGCACCAGCGCGCCGGTCCGCTCGCCGCTCATGCCGCGGTCGATCAGGAGAATGCGCACGAACCCCGCGGCATCGACCTGAAAATCTGTCGCGATCAGCGCCATCGCGTCAGAATTCTCGGCGACGGCGAGGCTGGTCTGGTCGAACAGCCGGCCATAGGGAAAGCTGCCGCCATCCGGTGCGGCCTCGCCGGCCTCCGGTTTGAGATCGAGGTCGATCGCGACCAGAAGCGGGCCGGGTTGCGGAATCTGCCGCATCGGCGTGGCCAGAAGGTCAGCTGGCGGATGGAATGCCGGGCTCTCGGCCGCGGAGGGCATCTGCCAGGTGTAGGTGGTGAATTCCGAGTGCTGCTCCCAGCGCAGCACGGTCGCGCCGAGAACCAGGCGGTGCTGCTTTTCGCTCGGCAGCGGGCCGGCCTGCCCGCGCGCCTCGCAGAAGGCCAGAAGGTGTGCGCGGTCGGCTCCCGCCCGGTCGCCGGTGGTGTCGAAGGCGAAATGCAGGATCCGGGCAGGCGCCGAGATCGCGAACACCGGGCGGGCGTGGACCTCGGCCAGAATCGCCGCCCGCAGCGGGTGGGGCGCAAGCGGCTGGGTTGGGTAGTCGTCGGTCGGCGTCGTGTCGCTCATCTGCGGCCAGTGCGTCTCCGGTCCAGCCTAGGTTTGAGTATTTGGCTGGAGTTGGCAAGCCTGCCGCTGGAACCCGGCGGGCCGCAGCCCGCGAATTGCATGCGGACCGATGAACGTCCTATTGTGCCGCCCGAATCCGGGGCGACTGGGCGTCGGAGCAGGTTTTCGGAGCTTGAATACAGTGACAGTGATGCGCATCGGAACGCGCAAGAGCACGATGGCGCTGGCGCAGACCGGTGAGATCGCGCGGCAGTTGCGGGCGGCGTGGCCGGGCCTCGAGGTCGAGGAAGTGACGTTCGACACCCGCGGTGATCAGGACCAGACCAGCAAGCTGCTCAAGCATGGCGGCAAGGGCGGCGCGTTCGTCGCCGAACTGCGCGCGGCCATGCTGGACGGTCGGTTGCAGGCCGCGATGCATTCGCTCAAGGACATGCCGGGCAATGAGGAGACCCCGGGCCTCGTGATCGGCGCCATGCTCAAGCGCGACATGGCGAGCGACGCGCTGGTGCTGCGCGATGGCCTGTCGCTGGAGACGATGCGCGCGACGCGCGGCAAGGGGCTGAAGATCGGCACCAACGCGGTGCGCCGCGCGGCCTATCTGCGGCGGCTGTTTCCCGAGGCCGAGATCATCCATTTCCGCGGCGCGGCCGATACCCGCGTCGCCAAGCTCGACCGCGGCGACAAGCAGCGCCTGCCGGATGGCAGCGAGGTGGGCCCGGCCGATGCGCTGGTGATGGCGACGTCCGGCCTGCACCGGGTCGGGCTCGCGGCGCGGATCACCTACGAATTTTCGATCACCGAAATGCTGCCGGCGGTCGGGCAGGGCATCATCGCGGTGGAATGCGTCGGCAACGACTGGGAGACGCGCCGCCTCTTGACGCGGATCGACGATGCGCGCTCGCGCGCCTGCGCCGACGCCGAGCGCGAGGTGCTGTGGGTGCTCGACGGCCACTGCAATTCGCCGATCGCAGGACATGCGAGGATCGACGGCGACAGCATGACGCTGATCGCGTCGGTGCTCGATGAGACGGGGCAGAGTTTTATCGAAGTGACGCGCACCGCGCCGGCCGCGCGTCCGCGCGAACTTGGAAGGGCGGTTGCCCTCGAACTGCTGGCGAAGGGCGCGGCCGAACTCATCGAACGATCACGGCCGGTCTGATCATGACAATCGCGGATCGGGCTGAGTGACACAGCATCTCTCCCACCGATCCGCGACTGCCGTCGGCGCGAGCGCCATTCTGATGTGGTCGCTGCTCGCCGCGCTGACGGTGGCGACCGGCAGGATCCCGCCGTTTCAGCTCGCCGTGATGACATTTGCCATCGGCGCATGTGTCGGCCCGGCGATCCGGCTCGCGCGGAGGGGAGAGGCGAGGCCTTACGCCGGGCGCAAGCGCCTGCCCCTCGTGGCATGGGCGGTCGGCGTCGGCGGACTGTTCGGCTATCACGCGCTGTATTTTCTGGCGCTCCGCCTTGCGCCGCCCGCGGAAGCGGGCCTTCTGAACTATTTTTGGCCGCTGCTCATCGTGCTGTTTTCCGCGCTTCTTCCGGGCGAGGCGCTGAAACGCCATCACCTCGTCGGCGTGATGCTCGGGCTCGCCGGGATGGTGGTGTTGTTCACCGGCGGAGGCGGCGGCAATTTTGCCAAGGCGTATCTGCCGGGATTTGCCGCGGCGCTGATCGCCGCCTTTGTCTGGGCGGGCTACTCGGTGCTTTCGCGCCGTCTTGCCTCAGTGCCGACCGACGCGGTCGCGGGCTTTTGCGCGGCGACGGCGGTTCTATCGGCGTGCTGCCATCTCGTGCTTGAAACGACGGTCTGGCCATCGAGCCTTCCGCAATGGCTCGCCGTCTTCGCGCTGGGGGTCGGGCCGGTCGGCGCGGCGTTCTATGCCTGGGACATCGGCATGAAGCGCGGCGACATCCGCGTGCTCGGCGCTGCCGCCTATGCCACGCCTCTGTTGTCGACCGCGCTCCTCGTCGTTGCAGGCTATGCCGCGCCAAGCTGGTCGCTGGCGATGGCCGCGCTGCTGATCGCGGGGGGCGGCCTCATCGCGGCGAAAGACCTGCTTCTGGCGAAGCGCTAGCGCCACCTGTTTGCCGCTCCTTCGCCCTATTTGCCCGGCGTCCATCCGGGCGGCGCCAGCTCAAAATGCTTGAACTCGAAACCGGGCGCGACCGTGCAGCCGACCAGCGTCCAGTCGCCGCTGCTTTCCGCCGCCTGCCACGCATGGGCGGGCACGACCGCTTGCGGCGTCTGCCCCGCGATCACCTCGCCGCCGAGAAGCACGGTGCGCTCACCGTGCTCGTCCGCGATGTGAAGCATGAGCGGCGCGCCGGCGTGGTAGTGCCAGACCTCGGCCGCATCGACGCGGTGCCAGTGCGAGCGTTCGCCCCGCGCCAGCAGAAACAGGATCGCGGTCGAGGCGGCTCGGCCGTCCGCATCAAAGCGGGCATCGCGAAATGTCTCGCGAAAATGCCCGCCTTCCGGATGCGGCTGCAAATGAAGCTGCGCAATGATCTGCGCGGCTGTCGGTTGCGAGGCCATGTGCCGATGTCAGGCGTTGTTCTTGCGCTGGCGCAGCTCGCCGAAGACATCGGCGGCGGGCTTGCCGGCAAGGCCGACGGCTGCGGCGACTGAAGGCACGTCGGCGCGCAGGAAGACGTTGCACTTCTTCTCCTCGCCGAGCAGCGTCGGCAGCGTCGCCTTGCCCTCGGCGCGCTGGCGCGCAACCTCGTCGGCGCGCGCCTTGAGGTCGGCGTTGTCCGGCTCGATCGAGAGGCAAAATTTTGCGTTCGACTGGGTGTATTCGTGGCCGCAATAGAGGCGCATGTCGTCGGGCAGCGCGCGCAGCTTGAGCATCGAACTCCACATCACCGGCGCGGTGCCCTCGAACATCCGGCCGCAGCCGAGCGAGAACAGCGTATCGGCGGCGAACAGCGCCTTCTCGCTGTCGAACACATAGCTGATGTGGTCGAGGGTGTGGCCGGGCGTTTCCAGCACGCGGGCCTGCAGCGAGCCGACCTTGACGGTGTCGCCTTCCTTCACGCGGGCATCGACATTCTCGATCCGGGTGCCGTTGTCGTTCGGCGCGGTGACGCGGCAATTGTACTTCGCCTTCAGCTCGGCAATGCCCTGCACGTGGTCGGCATGGTGGTGAGTGACGAGAATGTCGGTCAGGGTCCAGCCCTCGCGCTCGAGCGCGGCGATGATCGGCGCTGCCTCCGGCGCGTCGATCGCGGCGGTGGCCTTGGTGACCGGATCGTGAATCAGGACGCCAAAATTGTCGGTGAGGCAGGTGAACATACGAATTTCGGCGGCCATGTCGTCTCCGTCAGCAGCAGGGAATTTTTCGGATCGGTCGCGATGCGGCGCCCGCAGCCCGCGATCCGAGCATTGTGCCTAACATAGGTTGTCGGGCAGCAAAAATCAGCCCTCGCGGCGTGGCTCGCGTTGCCCCGGGTGATCGTGCGAATTCCTTCCCGCCCATGGTCCATGGTAGAAGCATTGGCATGGCACTCGATGTGATCGACCTGCGGGACTTTTATTCGCGGCGCCTCGGCGTGGTGGCGCGGCGGCTGATCAATCTCGGCATTCGCGAGCGGTGGGACAATGTCGCGGGCCTGCGCGTGCTCGGCCTTGGCTATACGACGCCCTATCTCGGCCTGTTCCGCGGGGATGCCGAGCGCTGCATCGCCTTCATGCCGGCCTCGCAGGGGGTGCTGAAATGGCCCTCGGCACGCCCGACGCTGGCATCGCTGGTCGATGAGTTCTCGATGCCGCTGCCCGATGCTTCGATCGACCGCATCGTTTTGGTCCACGCCCTCGAAATGTCCGATGATCCGGCGCGCCTGCTGCGCGAGGTCTGGCGGGTTCTGGCGCCTTCCGGGCGGATGCTGGTGGTGGTGCCGAATCGGCGCGGCGTATGGACGCGGACGGACGGGACCCCGTTTGGCCACGGGCGGCCCTATTCGCGGGCTCAGATCACGCAGCTGTTGCGCGAGACCTGGTTCACGCCGACCGATTGGGGTGAGGCGCTGTTCGTGCCGCCGGTCGATATCGGCTGGTTCCTGCGCTCGGCGATCATGTGGGAGCGGGTCGGTTCGGCGACTTCGATGCCGTTCGCCGGGGTTCATATCGTTGAGGCCACAAAGCAGGTTTACCGCGCGCTGCCGGCATCGCGGGAGCGGACGCGGCTGATTCCCTCGCTCGATCCGGTGCTGGTGCCCTCGTCGGTGACGCATCGATGCACGCCGACTGGCCCCGATGCACAAAAGCCCTCGGGCGGCTGACCCGAGGGCTTTTTGTTTCTTCTGCGATTAGGCCGCGTGGCGGTTACTCGCCTGGAGCCGCCTCTTCCGTGACCGGGGCCGGAGCATCCTGACCCGCGGCTGCGCGCGCTGCCGGCGGACGGCGGCGGCGGCGCGGCGGGTAGCGGTCGCCGGCCGGACGGGCCGGGCTGTCGCCGGCAGCAGACTGGGGCTGCGGCGCGCCAGTGATGAAGGAGGGCAGACGGTCAACGTCGTCAGCCTGGATGCTCGGCTGCAACTGGGGCTGCGGCTGCTGCTGGTATTGCGGCTGAGGCTGCTGCTCGCGTGGCTGGTAGGCCGGCTGCGGGCGATGCTCACGGGGCTGGGGCGTTTCGCGCTGGTAGACCTGCGGCTGATGGGCGGGGACGAACCCCGGTTCCGCGCCGAAGGTCGAGAAACCGTCGCCTTCGCCCTCGTCGCCGGCGTCATCGCGCAGATCGACGTCGTTGCGGCCCTGCTGCGGCTGATTCTGGCGGAACTGCTCCTGGGCGGAGGCAATTAGCCGGAAATAGTGCTCGGCGTGCTGGTAATAGTTTTCGGCAGCGACCGGATCGCCCGAGCTGCGCGCGTCGCGGGCGAGCTGGACATACTTTTCGGCGATATGGGAGGCAGTGCCGCGGATCTTGATGTCCGGTCCGTTGGACTCGAAAACCCGGGTCAACGGATTCTGCCCCCGGCGATTGTTGTTGTTACCGGTGTTTCGGCTGCGCATCCGCTTGTTGTTCTGACCGTTCCTCATGTCATGCCTTCTTAGCCGCCTCGGGAGTCGAGTTCATGGGTGTCAATTTTGGTGCCTTGTTCCGCACAAAACGAACCGGTTACGCTTCCGCGAAGCGTTTGATGGTCGTTCCTTTGCGAAGCAATTGGTGGGCCAGCCCGCAGGCCGGCGTGTAACCCCTCTGACCTGCAAGCAATGATCCAAGCTCACCGCGGCACAAGGCGCGGATCGCCGATCCATGCGAGATCATCAGATTGCTCTTAACGCTCATCGCGTTCGTCAAAGACGCGTCCCCAACCGCCCGCGCGCCTTATTGGCCGCCAGCAAAACAGATTCATTCCGCCCGTTCGAGCAAGCTCAGATAGCCGAGCAGGCTGTCAAACTCGTGCAAGTTCTCAGACCCATGAATGAGTGCGATTTGCAAAATCGGGCTTTCGCTCAATCTAAGGTCGCGGACCACATTGCCACATGGCGCTTGTGTTTCGTCCGGCTTACCTTTTGGAACCATCTATCGGGGCGGGCTCTCAGTCGCGCAACCGCTCGATCAAGGAACCTCGACCAGATCGGCTTCTTGGCTGTTTAAAAAATGCCTCGACCCATACGCCTGCCGCGCCAGCTTATATGCCTAGCCGCATGCGCCGTTGGTCAGAACCTAGTCTCTCCAAGACGATATTCCAAGTGGTTTTTTGGAGGTATTTTTGGGTTCCTCACCGGCCGGTCTGCGGTTTCCGTGCCGATACCGCTCTAGTCTGGCCGCCAAGGTCGTATCGTATTGAAACATCAAGGAGGCCGGCATCGGCCATGAGCGCCGAGACGGCATCGGCCTGATCGAAGCCGATTTCAACAACCAATGGCGCGCCGGGCCGCAGCAGCCGCGCGGCCTGCGGAATCAGGGCCCGGTAGGCGTCGAGGCCGTCGGGGCCGCCGTCGAGCGCGCGCAGCGGGTCGTGCATCCGCACCTCGGTCGCCAGCGCGCCGATCTCGGCGGAGGCGATATAGGGCGGGTTGGATACGATGAGGTCGAAGGATTCGCCGAGGGCGCTGGCGTAGTCGCAGGCGGCGAAGCCGGCCCGGTGCAGCAGCCCCAGTCGCTCGGCGTTGTCGCGCGCCGCGCGCAGAGCGGCTTCGCTGATGTCGGTACCGACCCCAAAGGCATGGGGAAGCTCGGACAGGAGCGCCAGCAGAATCGCGCCGGAGCCGGTGCCGAGATCGGCGATACGCAAAGGCTCAAGCCGCCGGTCCTGCACCGCCTCGAGCGCCGCCTCGACGATGGTTTCGGTGTCCGGGCGCGGCACCAGCGTTGCCTCAACGAGCCGGAACGGCAGGCCCCAGAATTCCTTGACGCCGAGCAGGCGCGCGACCGGCTCGCCCCTCAGCCGCCGCCACACCAGCGCATTGATTCTGGCGAGCTCATGGTCGGTCAAAAGCCGGTCGCTGGAGGCGACGAGGCCCGTCAGCGTCAAATCCGTCACCGCGCCGATCAGGATCCGCGCATCAAGCTCGGGCGTGTCGATGTGGTGTGTCCGCAGGCGGGCGGTGACGGCGCGGCGCGCGGCGGCAATCGTGGTGCCGGGTTCGAGCTCGCTCACCCTTCGGAGCCTTGCGAGGCAAGCAGCGCCGCCTGGTGCTCGGTGGTGAGCGCATCGATCACCTCGTGCAGCGCCTCGCCTGAGACGATCTGCGGCAGCTTGTACAGCGTCAGGTTGATGCGGTGGTCGGTGAGGCGGCCTTGCGGAAAATTGTAGGTGCGGATGCGCTCGGAGCGGTCGCCCGAGCCGACCTGCCCGCGCCGCTCGGCGGAGCGCTCTTGGTCGAGCCGCTGGCGTTCGCTGTCGTAGAGGCGGGCGCGCAGCAGCGCCATCGCCTTGGCGCGGTTGCGGTGCTGCGAGCGGTCATCCTGCATGCTGACCACGATCCCGGACGGGATGTGGGTGATGCGGATCGCGGACTCGGTCTTGTTGACGTGCTGTCCGCCGGCGCCCTGCGCGCGCATCGTCTCAATGCGCAGATCGCTGTCCTTGATGTCGACGTCGACCTCCTCGGCCTCAGGCAGCACTGCGACGGTCGCCGCCGAGGTGTGGATGCGCCCTTGCGTCTCGGTGTCGGGCACACGCTGAACGCGGTGGGTGCCCGATTCGAATTTCATGCGGGCATAGACGCCGCGGCCGGAGACTTCGGCGATGATTTCCTTGAAGCCGCCGACGGTGCCTTCGCTCGCCGAGACGACCTCCACCTTCCAGCCCTGCAGGTCCGCAAAGCGCTCATACATGCGGAACAGGTCGCCGGCGAACAGCGAGGCCTCGTCGCCGCCGGTGCCGGCGCGGATTTCGAGCACGACGTTACGCTCGTCCATCGCGTCCTTGGGCAACAGCGCGATTTTGATCTCGTGTTCGAGCTTTTCGCTGCGGGCTTCGAGCTCTTCCAGCTCTTCCTCGGCCATCTCGCGCATGTCGCTGTCGGTCGCCGGATCGTCGATCAGCGCTCTGGCATCATTCGTCTCCGCGAGCGACGCGCGATACGCCTTCACTGCGCTGACGACCGGCGTGATCTCGGCGAGTTCGCGGGTGATGCGGACATAGGTTTCGGCGGACACCTGGCCGAGCAGCTCTGCTTCGAGCGCGGCATGGCGGGCGAGCAGGATGTCGAGTTTGGCTTCAGGTAGCATCAAATGGTCTCAAACAGACGGACAGCGACGGCGAACGGCAGACGTGGCGCGGCGCTAGAGCGAAAGCCCTTCAGCTTCGGCAAAGGCCGTCAGCTCGTCGCGGATGGAGATGCTGCCGGCCGGCGCATCAAGAAGCTGGATCATCAGCTGTTCGGCCTTGCCGGCATCGAGATCCAGCAGCATGGCCTTCACCGGGCCGTGCGCCGTAGGCGACAGCGAGAGCGAGCGATAGCCAAGTGCGACCAGCGCCAGCGCGCCGATCGGCTGCGACGCCATCTCGCCGCAGAGCGAGGCCGACTTGCCGTAGCAGTCGGCTTTGCGAACAATGTCGCGAAGCGCGCGCAGGATCGGGGCCGACAGCGTGTCGAAACGCTCGGAGACTTTTGCGTTGCCGCGATCGACCGCGAACATGAACTGGAACAGGTCGTTCGAGCCGACCGAAACGAAATCGACGCGCTGGAGCAGTTCGTCGAGCTGATAGAGCAGGGCCGGCACCTCGATCATGGTGCCGATATCGATCCGCTCCGGCAGCGGGTGGCCGTGGCGGCGCAGGTAGGTGAGTTCGCGCTCGACGATCTGCTTGGCCTTGTCGAATTCGGCGACCTCCGAAATCATCGGGAACATGATGCGCAGCGCCCGTCCGCCGCCGGCGCGGAGCAGGGCGCGGATCTGGTTGCGCAGCAGGCCGGGGCGATCGAGGCCGAGACGGATCGCGCGCCATCCAAGCGCGGGATTCTCCTCGGAGATCGTCTCCATGTAGGGCAGCGCCTTGTCGCCGCCGATGTCCAGCGTGCGGAAGGTCACCGGCTTGCCGGCCGCGGCATCGAGCACAGTGCGATAGAGCGACAGCTGCTCGTTGGCGCGCGGCAGGCTCTGGCCGACCATGAACTGCAATTCGGTGCGGAACAGGCCGACGCCGGCGCTGCCGGTGTCGTCGATATGGGGCAGATCAATGGTCAGGCCGGCGTTGATCAAGAGCTCGACCTTGCGCCCGTCGCGGGTCACGCTCGGCCGGTCGCGCAGCGCCAGATACTGCGCCTGCCGTCGCGCGCGGAAACGCACGCGCTCGGCATAGGCCGATTCGATCTCGGCCGAGGGCCGCACATAGATCGAGCCGGAGGTGCCATCAACGATGATCGCATCGCCCGGGTCGGCGAGGCCGGCGGCGTTGGGAATCTCGCCCACGGCGGCGATGCCGAGCGCCCTTGCGACGATCGAGACGTGGGAATTCGCCGTGCCTTCTTCAAGCACGAGGCCGCGCAGCCGCTTGCGGTCGTAGTCGAGCAGGGCCGCCGGGCCCATCGAGCGGGCGACGAGGATGGCGTTGTCCGGCAGTTGTTCGCGCGAGGGCGCGTGATCCTGCCCGACGAGCTGGCGCATCAGGCGATGGCCGAGATCTTCGAGGTCGTGCAGCCGGTCGCGCAGATAGGGATCGGTCGAGCGCAGCATGCGCGCGCGGGTGTCGGACTGCACGCGCTCGACCGCGGCTTCCGCCGTCAGGCCGGTGGCGACCGCCTCGCGCAGCCGGTGCGACCAGCCGTGATCGTTGGCGAACATGCGATAGGCTTCCAGCACCTCGCGGTGCTCGCCGCCGTCGGCCATATCGCCGCGCTCCAGCATCCGGTCAAGATCGGCGCGCAGCTTGGCAAGCGAAGTGTCGAGCCGCTTGATTTCGGCCGGCAGGTCTTCGGCAATGTAGTTGGTGATGACGACCCGCGGCTCGTGCAGCACGACGTGGCCGAGGGCGATGCCGTCGGAGAGGATCGCGCCGAACTTGTGCAGCGAGTGGCGCGCCGCCGGTTCCATGCCCGGCCCTGCGAGCGACGACAGTTCGCCGGATGCGATCATCTCGGCGAGGACCATCGCGGTAGTCTGCAGCGCCTCGACCTCCTCCTCGACATAGGTCCGGTGCGCGCGGTTCTGGACCACGAGCACGCCGAGCGTGTTGCCGGCGCGCAGGATCGGCACGCCGAGGAAGGAGTGGTAGATCTCTTCGCCGGTTTCCGGCCGGAACGAGAAGGCGGGGTGGCTGTGGGCGTTGGAGAGATTGAGCGGCGTCGCCTCGCTGGCGACGAGGCCGACGAGGCCCTCGTCCATCCGCAGGACGGTGCGGTGAACCGCCTCGCGGTTGAGGCCCTCGGTTGCGTAAAGCTCGAGGGTGTTGTCGACCCGCAGGACGTAGGTCGAGCAGACCTCCGCGACCATGTTGGCCGCGATCAGCACGACGATCTTGTCAAGGCGCTCCTGCGCGCTGACCTTCTCCGCCATCACCTCGCGGAGTCGTCTTAAAAGGACGCGGGGCCCTCCCAGCGCGCTCCGCATGTGCTGATATCCTCGCCTGCGAGACTTGATCGCCCGATTCTCAGGGGAGAAATCGGAAAGCCTCAAAGATTGAAATACTTAACCCTTCAAAAGGTCACTCACGACACCGCCCGCCGCATTTGCCGGCAACCGGGGTTTGCCATGATCCGGATAGGTGCCGTATAGCGAATTGGGGGTCCCTTTGCCAAGCAAAACGCCGATCCTTTAAATTGATCATACGCCGATGCGGCGACAAAGCAGTATCGGAGAACGCGGAAATCTGGGTTGGAATACGGGAATGGCGGCCTGTCGGCTTGACGGGGTGGTTGCACCGCACCACCTACCAAACCGGCGCCTCAAGGCTGGCAGATATCTGGGTTGCCGAACGGAGAAAGACAATGTCGATGGACAACAGGCCGCCGGATAGGCAGCAGCCGCCTCCGCCCCCGCCACACGACGATCGCGATCGGGGCCTGGGCCGCTACATCGGCGGCTCGCCGCTCGGCGTCGCGTTCCGATTGGTGTTGCTGTCGATCCTGGTCGGCGTGGTGCTGGCAGCGGTCGGTTTCGATCCGTGGAATATCGTCTACAGCATCCGCCGCCTGATTGAGCGGGTCTGGAGCCTGGGTTTCGAGGCCCTCGACAGCCTCTGGCGCTACTTCCTGCTTGGTGCCGTGATCGTCCTGCCGGTCTGGTTCATTTCGCGGCTGTTCGGCATGCCGCGCAAGCGCTGAACGCACCCGCGGCAGACAGGGCTGACAGATTGGCGGCGCCCGCATTCCAAGTCACTACCTCGAGCGTATTCGCCATCGCCGTTCCGGCGATGCTGGCGAATCTGACGACGCCGCTGCTGGGCGTCGTCGCGACCGCAGCCATTGGCCGGCTTGGTGATGCGGCGATGCTGGGCGGCGTCGCCATGGCGTCGGTGATTTTCGACTGCCTGTTCTGGCTGTTCGCTTTCCTGCGAATGGGAACCGTCGCCTTCACCGCGCAGGCGTTGGGGCGGGGCGATCTGCTCGAGGTCCGGGCGCTGCTGGTGCGCAGCATGCTGATCGCGGGCGTGATCGGGGCCAGTCTGATCGTCCTGCAACTGCCGCTCGGAGCGGCGCTGTTCGCCGTGATGGGCGGCAGCGAGGCGGCAACCGGGGCGGCCCGCGAATATTTTATGATCCGGATGTGGTCGGCGCCGCTGGCGCTGGCTAACTACGTGATGCTCGGCTGGCTGATCGGGCAGGCCCGCGCCGGGCTCGCGCTCGCGGTGCAGATCGTCATCAACGTCACCAACATGGTCGCGACGCTGGGGCTGGTGCTCGGCGCCGGCTTTGGCATCGCCGGGGCGGCGTGGGCGGCCTGCATCGCCGAGGCGGTCGGCCTGCTTGCCGGGCTGTGCATCGCCGGGTTCGTGATCGGCGGGGAGTTTCGTGTGCCCGCCGCCGTGCTGCTCGATCGTGCCAAGATTGCGCGGATGATGGCAGTCAATCGTGACATCATGATTCGCACCGCGGCGCTCGTCGGCGTGTTTCTGTTTTTCACCATGCAAGGCGCGCGCAGCGGCGACGTGACCCTCGCCGCCAATGCGGTGCTGGGCAATTTTCTGCTGATCGGATCGTTCTTTCTCGACGGGCTGGCCAATGCCGCCGAGCAGCTGTGCGGCCGTTCGATCGGCGGCCGTAACCGCGATGGGTTCGCGGTGGCAACGCGGCTCGTGCTGGGCTGGGGTTTTGTGTTCGCCATCGCCATCACGGTGCTGTTCCTGCTGTTTGGCGCGCACCTGATCGATATCACCACCACCAGCGCCGCGGTCCGCCTGGCGGCGCGCGACTTCATGTGGATGGCGGCGATCGCCCCGCTTTGCGGCGTGATGGCCTATGGCTTCGACGGCATTTATATCGGCGCGACCTGGGCGCGCGACATGCGCAACCTGATGGTCGCCTCGTTCGCGATCTTTCTCGCTAGTTGGGCGATCATGTCGCCGCTCGGCAATGCCGGGTTGTGGGGCGCGATGCTCGTCTTCTTCATCGCGCGCGGCACGCTGCAGGCGCTGCGCTATCCGGCATTGCTGCGCAGCTCCTTCGTGTGATGCGAGCGGTTTAGGTCGGCCAGTCTTCGGCCGTGATCATCGCCGCGTCGGCACCGACGATCTCGCTGAGCGAG
This sequence comes from Xanthobacteraceae bacterium, assembly GCA_035565775.1. Classification (GTDB taxonomy): domain Bacteria; phylum Pseudomonadota; class Alphaproteobacteria; order Rhizobiales; family Xanthobacteraceae; genus PRO6. The sequence goes on along the minus strand of DATMRW010000021.1, from coordinate 824,665 downwards.
GCGCGGCCGGTGCGGCGAAGCGTCGAGAGGAGGTCTGTCTTGATGTCGCCGACCAGGCCGAGGCCCTTGTAGATCAGCGACGAATAGAGCTGGATCAGGGTGGCGCCCGCGCGGATCTTGGTCAGCGCCGCGCCGCCCGAATCAATGCCGCCGACGCCGATCAGCGGGAACGCGCCCTCGGTGCGGACATAGGTCTCCGCTACCATCCGCGTCGACAGGCGGAAGAGCGGGCGACCGGACAGGCCGCCCTGTTCCTTGGCCTTCTCCAAGCTGCGCAGCGTGTGCGGGCGCGACAGCGTGGTGTTGCCGACGATCATGCCGTCGATCTTGCGGGCGCGGGCAACGTGAACAACGTCGTCGAGCTCGCCGAGCGTCAGGTCCGGGGCGATCTTGAGCAGCACCGGCACCTCGCCGGCATCTTTCTGCGAGCGGTCGCGGGCCTCGGTGACGCGCGCGAGCAGATCGTCGAGCACCTCCGCCTGCTGCAGGTTACGCAGGCCCGGCGTGTTCGGCGACGACACGTTGACGGTGAAATACGAGGCGACCGGCGCAAAACGCTCGATCAGCGCGACATAGTCGGCGATCCGGTCGGCCGAGTCCTTGTTGGCGCCGACATTCACGCCGACGATGCCGCTCTGGCTCGCGCGCGCCGCGAGGCGCCGCAGCACGGCGTCGCCGCCGTCGTTGTTGAAGCCCATGCGGTTGATGACGCCGCTGTCCTCCTCGAGGCGGAACAGGCGGGGCCGGGGATTGCCCGCCTGCGGCCGTGGGGTAACCGATCCGATCTCGACAAAGCCGAAGCCGAGCCGGAGCAGCGCATCCGGCACCTCGGCGTTCTTGTCGAACCCGGCGGCCATGCCGATCGGGTTGGGGAAGTTGAGGCCGAAGGCCCGCACCGCGAGTTTTGGATCGTCGGGCTGCTGCATGCGGAGCGGCGGCATCAGTTGCAGGCCGCGAATGGCGAGGCGATGGGCATCCTCGGGATCGAGGCGGCGCAGCAGGCGAAGCGACAGGGCGTCAAAGGCGCGGATCACGGCGTCAGGTCCGGTAGGTCATGGGTGCCGTCAGCGCGCAGCGGCAGCGCGGTGATGACGGCAGCGGTTGAGGTGTGGAAATCGCCATAGAGGTGCGGGAACAGAGCGCCGCCCCGCGACGGCTCCCATTTCAGCGCGTCACCGAACCGGCCGGCATCGACCTTGATCAAGAGCAGATCCTCCTGTCCGGCAAAATGCCGGCGCAGCGTCTCGCCGAGCTGTTCGGCGGTGGAGAAATGGATGAAGCCGTCCCGCTTGTCGTCGGCGCTGCCGGCAAAGATGCCCAGACGTTCCGCGTCGCGCCACGACGAGGCGTCGCAGATCTTGTAGATCGCACGCAATGATTGAATGCCCGCTAGTTGTTCTATCGATGTCCGATGGTTGCGGAGGACCGTAGCGCCGGCTCGCAGCGGCTTCAAGCTCAGGTTACGAAAGCTGCTTATCCATTGCGGAAATACCTGCTTTAAGGTAATAATTCCTATCAGTTGGTAAGGATGCGGTCTGTAACGGTGTCCCGTGGTTCTGCGATTGCAGGGTGGACTTGGTTGAAGCGGATCCGATCTTTGACCCTTTTGCGCCTCCCGAACCAACAAAGCGGACGTTGCCATGCTGACCCACGACAAGATCTGGACGGCGGTTGATCGTCTGGCGGCCCGTGCCGGTCTCACACCGTCCGGTCTGGCGAAACGCGCCGGCCTCGATCCGACGACCTTCAATCGCTCCAAGCGCGTGACCGGCGACGGCCGCGAACGTTGGCCCTCGACCGAATCGATCGCCAAGGCGCTCGCGGCCACCGGAACCGGCGTCGATGCCTTCGTTCAGCTGATCGAGGAACAGCCGCGCCCCGCGCATACCGTGCCGCTCCTCGGTTTCGCGCAGGCCGGCAATGGCGGCTATTTCGACGACGGCGGCTATCCCGTCGGCAATGGCTGGGACGAGGTCGGCTTGCCGACCGATTCGGACGAAAACCTGTATGCGCTGGAGATTGCCGGCGATTCGATGAGGCCGGCCTACCGCGACGGCGACGTCATCGTGGTTTCGCCGAATGCGCCGATCCGGCGCGGCGACCGCGTCGTCGTCAAGGCAAAGTCCGGCGAGGTGATGGCCAAGGAATTGCGCCGCCGTACTGCCAAGACCATCGAGTTGCGCTCGCTCAACCCCGCCCATGAAGACCGCGTGCTGGCCACCAGCGAGGTCGAATGGATCGCCCGCATCATCTGGGCGAGCCAATAATCTCACCGATGCCGCCCGTGATCGATGCTTTGCGGTTGCCCCGCACGGCGTGAAGCGACTACATCCCCTGATCGACTTTCTTTGCAGTTGCGGCGAGGCGGGGTGCGATGATTGCTGGACTGACAATCGTGGACATGATGTGGCTCGCTGCGGCGCTGCTCATCGCGGGCAGCGTGACCGGGTTTCTCTCGGGCCTTTTCGGAGTAGGCGGCGGGGCGGTGCTGGTACCGGCGCTCTATGAGCTGTTTCGGTTTACCGGCGTGCCTGAGGAGGTGCGGATGCCGCTTTGCGTCGGCACCTCGCTCGCGATCATCGTGCCGACCTCGATCCGCTCCTACCTCGCCCATCGGGCGACGCGGACGGTCGATCAAAGCGTCTTGCGGGCCTGGGCGGTGCCGGTCGTCGTCGGTGTCGTCTTCGGCAGCGTGATTGCGCGCTTCGCACCCGAGCAGTTGTTCAAGATCGTCTTCGTTGTGGTCGCCGCCGTCTCCGCGATCCGCCTCCTGTTCGGCTCCGACTCCTGGCGCCTCGCGGATGACCTGCCGAAAGGCGGCCTGCTCAAGTTTTTCGGCGTTGGCATCGGCGTATTGTCGACGCTGATGGGCATCGGCGGCGGGCAGCTCTCGAACCTGCTCATGACCTTCTGCGGCCGCCCGATCCATCAGGCGATCGCAACGTCTTCTGGCCTCGGCGTGCTGATCTCGATTCCCGGCGCGCTCGGCTACGTCTTTGCCGGCTGGCCGGCGGCTGCGGCCTATCCTTCGGTCGCGGCCCTGCAAGTGCCCTTCGCGCTTGGCTATGTCTCGCTGATCGCCGCCATCGTGGTGATGCCGACAAGCATTTTGGCGGCACCGGTGGGGGTGCGGCTGGCCCACGCGCTGCCGAAGCGAAAACTCGAAATCGCCTTCGGCATTTTCCTGCTCACGGTGAGCGCGCGGTTCGTCATCAGTCTGATCTGACGACGAGCCCGCGCCGCTCGCGTGACGATCAGGCCGACCGCGCCAGCGCGCCGTCGATCATCTTGATGGCGTTGCCGATGCCGTAGACCGCGACGAAGGATCCGAAGCGCGGGCCTTTCTCCTGCCCGAGCAGCACCTGATAGAGCATGTTGAACCACTCCAGCGATACGCCGGGGCAGCCATCCTTGCCGGTCTTCTTGTGGTCGAGGAACGGCTCGCGCCGGCCGATGTCGTAGACGACGTTCTGGATATCCTCGGCGCTGGCGTCTTCCGGCAGCTGCGACAGCGCATCGCGCAGGTCGGACAGCGCGACGCGTTCGTCGTCGGTCGGGTCGCGGAACTGCTTGGTGGGCGCAACGAAGTCCCGATAGTAGTTGATCGCATAGCCGACCATCGCATCGAGCTTGGGATGGGTCTGCGGCGTCACGCCCGGCCGGTAGCGGCCAATGAAGCCCCACAGCGTCTCGGCATTTTCGGCATTCGACGACGACACCAGCGTCAGCAGCAACTGGAACGTCACCGGCATGTCCACTGCCTGCGGATTGCCGCCGTGGATGTGCCAGACCGGGTTGGTCAATCGCTGCTTGGCATCCTGCCGCGCATAGCCGTCGAGAAACTGGTGGTACTCGTCGACGTTGCGCGGGATGACATCGAAGAATAGCCGCTTGGCGGCCTTCGGTTCGCGGTACATGAACAGCGACAGCGACTCGGGCGACGCATAACGCAGCCACTCGTCGATGGTCAGGCCGTTGCCCTTCGACTTCGAGATCTTCTGGCCCTTTTCGTCGAGGAACAGCTCGTAGTTGAAGCCGGCCGGCGGCGTGCCGTCGAGCGCGGTGCAGATCTTGCCCGACAGTTTCACCGAGTCGATCAGGTCCTTGCCGGCCATTTCATAGTCGACGCCGAGCGCGACCCAGCGCATCGCCCAGTCGGGCTTCCACTGCAGTTTGCAGTGGCCGCCAGTGACCGGCACGGTGACGCGCTCACCGGTCTCCGGGTCGTCATAGGAGATCGTGCCGGCGCCGACATCGTGGGCGACGACCGGCACCTGCAGCACCACGCCGGTGCGCGGGCAGATCGGCAGGAACGGCGAGTAGCTGGCGGCGCGCTCCTCACGCAGGCTCGGCAGCATGATCGCCATGATCTTGTCGAAGCGCGCCAGCATTTTCAGCAGGGTCTGATCGAACCGGCCGGATTTGTAGTAGTCGGTCGAGCTGGCGAACTCGTAGTCGAAGCCGAACGTGTCGAGGAAGGCGCGCAGGCGTGCGTTATTATGCTCGCCGAAACTCGGATGGGTGCCGAACGGGTCGGGCACGCGCGTGAGCGGCTTGCCGAGATTGGCCTCCAGCAGTTCCTTGTTGGGCACGTTGTCCGGCACCTTGCGCAGGCCGTCCATATCGTCCGAGAAGGCGAGCAGGCGCGTCTTGATCTTGTCGTCGGTCAGCACACGGAAGGCGTGGCGCACCATCGAGGTGCGGGCGACCTCGCCGAAGGTGCCAATATGCGGCAGGCCGGAAGGACCGTAGCCGGTCTCGAACAGCACCTCGTCCTTCGGGTTTTTCTTCAGCCGCTCGACGAGCTGTTTGGCCTGCTCGAACGGCCAGGCATTGGATTGTTCAGCCAGTGCGCGCAGATCGTTCATGCTGGCAGGCACATTGTCAGACATTCAAACCTCTTCGACAAAAACAGAAACCGCGTCGAGACCGCAGTGATCAGAACGGGTTGACAGAGAAGTAGCGCAGCCAGAGCTCGCTATAGCTGCCTTTTTCCCAAAGCCGGAACATGGCCCAGTTGATCGCCTGGCGCAAAAGGTCGTTGCCTTTGCGCACGGCGATACCGACGCCTTCACCGAAATACCGGCTCTCAATGAACGGGCCGCCGGAAAAAGTACAGCATTCCGCCGAGTCGGTGCCATTGATCCAGAGCGAGAGCGCGATCGCATCGCCAAAAATCAGCTCGACCTCCCTGTTCCGCAGCGCCGCCCGGAGTGCGTCGCTGCCGGGGAAGGTGACGAGCTGGGCTTCCGTGAACATCGCCTTGAGATAGGCCTCGTGCGCTGACCCAGCGATCACGCCGATCCTCTTGCCCTCGACGAGCTCGGGGCGGACCTCGGGCATCGCGTTGCCGCGCAGCGAGACGAACCGTGCCGGCGCGCGATAGTAGGGATCGGTGAAATCGACGCGGGCGCGGATCGCCGGCGTCACCGCGATCGAGGCGATCACCGCGTCGCCGCGATTGCTGGACACGGCGTCGATCAGCATCTCGAAGCGCCGCATCTGGATCGTGCAGTTCGCCTTGATCTCCTCGCAGATCAGGCGCGCCAGATCGACGTTGAAGCCGGCCGGATTGCCGTCGGAGCCGATGTAGTTGAAGGGCGGGTAGTCGGTCTCGGTCAGGAAACGGATCATCGTGACGCGGGACAGGTCCGGCCGTTCGGGATGCCGCCGCGGGTCCCAGAACCCCGGCACGGCCTGGGTCGGGGCGGGCATCTTGATCGCCGGCGTCTGCGCGGAAGCCGGGACGGCGAGCGTCAGCGTGGCCACGGCCACGGCCGCCGCGAGCGCCGCGCGGGGAAGCAGGGCCGCGGCCGGACGGCGGAGAAGGGCGTTGTAGGTCTTCACTATCTGTGCTTGCATAAGGATGTTCCGCGATGAGGGCGTTATAGACCATTCGCGCGGAGGAGCGAGTAACAAGTGGGCGGGGGTGGCCGTGGGGACCTTTGGCAAGGTCGGCAAGCGGTTGCGGTCGCGTGCTGCGCCGGGGGTGCCGCAACCCCGCCGAAGCCTGCATCCTCCTGTTCCGAACCTGCCGCCCGAGCGCGTTCGTCCCCCTCTCCACCATACAGCCCATCCGGTTCCGACAAGGCGGCTCCCGCGGTTTCTCGCCGATATGTATCGCGACGCGGCCGCGCGGCGCGAGGCGACTTCTTTCTTTCACTATGCGCCGGCTCCCGAGCCCGGCCCGGCGAGCGAACTCGACTGCGTGCGCCATGTGCTGCATCCCGCCGTCATCGAGGCCGCGGAGCGCCGGAGCGCTGAGGTCGGCGTCGGGGTCGACCGGGTTCTGATCGCTCAAGGTGTGATCGACGAGGATGCCTATCTGAGGCGGCTGAAGCTCCACCATGGTTTCGCAACCGAAGCTTTTGATGACGCGACGCGGGCGGATTGCCCGCTGAGCGACCGGCAGCTCTTCGACGCCGCTTCGCGGGGCATTCTGCCGCTTTGGCGGAATGGCGAGCTGTGGTGGATCATCGCGCCGCGCGGCTACGCGGTGCGGCGGCTGATCGGAAAGCTGTCGCGCCGATCTCGGGTCGCGCTTGCCTCTGCGCGCGATTTTGATCGCTTCCTGATGCGCGAGGCGGGGCCGGTCTTTGCGGCGGCCGCCGCCGACGGCTTGCGCCGCCTGGAGCCGAAATTGTCGGCCGCGCCGATGCCGCGGCCGCAATCGCGATGGCGCCGGGCGGCGCGTGCGGCGTGGCGCTGGACGCGCAACCTCGGCTTCGGGCTGGCGTTTACGCTGCCGACCGCCTTTCCGACCGAGGCGGCAGGGGCCGGGCTGGCGGTCTGGTTTCTCGCGTTCTCGGCATTGCGGCTTTCTGCGACATTCGCCGCCGCTGAGCCGCCGCGGCGGCTGCGGCGTCTCGCCGACCGCGAACTGCCGGTCTACAGCGTGATCGTCGCCTTGTACCGGGAAGCGGCGTCGGTCGATCCGCTATTGCGCGCACTTGCCCGGCTCGACTACCCGGCGGAAAAGCTCGACATCAAGATCGTGGTCGAACCGGACGATCGGGGAACGCGCGCGGCCATCGCAAAAGTGCGTGCCGCGCTGCCGCCGATGCCGCATCTCGAGGTCATCGTCGCGCCGCGCCGCGGGCCGAAAACCAAGCCGAAGGCACTGAATGCGGCGCTCTATTTTGCGCGGGGTACTTTCGTCACGGTCTATGACGCGGAGGACCGTCCCGCACCAAGCCAGCTCCGCGCCGCGCTCGATGCGTTTTGCCGGGAGGGGCGGGACGTCGCCTGCGTCCAGGCTGCGCTGACGATCCGCAATTCGTCGGAGCGCTGGCTGTCCTGCATGTTCGGCGTCGAATATTCCGGCCTGTTCCGCGCTTTGCTGCCCGGGCTGGCGAAGTTCGGGCTGCCGCTGCCGCTCGGCGGCACGTCGAACCACTTCCGCCGTGAGGTGCTGTGCGAGGTCGGCGGCTGGGATGCCTATAACGTCACCGAGGATGCGGATCTCGGAATGCGGCTCGCGCGCTTTGGTTACCGGTCGGTGACGATCGACTCGGTAACCGACGAGGAAGCGCCGGCGCAATTTGTCGCGTGGCTGAAGCAGCGCACCCGCTGGATGAAGGGCTGGATGTCGACCTGGAGCGTTCACATGCGCGCGCCGGTCGGGCTCTGGCGCGAGGCGGGGCTGGCCGGCTGGCTGACGCTGAACCTGTTGATCGGCGGCAGCCTGCTCACGGCGCTGGCGCATCCGTTCATCGTCGCCAGCCTGATCGCCGCGCTGCTGCTCGGCGATCCCTATGGCGGCGTGCCGTTCGGCGCCTCGCAGGGCTGGCTGATGGCGCTGCATGCGGCCGCAATCGTTTCGGGATACGTTGCGAGCGTTGCGATGGGGCTGGCGGGGCTGGCCCGGCACAGGCGGCTGGCCGACGGCTGGGTGCTGGTGCTGACGCCGGTTTACTGGCTGTGCCTGTCGCTCGCGGCCTGGCGGGCGTTATTCCAGCTCATGTACAACCCGTATCATTGGGAAAAGACCGAGCACGGCCTTGTATCGGACGCCGGACCCCGAGGTGTGGCGCGTCTGCAGAGCGAGGCCGTCGCGCGGCGGCAGCTTCCGGTGGCGAGCCTACCGCCGATCTTCTTGCAAAGCTGGCAACGCGAGGGAATGCGCGGCGGACGCCTTGGTCAGAGGTAGGATCTCAGCTCCTTGGCCGCTTCTTCGGGCGTGCGCTTGAGATCGAAGGGCCGGACGAAATTGCCCTTGCGGTCCATCAGGTAGATCAGCGCTGTGTGGTCCATCGTATAGTCGCCGTCTTTCAACGGCACCTTCTTGGCATAGACACGGTAGCTGGCAATCACTTTGGCGATCGCCTCGCTATCGCCAGTCAGCCCGCGCAGGTTCGGATCGAAGCTCGACAGGTAATCCTTCATTGCCGAGACGGTGTCGCGCTCGGGGTCGACCGAAATGAAGAAGGCGTTGACGCGGGAGGCGTCCGGCCCCATGGCGCGCAGGACTTCCGAGATCTCGAACAGCGCCGTCGGGCAGACGTCCGGGCAATGGGTGAAGCCGAAGAAGATCAGGCTGGGCCGGCCCTGAAGATCCTTTTCTGTGACGGTTTTGCCGTGATTGTCCGTGAGCTGGAACGGGCCGCCGATCGCCGCCGGCGCGGTGACGCCGCGAAAGCCGCCCGACAAGCCGAGCACAAGCAGCAGGCCGATGGCGAGGCTCGCAGCGAAAGAGGCAACGACGATAATGCTGCGGTTGTATTTCGCCGCCATTCGACTTCTCCACGACTGCGGCGCGCTGATTAACGCAAGCAGCGACGCGCGATGCTGGATGTGATGTTTGGAGCGGCGAAGACCGCAATCACGATGCAAGTTGCCGGACTGCGTCCTGTGCAACTCCACTTGTTCCAATCACATAGGATTGTCGTCGCGTCAGGGCAAGGGCGCAGGAGCGAGTGGGCCTTAGCGCGCGCTGACGGGTCTGGCCTGTTCGCGCTCCGCACTCTCGTAGCATGGGCGGTACATTGTGCTCAGCGCGCGGCCGTTGAGAAAAATCATCCGGCTCTTCAGCCCGCCATTACGAACGATCCATTGCCGAATGTGGGCGGGATACATCGAGTGCATGATCCGCGTCGCCTCGGGGTTGACCACGGGAGTGCCGTTGGGGCCGGGATTCCAGGCTGCATGGAACCCGAGTTTCGCCCGAGGCGTCACGCAGATGCGGCCTTGCGGCACCGTGCCCAGCACCAGCGTGCATGCCGAAGCGCACAGTCCGTCGATAATTACGGTGTCGCCGGAACGTTTGATGGCCTCGAAGCGATCGAGGTAGGCACCGATGCGGCCCCCCTTGTCGTTACTGATGCGGATCGCTGCGTTGCTGACTCCCAACCCTGCAATGAGCAAAACTGCCGTCAGCAAACCTGTAACGATCCTCATCACTTCACCTCCACGTGAATACCAATGCCGAGCGTCCTATGCGAAGGCGGGATTGTCCAGACGTGAAGGATAATGATCTGAACGAAAACACTCCGATTGTTGTTTTGAGGAAGCACTTTTCCTGTCCCTCTGATTGTCATTGACCGCGCTTACACGTCCGCGCTTCAATCGTTGCAACCACAAGGGGGAAGCGATGGGTATTGAAACCGATGTCATCGTTGTCGGGGCTGGTCTCGCCGGCCTCGTGGCGGCGACGGAAATTGCTGATGCAGGCCGGCGCGTCATTGTGGTTGATCAGGAGGGCGAACAGAACCTGGGCGGGCAGGCGTTCTGGTCGTTCGGCGGCTTGTTCCTTGTCGACTCCCCCGAGCAGCGCCGGTTGGGCATCAAGGATTCGCACGCGCTCGCGTTGCAGGACTGGATGGGAACCGCGGGGTTCGATCGGCCCGAGGACTATTGGCCGCGCCGCTGGGCCGAGGCCTATGTCGGCTTCGCGGCGGGCGAGAAGCGCGACTGGCTTCGCGCAATGGGGATTCGCTTCTTTCCAGTGGTCGGCTGGGCCGAGCGTGGCGGTTATGACGCGATGGGCCACGGCAATTCAGTTCCGCGCTTTCACGTCACGTGGGGCACCGGGCCGGGGGTGCTCGAGCCCTTCATCCGCCGGGCGCGTGAGGCTGAGGCGAGGGGGCGCCTGTCATTCCGCTTCCGTCATCGGGTCGATGCCCTGACCTTGTCGGCCGGCGCGGTTGATGGCGTCACCGGCGCCGTGCTTGTGCCATCGTCAGAGTCGCGCGGCGAAAGCAGCTCGCGCGATGTCGTCGGTGAGTTCGCCCTCAAGGCGCAGGCGGTGGTCGTGGCGTCCGGCGGCATCGGGGGCAATCTCGAGCTTGTCCGCAAGCACTGGCCGGCACGCCTTGGCGCGGCACCGCGGCGGATGCTGTGCGGCGTGCCTGCCCATGTCGATGGCCGGATGATCGGCATCACCGAGGCCGCGGGCGGGCGGCTGATCAACCGCGACCGCATGTGGCACTATGTCGAGGGCATCGAGAACTTTGCCCCGATCTGGCCGCACCATGCCATTCGCATCCTGCCCGGCCCGTCATCGATGTGGTTCGATGCCAACGGCCAGCGGCTGCCGTCGCCGCTTTATCCGGGCTATGACACGCTCGGCCAGCTCGCGCACATCATGGGCACCGGCTACGACTATTCATGGTTCGTGCTGACCCAGAGCATCATCAAGAAAGAATTTGCGCTGTCGGGGTCGGAGCAGAATCCGGACCTCACCGGCAAGAGCTGGCGTATGACCGCGCGGCGCGCGACCAACAAGGGCGCGCCGGCGCCGGTCGAGGCGTTCAAGGAAAAAGGCGTTGATTTCATCGTGCGCGACAACCTGCCGGATCTGGTCGCGGCGATGAACCGCCTCACCGGCGAGAACCTGCTGCGGATCGACGACATCCGCGCCCAGATCGAGGCGCGCGACCGCGAGATCGACAATCCCTTCGTCAAGGACACGCAGGTGATGGGCATCCATAACGCCCGCCGCTACATCGGCGACCGACTGATCCGCACCGCGAAGCCGCACAAGATTTTGGACCCCGCCCATGGCCCGCTGATTGCGGTGCGCCTCAACATCTTGTCGCGCAAGACGCTGGGCGGCTTTGAAACCGATCTGGAAGGCCGCGTGTTCGGCCAGAACCAGGAGATCATGCCGGGACTTTATGCCGTCGGCGAGGTGGCGGGGTTCGGCGGCGGCGGCGTGCACGGCTACCGGGCGCTGGAGGGCACATTTTTGGGCGGCTGCCTGTTCTCCGGCCGCAATGCCGGACGCGCCGCCGCAAAAGCGGTGGCGTGACCGAGGCCCTGACCAAGATCGTAGGTTTTTCGGGAACGTTTTGGGGGCTCCGCCATCCAAGGTGTCGGTTCTCGTTCGCGAGGTGATCCCTAGGATGAGGAGGTGAGCCGTGGGCATGGTTCCCGACGAGCAGAATGTAGTTTTTGCCGCAGAGGCCGACCTCGTGCGCCGGGCGCAGGAGCGTGACGCGGCAGCCATCCGCGCGATCATGCAGGCCAACAACCAGCGCATGTTCCGGATGGCGCGCAGCATCCTGCGGAGCGACAGCGAGGCCGAGGACGCCGTGCAGGACGCCTATATGCGGGCCTTCTCGCATCTCGACGGATTTCGCGGCAATTCCTCGCTCGCTACCTGGCTGACGCGGATCGTCATCAACGAGGCGCTCGGCCGGCTGCGACGCCGTCGCCCGACGGTCAGCTGGTCGTCGCAGGAGCCCAGCCTCGCCGAAGCAAGGATCATCCAGTTTCCATTGTCCTCCTCAACATCCGAAGACCCGGAGAAGATTTTGGCGCAGCGACAGATCAGGACCGTCGTCGAGCGCGCGATCGACGAATTGCCCGCCGCCTTTCGCAGCGTGTTCATCGCGCGTGTGATCGAGGGGATGTCTCTCGAGGAGACCGCCGAACTGCTCGACCTCAACCCTGCGACGGTGAAAACGCGATTGCACCGTGCGCGGACGATGCTTCGCAACAGCGTTGAGAAGCAGATCGGCCCGGTCGTAATGGAGGCATTTCCATTTGCCGGCAAGCGTTGCGAGCGGATGACCAGTTCCGTACTTGTCAGGCTCGGCCTCGAACAGGAAACGTGATTTCCGCGGAACCTCTGCGGCAATCCGCCATCCAACCCTTTGCCGTCAACCGCGGCCTTTGCCGCGCCAACAAAGGGTACACCATCATGCTCGTCAGATCTTGCCTCGTCGTTGCGGCAGCCCTGCTGCTGTCCACCGCCGCCTTTGCGCAGGGCGGTCCAAAGCCAACCGATCCGCAGATCGCGCATATCGCCTATACTGCTGGCGTGATCGACATCAACGCTGCCAAGCAGGCGCTGCAGAAAACAAAGAACAAAGAGGTCAAGGATTTTGCTGAAGGCATGGTGCGCGACCACGAGGCGGTGAACAATCAGGCGCTGGCCTTGGTAAAGAAGCTCAACGTGACGCCTGAAGACAATGACACCAGTCGGGCCCTGACCAAGCAGGGGAGCGAGAAGCTTGCCGAGCTGAAGGGGCTGAACGGCGCAGCCTTCGACAAGGCCTACATCGCCAACGAAGTCGCCTATCACAAGACGGTGAACAACTCGCTGCAGAAGACGCTCATCCCGTCGGCGACCAATTCCGAGCTCAAGAGTCTGCTGGAGACGGGCCTGAAGATTTTTGAAGGCCATCAGCAGCATGCCGAGCAGGTGGCGGCAGCGCTGAAGTGAGGCGGCCTTTCTTGCCGTTGGTCGCCCCGCGCCGGATGTAACCGGGGCGACCGCTGCCCTCCTTATTCTCTCGCTCGCTCACGGGATGACCATGACCAGAATTCTATGCCTGTCCGTTGCTGCCGCAATGGCAGTCGCGGTGCTAACGTCGTCGACGCAGGCCGCCACGATCCGGATTACGATCGACAACCTGACCTATGTGCCCGCGGAAGCCAGTGCCAGGGTGGGCGACACGGTCGAATGGATTAACAAGGACGTGTTTGCGCACACTGCGACAGCGCGCAATCACGATTTCGATGTGATGCAGCCGCCGAAATCGACCGTGTCGACGGTTTTGAAGAAAGCCGGAACGGTCGATTACTTCTGCAAATTTCATCCCAACATGAAGGGGCGTCTTGTCATCGCGCCCTGACCGGCAGCGGGGCGCGATGCGCAGATATCAGGATCGTCGGAATGGCAGCGGCGGCCCCTCGAGGCGGCGCAGCCCCGGTTCGCGGCGCTCCAGCCACCAGCCATACTGCTTGGGCCAGGACTCAAAGATCTCGCTGCTTTTCCCTGCCAACGCGAGTTCGGCATGGAGCGGCCAGTTGGGGTCGAAAAGCACTTCGCGGCCGATGGCGATCATGTCGGCCTCGTCATTGGCCAAGATGTCCTCGGCCTGCTGCGGATGCAGGATCAGCCCGACGGCCATAGTGGGCACGCGGGCCTCGCGCTTGATCGCTGCGGCATACGGCACCTGAAAATTGTAGCCGCGCGGGATCCGGGCCGCCGTCGCCGAGCCAAGCAGGCCGCCGGACGAGCAGTCGATGATGTCCACGCCGCGCGCCTTGGCTTCCTGCGCGAAGGCGATGGAATCCTCGATCGTGATCCCGCCCTCGACGCCATCGACCGACGAAATCCGAACCGAGAGCGGCAGGTGGCAGGGCCACGCCTCGCGCACCGTCTCGATCACCTCCAGCGGAAACCGCATCCGGCCGGCGCGGTCGCCGCCGTAAGTGTCGGTGCGATGGTTCGAGAGCGGCGAGAGGAACGAGTGCAGCAGGTAGCCGTGGGCGCAGTGAACTTCGAGAAAGTCGAAGCCGCAGGCGAGCGCGCGCAGGGTTGCCTGCCGCCAGGCCTCGCGCAGCGTCGGCATGTCGCCGGCGCTGAGCTCTTCGGGCATGATCCAGCCTTCGTCCATCGGGATCGCGCTGGCCGCGACCGTCTTCCATGGATTGTCGCCGCGGGCAAAGTCCTCGGCGGTCAGCGCGGCGTTGCCGTACCACGGGCGCTGCATCGAGGCCTTGCGGCCGGCATGGGCGAGCTGGATCGCCGGCACTGCGCCGTTGTCGCGGATGAACGAGGCGATCCGTTTCATCATCGGCATCTGCCCGTCGTTCCACAGGCCGAGATCGCCATGGGTGATGCGGCCTTCCGCGACCACGGCGGTCGCTTCGGCCATCACGGTGCCGGCGCCGCCTTGGGCGAATTTGCCGAGATGAACCAGATGCCAGTCATTGGCGACGCCGTCCTGCGCGGAATACTGGCACATCGGCGAGATGAGGATGCGGTTCTTGGCAGTGACGCTGCGCAGGGTGATCGGCTGGAAAACTCGGGGATGCGGCATCTGATCGCTTTCATCTTTGACGGAACCGAGAGCGCAAATGATGACGATGCCGCCCGCAAAGGCAAGCGTCGGCAGGATCGTCTGGGCCGATGTGGCCATCGCCGCCCGCAACGTGTATCAGCAACCTGCCCGGGGCCGGTGCGATTGCGTCGCAGCCGGCAGGCCGGTCATCTGTTTTGTTGCCGCATCGATTGGCGCCGGGCCGGGGCTCGTGCTCGTCGATGTGCGCAGGCCGCTGACTTGAAAGGGGAACCTTTGTCCAATCCAAAGCCCGCCAAACCGCTGCTTGATGTTCTCTCGGGCAACAGCCTTTCGCCGCCGCCGGTCTGGATGATGCGTCAGGCCGGCCGCTATCTGCCGGAATACCGCGCGGTGCGTGAGAAAGCCGGGGGCTTCCTCAATCTGTGCTTCAACCCCGAGCTTGCCGCCGAGGTGACCTTGCAGCCGATCCGGCGCTTCGGCTTCGACGGCGCGATCATCTTCTCCGATATCTTGGTGGTGCCGCACGCGCTCGGCCGCCACGTCCGCTTCGAGACCGGGGAGGGGCCGCGGCTCGACCCGCTGACCACCGCCGAGCAGGTCGATGCGCTGCCGGAGCTGGCCGACGGGCGGGTGTTCGAGCCGGTCTATGAGGCGCTGCGCCGGGTGAAAAGCCAGCTTGATCCTTCGGTCACGCTGCTCGGCTTCTGCGGCGCGCCCTGGACGGTCGCGACCTATATGGTGGCCGGGCAGGGCACGCCCGACCAGGCGCCGGCGCGGCAGTTCGCCTATCGCGACCCGGCAGCGTTTTCGCGACTGATGGACCGCCTGGTGGAGACCTCGATCGACTATCTGGTGGCGCAGCTTCACGCCGGTGCCGACGCCGTGCAGATCTTCGACACCTGGGCCGGCGTCCTGCCGCCGCGCGAGTTCGCGCGCTGGTCGGTCGAGCCGGTGAAGAAGCTCGTGGACGGCGTCCGCAGCAAGGTGCCTGGCGCGAAGATCATCGGTTTCCCGCGCGGCGCGGGCGCGCTGCTCGGCGGCTTCGTCGAGCGCGTCGGCGTCGATGCGGTGAGCATCGACTGGACCGCGGCGCCTGACTATGTCCGCGACCATGTGCAGAGCCGCGTGGCGGTGCAGGGCAACCTCGACCCGCTCGCGTTGATCGCCGGTGGCGCGACGCTCGACCGCGCGGTCGATGACGTGCTCGAAAGCTACGGCGCGGGGCGGCTGATCTTCAATCTCGGCCACGGCATTCAGCCGCCGACGCCGATCGCCCATGTCGAGCAGATGCTGCGCCGGGTGCGTGGCTGAACCGTTCGAACCGAAAACAAGAAGCCCCCTCGGCACTGTGCTGAGGGGGCTTTTTGTTTGCCTGCGGTCGTGCGGTGCCGCGCGTCCGCGGGTCAGTGCAGATACTGCCCGCCGTTGACGCTCACCGTCGAGCCGGTGACGAAGCCTGCGTCGTCAGCCGCGAGGAAAAGGACGGTCCGCGCGATTTCCTCCGGCTCGCCGAGGCGGCCCGCCGGAATGAGCGGCAGAATGCTTTTTTCGAGTACATCCTGCGGCACGGCCTGCACCATTTCGGTGTTGATGTAGCCGGGGCAGATGACATTCACGGTGACGCCGGACTTTGCGTTCTCGAGCGCCAGCGCCTTGGTGAAGCCGATCTCGCCGGCCTTCGCCGCCGAGTAGTTGACCTGGCCGAACTGGCCTTTCTGGCCGTTGATCGAGGAAATGTTGATGATCCGGCCGAACTTGCGCGTGCGCATGCCCTCGATCACCTGCCGGGTGACGTTGAACAGCGAGCCGAGATTAGTGCCGATCACCGCGTTCCACTGGTCGAGCGTCATCTTGTGAAAGGCGCCGTCGCGGGTGATGCCGGCGTTATTGACCAGAATGTCGATCGGCCCGACTTCGGCTTCGACTTTCTTGATGCCCTCGGCGCAGGCATCGAACGAGCTGACGTCCCATTTGAATACCGGAATTCCCGTCTCGGCCTTGAATTTTTCCGCCGCGGTATCGTTGCCGGCGTAGCTTGCGGCCACCTTGTAGCCTGCAGCCTTGAACGCCTTGCTGATCGCAGCGCCAATGCCGCGCGTACCTCCCGTGACCAGAGCGACACGTGTCATTTTCACTCCTCCTCCAGCTATTCACCGACTTTGGGGTGACAATACATCAAGTCAGAATTCATCAAGTATCGACGCAATCGATATTCTCACGGAGATCGTGCCAGTCGAGTATGGAGACTGTCGATCGAATTGTCCGAAAAAAATGCCCGGCGCTTTCGCCGGGCATTTGCGTTTCATGAGGTCTTTGCGAGGCTCGAAAAGCTGTCGCAGAACCGTGCTCGGTTCATCGCGCCACCACTGTTCGTCAGTTGCGCTCGATGCACATCGCGATGCCCATGCCGCCGCCGATGCACAGCGTCGCGAGGCCCTTCTTGGAATCGCGCTTCTGCATTTCGTGCAGCAGGGTGACGAGCACGCGCGCGCCCGATGCGCCGATCGGATGGCCAAGGGCGATGGCCCCGCCATTGACGTTGACCTTGCTGGTATCCCAGCCGAGGTCCTTGTTGACAGCCGAGGCCTGCGCGGCGAACGCCTCGTTGGCTTCGATCAGGTCGAGGTCGTTGATCGACCAGCCCGCTTTCTGCAGCGCGGCGCGCGACGACGGAATCGGGCCGGTGCCCATGATCGACGGATCGACGCCGGCCTGCGCCCAGGAGGCGATGCGGGCGAGCGGTGTCTTGCCTTCCTTGGCGGCCTGCGAGGCGGTCATCAGCACCAGCGCGGCAGCGCCGTCATTGATGCCGGAGGCGTTGCCTGCGGTCACCGTGCCATCCTTCAGGAAGGCCGGGCGCAGCTTGGCCATCGCTTCGAGCGAGGCGCCGTGGCGCGGATATTCGTCGTCGCTGATGATGATGTCGCCCTTGCGGGTCTTCACGGTCACCGGCACGATCTCGTCCTTGAAGCGGCCGGATTTCTGCGCGGCTTCCGCCTTCTGCTGCGAGGCGACCGCGAACTCGTCCTGCTGCTCGCGGGTGATCTGGTACTGCCTGGCGACGTTCTCGGCGGTGTTGCCCATGTGGTAGCCGTTAAAGGCATCCCACAGGCCGTCCTTGATCATGGTGTCGACGAGTTCGAGCGAGCCCATCTTGGTGCCGGCGCGCAGGTATTGTGCGTGGGGGGCCATGCTCATGGACTCTTGGCCGCCGACCACCACGACTTCGGAATCGCCGTTGCGCAGCGCCTGATAGCCGAGCGCGACGGAGCGCAGGCCCGAGCCGCAGAGCTGGTTGACGCCCCAGGCCGGGCTTTCCACCGGGATGCCGGCGGCGATCGACGCCTGGCGGGCCGGGTTCTGGCCCTGCGCGGCGGTGAGAATCTGGCCCATGATCACTTCCGACACGCGCGCCGGCTCGACCCCCGCCCGCTCGAGAGCTGCCTTGATGGCGACAGCGCCAAGGTCGTGGGCCGGCACATTTGCAAAAGCCCCGTTAAAACTGCCGACCGGGGTGCGGGCGGCGCTCACGATGACGATATCATCGGTCATGGGAATCTCCTGAGATTGAGGTCGTGACGGAGCCGCCGGATGGGACTGGGGCCTACGTTCGATCTGTCGCACCAATCTAGCCGTTTTGCGCAAAGGACCAAGGAAAAAGAGCGCGATACCCAGGGGGCGGTCAGAGGACGGTCAGGCAGCCCGGGCGGCGGGACACCCGGATAACCACGCTGCATAAAAGCGGTAGCCGAACCGGAACGAAAGTGCTTATTTTGTTGCAGCGCATGGTTTTCGCGGCCCGCGCGCGGGCTCCATTCTCCTCGACATTCAGATGTGAGCGTTCATGGCGAAATCGGAAACACCCACGACGATCAAGAAATATGCGAACCGTCGCCTCTACAACACCGGCACCAGCACCTATGTGACCCTCGAAGATCTCGCGACGATGGTGAAAAACGGCGAGGATTTCGTGGTCTATGATGCCAAGACCGGCGACGACATCACCCGCTCGGTTCTGGCGCAGATCATTTTCGAGCAAGAGAACAAGGCTGGCCAGAATCTCCTCCCCACCGCCTTTCTGCGGCAGTTGATTCGGTTCTACGGCGACAGCATGCAGATGGTCGTGCCGCGTTATCTCGAGCAGTCGATCGAGATGCTGACGCAGGAGCAGGAGAAATTCCGCAAGCAGATGACGTCGGCTTTCGGAACGGGGTCCTTCGCCCAGCTCGAAGATCAGGTTCGCCGCAATATGGAGCTGTTTGAGCGGACATTTGCGATGTTCCGCCCGTTCGCTCCGGCGCGCACCGAAACCCCTGCTCCGGATCGCACCACCAAGCCGGCCGAGCCGCCAGCGGCAGAGACGATCGACGAACTGCGCCGCCAGATGAAGGAAATGCAGGAGCGTCTGGATCACATGTCCGAAAAGCCCAGTCAGGATCGCGACTGACAGAGCTTGCCGGGCTGCCGCGACCGTTCCGCCGCGGCGAGACCGATCAGGCTGCCCTGAAGATAGTCGCAGCCCCAGCTGCGCAGCATGTCGGCGGACGTTTCATCCTGTACCCATTCGGCGACGGTTTCGATCTCGAGCCGCCGTGCAAGATCGATCAGCGTCTGGACGAAGGCCCGGTCGTCGGCGGAGCGGGGCAGGTTGCGGACAAATGTGCCGTCGATCTTGACGATGTCGACCCCGAGCTCGCGCAGATTGCGGAACGACGTGTAGCCCGCGCCAAAATCGTCAATCGCAATCCGGCTGCCCAGTTTCTTGAGGCGGCTGACAAAAGTCCGTACTTCTTCAAGGTCCTTGATCGCAACCGTCTCGGTGATTTCGACAATCAGCCGCTCCGCGACATGGGGATAGGCTCCGAGCATGGCCTCGACGCTCTGCCACCACTCCGGATCGGTGGTGGTATCTGGTGAAACGTTGAGGCTGAGCCGAATATCCGGACAGGCGATCAGCTCCTTGATCACCAGTTCGAGAACGCGCTGATCGATCAGCCGGATGAGCCCGAGGCGCTCGGCGACCGGCACGATGTCGGGGGCCGTCAGAAGCTCGCCGCTCGGCAGGACGACGCGGACCAGGCATTCGTGGAATGCGATGCGGCGGGTCTGCGCGGACACCGCCGGCTCATAGGCGATTAGAATGCGTCTTTCATTGCAGGCGGAGACGATCTCGTCGGCGATGCGAATATTCTGCCGCCGCAGGTTCTCCCGGCGCGCGCTGGGTGTCCAGATGTTGAACGAGCCGATCCGCCGCTGCTGGGCCACGTCGAGGGCTTCCAGGGCGCGGCTGATGGTATCGTTGACCGTTCGGCCGTGCCTCAGCGTGCTGACGCCGCCAACCGAGGCGGTCACCGCGACCGGCCCGGATTTGGTGTGCACGACTTCGTTGCGGATGACGGAGATGAACCGTTCCGCTGCAATCGCGATGTCCTCGCTCGAGCAGTTTTTCAGGACGATCCCGAATTTGGTGTTGGAGAACCGCCCCAAAATATCGTCCGCGCGCAGGTTGTAGCGCAGCCGCCGGGCGGTTTCGCAGATCACCTCGTCGGCGACGTCGAAGCCATAGGAATCGTTGATCCGCGACAGCTGGTCGATGCCGAGCAGCAGAAAGGCGCAGGGGGTGTTGGTCTGCTGGGCGCTGGTGATCGCTTCGCCGAGCAGGGCAACCAACTGGACGCGCCCGATCTCGCCGGTGAGAGGATCGCGCTTGGCCAGGCCTCGCAGCTTCTCGTCGCGGGCGAAACGGTCGTTGATCATGCGGATGATGCCGCGGGCGCCGATGAGGCGGCCATCGGGCGCAATTGTCCGGCGTCCGGTTTCCTCGACCCATGTCGGATTCGGGCCGGTACGGAGCGCATACTCGATCTCATAGCGGCTGTCAGGATCGGGGCCGCCGGTCGCCAGCGCTTCCGCGCGCGAGTTTCGGCCGATTTCGATCAATTGGGAGAACCGGTGGCCGGTGGCCAGATCTGCGACCGCGATGCCGGCGAAAATCGCCGGCGCATTGTCGCTCCACACCATCTCATCGGAAGCGGCGTCCCAGCGGAACGCGACGTGATCGAGGTCGGTCAGGAAGGTCGCGAGTTCGGGAAGCGAGAGGCTGGCAACAGGCGTCTGCTCCGCCTGAACGCCATCGTTCAGCGGGTCCATTCCCGGTGGCGCATTGGGCAACTGCTTCGCAACCACGTGACGCCTCGATCGATGATGAGGACTGCACGACGCCTAAGGGCCGCGGACCGGATGTCCGTTCCGCTGCTTGACCGCGCAAAGACTAGTTCAAGTTGCGCAAGAAACCTATCGCAAAGGTGCGACGGGCGATGGTGCTGAAATACCTATGTTCCGATATCGATAAGAAGAAGTTTCCAGGCACGGAACTTGCGGATGCGGGGTGGAGAGGGGCGGGGGCGTCCCAGTCTGAAGCATCCGGAGGTTGGGATGAGGATCGATCCGCTCGGTTTTGGGACGGGTATCGGCAAAGATGCGCACATGCGGAGCCATGCACCGGGAGGGTTTGGCGCAGAGGAAGAGGCTCACGTAGATGCGGGGCAATCGTCTCGCCCGACGGCGCGGCCGGGTTCCGGGATGGAATCGGCCCTCTTGCCGCGAGGGCCGATCGCGACCTTCGTCGCGCAACTGATCGCGACGCGCAACGCCGATCATGGCGACGATTTCATGGAAATCGAGGAAGCTGCCAGCCTTTATGGTGCCGCGCGGCTGAGCCGGGAAAATGCGAGCCGCAGGCCACGGTCGACGCTGGCCTGATCGCAGCGGTTTTGATTCGCCGCCCCTGAATGTGAAAAATCAGGCCCGCGACGGCGGGTCGTCGAGGTGCGGGATGTCGGCCTTGGGTGCGTGGCCCTTGGCTGCGTCGTGGGTGGCGGAGAGCGAGGGGACGGCGCTTTGCAGCGTGTCGAGGCGCGGCTCGATCCGTTCGGCGGGCGCTGCCGGGGCTGCCGGCGCGGGCGTAACGGCGGGAGCGGGCTCGGGAGCCGCCACAGGTGCCGGTGCGACCGGCGCTGGCGCGGGAACTGGGGCAGGCGCCGCCGCTGCGGGCTCGGCCACCTGGCGCTTGGCGCGGCGGCGATGCAGCGCGGTGCCCATGAAGAAATCGACGAAGGCCAGCACGCAGAGCAGGAAGAACGTCGAATTGCCGAACTGCGGCAGCAGCACGAATTCCGCTCCGGCCGCACCCAGCACAATCAGCGACAACAGATGGTCGGTCAGGTAGCGCCCCGCCGCGCGGGCGGCCTTGATCACCTCAAACAGCAGCATCAGCATGCCGAGCGTGACCAAAATATCGCCGAGGGTGACGGTCCAGACGACGCCGGACATCAGCTCAAGCGAAAATGCGGGGGCGGTAAACACCACCCCCGGCATCAAGAAGACAATGATATTGAAGATAGCGAAGGGGATCAGCAGCAGAGGGAAACCGAACATAGCGTGTGGCCTCCTCAATCCGTCCATCCGCCCGACAACGCAACTACGCGGTCGTCAGGCAGGATGGTCGCCGCCTCAGTCTTCCTTCTTGACCTTGAGGACCTGACGGCCGCGATATATGCCGGTCTTCAGATCGAGGTGGTGCGGACGGCGCAGTTCACCCGAATCCTTGTCCTCGATATAAGTCGGCCGCTTCAGCGCATCGGCCGAACGACGCATGCCACGCCGCGAAGGCGAGGTTTTCTTCTTGGGAACCGCCATAACGAATGTCCTTGCAAGTCTCGTGGATTGGTTGCCAACGCCCCAACGGTCTCAATTTGAGGGCCGACAGCCGGGCGCGCGCCGAGGCGCAGCCAAAAGTGAATTCAGGCCGCGTATATAGATGAGAAGATGCGCGCTGGCTAGAGCGTTTTCTCACTCATGCGCAGGCTTTGCCGAGCCTGAGAAATACCTTCCCCGCAACCTGATAGTCGTCTCGGGCGATTTCGGGATGAACCGCCCGGGTTCAAGGGAACCGGGCCGGCCGCATGGTGGCGACGCAATCGGCGAGGCCTGCGGCGGCCCGGGCCCGGGCCACATAGATCCCGGCGCGGCGGCGTACGCCGCGTGAGGGTTTTTTTGCGCTGCGGACAACCGGATTGGGCAACATCGCGGTGAGGAGTGCGGCTTCCTGCGGCGAAAGGCCGGATGCCGGCCGGCCGAAGGCGGCTTTGGCCCCGGCCTCCGCCCCGAACTGCCCGGACGGTCCCCATTCGGCGATATTGAGATAGAGTTCCATGATCCGGGCCTTCGGCAGCACCACCTCCAGCCACATCGCGAGGGGAATTTCGAGGCCCTTGCGGATCACGCTGCGGCCCGGCCACAGAAATAGGTTTTTCGCGACCTGCTGGGTGATGGTGGAAGCGCCGCGGGCGGCGCCACCATCCTGCGCGTCGTCAATCGCGTCGGAAAGGGCGTCCCAGTCGATGCCGTGATGGCTGCAGAACTTGGCGTCCTCGGCGGCGATCACGGTGCGCGGCAGAATCGGGGCGAAGTGCCTGAGATCGCGCCATTCGCGCATGACGGGTGCGCCGACGACCCAGCGCCCGATCATCAACGTCGAAACCGGGTGTCCGGCACGGTAGAACGGCGCCAGCACATAGGGCGCGGCGAGGAAGACCAAAGCCAGGAGCAGCGCGATCCGTAGCGCCCGAAGCATGGCGCGATGACCTCCTTTAGGTGAGGGCCGGCGACAGACCCCGACCAGCTAACAGATATTTTGCGCCGGCGCTTGCCGGAAATCCCCCGCGCGCTTGACGCAAACCGCGGAATTGACGAAGCGCGCGGCATGATTGATGGTCGGCCGACCAATGTCTTGGAGCCAATTTGAATGACGACCGGAATTTCGCCCGCTGACTTCGTGGCACGTTTGGATCGCACCGCGGATGAGACGGAAGCCTTGCTGGCCCGGCTGTTGTCGGACGAGACCCTGCCGGACGAGATCGTCCGCCCGCGCCGGCTGATGGAGGCGATGCGTTATTCCAGCCTCAACGGCGGGAAGCGTCTGCGGCCGTTTCTGGTGGTCGAAAGCGCGGCGCTGTTTGGCGTGGAGCGCAAGGCGGCGCTGCTCGTCGGCGCGGCGCTGGAATGCATCCATTGTTACTCGCTGATCCATGACGACCTTCCGGCGATGGACGACAGCGACCTGCGGCGCGGCCGGCCGACGCTGCACAAGGTCTATGACGACGCCACCGCGATTCTCGCCGGCGACGGCCTGCTGACCCTCGCCTTCGACATCATCACCGCCGACGAAATCCATCCCAAGCCCGCGGTTCGCCTTGCGCTGACCCGCGCTTTGGCGCGTGCGTCGGGCATCGGCGGCATGGTCGGTGGGCAAATTCTGGATCTTGCGGGCGAGGGCCGCTTCGGCGACCGCGAGCCGGTTGATGTCGCACGCCTGCAGCAGATGAAGACCGGCGCGCTGCTGCGCTATGGCTGCATCTCCGGCGCGCTGCTCGGCGAAGCCGATGCCGCCGAATACCAGGCGCTGGACACGTACGGCCGTGCGCTGGGCGAGGCTTTCCAGATCGCCGACGACCTGCTCGACGTCGAAGGCGACGCCGCGGTGCTTGGCAAGGAGACCGGGCAGGATGCCGCTCTCGGCAAGACGACCTTTGTCACGCAACTCGGTGTTGCCGGGGCCAAACAGCGCGTGCAGGATCTGATCGCGCAGGCCGACAGCGCGCTCGCGGGCTTCGGCGACAAGGCAAACGTGATGCGGGCGGCGGCCCGTTTTGTCGCCGAGCGCAAGAGCTGACGACGGAGCGTGGGTGACGAACGATTCTCAACTCGACCGCATCAGACGCTTGCCGCGCGCGTTGAGGATCCTCTATGCGCGCTCGCGAACTCTGATCGGCGTCGGCTGCGGCGCGCTGGCCTATGCTTTGTCGCCAGACGCGCTGCCGCTGGTCTCGCGGCTTCTGATCGCGTGGAACGTGTTCGCGGCGATCTATCTGGTGCTGGCGTTCGTTGCGGTGTTTCGCGGCGGCCAGACCCATATCCGCCGCCGCGCGGTGTTGCAGGATGACGGCCGTTTCCTGATCCTGATCGTGACTGCGATCGGCGCATTCGCCAGCATTGCCGCAATCGTCATTGAACTTGCCGGCGCCAAGAACAACAAGTGGGAGCTGGCATTCGCCATCACCACGATCACGCTGTCATGGGCGCTCGTCCACACGACTTTCGCGCTGCACTACGCGCATGACTTCTATCGCGGCGGCAAGCCGGGCGGCCTTGCGTTTCCGGGCGACGATCACCCGGACTACTGGGATTTCGTCTACTTCTCATTCGTCATCGGCACGACAGCGCAGGTGTCGGACGTCGGCATCACCAGCAAGCAGATCCGCCGGACGGCGGCAGCCCATGGCGTGGTGTCCTTCATTTTCAACACGGCGCTGCTGGCGCTGATGGTCAATATTGCCGCCAGCCTGATCTGACCGTTGCGCTGATCGGTTGCCCTGATCCTTGCGCTCATCCTCGGCGCCCGCAATCTCGGCTTGGCGTGCAGCCTCAAACCTGCCTAGACTTCGCCGGTTTCAGTCAACCGATTTCAATCACAACAACATGGTTCCAGAGGACCATTTGGGAGGTCTGAATTGTCGCTCGATCGCTCGACTGCCGAAGCCGTCGTCAATCACTACTTCGATGCTCTCTATGACGGCGATGCCGACAAGCTCGGCGAAGTGTTCCATCCCAGCGCCGATCTGCGCTCGCTGGAAAAGGGGGAGCTTCAGGTGCTCACCGTGCCGGACTGGCAGGCCATGGTCCGCAAGCGATCGTCCTCCCCCCGGGCCGAGGGCAAGGCGCGCGAGGATGTCGTCGTCACCGTTGACCGCGCCGATGAAAACACCGCCTTTTTCAAGGTGCGCTGCCAGCTTCCGCCGCGCTACTTCACGGATTATCTGATCCTGATGAAACTCAATGACGGGTGGCGGATTGTGTCGAAGTCGTTCCGCTACGATCGGATCGAGTGATCCCCGCGGTCATGTCCGTCCGCCTTGAGGCGGGCGGACATGGCTACGCCCGGTCTTAGCATGGTTCGATCGTGCGACCCGGAACGCTTCGCCAACCGGCCGGCCGCGCCGCAGGCAACCCTGACCGAATATGATCGAATCGTTTTCGACGCTTCTCCTGGTCCTTGCCGCGCTCGCGGCGTCCGCAACGGTCGCGAGCAAGCTCAACGTCGCCCCGGCAATCGTCTTTCTGCTCTTCGGCATTTCCCTTGCCTTCGTGCCCGGCTTCCCGCCCGTCGAGTTGAAGCCGGAAAGCGTGCTGCTCCTCGTGCTGCCGCCCTTGATCTATTCCTCAGGCGTATCGATGAGCTGGCGGGAGTTTCGCGCCAATCTTGGCCCGATCTCCTTTCTCGCCATCGGCTGCGTGATCTTCACGACGGTGCTCGTGGCGGCTGCGGCCCATTGGCTGGTCGGCATGCCCTGGGGCGTCGGATTCGTGCTTGGCGCCATCGTCTCGCCGCCCGATGTCGTGGCGCCGCTGGCGATCGCGCGGCGCCTGAAACTGCCGCACCGGATCTCGGTGATCCTCGAAGGCGAGGGACTCGCCAACGATGCGACCGCGCTGATCCTCTACCGGTTCGCGGTGCTGGCAGTCGTCACCGGCTCGTTCTCCCTGCCCGATGCGACGCTGACATTTCTCGCCATTCTGGCCGGTGAAGTCGCGTTTGGCATCGCTGTCGGCTGGCTCAGTCTGCGGCTGCGCGCCTGGTCGCACGATCCGCGGATCGAAATTCTTCTCTCGCTGCTGACGCCCTATCTGGCGTTCTGGATGCCTGAGCATTTCGGCGGCTCTGGCGTAATCTCGACAGTAGCGGCCGGCCTTTATGTGAGCTGGAATGGTCCGCTTCTGATTTCCGCCGCGACACGCCTGCAGGGAATCTTTTTCTGGAGTTTCGTCGTCTGGCTGATCGAGGGCGTGCTGTTCCTCACGATCGGGTTCCAGCTCAAGATTTTGCTGGACCGCGCCCACCACATTCCGATGCACCAGATCCTCTCCGCCATCGGGATCATCTGCGTTATCGTCATTCTCGCGCGGTTCTTGTGGGTGCTGCCGGGCACCTATCTGCAAGCGCCCGGCTGGCGGCGGCGAAACGGCGCTGGGTCGTGGCGCGGGCTGGCGGTGATCGGCCTCACCGGCATTCGCGGCGCCGTTTCGCTTGCGGTTGCGCTCGCTCTGCCTTTGACCTTGCCGGATGGCACACCGTTCCCCTACCGCAATTTGATCCAGCTCATCGCCTTCGGGGTAATCGTCGTCACGGTCGTTGGCATCGGCCTGACCTTGCCGATGGTGGTGCAGGGGCTCGGCCTGTCGTACCGGGGACAAATTGAGGAAAAGCGCGAGCGCGAGGCGGAAATCGCCGCGCGGCGGAGCATTTTGGCGATTGCCGAGCGTGAAATCCGCAAAATGATTGATGATCGTGAATTGAGCGTCAGCCTGCGCCGCTTCCTTCTGGCGCGCCACGAATCCCGCGTTCAGGCGCTGCCCGATCCGCCGGCGGAGAACGAGCGCTATACGCCAGAGACTAAGGGCTCCGGCCTTGTCCGCGAGATCATCACGATCGAGCGCAGGGAACTGCACCGGTTGCTGCGGGAGGGCAAGATCGGCGACGAGACGCGGCGGCGTATCGAACGCGACTTCGACCTGGAGGAAGCCATCGTCGACAATCGCGAAAACAATACGCCGCTCTAGCGGGAGGTCGGGCTACTCGGCCGCGGTGCGGCCGTTGCCGTAGCGCTGCTCGATGTAGTCGATCACCAGCGCCTTGAAGTCTTCGGAGATGGTCGGACCGCGCAGGGTGCGGAATTTCTTGCCGTCGACGAAAACCGGTGCGGCCGGCGCCTCGCCGGTGCCCGGCAGGGAAATGCCGATGTCGGCATGCTTGGATTCGCCGGGACCGTTGACGATACAGCCCATCACCGCGACGTTGAGGCTCTCGACGCCCGGATAACGCGTCTTCCAGTTCGGCATTTCATCGCGGATGAAATCCTGAATGCTGCGCGCCAGTTCCTGGAAGGTGGTCGAGGTGGTACGGCCGCAGCCCGGGCAGGCCGCAACTAATGGGACGAAGGTGCGGAAGCCCATGGTCTGCAGCAATTCCTGCGCGACCTGCACCTCGAGCGTGCGGTCGCCGCCCGGCTCCGGCGTGAGTGAGATGCGGATGGTGTCGCCGATGCCCTGCTGCAGCAGGATGCCGAGCGCGGCCGACGATGCGACGATGCCCTTCGAGCCCATGCCCGCCTCGGTAAGGCCGAGATGGATGGCGTAATCGGAGCGCGCGGCGAGATCCTGATAGACCGCGATCAGGTCCTGCACCGCCGAGACCTTGGCCGAGAGGATGATGCGGTTGCGCGGCAGGCCGATCTCCTCGGCGCGCGCGGCCGACAGCAGCGCCGACTGCACCATCGCCTCGCGGGTGACGGCGCGGGCGTCGCGCGGCGTGGCGGAAGTCGCGTTTTCCTCCATCAGGCGGGTCAGCAGTTCCTGATCGAGCGAGCCCCAGTTGGCGCCGATGCGCACCGGCTTGCCGTACTTGATCGCGAACTCGACGATGTCGGTGAACTGCTTGTCGCGCTTGTCCTTGAAGCCGACATTGCCCGGATTGATCCGGTACTTGTCGAGGGCTTCGGCGCAGGCCGGATGATCCGCCAGAAGCTTGTGGCCGATATAGTGGAAGTCGCCGACCAGCGGCACCGTGACGCCGCGCTTGCGCAGGCCGTCGCGGATGTGCGGCACGGCAGCGGCGGCCTCATCGCGGTCGACGGTGATGCGGACCAGCTCTGAGCCGGCGCGGGCGAGGGCGGCGACCTGTTCGACCGTCCCTGCGACGTCGGCGGTGTCGGTATTGGTCATCGACTGCACGACGATCGGCGCACCGCCACCGACGGCGACGTTTCCGACCATCACGCGCGTGGTGACTTTACGGGCCTGGGGCCCCGCGATGTCCAGCCGGGACGGCTCTTCAACCTTGTTCATGAGGATCTCAATTATCAGGTTTCTGTGACAGTCTTCAATGGCCCAGTCAGGCGGGCCGGTTGACGAGGTAGAGACCGGCTGCAACCAGAACGGCTGCGCCGCCAAAGGCGATCGATAGCGGCTCGTTCAGGATGAAATAGCCAGCAGCAACGCCAAATAAAGGCGTGACGAAGGTGAAAGCCGACAATTTGCTCGGCGAATAGATTTTGACCATCATGAACCAAATCAAAAATGTTCCGCCGACGACCCAGATCGACTGGTAGGCGAGCAGCGCGACCGACAGCTTTCCGGGGATTCCGGCCAGCACCTCACCCATCAGCCAGGAACCGATGGCGAGAAGCGGTATAGAGCCCGCCAGCTGATAGCCAAGCCCTTTTTCGGCGGAAATGTTCCGCAGGCTGGTGGTCTTGATCAGGAGCACGGTGGTTGCCCAGCACACGCCGCCGCCGACCATCATCAGATCGCCGATCAGCACCCTGGCGTCGACATCCGGCTGCGGAACCCCGATTGCGAGGGCGACGCCGGCGAAGGACAGGGCGAGCCCGCTCCACTGGATTCGGGTCAGGCGCTCGCCGAGAAAGCGATAGGACCCGAACGCCATGAAAAACGGCGCAGTGTAGAGAAACACCACCGCCCGCGAGGCCGTGGTCAGGGCAAGGCCGGGATAGATCAGCAGGAATTCGCAGCCGAATACGAACCCGATGAAGAGGCCATCGCGGAGCGTGCCGTCGCGCTCGAACAGTTTGATGCCGCGCCACCATGCCACCAGCACGATCACCAGCAGCCCGCAGCTTGAGCGGATTGCGCCCTGCATCAGCGGTGGGATTTCCGGCAGCACCAGCTTGATCGCGACCTGATTGAGCCCCCAGCTCAGGCACATGAAGAGGATGAGCGCGATCGCGCCCGGACCAAGCGCACGCTCGTTCTGCGACAGATAGGGGATTGATCTCGCCATGAAACTCCAATCGCCCGCAAGGGTGCTGGGAGGGGCCTGACGACAAGGCTGGTCAGGGGTGGCGGGGCCGCGCCGGATGACGCGGGTGCGGATGTGGATAGACGAAAGGTGTTACGGAAAGGTCAGGATTTCCCGGATTTCCGGCAATGGCTGCAGGTGCCGATGATCTCGACCATCGACAGCCGCGGCTCGAAACCGGTTTCCGCGGCTGCCTCGCCGAGTTTTCGCGCAATCGCGGGTGTCGGAATTTCGCCGACCGCGCCGCAATGTTCGCAGATCAGGAAGCCGACCGTGGAGGTGGCGTCGTGATTGTGCGCGCAGGCGAGGAATGCGTTGCGGCTCTCGATGCGGTGCACGAGGCCCTGCTCGAGCAGAAATTCGAGCGCCCGGTAGACCGTGATCGGCGCCGGGCGGCGCGCCTTGGTCGCGAGCTTGTCGATCACCTCATAGGCGCCGAGCGGGCGATGGCTGCTGAGCAAGGCGTTCAGTACATCGCGCCGGATCGGGGTGAAGCGCTGGCCCCGGCTCAGGCAGACCTCTTCCGCGCGGCCGATCGCCGCCGCCGTGCAGCGGTCGTGGTCGTGCCCCGGCTCCGGGAAGGATGGCTTGGTCAGTTCCATGCGCAACGTCTCACACGGGAATGGTTCTGCCCAGATTATCCGACTTCCGGGCGAGGATGAATTCTCAATATGGCATTCGCGCCCATCGTTTCGGTTGCAGCGACGGCGTGCCAGCCTCCGATCGACGAAAACATCCTAAGTTGTCAAATAGATAATGCAATCGTCCCGTAAAGCGAGGCGGCTGCGCCAGTTGCCCCGAAGCGAACGGCAAAATGACCGATATGTGATTTTAGCGGGGCTGGCTTTCGGAAAATCGCGGTCGCTGAATTAATAAGCTTGCTTATTATGTGTCTCCTTAGGAGGCGTGTCGTGACCGAGCAGCCCGAGACCGATTTTCTGTTTGCCCTGTTTGAATTGCAGCGCGTGATCCGGCTTTACGCGGATAAAGAGGCTGCGCAGTACGGAACCACGCGCGCGCAGTGGGCGGTGCTGGCCAAGCTTGCGCGTAGCGAAGGCTTAAAGCAGGCCGAACTCGCCGAGATGATGGATATCCAGCCGATCTCGCTGACCCGGCTGATCGATCGTCTTTGCGAGGCCGGTTTGATCGAACGCCGGCCGGACGCACACGATCGCCGCGCCAACCGCCTTTATCTGTTGCCCGCCGCGCAGCCCATTCTGGCGGAATTGGCGAAGCGGCGGTCCGAAATCGTCAGCATGGCCCTCGACGGCCTGCCGCCGGACGACGCGCAAAAGCTGGTCGCTCAGCTTGATCACATCAAAGAAAATGTGCGCAAAGCCATACAAGCCTATGGCAGTTCCGAGCGCACAAAGGAAATTGCAAATGGCTGAGCCGATCCTGAAGTTTCCCGCCGAGCAGAAGGTCACGACGCCCGACGGAGGGGCGCCCCTGACTTCGAAAAAGCGCGGTCTGATGGCCGGCCTGCGCCGCTATCGGCGCGTGCTGCTTCTCGTGGTGCTGCCGCTCGTGGCGGCGCTCGTAAGCGTCGGTCTCTACCTGAGCGGCGGTCGCTATGTGACCACCGACAACGCTTATGTCGGCGCGCAGAAGGTGCTGGTGACGCCGGATATTTCCGGCAAGATCAGTAAGGTCGTCGTCCGGGAAGGCCAGGAGGTCAAAGCCGGCGACGTGATGTTCGAGATCGATCCGGTGCCGTTCCGCCTCGCGCTTGTTCAGGCCAAGGCCAGGCAGACGCAGGCCCAGACCGAATTCGCCAACTTAAAGTCGAACGATGCGATCCTGTCGCGCCAGATCGAGCTCATGGAGCAATCGGTCGAGATTCGGCAGCGCGACGTCGACCGCAAGAAGGCGCTGGTCGAAAATCGCTCAGGCTCCCAGTTCGATCTGGATGCGAGCGTCGCCCTGCTGGTGACGGCGAAGAACCAGCTCGAGCAACTCCGCCAGCAGCAGGCCAACACCCGCAACCAGTTGCTCGGCAATGTCGATCTGCCGCTGGATCAGTATCCGCCCTATCTGCAGGCGAAGGCCGCAGCCGATCAGGCCCAGCGCGATCTCGACCACAGCGAGGTGCGCGCGCCGATGAACGGCGTCGCCACCCAGGTCGACAACATCCAGATCGGCCGGTTCGTCTCGGCCGGCACACCGCTGTTCAGCATCATCGACGTCTTCAACCCGTGGGTCGATGCCAATCCTAAGGAATCGGATTTCACCTATCTCAAGCCCGGCCAGTCGGTGACGCTGACGGTCGACGCCTTCCCGGATCACGTGTTCAAGGGAACAGTCGGCTCGCTCAGCCCCGGCACAGGCGCGCAGTTCGCGATCCTGCCGCCGCAGAACGCGACCGGCAACTTCGTAAAGATCGTGCAGCGCGTGCCGATCCGCATCTACTTTGACGCCAACGATCCCGAAGTGCGCAAGCTCAAGGCCGGCATGAGCTCCGAAGTGTCGATCGATACCCATCACCGCCGCACGCTGCTGGGCCTCCTCGGCCTTGCCCGCGCGCGAGCGGAGAAGAATTGAGCAGGGGCGGACAGAGCCAGTCATGAGCGCCGCAGCTGCTCCTCCATCAGCCGTTCCCGGCCTTCGCCGGAACATGGTGACGATCTGCGCCATGACGGCAACGATCATGCAGGCGCTCGATACGACGATCGCCAACGTCGCGCTGCCCTACATGCAGGGCAGCCTCTCGGCGTCGCAGGAGCAGGTCAACTGGGTGCTGACCTCGTATATCGTCGCCGCTGCGATCATGACCGCGCCGGTCGGCTGGATCGCCAACCGCTTCGGCCGCAAGCGCGTGTTCATCGTCTGCGCGGCGGGCTTCACGGTCGCCTCGGTGCTGTGCGGGCTGGCGCAGAACGTCACCCAGATCGTGCTGTTTCGTCTGTTGCAGGGCATGTTCGGCGCGGCGCTGGTGCCGCTGTCGCAGGCGGTGATGCTCGATAGCTATTCGCTGCAGGAGCGCGCCAAGGCGATGTCGATCTGGGGCATGGGCGTGATGATGGGCCCGATCATGGGACCGTGGCTCGGCGCGTGGCTGACCGAGAGCTATTCCTGGCACTGGGTGTTTTTCGTCAACCTGCCGTTCGGCGCGATCACGGTCATGGGCCTCATCGTCTTCATGGATGAGACGACTCCCGATGACAAATTGAAGTTCGATTGGTTCGGCTTCACGGCACTGGCGGTCGGCATCGGCGCGCTGCAATTGGCGCTCGATCGCGGCGAGCAGCTCGGCTGGTTCGATTCGTTCGAGATCGTGCTCGAATTCGCGGTGAGCGCCGCCGGCTTCTACTACTTCTTCGCCCACTCGCTGACTACCGATCGGCCGTTCATCCAGTTCGCAATCTTCAAGGACAAGAATTTCGCCACGGCCTGCCTGTTCATGGTGGTGATCGGCGTCGTGCTGTTCAGTACCATGGCGCTGGCCTCGCCGCTGTTCCAGAGCGCCTACGGCTATCCGATCATGACCGCGGGCCTGTTGCTGGCGACGCGTGGCGGCGGCACGCTGGTGGCGATGATGCTGGTCGGGCGGCTTCTCAAATACATCGAGGCCCGGGTTCTGATTGTCTGCGGCCTTCTGCTGATTGCGGTCACGCTCTACGACATGACGCTGTGGACCGCCGACATTCCGCCGAAAACCATCGTGATCAACAGCATCATTCAGGGCTTCGGTCTCGGCCTCGTGTTCGTGCCGCTGACCACGGCCGCTTTTCTCACGCTGCCCAATCATTTGCGCACCGATGGCACTGCGATGCTGACGCTGGTACGAAACGTCGCCAGCTCCATCGGCATATCGATCGTGATCGCGGAGCTGACGCAGGGCACGCGGCGCACCCACGCGATCCTCGTCGAGCACATCACGCCGTTCAACGACGCGCTGAAGATGCCGAACGTCACCAGCATCATCAACATGAACACCGATGCCGGCCGCGCCCTGATGGACATGATCGTCACTGCCCAGGCGCAGATCATCGCCTTCTCGCACGACTTCGAGCTGGTTGCGCTGATCACCGTCTGCGCCATTCCGCTCGCGATCATGCTGGGATCGACGAAGGCGTCGCTGAACGCAGCGAAGGCCGAGCACCCCGCCGTGCTCGAGTAGCCTCTTCGGCAACAAAAATCGGCAAAGAAAAACGCCGCCCGAGGCTTGCCCCGGGCGGCGTCGATCAGGTTGGCGCGGGCTGCGCCTTGCGATCAGATGTCGAAGAACACCGTCTCGCCCTCGCCCTGCAGACGGACGTCGAAGCGATAGTACGCGACGCCATCCACGCCCTTCTCGCGCCTGGCGATCAGGGTGCCGCGGCGATCCGCCGGCACAAGAGCGAGTGCAAAGTCGGTGGCGTTCTTGTCGCCCTCATCCTCGAAGTAGATCCGGGTATAGAGGTGCCGCGTCATGCCGCGGGCGAAGATCGCCATCAGGATATGCGGCGCCTGCGGATTGCCGTCCGGGTCCGGCACGATGCCGGGCTTGATGGTGTCGAACGCGAAGCCGCCCTCGCTGTTTGCACCGCAGCGGCCGAAACCGCGGAAGCTGGCGTTGGGCAGCGCGCGCTTGTCCTTCGGATCCGAGAAGCGGCCCTGAGCATCGGCCTGCCAGATTTCCAGCATCGAGTCCGGCACAGGCACGCCGTCGCCGTCAAACACCTGGCCAGCGATGCGGATGCGCTCGCCAGCTGCGTCCGGCGTCACCAGATTGTTGGTGAAGGCGTCGTTCCACTCGTAGTCGCCGTCCGGGGTCAGCCCGTAGGCGAAGAACGGACCGACGGTTTGTGAAGGGGTAAGGCCGGACATCAAGTCGTCTCCATCGGCGTGGCTTCGCGGCCGCGCAGGACAATGTCGAAGCGATAGCAGAGCGCCCAGTTGGGCTGGGTGTTTTCGAGATCGAACGCCGAGACCATGCGATAGCGCGCCTTTTCGTCGGTGACCTGATTGAAGATCGGATCAAAGGCGAACAGCGGGTCGTTCGGAAAATACATCTGCGTCACGAGGCGCGAGACGAAGGCGTAGCCGAACACCGAGAAGTGGATGTGCGCGGGACGCCACGCGTTGTGGTGGTTGCCCCACGGATAGGCGCCGGGCTTCACGGTGACGAAGCGATAGTAGCCGTTCTCGTCGGTCTGGGTGCGGCCGGCGCCGGTGAAGTTCGGATCGATCGGCGCGGGGTGCTGATCCTTGACGTGGATGTAGCGGCCGCAGGAATTGGCCTGCCAGATTTCCAGCAGGGCATGCGGAACGCCGCGGCCGTCCTCGTCGCGGACATGGCCGTGAACGATGATGCGCTCGCCGAGCGGTTCGCCGCTGTGCTGGATGGTGAGGTCGTTGTCGCTCTCGCGCACCGCCTCATGGCCGTAGACCGGGCCGGTCAGCTCTGAGAGCGATGGGCGCAGGATGACGAGCGGCTTCTGCGGCGCGCGTTTGACGGTGCTCTTGTAGTCCGGAAAGAGCCGCGGCCCGTGGGCCGAAGTGCTCTCAAGTGGATAGATCAGTGACATGTCGGTCTCCTCCCCCTCGAGGAAGGCGCAGCAGGTTTATCACTGCTGCGCCCGTAGGTTTTAGTTCAGCTTTTCGATGGCTGCGGCAACGCCCTGTCCGACGCCGACGCACATCGTGGCCAGCGCGAGTTTGCCGCCGCGCGCTTCAAGGCCGCGCAGGGCGGTGAGGGCAAGCCGGGCGCCGCTCATGCCGAGCGGATGGCCGAGGGCGATCGCGCCGCCATGCGGATTGACGAAGTCGGCGTCCTCGGCGACGCCGAGCTGGCGCAGCGTGGCGATGCCCTGCGAAGCGAAGGCTTCGTTTAATTCGATGAGATCGAAATCGGTGATCTTGAGGCCGAGGCGCTCCATCAGCTTCTGGGTCGCCGGCACCGGGCCGATGCCCATGATGCGCGGGGCGACGCCGGCCGAGGCGAGGCCGAGCAGGCGGCCGCGCGGGGTCAGGCCGTGCTTCTTCACGGCCTCTTCCGAGGCGAGGATGATCGCCGCCGCGCCATCATTGACGCCCGAGGCGTTGCCGGCGGTCACGGTGCCGTTCTCGCGCACGATCGGCTTCAGCTTGGCGAGGTCGTCCATCGAGGTCGACGGGCGCGGATGCTCGTCCTTGTCGACGATCGTCGGGCCGGCCTTGCCGCCGGGGATCGTCACCGGGGTGATCTCGCCGGCGAAGAAGCCGGAGGCGATGGCGGCGCCGGCGCGCTGCTGCGAGCGAAGCGCGAACGCATCCTGATCGGCGCGCGAGATCTGGAAGTCCTGAGCGACGTTCTCGCCGGTCTCCGGCATGGATTCGACGCCATACTGCTTCTTCATCAGAGGGTTGATGAAGCGCCAGCCGATGGTCGTGTCAAAAATCTCGGCGGTGCGGGCGAAGGCGGTCGGGGCCTTGCCCATCACAAACGGCGCGCGGGTCATGGATTCGACGCCGCCCGCAATGGCGAGGTCGATTTCGCCAGCGCGGATCGCGCGGCCTGCGGCACCAACCGCGTCGAGGCCAGAGGCGCAGAGGCGGTTCAGGGTCTGGCCGGGAACGGTTTCCGGCAGGCCCGCCAGCAAAAGCGCCATGCGCGCCACGTTGCGGTTGTCTTCACCGGCCTGGTTCGCGCTGCCGTAATAGACCTCATCGACGGTACCCCAATCGACCTTGGGGTTGCGCGCCATCAGTTCCTTGATCGGCACGGCGGCCAGATCGTCGGCCCGGACCTTGGCCAGCGAGCCGCCGAACCGGCCAATCGGGGTGCGAACGGCATCGCAAATGAAAACATCACGCATTTTCAACTCCTTGAACGCCGACACCCTCGCAGGATGAACCGGACTATTTGGCGACTGAGTTTTAAGAACGGACAGTTTGCAGGTCAATCGACTGGCCGCTGGAGTCCGGCGCAATGCCGCTATGCTGCAAAGCGGGGCGAATCGGCGCATCGGCATTCCCGCACCGGGGAAAACGGTGACATCTGCGGGATACGCCAACTTCCCGCGCGAGAGTTTGCTAAGGAAAGCCCTGATGCAACGGGCTTTGCGCAGCCTTCACGGCAACGTGTCGGGCGCTGCGCGGCACGGTCTCATTTCTCACCCCGCCGGATTAATGCTTTAACGTGCCCCTATGACCATAAATTCGACATCAACCGAGCCGGCAGGCGAGGTGCCCGCGGCGGCGGTGGCCCGCGTCACGCCCATGATGGAGCAGTTTCTGGAGCTGAAGGCCGCCAATCCCGGCTCGCTCATGTTCTATCGTATGGGCGATTTCTACGAAATGTTCTTCGAGGACGCCGAAATTGCCGCGCGTTCGCTCGGCATCGTCCTGACCAAGCGGGGCAAACACCAGGGCCTCGACATCCCGATGTGCGGGGTGCCGGTCGAGAAGGCAGAAGATTACCTTCATCGCCTGATTGCGCTTGGCCACCGCGTCGCGGTCTGCGAGCAGATGGAGGACCCGGCGGAGGCGCGCAAGCGCGGCGCCAAAAGCGTCGTGCGCCGCGATGTCGTGCGGCTGGTGACGCCGGGCACGCTGACCGAGGATACGCTGCTCGATGCGCGCGCCAACAATTACCTGCTGGCGATTGCGCGGGCGCGGGGCGGGGCGCAGGGCGACCGCGTCGGGCTTGCCTGGATCGACATGTCGACGGCGGAGTTTTCCGTCACCGAATGCGCCGTCGAAGATCTCGCGCCGACGCTGGCGCGGATCGATCCGACCGAAGTGATCGTCGCCGACGCGCTTTTCAACGACGAAGACCTCGGGCCCTTGATCCGCGCGCTGCCGTCGGTGACGCCGATGACGCGCGACGTATTCGACAGCGCGACCAGCGAGCGCCGTCTGTGCGACTATTTTGCCGTCGCCACCATGGACGGCTTCGGCGCGCTGTCGCGCCTCGAGGCGACCGCCGCCGCGGCATGTGTCACCTATGTCGAGCGCACCCAGGTCGGCCAGCGGCCGCCCTTGTCGCCGCCGTCGCGCGAGGCGGTGGGGGCGACCATGGCGATTGATTCCGCCACCCGCGCCAATCTCGAACTCACGCGCACGCTCGGCGGCGAGCGCACCGGCTCGCTGCTCGACGCGATCGACCGGACGGTGACCGCGCCCGGCTCGCGCCTGCTCGCCCAGCGGCTGGCCGCGCCAATGACCGATGCCGACATCATCGGCGAACGGCTCAATGCGGTCGCGGCTTTCGTCGATGACGGTGCGGCACGTGAAGACATTCGCGCCATGCTCAAGGCGCTGCCGGATCTGTCGCGCGCGCTGGCGCGGCTCTCGCTCGACCGCGGCGGGCCGCGCGACCTCGCGTCGATCGGTGAGGCGGTGGCGGTGGCCGACGAGGTGCTGGCGCGCCTTGCCGCGATGGCTGATCTGCCCGGCGATCTGCGTGCGGTGGTCGAGGCCCTTGCGCGTCCGCCGCGCGCGCTTGCCGAGGAGTTTTCGCGCGCATTGGCGGAGCAGTTGCCGCTGTCGAAGCGCGACGGCGGTTTCGTGCGCGCAGGGTATGAGCCCGCGCTCGATGAGGCGCGCAGCCTGCGCGATGAATCGCGTCGCGTCGTCGCGGCGATGCAGGCCCGCTACGCCGACGAGACGGGCGTCAAGGCGCTCAAGATCCGCCACAACAACGTGCTCGGCTATTTCGTCGAGGTCGCCGCCCAGCATGGCGAGCGCCTGATGGCGCCGCCGCTCAATGAAAGGTTTATTCATCGGCAGACCCTGGCGGGGCAGGTGCGTTTCACCACCGCCGAGCTCGGCGAGATCGAGGCGAAGATCGCCAATGCCGGCGACCGCGCGCTCGGTCTCGAGATGGAGATTTTCGAGCGCCTCAGTGCGCAGGCGCTGGCCGCGAGCGAGGATCTGCACGCGGCGGCCGCGGGCTTTGCGCGGCTCGACGTCACCGCCGCGCTGGCGATGCTGGCAAGCGAGCAGAACTATTCGCGGCCTGTGGTCGACAGCTCACTGGCGTTCGCGATCGAGGGTGGGCGGCACCCGGTGGTCGAACAGGCGCTGCGGCGGAGCGGCGAGCCGTTCATCGCCAACGGTTGCGATCTGTCTCCGGGAGCAGGGCAGGCGAACGGCCAGATCTGGCTGATCACCGGTCCGAACATGGCTGGTAAATCGACGTTTCTGCGGCAGAACGCGCT
This sequence comes from Xanthobacteraceae bacterium, assembly GCA_035565775.1. Taxonomy (GTDB): domain Bacteria; phylum Pseudomonadota; class Alphaproteobacteria; order Rhizobiales; family Xanthobacteraceae; genus PRO6. The sequence goes on along the minus strand of DATMRW010000021.1, from coordinate 786,350 downwards.
GATCGCGCTGATGGCGCAGATCGGCAGCTATGTGCCGGCGGCGCGTGCGCATATCGGCATCGTCGACCGGCTGTTCTCGCGCGTCGGCGCGGCCGACGATCTGGCGCGCGGCCGCTCGACGTTCATGGTCGAGATGGTCGAGACCGCCGCGATCCTCAATCAGGCGACCGAGCGCGCGCTGGTCATCCTGGACGAGATCGGCCGCGGCACGGCAACGTTCGACGGCCTGTCGATCGCCTGGGCGTCGATCGAGCATCTGCACGAGAGCAACCGCTGCCGCGGCCTGTTCGCGACGCATTATCATGAACTCACCGCGCTCTCGGCGCGGCTGCCGCGGCTGTTCAACGCCACGGTACGCGTCAAGGAATGGCGCGGCGACGTGATCTTTTTGCATGAGGTGCTGCCGGGCGCGGCGGACCGTTCCTACGGCATTCAGGTCGCCAAGCTCGCGGGGCTGCCGCCGGCGGTCGTCGCAAGGGCCAAGAGCGTGCTGGCCAAGCTGGAGGCCAATGATCGCGGTTCGACATCAAAGGCGCTGGCCGAGGATCTGCCGCTGTTCGCGGCGCTCGCGGCGGAGCCTGAGGTCGTGCACGAACCGGGCCCGGCCGAGAAGGTGGCGGAGGCGCTGCGCGCGATGCATCCCGACGAGATGACGCCGCGCGAAGCGCTGGAAGCGCTCTATGCGCTGAGAAAGTCGCTCGACGCCTAGGCGCGGGACTACACCCGCGCCAGCGTGACCTCGACGGCAGGGCCGTTGCGGATGGTCTGATAGACAACGCAATAGCGCTCGGTCAGCTTGAGCAGCAGATCGAGCTTGTCCTGCGGCGCATCGGTTTCGACATCGAAGCGCAGGCGGATGGCGGCGAAGCCCACCGGCACCTCCTTGTCGACGCCGAGCGTGCCGCGGAAGTCGAGGTCGCCCTCGGCCGAGACGTGGCCCGCGGCGAGCGGAATGTCGAGCGCGGTAGCGACGGATTTCAGCGTGACGCCGGCGCAGGCGACCAGCGCCTCGAGCAGCATGTCGCCCGAGCACAGCTCAAGTCCGGAGCCGCCGGTCGCCGGATGCAGGCCCGCAACCGCGAGCGCGCGGCCGGTTTCGACCTTGCAGGCGATGCCATCGCTGTCGACCGAACCCTTGGCCTTCAGCGTGATGAAACCGGCGTTGGGATCGCTCTTGTAGCGCTCCTTGATCGGCGCCTGCATGGCGCGCAGTGCGGTGGAGTCCATGGTCGCGTATCTCCTCATCTAACGGGGTGAAGGGCTAGCACGGCGCGTGCGGCGTCACCACCACAAGGCCTCGCCCTTCAGCGAAATTTCCTCGCGGTCCGGCACCGTGCGGTCGAGCGAGCGGTTGAGCGAGGTCAGCACGTCGCGCTTGATCACTTCGAAGTCGGCGGACACGCGGTCGCGCGGCCGCGGCAGCGTGACCGGGATCTCCTCGAAGAGCCGCCCGGGATGGGGCCGCATGACGAAAATGCGGTCGGCGAGCGCCACCGCTTCATCGACGTCGTGAGTGACCATCACCAGCGTCGGCAGGCTGTCAGCCCACAGCGCCAGCAGATGATCCTGCAGATCGGCGCGGGTGAAGGCGTCGAGCGCGGAGAACGGCTCGTCGAGCAGCAGCACCTCCGGCTGGGGCACCAGCGCGCGGGCGATCGCCACGCGCTGCGCCTGCCCGCCGGACAACTCCCGCGGCCAGACGCCCGCCTTGTCGGGCAGGCCGACCCGCTCGAGCGCTCGCATCACGATCTCGCGCCGCTCCGCCGCCGGGGTGTCGGCAATCCCGAAGCCGACATTGTCGGCGACGGTGAGCCACGGCAGCAGGCGCGGCTCCTGGAAAATGATGCCGATCTTTTCGTGCGGTTTGGTGATCGTCTCGCCGTCGAGCGCGACGGTGCCGCGGGTTGCCGGATCGAGGCCGGCAATGGCGCGCAGCAAGGTCGACTTGCCGCAGCCGGAGCCTCCGATCAGCACGGCGATCTCGCCCTGCGGGATGGTGGCGGAAAAGCCCCGCAGCGCGTGCACGCCGTTGGGATAGATCTTTTCGAGGCGGTCCAGTGTCAGCATCATGCTGCTCCGCTCTGCTGGCTGAACGAATCCTGCCAGCGCAGGAACGGCGCGGACGCAACCTCGATCAGCCAGTCGGTGATCTTGCCGAGAACGGCGAAGATGACGATGGCGGTGAGGATCTGCGCCGGCTTGCCGAGCTGCTGGCCGTCGATCAGGAGAAAGCCGAGCCCTTCCGAGGCGCCCATGAATTCGGCGGCGACGACGAACATCCAGCCAAGGCCGAGGCCGACGCGCAGCGCGACGACATAGGCCGGCAGCACCGCGGGCAGCATGATGCGCCGGATCATGGCGAAGCCCTTGAGGCGGAAGATGCGGCCGACTTCGACGATCTTGCGGTCGACCGTCAGGATCGCACCCATCACGCCGAGATAGATCGGGAAGAAGACGCCGACGGCGATCAGCGCGATTTTCGAGGTCTCGAAAATGCCGAGCCAGAGGATGAACAGCGGCACCCAGGCAATCGAGGGAATGGCGCGCAGCGCCTGCACCGAGGGATCGAGCAGCCGCCGCGCCAGGCTCCAGTAACCGGCGAGAGCACCGAGCACGGTGCCGGCGACGACGCCGAAGACAAAGCCCGCCGCGACGCGCCCGAGGGTCACGGTCATGTGGCGCAAAAGGTCGCCGCTGCCGGCGAGCTCGGTCGCGGTTTCAAAAATGACCGAGGGCGGCGGTACCAGCCGGCCGTCGGAAAGGCCGCTGCGAACCGCGAGTTCCCAGCCCGCGGCCAGAGTCACCGGCAGGATCAGGCCGACGGCAGGCTGCAGCCACCTGGCCGCGGTTGATTTCTTCGATTCCGGCAGGGGCGTGGCCTCCTTGGCGGCGATCGAGATGGGTGCGAAAGACATGACCAGCCCCCGGTGACATGATCCGACCGCGTATATCGGACCGCAGACAAGATGCAAGACGCCCCCTCTGCCGAACCGCGGTCCGGCAAAGGGGGCGTCTGATGATGGATTAGTTGCTCGCGGTGGCGAGGAAGCTGTCGTCGATCAGCGAGTCGACCACCTTGTTGACGTCGATATCGGCCTTGAGCACGCCGGCCTGCTGCAGGGCGACGCCTGCGGCGGTGATGCTGTCGCGCTGGGCCTTGCCGATCACGCTTTCATTGAGGCCGGTGCGCTCGCCGAGCTGCTTCTTCACGACTTCCGGCGGCAGCTTGGTCGCGGCGATGAAGCTCTTTTCAACCGCATCGGGGTTGGCGAGCGAATACTTGCGCGCCTCTTCATAGACCTGCAGCACGCGCTTCACGAGATCGGGGTGCTTTTTGGCAAACTCTTCGCGAACGTTGAGCACGCCGTAGGTGTTGGCGTCGGGATTGCGGTAGAACAGCCGCGCGCCGTCGCGCACTTCGGCCTGCGCCATCATCGGGTCGAGGCCGGCCCAGGCATCGACGTCGCCGCGCACCAGCGCCGTGGCGCCATCGGCGTGCTGCAGCAGCACGGGCTTGATGTCCTTCTCGGTGAGGCCTTCCTTCTGCAGCGCGCGGACGAGGAAGATGTGTGGATCGGTGCCGCGGGTGACCGCGACCGACTTGCCCTTCAGATCGGCGATGCTGTTGATCTTGGAGTCCTTGGCGGCGACGAGGGCGGTCCACTCCGGCTTGGAGAAGACATAGATCGACTTGATCGGGTTGCCATTGATCTTGGCGACCAGCGCGGCGGCGCCGGCGGAGGAGCCGAGATCGATCGAGCCGGCATTGAGGAACTCGAGCGCCTTGTTCGAGCCGAGCGACTGGACCCAGCGCACCTTGATGCCGTCCGGCTCAAGCGCCTTTTCCAGCAGGCCCTTCTCCTTCAGGACCATCGAGACCGGGTTGTAAGTCGCCCAGTCGATGCGCAGTTCGGCCGGTTTGTCGCTGGCGAAACCTTGAGTGGCCGGAAGGACGAGGGCGGCGGCAAGCAGAGCCGCTGCGGAGCGGCGGAGGATTCTGAGCATTGACCAAAGTCTCCCAAAGGGGCTGCTCCTTGCGGAGCCGGATGGCAAACCCGCTTTTCGCGGGGATCGGCTCGCCCATGGGGCGACTTAAAAAGTCTACTTACTTCAATGGGTTATATCTATAAGTCAACGAGAAAATACCTGCTTGATTTCGCGTTTGGCGAGCACCAGCTTTCCCGGATATCGGCGAAAAGAGAACGTTCACTTCGTTATGCTTATTCGGCAGTGACAGTTTGTCGCCGATCCTTTATCCGGGAATCTGATGGACAATCCCGAGACCGAGCACCTGACCGGAAAGTCTGCGCTGTTCGACGTGCGGCGCATCAAGGCTGAGCTGGTGGCGTTGGCGCAGACCCATGCCGGCCGCGAGGATCTTTTCCGCGCCGCAATGGCCCAGCTGCTCAAGCAGGAATACGGCCGGGCGCGGCAGGCCGCGGAAGCCACGCTGCTGCTTGATCGCCATGGTCGGCACTGCGCCGAGCGCCTGTGCTACGTGCAGGACGCGATCATCCGCCTCATCTATGGTACGGTGACGACGCTTCTCTATCGCTCGATGGTGCCGTCCGGCGCGGAGCACATGGCGGTGGTGGCGACCGGAGGCTATGGCCGCGGCCTGATGGCGCCGGAATCCGACATCGATCTCCTCTTCATCCTGCCCTACAAGCAGACCGCTTGGGGCGAGCAGGTCGTTGAGGCTATCCTTTATTGCCTGTGGGACATGGGATTGAAGGTCGGCCACGCCACGCGGTCGGTGGATGAATCGATCCGCCAGGCGCGTGCCGACATGACAATCCGCACCGCCATCCTCGAAACCCGCTTTCTCGCCGGCGATCGCGAGCTCTATGGAGAATTGATCGAGCGGTTCGACAACGAGGTGGTGCAGGGCACGGCCGCCGAGTTCGTCGCGGCCAAGCTCGCCGAGCGCGAGGAGCGCCATCGCCGCGCCGGCCAGTCGCGCTATCTCGTCGAGCCCAACGTCAAGGACGGCAAGGGCGGTCTGCGCGACCTGCACACGCTGTTCTGGATCGCAAAATACGTCTACCGGGTGCGCGCGACCGACGAACTCGTCGTTCGCGACGTGTTCGATGCGACCGAATACCGAATCTTTCGGCGCTGCGCCGATTTCCTGTGGTCGGTCCGCTGCAACATGCACTTCCTCACCGGGCGGGCCGAGGAGCGGCTGTCATTCGACATCCAGCGCGAGATCGCGCAGCGTCTCGGCTACACGTCGCATCCCGGCATGCAGGATGTCGAACGCTTCATGAAGCACTACTTTCTCGTGGCGCGGGACGTTGGCAATCTCACCGCGATCCTGTGCGCCAAGCTTGAGGATGAGCAGGCCAAGCCCGCGCCAATGATCAGCCGCATGATGGCCCGGCTGCGTCCCGTCAGCCGGCGGCGGATCGACGATAACGGCGACTTCCTTGCCGACAACAACCGTATCACGATCGCTTCGCCCGAAGTGTTCCGGGACGATCCGGTCAATCTCATCCGCTTCTTCCGCCTCGCGCAGAAGCATGAACTGGCGTTTCATCCCGACGCGATGCGCGCGGCGACACGCTCGCTCAAGTTCATCACACCGGCGACGCGCGATGACCCGGAAGCGAACCGGCTGTTCATCGAGATCTTGACCTCGCACGACGCCGAGACGGTGCTGCGACGGATGAACGAGACCGGCGTGCTTGGCCAGTTCATCCGCGCCTTCGGCAAGATCGTGTCGATGATGCAGTTCAACATGTATCACCACTACACGGTGGACGAGCATCTGTTGCGCTGCATCGGCATTTTGCAGGAGATCGAGCACGGCGATAACGACGAAATGGCGCTCGCCAGCAGCCTGATGAAGAAGATCCGGCCGGAATATCGCATTGCTCTGTATGTCGCGGTATTTTTGCACGACATTGCCAAGGGGCGGCCCGAGGACCATTCGACGGCGGGGGCGAAGATTGCCCGGCGGCTGTGCCCGCGCTTCGGGCTGAATGCCGCCGCCACCGAGATGGTCGCGTGGCTGATCGAGGAGCATCTCACGATGTCCTCGGTCGCGCAGTCGCGCGACCTGTCAGACCGCAAGACGATCGAAAATTTTGCCGCAGTGGTGCAGTCGGTCGAGCACATGAAGCTGCTGACCATTCTGACCACCGCCGACATTCGCGGCGTTGGGCCAGGGGTGTGGAACGGCTGGAAGGCCGAACTTTTGCGGACGCTCTATTATGAAACCGAGCCGGCGCTGACCGGCGGCTTCTCCGAGGTCAACCGCAGCCAGCGCATCGCACTGGCGCAGGCGGAGTTCCGCACGGCGCTTCCCGGCGCGCCCGGGGCCGAGATCGAGCTTTACATCGATCGGCACTACCCGGCCTATTGGCTGAAGGTGGATCTGCCGCGGCAGATCCGGCATTTCCATTTCGTGCGCGAGAGCGCCGCGCGCGGCCGCAAGTTGGCAATCGATGTCGGCTTCGACGAGGCGCGCAGCGTCACCGAACTCACCATTCTGGTGCCCGACCATCCCTGGCTCTTGTCGATTATCGCCGGCGCCTGCGCGGCGGCGGGGGCGAACATCGTCGATGCGCAGATCTACACGACGACGGATGGCCTCGCGCTCGATACCATCGCCATCTCCCGCGAATACGACCGCGAGGAAGATGAGGCGCGGCGGGTGGCGCGGATCGGCGAAGTCATCGAGCAGGTGCTCGACGGCAGCCTGCGCCTGCCGGACATCGTCGCCAAGCGCACGGCGGCGCGCGCCAAGGCGCGGCCATTCGTCGTGGCGCCGGAGGTTGTGATCAACAACGAGTGGTCCGATCGTCACACGGTGATCGAGGTGTCCGGCCTCGACCGGCCGGGCCTGCTCTATCAGCTCACAACCGCGATCTCGAAACTCGACCTCAACATCGCCTCGGCGCACGTCTCGACATTTGGTGAACGTGCCCGCGACGTGTTCTATGTCACGGATCTGATGGGCGAGCGGATCACGGCGCCGACGCGCCAGGCCGCGATCAAGCGGGCGCTGGTGCATCTGCTCGCCGACGGCGACCAGGCGGCGCGCCAGGCTGCGCGCTCCGCCACGGGACGAAACTGACGTCGCGCCGGTTGCTGTGCTTACGGATAGGGTGATGCTGAACGTCGTCAATCTCACGAAGTCCTATCGCACGCCGCAGGGGCCGCTCGCGGTGCTGCGCGGCGTTGACCTCTCCGTCGCGGCGGGCGAAAGCGTGGCGCTGACCGGCGAATCCGGCAGCGGGAAAAGCACGCTACTGCATCTGTGCGCGGGGCTCGATCAGGCGGACAGCGGCGAGATCCGGCTCGGCGACGATGTGATCACCGGCCTTCCCGATGCCGCGCGCGCGGCGCTGCGGCGCGACCGGCTGGGGCTGGTGTTCCAGCAGTTCAACCTGATCCCGAGCCTGTCGGTCGCGGACAATCTGGCATTTCAGGCGCGCATTGCGGGCCGCATGGATCGTCCCTGGCTGGAGGAATTGATCGTGCGTCTCGGCCTCAAGGCTCTGCTCGACCGCTATCCCGAGCAGCTATCCGGCGGCCAGCAGCAGCGCGTCGCCATCGGCCGCGCGCTGGCGGTGAAGCCGCTGTTCGTTCTCGCCGACGAGCCGACCGGCAATCTCGACGAGGCCACCGCCGACGAGGTCGTCGAGCTCGCCCGGGATCTGATCCGCCGCACCGGCTGCGGATTCCTGATGGTGACGCACAGCCTGCGCCTTGCGGAAAAGCTCGATCGGCGGGTTCATCTGCATTCAGGACGGATCGTGTGAAACGGCTCTGCTGGGTTCTTGCGGTTCTGCTCAGCCACTGGCGACGGCATCCGATGCAACTTGCTACGCTCGTGGTCGGCCTGATCGCCGCGACCGCGTTGTGGAGCGGCGTGCAGGCGATCAACGCGCAGGCGCGCCAGAGCTACGATCGCGCCGCGGCGGCCTTCGGCGGCGGCAACACCGCGATGCTGGTGGCGAGCGACGGCGGAATGTTTTCGCAAGACCTGTTCGCTGCCCTGCGCCGCGCCGGCTGGCCGGTTTCGCCGGTGCTCGAGGGGCGCATCGTCGTCAACAATGTGAACCTGCGTTTGATCGGCATCGAGCCGATCACCTTGCCACGCGAGGCCGGCCCCGGCCCGCGCTTCGGCAGCGGCGATCTTGCCGCGTTCCTGCTGCCGCCGGGCCGGACGCTGGTGTCGGCCGCGACGCTGCGCGAGTTGAACCTTGCCGAAAACGCCACGCCTTCGATCGGCGAAATCGGCGCATTGCCGCCGCTGAAAGTGGTCAACGATCTCGTCGACAATCTGGCGGTCGTCGATATCGGCGCCGCGCAGCGGCTGCTGCAACGGCAGGGACAGCTCTCGCGGCTGCTGGTCGGCCCCGACAGCGGCCTGCGCGCGCCGCTTGCCGAGATCGCCGGGCGGCAGCTCAATTTCGTCGCGGCGGGCAGCGAGAGCGATCTCGACCGGCTGACCCAGAGCTTTCATACCAACCTCACCGCGTTCGGCCTGCTGTCGTTCGTCGTCGGGCTGTTCATCGTTCACTCGGCGATCGGTCTTGCCTTCGAGCAGCGGCTGCCGACGATGCGAACGCTGCGGGCTTGCGGAATCTCGGCCGCGGGGCTGACTGCGGCGTTGCTGGTCGAGCTGGTTTCGCTCGCACTGATTGCCGGTTTCATCGGCTGCGCCGGTGGCTATCTGATCGCGGCGCTGCTGTTGCCGGATGTCGCGGTGAGCCTGCGCGGGCTCTACGGCGCGCAGGTGCCGGGGCAACTGACGCTGGAGCCGATCTGGTGGCTGGCGAGCATCGGAATGAGCGTTTTCGGCGCGCTTGCGGCCGCCGGCTATAGCCTCGCGAAAGTAAGCAGACTGCCCCTGCTGGCGACCGCACATCCTTATGCCTGGCGCGCGGTGCAGCAGCGCTGGCTGACATGGCAGGGCGTGGTCGCGGTTTTTATTCTTCTCAGTTCCTTGGTCATCCTGCGGTTCGGCGACGGCCTGATCACGGGTTTCGCCTTGCTGGCGACGATCATGATCGGTGCGGCCTTGGGGCTGCCAATCATTCTCGGCACGTGGCTGTCATTCGCCGAACGGCTCGCGCGCTCGGCGACGGCAAAATGGTTCTGGGCCGACAGCCGCCAGCAGCTGTCCGGCCTGTCGCTGGCGCTGATGGCGCTGCTGCTTGCGCTGGCCGTGAACATCGGCGTCGGCACGATGGTCCGCAGCTTCAACCAGACCTTTGCCGGCTGGCTCGACCAGCGCCTCGGGGCGGAAATCTATTTCAACGCGACCAGCGATGCGCAGGCTGCGAAAATGCTCGAGGGCCTGCGCGGCAATCCCGACGTTCTCGCAATCCTTCCGACCCCGCGCGCGGATGCGCAGATCGGCGGCTGGCCGGTGGAGGTGCTCGGCTTCTCCGATCACCCGACCTATCGCGATAGCTGGCCCCTGCTGGAAGCCCGCCCGCATGTCTGGGCGCACATCGCCAGCGGCAAGGCGGCGCTGGTCAGCGAGCAGCTCGCGCGCCGTCTGTCGCTGTCGCCGGGCGCGGAGCTGCGTGTTTCGACCCCGCAGGGCGAGTTGCGTTTGACTGTCGGCGGCATCTATCCGGACTATGGCAACGCGAAAGGTCAGATCGGCCTCGCCAACGACGTGCTGTTCGCGCACTGGCCGCAAACGCCGCATGTCCGTTACGGCCTGCGCGTGAAGAAAGGCGCGGTGCCGGCGCTGGTCGCGCAATTGCGCCGCGAAACGGGACTGCCACCAAACCGCCTGATCGATCAGGGCGCCCTGAAGGCGGAATCGCTGCAGATCTTCAACAAGACCTTCGCCGTCACGGCGAGCCTCAACGCGTTCACGCTCGGCGTTGCCGGAATTGCGCTCCTCACCAGCCTGTTGACGCTCGGCAACAGCCGGCTGCCGCAGCTCGCGCCGCTGTGGGCAATCGGTCTGCCGCGCCGGAGCCTTGCCGTGCTCGAGCTGGTCAAGACCATGGCGCTGGCGCTGTTCACGTCGCTGATCGCGGTGCCGCTCGGCCTCGTAGTGGCGTGGTGCCTGCTCGCGGTGGTCAATGTCAAAGCCTTCGGCTGGCGGCTGCCGTTTCATGTGTTTCCGGACCAGATCGTCCGGCTTATCGTCGTTGCGATGATTGCCGCGCTGCTGGCGGCGCTCTTGCCGATCATCAAGCTCGCGCGGCAACGGCCGGCCGATCTCATGCGGGTGTTTTCCAATGAGCGCTAAACTCTCCCGCCGCAGCTTTCTCGGGTGGTCCGCGCTGGCGCTGTCGCCGGCAGCGGCGTTCGCGCAGGGCGGCCCGCCGAGCGAAGGCTTCGCCGGGCTAGGCGCGAGCGCCCGGGGCTTTGCGGAAGTGAAGCGCGGCGTTGTCTTGCGCTTTCCGGAGGATCACGGCGCGCACCCGGATTTCCGCATCGAGTGGTGGTACGTCACGGCCAACCTCAAGGGCGAGGACGGCGCGGAGTATGGCGCGCAGTGGACGCTGTTCCGGCAGGCGGCGATGCCGGGGCCGCAGGGCGAGGGCTGGGCCAATCAGCAGGTCTGGATGGGGCACGCCGCCGTCACCAGCGCGACCGAGCATTTCTTTGCCGAGCGGTTCGCGCGCGGCGGGGTCGGGCAGGCCGGGGTCGAACTCTCACCGTTCCGCGCCTTCATCGACAACTGGTCCTTGCAGGGCAGCGTTGCGACCGCGCCCCTGACGCTCTCACCTCTGGAAGTGACGGCAGCGGGGCCGAACTTCGCCTACACGCTGCGGCTGACCGCAACGCGCGATCTTGTGCTGCAGGGCGATCACGGCTTCAGCCAGAAATCCGACCGCGGACAGGCGTCGTATTATTACAGCCAGCCGAACTTTCATGCGCAGGGCGTGCTGACGTTCGGCGATCGCATGATTCCGGTGGCGGGCCGCGCCTGGATGGATCGCGAGTGGAGCAGCCAGCCGCTGGCTGCCGACCAGTCGGGATGGGACTGGTTTTCGCTGCAGTTCGACGATGGCGACAAGCTGATGCTGTTCCGGCTCCGGCACACGGACGGCACGAGCTACCGCGCCGGCACCTGGATCGGCCGCGACGGCTCCGCCGAAGTGCTGCCGAGCGACGGCATCGAGCTGTCGCCGGTGGCCTGGAGCAAGGTCGGCGCAAAATCCATTCCGACGAAGTGGCGGCTCGCCATTCCGGCGCGAGGCGTGAGCATCGAGACCGAAGCGATCAATCCGCAGAGCTGGATGGCGCTGAGCTTTCCTTATTGGGAGGGGCCGGTGCGGTGCCGCGGCACCCATGCCGGCATCGGCTATCTCGAAATGACCGGCTATTGAGCGGCCGCCTTCACTTGCGGGCATAGGCCGGCTGCGCGCCGCGCCATTGTGCTTGGCCGCCAAGGCGGATTAAGTGCGCTGCCCCCCAACGACCTCTCCACGATCTGGACCTTTCCGTGACAAGCCTTTCTGCTACCTCCTCCGCGGAGATCCCGCGCCGCTCGATCGTGCTGCTTGCGACAGCGGCATTCGCGAGCGCGGCAACCACCCGCATCACCGATTCCGTCCTGCCGCAGATCGCCGATGAGTTCGACGTGAGCATCGCGGCCGTCGCCATCGTGGCGAGCGTCTACACCTTCGCCTATGGCTCGTTCCAGGCGCTGTTCGGCCCCGTCGGGGACCGCTTCGGCAAATATCGCATCGTGCTGTTCATCTGCATGGCCTCGGTGGTGACGGCGACGGCGTGCGGGCTATCCGGCTCGTTCAACGGCATCATTTTTGCGCGGCTGATATCCGGCATGACCTCGGCGGCGATCATCCCGTTGTCGATGGCGTGGATCGGCGACGTCGTCGACTACGAGGAGCGCCAGCCGATTCTGGCGCGCTTCATGTTCGGCCAGGTGCTCGGCGTGCTCGCCGGCCAGATCGGCGGCGGCATCCTCGGCGAATATTTTGGCTGGCGCGCATCGTTCTTCGTGCTTGCGGGCGTGTTCGCCGTCGTCAGCCTCGGGCTGATCTACGAGCTGCGCACTAATCCGCTGGCGGCGGAGCGGCCGACGCCGGTTCATACCTCGTGGCTCAAGACATGGGCGGCGACCGCGCGTCTCGTGCTGATCCCGCGCGTGCGGTTCGTTCTCGTCGTGGTTGCGCTTGAGGGTTTTGCGGTGTTCGGCGCCTTCACCTATGTCGGCCTCCACCTGCGCAACCGCTTTGGTTTCGATTTCGGAACTGTCGGTCTGTATCTCGCGGTGTTTGCCGCAGGCGCGACAGCCTACGTGCTGTTCTCGCGCCAGTTCCTCAACCTGCTGGGGCAGGGCAAAATGTCCCTGCTCGGCACCATTTTCATCGGCGGCGGTCTGATCGTGATCGGCTTTGCCCCGCAGGCGCAGTGGTCACTCCCGGCGATCGCGCTGATCGGCATGGGCTATTATATGATCCACAACACGCTGCAGACCCTCGCGACGCAGATGGTCCCCGAAGCGCGCGGCGCGGCGGTGGCGCTGTTCGCCACCAGTTTCTACGTGTCTCAGGCGGCCGGCGTCGTTGTTTGCGGCTTCCTGATCGACCGGATCGGCATTCCGGCGATGTTCACGCTGATGGCCGCTCTTGCTGTGTTTGTCGGCCTGATCATGCTGACGCGGATCCGCCACGCCTCGCAGTGACACGCCTCGCAGCGATCGGGCGGCTTGTTACAAAGCCGTTAATCTTTCCGTAACCCGGTCTTAAACCCGCCTTGTTAGGTCATCATGTGCGACGTGCAACTTTGGCTGGGCGGGGTGAATGGCTTCTGGACGGAAGAAAAAGCAGGCGCGAAAGGAGCCGACCTTCGGCCCGCTTTCGTCGCTCGCCGATCTTCAGGTCAGCATCCAGGACCGCATCCTCGGCCCTGAGGAGCCCAAGCCGAAACCGAAACCCAAGCCGGCGGCTTCAAAATCCTCGGCCGCGCCGCGTTCCCGTGGTGGCGGCAGGCGCCGCAGGGGCGGCGTCCGCAAAGCCTTTGGGCGCATCGCCTATTGGGGTGCGGTGGCCGGCCTGTGGGTGACCATCGCGATTGTCGGCGTCGTCGTCTATGTCGGCGCCCATCTGCCTCCGATCCATTCGCTGCAGGTGCCGAAGCGGCCGCCGACCATCCAGATCACCGGCGCCGATGGCAGCGTGCTGGCGATGCGCGGCGAGATGGCGGGTGAAAACCTGCCGCTGAAAATGCTGCCGGCCTATGTGCCGAATGCTTTCATCGCGATTGAGGATCGCCGTTTCTATTCGCATTACGGCGTCGACCCGATCGGCATCGTTCGCGCCGCCTATGCCAACGTCATGCACCGCGGCGTTTCGCAGGGCGGCTCGACGCTGACGCAGCAGCTCGCCAAGAATCTGTTTCTGACGCAGGAACGCACCATGCAGCGCAAGCTGCAGGAGGTGGAACTTGCGGTCTGGCTGGAGCACAAGTACTCCAAGAACGAGATTCTCGAGATGTATCTCAACCGCGTCTATTTCGGCGCGGGCGCCTATGGCGTGGATGCGGCGGCGCAGCGCTACTTCGGCAAATCGGCGCGCAACATAACGCTGGCGGAAGCCGCGATGCTTGCCGGACTGGTGAAATCGCCGAGCCGTCTTGCTCCTAACCGTAACCCCAAGGGCGCGGAGAAGCGCGCAAAACTGGTGCTCGCGGCGATGGCCGATGCCGGGCTGATCACGCAGGCGCAGGCGAAGGCCGCGATCGCCAATCCCTCCTATGCCATGAAGGCGCCGAGCGCCGGCACCGTGAATTATGCCGCCGACTGGATCGCCGAGGTTTTGGACGATCTCGTCGGGCAGGTCGACCAGAACATCGTGGTCGAGACCACGATCGATCCAAAACTGCAGGCGGAAGCCGAGGCCGCGATTATCGACGAACTGGCGGCCAAGAGTGTGAAGTTCAACGTCTCGCAGGGCGCGCTGGTGGCGATGAATCCCGATGGCGCGGTGCGCGCGCTGGTCGGCGGCCGCAACTATTCGGAAAGCCAGTTCAACCGCGCTGTGACGGCGAAGCGCCAGCCCGGCTCGGCCTTCAAGCCGTTCGTCTATCTGACCGCCATCGAGCAGGGGCTGACGCCCGACACGATCCGCCCGGATGCGCCGATCAACATCAAGGGCTGGCGGCCGGAGAACTACACGCAGGAATATTTTGGCAACGTGACGCTGACGCAGGCGCTGGCGATGTCGCTCAACACGGTTGCCGTGCGTCTCGGGCAGGAGGTCGGGCCTGCGGCGGTGGTGCGGACCGCGCACCGGCTCGGCATTGCGTCAAAGCTTGAGGCCAATGCCTCGCTTTCGCTCGGCACCTCCGAGGTGTCGCTGCTCGAACTGGTCGGGGCCTACGCGCCGTTCGCCAATGGCGGGCGCGCGGCATCGCCTTATGTCATCCGGCGCATCCGCACCACGGGCAACAAGCTGCTCTATGCGCGGCGGCCCGATCGCACCGGGCAGGCTATCGATGCCCGCAGCGTCTCGATGATGAACCAGATGATGCAGGAAACGCTGCGCACCGGCACCGCGCGCAAGGCCGAGCTGCCGGGCTGGCAGGCGGCCGGCAAGACCGGCACCAGCCAGGATTTCCGCGACGCCTGGTTTGTCGGCTACACAGCTAATCTCGTCACCGGTGTCTGGCTCGGCAACGACGACAACTCGCCGACGCGCAAGGCGACGGGCGGCGGCCTGCCGGTGGATGTCTGGACCCGCTTCATGAAGAGCGCGCATCAGGGCGTGCCGGTTGCGGCGCTGCCTGGCGCCAACCGCGTTTTTGCGCCGATGCCGATGCCTGTGCCGGAAGGCGGAGTACCCGTCGGACTGCCGGCGCAGCCTTCGGCTCAGCTTCCCGCCGGTCAGCCTCCTGCGCAGGCTGCGGCGCGCGCCGGGCTGCAGCCGGTGCCGCCCGGAACGCGGCCCGAGGCCGCCGCCGGCCTCGATGGCTGGCTGATGGAGCGGATTTTCGGGCGGCAGTAGTCAGCAGCGGACGTCAGTCGCTGATGCCGAAGCGGTGCAGATCGTTGCCGTGGGTGTCGAGCCAGTGCTTGGCGCGGTCGGTCTGCGGGCAGATTTTTGCGACGATCCGCCAAAAGCGGATCGAGTGGTTCATCTCGACGAGATGGGCAACCTCGTGGGCGGCGAGATAGTCGAGCACCGGCGATGGCGCGAGGATCAGCCGCCAGGAGAACGACAGCGAGCCGGCGCAGGAGCACGAGCCCCAGCGGCTCGACTGGTCGCGCACAGTGATGCGTCTGACCTTCACGTCGAGCATCTCCGCGTAGCGATGTGCCGCAGCGGCGAGGTCGTGCTTGGCTTCGCGCTTGAGAAAGTCGTGTACGCGGCGATCAAAATGCTCGATGGCACCGGCGACGCAGAGGATCGGCTCGCCGTTGTCGCGCGTCTCCGCCCAGACCGTGCCGCGCGAGGCCGGCCGATGGACGAGGCGATGCTCGATGCCGCGCAGCGGCACCATGCCGCCGGGCACGAACGGCGCGGCCTTCGGCAAACCCTGCAGGCGCGACGCGATCCACTCGCCGTGACGTTCGGCGAAATCCCTGGCCTCTTCAAGCGTGCCCCGCGGCGGCATTGTCAGCACGGCTTCGCGCGCCGACGGATGAATGCGCAATGTATAGCGCCGCGCACGCCGATGGCGGCGCAGGCGGATCGAATAAATCTGCGCGCCAAACCTGATCACCAACGCGCTCGGTTCAGTGGGGCGTCGGTAAAGAAGTGCACGAACAGCCATAATCGCAACATCCGGTCAGAAAACGTCGCGCGAGTCTGCCACATCTGCGGCCAGGGAAAACCGGCGACGGAAAAAACAAATCATTTGCCCCAGATCTAGGGGCAAAGGCGTTCAAGGGACTCAATATGGGGTGATCGTCGGGGTGACGTTCAGATTCAGCCCTTGCGGACCGCGCCTGAGCGCAGGTGAATGATTATTCACTCATTGGGACGAAAGTAAGACAGAAAAATCTCCCGCAGGATCAATGTGTTGCGGGAGACGCTTGGGGGCTGGCTGGCCCGGCGCCAACAAATGCGGGAAACTGCACCGCTGTGCGACTTTACGAGGCCGCCACGGACCGCAGCGTCGGGGGACGCTGTTTGCGAGCGGCGGTAGCACCGTTCATGAAATCCGAAATGCGGGGCACGATCTCGGAGCGGAAGCGGGAGCCGTTGAAGACGCCGTAATGGCCGACGCCGGCCTGAACGTAATGGACGCGCAGATCCTGCGGGATGGATGAGCACAGCGTATGCGCGGCCTCGGTCTGGCCAAGGCCGGAGATATCGTCCTTCTCGCCCTCGACCGTCATCAGCGCGACGTTTTTGATCTTCGACGGCTCGACCAAAAGGCCACGATGGGTCATTTCGCCCATCGGCAGCGCGTGCTTGATGAAGACGTAATCGACGGTCTGCAGATAATATTCGGCGGTCAGGTCCATCACCGCCAGATATTCGTCGTAGAAATCGCGGTGCTTGTCGACGAGGTCGCCGTCGCCCTTCACGAGATTCTGGAACAGCGCGTGGTGCGCGTCAACGTGGCGGTCAAGATTCATGCTGATGAAGCCGTTGAGCTGCAGAAAGCCCGGATAGACATCGCGCATGAAGCCGGGATGCGGGAACGGCACCTTGGTGATGACGTGTCTGCGGAACCAGTCGATGCCTTTTTCGGCGGCGAGGTCGTTGACCGCGGTCGGATTGCGGCGGGTGTCGATGGGCCCGCCCATCAATGTCATCGAGAGCGGTGCGTTCGGGTTGTTGGCCGCTTCCATCACCGATACGGCAACGAGCACCGGCACCGACGGCTGGCACACCGCCATGACGTGGAAATCGCCGCCGAGCAGCTCGAACATCTCGATCAGGTAGTCGACGTAATCATCGAGGTCGAAGCGGCCATCGGCCAGCGGCACCATCCGGGCGTCCGACCAGTCGGTGATGTAGACATCATGGGTCGGCAAAAAAGCTTCGACCGTGCCGCGCAGAAGCGTGGCGTAGTGGCCGGACATCGGTGCCACGATCATCAGGCGCTGCTGCGGCCGACGCAGCGGCCGCGTGATTCCACGGCTGAAATGCAGCAGGCGGCAGAACGGCTTTTCCCACACCGTCTTGATTTCGAGCGGCACCTGCACGCCTTCGACCACCGGATCGGCAAGGCCCCATTCCGGCTTGCCGTAACGGCGCGTGGTGCGCTCGAACAGTTCGCAGCCGGCGGCGATCGACTTGCCGAGCTGGGTGCGGGACAATGGATTGAGCGGATTTTGATAGAGCAGCCGGGTGGCATCGGCAGCTGCCCGCGCCGGGTTGAGCGACGCCTGACCGAGCTCATAGAGCCAGTACATCGGCGTCGTAAGCGCCGCGCTGTTTTCAGACGGCATTTCCGGTGGGCGGCCAAATTCACCTATCGGCATACAAACCTCACGTTCCGTTCCTGACCGCCTTGTCGCGGTCGGTCAGCCGGTCGACCCTTGAGGACGGTCGGCTACATTGCGTTGCAGCATAGTGATCCCTGCCAAATCGAGCGTCAATCGAAACATTGCTTTCTGTTGCAACTACTGGCCGTAGAAAAATAATTTCTCCGGCAGATGTTCCGCCCGGAATCGCAGGCAAGAAAACCCTGTTTGACAGCTCTATTCGCCGCTTTGTACCAGCGAGCCGTTGCGTCTGGCGCTGTTCAGCAGCACGAAGAATATGCCGCAGGCCACAAGAAAATAGATCGCATTAATCGCCAGTGCCTGCACCATTAGATCGGTGCGGAACACCCCGTTTGCAAGGAGGGCGCGCATTCCTTCGAACACATAAGTCGGCGGCAGCGCCCAGGCGGCGTATTGCAGCCACTCCGGCATCACCGAAACGGGATAGTAGACGCAGGCCAGCGGCATCAGCAGGAACATCAGCGTCCAGGCCAGACTCTCGGCGCCGAGGCCGTGTCGCAGCACGAGGCCCGACACGACGATTCCCACCGCCCAACTGGTGAAGATGAGATTGCAGAAGAACGCAATCAGCGGCAGGCCGAGGCCGTAGAGATTGAAGTCGAAGAACGTTATCGCCAGCAGCGTCATCGGAACGACGCCGATGGCCAGCCTGAAAATACTCATGATCATCAGCGCGAGCAGGAACTCGATCGGCTTGAGCGGACTCATCATCAGGTTTCCGATGTTGCGCGCCCACATCTCTTCAAGGAAGGAAATCGAGAAGCCGAGCTGGCCTCGAAAAAGAATGTCCCAGAGGATGACCGCGCCGATGAAGGCACCGCCTGCGCGGGCGAAGAAGCCCGCATTGTTCGCGATATAGGTTTGCAGAAAGCCCCAGGTGATCAGCTGAAGCGCGGGCCAGTAGACCAGCTCGAGCAGGCGCGGCCACGATGAGCGCAGGAGATAAAAGTATCTCAGCAGCATCGCGTTGATGCGGCTCAGCGACAGGCCATTGGTGGTGGTTGCCAGGGTCATGTCGCCTCCGTGTTGTCGCGGCCGCGAGCCACGTCGAGAAAGACCTCTTCGAGATTGGTGCGGTTGTAGCGCGACATGATTTTTGAAGGCGTGTCGTCGTCCTCGATCCGGCCGCTCTTCATGATGATGATGCGGTCGCACATGCGCTCGACCTCGCTCATGTTGTGCGAGGCGAGCAGGATCGTGGCTCCCTTGCGTTTGCGATAATCCTCGAGGTGGCTGCGGATCCAGTCCGCGGCATCAGGGTCGAGCGAGGCGGTCGGCTCGTCGAGCAGTAGCAGTTCGGGCTCGTTGATGAGCGCCTTGGCGAGCGCGACGCGGGTTTTCTGTCCCGCCGACAGCTTGCCGTTGGGGCGGTCGAGAAATTCACCGATGTCGAGATCGGATGCCAGCGTCGCGATCCGCTCGCGCAGGTTCCCGACCGCATAGAGCTTGCCGAACACCGTCAGGTTCTGGCGCACGGTGAGGCGCATCGGCATGTCGACGTAAGGGCTTTCAAAATTCATCCGGCCCAGCACGTTCGGTCGCTGCTGCGGCATCGGCAGGCCGAAGATCGAGATCCTGCCCGAGGTCGGCAGCACGAGGCCCATGATCATGGCGATGGTCGTGGTTTTGCCCGCGCCGTTGCCGCCGAGAAGGCCGGTGATCGCGCCGCGCGCGACATTGAAGGTGATGCCGTCGACTGCCGGCTTGCCGCGATAGATTTTGACCAGCCGCTCGACGTCGATGGCCAAGGACGATGCCGAGGGTGAGGCGGATGATTTTCGTCCTGACAACGCGGCGGTGGTGGCTGACGACATATCCATTCCCTGAAACTGCCGGCCCGATTGTGACGGGATCGCCGGTCGATGATCAAGGCGGGTCCGGCATGCTCCGTCGCGTGCCGCGCCCGCCTGCGCGCATTTGCCTGGGAATGGCGTTTTATTCCCGTGTCCATCAGGGCGGCGAATGGCCTAAAATCGCACAATGAGCGACCTTGCAACCTCCGACTTCCGCCATCCGCGCCGCTACGTGCTGCTCGACACCATTTTGCGTCTGCGCTGGCTCGCCGCGCTCGGGCAGTTCGTCGCGATCATCGTGGTCGTGAAGGGACTCGAGTTCGATCTCCCCGTCATTCCGGCCATGATCATCGTCTGCTCGTCGGCGCTGCTCAATCTCGCGTTGCAATTGATCTTCAGTCCGATGCATCGCCTGACGCCGGCCGCCGCCGCGGCATTGCTCGCGCTGAATATTATCGAACTCGCGGCACTGTTGTTCCTGACCGGCGGCCTCGCCAATCCGTTTTCTTTCCTGTTCCTCGCCCCGGTACTGATCTCGGCGACGGCGCTGCCGACGCGCTTCACCATCGGGCTGGGCTGCCTCGCCGCGGTCTCGGCGACGGTGGTCGGTCTGTTCCACATGCCGCTGCCGTGGGAAGCCGACAGCCCGCTGGAATTTCCCACCATCTATTTGTCCGGCGTATGGCTTTCCATCGTGCTCGCGATCGGCGTCACCAGCCTCTATGCGTTCCAGGTGACCGAGGAGGCGCGCAAGCTCGCCGACGCGCTGGCGGCGACCGAACTCGTCCTCACCCGCGAGCAGCACCTCACCCAGCTCGACGGACTTGCCGCCGCCGCCGCCCATGAGCTCGGCACGCCGCTGTCGACGATCTTTCTGATTTCGCGCGAGCTTGAGCGCAGCGTCGACGAGGACAGCCCGATCGCCAGCGATCTCAAGACCTTGCGGGAACAGGCGCAGCGTTGCCGCGAGATTTTGGCCAAGATCACGCAGTTGTCCTCGAGCGGGGCGCCATTCGACGAGATGCCGTTGTCGACCCTGATCGAGGAGGCCGTGGCCCCGCATCGCGAATTCGGCGTCGATATCAAGGTGCGGATCATGGGCGGCAGCGGAAGCAGCGAGCCGGTGGGGATGCGCAACCCGGCGATTCTTCATGGCATCGGCAACATTTTGGAGAACGCGGTCGATTTCGCCCGCAGCACGGTCGAGGTCGGAGCCTGGTGGAACGACGACCAGGTCGAAATCGTGATTTCCGATGATGGCCCGGGCATCGCGCCTGAAGTGCTGAAGCGCATCGGCGAGCCCTATCTGTCGCGCCGCCGCCAGCCGGATGAGGCGGCTGGCGGGCGTGGCGGACTCGGGCTTGGCGTCTTCATCGCGCGCACCCTGCTGGAGCGCGCCGGGGCGCGGGTCAGCTTCAGGAACCGCACCTTTCCCGAGCACGGCGCGGTGGTGCAGATCCTCTGGCCGCGCAGCCGCTTCGAGAGCAGCGACGTGATGCCGATGGCCGATATTTGATGGCCGATATTTGTTGGCGGGGCGGGGCAAAGCATTGTCCCGCCACATTGTTCAGCGCAATTTAGCCGGGAAGCTGGCGGCAAAACGCCATTTTGTCGCAACCTTTTGCACTTGGCAGGGCTTTGCCAGCATTCCATATCGGGTGGACAGGCGGACACCAGCAGGAAAGAGATTTTATGATCGGAAGCGCGATCGCCGAATTGGCCAACGAAGCCGACCGTTCTCTTCTCATCGTCGAGGACGACAAGCCCTTCCTCGAACGCTTGTCGCGGGCGATGGAAAGCCGCGGCTTCGAGGTCACCTCCTGCGACAGCGTTGCTGACGGCCTTGCGAAGATCGGTCAGGCGCCTCCCGCCTTCGCCGTGGTCGATCTGCGTCTCGGGGACGGCAACGGCCTCGATGTCGTGTCCGCGCTCAAGCGCCAGCGGCCCGACGCGCGGGCCATCGTGCTCACCGGCTACGGCAACATCGCCACCGCCGTAACCGCGGTGAAGATGGGTGCGGTCGATTATCTCGCAAAACCCGCCGATGCTGACGATGTGGTGGCGGCCCTTTTGGCGAGCGGCACCGCCAAGTCCGAGCCGCCAGCGAATCCGATGTCGGCGGATCGCGTCCGCTGGGAGCACATCCAGCGCATCTATGAATTGTGCAACCGCAATGTCTCCGAAACGGCCCGGCGCCTGAACATGCACCGCCGCACCTTGCAGCGGATTCTGGCGAAGCGCGCCCCGCGCTGACGGCGGGGGCTCAGGTCTCGTTGATGCCTTGCGGATCGGCGAGCCGCCCGAGGCGCTCGGCGGCGACAAGGCCAAAGCGCAGCATCATCACCTTGCGGGTTGCCGCCGTCAGGCGGTGCTCCGGCGCATCGCAATGCAGGTGCGCGCCGTAAGCATCGGCGACGATCCGGCCGGCATCATTCGGAAAGATCTCGCACGGCAGATCCTGGGTGAAGGCGAAGAACAGCCGGTCGCAATGGGCCCGGTATTCATGCCATTTGTCGTCGGCGCGCCAATCGGCGAGCGACGATTTGATTTCGACGATCCAGACGTCGCCGCGCGGGTTGATGGCAACGAGATCGGCGCGCCGCCCCGAGGGAAGCGCCAGTTCCGGCACGCAGGCAAAGCCCAGTGACCGCAGCAGCCTTGTCGTGCCGCGGGCGATCGCAAGCGCGGTTTCCGACTGCCGCCGGTCTGGCGGCAGGGTGAGGGGCGGGGGCGAAAACGGGTTCATCTCATCCACGCGCCGTTTGTAGCACGGAAGCGGGCGATTGCATGGCCGCTTCCGTGCCTGGCCCGCTCAGCGCGCCTGCACCTGAAGCTTGCCGTCGGTATCGGTGAGGAGGCGCGCCGCCCACATGCCGGCGAACATCGCAGGCACGAACACCAGAATGCCGGTGTGGCCAAGGCTGATCGAGGTCAGCGCCGGCCCGGGGCAGACGCCGCCAAGGCCCCAGCCGATGCCGAACAGCGCCGGGCCGATGAAGATGCGGCGGTCGAGATCGGTCAGGGTCGGCAGTTGAAACGGCGCGCCAAAGACCGCGGCCCCGCGCCGGAACAAAGTGCGATAGCCGATGAAGGTGACGAGGATCGCGCCGGCCATCACGAACGCCAGCGAGGGGTCCCACGTACCGAACAGGTCGAGGAAGTTCTTGACCTTGGCGGGATCGACCATGCCGGAGATGACGAGGCCGAGGCCAAACAGGAGGCCGACGCCGAGATTGATGAGGAACGACATGTCAGGCTCCGATCATATGACGAACGATGAAAACAGTGATGATGCCGGTGGCCATGAAGCTGAGCGTCGCCGCCAGCGAGCGGAGCGAGAGCCGCGACAGTCCGCAGACGCCGTGGCCCGAGGTGCAGCCGCTGCCCAGAACCGAACCGAAGCCGACGAGCAGGCCGGCGGCAATCATCACCGGCACGTTTGAGGACACCGTCTGCAGCACTGGCGCGCCGGTCACCAGCAATACGACCAGCGGTGCGGCGACGAGGCCGAGGACGAACCCGAGCCGACTCACGAACGCGCTGTCGCGGTAGGGCGGCAACAGCTTGCCGGCGATGCCGCTGACGCCAGCAATGCGGCCCTCGAGGGCCATCAGGAGAACGGCAGACAGTCCGATCATCATGCCGCCGAGCAGGGAAGCAATCGGGGTGAATTCGGTCATCGCGGGGATCCTTTGTGGTGGAATGCAGGCGTTTCGGTCATGTCATTTTGCTCATGTCGATGCGTGCTCCGGCTCTTGGCAGAACAATCGGTGCATGGTGGCGATCAACGCTTCGACGCGCGGATCAGCGAGGCGATAGAACATCGCCTTGCCTTCCTTGCGGCCGACGATCATGCCGGCTTCGCGCAGTTCGGCGAGCTGTTGCGAAAGGCCGGGTTGGCGGATGCCGAGCAGGTCTTCCAATTCGCGCACCGAGCGCTCGCCATCGACCAGCGCGCAGGCGATCAGCAGCCGGTCGGCATTGGAGAGCTTTTTGAGGAACAGCGATGCTTCCATCACCCTGTCCTTCATCTGCCGCGCATGCGGCGACAGCATATTTTCGTTCATCATCAACTCCAGGGAGCGTGAAGCAGATCGAGCGGTATTTTGAGATAGCGCCGGCCGTTGCTCTCGGGCTCGGGCAAGCGTCCGCCATTGGTGTTGATTTGCAGCGCGTGCAAAATCAGCTTCGGCATCGGCAGCATCTTGTCGCGCGCGTCACGCGCTTCGACGAAAGTCTCCTTGGTGAGAAACCTCGACATGTGGATGTTGGTGGCCTTCTGCTCGGCCACGGTGCTTTCCCAGCGCGGCTTGCGCCCGCCCGGCTGGTAGTCATGGCCGGTGAAGAGCCGCGTCTCATCCGGCAGCGCGAGGATCCGCTGGATCGAATGCCACAGCGCCTCGGCGCTGCCGCCGGGGAAGTCCGCGCGCGCAGTGCCGCCGTCCGGCATGAACAGCGTGTCGTGGACAAACGCGGCGTCACCGATCACGTAAGTGATGGAGGCGAGCGTATGGCCCGGCGAAAACATGACACGGCCGGGAATATTGCCGACCATGAACGTATCGCCATCGGCAAACAGCCGGTCCCATTGTGAGCCGTCAGCCGGGAAATCCGGCCAGTTGTAAAAATCCTTCCAGAGCTTTTGGACCTCGGTGACTTTTTCCCCGATGGCAGTCGGCGCGCCGGTTTTGGCCTTGAGATATTGCGCGGCCGAGAAGTGGTCGGCGTGCGGATGGGTATCGAGAATCCATTCCACCGCGTAGCCCTTCTCCGCGATGAAGCGCAAAATCTTGTCGGCATTCATGGTCCCGGTCGCGCCTGACTTCTCGTCGTAGTCATGGACCGGGTCGATGATCGCGCATTTCTTCGCGTCCGGGTCGGCGACGACATACTGCACCGACCACGTGCGCGGATCGAAAAAGGCGGTCACCTCCGGCTTGGACGCTTGATCGGATGTCAGCTCGGACATCATCTGGTGTCGGGACATGGCACATTTTTCCGAAATCAGAGGTCATTTGACGATGGGATCCGCAAACGAGCGCGGACCCTTTTTCTAACCGTTAAATATCAATGATTGCGAAAAAACGCAATCATTATTTCGGTTTCGTTCCGGCTGGCAGCCCGCGGACTGTCTCGCCGTGACCGATGGAACCCGTGCCAATATTGGGCTTGGCCGCTCGAGAAAAATGAGCCATTGGTCAACCATGAGCGACAATCAAAAAGCCAAGGCCGGCGCCCTCATCGTTCCTGTCACCCTGTTCCAGCAGAACTGCACGCTGCTGTGGAGCGAAGCGTCGAAGCGCGCTGTCGTGGTCGATCCGGGCGGCGATGTCCCCGGCATCGAGGCGGCGATCGCCAAGGCAGGAGTCACGGTCGAGCAGATCTGGCTCACCCATGGTCATATCGATCATGTCGGCGGTGCGGCCGATCTTCGCGATGCGCTCAAGGTCCCGATCGTCGGTCCCCACATCGCCGACAAGTACTTGCTCGATCACGTCGTCGAAAGCGGCAAGAATTTCGGAATGTACGGCGTTCGCAACTTCGCGCCGGACCGCTGGCTGGACGAGGGCGACGAGGTCGAGATCGATGACCTCAAGTTCGAGATCTTTCATTGTCCGGGGCATTCGCCAGGCAGCGTGGTCTATTTCAATCCGGAAATGCGCTTTGCGCTGGTCGGCGACGTCTTGTTTAACGGCTCGGTCGGGCGAACCGATCTGCCGGGCGGGGATCACGCCACGCTGATCAGCTCGATCACCGATAAGCTCCTGCCGCTCGGCGACGATGTCGGCTTCATCTGCGGCCATGGCCCCGGCTCGACGTTCGGCCAAGAGCGGGCGACCAACCCGTTCCTCAACGGCACGCTGTAACGGCGGAAACAAAAATGCCCGGATCGCTCCGGGCATTTTTGTTTTGTCTGTCGGCTGATTTGGCGATCAGCCCCACGGCCCGCGCCGCGGCGGCTGCCCGCCCCATGGCCCATTCGCCGGTCGCGTGGGGACGATCGGCGCGGCGTAACCACCGCCGAACTGGGTGGCGAGCTGCTGCAGGGCGTTGACGCGGTTTTCCGTTGAAGGGTGGGTGGAAAACAGGTTGTCCATGCCGTGGCCCGACAGCGGATTGATGATGAACATGTGCGCGGTCGCCGGATTGCGCTCGGCATCCTCGTTCGGGATCTGATGCGCGGCGCTGGAGATCTTGACCAGCGCGGAAGCGAGCCACATCGGCTGACCGCAGATCCGGGCACCAAGATCGTCGGCGGCATATTCCCGCGTCCGGCTGATCGCCATCTGCACGATCATCGCGCCGAGCGGCGCCAAAATCATCAGCGCGAGCGAGCCGATCAGGCCCGGACCGTTGTTGCGGTTGCCGCCGAAGAACAAGCCGAACTGGGCCAGCATCGAGATCGCACCGGCGATGGTCGCAGTGATCGTCATCAGCAGCGTGTCGTGGTTCTTGATGTGCGCCAGCTCATGCGCAATCACGCCGGCGAGCTCCTCGCGGCTGAGCTGCTGCATCAGGCCGGTGGTGACGGCGACGGCGGCATTCTCCGGGTTGCGGCCGGTGGCGAAGGCATTCGGCTGGTAGTTGTCCATGATGTAGACGCGCGGCATCGGCAGCCCGGCACGCCCGGCCAGTTCCGCAACCATGCGCACGAGATCCGGCGCGGTGTGCGCATCCACCTCATGCGCGCCGTGCATCGACAGTACCATGCGGTCGGAATTCCAGTAGGCGAACAGATTGGTGCCGGCTGCGATGACCAGCGCGATCATCGCGCCGCCGGCACCGCCCAGCAGATAACCGACACCCATGAACAGCGCGGCAAGGCCGGCCAGAAGGATTGCGGTCCGAAAATAGCTCATCTGTTTCTCCAGCGGCCTGCGGCGCGATTGCCGCAAGCCTCACGCACAAATGGGAATGTCGCCGCGCGGAATCCACGCCCTTTGGCTGCGACTGCGCGTCGCGCCTTCCGAGGGCTCAGTAGCAGCGCGCGGCCGCGATGGCGTGGACGCGGCGGTCGCCGAGCACATGGGCCATGAAGCCGAGGCTCCGGAAAATCTTGGCAAAGGCCGCGTGGCGGATGCTGAGGCCCCCGGTATAGGCGCCGAACGCCGGCATCACCGCGCGTTGGCCGTCGCAGGCGAAGCAGCGCCGATCGATGGCACGGCCGCGCGTCGAAACCCGCGCCTTGGGGTGCAGGTGCCCGGCGATCTCGCCAGCGCTGCCGGTCGGCTCGTGGCGGAAGGTGAGGGCGCCGATGCCGATGTCGGAGGCGATGGTTCCGCCGAGATCGCGGGGAAGTTCGGGATCGTGGTTGCCGGTGATCCAGATCCAGTCGCGGCCTCTCTGAAGTGCGGCGACGGCGGCCCGCTCGGCTTCGGGCAGGCGCAGATGGGCCCAGCCGTCGTGAAAGCTGTCGCCGAGGGCGATGATGCGGCGCGGATTGTGCCGCGCGATGACGGCGGCGAGCCGGGTGATCGTGGCGGTGCTGTCATAGGGCGGCAGCAGCACGCCGCGGGCGGCAAAGCTCGAGCCCTTTTCGAGATGCAGGTCCGAGACGATCACGAGGCGCTCCTCCTCCCAGACCAGCGCTCCCGAAAGATCAGTGTGCAGATCGACGCCGTTGACGTGCAACGTCGCACGGCCCGAGGGATCACTTTCGATGGGAGGAGATTGGCGCGTCAAAGGCCTGTCCTGTGGCTTCGTGTATCAGTTCCTCGGCGGCTTCGGCGAGCAGGGTATCGGAAGCCTCGCCATATACCGGCTCCCGCCCGATTTCCAGCATCACCGGGACCGCGAGGGGCGACACCTTGTCGAGTTCCCGATGATGAATGCTGCCTTTGATTCGTGTCAGCATATCGCCAAGGCGACGCAGGTCCAAAAGCCCGGTGGCAGCATCGGCCCGCGCCGCGCGCAGCAGCAGGTGGTCCGGCTGGTGTTTGCGCAGCACGTCATAGACAAGGTCCGTGGAGAACAGCACCTGGCGGCGGCTTTTTTCCTCGCCGACGAAACGGCGCGGGATCAGGCCTGAAATGATCGCGCAATTACGGAAGGTGCGTTTCATCAGCGCCGATTCCGCGAGCCAGGCTTCGAGATCGTCGCCGAGCATGTCCGGGTCGAACAGGGCGTCGAGGTCGAGCCGGTGCTGGCGGATCATCAGGGACATGTCGCCGAGTGCCCACACCGCCAGCGCATATTCGTTGGCGACGAAACCGAGCGGCCGCGCATGCATGCGCTCGAGGCGGCGCGTCAGCAACATGCCGAGGGTCTGATGCGCGAGTCTGCCCTCGAACGGATAGCAGACGAGGTAATTTTTCGCCGCACGGGGAAAGGTCTCGACCACAAGTTCGCGCGGACCGGGGATCTGTGACACGTCGCGCTGCAAGGAGAGCCAGTCTTGCACCTGCTCGGGCAGTCCGCGCCACGCCTTGCGGTCGGCGAGCAGGAGGCGCACCCGTTCGGCAAGATAGGTCGAGAGCGGAAATTTGCCGCCCATATAGGACGGCACGCGCGCGTCCTTGTCATTCGCGCGCGATACGTAGACCTCATCCTCCGCCAGCGCCTCATAGCGCACGATCTCGCCGCCGAACACGAAGGTGTCGCCCGGCGTCAGGCCCTCGATAAAATATTCCTCGATCTGGCCGAGCAGGCGGCCGCCGCGGGCGACGGCGCCGGTCGAGCCGGAAGCGCTTGCGCGCCGCGAGCGCACCAGCCGCACTTTCAGCATCTGCTCCTCGACGATGGTGCCGACATTGAGGCGATAGCTTTGGCGCACTTTGGGATTGGCCACGCGCCAGCGGCCATCCTTGGTCTGCCTGATCCGGGCGAAGCGTTCGTAGCTTTTCAGCGCATAGCCGCCGGAGGCGACGAAATCGATCACATCGTCAAAATCGCGACGCGCAAGATCCTGATAGGGCGCGGCGCTGCGAACTTCATCGAACAGTTCGTCCGCCAGGAACGGCTCGCCGCAGGCGCGGCCGAGAACATGCTGCGCCAGCACATCGAGCGCCCCGGTGCGGAGCGGCGGCGTGTCCTGCGCATTCTCGGCGATGGCGTCGATGGCTGCGCGGCATTCCAGAACCTCGAAGCGATTGGCCGGCACCATCACTGCGCGCGACGGCTCGTCGAGCCGGTGGTTGGCGCGGCCGATCCGCTGCATCATCCGCGATGCGCCTTTCGGCGCGCCGACATTGATGACGAGATCGATGTCGCCCCAGTCGATGCCGAGATCGAGCGACGACGTGCAGACCACGCCCTGCAGGCGGCCGGTCGCCATCGCGTCCTCGACCTTGCGGCGCTGGGCGACGTCGAGCGAGCCGTGATGCAGGGCAATCGGCAGGCCGTCGTCGTTGATGCGCCACAGTTCCTGAAACAGCATCTCGGCCTGGCTGCGGGTGTTGAC
The DNA here is from genome assembly GCA_035565775.1 of Xanthobacteraceae bacterium. Classification (GTDB taxonomy): domain Bacteria; phylum Pseudomonadota; class Alphaproteobacteria; order Rhizobiales; family Xanthobacteraceae; genus PRO6. The sequence goes on along the minus strand of DATMRW010000021.1, from coordinate 757,744 downwards.
GAAAACCAGCGTCGTCTTGTTGGCCTTGATGAGATCGTAAATCTCGCCGAGTGCGTGGCGCGCGGAATGCCCGGCCCATGGCAGGCGCTCCTGGGTGTCGAGCATTTCGACGATCGGTGCGGCGCCTGCCTCCGCGATCACGAGATCTGCGAGATTTATTTCATCAGGCATTTGCGGAACGAGGAAGCGCCGCAGCTCATCGGGCTCGGCGACGGTCGCGGAGAGCCCGGTGACGCGAAGCTGCGGCGCGAGCTGCCACAGTCGCGCGAGGCCGAGCGACAACAGGTCGCCGCGCTTGGAGGTGACGAGCGCGTGCAGCTCGTCGAGCACGACATGGCGGAGCGAGGCAAACAGAAGGGGCGCGTCGTCGGACGCCAGCAGCAGCGCCAGCTGCTCCGGCGTGGTGAGGAGAATGTCTGGCGGATAGCGTCGCTGCCGTTGGCGGCGCGTCGCCGGGGTGTCGCCGGTGCGCGTCTCGACCCGGATCGGCAATGCCATGTCGGCGATCGGGCGCTCGAGATTGCGCGCGATATCGACGGCGAGCGCCTTGAGCGGCGAGATGTAGAGCGTGTGCAGGCCGCCGGTGCGCTGCACGTCGCGGCCGGTCGATGTCAGCGCGGCCCTCGGCCGGGCCGGCTTCTGGCGTTCGAGGTCGAGTTCCACCAGCGACGGCAAGAAACCGGCCAGCGTTTTGCCGGCGCCGGTCGGTGCGATCAAAAGGCTGGAGCGGCGCGCCCGCGCCTTCGCGAGCAGCGCGAGCTGGTGGGCGCGGGCGCGCCACTCACGCGCGGCGAACCACTGCCGGAACTTTTCCGGCAACAGCTCATCCAACAGCTCAGGCGATGCGGCGCGTGGCACGAAGGCATTTTTCTCCGGGAAGGCGGCGGCTGCCCATCATATGCGAAGCGCGCTGAAGACACGAGGAGCGGCGCCCCGGCAGAGACGCCGCTCCTGAACCAGACGAAGTTAGCTGGCTGCGAAGGCTATTCCGTGACCGGCTTGTCCGAAATGTCCCAATCCTTGCCGTTGAAGGTTGAGATGTAGAGCGTGCGCATCGGCGTGTAGTCGTCCGGCCGGAAGCTGTAGGTGATGCCGTCGATCATGTAAGGCGAGTGGAAGCCGTCGAGCGAGGCGGCCTGCTTGAGCACGTTGGCGCGGGTGAGATCGTCGCCGCAGCGGCGCAGAATTTCCGCCATTGTCACCGCCTGGCCATAGCCGGCAAAGGCGATGGTGTTGTCGGGATCGACGTTCGGCATATACTTTTTGCGCAGCTCCTCGAAGGCGAGCACATCCGGGTCGTTGGCGTAGCGCGGCACGCCGACTTCCTTGGCATAGCGGATGGCGACGATGCCGGTCGCGTTATCGAGCCCGGCGGCATTGAGGATCGAGCGGCCGGTGGAGCCGGCGGTCAGCAGGTGCAGCGGCTTCCAGCCGAGTTCGCTGACCTTGCGGATCGACTGCGATGTCGCCTTGCCGGTGGTGATGTTGAAGAACACATCGGCGCCGGATTTCGACAGATTGATGAGCTGCGAGTCGACGGTCGGATCGGTGAGATCGTAGGTCGTCTCCGCGATCACCTTCGCCGTGCCGCCCGCCTTGGCCAGCTCGTCCTTGAACGGGCCGAGGAAGTCGCGCCCAAAATCGTCGTTCTGATAGAGGATCGCCACCTTGGCGTTCGGCTTGTTGGCGACGACGTACTTCGCGAGAATGCGCGCCTCCGTCGGATAGAGCGGCAGGCCGGCCGTTGTCCACTTGTTGTTTTTCGGGTCGTTCCATTTCGATGCGCCGGTGTTCAAAAGAAGCTGCGGCACGCCCTTGGAGTTGAGATACTTGTGGACCGCAGTCTGCGGCGCGGTGCCGAGCGAGCCGAACAGCGCCAGCACTTCCTCCTGCTCGACGAGGCGGCGGGTCTGCTCGACGGCCTTCGGCGCGCTATAGGCGTCGTCGGCCGAGATGAACTTGATCTTGCGGCCGTTGATGCCGCCCTTCTCGTTGAGCATCTCGAAATAGGCCGCGCCAACGCGGCCGAGCACACCATAGAGCGAGCCCGGCCCGGAATGCGGGACGGTCTGGCCGAGCCTGATTTCAGTATCGCTTGCGCCGGGGTCGTATTTCTTTCCCTGGGCCAGAGCCGAGGTTGCGGCAAAAACTGCGGTAGCTGTGACCAGTACGCGAATTACGGAAGCGGACATGGATGTAGTCATCGTGTCTGTTTACTCCCTATGTTGTTTTTGCAGGCCGTTTCGAGACGCCCTGCGTCAAGCGTAACAGCAAAGCCCCGCTTGGCAATCGCGAAGGTCGGAAGGAGGCGGCCGGACTCCCATCGGCCCGGCTTGCTCCTATATTGGCAGCATGCGACCGCAAGACCTCCTCTCGCCCATGCCTTCGGGACTGTATTGCAGGCAGGGGAACTTTTTCATCGATCCGGTGCGCCCCGTCGAGCGGGCGCTGATCACGCACGGTCACGCCGACCATGCCCGCGCTGGCCATGGCGCGGTACTCGCGACGCAGGAGACGCTCGACATCATGCGGCTGCGCTATGGCGACGGTTTTGCTGGCAGCACGCAGGCGATCCGCTATGGCGAGAGCGTCGACATCGGCGGCGTCGCGGTGAGCTTCCATCCCGCGGGGCACGTGCTCGGCTCGGCGCAAATTCTTGTCGCCAGTGGCGGCGTGCGTATCGTCGCATCCGGCGACTACAAGAACGTGCCGGATCCGACCTGCGCGCCGTTCGAGGTCGTGCGGTGCGATGTCTTCATCACCGAGGCGACGTTCGGCCTGCCGGTGTTCCGTCACCCCGATACCGAAGATGAGATCGCAAAGCTGCTCGCGTCGCTGCGGCTGTTTCCCGAGCGGGCCCATCTCGTTGGCGCCTATACGCTCGGCAAGGCGCAGCGGGTGATGGCGCTGATCCGCAGGGCCGGCTTCGATGCGCCGATCTTTCTTCACGGCGCGATGGAAACCATCACGCGCTACTATGAAAGCCAGCGCATTGCCTTTGGCGACACGCGGCTTGCGAAAGGCGTCGCGAAAGCGGACCTCGCCGGAACGATTACACTGGCGCCGCCGTCGGCGTTGAACGATGTGTGGACGCGGCGCTTCCCCGATCCGGTCAACGCCTTCGCCTCGGGCTGGATGCGCGTGCGGGCGCGGGCCCGGCAGCGCGGTGTCGAGCTGCCGCTGGTGATCTCCGATCATGCCGACTGGGACGGCCTGACCGCGACGATCGCTGCGACCGGCGCCGGTGAGATCTGGGTCACGCATGGCCAGGAGGATGCGCTGGTTCACTGGTGCGCGACGAAGGGGCTGGTCGCGCGTCCCCTCGCGCTCGTCGGCTACGGCGAGGAGGATGAGGACGCCGCGCTGGTCGGGCAGGAGGAGCGGCAGGCAACGGCGCAGGACGGAGGCGAGGGATGAACCGCTTCGCACAGCTGCTCGACCGGCTTTCTTTCGAGCCGGGCCGCAACAACAAGCTGCGCCTGATGACGGATTACTTCCGCGAGGTGCCGGATCCGGACCGCGGCATCGCGCTGGCGGCGCTCACCGGGGCGCTCTCGTTCCGCCATGCGAAAGCGGGCATCGTGCGCGAACTGATCGCGAGCAAGACCGATCCGGTGCTGTTCGCGCTGTCCTATGACTATGTCGGCGATCTTTCCGAGACGGTTGCGTTGATGTGGCCCGCGCAGGACTATGGCCGCAACGAGCCGCCGCCGACGTTAACCGAGGTGGTGACGCGGCTTGCGACGCTCGGCAAATCGGAGCTGCCCGCCCAGCTCGCGCGCTGGCTCGACGAGCTCGACGAGACCGGGCGCTGGGCGCTGCTGAAGCTGGTTACCGGCGCGCTGCGCATCGGCGTCTCGGCGCGGCTGGCGAAGACCGCGGTCGCGGCTGTCGGCGGCAAGGATCCGCACGAGATCGAACTGCTGTGGCCCGGCATCGCGCCGCCTTACCTCGATCTGTTCGCATGGCTCGAAGGGCGGGCGGATGCGCCGGTCAACAAGGACCCCGCCATCTTCCGCCCGGTGATGCTGGCGCACGCCATCGAAGATCGCGATTTCGAGACGCTCGATGCTGCGGCGTTTGTCGCCGAATGGAAATGGGACGGCATCCGCATTCAGGCCGTCCATGGCCTCGATGAGCACGGCAAGAGCGTTGTGCGGCTTTACTCGCGCACTGGCGAGGATGTCACCAAAAGCTTTCCCGATCTCGTTCCGGCGATGCGCCTGCCGGGCGCGATGGATGGCGAACTGCTGGTGGTGCGCGAGGGACGGGTGCAGAGCTTCAACGTTCTGCAGCAGCGGCTCAACCGCAAGGCGGTGACGCCAAAGCTGATCAAGGAATTTCCGGTTCACCTGCGCGCCTATGATTTTCTGGACGATGGCCAGACCGATCTGCGCACTCTGGCTTTCACCGAGCGCCGCGCGCGGCTCGAAAAATTTGTCGCGCAGCTCGACACGCCATTGGTGCAGCTCTCGCCGATGGTGCCGTTCGCGACGTGGGATGAACTGGCGGCGGCGCGGGCCAGCCCCGGCGATCATGGCGCTGCGTTCGATGCCGATGCGGTCGAGGGCGTGATGCTCAAGCGCCGCGATGCGCCCTATCTTCCGGGACGGCCGAAAGGCCTATGGTGGAAGTGGAAGCACGACCCGCACCTGATCGATGCGGTGCTGATGTATGCCCAGCGCGGCCATGGCCGCCGTTCGTCATACTATTCGGACTATACATTCGGCGTCTGGACGGCGACCGAGGAGGGCGATCAGCTCGTGCCCGTCGGCAAGGCATATTTCGGCTTCACCGACGAGGAACTGCTGCAGATCGATCGTTTCGTCCGCAAGCACACGCAGGAGCGCTTCGGCCCGGTGCGCCATGTTGTTCACGAGCCGAATCTCGGGCTGGTGCTCGAAGTCGCGTTCGAGGGCTTGCAGCGCTCGCCGCGTCACAAGTCCGGCATCGCGATGCGCTTTCCGCGCATCAGCCGGCTGCGCTGGGACAAGCCGCCGCGCGAGGCCGACAGGCTGGAAACCCTGGAGCGGATGCTGGAGCGCGAAGAGCCGCGTGCCAGCGCTGGCCTAACAGTCAGGGAGTGATCGCGGGCGGCCGAGGCAGTCAGGCCGGCGGCGGGACGGAGATTTTCACAGACTCGCGCTGCATCATCTTTTCGTTGAAGGCGTGCAGCCGCGGATAGGCATCGCGCCAGCCGCAATCGGGAAAGCGGAAATCGGCATAGCCAAGCACGCAGGCGAGGCCGATCTGCGTGATGTTGAGGCTACCCTGCTCAAACGTTTCCGGCCGCGCCTCGAACCACGCCATGCCCTGCCAGGCGCGCTCCCACTGGTCGTCGAGCCAGGTCTGCCAGCGATACTGCTCCGGCCGCAGCAGCTTCTCGTAGCGGCACAGCAGCATGGCATCGAGCATGCCCTGGATGATGGAGTGTTCGGTCTTGACGCGCCAGCGGTCGGGTCCCGACGCCGGGATCAGCCTGCCGCCGCCGGTCACCGCATCGAGATATTCGACGATGACCAGCGAATCGAGAATCGTCGAGCCGTCGTCGAGGATCAGCACCGGCAGCTTGCGCAGCGGGTTGATGTCGCGCGAATAGTCGGGCTTGAGCTGGCCCGGCGAGGCAGTGGTCGGAACGAACTCGATCTGATCGATCAGACCGAGTTCGATCGCGGCGATGCGAACCTTCCGCGCAAATGGTGAAGCGGGAGAGTAGGTCAGTTTCACGTCGTTTCCTCCAGTTGCGCGGTTGGTTTTTTGTGGATCGGGATCAGGCGGCGACGACGACCTGCCGCTGCTCGCCAAGGCCTTCGATGCCGAGGGTCATGACGTCGCCGACGCTCAGGAACTGCGGCGGCTTCATGCCCATGCCGACGCCCGGAGGAGTGCCGGTGGTGATGATGTCGCCCGGCTCCAGGGTCATGATTTCCGACAGGTAGGAAATGATCTTCGGCACGTTGAAGATCATCGTCGAGGTCGAGCCGGTCTGGCAGCGCTTGCCGTTGACGTCGAGCCACATCGACAGGTTGTGCGGATCCTTGATTTCGTCCGCGGTCACGAGCCACGGGCCAACCGGGCCGAAGGTGTCGTGCGACTTGCCCTTGGTCCACTGGCCGAGGCGCTCGAGTTGGTAGGCTCGCTCCGAGACGTCGTTGCAGACCGCGTAGCCGGCGACGTGGTTGAGGGCGTCGGCCTCGGTGACGTACTTGGCTCGGGTGCCGATGATGATGGCGAGTTCGACTTCCCAGTCGAGCTTGGTCGAGCCGCGCGGCTTTTCCACATCATCGTTCGGGCCGCAGAGGCTGTTATTGGCCTTGATGAAGACGATCGGCTCCGCCGGAATCGGCATGCCGGCTTCTTCGGCGTGATCGGCGTAGTTCAGGCCGATCGCGATGAACTTCGGCAGGCCGCCGACAGGGGAGCCGATTCGCGGCGAACCGTTGACCAGCGGCAGGGATGCCGGATCGATCGCCTTGATCTTGGCGAGGCTTGCAGGCGTGAGCGTGCTGCCGTTCCAGTCGGAAATATGGGCCGATAGATCGCGGATGCCGCCCGATCCATCAACGATTCCCGGCTTTTCGCTGCCAACCGCGCCAAAACGAATAAGCTTCATAGCAAAATTCCTCCTGTTTGCTGATGCCTGTTTGGAACAGGTTGGGAGCTAATTCAACTGGGGACAGAGCAGGGCCGCACCGCTCAAACCGGAGGAACCTGTGTGAATGCGAAAGCGTCGCCCTCGCGCCGGATCAGGCCGGCGTCGAAGTGGCCGCCGATCACCAGCGTGCCGGTGCCGGCGAGGCGCGAGAACAGCTCTCGCCGCGTAGCCGTGGATTGCTGCGGGTCGAAATCCGCGGTCGAGGCCCAGTGAAGATGCGCCATCTGGCAGGGGTGGTGGGCAACGTCGCCAAGCAGCACGCCTTCCTCGCCGCCGGACCGAATGTGGACGCTCATGTGCCCGGGGCTATGGCCGGGCGTCGGCATGAGGCCGATCTCGTCGCTGAACTGAAAGTCGCCCGGAACGAGGTCGGCCAGTCCGGCGGCCGTTATCGGCTGCACCGAATCATCGAAGGGCGCGGGCGGATGCTCCGGATCGTCGCGGTGCGTGCTCCAGTGCTCGAACTCGGCCCTGTTGAAGATGTAGCGGGCGTTCGGAAAGGTCGGCACCCAGCGCCCGTCGTGCAGGCGCGTGTTCCAGCCGACATGGTCGACGTGCAGATGGGTGCAGATCACGGTATCGATCATTTCGGGCGGATAGCCGGCAGCCGTCAGATAGTCGAGAAACGGCGTGTCGCGCTGGTTCCAGACCGGCACGCTGCGCCCGGTCTTGTCGTTGCCGAGGCCGGTATCGACCACGATCCGCCGCGTGGGCGTCTCGATGACGAGCGCGTGGATCGACATTTTGAGACGCCCCTCGGGGGTGGCGAAATGCGGTGTCAGCCATGGCAGCTTCTGGATCGCTTCGGGCGATGCCTGCGGCAGGATGAACCGCGTGCCGCCGATGGTCTCGATCTCGACGACCTTGATGATCCTGACCTTGCCGATTCGCCATTCCATGCGCATTCGCCTTTGCAGCCAGCGTGATGTGAGAGTTCGGGTGTGTGCGGCGCAGCCTACATCGTGCCGGGGAAGGCCCCGCCGTCGAGCAGCAGGTTCTGGCCCGTGATGTAGCCGGCCTTGGCCCCGCACAGGAACGCGCAGGCATAGCCGAACTCTTCCGGGGTGCCGAAGCGGCCGGCCGGATTCTCGGCCATCCGCGCCTTGCGGACATCGTCCACCGAATGGCCGGACGCTTTGGCCGTGCCTTCGGCGATGGCCTGTAGGCGGTCGGTATCGAACGGCCCCGGCAGCAGCGCATTGATGGTGACGTTGGCTTTGACGGTCTTGCGGGCGAGGCCGGCGACGAAGCCGGTCAGGCCGGAGCGCGCGCCGTTGGACAGCCCCAAGACGTCGATCGGTGCCTTCACGGCGGATGAGGTGATGTTGACGATACGGCCGAACCTGCGGTCGATCATGCCGTCCACGGTCGCCTTGATCAGTTCGATCGGCGTCAGCATGTTGGCGTCGATCGCCTTGATCCAGTCATCGCGCGTCCAGTTGCGGAAGTCGCCGGGCGGCGGCCCGCCGGCATTGTTGATCAAGATGTCCGGTGCCGGGCATGCCTTGAGCGCGGCTTCGCGACCCTCGGGCGTGGTGATGTCGCCGGCGACTTCGATGATCTCGACATCCGGATAGGCCTTGCGAAATTCTGCGGCGGTCTGCGCCAGCACATCCGCGCGGCGTCCGGTGATCGTGACATGCACGCCCTCGGCGGCAAGCGCGGCCGCGCAGGCGCGGCCAAGACCCCTGCTGGCGGCGCAAACCAGCGCGCGACGCCCCGAAATTCCCAGATCCATAGCGTTTCTCCAAACGTTTCTTGTTGTGTCGGCCCTGCGAGGCGCCGCCGCTTTTGCGATGGCGGAGGTGGATGCTCCGCTCACCAGGGCGCGCGCTCGTCACGGCCGGATCGAACTGTAGCCAAGCTTGGCTCTCGTGATAAGCCGTTGAGCAATGCAATTGAGAAACGACAGGGAGACGCCAATGACTGATCTGTTCGACATTCGCGAAGAGGTGATTCTCATCACCGGGGCTTCGCAGGGGCTGGGGCGCCAGTTCGCGCGCCTGCTTGCGGGGCGCGGGGCCAGCGTCGTTCTCGCGGCACGGCAGATCGGCAAGTTGCAGGCGCTCGAGGCCGAAATTTGCGAAGCCGGGGGCCGCGCGGTCGCCGTGCAGATGGACGTCACCGACACTGCCTCGATCGCGGCTGCGCTCGACGCCGCCGAACAGAAGGCCGGTCCGGTCACCGTGCTGATCAACAATGCCGGCATCGCCATCGAAAAACTGGCCATCGCCCAGACCGAGGCCGATTGGGACGCGGTGATCGGCGCCAACCTCAAGGGGGCCTATTTCGCGGCGACCGAGGTCGCGCGGCGGATGATCGCGCGCGGGCAGGGCGGCAACGTCGTCAACATTGCGTCCGTGCTCGGTCTTGGCGTGCTGAAGGCGGTGTCACCCTACGCCATCTCGAAGGCCGGCATCATTCAGGCAACCCGGGCGCTCGCGCTCGAACTTGCGCCGAACGGCATCCGCGTCAATGCGCTGGCGCCCGGCTATATCGATACCGATATCAATCGCGATTTCTGGCTGACGCCGGCCGGGGAGCGACTCACCAAAAAAATTCCGCAGCGCCGGGTCGGCCAGGAATCCGATCTCGACGGAGCGATTCTCCTGCTCGCGTCGAAAGCCTCCGCCTATATGACCGGCAGCACCATCACTGTGGATGGCGGGTTTTTGTTGAACTAGCCGTTTTTCGGGCGGTTTTTGCGCCGAACTGGCGGTTCTGGAGGAGGTTTCGCGACGGTTTCCGGGGAAAAGCCGAATGTTCCAAGATATTATGGAAAATATGACGGTTAGGGCTTTCCAAACGCACCTTACATTGGTACATACCGCTCGCGCCGCCGGCTTCGGCCGCGGTCGTCTTCTCAGGAAGCATTTTGAGCAGGCAACTCGACGTATACCGCACTCGGAACGTCGGCCGCAAAAAGTACCCTTCGGAAGGCAGCACGGATTATCGCGGGGTGGAGCAGCCCGGTAGCTCGTCAGGCTCATAACCTGAAGGTCGTCAGTTCAAATCTGGCCCCCGCAACCAAATTACCGGATCTGAAAGAAGCGCCCCTTGGGGCGCTTCTTTTGTTTTGGCGCTGCACTTGCAGCCAGCCGGCGGCTCGCGTCGCGGCCCTTGCCGGGACGGTTTGCCCGATCCGTTACATCGCCTAAAGTCATGCGGTGCCGCGCGGGAGGCGGCGAGAATCTGCTGCCGCAATGGTGAGGCGATGAGGCTGCTGATTTTTGGGCTCGGCTATGCGTCCGAAGCTATCGCGCGGCGGCGTCTCGCGGCGGGCGGCACCGTCGTGGCGACAGTGCGTACCGCCGTGAAGGCGGAGCGGCTGTCGAACGAGGGCATCCTGACGCGCTTGTTTTCGCCCGAGCATCATGACCACGCGATTTTCGGGGACATTGCGGGCTGCGAAGCGGTGCTGGTTTCCATCCCGCCTTCGGAGACGGGCGACGAGGTGCTGCGTATTTTTGGCGATGCGCTGGCAGCCGCGCCAAAGCTGCGCTGGCTCGGCTATCTCTCGACCGTCGGCGTCTATGGCGACCGCAACGGCGACTGGGTCGACGAGACGACGCCGCCCGCCCCCATCGAGCCGCGCTCCAAGGTCCGCTGGCAGGTCGAGCAGGATTGGCTGGCCTTCGGGGAGCGCGATCACCTGCCGGTGCAGATTTTCCGCCTCGCGGGGATCTACGGGCCGGGCCGCAATGCCCTCGCGCAGCTGGCGGCGGGGACTGCGCGGCGCATCGTCAGGCCGGGCCAGGTGTTCAACCGCGTCCACGTCGACGACATCGCGCAGGTCGTGTGTGCCTCGATGGCGCATCCGCGCGCCGGCGCGATCTACAATGTCAGCGATGACGAGCCGGCGCCGCCACAGGATGTCGTGACGTTCGCGGCGGGGCTGTGCGGCGGGCCGCCGCCGCCGGAGGTCGCGTTTGAGGATGCCAAACTCTCGCCGATGGGGCGCTCGTTCTATGACGAGTGCAAGCGGGTCAAAAGCACGCTTCTGCACAGCGAGCTTGGCGTAAAGCTCGAATATCCGACCTATCGCCATGGCCTGCGTGCGCTGCGCGCGGCCGGCGAGGGGCCGTAGCCGGCGGCGTTCGTCAGCCGCCGAGGCCGATCGGCAGATAGCGGCGGCCTTCGGTCTTCATCAGCCGCCTGACGGCATTCGACACCGCGACCTCGCCCTGATTGGCGAAGGCTTCATGGTTCTTCTCGATGTCGTCGAGATCATAGAGATAGTTGACCATGACGCCGCCGGATTCGCGCAGGCCCTTGGTCGAGCGATCGCCGAGCCAGCCGACCCGCTCCAGCCGTGCGCCATTGCCGAGATGGAAGCGCGCCACCGGATCGACCGGCAGCCCTTGCGCGGTCTTGGCCTTGAGAAAGTAATGCGCGACGACCGGCTCGAAGACGGCGCGCATGCGACCAACCTGCTCGGGATCGTCGATCCATTGCGGCGTGTCGAGCAGATCGATCAGCGGGCGGTCTTCCTCGGCGAGCGGCAGATCCTCGACCGGCGTGCCTTTCAGCCACGCCATGAAACCCGGCACCGGCGACAGCGTCACGAATGTATCGAGCTTCGGCAGTTCGCGGCGCAGCTCCTCGACCACCTGCTTGATCAGAAAATTGCCGAAGGAAATGCGGGCAAGGCCGCGCTGGCAGTTGGAGATCGAATAGAACACGGCGGTGCGGGCGCGGTTGATCGGCACCGGCTCGCGTTCCTTCGCCAGCAACGGCGCGATTGCCGACGGGATCGTTTCCGTCAGCGCCACCTCGACGAAAATCAGCGGCTCGTCGGTGAGCGCCGGGTGGAAGAAGGCGTAGCAGCGCCGATCGACCGGATCGATGCGGCGGCGCAAATCGTCCCAGTCGTGAATCTCGTGCACCGCCTCATAACGGATCACCTTTTCCAGAATATTGGCGGGTGTCGACCAATCGATTCGGCGCAGCACGAGAAACCCCCGATTGAACCATGAACCAAACAGGTGGACGAGGTCGCGATCGACCACGGCAATTTCGGGATGCTTGCGCACCAGCGCGAGCAGGTCGGCGCGCATCTGCACGAGATCGCCGGTACCGCCGGGTGCGCGGTTGAACAGGCGGAAGAGTTCCTGCCGGCGCGGCTCGGAGGCAAGGTGCAGATCGCCGGCGTCGTTGTGGGTCGGGTCCTTGCGCCAGGCGTCGATGGCTTCCTCGAGGCGGCTGCGGATCGGTCCGAAATCCTCCGCGAGCGCCTTGAAGAAGGTGACGCGGCCCGCCTCGTCGAGATCGTAGTAACGGTCGAGCGCGGCGCGCGCCGTGGCCGTGCCAGACGCTTCGCCATGGCCGGCCATGAGATTTTCGCACAGCTCAAGGAGGTTCGCAGCCCGTTTCTCCGGCTCGATCGGTGCAGGGGGGATCCGCAGCAGCGCCCGGCCACGTTCTGTGATGGATGCCAGAAGGTCGGAAACGAACGCGTTGCTCATGATCGGTATTGCCCTTTCATCAGATCGTCGCAGTGTGGCCGAGGCAAGTCCAGCGAGAGGTTGAAGAGCCGTCGTCTTGCGCGGTGGGTTTGCTAATCTGCGGATGGTCCCTTTCCTAATCGCGGCGAGTTGCCGAGGTTCCCGAAGGCCCCGGACGCGATGCAGTGGGTGGCGATCAGTGTGCCTCGTCCCAGTTGTCGGCGGCACGGGCATCGACATGCAGCGGCACCGACAGCACGACGCCGGGGAACGGCGCGTTCTCCATCACCTGCTGCACCACCGGCAGCGTGGCCTCGACCTCGTCGTCCGGCACTTCGAAGACCAGTTCGTCGTGAACCTGAAGCAGCATCCGCGCCGACAGTTTGTTTTCCGCCAGCGCATCGTCCATGCGCACCATGGCGCGGCGGATGATGTCGGCCGCGGTGCCCTGCAGGCGCGCATTGATCGCGGCGCGCTCGTTGAAGGAGCGGATCGAAGCATTGCTCGCCTTGATATCGGGATAGTGACACTTGCGGCCGAACAGCGTTTCGACATAGCCGCGCGCGCGGCAGAGTTCGCGCGTCTCGTCCATGTAGGTGCGGATGCCGGGGAAGCGCTCAAAATACTTCTTGATGTAGGCGCTGGCTTCCTCGCGCGGGATGCCGAGTTGATTGGCCAGACCGAACGCCGAGATGCCGTAGATGATGCCGAAGTTGATCGCCTTGGCGCGCCGGCGCACTTCGCCGGGCATGCCTTCGATCGGCACGCCGAACATTTCCGAAGCCGTCATCGCGTGAATGTCGAGCTTGTCCTTGAATGCCTGGCGCAGCGCCGGGATGTTGGCGATCTCGGCAAGGAGGCGCAGTTCGATCTGCGAATAGTCGGCGGAGACCAGCTTGTGGCCTTCGGAGGCGACGAAAGCGCGGCGGATCTTGCGGCCATCCTCGGTGCGCACCGGAATATTCTGCAGGTTCGGCTCGGATGACGACAGCCGCCCGGTGGTGGTGGCCGCGAGCGCGTAGCGGGTATGGACGCGGTGGGTCTGCGGATCGACGAAGTTCGGCAGCGCGTCGGTGTAGGTCGACTTCAGCTTCGAGACCTGCCGCCATTCCAGAATGCGTTTCGGGAATTCGTGGCCGGCTTCGGCGAGCTCGTCGAGCAGTTGTGCCGAGGTCGACCATGCGCCGGTCTTGGTCTTGCTGCCGCCGGGCAACTGCATCTTGCCGAACATGATGTCGCCAAGCTGCTTGGGGCTGCCCGGATTGACCGGCTCGCCGGCAAGCGTCTGGATTTCCGCCTCGACGCGCGCGGCGATCTGGGCGAACTCGCCGGACAGGCGCGACAGCATCTGGCGGTCGATCGAGATGCCGCGGCGCTCCATGCGCGCGAGCGTCGCGACCAGCGGGCGCTCCAGCGTCTCGTAGACCGTCATCATGCGCTCTGCGACCAGGCGGGGCTTGAGCACCTGCCACAGCCGCAGCGTGATGTCGGCGCGCTCGGACGCGTATTCGCTCGCCTGCTCGACCGGGATCTGGTCGAAGAGCTGCTGGCTCTTGCCGCTGCCGACCAGCGCCGAATAGGACAGCGCCTTGTGGCTCAGCCATTTTTCGGCGAGCGACGCCATGCCGTGGCTGCTGCGTCCGGCATCGAGCACGTAGGACATCAACATCACGTCGTCGATGGCGCGAAGCGTGATGCCGTGCTGGGCAAACATCAGCGCGTCGAACTTCAGATTATGCCCGATCTTGAGCAGGCCGGCGTCCTCGAGCATCGGCTTGAGCAGCGCCATTGCCTCGCGCGCGTCGATCTGGTCGGGCGCAAGGCCGGCGGCGAACAGGCCGTCGCCGCCGCCGCTTTGCTTGTGCGACAGCGGGATGTAGCAGGCCGCGTTCGCGTCGACGGCGAGCGAGAGGCCGCAGAGCTCGGCCTGCATCGCGTCGAGGCTGCTCGTCTCGGCATCTATCGCGACGTGTCCACTCTCATAGGCTCGCGCAATCCAGTCCTTGAGCTGTGCCGCAGTGCGCACCGTTGCATAGCGGCTGCGGTCGAATGGCAGCGTAGGGGCGGTGCTGGCGCGGTAGGCCGCAAGATTGTGCGGCGTCAGGAGCGCGGCCGGATCGTTGGCCGCGGCGCTGCCGCCGGCGACGGGCGCGCCGGCCGGTGCCGCCGCCTGCGGGGCGGCCGCCGGCTGGCTCGCGAGCCGGCTGTCGGGTGCGATCTCGGATGGGTTGATCTCGGAATATTCGGCGACACGCCGGGTGAGCGTGGTGAACTCCATCGCCTTGAGGAAAGCGATCAGCTTGCGCGCGTCCGGCTCATGGACCGCGAGGTCGTCGAGCGGAACTTCGAGATCGACGTGATCGTCGAGGCGGACGAGCTGATAGGAGACGCGCGCCTTCTCGGCGTTGGTGAGAAGTGCCTCGCGGCGTTTCGGCTGCTTGATCTCGCCGGCGCGGGCGAGCAGCGTTTCCAGATCGCCATATTCGGTGATGAGCTGGGCCGCGGTTTTGACGCCGATGCCCGGAACGCCTGGTACGTTGTCGACGGAATCGCCGGCCAGCGCCTGAACGTCGATGACGCGGTTTGGCGGCACGCCGAAGCGCTCGATCACCTCGGGCACGCCGAGGCGGCGGTCCTTCATCGTGTCGTACATTTCGACGCAGTCACTGACGAGCTGCATCAGGTCCTTGTCCGAGGAGACGATGGTGGCGCGGGCGCCGCGCTCGCAGGCCTGGCGGACATAGGTCGCGATCAGGTCATCGGCCTCGAAGCCGCTCTGCTCGATGCAGGGCAGGTCGAACGCCTGCACCGCCTCGCGGATCAGCGAAAATTGCGGGATCAGCTCGTCCGGCGCGGGCGGCCGGTGGGCCTTGTAGTCCGGGTAGAGCTTGTTCCGGAACGTGATTTCCGATTTGTCGAAAACAACCGCGAGGTGCGTCGGGCGGTCGTCCGCCGGCATTTCACGCAGCAGCTTCCACAGCATATTGCAGAAGCCGAGCACTGCATTGACCTGCAATCCGTCGGATTTGCGGTTCAGCGGCGGCAGCGCGTGGTAGGCGCGGAAAATGTAGCCCGAGCCATCGACCAGGAAGATGTGGTCGCCCGAAGCGGCGGGGCGGGGCGTGGCGGAAGGCGCGGCGATATCGGAGGGCTGTTTTGACATGGCGGCAATGTAGGGATTTTTGCCGCAAAAGGCACCCGTTGCCCGCGCATGGCGCACGGGATTCTTTGGGCGGCGCCTATTCGGCAGCCTGCAGCCGCCCCGGCGCCTTGCGCGGGGCGATCCAGAACCGGGCCGGCCGCTCGAACAGGAAACGCGCCGGCGTGCGGCGCACCGTCCACCAGATCGCCAGCGCGCCGACGACACCGATGATGGTTACGAGCGCCGACACGGTGCCGATGTCGCTGATCACCCCGGTTTTCAGCAGCGCCACGCGCGAGGCCGCCATCGGCAGAAAGAACGCCAGATAGATGACGATGGAATGCTCGCCGCAATAGCGCAGGGCGTCGAACCAGTGCAGGCGGCTGAGCAGGACCCCGGTTGCGACAATCGCCGCGGCGCCGGCAAAGCCGAACACCAGCGACATCATCGGCCATTCCGCAAGGCCGGAATGGACCGCGATGGCATTGATCAGGGCCCATGCGGCGATGCCGGCCAGCGCCCGACCCGTCCGCTGCCGAACATTGGCGGCAAAGGCAAAAATCTGATCGGCGAGGATGTAGCCTGTGTAGATGTAGACAAAACGCGCAGCGAACTCGTCGATGACCGTCCAGCCGGTCTTGATTCCGAGCGATTCAAGCAGCGCGGCAACGACGAAGACCAGCACCGGAGGGACCCAGCGCGTCAGCTTGATGACCACGAAAAAGATCGGCAGCAGATAGATGAACCACAGGGTTCCGAACGGCTCGACGTAGGCCAGCAGGTAAAGCCAGCCGACCTGCGCCCAGCCGTGCTCGCCGGCCAGCATCGGGGCTTTGAAGGCAAACTGGATCGTGACCCACAGCGCGTAGAAATAGGCGAAATGCACGAGCTTGCGGTCGAGATAGGTCCGCCAGTCCCGGTCGATGACGCGCGCGAGGAAAAGGCCCGACAGAAGGAAAAAGTCGGGCATCCGGAACGGCTTGGCGAATTCGACGACGGCGTGCATGAAACCCGTCTGCCCGGCCGCCGCCTCCACCCCCAGCACCGAGTGCATCATCACCACGAGAATGATGCAGATGCCCTTGGCGTAGTCGACCCAGTCGATCCGGTCGGCCGGGGCATGAGGGGCGATGGTTGCTTCAGCTTGATGCATTGTTGTCCCGTTTTGCGCGCATTGCGGTCATCAATCGCCATCATTGCCGGCAGGGTAGCGGATTTCGGGAGAGTTCCAACAAATCGCGTGCCATCCGGCCATCCGCGGGGCTGCAATTCGGCCCTTCATGTTCCATTGGGGTGGAAAACCGGGTAAGAGACGCGGGCTATCAGATCTCCCCTTGTTCTCCAGTAAGCAGACGATTCGATGCGTATTGCCATGATTGGGACGGGCTACGTCGGGCTCGTGTCCGGTGCCTGTTTCGCAGATTTCGGCCATCAGGTCACATGCGTCGACAATGACACTGGCAAGATCGCGGCACTGCGCCGCGGCGAGATCCCGATCTTCGAGCCGGGTCTCGATGCGCTGGTCGCCACCAACGTGGAGGCCGGACGGCTGAGCTTCGTGACTGAGCTGGCCGAAGCCGTGGCCAGTTCCGACGCGGTGTTCATCGCCGTCGGCACGCCGTCGCGGCGCGGCGATGGCCATGCCGACCTCTCCTATGTCCGGGCGGTGGCACGCGAGATTGCCGCCGCGGCGCAGGGCTTTACGGTGGTCATCACCAAATCGACGGTTCCGGTTGGCACCGGCGACGAGGTCGAGCGGCTGATCCGCGAGGTCAATCCGGCGATCGACGTCGCGGTCGCCTCCAATCCCGAGTTCTTGCGCGAGGGCGCGGCGATCCGCGACTTCAAGCATCCCGACCGCATCGTCGTCGGCATCGAGGACGACCGCGCGCGCAAGGTGATCGAGGAACTGTATCGGCCGCTGTATCTCAATCGCGCGCCGATCATGTTCACCGACCGCCGCACCGCCGAGCTGATCAAGTATGCCGCCAACGCGTTTCTCGCGACCAAGATCACCTTCATCAACGAGATCGCCGATCTCGCCGAGAAGGTGGGGGCGGACGTGCAGGAAGTGGCGCGCGGCATCGGCCTTGATAACCGGATCGGCCCGAAATTTTTGAACGCCGGGCCGGGCTTCGGCGGCTCGTGCTTTCCCAAGGATACCCGCGCTTTGATGCAGACCGCGCGCGATTACGACGTGCAGTTGCGCGTCGTGGAAGCCGTGCTGTCGGTCAACGAGACGCGCAAGCGGGCGATGGCGCGCAAGGTCGCCGCGGCGCTCGGCGGCGAGTTGCGG
Organism: Xanthobacteraceae bacterium; assembly: GCA_035565775.1. Lineage (GTDB taxonomy): Bacteria > Pseudomonadota > Alphaproteobacteria > Rhizobiales > Xanthobacteraceae > PRO6. The sequence goes on along the minus strand of DATMRW010000021.1, from coordinate 740,207 downwards.
GGCAAGACCATCGGCGTGCTCGGCCTCACCTTCAAGCCGAACACCGACGACATGCGCGAAGCGCCGTCGATCCCGCTGATCACGGCGCTGCTCGATCAGGGCGCGCTGGTGCGCGCGTTCGATCCCGTCGGCATGGAACAGGCGAAACTCGAACTGCCCGCGATCTATTATTGCGACAGTGCCTATGACTGTGCCCGCGACGCCGATGCGCTCGTGCTCGTGACCGAATGGGAGCAGTTCCGCGCCCTCGATCTGTCGCGGATCAAGGCGGTGATGCGCTCGCCGATCATGGTCGATCTGCGCAATGTCTACCGCGCCGACGAGATGGCCGCGCGCGGCTTCGCCTATGAGAGCGTCGGCCGGGGCGCCAACAAGGACAGATAGCGGGTGACACGCGATCTCGGCGCAGCGCTGCCGATCGACGCCGTTCTCGGCGACCTGTGCCGGACGCTTGCGGACCATAGCGCCGCCGTCCTCGTCGCCCCGCCTGGCGCGGGCAAGACGACGCGGGTGCCGCTGGCGCTGCTCGACGAGCCATGGGTCGCCGGCAAGAAAATCCTGATGCTGGAGCCGCGCCGGATCGCGGCGCGGGCCGCCGCGGCGCGGATGGCGCAGACGCTGGGCGAAAACGTCGGCGAGACGGTGGGCTATCGCGTCCGCTTCGGCAGCAAGGTATCGCGCCGGACGCGGATCGAGGTCGTCACCGAGGGCATATTCACCCGCCTTGTGCTCGACGATCCTGAGCTGAAGGGCGTCGCCGCCGTCCTGTTCGACGAGTTTCACGAGCGCTCCCTCGATGCCGATCTCGGCCTTGCGCTGACGCGCGACGCCCAGACCGGGCTGCGCGAGGACCTTCGCATTCTGGTGATGTCGGCGACCCTCGACGGCGCCCGCGTTGCCCGCCTGCTGGGCGAGGCGCCGGTGGTGGCGAGCGAAGGCCGGGCCTTTCCGGTCGAAACCCGCTATCTCGGCCGCAAGCCGGACGTGCCGATGGAGCGGCAGATGGCGGATGCCATCGCCGCTGCCTTGCGCGCGGACAGCGGGTCGGTGCTGGCCTTCCTGCCGGGCGCGGGCGAGATCCGCCGTGTCGAGACGCTGCTGGCCGAGCGCCTCCATGATCCGTCGACCGAGGTTGTCGCGCTGTTCGGCGCGCTCGATGCCGCCGTGCAGGATCGCGCGATTGCCAAGCCGCCGGCCGGAAAGCGCAAGGTCGTGCTGGCGACCTCGATCGCCGAGACCTCGCTGACCATCGAGGGGGTGCGGATCGTGGTCGACAGCGGGCTGTCGCGGGTGCCGCGCTATGAGCCGGACATCGGCCTGACCCGGCTGGAAACAGTGCGGGCCTCAAGGGCGGCGGTCGATCAGCGCCGGGGCCGCGCCGGGCGCACCGAGCCGGGCGTCTGCTACCGGCTGTGGGACGAGCCGCAGACGGCGGCGCTGGAAGCGTTCTCCCAGCCGGAAATTCTCGCCGCGGACCTGTCCTCGCTGGTGCTCGATCTGGCGCAATGGGGCGTCTATGACCCCGCGACGCTCGCCTTTCTCGATCCGCCGCCCGCTCCGGCCCTGAACGAGGCCCGCGCGCTGCTGCGCGACCTCGGCGCGCTCGATGACGGCGGCTGGATCACCCAGGAGGGCGTCAGCCTGCGCGCGCTGGCGCTGCCGCCCCGCCTCGCCCGCATGATCGTCGATGCCCATCGCGAGGGCATGGGCGAGGAGGCGGCATGGATCGCGGCAGTGCTCACCGAGCGCGGGCTTGGCGGCGACGGGGCCGATCTCGACGCCCGGCTCGACGGCTTTCGCCGCGATCGCTCGCCGCGGGCGATGAGCGCGCGGCAGGCCGCAGCCCGCTGGGCCGAGCAGGTCGCGAAGGCCGAGGGCGCCCCCCTGATCGATGCGCCGTTGTCGACCGGCGCGATCCTGGCGCTCGCCTTTCCGGACCGGGTGGCGAAAAACCGCGGCGACGGCAGTTTCGTGCTCGCGAACGGCCGCGGCGCCGCCATCGACCGGGCGTCGGCGCTGGCGCGGGCACCATTTTTGGCTGTCGGGGAGTTGACCGGGACTGCCGCGCAGGGCCGCATCCTGCTGGCGGCGCCGCTGACGCAGGCGGAAATCGAGGAGCGCTTTGCCGGCGAGATCGAAACCGCCGATGAGGTGACGTTCGACCGCGCCGCGATGGCGCTGCGCGCGCGGCGCAAGACCCGGCTTCACGCAATCACCCTCGCCGAGAAGCCGCAGCAGCTCACGCCGTCCGGCGAGAGCGCGGGGGTGCTTGCCGACGGCCTGATCGCTGCCGGCCTGCACCGCCTGCCGTGGTCGAAGGCGCTGACGCAGTGGCGCGGGCGCGTGATGTTTCTGCGCGCCGCGGCGGGGGAGGGAGGCGACTGGCCGGACCTGTCCGACGCCGGCCTGATCGCGGCGCGAGAGACCTGGCTGGAGCCGATGCTGTTCGGCAAGGTTTCGCTTGGCGACATTTCGGCCGGGGATCTGTCCGACGCGGTCATGGCGCTGCTGCCGTGGGACCTGCGGGCGCGGATGGAGCGCGAGGCGCCGACCCATTTCGAGGCGCCGACCGGCACGATGCTGGCGATCGACTATGAGGCGGCGCAGGGGCCGACGATCGCCGTGCGGATGCAGGAATTGTTCGGCCTGACCAGCCATCCCTCGGTCGCCGGCGGCGCGGTGCCGCTGGTGCTGGAGCTGTTGTCGCCGGCGCATCGCCCGGTGCAGGTAACGCGCGACCTGCCGGGGTTCTGGCGCGGCAGCTATGCGGATGTCCGCAGCGACCTTCGCGGCCGCTATCCGCGTCATCCCTGGCCTGAAGATCCGGCCGCGGCGTTGCCGACCCGGCGGGCCAAGCCGCGCGGCACCTGATCATTCTGCCGGCAGTAAATGCAGCCGGCATTAACTATTCCCTCACGCTAATCGCAGAAATTGCCGAACGGCTTGGCCGCTTCGCTGACAGCTCATGCAACGATCACGGGCGCGGATCGGCAAGCAAGCGTGGTAGGCGTATGCGTGGCATCCTGATTCTGGCGAGCATCATGATTGGACTGGGCCTGCTGATGGCCCAGGTCGCCGATCATATGACGGCCTCGACCCCGGCCTTCGCCAGCATTTCCACCGAGAACCGGATCGAGCGGGCCCAGCCGTCCGGCCGCAGCATCCATCTGACACGCGACCGCCGCGGCCATTTCCATGCCGAAGGGCGGGTCAGCGGCCGCCGCCTCACCTTCATGGTCGATACCGGCGCGACCGTGGTCGCCCTGACCGAGCGCGCGGCCGCCGAGATCGGCATTGCGCCCGCGCGCGGCAGCTACACTGTCAACGTCTCGACTGCCAATGGCAGCGTCAAGGCCGCCCGCGCCAAGCTCGCCGCCCTCGAAATCGGGCCGCTTATCGTTCACGACGTCGACGCGCTGGTTCTGCCCGAGGGGGCGCTTTCGGAGAACCTGCTCGGCCTGTCCTACCTGTCGCGCCTCAAGCGGTTTGAATACGCCGAGGGTCGCCTGGTTCTGGAGCAGTAAATCCGGCCGCCACCAAAACTGCCGTAATTTATCGGCACACCAATCCGCCCATCTTTCCCGTTGTTCCGTCATTGGCTATGCCTTGCGGAAACAATTCTTCGTCTCTTTGCAAACGAGGCTGCTCCATGTTTCCGAAGCCCAAACCGGCCCTGACCCCGAACACCTATGCCTATGAGTCCGAGCCGATGGTGAAAGCGACCGGCTTTCGCGAATATGACGCGCGCTGGCTGTTCGGCAAGGAAATCAACCTGATGGGGGTGCAGGCGCTCGGCATGGGGCTCGGCACCTTGATCGCCGAGATGGGCGTGAAGCCGGAGATCGTCACCGGGCACGACTTCCGCAGCTATTCGGCCTCGATCAAGTACGGCCTGATCAGCGGCCTGATGGCGGCGGGCTGCAAGGTTCACGACATCGGCCTTGCGGTGACGCCGATGGCCTATTTCGCGCAGTTCGATCTCGACGTGCCTTGCGTCGCGATGGTGACGGCCTCGCACAACGACAACGGCTGGACCGGCGTGAAGATGGGGGCCAATCGCCCGCTGACCTTCGGCCCCGACGAGATGACCCGCCTCAAGGAGATCGTGCTCAATGCCGATTTCCGCTCGGGCGCAGGCTCCTATCAATTCCACGAAAACTTCCCGGCCCGCTACATTGCCGATCTGACCAACCGCCCGAAGCTCAAGCGCAAGCTCAAGGTCGTGGTGGCGTGCGGCAACGGCACCGCCGGCGCTTTTGCGCCGCAGGTGATGGAAGCCCTCGGCTGCGAGGTGGTGCGGCTCGATACCGAGCTTGATCACACGTTCCCGAAATACAATCCGAACCCGGAAGACATGGAAATGCTCCATGCGATCCGTGATGCGGTGCTCGAGAACAAGGCTGATGTCGGCCTCGGCTTCGACGGCGACGGCGATCGCTGCGGCGTCGTCGACAACACCGGCGAGGAGATTTTTGCCGACAAGGTCGGCGTGATGCTGGCGCGGGACATGTCGGCGCAGCACAAGAATGCAAAATTCGTGGTCGACGTGAAGTCGACCGGCCTGTTCGTGACCGATCCGGTGCTGCAGGCGCAGGGCGCCGAGACGACCTACTGGAAGACCGGCCATTCCTACATGAAGCGCCGCACCCACGAAGTCGGCGCGCTGGCGGGCTTCGAGAAGTCCGGCCACTTTTTCTTCAATGCGCCCTACGGCCGGGGCTATGACGACGGCCTCGTCTCGGCGATCGCGGTCTGCGACATGCTGGATCACGCCGGCGACAAGACCATGGCCGATCTCAAGAACGCACTGCCGAAGACCTGGTCGTCGCCGACCATGTCGCCGCACTGCGCCGATGAGGCCAAATACGGCGTCGTCGATCAGGTGGTGAAGTATTTCGAGTCGATGCGACAGAAGGGCGAGAAGGTCGCCGGGCAGGCGATCCGCGATCTCGTCACCGTCAACGGCGTGCGCGTCACGGTCGAGGACGGCAGCTGGGGCCTTGTGCGGGCATCGTCCAACAAGCCGGAGCTGGTGGTCGTGGTCGAGAGCCCGGTCTCCGAACAGCGGATGCGCGACATGTTCGAGGCGATGGACTCGGTGCTGCGCACCCATCCCGAAGTCGGCGAGTACAATCAAAAGATCTGACAACGAAAGCGCGCTGCCCTGACGAAGGGCGGCGTGTTTTCGGGCAGCAATGAAAAAGGCCCCGCAAATATTTGCAGGGCCTTTTTTGTTGTTATGCGTCAGGTAGCACGGAGCGAGCCGAAGGGGCCGGCTGTGCCGTGCCGGGCAGTGCGCTCGCAGCCAGCAGAGTTATGCGGGCGGCACCGGTAGTACCGTCACCGACTTGATCTTCTCCATGGCGAAGCGCGAGGTGACGTTCTTCAGCGACACGGCGCTGATCAGCTTTTTGTAGAACACGTCATAGCTCTGCATGTCCGCGACCACGACCCGCAGCATGTAATCGACGTCACCAGCCATGCGGTAGAACTCGAGCACTTCGGGCATGGCGCTGACGGCATCGGCGAAGGTGCGCAGCCACGCCTCGGAATGGTCCGCGCTTTCCACCGAGACGAACACGGTGATGCCGAGGCCAACCTTGTTCTGGTCGACGAGGGCGACGCGGCGCTGGATGATGCCGTCGGCCTCAAGCCGCTGGATGCGCTTCCAGCACGGCGTCGACGACAGCCCGACGCGATCGCCGATCTCGGCGACAGATAGCGATGCATCTTCCTGCAAGACCATGAGAATCTTGCGGTCGGTGACGTCGAGCCGGCGGGCGGAGTCTGCGGTCTGCTGGGCTGCATCGGTCATTTGAGAAAACTATCCCATAAAAGTCGATTTTGGACTTAGTATATGGAAAATTATTCCATGACAAGTCTGTGCCGGCCGGCTGTCAATCGACCTCGCGCGGCGACGGTGACGGCCGCGTCGCCAGGAAGGCACCGAGTTCGTCGCTGGTCGGAGCGCCGAAAGCACCGCCGAAGCGCGAGCATTTGATCGCCGCCGCGCCGGCGGAAAAGCGCATCGCCTCGGCGATCGACTGGCCTTGCGCCATCGCGACAGTGAAGGCGCCGTGAAACACGTCCCCCGCGCCGAGCGTATCCACCGCGGTCACGGCGAAGGCGGGAAGGGCGAGCAGGCGACTGCCGTCGAGCCAGCACATGCCGTTGCCGCCATCGGTCGCCGCGACAAAGGCCGGCGTCACCGCCGCGAGCTTGCGCAGCGCCTCCCCGGTATCGGCGGCGGCAGTTGTCGCGAGCAGCGCCTCCTTCGAGCAGACGAGGTGCGTCGCCGCCGTCATCAGCGGATCCCCCATCGCCATCTTGCGGTCGACGTCGACGACCACCGGGATGCCGCGGCGATGGGCTGCCGCGCACAGCTCGGTGGCGAAGGGAGCGCAGCGGCTTTCCACCAGGATCGCGGCGCAGCCATCGAGCAACAGCTCGGTGTCAGGCAGCTTTGCCTCATAAAGCCGCGGATCGCGGAAGGTGATGATGGTTCGCTCGCCGCTCGGGTCGATCATGATGCTGGAGATCGGCGTTACCACATCCGCCATCGGGACGAGGGTAGTCGCGTCGATCCGCTCATCGGCAAGGCGATGCAGGATGTAGCCCGCCGCGCCGTCGGCGTCGCCGCCCATCGGCCCGCACAGCTTCGGCCGGGCGCCAAGCCGCGCCATGGCGATGGCGGCGTTGAGGCCATTGCCGCCGGCAATCTCCTCATAGCGGTGTGCCTGCGCCTTGTGGCCGAGCGCCGGCGGGTTTTTGACGTGAAACACGAGGTCTCGCACCGGCATGCCGACGGAGAGAATATGCGTTTCTGCGGCGGGCCGATGCAGGCCGGAGATGGTCATGGCGGGCTGGTCTTGCGGTGCGATCCGGCGGCCGGGTCAGGTCGCCGCGGGCGGCTGGTCGCCGAAAGCCCAGCGGTGAAGAAGATGATGCGCGATCGCGAACGGGTGGGGGCCGGACATTCCTTCGGGGTGCCGCCCGGTCAGCATCTGCCTCGCCTCCTCGCGGGTGAACCAGCGCGCGTCCTCAAGCTCCGTGCGATCAACGGTGATCTCGCTGGTGAGCGCGCGGGCGGTGCAGCCGATCATCAGTGACGACGGATAGGGCCACGGCTGCGCCATGTAATAGCCGATGTCGGTCGCCTCGATGCCGGCCTCTTCCTGCACCTCGCGGCGCACCGCGTTTTCGATCGTCTCCGCCGCCTCGACGAAGCCGGCGAGGCACGACCACATGCCGGGCGCGAAGTGGGGCTGGCGGCCCAGGAGGCAACGCTCGCCATCGGAGACGAGCATGATCACGACCGGATCGGTGCGTGGGAAATGTTCGGCCTTGCAGCTCGGGCAATCGCGCCGCCAGCCGCCCTGCGTCATCTGCGTGCGGACGCCGCAATTGGCGCAATAGCCGTGGCGCTGGTGCCAGTTGACCAGCGATTTGGCGATGGCGATGGTCGAGATTTCCTCGACCGGCAGCGCGCCCTCGGTGATCAGGCCGCGGAGCAGCCCGAGCTCGGCATCCGGGCGCGTCAGCAGCGCCTCGGCCGCGGCCGCGCCCATGCCCATGCCGAAAATCGGCGCGCCGTCGTCAAGCCCGAGAAAGATCGTGCCGGGATTGGCGCCGAGCGCCAGCGCTTCATCGAGCGTGAGCTGGGCGCGCAGCCCGTCGGCGGTGCGTTGCACCACGATCGAATCGCGATGCACGACATAGGCGCGGGCGCGGTGATCGGCCTCCATCGCCATCAGCTTGTTGTCGTCGGTCCGCAGATGGGCAGCGCGGTCGATGGGGTGGGCGACGAAAGCGGGATTGCCTGGCGGGAATTGGAGGTGTGCCGTCATGTCTGTCCGTTCAGCCCGAGCTTGCCGCAAAGCGCGGCAGTGAAGGTTTCGAGGGTTGGCGAATCATAGGGCCGCGCCGGCACTGCGCCCCAGACCGGGTTCGGCCACGCGGCATCGGTCTTGCGGCGCGCGATGATGTGGATGTGGAGTTGCGGCACCATGTTGCCGAGTGCCGCGACATTGAGCTTGTCGCAGCCGGTGATCTCGCGCAGCGCGGCGCTGGCGCTGCTGATCTCGATCATCGCGTGGGCGCGGTCGGTTTCATCAAGGTCGATGATTTCGGTGACGTCGGGCCGCCGCGGAACCAGCACCAGCCACGGATAATTGGCGTCGTTCAGCACCAAAACGCGGCAGAGCGGCAGGTCGCCGATGGCGATGCTGTCATTGGCAAGGCGAGGATGCAGGGACCAGTCGGGCGTCGCGGGCGGGAGCATCACAGTTCCGTTCGTGTTCTGCGTTCATATCAAGACCAGCGGTCCCGCGGAAGTCTGGATGAGTTTTGCGCGCGTTTTCCAGTCATTTTGCGGCGAGGCGATTTGCGATGGCGGTCCGCCCTTGCTTTCCGCGCGCATTGGCTCCAAATAGGCACCGGGAGATTGGCGGTGGACGAGCCTCTCGCCAACCGGGTCAGGTCCGGAAGGAAGCAGCCCTAACGAGGTCCGGATCGGGTCGCTCGTCAGTCTCCTACTCTATTTTTGGCAGGTTTTGTTTTGGCAGGACAGGCCGCGAACCATGGCGGTCACTGGCGCAGCGGCGCCATGATGCCGGAGGCGCTGGAACCAGGGTTCGGATCGTTCTCCTGAACTACGGTGATCGCGCGACCTGACCTCGTGTTCAATCGCGGATCGATCGATGACTGACGCTGGCAGCCCCGCCCCCGATTCGCATCAAAGCGGTTTCGATCTCGGCTCCGATCTTGGTCTGTCGCCGGCTGCTGCCGCAACTGCGGCTGGTTCGGCGAGCCCCGCCTATCGCGTGCTTGCGCGAAAATATCGTCCCACACATTTCGGCGACCTGATCGGCCAGGACGCCATGGTCCGCACGCTGTCCAATGCGTTCGCGACCGGCCGCGTGCCGCAGGCGTGGATTCTGACCGGCGTGCGGGGTGTCGGCAAGACTACCACCGCGCGCATTCTGGCGCGGGCGCTGAATTACGAACTGTCCGACGGCTCGATCACCGGCCCGACCATCGACATGCCGACGCCGGGCGTGCATTGCCAGGCGATCATGGAAAGCCGGCACATCGACGTACTGGAGATGGACGCGGCGTCGCACACCGGCATCGACGATGTCCGTCAGCTGACCGACGGCGCGCGCTATGCGCCGACCAGCGCGCGCTACAAGGTCTACATCATCGACGAAGTGCACATGATGTCGGAGAAGGCGTTCAACGCCTTCCTCAAGACGCTCGAAGAGCCTCCGGCGCACGCAAAATTCGTCTTTGCCACGACCGAAATCCGCAAAGTCCCGATCACGGTGCTGTCGCGCTGCCAGCGCTTCGATCTGCGCCGCGTCGATACCGGCGTCCTGACCGACCACCTTGCCAAGATCGTCACCAATGAGGGGGTCGAGGCCGATGCCGAGGCGCTTGGCATCATCGCGCGGGCGGCGGAGGGCTCGGTGCGCGATTCGCTCTCGCTGCTCGATCAGGCGATCGCCCATGCGGCCGGGCGGATCCAGGCCGAGAGCGTGCGGCAGATGCTTGGCCTCGCCGATCGCACCCGCGTCATCGACCTGTTCGAATCCCTGATGCGCGGCGACATCGCTGCCGCTTTCAACGAATTCCGCGACCAGTACGACACAGGCGCCGACCCGGTGGTCGTGCTCAGCGACCTTGCCGAATTCGTCAACCTCGTCACGCGGATCAAGATCGTCCCGGCGACGGCCGACAATATCGCGCTCGGCGAGGCGGAGCGCGTGCGCGGCCGCGAATTCGCCTCCAGGCTGTCGATGCGCATTCTTTCGCGCACCTGGCAGATGCTGCTCAAGGGCATCACCGAGGTGCAGTCGGCGACCCGGCCGCAGGCGGCAGCCGAGATGGTGCTGGTGCGGATCGCCTATGCGGCGGATCTGCCGACGCCGGATGAGGCGATCAAGATGATCTCCACCGGCGGCGGGGGCGGGGACGGCCCGGCGCCTTCCGGCGGCGGGGGAGGCGGCGGCAATGGCGGTGCGGGCGCATCGGCCACGGCCCGCGCGACGATGGCGATGCCGCGCCAAGGCGCGGCCCGCGGCGCCGAGATGGCGATGCGCGCGCCGGTTGCGGCGCCGGCACCCGCGCCGACGGCCGCCGCCGCACAGCCGGTGCTGCGGATCTCGACCTTTCCCGAGCTGGTCACGCTCGCCGGGCAGAAACGCGACGTTCTGGTCAAGGGCGCGCTCGAAGCCGACGTCCGGCTGGTGGCAATCGAGGACGGCCGGCTCGAAATCGCGCTGGAGCGCACCGCGCAGCGGGCGCTGGTCAACGATCTCGCCCGCAAGCTGGAGACCTGGACCGGGCGGCGCTGGTCTGTGATCATTTCCAATGCCGAGGGCCAGCCGACCTTGCGCGCGCAGGCCGCCGCCGCGCAGAATCAGCTCCAGCTCACGGTTCAGGCTGACCCCCGGGTGCAGGAGGTGCTCGCACGCTGGCCCGGCGCGACGATTGAAGGCGTTCGGCGCGTCGTCCATGAGACGCCCTCATTCTCCGGCGAGGATGACGAGGCGATTCTCGATGACGGGACGACCGAGGGGCCGGACGAGGATTGAAGGCCGCAGCCCAAGCGCCGCAGATGACCGGCAGCTTGGCGATGCGGGCAGATAGTTGAGGGGACGACGATGGCTGATTTTCTCGGCATGATGAAACAGGCTGCACAGTTGCAGTCGAAAATGAAGGCGCTGCAGGACGAACTCGACCATGTCGAGGTCGAGGGCACCTCCGGCGGCGGGCTCGTCAGCGTGCGCATGACCGCGAAGATGGACGTCCGGGCGGTGAAGATCGATCCGTCGCTGATGAAGGCCGAGGAGCGCGAGATCCTCGAGGATCTGCTCGTGACCGCCTACGGCGATGCGCGCCGCAAGGCCGAAGGCGCGATGCAGGAGAAGATGCAGTCGCTCACCGGCGGACTGTCTTTGCCCCCGGGATTCGGACTGGGCTGATTTCATGTCATCCGCGATTGCAGGGCCGGAGATCGAGCGGCTGATTCAGCTGCTCGCGCGCTTGCCCGGCCTCGGGCCGCGCTCGGCGCGGCGCGCCGCGCTGCATCTCATCAAGAAGCGCGAGACGTTGATGGAGCCGCTTGCCGCCGCGCTGCAGGTCGCCATCGAGCGCATCGAAGTGTGCAAGTGCTGCGGCAACATCGATTCGAAAAATCCCTGCACGGTCTGCACCGATCCGCGGCGCGATCCCTCGATCATCGTCGTGGTGGCGGATGTCGCCGATCTGTGGGCGCTGGAGCGCGCCCATGCCACGACCGGGCGCTACCATGTTCTCGGCGCGACGCTGTCGCCGCTCGATGGCATCGGGCCGCAGGATCTCACCATCGACGCGCTGTCGACCCGCGCCCGCGAGCCCGAGGTGAAGGAGATCGTGCTGGCGCTGAATGCGACGGTCGATGGCCAAACCACCGCGCACTACATCACCGACCTGCTGCACGATGCCGATGTCCGCGTCACGCGGCTGGCGCATGGTGTGCCGGTCGGCGGCGAGCTGGACTATCTCGACGAAGGCACGCTGACTGCCGCGATGCGGCAGCGAACCCTGTTCTGATCACCACCACTATCGGAAAGCAGACATGATGAAACGTGTTTTCGGCAAACGCTGCTCTTTGGCAATTTTTGCTCTCGTCGGTGCGGCGCTGTTCGCCGGCGCCGCGGAGGCGCAGAAGCTGATCAAGAAGGGCGATCTTTTGACCGGCGAACTCAATCTCATGCAGGTGCGCGTCAAGGGCCATGCCAAGCGTGTCGATACGTTCCACATGGCGACGGAAGCGCGTCGGCTGCTCGGCGCGGGCGGCATGTGCAATCTGGAGACCGGGCCGGAGACGTTTCAGATCGTGACCCACAGCGACGAAGAGGTTGCCAGGCTGCGCTCGCACATCGGCAAGGTCGTCTCGATCAAGGTGAAGGAAGTGTCGTGCGCCCGCGAGGCCGGCCAGTTCAGCGATGCGCTGGTGACGAAGTGGACGATGGAGAACTGAGCGGCTGACTGAGCGCCGCTCAGCCGTCAGGGTTTGGCAGCGGCCAGTTCGTCGAAATGGCCGCTGCGCTGCAGCCACAGCAGCAGGATCAGGCTCGGGATCGCCACCAGCACGCTGACTGCAAAGAACATCGGCCAGCCGGTTGCGGCCGCGACATAGCCCGCGGTGGACGACAGATAGATCCGCCCGACCGAGGCGAGCGCCGTGAGCAGCGCATATTGCGTGGCGGTGTGGAGCGGGCTGTTGCATAGCGCCGAGAGGTAGGCGACGAAGATCACCGTGCCGATCGCGCCGGTGAACTGCTCGATGGTGACGGCGACCGTCAGCGCCCACTGCTCCGGGCCGATTAGGGCAAGCCAGGTGAAGGTCAGGTTCGACACCGCCTGCAGGAGGCCGCCGATCCACAGGCAGGTGATCAGCGAAAACGCCCGCGCCAGAAAACCCCCGGCGAAGCCACCAAGCAATGTTGCGGCGAGGCCGACGCCCTTGACAATGATGGCGTAGTCGTTGCGCGTGAAGCCGACGTCGATGATGAACGGCACGGTCATCGCGCCGGCGAAGGCGTCGGTGAACTTGAACAGCATCACGAAGGCGAGCACGGTGAGCGCCTCGCGCCGCGTCAGAAATTCGCGGAACGCGCCGAAGGCCGCTTCAGTCACCCGGCGGAGCGAGGGCGCCTCATCCGCGGCCATGGTTTCCGGCGCGCTTGTCGCCGCCGGTTCCTTCGCCAGCAGCACGGTGACGATGCCGACGATGACTAGCGCCGCCATGGTGGCGAAGCTCGCCATCCACGCTTCCAGCCGTGGCAAGCCGGCATGCTCGAAGCCGGTGACGAGGAACAACGCGCCGGCGGTCGAGGCCACCATGCCGATGCGATAGGCCGCGACATAGGACGCCATGCCGGCCGCCTGCTCGCTCTCTGGAAGGCTTTCGACGCGGAAGGCATCGACCACGATGTCCTGCGTCGCGGAGGCCGTCGCCACCAATAGCGCGCCGAGTGCCACCAGAAACGGCGACTTCGCCGGATCGGTGAAGGCGAGGCAGAGGATCGCGGCCATCAGGAGAAGCTGGGTGAACACCAGCCAGCCGCGCCGCCGCCCGAGCCAGCGGGTGAGCAACGGCACATGCAGCGCATCGACGAGGGGCGCCCACAGGAATTTGAGCGTGTAGGGCGTGCCGACCAGAGTGAACAGCCCGATGGTGCCGAGATCGACGCCATTCTCGCTGACCCAGACAAGCAGCGTGGAACCGGACAGCGCGAGTGGCAGGCCGGACGAGAAGCCCAGAAACATCACCACCAGCACGCGCGACTGGAGATAGACCAGCCATGCCGCGCGCCACGACGGAGCCTCGGTCTGGACGGGGCGCGGTGTCGTTTCGGATTCGGCTGTCATCAGGATCCCTGGCGGTGAAGGCGGGCAGGCGAGGTCGCATCGATGGCCCGGCCTTGGTCCGAACCAAGCAGAGCCAGATGCCAACCTTGTGACGCTCTAGCTGATTTGTGGGATTGCGGCCATTGCGGGCGGGTCGGTCTCGCCTCTTTCGACACCCGCGCCGAATGGAACCTGCCGGAGGACCGGCGTCAGTCCGCGATTTCGAACACCGTCTCGACCTCGACGCTGATGCCAAATGGCAGTGAGGCCATGCCAACGGCCGAGCGGGGATGGAGGCCCTTGTCGCCGAAAACCTCGATGAACAAATCCGAGCAGCCGTTGATCACCAGCGGATGCTTTTGAAAATCCTCGGTGGCATTGACCATGCCGAACACCCTGACCACCTGCGCGACCCTGCCGAGATCGCCGGTCGCGGCGTGAACCTGCGTCAGAACGCAGAGGCCGGTGAGGCGGGCGTCGTCATAGGCCTGCTCGATGGTGCGGTCGCGCCCGACCTTGCCGGTGCGCAACTGGCCGTCGCTGCCGAACGGGCCCTGCCCGGCGACATAGAGGAGCGGGCCGCGTTGCAGGGTCTGGACGTAGTTGCCGCCTGAGGCGGGCGGCGGCGGCAGTGTCAGGCCGAGGGCCTTGAGGCGATCGTATGGTGTCATGGGCAAAGTCCTCTGCCGCGGAAAAGGGTGAAAAGCCGAATGCAACCGCAGAGTGAACGACCCAGCCCATGCCTTCAAGCCGAACTCGCCGTCTGAACCTATTCGCGGCCGAACATGTCGCGGGCCGCGGCGCGCAGGCTCCGCACACTGTCCGGCAGCGGCGGCATTTCGGCAGGCTTCGTGTCTGCTCCGCCGTCGGTGCCGAAGTCGAGCTGCTCGATCCGGCCCGCGCGCTTGTCGATCTTGTCGGCGGAAATCAGAATCTGCCGCACGTCCTCGTTGACCTGGGCAAAATGGCTTTGCAGCTTGACGACGCGCTCACGCAGCCGGCCGAGGTCGTCCGCCATCGCCATCACCTCGGTGCGGATCTGGTCGGCGGCGTCGCGCATCCGCGCGTCCTTCATCATCTGCTGCATCACCTGGATGGCGAGCATTAGGAGCGAGGGCGACACCAGCACGACGCGGGCGCGATAGGCCTTCTGAATCACGTCGTCGAAGCGGTCGTAGATCTCAGCATAGACCGATTCTGACGGCACGAACATCAAGGCGGTGTCCTGGGTCTCGCCGGCGATCAGGTATTTTTCCGCGATGTCGGCGACATGGCGCAGCACGTCCTGTCGGAAGCGGCTGGCGGCCTGCCGGGCCTCCTCCTCGCCACGGGCGTCCTGCAGCGCGGTCATCGCTTCGAGGGGGAATTTGGCGTCGATGCAGAGCGGCCGCTGGTCGGGGAGGAACACCACGCAATCCGGGCGCTTGTTGTTGCTCAGCGTATGCTGGAAGGCGTAGGCGCCGGCCGGCATGCCGTCCTTGACGATGGCCTCCATCCGCGCCTGCCCGAAGGCCCCGCGCGCCTGCTTGTTGGCGAGCACGTCGCGCAGCGTCGTCACCTGCGAGGTCAGTTCGGTCAGGTTCCGGTGGGCGTTGTCGATCACGGCGAGGCGTTCGTGCAGCGCCCGCAGGCTCTCGGCGGTGTGCCGCGTCGTCTGTTCCATCGACTGCCCGACGCGGTGACCGACGGCGTCCAGCCGGTCGCCCACGACCCGCGCCAGCTCCGCCTGCCGTCCGGCCAGCGCTTCGCCCATCGCCTGCATTCGCCCGGCGGCCTCCGACTGGGCGTGCATCATCGCCGCAACCCGTTCCTCCAGCTCGTCGGCGCGGATCGCCGCCGCCATCCGTGCGGCGCGGTCCCGGCTGCTGCTGCGGGCAATCACCACCGCGATCACGAGGAGCAGCGCCAGCACCAGGGCGGCGAAGCCGGCAAGCGCTTCGCCGGTGCGGATGGCGAGGTCGCCGACGATGAGCAATGGTTCGGTGTTGCCGGTCATGATCAGATTTCTTTCGCAGGTCCAAATGAACAAATAGAGAACATTTGACCCGGCGTCGAGCCTCCCCGCTGGCATGGTTAATCAAATCTGGCGATCAGAGGCTCTGGCGGGGCCGACCGGTATGCTTGTGATTGACCGCGCGCGGCTGTCGCATTACATCGCGCGCATGGCCATTCGCGAAATCATTGTGCTGCCCGACAAAAGGTTGCGGCTCGTTTCTACCCCGGTCGATCAAGTCACGTCAGAGGTGCGCAAGCTCGCCGACGACATGCTTGAGACGATGTATGACGCGCCCGGCATCGGGCTCGCGGCGATTCAGATTGCCGTGCCGCAGCGCATCGTCACGATGGACCTCGCCAAGCGGGAAAACGATGAGGACAAGCCGCAGCCGCGCGTCTTCATCAATCCCGAGATCATCGCGCATTCGGATGAGCTGTCGGTCTACAACGAGGGCTGCCTGTCGATTCCGGAGTATTACGAGGATGTCGAGCGGCCGGCGCGGGTGCGCATCCGCTATCTCGATCTTGACGGCAAGCTGCAGGAAGAGGACGCCGACGGCCTGTTCGCCACCTGCATCCAGCACGAGATCGATCATCTCAACGGCGTGCTGTTCGTCGACTACCTGTCGAAGCTCAAGCGGGATCGCGTCCTGAAGAAATTCACCAAGGCAGCCAAGCGCGCCGCTGGCTGATCGCCGCGGCCCACGGCCCGGCCGGGCCGGACAGACGGAGAGCTTAGATGGCGTTGCGCCTGATTTTCATGGGAACGCCGGAATTCTCTGTCGGCACCTTGCTTGAGCTCGTCGCTCACGGCCACGACATCGCCGCGGTCTATACCCGCGCGCCGAAGCCGGCCGGGCGCGGCATGAAACTGCAGGTCACCCCGGTGGAACGCGAGGCGCGGCGGCTCGGCATTCCGGTGCTGACGCCGAAGACGCTGCGCACCGCCGATGCCGCCGCCGCGATGCAGGCCTTCGGCGCCGATGCTGCGGTCGTGGTCGCCTATGGCCTCATTCTCCCGCAGGACATTCTGGATACGCCGCGGCTCGGCTGCTTCAATCTGCACGCCTCGCTGCTGCCGCGCTGGCGCGGCGCGGCGCCGATCAACCGCGCCATCATGGCCGGCGATGCCGAGACCGGCGTGATGGTCATGAAGATGGACGAGGGGCTCGACACCGGCGACGTCGCCATGGTCGAGCGGGTGGCGATCACCGATGCGATGACCGCATCCGACCTTCACGATCGCCTGGCGCGGATCGGCGCCGACCTGATGGTTCGGGCGATGGCGGCGCTGGAGCGCGATCAGCTCAAATTCGTGCCGCAGAGCGCCGAAGGCGTCACCTATGCCGACAAGATCGACAAGGCCGAGGCGAGGATCGACTGGGCCAAACCGGCGCGCGCTGTGCTGCGTCACATCCACGGCCTGTCGCCGTTCCCCGGCGCGTGGTGCGAGGTCGACATCGACGGCGAGCCGACCCGGGTGAAAGTGCTACGCGCGGAGCTGGCCGCGGGTGCGGGCGCGCCCGGCACATTTCTCGACGATCGCCTTGCGATCGCCTGCGGCGAGGGCGCGGTTCGCCTGCTGCAGGTGCAGCGCGCCGGCAAGCAGCCGATGACGGCGGATGAATTTTTGCGCGGCACCGCCATTCCTGCCGCGAGCCGGGCGGCCTGATGCCGCGCTACCGGCTCACCATCGAATATGACGGCGGGCCGTTCTACGGCTGGCAGATTCAGGACGACAGGCCGACGGTGCAGGGTGCGCTGGAAGCGGCCGTGAAGGCGACGGTCGGCGTGGCCGTTCGCGTCCATGGCGCAGGCCGCACCGACGCCGGCGTGCACGCGCTGGCGCAGACCGCGCATCTCGATCTCGACCGGGATTTTCCCGCCCACCGCTTGCGCGATGCGTTGAACGCGCACCTGCGGCCCAACCCGATCGGTGTGCGCAAGGTCGAGGTCGTGCCGGCGAGTTTCGAGGCGCGCTTTTCTGCGATCCGCCGCCACTACCGCTACCGCATCGTCAACACCCGCGCCAATCTCGCCCTCGATGCCGGGCGGGCGTGGCGGGTGCCGAAGGCGCTCGATACGGATGCGATGCACGCGGCGGCGCAGCGCCTCATCGGCAAGCACGATTTCACGACATTCCGCGACACCGAGTGCCAGGCGAAATCTCCGGAGAAGACGCTCGATCAGCTCGACGTCGTCCGCACCGGCGACAACGTCGACGTCGTCACCTCGGCCCGCTCCTACCTGCATAGCCAGGTGCGCTCGATGGTCGGCTCGCTGGTCTGGGTCGGCGAGGGGCGCTGGACGCCGGACGATCTTTCCGCCGCATTGGCTGCGCGCAGCCGCGCCGCCTGCGGCCCGGTCGCGCCGCCGGACGGGCTGTATCTCGTGCGGGTCGATTACGACGAGGATGAGGGCACGGCCTGATCAGGTCGTCTGCAAGATCTCGCGCGTCAGCACGTTCCAGAACAGGTCTTCGCCGTTGGCGACGTTTTCCGTCCAGTGATCGGGCGCGGACTCATTGGCATCGTCGGTGATGAACTTGAACGAGCGCCAGCGCACGCCGTAGCGATGGCAGACGCTGGCGATGGCGAACAGTTCCATGTCGACAACGCCGACATTGTTCTCGCCAAGCCACGGGTCGGCTGCAGTGACAAAGCTGTCGCCGGTGCCGCACACGACACTGCCAGCGCCCGATGAAAAGATCTGCGGTCCGTCGCTCAGGGGCGTGGTGCCGCGCGGCGCGAGCGGCATCGTCATCATGTCGCGCTGGATGACGTGCGAAATCTCGACAAGGCCATGCAGGCTCGTGTCGATCTTGCCGGCAGTGCCGTAGTTGACCACCAGCGACGGCTTTTCACCGCTCAAGATTTGCGTGGTGACGATGGCGGTGTTGACCTTGCCGACGCCGGTATAGATCACCCTCACGCCATCGGGAGCCCGGCTCTGCGCCAGCTCGCTCTCAAGGGCGGTAAGGATGAGAATCTTTGCAGTCATGAAAAGTAACGCTCCAATACGCCGCGATAGATATTTGTCAGGCGCTCGAGATCGGCAACGGGCACGCGCTCGTTGACCTGATGCATGGTGTCGCCGACGAGGCCGAATTCGAGCACCGGGCAGTAATGCGTGATGAACCGCGCATCCGAGGTGCCGCCGCCGGTGTTGAGGTCGGGCCGGCGGCCCGTGACCTGCTCGATCGCCGCGATCACGAGGTCGGTGAAAGGTCCCGGTTTGGTGATGAAGGCGTCGGCGTTCGACGGCTCCCACTCGATGCGCGCGCGGATCGCGTTGCCGCAGGCAGCCTGCATCCGGCCCTCGACCAGCTCTTTCAATGCCTCGCGCGAACGGCAGTCGTTGTAGCGGATGTTGAGCCGCGCCCGCGCCTGGCCGGGAATGACGTTCCACGCCGGGTTGCCGACATCGACCGAGACGAATTCGAGATTGGATGCCTGAAAATGCTCGTTGCCGCTGTCGAGCGGCTCGGCGACGAGAGCGCCGATCAGTTTTGAGATTTGGGGGATCGGATTGGTGGCGCGGTGCGGGTAGGCAGCATGGCCCTGCACGCCCTCGACAATGACGGTGCCGGATAGCGAGCCGCGGCGGCCGATCTTGATGGTGTCGCCAAGCTCGCTGACATTGCTCGGCTCGCCGAGCACGCAGTGATCGAATTTTTCGCCGCGCGCCGCCGCCCATTCCAGCAGCTTGACCGTGCCGTTGACCGCGGGGCCTTCCTCGTCGCCGGTGATCAGGAACGAGATCGAGCCCTTGGGCTTGCCGCCGCTCGCCTCGAGATAGGCGAGCGTTGCGGCGACCGAACAGGCGATGCCGCCCTTCATGTCGACCGCGCCGCGGCCGTAGAGCAGGCCGTCGGCGATGTCGCCGGAGAACGCGCCGTGGCGCCAGGCGGCATCGTCGCCGGGCGGCACCACATCGGTATGCCCGGCGAAGGTCAGATGCGGCCCTTCCGTCCCAATCCGCGCATAGAGATTGTCGATCGGGTCGCTGCCGGGCTCGGTGAAGGTCACGCGATGCGTCTCGAAGCCGGCGTCTTTCAGCAGCCGTTCGAGCACGCCGAGCGCGCCGGCATCGGCCGGCGTCACCGAGGGGCAGCGGATGAGGTCGCGGGTAATCGAAACGGCGTCGCGTGACATGGGGAATCGGCCTGATGATCCGGGTTGGGAATGACTAGTCTTTCCAGCTCGCGCCAGCAAATCCCGCCTGGCCGTAGGCGACGCCGCCGTCCACGGTGAGCGTTGCGCCGACGACATAGTCACCTGCGCGCGAGGCGAGGTAGATCGCCGCGCCTGCCATATCCTCGTCGGTGCCGACGCGGCCGGCGGGCACGCGCCTCGCTACCGCTTCCGCATTGTCGCGGGCGTCGCGGTTCAGGTCGGATTTGAACGGCCCCGGCGCGATGGCGGTCACGGCGATGTGGTCCTTGATCAGGCGCACCGCCATCCGGCGAGTCAGATGGATCAGCCCCGCCTTGCTGGCGGCATAGGGATAGGTCTCAAGCGGGTTGACGAAGATGCCGTCGATCGAGGCGATATTGATCACCTTGCCCGGCCGCTCGGCGCTGGCACCGGCCCGCAGCAGCGGCGCCAGCGCTTTGGTCAGGAAGAACGGCGTCTTGAGATTGAGGTCGACGACCTTATCCCAGCCGCTTTCCGGGAACTCGTCGAAGTCGGCCGCCCAGGCGGCGCCGGCGTTGTTGACCAGAATGTCGATCTTGGGTTCGCGCTCCCGGATTGCGGCGGCGAGCTTTTCCGCGCCCTCGACGGTGGAGATGTCGATTGGCAGCGCGATGCACTGGCCGGGCGCGAACTCGTCCGAGAGTTCCTGCGCGGTTGCTTCGCAGGCGGCCGCCTTGCGCGCGGTGATGTAAACTTTGGCCGCGCCCTGACCGAGAAACCCGCGGGCGATCATTTTGCCGATGCCGCGCGAGCCGCCGGTGACGACGGCAATCCGGCCTTCCAACGAAAACAGATCCTTGAACATGCGTTTCCCCAAAAATGTGATTGGCATGTTTGTGGGGTGCGGCGCGCTGCCGAGTCAAGCAGCGGCGAGAGAGCAGGATCAGGCGACGTTGAGGCGGCGGAACCGGTTCCACAGCGCGGTCGGCGCGCCCGAGGTCATCACCGAAATGAAGTGCGGGAACTGATAGTTGCCGTTGATCGAGATGCGCGGCAGGGCGGTGAGGTGGTCGGCATGCTCCGGGAAAAGCATGCCCGCGCGGGTCGTGACGGCAGCCTTGAAGCCCAGGTCGCGGGCCAGCGCGAATTCGCGCGTGTTCGCCGCGCTGCGATCGCCGTACGGGTAGGCGAGATAGGCGACGTCGCGGTCGAGCGCCGCCTCGATATCGGCACGGCTGACGGCGATTTCCTGCGACGCCTCGGCGGCATCGCGCTTGGCGAGATTGCAGTGGCTGAGCGTATGCGCCCCGATGGTTACGAGCGGATCCTGCGCGAAGGCGCGCAGTTCCTGCCAGGTCATGCAGAGTGCGCGCGTGATAGAGGCCGGATCGACGCCGTTGCGTGCGCATAGCTCATCGATCACGGATGAGGCGTAACGGTCGTCGGCCTGTGCGCGAACCCAGTCATGCACCTTGCCGAAGGCAAGGTATTTGCCCTCGGTGGTGCTGAGGTCGAATTCCTCCTCGGCATCGTCGAGCGTCACCGCGATCCGGGAATTGTGGGCAATCACCTGTTCGAGCGCCAGCCACCATGGCCGGCCGATGCCGTCGGCGAAATGCGAGGCGACGAACACCGTCATCGGCACGCCGAGTTCGCGCATCACCGGCAGGGCATGGTCGCGGTTGTCGCGATAGCCGTCGTCGAAGGTGAACGCGGCAAAGCGGCGCGAGAAGTCGCACTCGGTCAACCGGCGGCGGGCCTCGTCGAGCGAGACAAGATCGATATTTTCCGCGCGTAGATCCTTGATCACCGAGCGCAGAAATTGCGGCGTGATTTCAAGGTGATGGTTGGGGCTAAAGGTCGCGCCGCGGTCGGGCCTGACGTGATGGAGGGTGAAGATCACACCCGCTCCGGCGAAGAGAGGCCGCATCCAGCGGTGGATCCCGGTCCGCGAAAAGACTCCGAATCCCATGCGGATCAAAAATTTGCTCACCTGCTTCATTAAAGAGCTTTGCGTCCCGTCAGCGCTGTGAAGGGGCAACAGTTCCACACGGAGTTGAACAAAGGGTTATGTCGGCATCGAAGATGGGAGTTCGCCACTTTTGCAAATTGACAGCCCGTAAAGGGTTTGTTTTCTCTATACCTTTCCGAAGCAGGACCAGCCGGTCCGCATAGACCGTCCGCAATCGCGGCACGCAATCAGGACCTGGCATGCGCCGTTTTTTCCAGTGGGCCCATAAATGGTGGCCGGGGTTGATACCACTTGCCGCCCTTTGGGTCGCCGCAGCATGGACATCGACCGTGCCGCTCGAACAGGATCTCGCCGCGCGCGCCACCGCCGCATTGCAGAGCGACGTGCTCGACCAGTCCCGCATCGAGGTCGCCGGGCGCGATGTCACGTTCTCGGCGGCGGCATTTTCCGAACAGGGCCGCCGCACCGCGGTCCAGTCGGTCGAAATGGTTCCGGGAGTCCGGACGGTCATCGATCAGACCCGCCTCGTGCCCGAGGCAAAACCGTTTGTCTGGACGCTCGACCGCGACGTGCTCCGCGTGACCCTCGGCGGCAGCGCGCCCTTGCCCGCGATCAAGGCGAAGCTCGCGGAGGCGACGCGATCCTCGCTCAATGGCTTTGAGGTTGTCGACCAGATGGGCCTGTCACGCGGCGCGCCGCCGCGTTTCGATGCTGCGGCCCTGCTCCTGATCGATCAGGTCAGCAAGCTGAAGGACGGCAAGATCTCGCTGTCGGACACCGCCGTGAAGCTGTCCGGCATGGCGAAGGAACTCGGCGGTCGCGAGGCGATTGCGGCGGCGCTGAAAAACTTGCCGCAGGGATACTCGGTGGCGGCCAATGCCATTCAGGCCCCGCCCTATGTTTTTCAGGCGAACAAGGACCCGGTCGCAGTGACCGTGACCCTGAGCGGCAACGTGCCCAACAATGCCGTCCACACGCTGATCGCGGAACAGACTGAGCAGAAGTTCTTCAACGAGAAGGTCGTCGACCAGCTCAAGGCCAGCATCGGCGCGCCGGCCGGTTTTTCCGAAGCGGTCGTGACGGCGCTTGAGGCGCTGTCGCGCCTGTCGACCGGGACGCTGATGGTGACCGATCGCGAGATTACAGTATCGGGCGATGCTTTTTATGCCGCGGCGGTCAACGATATCCGGGTCCACCTGATGTCGGGTCTGCCGAAATACTGGCGGGCGAAGGCCGACATTTCGGTGAAGCCGCCGGCCGGGCCGGTGGATGCTACCGTGTGCCAGAATCTGCTGACGCAACTGCTGGCCAAGGGCTCGATCCGCTTCGCCGCGGGCGAGGCCGCGATCGATCGCAATTCCGCGGGGCTGCTGGATCGGCTGGTGGAAACCGCGCAGCGCTGCCCATCGATGCAGATCGACATCGTCGGCCACACCGATGCCGACGGCGATGACGCCGCCAACCTGCTTCTGTCTGAGAAACGGGCGCAAGCCGTGGTCGACTACCTCGTCAAGGCCGGCCTGCCGGCCGAGCGTTTCACCGCCCTCGGTTATGGCAGCATGCAGCCGATCGCCCCGAACGGCACGCCCGAGGGCAAGGCCCAGAACCGCCGCATCGAATTTCAGGTCAAAGCGCCATGAGCTATCTCATTCTGTTTCACTGGGGCTGGCTTCTTGCCGCGGCGCTGCTTGGCTTCGGCATGGGGTGGATCTGCGTCGTGCAGCGCGGCAAAGGGATGTCGCAGGCGGCGGTTCAGCAGGCGGTGCTGCTCGGCTGCGCCTTTGCGGCGCTCGCCGCGGTGCAGGCCATTCCGGGGCGGCTCGGCTACTGGCTCGATCTCGGTCTCGGTTTGCTGATCGTTTACAGCCTCGGCTGCATGATCGGCGCGACCTTGCGGAGCTGGGTCGTGGCGCGCCACTTTGAGGGCGGCTAAGTTCTGACGCCTCATTCGGCAGGGATCGATTTGCGTGTGGTTGCGGCTATCGGTCTCTACGGTTCTGGTGGAATCGGCCTCGGAAAGAGGTTACAGGACTGCAACGGAGCAACGATTTCGGCGGCTTCGAAGAAAGATCGAGGGGGGCTGAAACGTGGTTGCATCCGACGGTACGAAGGTTTTTTTGCCTTTGATGGTATTGCTGCCCGAGGCGGCAGCGCCACATAACATTAACCCGATCTCCATCTGGTCCTGATGCCAAGGCTGGTGAGTGTGATGCTGGTTCAAAGGCGGTTATCCGGCTTGAACGTTGCATTGCGCCAGCCATCGACATTGCACGGCCGGCCGCATAGGCATAATTGAGGTGGAGATGCTGGCATCCATACGCGCGGCGGCCAAGTTCATCCGCGAAAAGCAGATCCTGAAAAAGCTCGGCGTCGTGATCAGTCTTTCGATCATCGGCATCGCCTGCTACGTGCTTTTTCACATGTTGCGCGGCATTGATGTCGAAAATGTCATCAATGCGATCACCCAGACCAAGGTGTCGTCCATCGCGCTCGCCGCCCTGTTCGTCGCAGCGGGCTATTTCACCCTGACGTTCTACGACCTCTTTGCGGTGCGCACGATCGGGCGCACCGATGTTCCGTACCGGATCAACGCGCTGGCCGCGTTCACCAGCTACTCCGTCGGCCACAATGTCGGCGCGAGCGTGTTCACCGGCGGCGCGGTACGCTACCGGATCTATTCGGCCTATGGGCTCAGCGCGATCGAGGTCGCCAAGGTGTGCTTCATTGCCGGGCTGACGTTCTGGCTCGGCAACGCCGCGGTGCTCGGCATCGGTATCGCCTACCATCCCGAGGCGGCATCCGCGATCGACCAACTGCCGCCCTGGGTCAACCTGATCCTCGCTTATGTCATCATCGCGGCCCTGGTGATCTATGTCGGCTGGGTCTGGATCAAGCCGCGCCGGATGGGGCGGGGCAACTGGACGGTGGAGCTGCCCGGCGGGCCGCTGACATTGCTGCAGATCGGGATCGGGATCGTCGATCTGACCTTCTGCGCGCTGGCGATGTACATGCTGGTGCCGGAGGAGCCGTATCTCGGCTTTGCGGTGGTCGCGGTGATCTTCGTCACGGCGACGCTGCTGGGTTTCGCCAGTCATTCGCCGGGCGGCCTCGGCGTGTTCGACGCGGCGATGCTGGTCGGGCTCTGGCAGCTCGACCGCGAGGCGCTGCTGGCGGGCATGTTGCTGTTCAGGCTGCTCTATTACATCGTGCCATTCCTGATCTCGGTGCTGCTGCTCACCGTTCGCGAGGCGGTGATCGGCTCGCGGCGCAAGCGTGGAGTTGCGAAAACATCCGATCACGGTTGAAGTCGCCACCTCTTCCGTGCTTGGTATAGTTCGCACCATGCCACTCAGACCCACCCCAAAGTTCGATCCGCCCCTGCTGCACCGGCTGCGGCGCTCGGCCATTGTCCTGTTCGCGGCGGGGATCGTGCTCGCGGCGCTGGCCGCGTTCGGGCCGCTGTCGCTGGTCGCGGCGCTTTTCGCCTTCGCCTTCATCGCGGCGGTGGCGCTGATCGAGTGGCGCTGGCACGATGTGCATGTGCCGATGGTGCGTGGAACCGATCAAAACCTCAATCATGCGGTAGTGCAGGCGATTGTCGCCGGCATGCCCGATGCAGCGGTGCTGCTCGACCGCTCGGGCCGGGTGCTGCATTTCAACACGCTGGCGGTGCAGCTCGCTCCGGCGCTGCGCCGCGGCGAGCCGGCGCAGTTCGCCTTGCGGTCGCCCGAGATCGTCGAGGCGCTCCGCGAGGCGGTGAAGAATGCTGCGCCGAGCCGCGTGACGTTTCTCGATCAGCTCCCGGTCAATCGCTGGCTCGAGCTGATCGTGACGCCGGTGCCGATCCCGACCGCGCTCGGCGGCACCGACCACTACATTCTCATGACCTTCCACGACCTCACGCCCCTGCGCCGCGTCGAGGAGATGCGTGCCGATTTCGTCGCCAATGCCAGCCATGAACTGCGCACGCCGCTGGCCGCGGTGACCGGCTTCATCGATACGCTGCTCGGTCCGGCCAAGGACGACCCGAAGGCCCGCGAACGGTTTCTTGGCATCATGCGGGCGCAGGCGACGCGGATGGCGCGGTTGATCGATGACCTGCTCTCGCTGTCGCGGGTGGAACTGCGCACCCATTTGCGGCCCGACACACCGGTCGACCTCGTTCCCATCATCCGCCACGTCACCGACGGCCTCGAGCCGCTCGCCAAGGAGCGCGCGGTGGCGATCGAACTCACCCTGCCGGAAACGCCTGCCGTGATCCTCGGAGACCGCGAGGAGGTTATCCGCGTTGTGGAAAACCTGGTCGAGAACGGTCTGAAATACGGCTCGACCGGCGACCGCCTGATGGTGACGCTGTCGGAAGGCGTGGGGGTGTCCGGAACCGCCGAATGGCGAATCGCGGTGCGCGATTTCGGCCCGGGCATTGCGCCGGAGCATCTTCCGCGCCTGACCGAGCGGTTTTACCGGATCAACGACGGCGACAGCCGCGCCCAGGGCGGCACGGGTCTCGGACTGTCACTGGTCAAGCATATCCTCAACCGCCATCAGGGCCGGCTGATGATCGAGAGCGTTCTCGGCAAAGGCGCGACGTTTACCGCCTGTTTTCCCCAGACGAACAACGGGCGCTGAGTCGAAAGCGCCGGTTTTTCAAGGTCTTGGGTTGTGTCACACGACTGTCATCCAACCCTCATAAAAGCTGCATCGCCCACTTCTATTGGGTTGCTTGAGCGCGGTCACTTCGGTCTGCGCTTTCCGCATCAAAGATGGAGAGACCCCGTGAGTTTCATCAAGACGATCGTTGCAGCCGGCATTGTCGCCATGGCGGCGCTGCCCGCCGCTCATGCTGCCGATATCTCCGGCGCAGGCGCGACGTTCCCGTTCCCGGTCTATGCGAAGTGGGCGGAAGCCTTCAAAAAGGAAACCGGCAACGGCGTGAACTACCAGTCGATCGGTTCCGGCGGCGGTATCAAGCAGGTGCAGGCGCGCACCGTGACCTTCGGCGCCTCCGACATGCCGCTCAAGCCCGAGCAGCTCGAAAAGGACGGCCTGGTGCAGTTCCCGACCGTGCTCGGCGGCATCGTGCCGGTGATCAATCTCGACGGTTTCGCTAGCGGCGACCTGACCCTCGATGGCCCGACGATTGCCAAAATCTACCTCGGCGAAATCAAGACCTGGAACGACCCGGCGATCCAGAAGCTGAACCCGGCCGCCAAGCTGCCGTCGCAGGCGATCGCGCTGGTCCATCGCTCGGACGGCTCGGGCACGACCTTCCTGTTCACCAACTATCTCTCGAAGGTCAGCGCGGACTGGAAGTCCAAGGTCGGTTCGAGCACCGCGGTCGAGTGGCCGGCGGGTATCGGCGCCAAGGGCAATGAAGGCGTCGCCAACAACGTCGCCCAGACCAAGGGTTCGATCGGCTACGTCGAAACCGCCTATGCCAAGCAGAACAAGCTGACCACCACGAAGCTCGTCAACAAGGCCGGCACGACGGTCGAAGCCAACCCGGAAACCATCGCAGCCGCCGCGGCGAATGCCGACTGGTCGAAGGCTCCGGGCTACTTCCTGATCGTCACCGACGAGGCTGGTGAAAAAGCCTGGCCGATCGCGGGCGCCACCTTCATCCTGATCCACAAGCAGCCGAAATCGCCGGCCGATGCGGCGCTGGCCCTCTCGTTCTTCTCGTGGGCCTACAAGAACGGCGACCAGCTCGCGAAGGATCTCGACTATGTTCCGATGCCGGACAATGTCGTCGCCCTGATCGAGAAGACCTGGGCGGCCGAGATCAAGGGCGCGGACGGTAAGGCGGTCTACACCCCCGCCAAATAAAACGCCTGGCGGCCGGAGCGAATCCCGCTCCGGCCGTTTTTGTCCTCAGCAACCTTTGCTCAGGGTGTTCTTTTATTCGGTTCGGGTGGTATCGGTTTGCGGGAATCCGCGATCGAGTGACTGAAGAGGTCTGGTTTGAGCGTTTCAGATGCCACAGAGCGCGCCGCTGCCTTGCAGCGGCTCCAGCTTGGCGACAAGATTTTCAAGCAGTTGACCCGCAGCGCGGCGATCATGGTCCTCGCCCTGCTCGGCGGCGTGATCGTCGCCCTCGTGATCGGCGCAGCTCCCGCGTTCCGGGAGTTCGGTCTTAGCTTCTTCACGACCCAGAGCTGGAACCCGGTCACCGAGCGGTTCGGCGCGCTGGCTCCGATCTACGGCACGCTGGTGACGTCGCTGATCGCCATGGTGATCGCGGTGCCGTTCGGCCTGCTGATCGCCTTCTTTCTCACCGAACTGTGCCCGCAATGGTTGCGCCGCCCCATCGGCATCGCCATCGAGCTTCTCGCCGGCATCCCCAGCATCATCTACGGCATCTGGGGCCTGTTCGTGCTGGCGCCGTTCCTGCAGCAATACGTCCAGCCGCTGCTGATCAATGCCTTCGGCAATGTTCCGGTGCTTTCGACGCTGTTCGCCGGCCCGCCCTACGGCATCGGCATCCTGACCGCCGGGCTCATTCTCGCGATCATGGTGCTGCCCTTCGTGACCTCGATCTCGCGCGACGTTTTCGAGGCCGTGCCGCCAGTGCTCAAGGAGGCGGCTTACGGCCTCGGCTGCACCACCTGGGAAGTGGTGCGCCATGTCGTGCTGCCTTACGCCCGCGTCGGCGTGCTCGGCGGCGTGATGCTGGGGCTTGGCCGCGCGCTCGGCGAGACCATGGCGGTGACCTTCGTCATCGGTAACGCCCACAAGATCTCGGGCTCGCTCCTCGCGCCCGGCACGACGATTTCCGCGTCGATCGCCAACGAGTTCACCGAAGCCGTCGGCGACCTCTACACTTCGTCGCTGATCGCGCTGGGCCTGATCCTGTTCGGCATCACGTTCACCGTGCTGGCGATCGCCCGCTATATGCTGATGCGGATCGAGCGGAGGGTCGGCTGATGGCCAGTGCAATGTTCGGCGCCCGCCGTCGCCGCAATCTGATCGCCGTCGGCGCAGCATTCGCCGCCACCGGTATCGGCCTCGCCGGGCTGGCAATGATTTTGGTGGTGCTGCTCTGGGAGGGCTTCAGCGGGCTGTCGCTCGCCGTCTTCACCCAGATGACCCCGCCGCCGGGGTCGCAGGGCGGCCTCCTGAACGCGATCGTCGGCAGCCTGATCATGACCGTGCTCGCGGTCGGTGTCGGCACGCCGATCGGTGTTCTCGCCGGTACCTATATGGCGGAATACGGCCGCCACGAACGCCTGACCAGCGTGGTGCGCTTCATCAACGACATCCTCCTCAGCGCGCCGTCGATCGTGATCGGCCTGTTCATCTATGAGGTGATGGTGCGGCCGATGGGCCACTTCTCGGGCCTCGCGGGCGCTGCGGCGCTGGCGGTGATCGTGATCCCGGTGGTGATCCGCACCACCGAGGACATGCTGCTGATGGTGCCGAACACGTTGCGCGAGGCGGCGGCCTCGATCGGCTTGCCGCGTTCACTGATGATCCGCCGCATCGCCTATCGCGCGGCGCTTTCCGGCATCGTCACCGGCATCCTGCTGGCGGTGGCGCGTGTCACCGGCGAAACCGCGCCGCTGTTGTTCACGGCCCTGAACAACCAGTTCTATTCGACCAACCTCAACGCGCCGATGGCCAGCCTGCCGACGGTCATTTTCCAGTTCGCGCTCAGCCCCTATCAGGACTGGCAGCGTCTGGCATGGACGGGCGCGCTGATCATCACCATTTCTGTTCTGTTCCTAAGCATTGTTGCCCGGGTGTTAGCCGGCACGAGGAAGTCATGATGAATGTCCCACCGTCGAAAGTCTCGAACGTGACGACTGCCATGTCCACTCCTGCGAGCCACGCCAACCTCAGGGAGAAGGTAACGCTCCGCAACCTCGAGTTCTTCTACGGCGAGCACAAGGCTCTCAAGAGCATCAACCTTTCGCTCTACGAAAACTGCGTCACCGCCTTCATCGGACCGTCGGGCTGCGGCAAGTCGACCCTGCTGCGCGTGCTGAACCGGATGTACGATCTCTATCCGAACCAGCATGCCGAGGGCGAAGTGCTGTTCGACGGCATGAACATCCTCGAGCCGGGGCTTGATCTCAACCTGCTGCGTTCTCGCATCGGCATGGTGTTCCAGAAGCCGACGCCGTTCCCGATGTCGATCTACGAAAACATCGCCTTCGGCATCCGCCTCTATGAGAAGCTGTCGAAGGCCGACCTCGACGAGCGCGTCGAGCAGTCGCTGCGTCGCGCGGCCCTGTGGGATGAGGTCAAGAACAAGCTGAACGCCAACGGCCTCAGCCTTTCGGGCGGCCAGCAGCAGCGCCTTTGCATTGCGCGCACCGTTGCGGTGCGCCCCGAAGTCATCCTGTTCGACGAGCCGTGCTCGGCGCTCGATCCGATATCGACGGCGAAGATCGAAGAGCTGATCAACGAGCTCAAGGAAGACTACACAATCGTCATCGTCACCCACAATATGCAGCAGGCGGCGCGCGTGTCGGATTTCACGGCGTTCATGTATCTCGGCGAGCTGATCGAGTTTGACGATACCAACAAGATCTTCACGTCGCCGTCGGATCGCAGGACGCAGGACTACATCACCGGCCGGTTCGGTTAGCGTTTGAAGCGGCGGACCTCCGCCGGCCCTTCACGCGAGATTCGAACGGCGACGCCTGAGTTTGAATTGGAGACCGTTATGGCTATCGAACACACCTCCAAAGCCTTCGACAGCGATCTGCAGGAGCTGACCCGTCTCGTTTCCGAGATGGGCGGGCTGGCCGAACGCCAGATCGTCGATGCTGTCAGCGCGCTGGTCCGGCGCGATGCGGCGCTGGCCGAGAAGGTCGTCAAGACCGATGCGCAGCTCGACAAGCTGCAACGCGACATCGAAGAGCGCGCGGTGCTGACCATTGCCCTCCGCCAGCCGATGGCGGTCGATCTGCGCGCCATCGTCGGCGCGCTCCGCCTCGCGACCGATCTGGAACGGATCGGCGATCTGTCGAAGAACATCGGCAAGCGGGTCACCTCGATCGACAGCGAGTTTCAGCCGCTGCAACTGATCCGCGGCCTCGAGCACATGACGACGCTGGTGCAGTCACAGCTGCGCACGGTGCTGGATGCCTATGCGTCCCATGATCTGGCCGCGGCGATGGCGGTGTGGAAGGGCGACGAGCAAGTTGACGCCATCTGCACGTCGCTGTTCCGCGAGCTTCTGACCTACATGATGGAAGATCCGCGCAACATCAGCTTCTGCATCCATCTGCTGTTCTGCGCCAAGAACATCGAGCGTATCGGCGATCATGCGACCAACATCGCCGAGACCGTGTTCTACATCATCGAGGGCCAGCAGATCACTGACAAGCGCCCGAAGGGGGACGTGACCTCCTTCAGTGCCGGCGTATGATCGCTATTTGATTGGATGAAGTCGCTATGAACGCACGCATTCTGGTGGTCGAGGACGAAGAGTCCTTGGCCACGCTGTTGCGCTATAATCTCGAAGCCGAGGGCTACGACGTCGAAACCGTCGAGCGCGGCGACGAGGCCGATACCCGCCTCAAGGAATATCAGCCCGACCTCGTGGTGCTCGACTGGATGCTGCCGGGCCTCTCCGGCATTGAGTTGTGCCGCCGCCTGCGGGCCCGCGCCAACACCCGGCAACTGCCGATCATCATGCTGACCGCGCGCGGCGAGGAAAGCGAGCGCGTCCGCGGCCTCGCCACCGGCGCCGATGACTACATGGTCAAGCCGTTCTCGGTGCCCGAATTGCAGGCGCGCATCCGCGCGCTGCTGCGGCGGAGCAATCCGGAGCGGCTGGCGAACCTGCTCTCGTTCGGCGAGATCGAGCTCGATCGGGACCGCCGCCGCGTCCAGCGCTCCGGCCGTCCGATCGAACTCGGGCCGACGGAATATCGCCTGCTTGAGTTCTTCCTCGAGCATCCGGGGCGCGTTTTCAGCCGCGAGCAACTGCTCGACAGCGTCTGGGGCCGCGACATCTACATCGACGAACGCACCGTTGACGTTCATATCGGCCGCCTGCGCAAGGCGCTGAATGCCGATCAGGATGTCGATCCGATCCGCACGGTACGCGGGGCAGGCTATTCGCTTGACGATCGCTTCGCCAAAACCAGTTCCGACAATCCATCGGAATGAGATTTGGCAGCGATTTCGCCTGCTGCCTGACGAACTTCTGTCTGACAAATGAAAATCGCCGCATCCGGGATGCGGCGATTTTTCTGTTTCGGGCCGTTGCGGCGTGCGATCAGCGGACGTCGCCTGCCGGCCGGCGGTCGCGCCGGCGGTCGCTGACCGGCTGATAGGCGATACGGCAGTGATAGGAGCAGTAGGGCAGGCCCGTCGTGGTCTTGCCGCCGCAGAAGGCGAAATCCGCCGCGCCGGGATCGCCGATCGGCCAGCGGCAGGTGGAGTCGTTCAGCTCGAGGATCGAAATGCGCTGGCCCATCGGCACGACATTGTTGTCGTATGCGATGGCGTCCGCTTCGACCTCGACCTCGAACACCTGAGCGAGTGCGGTGTTGCCGCGTGCCACCGGGCGGGCGGCGGTGCGGACGATGTGCTGGACCGGCCTGGTTGCCTTGCGCTGGCGGGGAACAGAGGCCGTAGCAGCCTTGGCGCGTCCGGAAAGTCCAAGGCGGTGAACTTTTCCAATCACGGCATTGCGGGTGACGTTGCCGAGTTCCGCGGCGATCTGGCTCGCGGAATGGCCGGCCTCCCACAATTTCTTAAGTTGTTCCACGCGATCATCGGTCCAGGTGACCACCGTCATCGCTTTATTCCCTTCGAGTCACTGCCGCTGCCGTAAGGCATTAGGTGCGACATCTGCAAACCAAAAGCTCTGTCGGCAGAATCCCTTATCCCTCGCCGGGCGCATAAAGCGTAGCCCGGTCGTCAGCTTGGCTGAGGGGGTTTGGTGGATCGGATTTGCCGCACGAGATGTCGTATTCGACAGGGCTGAAGCTACAATATGGCCTGACTCACGCGCAAGAGTCGGGCCTACCGCTTCCACACCTTCCTCGTTGAAAATCGGGAATTCGCTAATTTATGCGATTCTTTTGCACCGCTCTAGAATAACCAAGACGAGTTTTGGCTGCGGACTGCGGTTTTTCGCGTCGCATGGGGCGTGAGCGCGCATTATAGGAACTGATTGGTTGACAGCTTCGGCGGTGCCAATAGAATAATGAATGTGCCGCCTGGAAAAGGCGGCACATTTCGTTTTTGGGACGGGCCGCCCGTGATGGCGCTTGTGGCGTGGTGAGCGCCGAAAGGTGACTGCGAGTCGTCTGTCCAGCTCCTGGTTGGTCGATCATGACAGAGATTTCGCAAGCTCATCTTCTCCCGGTATTCGCTCGGGCCGATCTGGCGTTTGAGCGCGGCGAGGGCGCCTGGCTGGTGTCCACCACGGGTGAGCGCTATCTCGATTTCACCAGCGGCGTTGCCGTCAATGCGCTGGGGCATGCCCATCCGCGCCTCGTCCAGGCGCTGCAGGCGCAGGCCGAGAAGCTCTGGCACATGTCCAACCTGTTCAAGAGCCCGGACGGCGAGCGTCTGGCCGCGCGGCTCTGCAGCGCGAGCTTCGCCGACAAGGTGTTCTTCGCCAATTCCGGCGCCGAGGCGTTGGAATGCGCGATCAAGGTCACGCGGAAATATCATGCCGCCAAGGGCCATCCTGAACGCTACCGGATCGTGACCTTTGAGGGCGCGTTCCACGGCCGCACGCTGGCGACGCTCGCGGCGACCGGCTCGGAAAAATATCTCGACGGTTTCGGCCCGCCGATGGATGGTTTCGATCAGGTGCCGCTTGGCGACATCGATGCGGTCAAGGCGGCGATCGGCCCCGGCACGGCCGGCATTCTGATCGAGCCGCTGCAGGGCGAGGGCGGCGTGCGCTCGCCGGCGCCGGCGTTCTTCAAGGCGCTGCGCGAACTGTGCAACGAGAAGGGCCTGCTGCTCGTTTTTGACGAAGTGCAGACCGGGATGGGACGTCTCGGTGAGCTGTTCGCCTATAAGAAGATCGGCGTCGCGCCGGATGTCATGGCGCTGGCCAAGGCGCTTGGCGGCGGCTTTCCGATCGGCGCCTGTCTCGCGACCGCAGAGGCCGCCTCCGGTATGGCGCCGGGCAGCCATGGCTCGACCTTCGGCGGCAACCCGCTCGCGATCGCTGCGGCGAGCGCCGTGCTGGACGTGATGCTGGAGCCGAACTTTTTCGACGGGCCGCGCCGCGCGTCGCTGCTGCTCAAGCAGAAGCTGGCGGGGCTGGTCGATCGCTATCCGACAGTAATCAGCGATGTGCGCGGCGAGGGCCTGCTGCTCGGCCTCAAGGCGGTGGTGCCGGCGGGTGATCTGGTCGCGGCGCTACGTGACCAGAAGCTTTTGACCGTGGGCGCTGGCGAAAACGTGGTTCGACTGCTGCCGCCGCTGATCGTTTCCGAGGAGGAAATCGACACGGCGATCGCCAGCATCGAGCGTGCCTGCCAGGCGCTGGCCAGTGCGAATGCATCGCAGGCGGTGGCGCAATGAGTGGATCGCCCCGGCACTTTCTCGACCTTTGCGATATTCCCGCGGCGGAACTGCGCAAGATCCTCGATGCCAGCGTGGCCATGAAGGCCAGGCTCAAGGCGGGGCAGGAGTCCCGCCTCCTGAACCGCAAAATGCTGGCGATGATTTTTGAAAAGCCCTCGACCCGGACGCGGGTGTCGTTCGATGTCGGGATGCGTCAGCTAGGCGGCGAGCCCTTGATGCTCACCGGCCAGGAAATGCAGCTCGGGCGCGGCGAAACCATCGCCGATACGGCGCGGGTGCTGTCGCGGTTCGTCGATATCATCATGATCCGCATTCTCAGCCATGACGCGCTGATCGAACTTGCGGAGAACGCCACGGTTCCGGTGATCAACGGTCTGACGCGGCGCTCCCATCCCTGTCAGGTGATGGCCGATGTCATGACCTTCGAGGAACATCGCGGCAATATCGCCGGCCACACCATTGCTTGGGTCGGCGACGACAACAACGTCCTCGCCTCATGGGCGCACGCTGCGGAACGCTTCGGCTTCACCCTGCGGGTGGCGACGCCGCCGCAATTCGCCCCGAACAAGCTGCTGCGCGATTGGATCAAGCGCACCAATGCGCCGGTGGTCATCGGAACCGACCCGCGCGCGGCCGTCGAGGGAGTCGATTGCATCGTCACCGACACCTGGGTGTCGATGGGCGACAAGGAAGGCGAGCAGCGGCGCAACCTGCTGCGCCCGTATCAGGTCAACGCCGATTTGATGTGTCTTGCCAAGCCGGACGCGATCTTCATGCACTGCCTGCCGGCGCACCGCGGCGACGAGGTGACCGACGAAGTGATCGACGGGCCGCAATCAGTGGTTTTTGACGAGGCGGAAAACCGCCTCCACGCGCAAAAAGGCGTGTTGACGTGGTGCTTTGGCATCGACGCAACGAAAAGCTGACGCCTCATTCCGCCCTCAATCCGAGGGCGGACTTTTTTCGATGCAATTCATCCCTAGATAGGGGCCATGAACATGACCTCAGATTTGACCAACGTCCGCACCCCGGACGATGACGGGACGGCGCGTGCGCCGTCCGCCGTAGCGGTGGACGATGTCGTGCTGCCGTTTGAAGTCGCGCCGCTGGATCTGCGCGGCCGGTTGATCCGGCTCGGGCCGGCGCTGGATGAGATTTTGGGCAAGCACGACTATCCTGCGCCGGTCGCAAAGGTGCTCGGCGAGGCGATCGTGCTCACCGCGCTGCTCGGCTCGTCGCTGAAGTTCCAGGGACGCTTTATCCTGCAGACGAGAACCGACGGCCCGATCTCCATGATCGTGGTGGATTTCGCCGCGCCCGACCGGATGCGCGGTTACGCGCGGTATGACGCGGCGCGGCTGACCGAGCGCCAGACGACGGCCGAGCTGCTCGGCCATGGCCACCTCGTGATGACGATTGATCAGGGCGCCGACATGAGCCGCTATCAGGGGCTGGTCGCGCTCGAAGGCGGCAATCTAGAAGACGCTGCGCACGAGTATTTTCTGCGCTCCGAACAGATCCCGACCCGGGTGCGGCTCGCCGTCGGCGAGGAGCTGCGCAGCGGCGACGGCCCGCGCCACCTGTGGCGGGGCGGCGGCCTGCTGCTCCAGTTTCTGCCGCAATCGGAAGAGCGCCAGCGCCAGGCGGACCTGCATCCCGGCGATTCGCCGGATGGCGCCCAGCCGGGCGAGGCTGCCGAGGATGACGCCTGGGTCGAGGGCAAGTCGCTCGCCGCCACGGTGGAGGATCTCGAACTGCTCGATCCGGACCTCTCCGGCGAAAAGCTGCTCTATCGCCTGTTCCACGAGCGCGGCGTGCGGGTATTCCCCACCGCGCCGCTGCGGGCGCTGTGCTCCTGCTCAAGCACGGCCGTAACCGGCATGCTGAAAAGCTTTTCAGCGCAAGACCGCATCGACATGGTCAAGGACGACAAGGTGGTTGTGACCTGCGAGTTCTGCAGCACGGTCTATGAATTCACCGCCGAGGAAGTGGACGCCGTGCCGCCGGCGTAACGCAGGCCGCGACCTTGCGACGCTGATCACCCGTCTGGCCCACCCGGCCGGACGGGTTTTTTGCGCGGGTTGCGCCTTAGCTCAGTTGAGTGTGCGCTTGATCTCGGGCCGGTCCAGCGAGAAGCTCGGGATCTGGATGTCAAACCGTTCGCCGCTTTCATTAACCATCTGGTAGGTGCCGGTCATGAAGCCGGACGGGGTCGGAAGCGGCACGCCGCTGGTATATTCAAAACTCTCGCCGGGGGCTAAAATTGGTTGTTCGCCGACGACGCCCTCGCCACGAACCTCCTGGATGCGGCCGGTCCCGTCGGTGATGATCCAGTGCCTTGTCTTGAGTTGCACCGTCTCTACCCCGGAATTGACGATGGCCACGGTGTAGGCCCAAAAATACTGATGCTTCTCAGGGGACGAGCGTTCGGGCAGGAAGCTGGGTTCGACTGTGACGACGATCTGACGGGTATTGGCACGGTACATTGCTGATCATCTCTTGAATGGCAGGCGCTGGCCGAACGTTCTTTCAACATAGTTGCTATCTAACGGCAATCGGGACGCAAGGATCCTGCCAAGAATCGGTCCAACATCAAGTCGTCGGCATAAGGGGGAGACGAACAGGATTGCAGCCCGGAGCCGCGGTCGGCCGCGCTCCAGAGAATGTCAGCACGCAGAACAGATTTCCTGTTCTCTTATCGATTTATGAGCGAATGACCGAGCCTGCCGTTTCCTTGCAATCCGATGCTCCGCGCCCCGCGACCAAAGCGCCCGCTGCGCGATCCGTCGTGCTGCCGCCGGCAGGGCGCGAGCTGCGGCTCGATCTCTTTCGCGGCGCCGCTCTGTGGCTGATCTTCATCGGCCATCTGCCGCCCAACGTGCTGACGTGGCTCACGATCCGCAACTACGGCTTCAGCGACGCCACCGAGATCTTCATTTTCATCTCCGGCTATACCGCGGCTTTCGTCTATGGCCGCGCGCTCACCAACCAAGGCATGGTGATCGCGAGCGCGCGCATCTTCAAGCGTGTCTGGCAGATCTATGTCGCGCACGTCTTCCTGTTCACGATCTATCTTGCCGAAATTTCTTACGTCGCAAGCAGCTTTCAGAACCCGCTCTACGCGGAAGAAATGGGCGTGCTCGATTTCTTCAAGCAGCCGGACGTCATCATCGGGCAGGCGCTGCTGCTGAAATTCCGTCCGGTGAACATGGATGTGCTACCGCTCTACATCATGCTGATGCTGTTTCTGCCGTTGATCTTGTGGATGATGGTGCGGCGGCCGGATATGACTCTCCTAGCTTCGGTCGCGCTCTATGCGATCACCTGGGAAATGGAGTGGAATCTTCCCGCCTATCCGAGCGGGACCTGGTTCTTCAATCCGCTGGCATGGCAGCTTCTGTTCGTGTTCGGCGCATGGTGCGCGATGGGCGGCGCCTACCGGATGGAGGGGCTGCTGCGCTCGCGGATCACGCTGACGATCTGCTTCGCCTATCTCCTGTTCGCGCTCTATGTCACGCTGTCCTGGTACATTCCACATTCGGGGCATGTGCTGCCGCGTTTTATCGAGGCGTGGATGTATCCGATCAGCAAGACGGATCTCGACGTCCTGCGTTTCGCACATTTCCTGGCGCTGGCCGCGGTGACGGTCCATTTTCTGCCCCGGGACTGGGCGGGGCTGTCCTCGCCATGGCTGCAGCCGCTGATCCGCTGCGGGCAGCATTCGCTGGAAATTTTCTGTCTCGGGGTGTTTCTCGCCTTCGCCGGCCACTTTATTCTCGTCGAGTTCTCGGGCGGCGCCTGGATGCACTTCTTTGTCAGCCTCGCCGGCGTCGTGATCATGTCTGCCGCTGCATGGGTCTTTTCGTGGTACAAGCGAGCCACCAGCAAAATGCCGACGCGCCCTGACGGGCTCGACACCGGCGCCGACCTGACCGGGGGAGGGTAATGAAAACCATTGTTGGGTTAGTCGCGCTCGTATCGCTTGTCGCCGCCGGCGAGACGGTGGCGCAGATGCCCGCGCCCGTGACGGCAGTACAATGCGAGGTACAGCCGGAGTTGTTGACGAGCGAGAGCCACCTGAACCGCGTAACCAATGCGGTCCGCGCCGACAAGAAACTGGACGTTCTCATCATCGGCAGCCTGTCGTCGACGCTGCCTGGGGCCGACGGTGCCGATCGGGCCTATCCGGCCCGTTTCGCCGCCGCGATGCGTCAGCGACTGCCCAACGAAACTATCGTGGTCGGCTCCGAGATTTTGCCGCGGGTGACGGCTGAGGATGTTGCGCCGCGCCTCGCCGCTCTCGTCCAGAAGCACCATTCGGTGCTGGCGATCTGGCAGACCGGGACGGCCGACGCGCTGCAGTCCGTCAGCCCTGACGATTTTCGCGAGGCGCTGGATGAGGGCATCAAGAACCTGCAGGGCGCTGGAGTCGATGTCGTTCTGCTCAATCCCCAATACAGCCCGCGCCTGGAGACGATGATCTCGCTCGGCCCCTATCTCGACAACATGCGCGTGGTGGCCCAGCAGCATGACATCCCGTTGTTCGACCGCTTCGCGATCATGAAGCACTGGAGCGAGACCGGGACGTTCGATCTCCACGGCGCGGTGCGCGGGACGGAAATGGCCAAAAATGTCCACGATTGCCTTGGCCGGGCGCTTGCGGCCTTTGTCGTTGACGCGGCAGGGCTCAAGGCCTCTTCGGGCAAGTTCTCCGATCCCTGATCCTGCGTGGCGGCTGCGTCCGCATCCCGATCAAAAGAACGGCCCCCAGTCGGGGGCCGTCTTCGTTTGAGCGATCGTTATCGGCGGAGGCCGAAACCGATTACTTTTTGGCGACCAGCGGGCAGCCGCCGTCTTCCATCGGGCGGAAGGCTTCCGCCGCCGGGATGGTGGCGAGCACTTTGTAGATGTCCCACTCGCCCTTCGACTCGGCCGGTTTCTTCACTTCATAGAGATACATGTCGTGAACCGCGCGGCCGTCCGCACGGATGTAGCCCTTGCCGAAAAGCGCGTCGTTGATCGGCGTCTCCTTCATCTTGGCCATCACCTTGTCGGAGTCCTTGGTCTTCGCGGCGGCGACGGCATTCAGATAGTGAAGCACGCTGGAGTAGACGCCGGCCTGGGCGCTGGTCGGCATCTTGCCGTTGAACTTTTCAGCAAAGCGCTTGGAGAAGGCGCGCGTTGCATCGGTCTGGTCCCAGTAGAATGCTTCGGTCAGAACGAGGCCCTGCGCGGCCTGCAGGCCAAGCGCCTTGACGTCGCTCGAGAAGATCAGAAGGCCGGCGAGCGCCTGGCCGCCCTGGGTGATGCCGAACTCGGCCGCCTGCTTGATCGCGTTGATGGTGTCGCTGCCGGCATTCGCGAGCGCGATGACCTTGGCCTTGGACGACTGCGCGCGCAGCAGGAAGGACGAGAAGTCCGAGCTGTTCAGCGGGTGCTTTACGCTGCCGATGACCTTGCCGCCGGCCTTCGTCACGGCTTCCGAGGTGTCGCGCTCAAGCGCCGCGCCGAAGGCATAGTCGGCGACCAGCAGGAACCAGGTGTCGAAGCCCTTCTTGGTCATGGCCGAGCCGGTGCCGTTGGCGAGCGCCCAGGTGTCGTAGGTCCAGTGGACGGTGTAGGGCGAGCAGGCCTTGCCGGTCAGGTCCGAAGTGCCGCCGCCGGAAGGAATGAAAATCTTTTTCTTCTCGCGGGTCAGCTCGTTGACCGCGAGCGCGACCGAGGAGGTCGTGGTGTCGAGGATCACGTCGACGCCATCGCGATCATACCACTGGCGGGCGATGGTCGCGCCGACGTCCGGCTTGTTCTGGTGATCCGCGCCGATGACCTCGGCTTTGACGTCCTTGTTGGTCTTCGCGAACTCTTCAACGGCGAGGTTGGCGGCGACGACCGAGCCCGGGCCGGAGATGTCTGCATAAAGGCTCGACATGTCGTTGAGTACGCCGAGCTTGACCGAGATCTGCGCATGGGCCGCGCCGGCCATCAGAACCGTCAGCGCGGACGCCAGCAGTGTGGTCTTCAGTTTCATTTGCGTTCCCTCACTCAATTCAAGTTTCGTTTTTTATGCAGGCATAAAAGCCCACCGATCTTTTACGGCGTTCCGCGAACAAAGGCGATATGCAAAATCTCCGGTGCCCTGGGCGGCCAGTCTCCGCCGCCTGCCGTGGCGGACGAAGCGATTGTCAACTCACCTTTAGTGTAATGCCGCCGTCGACCACGAGCTCGTGCCCGGTGACGTATTTCGATTCATCGGAGGCAAGAAAAAGCGCGGCATAGGCAACGTCCCACGCTTCGCCCATGTGTCCCATCGGCACCTGGGCATCGCGCCTGCGCCACATTTCCTCGATGTCGCCCTTGGCGTAGCTGGTTGCGAGCCCGGCCGAATGTTCAACCATCGGTGTTTTCATAAGGCCGGGTAAAATCGCGTTCACCCGGATGTTCTTTGGAGCGAACTCGACCGCCGTCGTTCTGGTCATCTGGTTCATCGCGGCCTTGGTGGCAGCGTAGGTCACATAGGTCACGCCGAGATGACGGATCGAGGCGATCGAGGAAATGTTGATGATCGAGCCGCCGCCCTGTCGCTCCATCACCGGGATGACGTGCTTCATCGCGAGGTAGCAACTTTTCAGGTTGATCGCGAAAACGCGGTCCCAGTCGGCCTCGGGGACGTCGACGACGCTGCCGACTTCGGCGATGCCGACATTGTTGTCGAGCACGTCGATCCGCCCGTAGCGGTTCAGGCAGGCGCCGACCATGGCCTCGATCTCGCGAGCCTTGGCAACGTCCGCGGTAAATGCTTCCGCCTCGCCACCCTCGGCGCGAATGAGGCTGACGGTCTCGGCGGCCGCGTCCCCGTTACGGTCGACGCAGAAGACGCTGGCCCCCTCGCGGGCGAATACCGCGGCGGTCGCCTTGCCGTTGCCCCAGCCGGGGCCGCTCGAGCCCGCCCCGACGACGAGGGCGGTTTTTCCCTTCAATCGTGCCATCAAGAATGATCCTCCCTGAGCGCCGGCTCTTCTGTCCGGCTGCCCTAGGGGATCATACTTGGGCGAGCGCCGCCATCAGATCCTCGATCAGGTCATCGCGGTGCTCGAGCCCGGCCGAAAACCGGATGAAGCCGTCGCTGATGCCGAGCGCGATGCGCGCCGCCGGCTCGAGCCGCTGATGGGTCGTGGTCGCCGGATGCGTGACGAGGCTTCTTGCGTCGCCGAGGTTGTTGCTGATCCGGGCAAGCTTCAGGCCGTTGAGGAAGCGGAATGCGCCGGCCTTGCCGCCGCCGACCTCGAACCCGACCATGGTGGAGCCGGCGCGCATCTGCTTTTTTACCAGCGCGGCCTGCGGATGGTCGGCGCGGCCCGGATAGATCAGCCGGGAAATCTTGGCATGGCCGGCCAGTGCGTCGGCGATCGCCGCGGCGTTCTCGGTCTGCTGGCGGACGCGGACGCCGAGCGTCTCCAGCCCCTTGGTCAGCACCCAGGCATTGAACGGAGAGATCGCCGGGCCGGTCTGGCGCAGGAAATTATGGATGTGCTCGGCGATAAAGTCCTGCGAGGACAGGATGATGCCGCCAAGGCAGCGGCCCTGTCCGTCGATGTGCTTGGTCGCCGAATAGACGACGACGTCGGCGCCAAGTTCCAGCGGGCTCTGCCAGATCGGCGTTGCGAAGACGTTGTCGACGATCAGCCGCGCGCCGCCCGCATGGGCGATTTCCGCGATGGCGGGAATGTCCAGAACGTCGAGGGTCGGGTTGGTCGGGCTTTCGAGGAAGCAGCTCCGGGTGTTGGGCTGCATTGCCCGTTGCCACTCATCGAGGTCGAGCCCATCGACCAGCGTCGAGGAAATTCCGTAGCGCGGCAGCAGATCCTCGACGACATAGCGGCACGAGCCGAACAGGGCCTTTGAGGCGACGACATGGTCGCCCGCGCGCAGCGGCGCCAGCATCGCGGTGGTCACAGCGGCCATGCCGGTCGCGGTGGCGCGGGCGGCTTCGGCGCCTTCCAGTTCGATCATCCGCTGCTCGAACATGGCAATGTTCGGGTTGGAGAACCGGGAATAGAGAAAGCCCGGCTCCTCGCCCTTGAAGCGGGCCTCGCATTGCTCGGCGCTGTCGTAGACAAAGCCCTGGGTGAGATACAGCGCCTCGGAGGTCTCGCCGAAACTGGAGCGGAGCTGCCCCGCGTGCACCAGCCGGGTCTCGGAGCGATATTTACGGGGGACCGCCGCGTTCTCGGCCGCGGGCGCAACTGGCTTGGACATGGGACCTCCTTTTGCGGCGGCCAGGAAAAAAGCCACAAAAAACCCGGCCTGAAAGCTCACAGCCGGGATCCCATACGTCCCCGGCCTGTTTAGCGAGTTGTTTAACGTGGCTGCAAGCCGGCCGGCTCAAATCACCACGGGATGGCGTTTGGGATAATCCTCTAGGCCGCCGCCGTCAAGACGGCTTGATTCTCGCGCACCGCTCAGCCATCAAGTGCTGGTCCAGATCACATCTGAAAGTTGACCGCCGTGCAGTTTACGCTCCCGCCCGATGCCCGAGGCATTTTTCCCGATCACATGATCGAGGCGATGACCGAAGCCGGGCTCATTCGCCCGGCCTATCCTTACGTTGCCAGCCAGATCCAGCCGGCGAGCCTCGATCTGCGCCTCGGCGAGACGGCGTACCGGGTGCGCGCGAGCTTTCTGCCCGGCCCGGACGTGACCGTCGCCGAGCGTATCGACGAGCTGAAGCTCCACGAAATCAACCTGTCGGACGGCGCGGTGCTGGAAACCAACTGCGTCTATGTCGTGCCGCTGCTCGAAAGCCTGGCGCTGCCGCCGCAGATCGTCGCCGCGGCCAATCCGAAAAGCTCGACCGGCCGGCTTGACGTGTTTACCCGCGTGATCGCCGACGGAACGCGGCGGTTCGACATGATCGGCGCGGGCTATCACGGCCCGCTCTATGCCGAGATCAGCCCGAAGACTTTCCCCGTGCTGGTGCGCGAGGGCTCGCGCCTCTCGCAGATCCGCTTTCGCACCGGCGACGCGGTGCTCGATACCGATGAGCTGGAAGGGCTGCACGCCGCCGAAGGGCTGGTCGATCGCGCCGATGCCGACCTGAC
Organism: Xanthobacteraceae bacterium; assembly: GCA_035565775.1. Classification (GTDB taxonomy): domain Bacteria; phylum Pseudomonadota; class Alphaproteobacteria; order Rhizobiales; family Xanthobacteraceae; genus PRO6. Next base: position 697,098 of record DATMRW010000021.1, on the reverse strand, counting down.
CGATGGCGTCGCGCTCAGCGTCGACCTCTCCGGCGAAAACACCAGCGGCTTCGTCGGCTACCGCGCCAAGCGCCATACCGGCGTGATCGACATCGACCGGCGCTCCGGCTACGCCGTCGACGATTTTTGGGAGCCGATCAAGGCGCGGCCCGATCGCAGCCTGATCCTTGATCCCGGCGAGTTCTACATTCTGGCTTCGGATGAGGCGGTGCAGGTGCCGCCGGATTTCGCCGCCGAGATGGTCCCGTTCGATCCGCTGGTCGGCGAGTTCCGCGTGCATTATGCTGGCTTCTTCGATCCCGGTTTCGGCTATGCCGGGGCCGGTGGCGCCGGGTCGCGCGCCGTGCTTGAAGTGCGCTCGCGCGAAGTGCCTTTCATTCTCGAACATGGCCAGATCGTCGGCCGCCTCGTCTATGAAGCGATGATGGATCGGCCCGGCCAGCTCTACGGCCAGCGCATCAATTCCAACTATCAGGCGCAGGGCCTCAAGCTGTCGAAGCATTTTCGCGGCTGATCCGTCCGTCTCCGTGTTTCAAAAGTAACCGGCCGCCCGCACGGTGCGGGCCGGTTGCCACTGCCGTGCTTTGGCGCGACAATCCTCAAAAAGCTCAAGAGCAAGCCCTGAGGAACGCGCCATGCCCGTCTCGAATTTCGCGCCCGCTCAAGCGTCCGTCGCGGCTGACTCGTACCGCACCGCGCCCGCGCAGGCATCCGATGCGATCGCGCCCGACACGACGGGCATGAATTTTTATCGGGCCGATCCGGCGCTCGCCGATCTCTTGCGCATCTATCTTCCCGAAAGGCTGTTTTCCCATATCGAGCCGCATCTCGACCGGCTCGGCGAAATGGCCGGCGGCATTCTCGACGAGTGTGCGCGGCTCGCAGATCGCCATGCTCCGGTGCTGCACCAGCGCGACCGCTTCGGGTATGACCGGCAGTGGATCGAATATCACCCCGCTTACCGCGAACTGGAAAACGCCGCCTACGGGCAGTTCGGCATTCACGCGATGTCGCATCGCAAGGGCATTCTGGGCTGGCCTGACCCCTATCCGGCGGTGGCCAAGCACGCCTTCACCTTTCTCTTCAACCAGACCGAATTCGGCATGGGGTGCCCGATCAACGTCACCGACGGCGCGGCGCGGCTGCTGTCGCGCTTCGGCGACGAGGCGCTGAAGAAAAAATATCTCGACGGCCTGACGCAGACGGACATGGCGCTGCTGACGCAGGGCGGCCAGTTCATGACCGAAAAGGAGGGCGGCTCCGATGTCGGCACGCTGACGACGCGCGCGGTCGATCACGGCGATCACTGGCGGCTCTACGGCGAAAAGTGGTTCTGCTCGAATGCCGATGCGAAGGTGGTGATGCTGCTGGCGCGGCCGGAAGGCGCGGTCGGCGGCACGCGCGGGGTCGGCCTGTTTCTGATGCCGCGTTTCCTCGACGACGGCTCGCCGAACCATTACCGCATCGTGCGCCTCAAGGATAAGCTCGGCACCCGCTCGATGGCCTCCGGCGAGATCAAGCTGGAGGGGGCGATCGCCTATGCCGTCGGCAGCATCGATCGCGGCTTCGTGCAGATGGCCGAGATGGTCAACTGGTCGCGCCTGTCGAACGGCGTGAAGTCCGCCGCCCTGATGCGCCGCGCCCATCACGATGCATCGACGGTCGCTCATGGCCGCGTGGTGTTCGGCAGCCGCATCATCGACCTGCCGCTGGCGCGGCGGCAGCTCATGAAGATCATGCTGCCGACCGAGCAGGCATTGTCGCTGAGCTTTCTGACCGCGGATGCACTCGACCGCGCCGAGGGCGGCAGCCAGGATGCCGCGCTGCTGCTTCGACTGCTGACGCCGACGCTGAAATATCGCGCGACGCGCGATGCGCGAAAGGTGTGCGGCGATGCCTGCGAGATGCGCGGCGGCATCGGCTATATCGAGGAATTCGTCACGCCGCGCCTCTTGCGCGACGCCCATCTCGGCTCGATCTGGGAGGGCACCGGCAACATCGTCGCGCTCGATGCGCTGGCGCGCGCGGTGGGGCGCCACGGCGCCGAGGCGGCGCTGAAGGCGGAGCTGCACAGCCGGCTTGATGATGCCAGCGATGCGCCGCAGCTTTGGCGCGACCGGCTGCGCGACTATATCGATCGCGCCATCGGCTTCGCTCAGCAGGTCGCACGGCACAGCGAGAACGAAGCCGATGCGCGGCGCGCAACCAGCACGCTCTATCACGTCGCGAGCGCGGTGATCATGACGTGGGAGGGGATGCGCATTCATGCAATGCGCGGCGACGCGCGCCGGCTGCTGCTCGCGAAGATGGCGGTCGACTATCGCCTCAATCCGCAAAATCCGTTCGCCGTCGGAGCTTCTGGAGCCGAGAAACGGATGTCGGATCTGGTGCTGGGCGATCAGCCGGTGCCGCTGGCAGCGGCGGCCGAAATTGTTGCCGGCTAATTGGTGTTGCGCTCGCGCGACGGCGGGATCGAGAACAGGACATCGAACAGCGTCGGTGCCGAGGTCGCCTTGGCGCCTTCGATCTTGAGGATCTGGAATTTCGTCGCAACGCCGCTGCCGCCGGAGAAGCCGCCGGTGCCGCCGTTCGCCGCCAGCACGCGGTGGCAGGGAATGATGATCGGCACCGGGTTTTGTCCGAGCGCGCGGCCGACCGCCCGCGCTGCTCCGGGCGAGCCTAGTTCGTGCGCGATCTCGCCATAGGTGCGCGTGGTGCCGGAAGGAATGGCGCGGGTGATCTCATAGACCCGCAGGGCGAACGGCTCGATGTCCGACAGATCCACTGGCAGCGCGTCGAGATCGGCGGGCTCGCCCCGGAGGTGGGCGGCGATGGCATCGACCGCCTGCCGGGCAGGGCCTCCCGGCCGGGCCTCTTTGGCTTCGGGATAGAGCCGCAGCATCTGCCGCCACAGGTCGATCTCGCGGCCTTCGGGAAGCAGCACGGCAGCGATGCCGCGCTCGCTCCAGGCCAGGCCGCAGCGCCCGATTGCCGTGTCGAAGAATGTAAATCCTTGCACCGACATGCACCGATCTTACCACCGGGCGAGCGCCGCGCATCGACAAAAATTACTTAAGTGAGGCTCATGCCTGCGCCGCCGCCTGCACCTCTTGCGGCTTTTTCCAGTAGCGGTCGCGCAGGTGCCGCTTGACCAGCTTGCCGGTCGGCGTGCGCGGCAGTTCGGCTTCAAAATCAATGCTTTTCGGACATTTGATCGGGGAGAGCCGTTTGCGGCAAAAGGCGATCAATTCGGCGGCAAGCTCGGGGCCGGCGCGCGCCATGTCGCGGGGCTGCACCACGGCCTTGACCTCCTCGCCCATCTCCTCGTTGGGGATGCCGAACACCGCGACGTCGGCAACCTCGGGGTGGGTGATGAGCACGTCCTCGGTTTCCTGCGGATAGATGTTCACGCCGCCGGAGATGATCATGTAGGCCTTGCGGTCGGTGAGGTAGAGAAAGCCGTCGGCGTCGAGATAGCCGACGTCGCCGAGCGTCGACCAGCCTTGCGCGTTGAATGCGCCTTTCGTTTTCTCCGGATCGTTGTGATAGGCGAACTCCGGACCGCCGGCGAAGTACACCGTGCCGATCTCTCCGACCGGAAGTTCGCTGTCGTCGTCGAGAATCTTGACCTCGCCGACCACCGACCGGCCGACGGTGCCGCGATGCGACAGCCATTGCTCGGAGTTCGACACGGTGACGCCGTTGCCTTCGGAGCCGGCGTAGTACTCGATCAAGATCGGTCCCCACCAGTCGATCATTTTGGCCTTGACGTCGACCGGGCATGGCGCGGCGGCGTGGATCGCGCCCTTGAGGGAGGACACGTCGTAGCGCAGCCGCACCTCGTCCGGCAGCTTGAGCATCCGCACGAACATCGTCGGCACGAGCTGGGACTGCGTCGCGCGGTGCTTTTCGACGAGGCGCAAAAAGTCTTCGGCGTCAAAGCTCTCCATGATGATCGACGTGCCGCCGAGTATCGCCGACATCATGTTGAAGCGCAGCGGCGCGGCATGATAGAGCGGCGCGGGCGAGAGATAGACGCTGTCCGGCCCCATCCCGCACATTTTCGCGCAGAGCAGCATCAGGAGCGGGTTCGGCTGGTCGATCGGCGTGCCCGGCGCCTCGCGGCGCACGCCCTTCGGGCGGCCGGTGGTGCCGGAGGAATAGAGCATGTCGTTGCCGGTGGACTGGTCGGCGATCGGCGTATCCGGCTGCGCGGCGACGGCCTCGTCCCAGGATTTGAACGGTGGCCGCGCCGGGCCGGTGATGTAGAAGCTGCGGCTGCCGTCATCCTGCGCGGCGAGCGGGGCGACCGCATCGGCGCAGGCGGGCGAGGTGATGATGAGTTTGGCGCCGCAATCGCGCACGATGTAGGCGATCTCCTCGGGCGTCAGGTAGCGGCTGATCGCGGTGTAGTAGATGCCGCTGCGCTGCGCCGCCCAGCAGATCTCCATGAAGGTCAGGCTGTTCTCCATGAGGAACGCGATGTGGTCGCCGGTCTTGAGGCCGAGCGAGCGGAACAGTTGCGCACCCTGGTTCGATTTTCTGTCGAGTTCGCGATAGGTGATCGCGGCGCCCGTGCGGGCCATCTGATAGGCGATCTTGTCAGGAACTGAGGCAGCATGAACCGACGGATGCGTCATCGCGATTTCCCTCCTGCGCGGCGTACTTGGGCGTTTCCTCGATCTGCGTTCTGCTGATTGCCGGTTCTGGCCGGCGTTCTTTGTTTCTTGTGATTGCGGGCCGCCGGCTGCGGCGGCCCGGAGAATGGCTGCGGGCGAGTGGAGGTTTAAAGCCGCTCGACGATGGTGACGTTGGCCATGCCGCCGCCCTCGCACATCGTCTGCAAGCCGTACCGCTTGTTGCGGGCCTTGAGGGCGTGCACCAGCGTCGTCATCAGCTTGGTGCCGGAGCTGCCGAGCGGATGGCCGAGCGCGATCGCGCCGCCGTTGACGTTGAGGCGCGCGGGGTCGGCGCCGGTGAACTTCAGCCAGGCCGTCGGCACCGAGGCGAATGCCTCGTTGACCTCGAACAGGTCGATGTCGTCGATGCTCATCCCGGCCTTTTCGAGCGCGCGCTTGGTGGCGTGCAGCGGCGCATCGAGCATGATCACCGGATCGCCGCCCGTCATCGTCATGTGATGGATGCGCGCGAGCGGGGCGACGCCGAGCTCTTTCAGGCCCTTTTCGTTGACGACGATGACGCCGGACGCGCCGTCGCAGATCTGGCTGGCGGAGGCCGCGGTGACGCGGCCGCCCTCAGCGATCAGCTTGACGCCGCGAATGCCGTCGAGGCTGACGTCGAAGCGGATGCCCTCATCGATCGTGTGCATGTCGCTGGTGCCGTCGGCGCGGGTGATCGGCAGCGGCAAAATCTCGTCCTTGAACGCGCCCGCCTGCGTCGCGGCGATGGCGCGCTGGTGGCTGTCATAGGAATACTGGTCGAGATCTTCCTTCTCGAGGTCGTATTTCTTCGCCATCATTTCCGCGCCGGTGAACTGGCTGAACTGGATGTTCGGATACTTTTCCTCAAGGCCGGGGCTTTTGTAGTGGCCGAAGCCGTTCTTGGCGGGCAGCGACGAGGCAAGGCCCATCGGCACGCGCGTCATGCCCTCGACGCCGGCGGCGATCACCACGTCCATCGCGCCGGACATCACCGCCTGGGCGGCGAAATGCAGCGCCTGCTGGGAGGAGCCGCACTGGCGGTCGATCGAGGTGCCGGGCACGCTCTCGGGCAGCTTCGAGGCCATCACCGCATTGCGGGCAATGTTGTTGGACTGCTCGCCGGCCTGCATCACGCAGCCCATGATCACGTCCTCGATCCGCGCCGGGTCGACGCCGCTCTTGTCGACCAGCGAATTGAGGATCGCAGCCGCCATATCCACCGGATGATAGCCGGAGAGACGGCCGCCCTTGCGGCCGCCCGCGGTGCGACTCGCGGCGACGATGTATGCCTCTGCCATGCCTGGCTCCCTGTTGTTTTTGGTTTCCGGCGCGATTAAAGATCGGCGGTCCGTTTTAGTCAATCAGTCAATTAACTCTTGAGCTCGGGCGGCGTTGCGGTTAGCTATTGGGCATCTTCGACTGGAATTTTGAACTGATGGCGCTTCCTCTCGCACCCTTCGCCCATGACCGCCCCGCCACCGGAGAACTCAATCCGACGGCGGAGAAGCTGCTCACGGCGGCAAGCGAACTGATGATCGAGCGCAACTCGATCGACGTGTCGCTGAGCGAGATCGCGCAAAAATCCGGGGTCAATGCCGCGCTGGTGAAATACCACTTCGGCAACAAGGAGGGGCTGCTGCTCGCGCTTCTCGCCCGCGACGCGCGGTCCGAGATCAAGAACCTCGACTTTCTGCTGAGCCAGCCGATGTCGGCCAGCGCCAAGCTCAAGCTGCACATCGCCGGCATCATCAAGGCCTATCGCCGCTTTCCTTACATGAACCGGTTGATCCACCTGTTGCTGCATGCCAGCAGCAGCGAGGCGTCGGAAGAAGTCTCAAAATTCTTCGTCCGGCCGCTGTTCGACTTTCAGCGCAAGCTGCTGGAGATGGGCGCGGCGGCGGGCGAGTTTCGCGCGGTCGATCCGGTCTATTTCTACACGTGCCTCGTCGGCGCCTGCGATCACCTGTTCTTCGGCCGCCATGCGATGTCGAAGGCGATCGGCGTCGGCGGCGTCGATGACGCGGTGTGCCGCGACTACATCACCTTCATCACCGACATGATTTTCTCCGGGGTCGTGACGCCGGCAGGGCCCGGTACGCCGGACGCTGCGGCGGCGCAGGCGGAGCAAGGGTTTTTGGACGAGCAGGGATCTTCATAGTCACGCATTTCATTTTCGGAGAGGTCGTTACATGCAGTTGAATGATACGTCCGTATTCATCACTGGCGGCGGCTCGGGGCTCGGGGCCGCAACGGCGCGGGCGATGGCCGCGAAGGGCGCCAGGATCGCAGTATTCGATCAGAACGGCGACAACGCCGAAAAGGTGGCGGCGGAGGTCAAGGGCGTCGCGGCCGCCGGCGACGTCACCGACGAGGACCAGGTTCGCGCCGGCCTCGCCAAGGCGGCAGCCGCCAACGGCACGCCGCGGGTGCTGGTGAACTGCGCCGGCATCGGCGGCTCGGCCCGCATCGTCGGCCGCGACGGGGTCTATCCGCTTGCGAAGTTTTCCAAGGTCATTCAGGTCAACCTCATCGGCACCTTCAACGTGCTGCGGCTGTTCACCGAGAGTCTTTTGAAGGAGCCGCCGGTCGGCGAGGAGCGCGGCGTCGTCATCAACACCGCCAGCGTCGCCGCCTTCGACGGCCAGATCGGCCAGATCGCCTATTCGGCCTCCAAGGGCGGCGTCGTCGGCCTCACCCTGCCGGCGGCGCGCGATCTCGCGCAGCATCTGATCCGCGTCAACACCATCGCGCCGGGCCTGTTCTTCACGCCGCTGCTGATGGGCCTCAGCGAGGAGGCGCGCAAGAGCCTCGGCGCGCAGGTGCCCCATCCGGCGCGGCTCGGGGACGCCTCCGAATACGGCGCGCTCGCCGTGCACATGGTCGAAAACCCGATGCTGAACGGCGAGACCGTCCGCCTCGACGGCGCGATCCGCATGGCGCCGCGCTAACGGGTCTCGCCCGCAAACAAACATCGCTCCAGGCGGTACGCTCGCCCGGAGGCAAGAAAACGAGAGCCGCTTCAAGGCGGCCGCAAGGAAAGATTTTTGGAACGCTTCTTGAACGCCAGTTCGGATGCTTGCCTGAACCGGCCTTGTTCAACCCGCCAGGGAGGCTCAACGATGACGGCAACGGCGCAGCGGATTCCGGCCAAGCCGGCGTTTCGCAAGATCGAGTGGCTTGCGCGCGACATCGCGGTGGAGCACCGCGACGACGGCACCATCACCATGCGGTCGCGGATCCCGCTCGATGCCTTCGGCGAGCACATCCCCGCGTCGCTGGCGCAGTGGGCGAATGAGCGGCCGGAGCGGACCTGGCTCGCCCAGCGCAGCGGGCCGGAGCGCCAGTGGCGCAAGGTGACGTTCGCCGAGGCCAAGCGCACTGTCGATGCCCTGACGCAGGCGCTGCTCGACCTGAACGTCGCCGACGGCCGCCCGGTGGCGATTTTGAGCGGCAACTCGATCGAACATGCGCTGATGACGCTTGCGGCGATGCAGGCCCGCCTGCCGGCCGCGCCGGTGTCGCCGGCCTATTCGCTGATGAGCCGCGATCACGCCAAGCTCAAACACCTGTTCGGCCTGATCAGGCCCGCGGTGGTGATGGTGCAGGACGGCCCGACCTTCGCGGCGGCGCTCGCCGCGCTCGATCTGTCGGACGTCACCGTGGTCCATGTCGCGCGCCCGGCGGAGGGCATTGCGAGCCTTCGCTTCGCCGACCTCGCGGCGACGCCGCCGACCGATGCGGTGCAGGCATCGGTCGCGCAGATCACGCCCGACACCGTGGGAAAATTGCTGTTCACCTCCGGCTCCACCGGGATGCCGAAGGCGGTCATCAACACGCAGCGGATGATGTGCGCCAATGCGATGATGATGATGCAGGTGCGCCCGGGCCGCGCGCAGGAGCGCGAGCCGACCTATCTCGACTGGATGCCGTGGAACCACACCATGGGCGGCAACGCGCTGTTCAACCCGGTGCTGGTCGAAGGCGGCACGCTCTACATCGACGAGGGACGGCCGCTGCCGGGCCAGTTCGATGAGACGCTGCGCAACCTGCGGGAAATCTCGCCGACCTACTATGCCAATGTCCCCGCCGGCTATGCGGCGATCGCCAGCGCGATGGAAAAGGACGACGCGCTATGCCGCACCTTCTTCAAGAACCTGTCGCTGATGGCCTATGGCGGCGCGCGGCTGCCCGATGATCTTTACGAGCGGATGCAGGCGCTGGCGGTGCGCACCACCGGCGAGCGCATCGTGTTCTACACCGGCTGGGGCTCGACCGAAACCGCGCCGACCTCGACCGGCACCTATTGGGACACCGAGCGTGTCGGCTTGATCGGCTTGCCGTTTCCAGGCGTCGAGCTGAAGCTGGTGCCGTTCGGGCCGAAGTATGAAATCCGCGTGCGCGGCGTGAACGTGACGCCGGGCTATTTCGGCCAGCCCGAGCTGACGGCATCGGTGTTCGACGAGGAGGGCTTCTACCGCATCGGCGATGCCGCGACCTTCGTCGACGATGCGGACCCGGCCAAGGGCCTGATCTTCGCCGGCCGCGTGGTCGAGGATTTCAAGCTCACCACCGGCACCTTCGTGCAGGTCGGCAATGTCCGCGTCGCGGTGATCGCCGCCGCCTCGCCGGTCATTCAGGACGCGCTGGTGGCCGGGCAGGATCGCGACGACATCGGCATTCTGGCATGGCCGAACCTCGATGCCTGCCGGCAGCTCATCAACGACCCGAATGCGGGGATGGAGGATGTCGTCCGCCATCCCTTCGTGCTTGCCCGCCTGCGCGCCGGACTCGAGGCGCACAACGCGTCGGTTGCCGGCGCGAGCAGCATGACCATCGCGCGGGCGATGCTGATGAGCGAGCCGCCGTCGATCGACGGCAACGAGCTGACCGACAAGGGCTACATCAACCAGCGCGCGGGGCTCGAGCGCCGCGCCGCGCTGGCCGACCGGCTCTATGCGCGGGAGCCCGCCGCCGACGTCATTTTGTTGAAGTGATTTTTTCGCGCAATGCCGGACCCAAAAAACAACCAAGCAAGAAACAACCGAGCAAGAAACATGGAAAGTGCCTGTCATGAACTTTGATTTTTCCGAAGAGCAAAAGCAGCTTCGCGATCAGGCTCGAAAATTTTTCGCGGAAAAGTCGCCGCCGAAAGCCGTGCGCGCGGTGCTCGAAGGCGGCGGCGTGTCCCATGACCGGGCATTGTGGCGCGGCCTTGCCGAGATGGGCTTTCTCGGCGTTGCCATTCCCGAGGCATATGGCGGCACCGGCGCAGGACATCTCGAACTCTGCGTGATCGCCGAGGAGATCGGCCGTGCGCTGGCGCCGGTGCCGTTCGCCTCCACGGTCTATTTCGCTGCCGAGGCGTTGATGCTGGCGGGCAGCGAGGAGCAGAAGCAAAAGTGGCTGCCGCGCATCGCCGCGGGCGAGGCCATCGGCACGCTCGCGGTGTTCGAGGGGCCGGGCAGCCTGTCGCCGAAGATGATCAAGACGGCAGCGTCGCGCGGCCGCCTCATCGGCACCAAGCTGCCGGTGCTCGACGGCGCGCTGGCCGGCTTCGCCATCGTCGCTGCGCGCACCGCCGCGACCGGCCGCGAGACCGACATCGGGCTGTTTCTGGTCGACCTCCAGGACGAAAGCGTTGCCGTGCGCGCGCTGCAGAACATCGACAACACACACAACCAGGCCGAGATCACTTTCAACGACAGCCCGGCCGAGCCGCTCGGCGCGGCGGACGAAGGCTGGAGCCTTTTGACGCGCATTCTGGATCGCGCGGCGGTGCTGGTCGCCTTCGAGCAGATCGGCGGCGCGGACCGCGCGCTCGAGATGGGCCGAGACTATGCGCTCGACCGCATCGCCTTCGGCCGCCAGATCGGCTCGTTCCAGGCGGTGAAGCATCTTCTCGCCGACATGTATGTCTCGGCGACTCTGGCGCGCTCCAACGCCTACTTTGGCGCGTGGGCGCTCTCGACCAACGCGGCCGAGCTGCCCGAGGCCGCGGCGGCGGCGCGGATCAGCGCCACCCAGGCGTTCCAGCACTGCGCCAAGAACAACATTCAGGTGCATGGCGGCATGGGCTTCACCTGGGAGTTCGATTGCCACCTCTACTACCGCAGGGCCAACGCGCTCGCCGTCATGCTCGGCAGCATGAGCTACTGGGAAGACGCGCTGATCGAGCGGATGCGCGAGCGCAACGCGGCCTGAGCATCGCAGCCTGATTGTTGAAAGGACATCGCCATGGATTTCGATGACACCCCCGAGCAGGCCGCGTTTCGCGCCGAGGCTCGTGCCTGGATTGCCGCCAATGCGCCGAAGGAGCTGGAGGCAGAGCTGTCCGCGCCGTTCGTCGGCCGCATTCAGCTGAAGGCCGGCAACACGTTGGAGGCCTCGAAGGCCTGGCAGAAGAAGAAGGCCGAGGGCGGCTGGGCGTGCCTGCACTGGCCGAAGGAATATGGCGGGCGCGGCGCCTCGCCGATCGAGCGCGTGATCTGGGATCAGGAGGAAGGCGTCTACGGCAAGCTCGGCGGCGTGTTCCTGATCGGGCAGGGCATGTGCGGACCGACCATGATGGCCTATGCCAGCGAGGAGCAGAAGCGGCGCTTCCTGCCGAAGCTGGTGTCGGGCGAGGAGATCTGGTGCCAGCTCTTTTCGGAGCCAGCGAGCGGCTCCGACGTCGCCGGCCTGCGCACCCGCGCCGAGCGCGACGGCGACGACTGGATCATCAACGGCCAGAAAATCTGGACCAGCGGCGCGCACTATTCGGACTACGGCATTCTGATCACGCGCACCGATCCGACCTTGCCCAAGCACAAGGGCCTGACGATGTTCTTCCTCGACATGAAGAGTGCGGGTGTCGAGGTCAAGCCGATCAGGCAGGCCAACGGCCAGTCGGAGTTCAACGAGGTCTATTTCACCAACGTCCGCATACCAGATGCGCAGCGCCTCGGCGCGGTGAACGACGGCTGGAACGTCTCGCTCACCACGCTGATGAACGAGCGGATGTCGATCGGCGCGCGGGTCGCGACCGGCTTCAACGAGATCTTCGACTTCTGCTGCAATTTTGTGACCGACGAGGGCCTGGCGATCGACGACCGCGCGGTGCGCTCCAAACTCGCCAACTGGGCGGTGCGCAACAGCGGGTTGAAGTATACGAGCTACCGCACCATTTCGGCGCTGTCGCGCGGCGAGCGGCCGGGGCCGGAAAACTCCATCGGCAAGCTGGTTTCCGGCTCGATGCTGCAGGACATCGCGATGTTCGCCGCCGACCTGCAGGGCGCGGCGGGGGTGCTGACCGAGTCCCCGACCGGCGATGCCGCCGGGCAGTTCCAGGCGATGCTGCTGCGCTCGCCGTCGGACCGCATCGCTGGCGGCACTGACGAGATTTTGCGCAACATCATTGCCGAGCGCGTGCTGGGCTTGCCGGGCGACGTGCGGGTGGACAAGGATGTGCCGTTCAACCAGATCCCGACCAGGGGACGCTGAGAGGCGGCGGCTTGGAACGGCCGCGAGGCACAGGAAGGCAGCGACGAGACGATGACGACCGAGACTGACACCCGGCCGATTGATGTGGTCGAGGAACTGTTGATTGCGCGGCATTCGTGCCGCGCCTTCCGGCCGCAGCCGGTGGACCGCGCCGTGATCGAGCGCATCCTGCGGGCGGCGCAGCGCACTGCCTCCTGGTGCAACAGCCAGCCGTGGCAGGTGCTGATCACCTCCGGGGGAGAGACGACTCGCTTTCGCGAGGTGATGTATGCGGCCGCGAGCAGCGGCGTGCCGAGCGAGGGCGATTTTCCGTTCCCGCGCGAATACCAGGGCGTCTATCTCGAACGCCGCCGCGAGAGCGGCTTTCAGCTCTACAACACCCTCGGCATCGCCCGCGGCGACCGCGCGGCCTATGCCCGGCAGGCGCTGGAAAACTTCAACTTTTTCGGTGCGCCCCATGTCGCCGTCATCACCACCGACGAGGCGCTCGGCGTCTACGGCGCGATCGACTGCGGCGGCTATGTCAGCAACTTCATGCTGGCGGCGCAGGCGCTGGGAATCGCCACCGTTCCGCAGGCGGCGCTCGCCTTTCATTCCGGCACGATCAGGAAGCACTTCGGCCTCGCCGACGACCGCCGCGTGGTCTGCGGCATATCCTTCGGCTATTCGGACGTTGGCAACCGCGTCAACAGCTACCGTACCTCGCGCGCGGCGCTTGCCGATGTCGTGACCTTCGTCGGCGAATAGGCGCGCCTAACGCCCGCCGAAGCGCGGCGGGCGCTTTTCCTTGTAGGCCTTGATGCCTTCGCCGATCTCCGGGCCGCGCATGCTGTCGCGGTGGCGCAGGTCGGCCGCGGCCTCGTCGAACGCATCGCGGGCGATGTCGTTGATGGCGCGCTTCATGCCGGCGACCGCCGCCGGCGCGTTGGCGGCGAGAATGTCGGCCAGCGCATCGACCTCGGCATCGAGCCGCTCCGCGGGGACGGCGGCGGTGAGGTAGCCGATCCGCAGCATCTCGGCGGCGTCGATCCTTTGCGCGGTGAGGAACAGTTTTTTGGCGGCGTTGACGCCGAGCCGCGAGACATAGCGGCGCAGGCCGCCGGTGTAATAGTGCAGGCCGAGCCGCGCCGCCGGCATGATCATCTCACAGGTGTCGACGCCGATGCGGAAATCGCAGGCGAGGGCGAGGTCGGTCGAGCCGCCATAGACCCCGCCGTTGAGCCGGCAGATGGTCGGCAGGCCGAGATTTTCGAGGCGGTTGGCGACGTCCTCGAACATCGTGCCCGGTCCCTTCGCCTCCTGCCGCGTGGCGCGGTCGGCCATCGCGCCGAGATCGAAGCCGGCGCTGAAGGCGCGTCCGGTTCCGGTCAGGACCAGCACCTTGACGGCCGGGTTGCCTTCGACCTCCCGGAACAGGTGGAGCAGGGCGTTGAGGTCTTCCGGCTGGATGCGGTTGAGATGGCGTGGCCGGTTGAGGCGGATGGTTGCGCGCGGCCCGTCGATCGCCAGGACCGGCGGACTGCCGGCCTCGTCCCGGGCGCCGTCCAAGGCTGTGTCCTGAGCTGACATCGGCTCCCTCCTGTTCCACCTATCGGCAAATGCTTTCGGCACGCGCAGCGGCATTGACGTTTCCCGGCGCAGTTCTCAATCTCCTCTTCACGTCAGAGAGAACCGCGCCATGGACATTTCGCCCCTGTTAGAACATGCCGGCAGCGTGTTTGCGACCTTCTTCGTGGTTGCGACCTATTCGATGCGGACGATGATTCCGCTTCGGGTGTTCGGCATTCTCGCCAACCTCGTGTTCATCGCCTTCGCCCTTCCGCTGCGCAACTATCCGACGCTGCTGCTGCACGGGCTGCTGCTGCCGCTCAATGCCTACCGGCTGCACCAGATGCTGCAGCTCGTGCGCGACGTCAAACGCTCGGTGCAGGGCGACCTCTCGATGGACTGGCTGAAGCCGTTCATGACCGAGCGCAAATGCGCGGCCGGCGAGGCGCTGTTCTACAAGGGCGAACTGGCCGAGGAGATGTTTTACATCGTCAGCGGCAAGTTTCGTCTGGTCGAATCCGGCATCGAGCTGCCGGTCGGCGCCATCGTCGGCGAGCTCGGCATGCTGACGCCGGACAATACCCGCACCCAGACGCTGGAATGCGTGGAGGGCGGCACGGTGCTGCGCATCGGCTACAATCAGGTGCGCGAATTGTATGTGCAGAACCCGGAGTTCGGCTTCTACTTCCTGCGGCTGGCGAGCGCCCGGCTGTTGCAGAACATCGCGGAGCTGCAGGCGCGGCTGGATCAGCCTGCCGCGCCGTCGCCCGCACCGTCCGGCGTGCAGGCTGGGTCATGATGCCCGCGCTGCCCTCAGCCGCGTACCGCCTTGCCCGCTGGCCGGGGCCGCTCCGCATCATGCTCGCGGATCTGCTCGGCTATGACGACGCCGAGCCGCCGGCCGTGCCCGCGCAGTTGCCCGAGGCGGCAAGGGCGGCGGTGCAGGCGGGCATTGCCGAAATGATCGACTATCAGGGGCCGGGCTATGCCCAGCTCTACATGCAGCGGCTCGGCCGCTTCATCGGGCGGCGCGGGGTCGACGAGGCGATGCTGGCCGCGATCGCGCGCATCCTCGCCGCGCGGATGGCCTGCTGCGACGCGCCGCGAATTGCGGACCTGAAGCTGCGCGGCGAGGGGGCAGACATCCCCGACCGCATCGAGTTCCGGCTCAGCCAGATCCTGTCGTCGCTGCCGTCGCTGCTCGGCGAGCCGGCGCTGGCCGCCGCCGGGCGGCTGAAATGCCGGGAACTGCGTTTCCGCCTCCGCTTTGCCGCCCGAAGCCCCGTACGCCGCCTTTACCTGCGCGGCTGGAGCAGGATCGGGCGCTGGCGCCTGACGACGACGGGCTACCGGGAGGAGCGCGCGCTGGTCGAGCGCTGGCTGCACATGATCGACCGCAGCCTGACGCTGCGGCCCGAGGCGGCGGCCGAGATCGTCGCAACCGGCGCGCTCGTTCACGGCACGGGGGCGGCCTATCGCCGCCGCGTCGGGATCTGGCACGCGCTGATCGACGGCCTCGCCAAGCCGGTATTCGACGGCCGCTTGGCGCTGCCGGATCTTCCCGCCGCGCTGGCCGAGGCGCGGGCGGCGGCGCTCGGCGATCCGGCGCCTGCGGAATTTGCCGGCCTGATCGCACGGCTGCGGGGGGCCGGGGCGGCCGCCGGAAAAAATGAACCGGCCCTGCCGAAAGAGGGACTCAACAAGGGCGGTGTTTTTTGAGATTGTGGCTCGGGCGGTTGAAGATTGGATGCCTTAGATGGCGCAGCCTCGCACCGCCGGACACCGAGATGAGGTCACAGCACCTTGATCCCCGATTTGGCTTCAACCATTGGCGTTGGCTCTCTGATCGGCTGGATGCTGCTCCTGACGCTCAAGCACATTCTCGCGGACTTCGTTTTTCAGACCAACTGGATGGCAAGGGGCAAGGACAGCAAGCGCGGCTGGGCGTTGCCCTTGGTGACCCATTGCCTGGTCCATGGTGCGCTGACGACGCTGATCGTGGCGGCGCTGTTGCCGCGGCTGTGGTTTCTCGGCGCGATCGACTTTGCCATCCACCTCGTGATCGACCGCGCCAAGAGCTGGTGCGTCGTCACCTTGGAGGTCACGCCGCAGAAGCGCTGGTTCTGGCTGCTGATGGGGGTCGATCAGGCGCTTCATCACCTCACCGGCTTTGCACTGTCGATCGTGCTTGCCGCCAATTCCTGAGCGACGGTTGACTTGTCCCCAGAGGTATCCCCGGCTGTGGGCCGCGGGTCATGGTTAACCATTCATTAGCAAATTCCCTACCATCCTAGCGGTAGGAGAATGGCGATGTGGTCAAATTCAGCCGACTATGACAGCGATCAATGCCCGGTGGACGAAAGCCTGCTGGGTGCCTTGTACCGCGCCAGCGACAACGGCCTGCCGGAGCTGATGGAAAGCGTCCCGCCGGCCGTTCGTGCCATGCTCGCTCTGTTCTGCTACCGCCGCAGCCACCTGCACGGGCTCGGCATCGCGATTGCCGCAAGCTGCAGCCGGGACGACCTGCTGCAGCAGGGCGGGCGTGCGGGCGCAACGCTCTATGACCTGGCGCATGAGGCGCGGCCGTCCGCCAAGCGGGCGCCGGCGACGTCCCATCACCGCAAGGTGACGCTCTCGACAGCGCCGCTGCGCACCATGCCGGCGTTTGACGACGATTTCGACGAGCCGGACGATCTTGATGAAGCCGAGCCGTCCGCCTCGGCGTGACGGCTCGCGCGCAGTTTAATTAGAACGGCAGGCCGACGTAGTTTTCCGACAGCGACGTCGTGGCCGCCTGCGAGCTGACGAGATAATGCAGCTCGGCGATCTGCACGCGATCGGTGAACGGATCGATGTCCGGGAAGCGATGCAGCATCGACGTCATCCACCACGAAAAGCGTTCCGCCTTCCACACCCGCTCCAGCGCCAGCGCCGAATATTGGTCGATGCCTTCGCTTGACTTGTCAAAGTAGTAGGTGCGCAGCGCCTGCGACAGGTAGTGCACGTCGCTGACCGCGAGGTTGAGGCCCTTGGCGCCGGTCGGCGGCACGATGTGCGCGGCGTCGCCGGCGAGGAACAGGCGGCCGAAGCGGATCGGCTCGGCGACGAAGCTGCGCAGCGGCGCGATGCTCTTCTCGATCGACGGGCCGGTGACGAGATTGGCGATCGCCTCCTCATCGAGGCGGCGCTTGAGTTCTTCCCAGAACCGCTCGTCCGACCAGTTCTCGACACGGTCGTCCAGCGAGCATTGCAAGTAATAGCGGCTGCGGGTGTTGGAGCGCATCGAACACAGCGCAAAGCCGCGTTCGTGCTTGATGTAGATCAGCTCCGGCGACACCGGCGGCGTATCCGACAGGATGCCGAGCCAGCCGAACGGATAGGCCCGCTCATAGGTCTTGATCGCCGAGGCGGGAACGCTCTGGCGGCTGACGCCGTGATAGCCGTCGCAGCCGGCGATGAAGTCGCAGAACAGTTCGTGCGTCACCCCGTCTTTGACGTAGGTGACGCGCGGCTTGTCGGTATCGAAGTCGTGCAGCTGGACGTCCTCGGCCTCATAGATCGAGGTCAGCCCGGCCTTCTCGCGCGCGTCCATCAGGTCGTGGGTGACTTCGGTCTGGCCGTAGACGGTGACGACCTTGCCGCCGGTCGCGGCCTTCATGTCCACGCGGTGGCGCACGCCGTCGAATGCCAGTTCGATACCGTCGTGGATCAGGCCTTCGCGATGGAGCCGCGCCGCCGCGCCGACTTCCTCCAGGATGTCCACGGTTCCCTGCTCGAGCACGCCGGCCCGGATGCGGGACAGCACATAGGCAGGATCGCGGCGCTCGAGGATGACGTTGTCGATCCCGTAAGTGTGCAAAAGTTGACCTAGCAACAGTCCTGCGGGACCAGCCCCAATGATTGCAACCTGCGTGCGCAACATATCCTCCGCGTGATGTCTTGGCTGTGTTCTTTCCGCCCCGTCGGCCGCGCGGCCGCGAGGTTTTGGCATACTGCTTTTGTCGAGCATCTTGCAATGACAATTATCTCATATAACAATATCCGCAGCCGGCCGCGAAGGTCGGAAGGCCGATAGAGCCGAATAAGAGATCAACGGGGAGGCGTTGCCTATGAAGAGGCTGTTGGCGGCCATTCTTGTGGCCGGGTTCATCACGCCTGCATTGGCGCAGGACAAGACGATCAATCTCAAGGTTTCGCTGTGGCTGCCACCGGCGCACCCGCTGGTTCCGGCGACGAAGGAATGGGCGGCGAGCCTCGAAAAGGCTTCGGGCGGCACCATCAAGTCGACGATCTTTACCTCCGAGCAGCTCGGCAAGGCATTCGATCACTATGACATGGCGCGCGACGGCATCGCCGACGTCACCTATGTCAACCCCGGGTATCAGCCCGGTCGCTTCCCGATCGTTGCCGCCGGTCAGATCCCCTTCACCTTCGGCGATGGCAAGAAAGGCACGCTGGCCTTCGACGAGTGGTATCGCAAATATGCGCCGACCGAGATGAAGGACACGAAGTTCTGCTTCGGCTTCATCCACGACCCCGGCACCCTTCACGGCAAGAAGAAGATTCTTGTTCCCGGCGATCTCAACGGCGTGAAGGTGCGCCCGGCGCAGAGCACCATCGCCGAGATGGTGAAGCTGCTCGGCGGCACCAACGTGCAGGCTTCGGCGCCTGAATCGCGCGATGCGCTCGAGCGCGGCGTGGCGGATGAAATCTTCTTCCCGTGGGGCTCGATCTTCCTGTTCGGCATCGACAAGGCCGTCACCTACCACATCGACGAGCCGCTCTACACCACGGTCTTCACCTACAACGTGAACCCGAAGATCTATAACGCGATGTCGCCGGCGCAGAAGAAGGTGTTCGACGAACACTGCTCGCCGGAGTGGGCCGCCAAGGTCTCCGACCCGTGGACCGCGTTCGAGTTCGGCGGCCGGGCCAAGATGAAGGCGCTGCCCAATCACGAGGTCTACAAGCTGACGCCCGAGCAGATGGCCGAGTGGAAGAAGGCCGTGCAGCCGCTGAAGGCGAGCTGGGCGGAAGGCGTGAAGAAGGCCGGCGGCGACCCGGTGGCCGTCGAGAAGGATCTCGATGCGGCCATCCAGAAGCACGGCGCCGGGCTCTAGGCCAGGATGACGACTGCGGACCGAGGCTGAGTTCATGTAATTCAGCCTCGCGAGTGTGACCGCCTCCCGGGGTCTTTGGAAAAAAGATGGGGGCGGGATGTGGCGGTCACACTCGTCATCCTGTTCGCGTCAGCCTGCATGCGAATTTCTGCGGAACGGTTGCTTTTATGACAGTCAATCCTGACGGCCTGGATGCACGCGGCGCGCCGCCGGTCGCCCAGCCGAAATTCAGCCGCTACATGGATCGGTTCATCGATTCGATCGAGCTGATCGCGGCGATCTTCGTCGGCTTGGTCGCGCTCAACACCTTCGCCGCGATCATCATGCGAAAATTCTTCGCGGTGACGATCCCCGACTATTACGACTTCGGCCGGCTGCTGATGGGGATTCTGATCTTCTGGGGCATCGCGGCGACGAGCTATCGCGGCACCCACATCACCGTCGATCTCGTATGGGCCAACGTCTCGCCGAAGTACCAACGCTGGATCGATATTTTTGCGACGCTGGTGCTCTTGTTCGTCGTCACCGTCCAGACCGGAACGCTGTTCGACAAGGTTGTCACGACATACCAGGACAATGTGCAGACCTTCGATCTGCGGCTGCCGAACTGGCCGTTCTTCGCGGTGGCGTGGATCGGCGATGTCTCGGCGGTGCTGTTGATCGGGATTCGGACGTGGCGGCTGATCTTCCGCCCGGACGAATTGCAAGACCCCAGACTGAAGGCTGTGGAGTAAGACGCTTGAGCAACGAAGCGGTTGTCCTGATTTCCTTTGTCTCGCTGTTCGCCCTGATGCTGCTGCGCGTGCCAGTCGGCATGGCGATGGGCCTCGTCGGCGTCACCGGGTTCGGCTATCTCACCAGCCTCGAGCCGGCGCTCAAGCTCGTCGCCCAGACGGTGATGCGCACCGTCACCGACTATTCCTTCGGCGTCATCCCGATGTTTCTGCTGATGGGCGCGCTCGTCTCCGTGTCCGGGATCAGCCGCGAGCTGTTTCGCGCGGCGAACACCTATCTCGGCCACTGGCGCGGCGGCCTCGGCATCGCCACCATCGCGGCCTGCGGCGGCTTCGCCGCGATCTCCGGCTCGTCGGTCGCCTCGGCGGCGACGTTCTCGACCGTCGCCTATCCGGAGATGCGGCGGTTCAACTATCCGAAATCCTTCGCCACCGGCGTCATCGCGGTCGGCGGCACGCTCGGCATCATGCTGCCGCCGTCCACCGTGCTCGCGGTCTACGGCATCATCACGCAGCAGGACATCGGCCAGCTCTTCATCGCCGGCATCATCCCCGGCCTGATGGCGGTGGCGATGCACATGATCACGATCTACATCATCGGCCGCGTCAAGCCGGGCTTCCTGCCGGCCGGCACGCGCTCGACGGCGGAGGAAAAGCTCAAGTCGCTGCGCGACATCTGGGCGCCGGCGCTGCTGTTCGTCTTCGTCATCGGCGGCCTTTATGGCGGCCTGTTCATCCCGACCGAGGCCGGTGCCGTTGGTGCCGTCGGCGCGTTCCTGATCGGCATCGCGCGCGGCAAGCTGTCGCCCGCGGGCATACTTGAATCGCTCCTGCAGGCGACGCGAACCACGGCGGCGGTGTTCACCGTGCTGATCGGCGCGCTGTGCTTCGGCTATTTCCTCACGATCACGCAGACGCCGCAGGCGCTCACCGAGTTTCTCACCAGCCTCGGTATCGGCCGCTATGGCGTGCTGTTCCTGATCCTGCTGATGTATCTCGTGCTCGGCTGCCTGATGGACGCGATGGCGATGGTGATTTTGACCGTGCCGATCGTGTTTCCGATCATCACCGCGCTCGGCTTCGATCCGATCTGGTTCGGCGTCGTGATCGTGATGACGGTCGAGCTCGGCCTCATTCATCCGCCGGTCGGCATGAACGTCTTCGTCATCAAGAGCGTGATCAAGGACGTCGACATGACGACGATCTTCAAGGGCGTGCTGCCCTTCGTCGTCACCGACCTGATCCGGCTGGGGCTGCTGATTGCATTCCCGATGATCGCGACCTGGCTGCCGCAGCGCATGGTGGGGTAAAATTCCTGCCCACGGCCGGTGGCAGCTTGCCCCGCCGGCCGCGTTTGGAGGCAAAGTGAGTTCAATGGTTGCCGAACTGAAAACCCGCCACGTCTTCGATCTCTCCATCCGCGTCGCGAGGCCGATCGAGATCGGCGACTTCGGCTATGGCGCGCGGCGCGTGATCCCGATCACCGGCGGCGAGCTGCGTGGCGACAACATGTCCGGCACCATCCTCGCCGGCGGCGCCGACTATCAGATCATCCGCCCCAATGGCTTTACCGAGCTCGAGGCCAAATACGCCATCGAGCTTTCCGACGGCGAAAAGATCTACATCGAAAATCTCGGCGTCCGCTTCGGCCCCAAGGAGGCGCTCGAGCGCATCCGCGCCGGCGAGGCGGTGCCGCCGGAGCTGATCTATTTCCGCTCGGTGCCGCGCTTTGAAACCGGCAGCGAAAAATATCGCTGGCTGATGGAGCACATTTTTATCGGCAGCGGCGCGCGCCATCCCGATCGCGTCGAGCTTGCGGTTTTTCAGGTGCTTTGACACCGCCCCGCGCGGCCGTATGCGCGCGCGCCAACAGCCGGCATTCTCCGCTGTTTCCCTGTGTTTGCACTGCGCGCCGGCTGCGGCCGATTGACAGGCGGTGGATTGATTATAAGATATAACTATTCGCCAGGATCACAACCTGCGCCGTCGAAACAATAGTCTCTACAGGAAACGCCTATGCCTGCCTCTTCCGCCGGACCGTCCGCCGTGCTCGACATTGCGCAGGTCGGCGCCGTGCTCACCGTCGGCCTCAACCGGCCCGCCAAGCGCAACGCCCTCAACGACACCATCATTCTCGAACTCGACGCCTGTTTCGGCTGCCTGCCGAAGGACGTTCGCGCGGTCGTCATCCATGGCCACGGCGATCATTTCTCGGCCGGGCTCGACCTGTCCGAGCTGGTCGAGCGTGACGCCGCCGAGGGGCTGGCGCATTCGCGGATGTGGCACCGCACCTTCGACCGCATCCAGCATTGCCGTGTGCCAGTGATCGCGGCGCTGAAGGGCGCGGTGATCGGCGGCGGCCTGGAACTCGCCTGCGCCGCTCATATCCGCGTCGCCGAGCCGAGCGCCTATTATGCGCTGCCCGAGGGCCAGCGGGGGATTTTCGTCGGCGGCGGTGCTTCGGTGCGTCTGCCGCGGCTGATTGGCGTCGCCCGGATGGCTGATATGATGCTCACCGGCAGGGTCTACGGCGCGGAGGAGGGCGTGACGCTGGGCTTTTCGCAATATGTCACTGAGGCCGGCGGCGCATACGCCAAGGCGCTGGAGCTGGCCGATAAAATTTCCGCTAACGCGCCGCTGACCAATTTCGCGGTGCTCAACGCGCTGCCGATGATCGCCGACATCAACCCGCAGGCGGGCCTGATCATGGAGTCGCTGATGGCCACGGTGGCGCAGAGCGACAAGGAAGCGAAGAAGCGGATCCGCGATTTCCTCGACCGCAAGACCGCCAAAGTGCGGCCGACCTGACCGGAGCGTTGATGTGACCAAGACAGAGTCCGTAGTGCGTGCTCAGAGCCAGCATCCGCTGCGACCGATTTCGTTCGGCCGGCCCAAGGTGGCGATCGAGCAGGGCGCGGGCGGGGTGGTCTACCTCCGCCCGATCGCAGCGATCGGCGACTATCCGGCGCGGCTCACCGATCGGCTGCATCATTGGGCCAAGGTCAAGCCGGACCACATTTTCATGGCGGAGCGGCAGGGCGACGGCTGGCGCACCATCACCTATGCGCAGCTGTTGGAGTCGAGCCGGCGCCTTGCCTCGGCCTTTGTCGCGCGCGGGCTGTCGGCCGAGCGCCCGATCGCCATTTTGTCCGGCAATTCGATCAATCACGCGCTCATCGCCTTCGGCGCGCTCTATGCGGGCGTGCCGTTCTCGCCGATCTCGCCGGCCTATTCGCTGGTGTCGCGCGACTACAAGAAGCTTGCCTATCTGATCGACCTGCTCACCCCCGGGCTGGTTTTCGCCGACGATGCAAGCACCTTCGCCGAGGCGCTGCTTGCCAATGTGCCGGCCAATGTCGAGATTGCGGCGGCGCGCGGCGAGCTTTCGGGGCGGCCCTACACGGCGCTGTCCGAACTGCTGGCCACGCCGGAGGATCCGCAGATCGATGCGATCCACGCCGCCATCGGCCCGGACACGATCGCAAAATTCCTGCTCACCTCCGGCTCGACCGGAATGCCCAAGGCGGTGATCAACACCCAGCGCATGCTGTGCGCCAATCAGGTGATGCTGCGCGATACGCTGGCTTTCCTGAAGGAGGAGCCGCCGGTGATCATCGACTGGCTGCCGTGGAATCACACCTTCGGCGGCAACCACAATATCGGACTGACGCTCTACAACGGCGGCTCGATGTATCTCGACGAGGGCAAGCCGATGCCCGGCGGCATCGAGGAGACGGTGCGCAACCTGCGCGAGATCGCGCCGACGGTCTATTTCAACGTGCCGAAGGGCTATGAATCGCTGCTGCCCTATCTGCGCGAGGACGCGGCGCTGCGCAAAACCTTCTTCAGCCGGCTGCAGGCTATGTTTTTCAGCGGCGCCGGGCTGTCGAGCTATGTCTGGAACAGCCTCGACGAGCTCGCGGTGCAGGAAACCGGCATGCGCGTGCCGATGCTGACCGGCCTCGGCGCGACCGAGACCGCGCCGTTCTTCATGTCGGTATCGCCGGAAACCAGCCGCTCGGGCCATGTCGGCCTGCCGGTGCCGGGCAATGTCGCAAAGCTGCTCCCTAACAACGGCAAGCTCGAGGTCCGCGCCAAGGGCCCGAACGTGATGCCGGGCTACTGGCGCAAGCCCGAGCTGACCGCCGAAGCCTTCGACGAGGAGGGCTACTACCGGATGGGCGACGCCATCAAGCCGATCGACCCGAACGACTTCAATGCCGGGTTCGACTTCGACGGCCGCATCTCCGAGGATTTCAAGCTCGCCAGCGGCACATGGGTCAGCGTCGGCCCGCTGCGCGCGAAAATGATCGCGGCCTGCGCGCCGCTGGTGCGCGATGTCGTGATCGCGGGCATCAACCGCGACGAATTGTCGGCGCTGGTGGTGCTCGATCTCGACGGCTGCCGCCTGATCAATCCGGAGCTGGCGTCGTTCGACATGACGGCGGCGGCGGCCGATCCCGCGGTGCGCGAGGCGTTCCGGGTTCGGTTCAAGGCGTTCGCCGAAGAGGCGACGGGCTCGTCCAACCGCATCACCCGCGCCCTGCTGCTGGATACGCCGCTGTCGATCGACCGCGGCGAGGTGACGGACAAGGGATCGGTCAACCAGCGCGCCGTGCTCGAGCACCGCGCCGCCCTGATCGAGACGATGTATGCGGCCGAGCCGGCGCCGGATTTGATCTCTGCGAAATAGGTTGATGACAACGCGGCCGCGTGCGTCGCGGCGCTCAAGGGAGGACGGACTATGTTGCTCAAGGATCAGGCAGCACTCGTGACCGGCGGGGCCTCGGGCCTCGGCGCTGCAACCGCGCGCAAGCTCGCGGCGCAAGGCGCCAAGGTCGCGATCTGCGACCTCAATATGGAGCTGGCGGAAAAGGTCGCCGCGGAGCTCGGCGGCGTCGCCGTGAAATGCGACGTCGCAGATGCCGCCTCCGCCGAAGCCGCCATCGCCGCCGCCGAGAAGGCCCACGGCGTTGCCCGCGTTCTGGTGAACTGCGCCGGCATCGGCGTCGCCAAGCGGGTCGTCGGTCGCGATGGTGCGATGCCGTTGCCCGATTTCGAGAAGGTGATCCGCGTCAACCTGATCGGCTCCTTCAACATGCTGCGGCTGGCCGCGACGCCGATGGCGAAGCTCGAGCCGCTGGCCGGCGGCGAACGCGGCGTGATCATCAACACGGCTTCGGTTGCCGCCTATGACGGCCAGATCGGGCAGGCGGCCTATTCCGCCTCCAAGGGCGGCATTGTCGGCATGACGCTGCCGATCGCGCGCGAACTCGCGCAATTCGGTATCCGGGTGATGACGATTGCACCGGGCCTGTTCCTCACCCCGCTGCTCGGCGCGCTGCCGCAGGAGGCCCAGGACAGCCTTGCCGCCGCGATCCCGTTCCCGCATCGTCTCGGGCAGGCGGAAGAGTTCGCCTCGCTTGCAATGCATATGATCGACAACCCGTATCTCAACGGCGAGGTGGTACGTCTCGACGCGGCGCTGCGCATGGCGCCGCGCTGAGGCGCTTTCGCGGCCACGCAAGAATTGTGATTTCGACAAGACGACGCTAACGTCTCGGCCAACCATTTCGAGGGAGGACAATTGATGAAAGTCTGGACACTGACGACGGCGGCTGCGGCGCTCACGCTGCTACTGCCCGCGCTGCACTCGCCGGCCATGGCGCAGGCCAAGGAAATCACCATCGGCATCAGCGTGACGACCACGGGCCCGGCCGCCGCGCTCGGCATCCCGGAGCGCAACGCGCTGGAATTCGTGCCGAAGGAGATCGGCGGCATGCCGCTCAAGGTCATCGTGCTCGATGACGGCGGCGATTCCACCACCGCAACCACCAACGTGCGCCGCTTCATCACCGAGTCCAATGCGGACATCGTGATGGGCTCCTCCACCACGCCGCCGACGATCGCGATCTCGACCGTGGCGAACGAGGCGGGCGTGCCGCATTTCAGCCTCGCCCCGCTGCCGGTGACGCCGCCGCGCCAGAAGTGGTCGGTCGTGATGCCGCAGCCGGTGCCGGTGATGGGCAAGGTGCTCTATGAGCACATGAAGAAGCACAACGTGAAGACCGTCGGCTATATCGGCTTCTCGGATTCCTACGGCGACCTCTGGCTTAACGACATCAAGACCCAGGGCGAGCCGATGGGCATCAAGGTCACGAGCGACGAACGCTTCGCCCGGCCCGACACCTCGGTCGCCGGCCAGGTGCTCAAGCTGGTCGCCTCCAATCCCGATGCGATCCTCGTCGGCGCCTCCGGCACCGCCGCCGCCTTGCCGCAGAGCGCGCTGCGCGAGCGCGGCTACAAGGGCCTGATCTACCAGACCCACGGCGCGGCCAGCATGGACTTCATCCGCATTGCCGGCAAGGCAGCGGAAGGCGTGATCATGGCCTCCGGCCCGGTGATGTCGCCGGAAACCCAGCCGGACAGCGCGCTGACCAAGAAGCCGGGTCTGGCGCTCAACACCGCCTATGAGGCGAAGTATGGCGCCAACAGCCGCAGCCAGTTCGCGGGCCACTCCTACGACGCCTTCGAGGTGCTCAAGCGCATCATCCCGGTCGCGCTGAAGACCGCGCAGCCCGGCACGCCGGAATTCCGCGAGGCGATCCGTCAGGCGCTGCTGACCGAGAAGGAGCTGGCGGCGAGCCAGGCGGTCTACAACTTCACCGAGACCAACCGTTACGGCGTCGATGACCGTTCGCGCATCATCCTGACGGTGAAGGACGGCAAGTACGTCCCGGCGGAGTGATTTTTGGTAAGGCGGCTGCTTCGCGCAGCCGCCTCTGCCTTACGGCAAGCATAAAGTCGAAATGAAAAAGGCCGGGATGTTTCCCGGCCTTTTTTGTTGCTCCAATTCTGCAGCGCGGCTCAGCCCGCCGCAGTGTCGCTCTGGAAGCCGAGATAGCTGCCGATGACGCGCGGATCGGTGGCGATCTCCGCCGCATCGCCGCTCATGATGAACTCGCCGAGCTCCATCACATAGGCGCGGTCGGCGATCTTGAGCGCGGCGCTGGCGTTCTGCTCGACCAGGAGGATCGAGACGCCCGCCTGCCGCAGTTCGACCACGGTGCGGAAGATGTCGGCGACGATCAGCGGCGCAAGGCCGAGGCTCGGTTCGTCGAGCATCAAAAGGCGCGGCCGGCTCATCAGGGCGCGGCCCATCGCCAGCATCTGCTGCTCGCCGCCCGAGAGCGTACCGGCGAGCTGGCTGTGGCGCTCCTTGAGGCGGGGAAACAGCGTGAGCACCCGCTCCATCGAGATCTTCGCCTCGGCGGCCGGGATGCGGAAGGCGCCGAGCTGCAGGTTCTCCGCGACGGTCATGGTGCCGAACAGCTCGCGATGCTCGGGCACGAGGCAGAGGCCGGCGTTGACCCGGTCCTCGATATCGAGCCGCGAGATGCGCTGGCCGGCGAAGGTGACCTCGCCCTTGAGCGGCAAAATGCCCATGACGGCGTTGAGCAGCGTAGTCTTGCCTGCGCCGTTGGCGCCGACGATGGTGACGATCTCGTTCTCGCGAACGTCGATCGAGACGCTGCGCACGGCCTCGACCTTGCCGTAGGAAACGGTCGCGTCGGAGACGGCGAGCAGGGGAGCGGTGGTCATGCCGTGCCTCCGAGATAGGCCTTGATCACATCGGGGTTGCGCTTGATCTCCGCCGGGGTGCCTTCGGCGATGCGGGTGCCGAAGTCGAGCACCACGATGCGGTCGGCGAGATCCATCACAAAGCCCATGTCGTGTTCGACGAGCAGCACCGAGACGCCGCCGTCGCGCAGTTGCCGCAAAAGTTCGCCGAGCTTCTGCTTTTCCATGTGGCGCAGGCCCGCCGCCGGCTCGTCGAGCAGCAGCAGGATCGGGTCGACGCAAAGCGCGCGGGCGATCTCGACGATGCGCTGCTGGCCGAGCGACAGGCTGCTGGCGAGATGGTGCATCTGGCTGCCGAGCCCGACGCGCTCGATCTGCTTGGCGGCTTCGGCGAGGATGCGGGCCTCGTCGGCGCGGTCGAGGCGGAGCATGCTGGTGACGGGGCCGCAATGGCCGCGCAGATGCGCGCCGATCGCGACGTTCTCCAGCACGGTCATGTCCGGCACGAGCTTGACGTGCTGGAAGGTGCGGGCGAGGCCGAGCTTGACGATCTCCTGGGGCCGTGCGCCGTCGATGTTCTTGTCGAGCAGCGAGATGTGGCCGGAGGTTGCGCCGAGAACGCCGGTGACGAGGTTGAAGGTCGTGCTCTTGCCGGCACCGTTGGGGCCGATCAGCGCCACGATCTCGTTGGTGCGCACCTCGAAGCTGACGTTGTTGACGGCGACCACGCCGCCGAACTCCTTCCGCGCGGTGTCGATCTTGAGCAGCACCTGCGAGGCCGGCGCGATGTGCTCGCGCGGCGGCAGCGGATCGTTCGTCACCGGCGTCTCGCCGGTGCGCCGCTGCGGCAGCAGTGCCATCACCCGCGGCCACATGCCGGTCGGCGCGACCTGCAGCAGCACGAACAGCATGATGCCGAACACGATGGTCTCGAACTGCGCCTGCACGTTGAAGATCGCCGGCACGGCATTCTGCAAGAATTCCTTGAGAATGACGACGACGGCGGCACCAAGCACCGCGCCCCAGACATGGCCCGCGCCGCCGACCACGGCGATGAACAGATATTCCATGCTGGCGAGCAGGCCGAACGGGGTCGGGTTCACGGTGCGCTGGAAGTGCGCATAGAGCCAGCCGGAGAGGCCGGCGAGCACCGCGGCGTAGATGAACACCAGCAGCTTGGCGCGCGCGGTCTGCACGCCGAAGGCTTCCGCCGCGATATGCCCGCGCCGCAGGGCGCGGATGGCGCGGCCGGTGCGCGAGTCGAGCAGGTTCATCGTCAGGATGGCGGCGATGATGACCGCGATCCAGATCGCGAAGTAGATCGCATCCGGGCTCAGCATGCGGTAGGAGCCGATCGTCAGCGGCGGAATGCTGGCGATGCCGTCGTTGCGGCCCAAAAACTCCAGCTTGCTGAAGAGGTAGTAGAGCGCGAGGCCCCAGGCCAGCGTGCCGAGCGGCAGATAGTGGCCGGAGAGCCGCACGGTCATCAGCCCGAGCATGACGGCGGCGGCACCGCTGACCAGCAGCGACAGCGGCAGCGTGACCCACGGCGAGAAGCCGTAGGCGGTGGTCAGCACGGCGGTGGTGTAGGCGCCGAAGCCGCAGAACGCCGCCTGGCCGAAGGAGGTGAGGCCGCCGACGCCGGTGAGCAGCACGAGGCCCATCGCCACCAGCGCGGCGAGGCCGATATTGTTCAGGAGCACGATCCAGAACGGCGGGATGTTCGGCACGAAGGGGATGGCAGCCATCACCAGTGCGAAAATGATCAGGGGCAAACGGTTCGTCATCACGGTCAGTCCTGTTCCTCTTCGACCTCGGGCGCGGCCAGCGACCGCATGATGAGGATGGGAAGGATCAGGGTGAAGACGATCACCTCCTTGTAGTTGCTGGCGTAGAACGATGAGAAGGCTTCGACGATGCCGACCATGATCGCGGCGGCGGCGGTGATCGGATAGCTCACGAGGCCGCCGATGATCGCCACGACAAAGCCCTTGAGGCCGATGATGAAGCCGGTGTCGTAGTAGAGCGTGGTGATTGGAACGATCAAGATGCCGGAAATCGCGCCGATCACCGCCGCCAGCAGGAAGGCGAGGCGGCCGGAGAGCGAGGTGCGGATGCCGACCAGCCGCGCGCCGAGCCGGTTGACGGCGGTGGCGCGCAGGGCGCGGCCGAACAGCGTGTAGCCAAAGAACAGCCACAGGGCGACGATCAGCATGATCGTGATCAGATAGACGCCGATGCTCTGGCCGGTGAAGGTGAGGCCGCCGAGCGCGAAGCTGGCGTCGGAGATCGCCGGGCCGCGCAGGCCCTCGGCGCCGAAGAACACCAGCGCAAAGCCCTGCAGGGCGAGATGCGCGCCGACAGAGGCGATCAGCAGCGTCAGCACCGAGGCATGGGCGATCGGCTGGTACACGATGCGATAGAGGTAAAGCCCGATGCAGGCGACGATCAGGATCGCGATGGTGATGTCGACGATCACAGGGTTCTTGCGGCCGGCGAAGATCATCGCGACAGCGAGCACGGCGACCGGCAGGACGATGTTGACGGCGAGGGAGCGCAGCGTGCGCGGCAGGTGGAAGCTGCGCCGCGTGCTCACGAGGTCGAACACGAATGAGACGACGCCCATGGCCACCGCCAGCTTGGCAGTCTCCGGGAATTTACCGGATGCGAGCGCCGCATAGGTCAGCGCGCCATAGGTCACGAACTCACCCTGCGGTATCAGGATGACTCGGGTCACCGCAAAGACAAGGACGAGCGCCAGTCCCAAAAGTGCGTAGATCGCGCCATTGGTGATCCCGTCCTGCAACAGGAACATCAGTATGGTGGAGTTCAAGACCGGGCGCCCCCCTCATGCCGCGGCATCGCCAGGCGGTTTTTTGCCTTGGCGAAATTCGTCGGTTCTATTTGGTATAAAAGATAACGATTATCGAGTATAATCTCAAGCTGCTTGTCAGGCAGTTTTGGCTATCATAGCCGAGATCGCAACGGGTTTCGCGTGATGTCTCATTCCAATGACGGGCAGCCGGCGCAAAAGGAAACGGCGACGGAGAAAAGTTCGCGCAAAGAGCGCTATACTGCAACGCAGGCGCGTGACAGCGGAACTCGCAAGGCGCAAGAAAGAACAAACCCTGCCAGGGGCGAGACGAGCAAGCCGGCAAGGCGGAAAAATCTTGGGGACGGAAAATTTGGGGGCGCGGTGAGCAGAACGGCGGTGAAGAAAACGGCGGCGGCCAAGGCGCCGCCTGTCAAAGCTAAAGCCAAGACCAAAACAATAAAGCCGGTGGTCGGTAGCGATCCGATCGAGCTTGGCGAGTTGTCCGAGCTGCTCGGCTATTCGCTCAAGCGGGCGCAGCTTCGTGTGTTCGACGACTTTTTGCGCTGCGTCTCCTCGTTGCATCTGACGCCGGCGCAATTTTCCGTGCTGCTGCTGCTCGACAATAATCCCGGCCGGAATCAGACCGAGATCGCCAACACGCTTGGCATTCAGCGGCCGAATTTCGTCGCGATGCTCGATGTGCTCGAAGGGCGCGGCCTGTGCCAGCGCACGCGCTCGCAGAACGACCGCCGCTCGCACGTGCTGCTCTTGACCGACAGCGGCCGCGAGATTTTGGCCAAGGCCAAGAAGATCGTCGCCGACAAGCACGAGGCGCGGCTGAGCGAGCTGCTGGGCTCCGGCGACCGCGCTGCCTTGCTGCGGATGCTCGCGATGATCGCCCGCGAGTTCTGATCAGGCGGGATCCACCAGGATGACCCGGATGTCGTTGACATTGGTGCGGGTCGGGCCGGTGATCAGAAGGTCGCCGGTTTTCGCGAAAAAGCCGGTCGCGTCGTTGTCGGTGAGATAGGCCGCGGCATCGAGTTTTTGCGCGCGCATCGCGGCGAAGGTCGCCTCGTCGATGATCGCGCCGGCGGGATCGGTCGGCGCGCCTGCGCCGCCGTCGGCGCCGTCGGTATCGGCGGCGAGTGCGGCGACTGCGGGCAGGTCCGACAGGTGCGCGGCCAGCGACAGCGCATATTCCTGATTGGGGCCGCCATGGCCATTGCCGGTAACGGTGACGGTGAGTTCGCCGCCGGAGATGATCGCGACGCGGCGGCGGTCGCGCAGCGCCTGCCGCGCGATCTGCGCATGGGCGGCCGCAATCTCGCGCGCCTCGCCCTCGAGGTCCGAGCCGAGATCGATCACCTCATAGCCCGCCTCCCTGACGACTGCGATTGCGGCAGCCAGCGCATCGTGCGGCCGCGCGATGATCGCGAACCGCGCGCGCGCGAAGGCGGGGTCGTCGTCCTTGGCGGTTTCGTTCGCCGCATCCTTGAGCGCACGCAGGACGGCGTCGTCGACGCTGAGGCCGTAGCGCGCAATCAGCGCGCGGGCATCGGCGAGCGTCGTCGGGTCGGGGACCGTCGGGCCGGAGGCAATCGCGGACGGCTCGTCGCGCGGCACGTCGGAAATCGCCAGCGTGACGATGCTGGCCGGCGCCGCCGCGCGGGCGAGCCGGCCGCCCTTGATGCGCGACAGATGCTTGCGCACGGTGTTGACCTCGCCGATCGGCGCGCCCGAGCGCAGCAGCGCCTTGTTGAGCTGCTGCTTTTGGGCAAAGGTGATGCCGTCCACCGGCGCGATCCAGTTGGCCGAGCCGCCGCCCGTGAGCAGCACCAGCACGAGGTCGTCGGCGCCGGCGCCCTCGGCAAGGCGCAGGGTTTCGTCGGCGGCCTTGAGCCCGGCCTCGTCCGGCACCGGATGGCCGGCCTCGATCACCGCGATCCGCCGCGTCGGCAGGCCGTAGCCGTGCCGCGTCGTCGCAAGGCCGCTGAGCCGCTCCGGCGCGAGCTTGAGTTCGTCGAGATAGTAGCGCTCCGCGGCGACGGCCATCGCGGCCGCGCCCTTGCCCGCCGCGAGCACGATGATCCGCCCCTTCGGCGGCTGCGGCAGATGGTCCGCGAGCGCAACATCGGGATGTGCGCGCGCCACCGCGGCGTCAAAGACCCGGCGGAGGAAGGCGCGGCGATCGGAATGGGAAGCGGGCGTTGTCGTGTCTGGCATTGCGGGATACCGGATGCGGCGGCTTGTGAATTTTTGGCGTTGCGGCCGGGCGAACATTACGCCGGCCTGCGAAGGTGCCGGCGAGTATCGTTGAGGCCGCCGCGTTTGTCTCGCCTCATCTCAACTAGCCGCGCAAGATCCGTGGACACAGCAAAAAGCCCTGGCGAGGATGTCGCCGGGGCTTTGCGGCCGATCAGGTCGGCGGGTATTCAGCGAGAGGCTTAGCTGCCGCCTTCCGCATCGATGATGTCGCCGAACAGCTCCCACTTCTCGCCCTTGAAGCGGGACATTTGCAGTTGGGAGATCGGCGCAAAGTCGGTCGCGCTGGTGCTCAGCTTGATGCCGGGGATCAGCGTGTCAGGCGCAAAGTCCTTCAGGCTCGCTGCCTGCTTCATGATGTTCTCGCGGGTGAGATTGTCGCCGCACATCTCGAGAACCTTGACCATTGTCTGGGCGACGCCGTACCCGAACAGCGTCGATCCGTCGACCTTGTTGCCCTCCGGATAGTGCTTTTCGAGGAAGTCGAGGAATTTCTTCATTCCGGGGTCGTTATCCCACTGCGGATCGAGTGCGTCCTTGATGTAGGAGGCCGACAGAACGCCCTGGGAGTTCTCGATTCCCGCAGGCCTCATGACCGCGCCCACGGAAATGCTGACATTGGTGACGATCTGCAGCGGCTTCCAGCCCAATTCGCCGACCTTCTTGATGCCCTGTGCAGCGAATTTCGGCGTTGAGATATGCAGGAGGACATCGGGGTTGAGGGACTTCAGCTTGACGATATGGGAGTCGATGCTCGGCTCCGTAACCTCGTAGCTTTCCTCGATCAGCGTCATGCCGCCGTTGTTGGCTCCGAGGCCCTTCTTGAAGCCGACCAGATAGTCTTTGCCGAAATCGTCGTTCTGATAGAGGATTGCGACTTTCGCCTTCGGCTTTTCTTTCAGCAGATACTTGGCGTAGATGATGGCTTCTGCCTGATAGCTCGGCTGCCAGCCCATGGTCCACGGGAAGTTCTTCGGGTCGTTCCACTTCGACGCGCCAGTCGCGACGAAGAGCTGCGGCACCTTCTTCGCGTTCATGTATTTCTGAATCGCGGTGTTCGACGGTGTTCCCAGCGGGTTGAAGACCACCAGCACTTCATCGCTCTCGACGAGCTTGCGGGCCTGCTCGACTGCCTTCGGCGGGCTATAGCCGTCGTCATAGGTGATGAAGTTGATCTTGCGTCCGTTCACGCCGCCCTTGTCGTTGATCATCTTGAAGTAGGCGGCTTCGGTCTTGCCGATCACGCCATAGGCGGAGGCAGGTCCGCTATAGGGCATGATATTGCCGATCTTGATCTCGGTGTCCGACGCGCCGCTGTCGTATTTCTTCTGGGCAAGGGCGCTTCCCGTTGTGGCCAAAGCAATCGCTGCCGCCGAGAGTGCGGCGAAACCGTAATTCAGTCTCCTACGCATAGCTTCCTCCTCTAGGTCTTTTTGAATTTCAAGAACTGATTTTGAAGTATGATCGCAAACTGCCTGGCGCCGTGCGGCACGAGGAAAATGATGAAGAGCAGCAGGACGCCGAACACGGCGCCCGAGAGGCCCTTGGATACGCTTTCGGCAATGTTGGGAACGAAGACGATGAAGGCTGCGCCCGCGAGCGAGCCGGGAAGCCAGCCGACGCCGCCGACCACCATGCCGAGGAAGAGGGCGATTGCGAGCTGGAAGGTGTAGCCATCGGGCGCGACGAACTGCACGGCGATGGCGCCGAGGCCGCCCGCGACACCGGTGATGCCGGCGCTGATGCCGAAGGCGAGGGTCTTGTAGAGCGACACGTCGACGCCCATGGCTGACGCCGCGATCTGGTTGTCGCGGATCGCCATCAGCGCGCGGCCGGAGCGCGACCGCAGGAGATTGACGGCGGCGACGTAGATGAGAAGAGTGATCGCCAGCGTCAGGTAATAGAGCCACATGTCCTGCGAGATTGGCAGGCCGAACGGCGCATCGGGCTTGGTGATGACGAGGCCCTGAACGCCGCCGGTCCAGTGCTCGAACGCGCCGATCTTCAGAAGCTGCGGCATGGCGACCGCGAGCGCGAAGGTGGCGAGTGCGAGATAGATGCCGCTGAGCCGCAGTGCCGGGAAGCCGAACAGGAAGCCGACGATGAAGCAGATCAGCGCCGCGACTGGCAGGGTGAGGATGTAGTTGACCCCGGCGAACTCCATCAGGATGCCGGAGGTATAGGCGCCGATGGCGAAGAAGGCGCTGTGCCCGAGCGAGAACTGGCCGCTGGCGCCGGTGAGGATGTTGAGCGCCAGCACCGCGAGGGCGTAGATCAGCACCATCGTCATCTGGAAGACGACGAAGTTCTTGACGAACAGCGGCGCGACGATGAGCGCGATCAGCGTGATCGCCGTCCAGGTCGCGTTGAAGCGTGCCAGCCGGCGCGCCCGCGTCACCGGGGCGGCGGCGGTTGCGGCAGCGGGGGTTGTAATGACGTCTTGAACTGCGCTCATGATCACACCCGCTGCACGACGACGCGGCCGAACAGGCCGGTTGGTTTGAAGACAAGGACGGTAACGATGAGGGCGAGCGCGATCGGCAGCTTCAGCTCATTGCCGGCGCCCGGAATGTAGGTGCCGACGAGGTTCTCGAAGACGCCGACCAGGAAGCCGCCGAGCACCGCGCCGAACGGGCTGGTGAGGCCGCCGAGCACGGCCGCCGCAAAGCCATAGAGCAGCACGCCGCCCATCATGTTCGGCTCGAGGAACACGACCGGGGCGATCAGCATGCCGCCGATCGCGCCGATGGCGCTCGCCATGCCCCAGCCCAGCGCCGTCATCCAGCTCGTGTTGATGCCGACGAGCCGGGCCGATTCAGGCAGCAGCGCCGCCGCCCGCATCGCAAGGCCGATCCGGGTGAAGCGGAAGAACAGATAGAGCAGCACCAGGAGCAGGGCGGTGACGCCGATCATGCCCGCCTGATGGGTGCTGAGCAGCTGGCTGCCCAGGAAGGGCGAGGAGCCGAACGGCGAGGGGAACTGCTTCACCGTAAAGTCCCATGTCAGCCCGGCGACGCTGTTGATGATCGCGAACAGCGCGATGAAGCCGGCGACGTTGGTGAGGATCGGCGCGTTCGCGAGCGGCTTGAACAGCGAACGCTCGATGATGATGCCGCCGGCGAAGGAAATCGCCAGCGTCAGCAGGAAGGCCCACCAATAGGGCACGCCCCACTGCATCAGTTGCCAGGCAATGAAGGTGGAGAACATCGCCATCTCGCCCTGGGCGAAGTTCAGATGGTCGATGGCCTGAAAGATCATGACAATGGCAAGCGCCATGCAGGCGTAGATGGCGCCGGTCGATATGCCCGCAACGACCTGATTCCAAAATAGCTCCATCGCTGTTCCTCTCAGTATCCGAGATAGGACCGGCGGACGTTCTCGTCGCTGGCGATTTCCACTGCTGGGCCAGCCATGACGATGCGTCCGGTCTCGATCACATAGGCTTTTTCGGCAAGCTCGAGCGCGAGCTGTGCGTTCTGCTCGACCACGAGGATGGTGACTCTGTCCTCGCGATTGATCTTGCCGAGGATCTGGAACAGGTCCTTGACGATCAGCGGGGCGAGGCCGAACGAGGGCTCGTCCAGCAGCATCAGGCGCGGCCGCAGCATCAGGGCGCGGGCGACCGCGAGCATCTGCTGCTCGCCGCCGGACAGCGTGCCCGCCTGCTGGGAGCTGCGTTCCTTCAGCACCGGGAAGTGGTTGTACATCCTCTCGATGTCGGCGCTGATGTTCTGCGTGTCGCCGCGGGAGATCGCGCCGAGCTGCAGGTTTTCCTCGACGGTCATCGTGGTGAAGGTGCCGCGCCCCTGCGGAACGTGGGCGATGCCGAGGCGCACGATGTGCTCGGTGCTCTTGCCCAAAATCGGCTTGCCGTCGAACTTGATGGCGCCGGTCGCACGGATCATGCCGCAGATGGCCCGCAGCGTCGTCGTCTTGCCGGCGCCGTTAGCGCCGAGCAGAGTGGTGACGCTGCCTTCCTCGAGCGCGAATTCGAGGCCGTGCAGCGCCTGGATCTGGCCGTAATAGGCGCGGAGATTTTCAACTGTCAGCAGCACGCTCATCAGTCCTTGCTCCCCAGATAGGCCTTGATGACTTCGGGGTCGGCCTGCACCTGCGCGGGCGTGCCTTCAGCGAGTTTCTTTCCGAAGTTGAGCGCGACCACATGGTCGGCGATTTTCATCACCAGCCCCATGTGGTGCTCCACCAGCAGCACGGTGATGTGCTGTTCGTCGCGGATGCGCTGGATCAGGTCGCCGAGCTGATAGACCTCCTCGTGATTGAGGCCGCCCGCCGGCTCGTCGAGAAGCAGGATTTTGGGCCGCGCCGCGAGGGCGCGGGCAAGCTCGACGCGCTTCTGCGTGCCGAACGGCAGGCCCGATACGACAATGTCGGCGACGTCCTCGAGATGTAGGTAGGCGAGGATCTCGTCGACGCGCTTGTTGATCTCGGCTTCGGTGCTGCGCGCGCGCGACAGCTTCAGCGAGTCGCTGATGACGTCGCCCGTTGTCTGCGAGTGGGCGCCGATGCGGACGTTGTCACGCACGGTCTGAAGCTGGAACAGCGCCACGTTCTGGAAGGTGCGCCCGATGCCGATCTCGGCGATGCGGTGGGCGGGACGGGACAGGATGCTCTGCCCGTTCATCAGAATGTCGCCCTTGCTCGGCTGGTAGAGGCGACTGAGGCAGTTGAACAACGTGGTCTTGCCCGCGCCGTTGGGCCCGATCAGACCTAAAATGCTGCCTTGCCGGAGGTCGAACGACACGCCGTTCAACGCTACGATGCCGCCGAACACGACGCTGACGTCGTGCACCGCGAGCAGGGGGGCTGTGCCCTGTGCAGTTGCAGTCTGCATCATCGGCGGCTGCCTTGCACGGTGACGGAGACGTGATGCCTACGCCGGCGATGATCTCTATTCGATACCCTCAACCACGCGACCAACCTTCCCTCCCTTGATTTTCGGCTTTTTCGAAGCTTGTTTTGCTCGGGGCGTCGTTGCGCCGCCGTTCAAGGCCGTTTCGATAGTTCTTACCATCGCGACCAGACGCGGTCCAATGTCGTTGATCAACCGATCTTCGGTGAAGCGGAACGCCGGCGCGCCGCAGTTGAAGGCGTAAGGGCCGGTGCCGTCATTGAAGTTGATGGCGACGCCCGCCGCATGGACGTCGTCCTGCCATTCGCCCACCGAAATCGAAAAGCCGTGCCGCGCGATGATCTCGCCGGAACGCATGATGCCGTCGCGGATCTTCGGCCAGCGCCCGCCGTAGTGTTCGCGCAGCTCGCGCATCAGTTCGGCGCGCGCATCCGGGGCCAGCGCCCACAGGTAGGCGCGCCCCATCGCCGTCGTTGCAATCGGCACGCGCGAGCCGACGTCGAGTTGCACGCCGAGCGCCAGGCCATTGCGGCACTGGCCAAAATAAATCATGCTCAGGCGATCGCGGCCGCCGACGGCGACCGCGCCGCCGGTTTCCGACATCAGTCGCTCGCGATAGGATTCCGACAGATGGCGAATGCCGAGATTGGACAGCGCCGAATAGCCGAGGGCCATGGCCGCGGGCGTGAGCTGGTATTTTTCAAAGCGGGGAATTTGGGCAAGGTAGCCAAGCTTGGTCAGCGTGTAGGTCAGTCGCGACACGGTGGGCTTGGGAAGATTGGTGCGCGCGGCAATTTCCTGGTTGCCGAGCAAGCCGTCATTCGGCCGAAATGCCCGCAACACTTCGAGACCGCGCGAAAGCGCGATGACGAAATTACGATCGGTCGCGACCTTGTTGTTCGGGCGTTTCATGCGTCGTATTGTTCTCGTTGACATCAAACGCTCTTCAAAATATCCCTCATTGTCAAGATGCGAAATTGAATTCCGCTGTGCGAAATAAATAAAAACGAAGAATGGGAAGGAGTAAGTTGTGGGCGAAGTGGTAAAATATGAAAACCATGATGCAATCGCTGTCATCACGGTCGACAACCCTCCCGTAAATGCCCTGAGTGCCGCCGTTCGCAAGGGCATCAGCGACGCCGTCAAGCAAGCGGTGGCCGATAGCAATGTGCAGGCTATCGTGCTTGCCTGCGC
Source organism: Xanthobacteraceae bacterium (assembly GCA_035565775.1). Lineage (GTDB taxonomy): Bacteria > Pseudomonadota > Alphaproteobacteria > Rhizobiales > Xanthobacteraceae > PRO6. The sequence goes on along the minus strand of DATMRW010000021.1, from coordinate 658,831 downwards.
CGGCCGCACATTCGTCGCCGGCGCCGACATCACCGAATTCGGCAAGCCGCCGCAGCCGCCCGCGCTGGGCGATGTCATCAACGAATTGGAAAGCTGCCCGAAACCGACGATCGCCGCGATCCACGGCACGGCGCTCGGCGGCGGCCTCGAGCTGGCGCTCGGCTGCCATTTCCGTGTTGCAACAAAGGATGCGCGGCTCGGCCTGCCGGAAGTCAAGCTCGGCCTGTTGCCCGGCGCCGGCGGAACCCAGCGTCTGCCGCGCGCGGTCGGCCCGGAACTTGCGGTCAGGATGATCGTCAGCGGTGAGCCGATCTCCGCCAGCGAGGCGCTGAAGAACGGCCTTATCGAGGAAATCGTCGAGGGCCCGGCGGCCGGCGCCGAAGCCTTTGCAAGAAAGGTTCTCGCCGAGAAGCGGCCGATCCGCAGGCTGCGCAACGACGACAGCAAGCTTGCCGCGGCGCGCGCCGATCGCAGCATTTTTACCAATGCCGCGGCGGCAGCGAACAAGCGCAATCGCGGGCTCGAGGCGCCGCTCGTCTGCGCCGAGGCGGTGAGCTGGACGCTCGACGTGCCTTTCGACGAGGCGCTGAAGAAGGAGCGCGAGGCGTTCCTCAAGCTCGTCACCGGCGATCAGTCGAAGGCGCAGCGCCATGCCTTCTTCGCCGAGCGCCAGGCGGCGAAGGTCGGCGACATTCCCGACACCGTGAAGCCGCGCAAGGTCGAGCGCGTCGCCATTCTCGGCGCGGGAACCATGGGCGGCGGTATCGCGATGTCCTTTGCCAGCGCTGGCATTCCGGTGACGCTGATCGAAACGGCGGACGAGCCGCTGCAGCGCGGCCTCGGAGTGATGCGCAAGAACTACGAGGCCACCGCCGCGCGCGGCGGCATTCCCGCCGATGCTCCGGCGCAGCGCATGGCGCTCGTCACCGGCGCCGTCGGAATCGAGAACGTCAGGGATGCCGACCTCATCATCGAGGCGGTGTTCGAGACGATGGCGGTGAAGAAGGAAGTGTTTGCCAAGCTCGACGAGTTCGCCAAGCCCGGCGCGGTGCTCGCCAGCAACACCTCCTATCTCAACGTCAACGAGATCGCCGCCGTCACCAAGCGGCCGCAGGACGTGATCGGGATGCACTTCTTCAGCCCGGCGAACGTCATGAAGCTGTGCGAGATCGTGCGCGCCGAAAAGACCGCGCCCGATGTCGTGATGACCGCGGTGGCGATCGCCAAGCGCATCGGCAAGGTTCCGGTCGTGGTCGGGGTCTGCGACGGCTTCGTCGGCAACCGGATGCTCGGAGCGCGCTCCAAGCAGTCCGAAAAGCTTTTGTTCGAGGGCGCGCTGCCGCAGCAGGTCGATGCGGTGGTGACCAAGTTCGGCATGCCGATGGGGCCGTTCGCGATGGGCGACCTCGCTGGCCTCGATATCGGCTGGCGCTCGCGCAAGGATCGCGGCATCAAGTCGGAAATCGCCGATGCGCTGTGCGAGGCGGGCCGGTTCGGGCAGAAGACCGGCAAGGGCTACTACAAATACGAGCAGGGATCGCGCGCGCCGATTCCCGATCCCGAGGTCGAAAAGCTGATCGACGAGACCTGCAAGCGCCTCGGTCTCACGCGCCGCGCCATCTCCGACGAGGAGATCCTCGAGCGCATGGTCTATCCGATGATCAACGAGGGCGCGCGCATTCTCGAGGAGAAGATCGCGGGGCGGCCGAGCGACATCGACGTGGTCTGGCTCTATGGCTACGGCTGGCCGATCTATCGCGGCGGGCCGATGTTCTATGCCGATCTCGTCGGGCTCAAGCATATCGCCGATCGCCTGTCGCATTACGCCCAGGCGACCAACGATCCCTCGCTCGAGCCGGCGGCGCTGCTGCGACGGCTGGCCGATGAAGGCAAGACCTTCGCCTCGCTGGCCAAAGGTTGAGACATGACCGCTCGGGGTATGAGGCCAGATTATCCCGGGGAAAAATACTATCCCCCGGACGTGCGGTGGGACACGCCGATACCGAACGGAACGCTGCCCGGCCTCCTCTCAGGGGCCGTGGAGCGTTACGGCGATCTGCCGGCGATCGAGTTTCGCGACCGGCCGATCAGCTACAACGAACTCGAGGCCATGGTCGAGCGGACCGCGGCCGCGCATCTGCGCGCCGGCACCGGCAAGGGGCAGTCGGTCGCGCTGTTCCTCGGCAATACGCCGGATCATCCGGTGAACTTTTTCGGCGCGCTGAAGGCCGGGGCGCGGGTCGTGCATCTCAGCCCGCTCGATGGCGAGCGGGCGCTGTCGCACAAGCTCAGCGACAGCGGCGCGCGGGTGCTCGTCACCAGCAACCTTGCGACGCTGCTGCCGACCGCCCTGAAATTTCTCGACAAGGGGCTGATCGACCGCCTCATCGTTTGCGAGGATGAGGACTGGGGCAACGCCGGCAACGCGCTGATGCCGCTGCCGGATAATCCGGCGATCGTCACCCATCGCGCCTATGTCGAAGGCGCGAAGATCCCGGCCGAATGGCCGGCTATCGCGCCGCTCGACACCGCGCTGCTGCAATACACCGGCGGCACCACCGGCCTGCCCAAGGGCGCGATGCTGAGCCACAGCAATCTCACCTCGGCCGTCGGCATCTACGAGGTGTTCAACGCGCCGACGCGGGCAGCGAAAAGCCAAGGCCGCGAGCGCGTGATCTGCGTGCTGCCGCTGTTTCACATCTATGCGCTGACGGTGATTTTGCTGCGCTGCCTCAAGCTCGGCGACCTGATCTCGATGCATCAGCGCTTCGAGGTCGGCGCGGTGCTCCGCGACATCGAGGTGAAGCGGGCGACGGCGTTTCCCGGCGTGCCGACGATGTGGATCGCGATCGCCAACGATCCCTCGCTCGAAAGCCGCGATCTTTCGTCGCTGACGAGCTGTGGCTCGGGCGGCGCGCCGTTGCCGGTCGAGGTCGCGCGGATCTTCGAGCGCAAGACCAACCTGTCGCTCAAGAGCGGCTGGGGCATGACCGAAACCTGCTCGCCCGGCACCAGCCACCCGCCCGAAGGGCCGGACAAACCCGGCTCGATCGGGCTGATGCTGCCCAGCATCGAAATCGACGTGGTTGCGCTCGACGATCCGACCCGCGTGCTGCCGCAGGGCGAGACCGGCGAGCTGCGCATCCGGGGGCCGAATGTCACCCGCGGCTACTGGAACATTCCGGACACCGAGGGCGTGTTCGTCGGCGACCGCTTTCTCACCGGCGACATCGGCTACATGGATGCCGACGGCTATTTCTATCTGGTCGATCGCAAGAAGGACATGATCATCTCCGGCGGCTTCAATGTCTATCCGCAGATGATCGAGCAGGCGATCTACGAGCACCCCGCGGTGCAGGAAGTCTTGGTGATCGGCGTGCCGGACGAGTATCGCGGCGAGGCGGCAAAGGCTTTCGTGACACTGCGTGCCGGTGCGGCGCCGTTCACCATCGACGAATTGCGGAGCTTCCTTGCCGGCAAGCTCGGCCGCCATGAACTGCCGGCGGATATCGCCTTTGTCGCGGAGCTGCCGCGCACGCCGGTCGGAAAACTGTCGCGCCATCAACTGCGCGAGCAGGTCCACGCGTCGTTTCCGTCAACTCAACAATCAACTCAACAGAAGAAGACAATAGGAGTCCAGTGATGACAGAGGCCGTTATCGTTTCCACCGCCCGCACCCCGATCGGGAAGGCATATCGCGGCGCTCTGAACAACACCGAAGGGCCGACCATGCTCGGCCACGCGATCTCCCACGCGCTGGCGCGCGCCAAGGTCGACGGCGCCGAGGTCGAGGACGTGGTGATGGGCTGCGCCATGCAGCAGGGCACCACCGGCGGCAACGTCGCGCGCCGCGCGCTGCTGCGCGCCGGGCTGCCGGTGACGGCGGCGGGCACGACGATCGACCGCCAATGCGCGTCCGGGCTGCAGGCGATTGCGCTGGCGGCGCGCTCGGTGCTGTTCGACGGCGTCGAGATCGCGGTCGGCGGCGGCGGCGAGTCGATCAGCCTCGTGCAGAACGAGCACGCCAACACGTTCCACGCCGTCGATCCCGAGCTCGTCGCGATCAAGAAGGACGTCTACATGCCAATGCTCGACACCGCCGAGGTGGTGGCCAAGCGCTATGGCATTTCCCGCGAGGCGCAGGACGAATATTCGCTGGAGAGCCAGCGCCGTACCGCCGCCGCCCAGCAGGCCGGCAAGTTCAAGGACGAGATCGCGCCGATCGCGACCAAGATGGCGGTGGTCGACAAGGCGACCGGCGACGTTTCGTTCAAGGACGTGACGCTGTCGCAGGACGAAGGGCCGCGGCCGGAAACGACCGCGGAAGGGCTCGCCGGCCTTAAGGCGGTGCGCGGCGAAGGCTTCACCATCACGGCCGGCAACGCCAGCCAGCTCTCCGACGGCGCCAGCGCCTCGGTGATCATGAGCGACAAGCTCGCAGCGCAGCGCGGCCTGCAGCCGCTCGGCATCTTCCGCGGCTTCGTCGCCGCCGGCTGCGAGCCGGACGAGATGGGCATCGGCCCGGTGTTCGCCATTCCGCGCCTGCTCAAGCGCCATGGCCTGAAGATCGATGACATCGACCTGTGGGAGTTGAACGAGGCGTTCGCGGTGCAGGTGCTGTACTGCCGCGACAAGCTCGGCATCGATCCCGAAAAGCTCAACGTCAACGGCGGCTCGATCGCCGTCGGCCATCCCTATGGCATGACCGGCGGGCGGCTCACCGGCCACATTCTGATTGAGGGTCGCCGCCGCAAGGCGAAGTATGGTGTCGTCACGATGTGCGTCGGCGGCGGCATGGGCGCGGCGGGCCTGTTCGAATTCGTCCACTGAGGGCGGTTTCGAGAGTGCTGGATGAACGGCAGGCGGTTGCGCGATCCTCGATTGCGCAAACGCTCTGCAAGGGAGGTTTCGATGGATCTGAGTTTCAGCAACGAAGAACTGGCGTTCCGCGATGAAGTGCGCGCCTTTTTCAAGGAGGCGGTGCCGCCTGCGACCCGGCGGCGAATGCAGGAAGGCCGCCACCTCGAGAAGGATGATCTCGTGCAGTGGCAGCGCATCCTCAATGCCAAGGGCTGGGCGGTGACGCACTGGCCGAAGGAATATGGCGGCACCGGCTGGACGCCGGTGCAGCACTACATCTTCAACGAGGAGATGCAGCTCGCGCCTGCGCCCGCGCCGTTGCCGTTCGGTGTAAGCATGGTCGGGCCGGTGATCTACACCTTCGGCAACGAGGAGCAGAAGAAGTACTTTTTGCCGCGCATCGCCAATCTCGACGACTGGTGGTGCCAGGGCTTTTCGGAGCCGGGCTCGGGGTCGGACCTCGCCTCGCTGAAAACCACCGCCAAGCGCAAGGGCGACGTCTATGTCGTCAACGGCCAGAAGACCTGGACGACGCTGGCCCAGCACGCCGACTGGATCTTCTGCCTCGTGCGCACCGACCCGACGGTGAAGAAGCAATCCGGCATTTCCTTCCTGCTGATCGACATGAAGTCGCGCGGCATCACGGTGCGCCCGATCATCACCATCGAGGGCGGCCATGAGGTCAACGAGGTGTTTTTCGACGACGTCGAGGTGCCGGTCACCAATCTCGTCGGCGAGGAGAACCGGGGCTGGGACTACGCAAAATTTCTGCTCGGCAATGAGCGCGTCGGCATCGCCCGCGTCGGCGTCTCCAAGGAGCGCATCCGCCGCATCAAGGAGCTGGCCTCGAGCGTAAAATCCGGCGGCCGGCCGATCATCGACGACCCGCGCTTCCGCGAAAAGCTCACCTCGGTCGAGATCGAACTCAAGGCGCTGGAACTGACGCAGCTTCGCGTTGTCGCCGCCGAGGGCCGCCACGGCAAGGGCAAGCCCGATCCGGCGTCCTCGATCCTCAAGATCAAGGGCTCCGAAATCCAGCAGGCAACCACCGAGCTGATGCTTGAGGTCATCGGCCCGTTCGCCGCGCCCTACGATCCCGGCGAGAACGACGGCTCCAACGAGCTCGAGGATTGGACCACGCAGATCGCACCGAGCTACTTCAACAACCGCAAGGTGTCGATCTACGGCGGCTCGAACGAAATTCAGCGCAATATTATTGCCAAGGCCGTGCTCGGTCTCTGATTGAGGAAAGCAGATGGATTTTGATTTGTCCGAGGAGCAGCGGCTTCTCAAAGAGAGCATCGACGGCCTGCTGGGCGACACCTACGACTTCGAGCAGCGCCAGAAGCACCGCAGCGCCAATGGCGGCTGGAGCCGGTCAGTGTGGAGCAAGCTCGCCGAGCAGGGGCTGCTCGGCCTGCCATTCGCCGAGGCTGACGGCGGCTTCGGCGCCGGCGCGGTCGAGACCATGATCGTGATGGAATCGCTCGGCCGCGCGCTGGTGGTCGAGCCGTATCTCGCCACCGTCGTGCTCGGCGGCGGCTTCCTGCGCCGCGGCGGCTCCGAGGCGCAGCGCAAAAAATACCTGCCCGGCCTGATCGACGGCAGCCAGACGTTTGCCTTCGCGCAGCTTGAAAAGGACTCGCGCTACGACCTCGCCGACGTCACCACCACGGCGAAGAAGAAGGACGGCGGCTGGGTGATCGACGGCGAAAAATTCGTCGTGCTCAACGGCGACACCGCCGACACGCTGATCGTCACCGCGCGCACTTCCGGCGGCCAGCGCGACCGCGGCGGCATCGGCGTGTTCCTCGTGCCGGCCAAGGCCAATGGCGTTCACGTCAAGGGCTATCCGACGCAGGACGGCCTGCGCGCGGCCGACATCACCTTCTCCAATGTCGAGATCGACGGCGATGGTGCGATCGGCAATCCCGAGGACTCGATCGCCTTGATCGAGCGGGTGGTGGACGATGCCCGCGCTGCGATCTGCGCCGAGGCGGTCGGCCTGATGGAGGAGAGCCTCAAGACCACGGTCGAGTACATCAAGGAGCGCAAGCAGTTCGGCGTGCCGATCGGCACCTTCCAGGCGCTGCAGCATCGCGCCTCCGACATGTTCGTCGCGGTTGAGCAGGGCCGCAGCATGGCGATGTATGCCACCATGGCGCTGGACTTCGACGACGCCCGCGAGCGCGCGCTGGCGGTCGCTGCCGCCAAGGTGCAGATCGGCAAATCCGCCCGCTTCGTCGGCCAGCAGTCGATCCAGCTTCACGGCGGCGTCGGCATGACCGATGAGTTCAAGATCGGCCATTACTTCAAGCGCCTGACGATGATCGAGAACCAGTTCGGCGATACCGACTATCATCTGCAGCGGATCAGCGCGCAGGGCGGCCTGCTCAACGACTGATCGACAAGACAAAGGAGCGGTCGTGAAAGACACGCCATTCGATCTGAGCGGCAAGGTTGCGGTGATTACCGGATCCAGCCGCGGCATCGGCCGCGCGTCAGCAGAATTGCTGGCGCGCATGGGCGCCAAGGTCGTCATCTCCAGCCGCAAGGCGGACGCCTGCGCGGAGGTGGCCGAGGGCATTCGCAAGGCCGGGGGTGACGCCCACGTCATCCCCTGCAACATCAGCAGCCACAGCGAGGTCGAGGCGCTAATCGCCGGCACCATCGCCCATTACGGCCACATCGACACTCTGGTCTGCAACGCGGCGGTCAATCCCTATTACGGGCCGCTGCTCGACATCACCGACGACGCCTTTGACAAGATCATGAGCTCCAACGTCAGAAGCAACATCTGGCTGTGCCGCCACGCCATCCCGCATATGGCGGCGCGCGGCGGCGGCTCAGTGGTCATCATTTCCAGCATCGGCGGCCTGCGCGGCTCGACGGTGATCGGCGCCTACGGCATCTCGAAGGCGGCGGACTTTTCCCTTGCCCGCAGCCTCGCTGGCGAATGGGGGCCGAAGAAGGTCCGCGTCAACTGCATCGCGCCGGGACTGGTGAAGACCGACTTCGCCCGCGCGCTGTGGGAGGACGAAGAGCTCTTGAAGCGCCGCACCGCGACGACGCCGCTGCGGCGGATCGGCGAACCGAACGAGATCGCCGGCGCGGTGGCCTTCCTCGGCTCGGACGCCTCGACCTTCATGACCGGCCAGACCATCGTGATCGACGGCGGCGTGACGACCGCGGCCGTCTAGCATCAAAAAGCGCAATGCGGCGGCGAAGCCCGCCGCGTTGCGATCCGCTTCGACTTCGGCCACAACGCTATCTTTCCCCGGTGCATCGGATCGCAGCTCGATGACCGCTTCAGCCTTGCGAAAGCGCCGACATGTCTACAGTTGTTCTTGCTATCGATCAGGGCACCACGTCGTCGCGCGCGATCGTGTTTCGCGCCGATACCTCCATCGCCGCGCAGGCGCAGCAGGAGTTTGCGCAGCACTTTCCGGCCTCCGGCTGGGTCGAGCACGAGCCTGACGACATCTGGAAGACGACGGTCGAGACCTGCCGCGAGGCGATGGCGCGCGCCGGCGTCAGCGCCGCTGAGGTCGCCGCCATCGGCATTACCAACCAGCGCGAGACGACCGTGGTGTGGGACCGCGCCACCGGCTTTGCCGTGCATCGCGCCATCGTCTGGCAGGACCGCCGCACCGCCGAGACCTGCGCGCGGCTCAAGGCCGAGGGCTGTGAGAGCGACGTCAGCGACAGAACCGGCCTGATCATCGATCCGTATTTCTCCGCCACCAAGATCGCGTGGATTCTGGATTCCGTCCCCGGCGCCCGCGCGCGCGCCGAGCGCGGCGACCTGATGTTCGGCACGGTCGATTGCTACCTGTTGTGGCGACTGACCGGCGGCCGGGTCCATGCGACCGACGCGACCAATGCCTCGCGGACGATGCTGTTCAACATCCACACCGGCGAATGGGACGAGGAGCTGCTGCGCCTCTTCCGGGTGCCGCGCGTGATGCTGCCGGAGGTGAGGGACTCGTCCGCCGATTTCGGCGAGACCGTGCCGGGCCTGTTCGGCGGCCCGATCGGGATCCGCGGCATCGCCGGCGACCAGCAGGCGGCGACGATCGGGCAGGCCTGCTTTGCCCCCGGCATGATGAAATCGACCTATGGCACCGGCTGCTTCGCGCTGCTCAACATCGGCGCAACCCCGGTGCGCTCGCAGCACAAGCTGCTCACGACGATCGCCTATCAGCTCGGCGGCCAGCGCACCTATGCGCTCGAAGGCTCGATCTTCGTCGCCGGCTCGGCGGTGCAGTGGCTGCGCGACGGCCTCGGCATCATCAGGCACGCGAGCGACACCGGGCCGCTCGCCGACCAGTCGGACCCGCTGCAGGCGGTCTATCTCGTGCCCGCCTTCGTCGGGCTCGGCGCGCCCTACTGGAACCCGCGGGTGCGCGGCGCCTTGCTCGGCCTCACCCGCGGCACCGGGCCGGCGGAGCTGGCCCATGCGGCGCTGGAGAGCGTGTGCTACCAGACCCATGACCTGTGGGCAGCGATGCGCGCGGACTGGCCGGACGCGGCAAAGGCCAATGCGGTGCTGCGCGTCGACGGCGGGATGACGGCATCGGACTGGACCATGCAGCGCCTCGCCGATCTGATCGATGCGCCGGTGGATCGCCCCGTGATTCAGGAAACGACGGCGCTCGGCGCGGCCTATCTTGCCGGGCTCGGCGCCGGCGTCTATCCCGAGCCGGCGCGCTTCGCCGACAACTGGCGGCTCGAGCGCCGTTTCAAGCCGAACATGAGCAGTGCAACGAGGGAGCGCAAGCTCAACGGCTGGCGCGCGGCGGTGCGTGGCCTTCTGGCCAGCGACGATGGGAACTAAAGGCGAATTCGACTCGGCATCTTAGCGATCTGCTGATATTTTGGATCTAGCATGCTCTCATTGTTTCTTGTCTGGGGGATAAACCATGCTGAACCGTCGAATGTTTTGTGGATGTGGCGCGGCGGCTTTCGCCGCGAGCGTCCTTTCCGTGCCAGCGCGTGCGGAGGCGCCCGGCTGCAAGGTTATCACCCCCGATGCCCAGAAGGCGATCAAGCCGGCCGAAGCGCTGGCCCGGCTGAAGGAAGGCAACGGCCGTTTCGTTGACGGCAATACGATCAACTGCGATCTCAGGGCGCAGGTGCGTGAAACCGCATCCGGCCAGGCGCCATTCGCGGCCGTAGTCGGCTGCATCGACTCGCGGGTGCCGCCGGAGCTGGTGTTCGATCAGCGGATCGGCGACATCTTCTGCGCGCGTGTCGCCGGCAATTTCGTCAACACCGACATTTTGGCCAGCCTCGAATTCGCGACACAACTCTCTGGCGCAAAGGCGATCGTCGTTCTCGGCCACAACAACTGCGGCGCGATCAAGGGCGCGGTCGATCATGTCCGCGTCGGCCACCTAGGGGAAATGCTCGCCAATTTTCAGCCGGCGATTGCCGCAAGCAAGGTCGATGGTCCGCGCAACTCCAAGAACGCGAAATTCGTGCAGGATGTTGCCGTGAACAATGTCCGCATGACGGTGGCGTCGCTGACAAAGCGCAGCAAGATTTTGCGCAAACTGGTGGCGGACGGCCAGCTCGTGATCGCCCCCGCGATGCACGATCTTTCGACCGGCAAAGTGCAGTTCATGTGAGCACGGCGCGGAAGCAATACGCCGCTGCCGCGACGTTTGCCCGATAGCTTCCGACAAGAAAAACCCCGGTCCGCGCAAACGAGGGCCGGGGTGATTGCTTCTAAGAGCGCCGGCGGCGTCAGCTCGCTGACGCCTTGCGGTAGCGCAAGTGGAAGGCGCAGGTGCAGCCGGGCGGATGCGACGCCGTGTCGTTGGCCGGCTGCGGGATCGCCGCAGTTGCCGCTGGCGCGTCTTTTGCGGGAATATAGTTGAGGATCGGCGCCAGCCAGCGCTCCGCTTCCTCCACCGACATGCCCTTGCGCGCGGCATAATCCTCGACCTGATCGCGCTCGATCTTGCCGACGCCGAAATAGTAGCTGTCCGGGTGGCTGAGATAGAGCCCTGACACCGACGAGCCGGGCCACATCGCATAGCTTTCCGTCAGGCGGATGCCCGCGGCGCGCTCGGCATCGAGCAGGCGGAATAGTGTCGCCTTCTCGGTGTGGTCGGGCTGCGCCGGATAGCCCGGCGCAGGGCGGATGCCGTGATACTTTTCGAGGATCAGCTCGTCATTCGCCAGCGCCTCGTCCGCGGCATAGCCCCAGAACTCCTTGCGCACGCGCTGATGCATCCGCTCTGCGAAGGCTTCGGCGAGGCGGTCGGCCAGCGCCTTGACGAGGATCGATGAGTAGTCGTCGTTCGCCTGCTTGAAGCGGTCAGCGACCGCATCCTCGCCGAGGCCGGCGGTGACGGCGAAGCCGCCGATATAGTCGGCGATGCCGCTCTCGCGCGGGGCGATGAAGTCCGACAGCGCGGTGTTGGCGCGGCCCTCGCGCTTTTCGAGCTGCTGGCGCAGCGAGTGCAGCGTAGCGATCTGCGTGGTGCGGCTGTCGTCGGCATAGACGGCGATGTCGTCGCCGATAGCATTGGCCGGCCAGAAGCCGATGACGCCCGAGGCGCTGAACCAGTTTTCGCTGACGATGAGGTCGAGCATCTTGCGCGCATCGGCATAGAGCGAGCGTGCGACCTCGCCGGTCTTGGGATCGTCGAGGATCGCCGGAAAGCGGCCGCTCAGCTCCCAGGTCATGAAGAACGGCGTCCAGTCGATATAATCGACGAGCTCCGCGAGGGGATAGTTCTCAAACCTGCGGGTGCCGAAGAAGCTCGGCTTCACCGGGCGGGCCTGCGTCCAGTCGGCCTTGAAGGCATTGGCGCGCGCGGCCTCCAGCGTCAGCCGCCGCTTGTTCTGCTGGGCCTTGGCGTGCGCGTTGGCGATCTTGTCGTACTCGTCGCGGATCTCGCCGACATAGGCAGCCTTGCGTTCCGGCGACAGCAGCGAGGAGGCGACGCCCACGGCGCGGCTCGCGTCGTTGACATGCACCACCGGGCCGCGGCGATAGTTCGGGTCGATCTTCACCGCGGTGTGGACGCGGCTCGTGGTCGCGCCGCCGATCAAGAGCGGCAGCTTCATCTCGAGGCGCTCCATCTCCGAGGCGAGGTAGCACATCTCGTCGAGCGACGGCGTGATCAGGCCGGACAGGCCGATGATATCGACCTTCTCGGTCTTCGCCGTCTCGATGATTTTTGCCGCCGGCACCATTACGCCAAGGTCGATGACCTCGAAATTGTTGCACTGGAGCACGACGCCGACGATGTTCTTGCCGATGTCGTGGACGTCGCCTTTGACCGTGGCGAGCAGAATCTTGCCGGCGGAGGAACGTTCGTTCTCGGCTCCGGCGGCCTGATTGCGCGCCTTCTCCTCCTCCATGAAGGGCAGGAGATAGGCTACCGCCTGTTTCATCACGCGGGCGGACTTCACCACCTGCGGCAGAAACATCTTGCCCGCGCCGAACAGGTCGCCGACGACGTTCATGCCGCTCATCAGCGGGCCTTCGATCACCGCCAGCGGACGCTCGGCGGCAAGGCGCGCTTCCTCGGTGTCGGCCTCGATATAGTCGGTGATGCCGTGCACGAGCGCATGCGACAGCCGCTTGTCGACCGGCCATTCGCGCCAGGCGAGATCGACCTCCTTGGCCTGCTTCTCCTGGCCGCGGAATTTTTCGGCCAGCGCCAGCAGCCGCTCGGCCGCGCCGGGATCGCGATTGAGGACGACGTCTTCGCAGACGGCGCGAAGCTCGGGGTCGAGGTCGTCATAGACCGCCATCTGCCCGGCATTGACGATGCCCATGTCCATGCCGGCCTTGATGGCATGATAGAGAAACACGGAGTGCATCGCCTCGCGCACCGGCTCGTTGCCGCGGAACGAGAACGACAGGTTGGAGACGCCGCCCGAGACATGGGCATGGGGCAGGTTCTCGCGGATCCAGCGCGTCGCCTCGATGAAGTCGACGCCGTAGTTGTTGTGTTCCTCGATGCCGGTCGCGATCGCAAAAATGTTCGGATCGAAAATGATGTCCTGCGGCGGGAAGCCGACATCATTCACCAGAATGTCGTAGGCGCGCTTGCAGATCTCGATCTTGCGCTGAAAGGTGTCGGCCTGGCCGGTCTCGTCGAACGCCATCACCACCACTGCCGCGCCGTGGCGGCGGGCGATCCTGGCGTGGTGGAGAAACTGCTCCTCGCCTTCCTTCAGCGAGATCGAATTGACGATGGCCTTGCCCTGCACGCATTTGAGGCCGGCCTCGATCACCGAGAATTTCGACGAGTCGATCATCACCGGCACGCGGGCGATGTCCGGTTCGGAAGCGACGAGATTGAGGAACGTCACCATCGCCTGCTCGGAATCGAGCAGGCCCTCGTCCATGTTGACGTCGATGACCTGCGCGCCGTTCTCGACCTGGTCGCGCGCCACCTGCAGCGCGGCGGTGTAGTCGTCGGCCTTGATCAGCTTGCGGAAGCGCGCCGAGCCGGTGACGTTGGTGCGCTCGCCGACGTTGACGAAGGGGATCGCCGGCGTCAGTTCAAACGGCTCGAGGCCGGAGAGGCGCAGGCGCGGCGGGATCTCCGGAATGGCGCGCGGCGGATGCGGCGCGACGGCGGCGGCGATGGCGCGGATGTGATCGGGCGTGGTGCCGCAGCAGCCGCCGACGACGTTCACGAGCCCGGCCTGGGCAAATTCGCCGATCAGGCGTGCGGTGAATTCCGGCGTCTCGTCGTACAGGCCGAATTCGTTCGGCAGGCCGGCATTGGGATAGGCGCAGATCAGCGTGTCGGCGACGCGGCCGATATCGGCGATATGCGCGCGCAAATCTTCGGCGCCGAGCGCGCAGTTGAAGCCCACGGTCAACGGAGCGGCATGGCTCACCGAATTCCAGAACGCCTCCGGCATCTGGCCGGAAAGCAGCCGGCCGGATTTGTCGGTGATGGTGCCGGAGATCATCAGCGGCAGATGCTCGCCGCGCGCTTCGGAGATTTCGGCGATGGCATAGATCGCCGCCTTGGCGTTCAGCGTGTCGAAAATGGTTTCAAGCAACAGCAGATCGGCGCCGCCGTCGAGCAGGCCGTTGATCTGCTCGGCATAGGATTGGCGAAGCTGGTCGAAGGTGACGGCGCGATAGCCGGGGTTGGAGACATCCGGCGAGATCGAGGCGGTGCGGTTGGTCGGGCCGATGGCGCCGGCGACGAAGCGCGGCTTGCCGTCCTCGGCGCTGACGCGGTCGGCGGCGGCGCGGGCGAGGCGCGCGCCCTGCACGTTCAACTCATAGACGATATCGCTGAGGTCGTAGTCCGCCTGCGCGATCGAGGTCGACGAGAAGGTGTTGGTGGCAACGATATCCGCGCCGGCGCGCAAATATTCGGCGTGAATGTTTTCGATCGCTTCGGGCTGCGTCAGGATCAACAGGTCGTTGTTGCCGCGCAGGTCGCGGTGAAAATTTTTGAAGGGCTCGCCGCGGAACGCTGCCTCGTCATAATTGAGGGCCTGGATCATGGTGCCCATCGCGCCGTCGAGCACGAGGATGCGCTGACGGGCGATGGCGCGCAGGCGAGTTTCCTGCGCCGAGATCGATTTGTTCATATCAAGCGGCCTGCTGGCTGAACTTCGGGCGGCTGCCGAGCAAATGGCTGATGGCAAAGACCAGTTCAGCCCGGTTCATCGTATAGAAATGGAAGTCCTCGACGCCCTGCGCGGCAAGGCCGTGGACCTGATCCGCGGCCACGGTCGCGGCGATCAGCCGGCGGGTGTCCGGATCGTCGTCGAGGCCGTCGAACTTGTCGGCGAGCCATGCCGGCAGCGTCGCGCCGGCGCGCTCGGCAAAGTTTCTCGCTTGCTTGAAATTCTGCACCGGCAGAATGCCGGGAATGATCGGAATCGTGATGCCGCGGGCGCGCACCCGGTCGAGATAGCGGAAATAGAGCTCGTTATCGAAGAAAAACTGGGTGATCGCGCGGGATGCCCCGGCATCGACCTTGGCCTGCAGCATGTCGAGATCGGCATCGAAGCTGGCGCTCTCCGGATGCTTCTCCGGATAGGCCGAGACCGTCACCTCGACATCGTCGTAGCTGCGGCGGATGGCGGCGACGAGATCGGCGGAGCTTTGATAGCCCTCGGCATGCGGCGTGTAGGCGTGGCCGATGCCGCTCGCCGGGTCGCCGCGCAGCGCCACGATATGGCGCACGCCGACCTCATAGTAGCGGGCGACGACCTCATCGACCTCGGCGCGCGAGGCGTCGACGCAGGTCAGGTGCGCCGCCGGGGTGAGGCTGGTCTCGGCGAGAATGCGGCTAATCGTCGAGTGGGTGCGCTCGCGGGTGGAGCCGCCCGCGCCATAGGTCACCGATACGAAATTCGGGGCGAGGGGCGCCAGGCGGTTGATTGTATCCCACAGATTGCGCTCCATCTCCTCGGTTTTCGGGGGGAAAAACTCGAACGAGATGCGGGGGCACACAGCGGGACGTTTGCCGATTGCGACGATGGGGGCGGGATCACTCATAACGCGGCAAACTCCGAAAACCGACTTCCAAAGGCAGGCGCACCCTGCGCCTTCAGCCGATTTCGGGCGGAAATCAGCTGTTGCGGATCATATGCGATTCCATGGGGAAAGGTTATTGGGAATCTGCCCATCGATTGACTATAGTTGGGACATTCGGCCTTCAGGAATGTTCCGGCACCTGCCGAACCAGTACGATAATCCCCTTTCTGTGCATATATGTGACAAAATATGCTGATATATTGCAGCTCCGCAGGAAAAATCGGCACCAGGTAATTGCTCGGAATGGGTTGTTTTTGTGGGCGGCGCCATATTTATGGTTTGTCCAACTGGAGTTGCCCACTCTCAAGGCCTCGTCATCCGGGCTGTCAATCTTGCGCAATCCGGGTTGGCGGATCTTGCGCGCAGGCGCCCCCAATTGTCTGGCTGGCAAAAATGCGTAACGTGGCGACATGCCGCCGCTTTCCGTTCTCGACCTCTCGGTCGTCACCACCGCCACGCCGCCCGCCGTCGCCCTCCGCCAAAGCATCGATCTGGCGCAGCACGTCGATGGCCTTGGCTATGTCCGCTACTGGCTGGCGGAGCACCACAACCTTCCGTCGGTCGCGAGCCCCGCGCCGGACCTGATGATCGGACAGATCGCGGCGGTGACGAAGCACATCCGCGTCGGCTCCGGTGGGGTGATGCTGCCGAACCATGCGCCGCTGATGGTTGCCGAACGCTTCAAGATGCTCGAGGCGCTGTTTCCGGGACGGATCGATCTTGGCATCGGCCGCGCGCCGGGCACCGATTCGCCGACGATCTACGCGCTGCGCCAGCGTTTCGATCCGCGCGACGGCGACGACTTTCTGGAGCGGCTGCAGGAGCTCATCCTGTGGGATACCCGAGGATTCCCGCAAGGACACCCCTTCAACAAGGTGGTGGCGATGCCGAGCGACACGCCGCTGCCGCCGATCTGGCTGCTCGGGTCAAGCAATTACAGCTCGGAGCTGGCCGCGCAGATCGGCATGGGTTTTGGCTTCGCCCATCATTTCGCGTCCCATGACGCGGTGGCGGCGCTGCTCAACTATCGCCGCCACTTTGAGCCCTCGCAATGGCTGCAGGAGCCGCGCGCCCTGCTTGCGATTGCGATGATCGTCGCGGATACCGATGACGAGGCCGAGTATCTCGCGTCGTCCTACGATCTGAACCGGCTGCGCCGCGACACCGGCCAGTATTTGCCGCTGCCGAGCCCGGAAGAGGCGCTGGCCTATCCCTATACCGAGGCCGACCGGGCCAATATCGCGCGGCACCGCTCGCGGCTGTTCGTCGGCAGTCCGGCAACCGCCCTCGAGAAGGCGATGCCGCTGATCACCGCGAGCGAGGCCGACGAGGTGATGGTGATCACCCCGGTGTTCGATCATGCCGCCCGCAAGAAGTCCTACAGCCTGCTGGCCGATGCCTTCGGGCTGAAGAGGCCGGCAGCGGATGCCTGAGCGCGGGCAGGAAGAAGGCGGCCCAAGACTGATCTGATCGAACGCTTTCCCCGCGGTAACAAAAAAGTTGTCCGTTGTGTCGGGGTGCAAGTCGTTTGGCCGTCCTTTGCCGGTGAGGCAGCAAATGGAGATGGCGAATGATCGACCTCGTCCTCACCACCTACGATTGGGTTCCCGAGCCACCGCGGGGCTATGTGCGTGACATACGTGTGCGTTGGGCGCTGGAAGAGGCCGGGTTACCCTATCGCGTCGCAAGCACGCCATTTCGTGCTCGGGGTGCGGAGCATTTCTCGCACCAGCCTTTCGGTCAGGTGCCGTGGCTGACCGATGGAGGCTGCTCGCTTTTCGAGAGCGGCGCGATCCTGCTCCATCTCGCCGAGCGCAGTGACGTGCTGATGCCCGCCGATCCGCGGGCCCGCAGCGAGGTTTTGGAGTGGCTGTTCGCTGCGCTCAATTCCGTCGAGATGGCGAGCTTGCCCTGGTCCATCTTCAAGCTCTCAGGCGACACGAGCGATACGCCGGGACGGAAGCATCTGGAGGAGTTCCTCAAGGCCCGGCTCAAGCACATGGAGCAGGTGTTGGCAGGGCGCGAATGGCTGGCCGGGACCTTCTCCGTCGCTGACATCCTCATGGCCGACGTGTTGCGCCTTGTCGATCGGCTGGACGGGCTGACCGAATATCCGGCATGTCGTGGCTATGTCGCGCGCGCCACTGCTCGCCCGGCCTTCGTGAAGGCGCACGCAGACCAGATGGCGCATTTTGCTGCAGCAGATTGAGCGGCGCCTCTGCCCAACCGCTTGAATAAAAAAGCCCGCCGTGCGGCGGGCTTTTGATCGTCCGGCGCGGCGACTCAGCCGTTCTGTTCGCTGAAGGTGGCGCGGAACGGGTGCGCCGGGTAGACGCCGATGATGCGCAGCTCCTTCGAGAAGAAGTCGAGTTCTTCCAGCGCGAAGGCGAGGCCCCGGTCCTCGGGGTGGCCCTCGACGTCGACGAAGAACTGGGTGGCGAAGAAGTTGCCGTCGACCATGTAGCTTTCCAGCTTGGTCATGTTGATGCCGTTGGTGGCAAAGCCGCCGAGCGCCTTGTAGAGCGCCGCCGGCAGGTTGCGCACGCGGAAGACGAAGCTCGTGACCAGCGGCCCGGTGCCGCGCGCCGCCCATTTGGCCTCGCGGGCCAGCACGACGAAGCGGGTGGTGTTGTGACGCTCGTCCTCGACGTCCTCGGCAAGAATGTCGAGGCCGTAGATCTCCGCCGCCAGCCGCGATGCGATCGCCGCCCGGGTCGGGTCGTTGAGTTCGGCGACAGCGCGGGCCGAGCCCGCGGTATCGGCGGCGACGATCGGCTTGATGCCGAGCCGCCGGATGATGTTGCGGCACTGGCCGAGGGCGTGGACATGGCTCTCTACCACGCGGATGCCCTCGAGGGTCGCGCCGCGCGGGGCCATGAGCTGGTGGCGGATCGGCAAAAACCATTCGCCGATGATGAACAGGTTCGAGCGCGGCAGCAGGTGGTGGATGTCCGCCACCCGGCCGGCGAGGGTGTTTTCGATCGGGATCATGCCGAGATCGGCCTCGCCGGAGGAAATCGCCGCCAAAGCGTCCTCGAAGGTGGCGCAGGGCAGCGGCGTGGCGTCCGGATAGGCTTCGGTGATCGCGATGTGGGAATTGGCTCCCGGCTCGCCCTGGAAGGAGATTTTCATGGTTGTGCTCATTCTTGTCGGATCGGATGGTCGGTCGCCAGAATGCGCCGAGCAAGTTCGAGATCGGGCGGGGTGTCGACGCCGCGCGGCACCGTACCTACGACGCCGACATCGATCCGCATTCCGGCTTCGAGCGCACGGAGCTGCTCCAGCTTCTCGCGCAGTTCGAGCGGCGAGGGCGGCAGCGCGACGAAGCGGGCAAGCGCCGCCCGCCGATAGGCGTAGACGCCAATGTGGTGGTACAGCGGGCCGTCGCCGTAAGGCGCGGTGGCGCGGGTAAAGTAGAGTGCGCGTAGGCTGTTATCGCCGGTCGGGGAGCCGACGACCTTCACCACGTTGGGGTTGATCGCCTCCTCCTCGGTGTGGATGACCGCCGCCAGCGTCCCGATATCGACCTGTGGGTCGGCGAGCGGCGCGAGCACCGCCGCCACCGTCTGTGGCGAGATGGTCGGGGTGTCGCCCTGCAGGTTGATGACGATCTCGGCGTTTCCAGCCGGATCGATCCTGGTCAGGGCCTCGAAAATCCGGTCCGAGCCGGAGGCGTGGTCGGGCCGCGTCAAAACGGCTTCGCCGCCATGGGCGGCGACGACTTCGGCGATTTCCGCCGTGTCGGTCGCAACCACGACGCGGCCGAGCCGAGCCGCCTCCGCCCGCCGCAGCACGTGGACGATCATCGGCAGGCCGGCGATGTCGAGCAGCGGCTTGCCGGGAAGCCGTGTCGCAGCCATCCGCGCGGGGATGAGGATCAGGGTGCTACTGTCGTTCATCACGGGCTATCTTGCCATTTCATACGGCCTGCCGGTTCCGGTGACGGGTCGGGCGCGGCCAGGGCGCGTAAGGCTGCGAGTAATTCGCGGGGAATGATTGTCGGCGCGTTTATACGGGTTGCCAGAGCCGGGGCAAACCGTTATTCCCATCGCGTTATCGTCGAACTTGGAACGGTTCGATTCTTGCGTCACACGGCCGTCTGCCGGCTAAATTTGGCGGCCATCCCGGCCCGGAGCCTTGATCGGAAATGGACTCCTTCGAACTTAATAAAATCATGGGCGCCATTCTCGGCACCTGCCTGGTCCTGCTGACGATGAATATCGCTGCCAATGCGATTTTTGCGCCCAAGATGCCGGAAAAGCCGGGCTTCGTGATCGCCGTTAAGGAAGAGCCCGCTGCCGGCGCCAAGAAGGAGGCTGCCGAGGCCGTTCCGATCGAGACCCTGCTGGCCAGCTCGAGCGCCGAGCGCGGCGCCACCGCTGCCAAGAAGTGCGCGGCCTGCCACACCTTCGAAAAGGGCGGCCCGAACCGCGTCGGTCCGAACCTCTACGGTATTGTCGGCGAGCCGCGCGGCGAAGGCCGCGGCTTCAACTTCTCGGCTGCTATGAAGGCCAAGGGCGGCAAGTGGACTTTTGACGAGCTGAACCACTTCCTGCAGAATCCGAAGGGCTACATTCCGGGCACCTCGATGGGCTTCGCCGGCCTTACCCGCGACAGCGAGCGCGCCGACGTGATCAACTACCTGAACACGCTCTCGGACCACCCGGAGCCGCTGCCCAAGGCGAACTGAGATTCTGAATTTACCGTAAGGTAGCAAACGGCCGGGATTTCCCCCGGCCGTTTTTGTTTGCGCGGAAGGCGCGGCAGGCCGTTCGGGCCGGGTCGTTTCGTCGCAGACCGCAGCGGGCGGGGGTGGCATCGACCGCAAAAAGCGACATAATCGGTCGAATCGTCGCCTTATATTGCGCCTTAGATCGGGCTTTCCGGCTTTGACAGGATTTCGCGCTTGAACATGTCCCGCCGCCGCCTCTTGCAGGGCGGAGCTTTCGCTGCATCTGCATCGCTGTGGTCCGCGACCGGGCTGCCACTCATCTCCGCCGCCGGCGCACAGCCGGCCGCGCCCGCGCCGCTCGAACCGGGCTGGCGGCATGGCGTATCGCTGTTCGGCGATGTCAAATATCCGGCTGACTTCAAGCAGTTCGATTATGTGCGCGCGGATGCGCCCAAGGGCGGCGTCGCGCGCCAGACCTCTCCCGGAACGTTCGACAACTTCAATATCGTGGTTGCCGGCGTAAAAGGGGCGCTCGCCCCGGCAGTCGGCCTGATCTACGAAACGCTGATGGTCCAGGCGCAGGACGAGGTCTCGACCGAGTACGGCCTGCTGGCCGAAGCGGTGAAGTTTCCCGACGACTTTTCGACCGCGACCTATCGCCTGCGGGCCAATGCCCGCTGGCACGACGGCAAGCCGGTGACGCCCGAGGACGTGATCTTCTCGCTGACGGCGTTCAAGCAGTACAGCCCGATGTTTTCGAGCTATTTCAGCCATGTCGTGAAAGCGGAGAAGGTCGGCGAGCGCGAGGTGCTGTTCACCTTCGACGCGCCGGGCAACCGCGAACTGCCGCACATCATCGGCCAGCTCATCGTGCTGCCGAAGCACTGGTGGGAAGGCACGGACGATCAGGGCCGCAAGCGCGACGTCAGCGCGACCACGCTGGAAAAGCCGCTCGGCTCTGGGGCCTACCGCATCAAGGATTTCGTCGCCGGGCGCTCGGTGACGCTGGAGCGGGTCGGCGACTACTGGGGCGCGAAGACCCCGACGCAGGTCGGGCAGAACAATTTTGACGAGCTGCGTTACGAGTTTTTCCGCGACGAGACGGTGGCCCTCGAAGCGTTCAAGGCCGATCAGGCCGACTGGTTTCTGGAGCGCCGCGCAAAGGCCTGGGCGACCGCCTATGATTTTCCGGCGGTGAAGGACAAGCGCGTCATCCTCGAAGAGTTTCCGGTGCGCAATTCCGGTCGGATGCAGGCCTTCGTGCTCAATCTGCGCCGCCCGGTCTTTCAGGATGCGCGCCTGCGCCGGGCATTCAATCTCGCCTTCGATTTCGAGGAGATGAACCGGCAGCTGTTTTACGGCCAGTACACCCGGATCAACAGCTTCTTTGAAGGCACCGAACTGGCCTCCAGCGGCCTGCCGCAGGGCAAGGAGCTGGAGCTGCTCAATGCGCTGCGCGACAAGGTGCCGCCGGAAGTGTTCACCACGCCCTACACCAATCCGGTGAACGGCAATTCGGAGGCGGTCCGCAACAATCTGCGCGAGGCGATGCGGCTGCTCAAGGAAGCCGGTTTTGAGGTTCGCGACCGCAAACTGACCGACGCGTCCGGCAAGCCGGTGGCGGTCGAGTTTCTGCTGAGCGATCCCGCGTCCGAGCGCATCGCGCTGTTCTACAAGCCGTCGCTGGAGCGCCTCGGCATCACCGTATCGATCCGCTCCGTGGACGACGTGCAGTATCAGAACCGCCTGCGCAGCTTCGACTTCGACATCATCACCGACCTGTGGGGCCAGTCGCTCTCGCCGGGCAACGAGCAGCGCGATTTTTGGGGATCAGCGGCGGCGGACCGGCCCGGATCGCGCAACACGATCGGCATCAAGAACCCGGCCGTCGACGCGCTGATCGAAAAGATCATCTTTGCCACCGACCGCGAGATGCTGGTTGCCGCGACCAGGGCGCTCGACCGCGTGCTGCTGTGGAATTTCTACGTCGTGCCGCAATTTACTTACGGCTTCCAGCGTTATGCCCGGTGGGACCGCTTCAGCCACGCCGAACTGCCGAAATACGCGATCTCCGGCTTTCCGATGCTGTGGTGGTATGACGAGGCGAAGGCCGCCGCGATCGGCAAACGCTCTTGAGGACGCTCGCTTGAGGGACAACATGGCTGGGATGATGGTGACCCGTCGGCGTGTTCTGGGAATTGCCGCCGGCGCGGTCGCATTGCAATGGCCGTTGCTCGCAAACACTCCGCTGGCCCGCGCCAGCGAGGGCGCGCTGCGCGCTCACGGCCTGTCGGCCTTCGACGACCTGAAGTACCCCGCTGATTTCCGCCAATTCGATTACGTCAATGTCGATGCGCCGAAGGGCGGGATGTTCTCGACCATCCCCTCGACGCGGGCGTTCAACCAGTCCTTCCTCACCTTCAACTCGCTCAACAGCTACATCCTCAAGGGCGACGGCGCGCAGGGCATGGACCTGACCTTCGCGACGCTGATGGTGCGTGCCGCCGACGAGCCGGATGCGATGTACGGCCTGCTCGCCGGGAGCGTCGAGATGTCCGCCGACCGGCTGGTCTATCTCTTCACATTGCGGCCCGAGGCAAGATTCCACGACGGCACGAAACTGACGGCGCAGGATGCCGCCTTCTCCCTCAATCTCCTGAAGACCAAGGGCCATCCGATCATCCGCCAGCAGATGCGCGACGTGGCGGGGGCGGAAGCCGTTGATGACGCGACCCTGCGCGTGACCTTTGCGCCGAAGCGCGGCCGCGATGTGCCGCTGTTCATCGCCTCGTTGCCGATCTTCTCGAAGGCCTATTACGAGAGCCGCAATTTCGAGGAGTCGACGCTCGACATCCCGCTCGGCTCCGGCCCCTACAAGGTCAAGAATTTCGAGGCCGGCCGCTACATCGAATTTGAGCGTGTGAGGGACTGGTGGGGCGCCGACCTGCCGGTGTCGCGCGGCCAGAACAATTTTGACCACGTCCGCTTTGAATTTTACCGCGACCGCGATGCCGCCTTCTTCGGCTTCACCAGCCGCAACTATCTCTACCGCGAGGAGTTCACCGCGCGGGTGTGGGCGACGCGCTATGATTTTCCGGCAGTGAAGGACGGCCGCGTCAAGCGCGAGACGCTGCCGGACCGCACGCCTTCGGGCGCGCAGGGCTGGTTCATCAACACCCGCCGCGGCTCGTTTCAGGACCCGCGCGTGCGCGAGGCGCTGATCGACGCCTTCGATTTCGAATGGACCAACAAGACCATCATGTACGGCGCCTATGCGCGCACGCATTCGCCGTTCCAGAATTCCGACATGATGGCCGAGGGCCCGCCTTCCGCGGCGGAGCTGGCGCTGCTCGAGCCGTTCCGCGGCAAGGTGCCGGACGAAGTGTTCGGCACGCCCTATGCGCCGCCGGTGTCGGACGGCTCGGGGCAGGACCGCAACCTGCTGCGCAAGGCATCGCAGCTCCTCAGCGATGCAGGCTATGTCATCAAGGACCGCAAGCGCCGGCGGCCGAACGGCGAAGTCTTCCGCATCGAGTTCCTGCTCGACGAGCCGTCGATCGAGCCGCACCATATGCCCTATATCAAGAACCTCGCGACGCTCGGCATTGACGCTTCGGTCCGCCTCGTCGATCCGGTGCAGTATCGCGCCCGCCTCGACGACTTCGACTTCGACATGACGATTGTCCGCTTCAGCATGGCCTCGACGCCGGGCGACGGGCTGCGCAGTTATTTTTCGTCGGAAGCGGCCGCGATCAAGGGATCGCAAAATCTGTCCGGCGTCGCCAATCCGGTGCTCGATGCGCTGATCGAGCGCGTCATCGCCGCCAATTCCCGCGAGGAGCTGCTGACGGCCTGCCGCGCCTTCGATCGCGTCTTCCGCGCCGGCCGCTACTGGGTGCCGCAATGGTATCGCGACAACCATCCGATCGCGTATTGGGACGTTTTCGGCCATCCGCCGGAACTGCCGCGTTACACGTCCGGCGTCGGCACGCCGAGCCTATGGTGGGCCAACCCCGCCAAGGCGGACAATAGCGAACAGGTGAAATAGACCATGGGCGCGTATATCGCTCGCCGCTTGCTCCTGATGGTGCCGACGCTGCTCGGCATCCTGTTCGTCTCATTTGTCGTGGTGCAGTTTGCGCCCGGCGGCCCGGTCGAGCGCGTCATCGCCCAGATCTCCGGCGCCGACACCGGCGCGAGCTCGCGGATCTCCGGCTCGTCGGGCGGCGATTTCGGCGCGAACCGCGCGCCGGGCGCCGCCGCGGATGCCGTCAACTCAAAATATCGCGGCGCGCAAGGCCTCGATCCGGACTTCATCAAAAGCCTCGAAAAGCAGTTCGGCTTCGACAAGCCGGCGCCCGAGCGCTTTTTGCTGATGGTCTGGAATTTCGCCAGGTTCGATTTCGGCAAGAGCTACTTTCGCGACGTCAGCGTGCTGGAGCTGATCAAGGAGAAGCTGCCGGTCTCGATGTCGCTCGGCATCTGGATGACGCTGCTGACCTATCTGATCTCGATCCCGCTCGGCATTCGCAAGGCGGTGGTCGACGGCTCGCGCTTCGACGTCTGGACGTCGAGCATCATTGTGATCGGCTTCGCCATTCCCGGCTTTCTGTTCGCGATCCTGTTGATCGTGCTGTTCGCCGGCGGCTCGTTCTTCAATATCTTCCCGTTGCGCGGGCTCACCTCCGACGGCTGGTGGGACTTTCCGTGGTACTGGAAGATCCTCGACTACTTCTGGCACCTGACGCTGCCGCTGATTTCGATGGCCCTCGGCGCGTTCGCGACCATGACGCTGTTGACCAAAAACTCGTTTCTTGACGAGATCCGCAAGCAATACGTTCTCACCGCGCGGGCCAAGGGCTGCAACGATAGGCAGGTGCTCTACGGGCACATCTTCCGCAACGCGATGCTGATCGTGATCGCGGGATTTCCGGGGGCGTTCATTCACGCCTTCTTCTCCGGGGCGCTTCTGATCGAGACGATCTTCTCGCTCGATGGCCTAGGCCTGCTGGGCTTTGAAAGCGTGCTCAACCGCGACTATCCGGTGGTGTTCGGCACACTCTTCATCTTTTCGCTGATCGGCCTTCTGATCAATCTCGTGTCCGACCTCACTTACATGTGGATCGATCCGCGGATCGATTTCGAGGCGCGGGAGGTGTGATGGACCAGACCTCCATTCATTCCGTCGAAGGCGCCGCGCTTTCCCCGTTCGGCGAGGCGGTGCCGCCGTCGCGCCATCCGCTCGCGCCGTCGCCGCTCAACCGCCGCCGCTGGCAGAATTTCAAGGCCAACCGCCGTGGCTACTGGTCGTTCTGGATCTTTTCCGCGCTGTTCGTGATCACGCTCTTCGCCGAGCTGATCGCCAACGACCGGCCGCTCTTCATCGAATATGATGGCCACTGGTACTGGCCGGCCTTCGTCAACTATTCGGAGACGACGTTCGGCGGCGATTTTGAGACCACGGCGGACTATCGCGATCCCTATCTGCAAAAACAGATCGCGGAGAAGAACGGCAGAATCCTGTGGCCGCCGGTGCGCTATTCCTACGACACCCACAACCTCGACCTGCCGACGCCGGCGCCTTCCAAGCCGACCTGGCTGCTGACCGAGGCCGAGTGCAAGCCGGTGGTCGAGCGCAAGGGCCTGACCGGCTGCCGTGATCTCGAATACAACTGGCTCGGCACCGACGATCAGGGCCGCGACGTGCTGGCGCGGCTGATCTACGGATTCCGCATCTCCGTGCTGTTCGGGCTGACGCTGACGATCGTCTCCTCGATCATCGGCGTCGCGGCCGGCGGCGTGCAGGGCTATTTCGGCGGCTGGGTCGATCTCACCTTCCAGCGGCTGATCGAGGTGTGGACGGCGATCCCTTCGCTCTATCTGCTCCTGATCCTGTCCTCGGTGTTGGTGCCGGGCTTTTTCGTGCTGCTCGGCATCCTGCTGCTGTTCTCGTGGGTGTCGCTGGTCAGCCTCGTCCGCGCCGAATTCCTGCGCGGGCGCAATTTTGAGTACATCCAGGCGGCGCGCGCGCTCGGCGTGTCCAATCCCGTCATCATGTTCCGCCACCTATTGCCGAACGCGATGGTCGCGACCATGACGTTCCTGCCCTTCATCGTCTCCTCCTCGGTGATGACGCTGACAGCGCTGGACTTCCTCGGCTTCGGCCTGCCGCCCGGCTCCCCGTCGCTCGGCGAGCTGCTCTCGCAGGGCAAGGCCAATGTGCAGGCCCCGTGGCTCGGCTTCACCGGCTTCTTCTCGCTCGCGATCATGCTGTCGCTGCTGATCTTCATCGGCGAGGCGGTGCGCGATGCGTTTGACCCACGCAAGACCTTCAGGTAACGGGCATGGCTGAGGCAAAAACACCATTGCTCGACGTTCGCGACCTGTCCGTCGCCTTCACCAGCGGCGGCCATACGACCGTCGCGGTCGACCGCATCTCGTTCAAGATCGGGCGCGGCCAGTGCGTGGCGCTGGTCGGCGAATCCGGCTCGGGGAAGTCGGTCAGCGCGCTGTCGGTACTCAAGCTGCTGCCTTATCCGGCCGCCTCGCACCCCTCCGGGCAGGTGCTGTTCAACGGCCGCGACCTCTTGGCGATGGACGATCGGGAGATGCGCGGCATTCGGGGCAACGACATCTCGATCATCTTTCAGGAGCCGATGACCTCGCTCAATCCGCTGCACACCATCGAGCGGCAGATCGGCGAAGTGCTGCAACTCCATCGCGGGCTGCGCGGCACCAAGGCGCGGGCGCGCATCGTCGAGCTTTTGACGCAGGTCGGCATTCCGGAGCCGGAAACGCGCCTCGGCAGCTATCCGCACCAGCTTTCCGGCGGGCAGCGCCAGCGTGTGATGATCGCGATGGCGCTGGCCAACGAACCCGACCTCCTGATCGCCGACGAGCCGACCACGGCGCTCGACGTGACCGTGCAGGCGCAGATTCTGGCGCTCCTGTCGGACATCCAGCGCCGGCTCGGCATGAGTCTTTTGTTCATCACCCACGATCTCGGCATCGTGCGCCGCATCGCCGATGTCGTTTGCGTGATGAACCAGGGCAAAATCGTCGAGCAGGGCAAAGTGGAGGGCGTCTTTGCCTCGCCGCAGCATCCTTACACCAAGGCGCTGCTTGCGGCCGAGCCCAAGCCCGATCCGGCGCCGCCGCGTCCCGGCGCGCCGGTGGTGATGACGGTCGACGATCTCAAGGTCTGGTTTCCGATCAAGCGCGGCTTGATGCGCAAGGTGGTCGGCCAGATCAAGGCGGTGGATGGCGTCTCGATCGCGATCCGGCAGGGCGAGACGCTGGGCGTCGTCGGCGAATCCGGCTCGGGCAAGACCACGCTCGGCCTTGCCTTGATGCGGCTGATCTCGTCCGACGGGCCGATCGTCTTTCTCGGCCGCGACATCCAGGGCTTGCGCTTCAAGGAGATGCGGCCAATCCGGCGCGACATGCAGATCGTGTTTCAGGATCCGTTCGGCTCGCTCAGCCCGCGCATGTCGGTGGCGGACATCATCGCCGAGGGGCTCGGCGTGCATCAGCCGAACCTCACGGCGGCGGAGCGCGAGCAGCGCGTGATCAGGGCCCTTCAGGAAGTCGGCCTCGATCCCGCAACCCGCTTTCGTTATCCGCACGAATTCTCCGGCGGCCAGCGCCAGCGCATCAGCATCGCGCGGGCGGTGGTGCTGGAGCCGAGCTTCATCGTGCTCGACGAGCCGACCAGCGCGCTCGACATGCTGCTGCAGGCGCAGATGGTCGATCTGCTGCGCGCGCTGCAGCGCCGCCGCGACCTCACCTACATGTTCATCTCGCACGATCTGCGCGTCGTCGCCTCGCTGGCGAGCCACCTCATCGTGATGCGCAACGGCAAGGTGGTGGAGGAGGGCGATGCGGCCGATCTCTTCGAGAACCCACGCACCGATTACACCCGCGCGTTGTTCGCCGCGGCCTTCCGCGCGGAAACCGCGCCGGGCGTGAGCACATGACCGCGAGCGACGGGCAGCCGCCGATCGGCGACCGGGCCGAGCCGGTCGAGCAGGCCGCACCGGAGCTGATCGCCAAAGGCTATCAGCGCTACGAGCGCCATCGCTTCACGCTGCCGCGCGCGGCAAACCCCGACCAGCGCCGGCACGACCTGCTGCGCGGCGGCCGTGCGGTTGCGGTGCTCACCGTCGATCCGGCGCGGGATGCAATCGTGCTGATCCGCCAGTTTCGCATCGCCGCCCATCTCGCCACCGGCAAGGGCGAGCTGGTCGAGATCGTCGCCGGCCGCGTCGATCGGGGCGAGAGCGACGAGGCCGCCGCCCGCCGCGAATGCCTCGAGGAGATCGGCGTCGCGCCGACCCATCTCGTGAAGCTGTTCGGCGTGCTCTCCACACCCGGCATCACCGACGAATATGTGACGTTCTATCTCGCGACGATCGACAGCCGCGCCGTGCAGGCGCACGGCGGGGCCGACGAGCATGAGGAGATCGCCACGCAGGTCGTCGCCATCGACGACATGGTCAGGGCGCTCAACGCGGGCACGATCGCCAACGGCCTTGCGGTCATCGGCCTGCAATGGCTGGCGCTCAACCGCGGCCGTCTGCAGAGCTTCTGCGCGGCCGGGCCGGCCTGATTACAGGCGCTTGATCCGCGTCACGGCGCTGCCGCCGGCCGCGATACGCGCGACCGCATCATGGGTCGGCTCGATCGCCGTCGCCATGTGATGCGCGTTCGCGTGGATCATGGTTCTGGCGTCGCGCGCGATCGCGACATGGCCCTTCCAGAAAATCAGGTCGCCGCGCTCAAGCTGCGCGATCTGCGCCGTCGGCACGTCGGCGCCGAGCGATGCCTCCTGCATGTCGCTGTCGCGCGGCGCGCCGATGCCGGCGGCGGCGAGCGCCGTCTGCACGAGGCCGGAGCAGTCGATGCCGAGGCTGCTCTTGCCGCCCCACAGATAAGGCGTGCCGACGAAGGTTTCGGCGACGGCGACGAAGTCGGGCGCGCGGTGGTCGCATTCCGCCACGTGCTGCGCGGGCACGAAAAAGCCTTCGCGGGTCACGGCGAACGTGCCCTGCATCCGCACGACCGTCAGCCCGGCGTTGCGGCTGAGCGTGACGAGCGGCGGCAGCTTGATCGAGGGCCCCGGAAAGCCGAAGGTCCGCAGCGCCAAGACCTTATGGCTGGGCGCGGGGCCGGGCGCCGAGAGGCTGACCTCGGGCAGCCAGCCGACATAGCCGTCGCTCGCAAGCTGGCCCCAGGCCCATCCGTTTTGGGCATCATAGACCGTGAAGCGGTCGCCCTTGAGCGCCTCGGTGTCGAGCGCGGCATCGTCTGCCGGCTTGCGCCGCAGCGGCGCGAGCGGCGCGGACACCTCGAAGGTGGTGCCTTCGGCGAAGCGCTCGGCGGTCACCTTGCCCTCAAGGTACTTGGCCGCGAGGTCCGGGCGGGCCGGCGTGAGGCGCGGATCAGCCATAACGTTCGCCCAAGAGTTTGAAGAGCGCCCGGGCCGCCTGGCATTCGCCCCCCTCGGGGCGGCCGGGCTTGGCGGTCGGCGTCCATCCGTAGATGTCGACATGGAGCCACTGCTTGGCGGATTCGACGAAGCGTTGCAGGAACAGCGCGCAGGTGATCGAGCCGGCGAAGCCGCCGCTCGGCGCGTTGTTGAGATCGGCGACCTTGGAGTTCAGCCATTTGTCGTATGGCGGCCACAGCGGCAGACGCCAGAGCGGGTCGTTCTCGGCCAGTGCGCAGCGCGACACGTCCTCCGCGAGCCGGTCGTCGATGGTGTAGAACGGCGGCAGGTCCGGGCCGAGCGCGACGCGCGCCGCGCCGGTGAGCGTGCCGAGGTCGATCAAGAGGTCGGGCTTTTCCTCATCGGCATAGGCGAGCGCATCCGCCAGCACGAGGCGGCCTTCGGCATCGGTGTTGCCGATCTCGACCGTGAGCCCCTTGCGCGACGGAAAGATGTCGAGCGGGCGGAAGGCATTGCCGGCAACTGAGTTTTCGACCGCGGGGATGAGGACGCGCAGCCGCAGCTTCAGCTTGGCGGTCATGATCATCGAGGCCAGCGCCAGCACATTGGCGGCACCGCCCATGTCCTTCTTCATGATCAGCATGGCGCTGGAAGGCTTGAGGTCGAGGCCGCCGGTATCGAAGCAGACACCCTTGCCGACCAGCGTGACCTTGGGGTGCTCAGGATCGCCCCAGGTGAAGTCGATCAGGCGCGGCGCGCGCGACGAGGCTCTGCCGACGGCATGGATCAGCGGAAAATTCTCGCGCAGGAGGTCGTCGCCGACGATGCAGCGGAAAGTAGCGCCGAAGCGCGCGGCGAGCTGTTCGGCATGGGCCGACAGCTCTTCCGGCCCAAGGTCGTTGGACGGCGTGTTGACGAGGTCGCGCGCCATGCTCGCCGCCTCGGCGATCGAATTGAGCTCGGCCGCCTCGACGCCGATTGGCGGCACAAGCGTCACGTCCGGCGTATCGGCTTTGCGATAGCGGTCGAACTTGTAGCTGCCGAGCAGGAAGGCGAGCGAGGCCAGGCGAATGTCGTGCGGGTCGTTGGCGAAGCGATAGGTGCCGGGCGGCAGCAGCGTCGGCAACTGCCCGACGCGGAACGGATCGCGCCACGAGGTGGAGTCGTCCTCGAGCCCGAACAGGATATGCGCGATGGTGCCATCCGCCGCCGGCAGCGCGAGATATTGGCTCGGTTTGCCGCAAAAGCCGTTGCTCAGCGCAAACTGGCGCTCATGCGGCGTGAGCCGGGCTGCGATGGTTTCCCAGTCCGAGCAGGTTGCGAAAATGATCGGGGTGGCGGAGGCAGTGGGCGAGGTCTCAAACATCGGTTTCATAGGTGCGTTGTGATCCCGAATGGATGCGGTGATCCGCTCGGGCGGGCAGGGCGGATCGGGATCCGCTATCCGGCCTTTGCGGCAAGACCCGGACGCACGGAGAAGGTTTTCCGCCCGCCGGGATCGTGGATGCGATATCAGCCTGGCATATCTCGATTAACCAGACGTTAGGGTTAACCCTCTATTGATGCCTTAATCTGTTCTTGGGCAGTCGGCAGGCTGAAAGGCAAGCCGGTAGCGGGCATAGTAGCGAGCAAAGTCATGCGTGTTTTTTCCCTCGCTCGACCTCTGACGTCAATCGCCGTAGTCGCGCTCCTCGGCGCGGGGCTGGCCGGCTGCAAGACGTTCGGCTCGCAGGACATCACCGGTTCCCTTGGCTCGCGTCCTGCGACGCAGTCCGATGCGGATCTGCACCGTTCGGTGGCAGCCCTTGGCGAACGTTACCGCGCGAACCCGCGCAATGCCGATGCGGCGCTTCGTTACGGCCAGGCGCTGCGCGCCAACGGGCAGCATGCCCAGGCGGTCGCGGTGCTGCAACAGGCGACCATCGCCATTCCCAACAACAAGCCGCTGCTCGCCGCCTATGGCCGGGCGCTGGCCGAGAACGGCGACTTCCAGGCGGCATTCGATACGCTCAACCTTGCCCACACGCCGGAAAATCCCGACTGGCGCATTCTGTCGGTGCAGGGCGCAGCCCTCGATCAGCTCGGCCGTCATGACGACGCGCGCCGCTATTATGCCAGCGCGCTGAAGCTTGCGCCGGGCGAGCCGGCCGTGCTGTCGAACTGGGGCCTGTCCTACATGCTCTCGAAGGATCTGCCGAAGGCGGAGCAGATGCTGCGCCAGGCCTACGGCGCCGGCAGCAATCCCGATGTGCGCGTGCGGCACAACCTTGCGCTCGTCGTCGGCCTGCAGGGCCGTTTTGCCGAAGCGGAGGATATCGCCCGCCGCGATCTGCCGCCGGAAGAGGCGGCTGCGAATGTCGCCTATCTCAAGGGCATGCTGGCCCGCGATCAGCGTGGCCGCACTGCCAGCGCGCCGGTCGCACCGCGCGGCTGAAGCTGGCGCCGGCTGCAGGTCACGCTGCGCCGCCCTCCTCCTTCCCCGTTTCATCGACCTCGGTCATGGTATGCGCCAGATCGACGAATGCCTTTGCCAGCGGCGTGTCTGCGCTGAGCCAGGCGAGGCACATGTCGAAACACGCATGCTCATCGGTGATCGGCACCGCTTTGATATCTGCCGGCAGCGACGACGACACCGACGCGCCGAACAAGGCGACGCCGCGTTGCAGGGCGAGGAGCTGAAACAGCACCGGCAGGTCGTTCGTCTCCTCGACGACGGTGGGAAGGAAGCCCGCTTTAAGGCACGCATTATCGATCAACGTGCGAAAGCTGCCCCAGCGTTTGGTCGTGCCCGCAACGAAGGGCAGTGCGGCAAGATCCTTCAGCGCCAGCGACTCGGCCTGCGCGAGCGGATGGTTTTGAGATAGCAGCAGCACCATGCGCTCGCGGGCGATGATCATCTTGTGCAGGGGCGGGCCGCAGGCCTCCGAGATCAGAAAGCCGAGATCGACCTGGCCGAGATTGAGCGCCACCACCGTTTCATCGGATGACAGCGACAGGAGGAGGATCTCGGCATTCGGGAATCTTTCGCGGAAGCCGACGACGAGTTTCGGCATCGCGCCGGTGGTCGCTTGCGGTGAGTAAGCGATCACGAGCTGTCCGGATTTCCCGGCTGCGATCCGCTCGGCCTCGTGCACCGTGGCCTCGAGGCGGCGCAAAATGTCGCTGGCCTCGCGCGCGAACAGGTCCCCAGCGGGCGTCAGCGCGACGCGCCTCGTCGTGCGATCGAACAGCCGGAAGCCGAGTTCCGCCTCGAGCTGCTGCACGGCGCGCGTCACCGCCGGCTGCGCAACACGCAGCATCTCTGCCGCGCGCCGAAAGTTGAGGTGTTCGGCGACAGCGACGAAATATCGAAGCCGAGACAGATCTGGCAGCCGGTTCATTGATGACCAATAAGCATAACTGAGACCAATTTTGATATTAGACTTTCAAGGCCCATTTGCGTCTAGTCGCTCCACTTTTTCGGGTCTCATTGAGCAAGGCCGTTTGCCGGTTCCATGCCCGATCTCGTAAACCCGATTTCCAGGAAGAGCCGATGATCGATTCACCGCTGCGCGGCCAGAGGGCCGGTGCCAGCCTGTCAGTCGCCGTTGCGCAGTTCGCCGCCATCGCAGACGTTACATCCAACATTTCGTCGTTGGAGTTTTTTGCGGAAGCCGCGGCGCGGGAGGGCGCGGAAGTCGTCGTGTTCCCCGAAGCGTCGATGTATTCCTTCAATGCCTCGGCCGCCGACATCGCAAACTGCGCGCGCCGGGACGGCGAGCACTTCGAGACGGCGATCCGCGGCCTTGCCGCGCGGCTCGGGCTGGTGATCATCGCCGGCATGTATGCCGACAGCGGCGGGCCGCTCGCGCGCAACGTCTTCATCGTCGCCGGCCCTGACGGAAAGCGGCTGGGCAGCTACGAGAAGCTGCATCTCTATGATGCGTTTCACAACCGCGAGTCGGAGAAGAGCGTGCGAGCCCCGCTTCTCGATGATTTCGCGGAAGCTTGCATTTTTGAGTATGGCGGCCTGCGCTTCGGCCTGATGGCGGCCTACGACCTTCGCTTCCCGGAAATGGCGCGCGTGCTGATCGACCGCGGGGCCAACGTCCTGCTGGTCGGCGCTGACTGGGTCAGCGGACCGCTCAAGGAACTGCACTGGGAAACGCTGCTCCGCGCCCGCGCTATCGAAAACACCTGTTTTGTTGCGGCGTCGTGCCAATCGCCCCCGCTGTCGGTCGGCATGAGCATGATCGTCGATCCGAACGGGCTGCCGATGGCGACTGTGGCCGGCGACAGCGGCGTGGCTGTCGCAAGGCTCAGCGAGGCGCGGCTGCGATCGGTCCGGGAAGCCTTGCCGTGCCTCGAACATCGCCGCTACCGGGTCGGCCAGCGCGACGAAGCCGCATCGGCGCCACTACGGATGACATAAGCGAGCCCGCCGCCCGGTTCAGTTCATCGCTGCGATCTTGATGGCCGTCGGCCCGAGGATGACGATGAACAGAACCGGCAGGAAGAACAGAATCATCGGCACCGTCAGTTTCGGCGGCAGGGCCGCGGCCTTCTTCTCGGCGGCGGACATGCGCATGTCGCGGTTTTCCTGCGCCATCACCCGCAGCGTCTGGCCGAGCGGCGTGCCATAGCGCTCCGATTGCTGGAGCGCGAGGCAGACGGATTTGACGCCCTCAAGCCCGACGCGCGTGGCCAGGTTCTGATAGGCCTGCTTGCGGTCCTGTAGGTAGGACAGCTCGGCGGTGGTCAGTGTGAACTCTTCCGCGAGCGGCACGGACTCCGCGCCGATCTCGCCGCTCACCTTGCGGAACGCAACCTCGATCGACATGCCGGACTCGACGCAGATCAGCAGCAGGTCGAGCGCGTTCGGAAAAGCGCGCCTGATGGAAAGCTGCCGCTTGGTGATCATGTTGCGCAGGTACAGCATCGGCAACTGCATGCCGATGTAGCCGGCGGTGAGGCAGATCAGGATCTTGAGCGGCAACGACTGGTTGAGCCGGATCAGCACGAAGATATAGAGCGCGGTGCCCAGGGTCATGACGATCGGCATCACGAGCCGGAAGAACAGGAACGTGATGTAGGGCGCCTGGCCGCGGTAGCCCGCCATCACCAGCTTTTCGCGCGCCGATTCCTGGGCCAGCCACTTGGCCAGGTTGAAATCCTCGACGACCTTCGAGACGAGTTGGCGCGGCGATTGCCGCAGGTTGATCTTTTCGGACTTGTTGAGCCGTTCGCGCTCGCGCAACCGCAGCCGTTCGCGCTCGCTGGCGACGGCCTTCATGCGCTTGGCCAGAGGATCGGTGACGAACAGCGGCACGACCAGCGTGTAGACCGTCGCCGTCGCGGCGATGGCCGCGAGCAGCGCGGCCATGAACTGCGTGTCGTGAAACTTTTCGATGAGGAGGTCTAGCATGGTTCAAGTCCCGGCTCTGCGAAAAGTCCTGGCTCTGCGAAAAGACGTCGGCTGCTCAACTGTGCCGGAGCAGCCGCCGTCACGCCGCCGCGTTGCCGCGGATCAGAAGTCAAAGTTGATCATCTTTTTCATCACGAACACGCCCATCGCCATCCACAATGCCGAGCCCGCGAGCATCAAGCGGCCGGTCGGGTGCGTCCAGAGCAGCGAGATGTAGTCCGGCGTCGTCAGGAAGACGAGCAGCATGACGATGGGCGGCAGCGAGCCGATGATCGCCGCCGAGGCCTTCGCCTCCATCGACATCGCCTGAATTTTCTCGCTCATCCTTTTGCGGTCGCGCAGCACCTTAGAAAGGTTGCCCAGGGCTTCGGACAGGTTGCCGCCCGACTTCTGCTGGATCGACACCACGATGCCGAAAAAGTTGGCTTCCGGCAGGGGCATCCGCTCGTAGAGCCGCACGCAAGCCTCGCCGAGCGGCATGCCGATGGCCTGGCTGTCGACGATGGCCATGAATTCGCTGCGCAGCGGTTCAGGAGAATCCGCCGTCACGACCCGGATTGAATCGAACAGCGGCAGGCCCGCCTTGATGCCGCGTACGATGATGTCGACGGCATCCGGCAGCGCCTGAAGAAACTTCTTTTCCCGCCGCTTCTTGAGATGGTTGAGCAGCCAGCGCGGCGCGCCGAAGCCGGCGGCAAAGCCGAGGCCGAGCGCGCTCGGCAGCCCGAAGCCGGCGAGGAACATGAGCAGAAACGCGCTGGCGCCCAGCACCGTCGAGGTGATGAGGAACTGTTTCACCGACCAGTTCAGGCCAGCCTGCGCGATACGGACATTGAGCGGGCGCTTGGTGCTCTCTTTGTTTTTCTCTTCGAGCTCCTTGAGCGACAGTTCGACCTGCTCGCGCCGGGAGCGGGAGTTGCGGTCGGCGGCGCGCACGACTGGTTCGGTCCGCGCCACCGTCGAGACACGCTTCTGGATCTGGCGTTCGCCGCTGAGCAGCGGATAGAGGAACACCCAGGCGAGGCCGCCGATGGCGACCGCACCGAGAAAGGCAAAAGCTAGCGTGTTGAGATCCACCAGCCTGCTCCTCAGCCCTGCGGAACGGTTTCCGCGGCATCGAGCGCAGCCGCGAGCCGTTTCTCCTCGCCAAAATACCGGGCCCGTTCCCAGAAGCGCGGCCGCCCGATGCCGGTCGAACGGTGACGGCCGATGATCTTGCCGTCGGTGTCTTCGCCGACGATGTCGTAGAGGAAAATGTCCTGCGTGACGATCGTCTCGCCTTCCATGCCGACAATCTCGGTAATGTGCGTGATCCGCCGCGAGCCGTCGCGCAGGCGGGCGGCCTGGATGACGACGTCGATCGACGAGCAGATCATCTCGCGGATGGTCTTCGACGGCAGCGCATAGCCGCCCATCGTGATCATCGACTCGCAGCGCGACAGCGCCTCGCGCGGGCTGTTGGCGTGCAGCGTGCCCATCGAGCCGTCATGGCCGGTGTTCATCGCCTGCAGAAGATCGAACGCCTCGGGGCCGCGGACTTCGCCGACGATGATCCGCTCCGGGCGCATGCGCAGGCAGTTCTTGACGAGGTCGCGCATGGTGACTTCGCCTTCGCCCTCGATATTCGGCGGGCGGGTTTCGAGGCGCACCACATGCGGCTGCTGGAGCTGCAATTCGGCGGCGTCCTCGCAGGTGATCACCCGCTCGGACGTATCGATATAGTTGGTGAGGCAGTTGAGCAGCGTCGTCTTGCCCGAGCCGGTACCGCCGGAGATGAGGACGTTGGCGCGGCAGCGGCCGATGATCTTCAGCACCTCGGCGCCTTCGGGCGAAATCGCGCCGAAACGCACGAGCTGATCCAGCGTCAGCTTGTCCTTGCGGAATTTTCGGATGGTGAGGGCAGGGCCGTCGATCGCCAGCGGCGGGACGATGGCGTTGACGCGCGAGCCGTCGGCGAGGCGGGCGTCGCAGATCGGCGAGGATTCATCGACGCGGCGGCCGACCTGGCTGACGATGCGCTGGCAGATGTTCAGGAGCTGCTGATTGTCGCGAAAGCGGATGCCGGTGCGCTGGATGCGGCCCTCGACTTCGATATAGACCGTGCCCGAGCCGTTCACCATGATATCGGCGATGTCGTCGCGTGCGAGCAGCGGCTCGAGCGGGCCATAGCCGAGAACGTCGTTGCAGATGTCGTCGAGCAGTTCCTCCTGCTCGGCGATCGACATCACGAGATTCTTGATCGCGATGATCTCGTTGACGATATCGCGGATTTCTTCACGCGCGGCCTCGGAGTCGAGTTTCGCCAGCTGGGCGAGATCGATCGACTCGATCAGCGCGCTGAAGATCAAGCCTTTGACTTCGTAGTAATGGTCGGAGCGCTGGCTTTCGGAAGGGGGCGGCGCAAGCGGCGGCGCAACGACCGACCTTGCCGGTTTCGGCGCGGCGGCGCTCTGCGGCTTGGCGGCGGGCGTGGGCATGGCGGTCACGCTGCTGGACTGCGGCGCTACGCGCGGGTCAGAACTTGCTCCGCTCCTCTTACCAAACACGATGACACTCCACGAACTGCCTTACTCAACTTGCAGACGCCTTTTTGCAGACGCCTTTTTTGATGCCTTGGCCTTACTTGGCCATCAGCTTTCCGAACAGCGACAAAAGCTGCCGCTTCGGTTTCTTGGTTTCCGCGCGGCCGGTGAGCCGCTGCGCGATTTCGAGAAAGATCTCGACGGTGCGGTGGTTGGCGGCAAATTCGGCGATCATCTGGCCGTTATTGGCGGCGGCGCCGAACAACTGCGGATCGAACGGGATGCTGGCAATCGGCTGCGCCTCGACCGCCTTGGCGAATTCGCCGACGCCGATCTCCGGGCGCTTCGGCACGCCGACATTGTTGAGGCAATAGAACGGCGGGCGATCGTTCGGGCGCGCGGTCTTCAGAAGATCGTAGAGGTTCTTGGTGTTGCGCAGATTGGCGAGATCCGGCTCGGCGACGATCAGCAGGTCGTCCGCGGCTGTCAGCGCGCGCTTGGTCCAGCCCACCCATTGATGCGGCACGTCGAGGATGATGCACGGCATCGTCGTGCGCAGGGTGTCGAAGATCGCATCGAAGGCGTCCGCGCCGAAGTCATAAACCCGGTCGAGAGTCGCCGGCGCAGCGAGCAGGCTCAGGTGATTGGTGCATTTCGACAACAAGCGGTCGATGAATGCGGTGTCGACGCGGTCCGGCGAGAACACCGCCTCGGCGATGCCCTGCGGCGGGTCCTGATTGTAGTTCAGCCCAGCGGTGCCGAAAGCAAGATCGAGATCGGCGACCATCGAGTCGAGCGCCAGGTCGCGCGCCGCCGACCAGGCGACGTTGTGAGCGATGGTGGATGCGCCGACGCCACCCTTGGCGCCGACCACCGCGATGATGCGGCCGACGGCCTTGGCCTCCGAGGTCGAAAACAGCCCGCAGATCGCGCGAACGATGTCGATCGGCTGGAACGGCGCGATCAGATAGTCGCTGACGCCGCGGCGGACGAGTTCGCGATAGAGGGCGATGTCGTTGACGCGGCCGATCACCACCACGCGCGTGCCGGCGTCGCAGACCGCGGCGAGCTGGTCGAGCGCAGGCAGAATGCCGTCGTTGCTGTCAGTCTCGAGCACGATCACATTGGGCGTCGGCGCGGTGCGATAGGCTTCGATCGCTGCCGCCATGCCGCCCATCTGGATTTTCAGATGTGCCTTGTCGAGGCGCCGGTCTTCGCCCGCCGTCTGGATGACGGCTGCGGTCTCGACCGTTTCGCAAAACGCCTGAATGGAGACGCGCGGCGCCGGAGCGATATGCTCGTCAGGCTGTTCGGGCGTTTCTTCCGGGCTCTGGCGGGCGTAGCTGATCATTTTCCGACACTGCTGGCTTTGTTGCGATCAGACTCGGCAAGCTCCGCACCAGTCCGCTCGCCCGCGCGATAGCGCTCGAGCACGGTGTTGCGGCGGGGCGTATAGGCCGGATCTTCGGAACGGGGTTGAACCAGATCGGATGGATTGGCGACCATCGCGGCGAGATTGCGCTGCGAGGCGCAGCCAAGATTGTAGTAGGGCCGGTTGTTATAGTAGCCGGGGTTCTTGATCGAAGGGCCGAGATCCTCGGGCCACAGGCCGCAGGGGCCGGCGACGGCGACAATCCGCGGATAGGTGACGCGCAGGGTGGCGAGCTGGCGCGGGTCGTCGACGTGATAGCTGCGCACCGTAATGCCCCTGTCGGGAATGCCGGCGGCCGCAAACAGCGATTTGATTTCGCGAACCGCATCGCTTGCCGCGCGGGCATTGGGCGTGCGCGCCGGGGTGTGGATCACCAGCGTGCCGGTGCCCTCGCGCAGCCATGCGCTCGCGAGCGACATGATCTCGGCGCGCTGGGTGGCGGTGAGGCCGCCGCGGCCGGCGCCGACGAAAACATCGACGCTGCGCTCGGCATCCTGAATGGCGATGGGGTGGCGATGGCGATAGTCGGTCGGCACGCTCGCGGTGAAGTCGTTGCGGTCGTTATAGGTGCAGGCGCCGAGAACGACCGACAGGCCAAGAACGGCGAACAGGGCGCGCGCCCTGCGATGAGATCGATCGGAATTGGGGAGATCCGTCATCTTGTTCTTGTTCCGTCAATCAGTGATGAAGCCGACACGGCCGCGATAGGTTTGGGCGTTGCTGGTGCGACCGGGCACGCCATAGAGGCGATTGACGGTGCCAAGTAGGTTGGCCTGCGGGTCAGACGCATTGGTGAAGCCGTCGTCCGGTCGCGACAGGTCCTTCTGGGCGACAGCGCGGACAACGTAGGGCGTCACCAGAACGACGAGTTCGGAGTTGCGGTTGACGTAGTCGCGGCTGCGGAACAGCGTGCCGAGCACCGGAAGCTGGGCGACACCCGGCATGCCGCTGATGGCCTGCTTGGTCTGCTCCTGAATGAGCCCGGCCATCGCCATCGATCCGCCGGACGGGATTTCCAGGGTGGTTTCGGCGCGCCGGGTCTTGATCGAGGGAATCGAGGTGCCGCTGAGCTGCACCGCGCTGTCGGTGGACAGCTCCGAGACCTCGGTCTTGACCCGCAGACTGATGCGGCCCTCGCTGAGCACGACCGGGGTGAAGTTCAGCGCGATACCGAACTGCTTGAAGGTGACCTGCAGCGTACAGTTGCGCGATCCCGGTGGATCGCAGGTGTAGCCGGTCGGCACCGGAAACTCGCCGCCGGCGAGGAAGCTGGCGGACTCGCCGGAAATCGCCGTCAGATTGGGCTCGGCGAGGGTGCGGACGACGCCGGCGGTTTCCATCGCGCGCAGCGTGGCGGTGACGCTGTTGCCGAACGTGCCGGACAGGATGTTGTTGTCGGCGAGCGTCCGGCCATAGGCGGGAAACGGGTTGGCGTTGTTGAAATTGACGACGGCGGTGCCGTAGCTGAGCTTGGCGTTCAGATCGACGCCGAGCTGCTTGACGATGTCGCGCTGAACCTCGGCCACGGTGACCTTCAGCATCACCTGGTCGCGGCTGCGGATGCTGATGGTGTTGGCGACCCGCTTCTCGTCACCGACGAGGCGGATGGCGATGTCATAGGCCTGCTGGGCTTCGGCGGGGCTGCTCACGGTGCCGCTCAGCATCACGCCTTCGCCGATACCCTCGACGCGAATATCGCCGTTCGGGATGACCTGCTTGAGCGCGCTGCGAATGCCGTTGAGATCGCGCGTCACTGCGATGTCGTAGCCGGCGATCTGCTGGCCGTTGCTGTCGAAGAACACGATATTGGTCTGGCCGACGGCGGCGCCGATGATATAGGCGCGCTGGGCGGAACGGACCACGGCATTGGCGATTTTCGGGTCGGCGACGAGCACGTCCTTGACGTCGCGGGGCAGGTCGATGACCACCGACTTGCCGACACCGAGCGAGAGCGAGCGCGAAGCCGCAATCGAGGAAGCGCCCATTTCGTCAAGGGAGCGGTCTGCGGCGTGACCAGGAGACGGCATCGCCCCGATCATCAACGCGGCGAGCGCTGCCATCGGCAGCGTGCCGGCGACAAGCGCGCGTCCCGTTTTTGTTATGCAGTTCCGCTTCATCTGGCCGCCCTTGTTGTCATTTCGCCGATGCGGTGGTGGAAACTCCGTACCGCACCACGTTCACGCTCGTTCGGCGCGAGATGTCGTTGTTGGTTTCGGCGGTCGCATCCGCGAGGCTGCGCAGCGCCAGAGAGATCGTTCCGGACTGCCGGGCGCGCGCCAGCGTCTCGGCTTCGTCGGGGCGCAGCTCGAGCGTCGCGGTTTTGCCGACCACGGAATTCTGGCCGTCCTTCTCGCGCGGCAACTGGTCGATCGCGAGCACCCGGACGTTTGTCAAAATGATTTCCGAATTCGCACCCTCCGAACCGCCGGTCTGGTCTGACCGGTCGCGGCGCGAGAGGATGACGTCGACGCGGTCATTCGGCAGAATGAAGCCGCCGGCGCCGGTTTCCGGCGAGATTTCCGTCGAGACCGCGCGCATGCCGGCCGGCAGGATCGCGGCCATGAAGCCGGAGCCGTTGCCTTTCACGAGTTTGGCTTCGCGGATCGGCTCGCCTGCGGTGAAGGGCGAGCGGGCGATCGCGCCGGCGATCTGCTTGACCGCATCGGGCCGGTCGCTGCGCCGGATGAAATTCGTGCCCGCCGAATCGGCGGGCCAGCTCTGCCACTGCATCTGTTCGGCGGAAACCACCTGGCCGAGCGGAATGTCGGCCTTGGCGATCAGGACGTCGACAACGTTGATCGTCGGCTCCGGCGCCTTGGCTGCGGGCTGCTTGCTGGACGAGCTGCTTGCAAGATATGCGGCAACGCCGCCAGCGCCGAGCGCAATGATCAGGACGACTATCCGCGCCGCATTCATGGGCTTCGCTTTCCGTAAGACATCGCGACGTTTCCGTCGGTCCCCCGAAAGCTAGGCGATATTCGTCAAGGCATGGTTAATGAGCGGTATCCAAGCTGTCCCGAACTGGGAAACCCCGAAAGGTCACAGCATGAAGCGGCTGGGATCGATCCCGGCGACCCAGAGCGTTCCGGGGTAGACCGCGAGCGCGCCTGCCGCCAGCGCAATGCCATAGGGAATGCCGGTCTCTTTATGGTGAAGGCGCAAAATCCATGGCTGGCTTGCGAGAAAGCCGGGCAGGGGCCATTGCCGCGCCTGGAGCAGAAGCAGCGTCAGCACCCCGCCCAGCACGGAGGCGATCAAAAGATATTCGAGCAGGTGTGCGAAGCCGAACCAGAGCGCCGTTGCCGCCGCCATCTTGGCGTCGCCACCGCCGATCCAGCCGAATGCGAAGCAGGTAAAGGTCGCGGTGAGCACGACAAGCCCCGCCGCGCAGTGCATCGCAATGGCCTCAAGGCTCATCCCGCTCAAGACCGCCAGCAGGAAGAAACCGGCAACCAAAAGGAGCGAGATGCGGTTGGAGATGGTCATGGTCAGCAGGTCGCTGGCCGCTGCGAAAGCCATCAGAGCCGGGAACAAGAGCAGGCGGAGCAGGTCAAGGATCATGGCAAATGCTGCGTCACAGAGGCGTGTCGTTGCGGCGTCGGGACAACTGTATCCGCTGCGGGTTAACGATCGGCTCAAGCAGGGAGCGCAAAAAGCAAAAGGCCCCGGTGTGCCGGGGCCTTTGAAGGCGCAACGCGCTAGGTAAGCTCACCGAGCGGTGTTGAGCTTGGTCTCAACATCCGTGAACTTGGCCTTCAACTGATCACCGAGGCTGTAGACGACGGTGATGATCGCGAGCGCGATGCCGGCGGCGATCAGGCCATACTCGATGGCGGTGGCACCGGACTCGTCCTTGACGAAACGCGAAACGAGATTCTTCATCTGAAACTCCATCAAATCGAGGTTGAACCATGATCTGGTTGCAATGCTGAGGCGCCCCTGACCATGCCCTGATCATAGAGGACGACGATTGCGCCTCAGTTAATTCGAATGCAGAAATACCACCGGATTGCCGTGTTATTACTCACGGTAAACATTGCGTTTTTTAATTCGAAAGCATTTTAGCCAATTGCCGTCATCGGCTTTCGCGGATCGTTGCTTAGAGGCTGATTCATCAGCGGAATCGACAATTTTCGTCAAAACTGGTCGCGAATTGCGGACGTCTTGTACAAGACGGCTTGGGGCGGCCGCCTGAAACTTTGCTTCTCTCAGCCCTTGTTCCTGTTTGTGCTTCATTCACCAATCTTCGGCATAGTCCCTTAAAGGCGATGGCCGGGGCCAGTTGCGTGTTAGCCCGGCCAGACTTTCGGAGGCGGCTATGTCTTTGACGATGGTGCGCGGCGCCGCACGGGCGGTGATGGGTGCGGGCACGGCTGCCGCCTTGGCTCTTTTCGCCGCCGCACCGGGGTGGATCGTGGGTGCCTCGGCCGCAACCGAAGACACCATCAATGTCGTGGTCGACCAGGCCAAGCTCATCAAGCTGCCGGAGAACGTCGCCACCATCGTTGTCGGCAACCCGTTGATCGC
This sequence comes from Xanthobacteraceae bacterium, assembly GCA_035565775.1. Taxonomy (GTDB): domain Bacteria; phylum Pseudomonadota; class Alphaproteobacteria; order Rhizobiales; family Xanthobacteraceae; genus PRO6. The sequence continues at coordinate 615,426 of DATMRW010000021.1, read as the reverse complement.
CGACGTCTCGCTCCAGGCCGGCGGCACTGTGGTCGTGACCGGCAAGGGGTATGGTGCAACCAACGTGATTGCGGTGGACCGTAGCGGCACGGTGCTGATCGACCGGGTGATTCAGGTCGAGGGGCCGGCCGACAGCAGCCTCGTGACGGTCTATCGCGGCCTGAACCGCGAGTCCTATAGCTGCGCGCCATCGTGCGAGAAGCGTGTGACCCTCGGCGATGAGAAGGGTTACTTTGCGGGTGCGCTGGAGCAGGCCGGCGCGATCAGCAACCAGATCGGCGCGAAGTAAACTTCGCAAAGGCCTCGGAGCGGATCGCAATCGTTAACAGATGGTTGATGCGCGGGTTGCGGTTTTAGGCATCAGTCGAAACACTTCGACAATTCCTCATAAGTATACTGCCTTGTGTATGGGCAGCTCCCGAGGAATGTCAGATGGCGCCGTCGCCTACAGCGCATAAAATTGGATCCGGGTTGATGATGGGCCGTTTCCGCCGGCAGGCTGGCGGATCGGCAGCAGTCGAGTTCGCGCTGGTCGCGCCGATCTTCTTTGGCCTGCTGTTCGCGATCCTGGAGACGGCGCTGGTGTTTTTCGCCAGCCAGGTGCTGGAAACCGTGACCGGCGACAGCGCGCGGCTCATTCTCACCGGCCAGGCGCAGGAAAAGAAGCTCACCAAGGAACAGTTCAAGGCTGCGCTCTGCGAGCGCGTAGTGGCTCTGTTCGATTGCAGCAACGGCATCTTCATCGACGTCCGGAGCTTTCCATCTTTCCAGGCAATCAATCTGACGCCGCCGATCGACGCCGAGAACAGAAAGTTCGTGGACGATACACAATATGACCCCGGCCATGCCGGCGACATCGTCGTTGTCCGGGTGTTCTACCAATGGCCGCTGATCGTCACCGGCCTCGGCTGGAACATGTCGAATCTCGCGGGCAATCAGCGGCTGCTTTCGGCGACCGCGGCGTTCCGCAACGAACCGTTCGAGTGATCGGCAATGAGCATGATGACGGGGCGGTGGAAAGCGATGAAGATTGTTGGCAGCCGAATGCAGGACAGACGCTCGCGCATGGTGACGTCACTCGGCCGCTTCCGGCGCGATCGCAGCGGGCTTGCGGCGGTCGAGTTCGTCATGATCCTGCCGATGATGCTGCTGCTGTTTCTCGGCATGGTCGAGGTGTTCGATGCGGTTGCCCTCAAACGGAAGGTGACGATCACGGCGAGCACGTTGTCGGATCTGATTTCGCGGGCGCCCTCGGTGGATGACCCCGACTTCACCAACAGCTTTGCGGCCGGCGGCGCGATCCTCTCGCCCTATCCGTCGACGCCGCTCAAGGCGACGATCTCGCAGATCTATGTCGACGACAAGAAGGTTGCCCGAGTCGTCTGGAGCAAGGGTTGGGCAAAGGGCGGCCCCACCACGGGCCGTGCGACGGGCATCGTCGACATTCCCGAGGATCTCAAGCGGGTCAACCGCTACCTGATCTGGGGCGAGGTCGAATACCTCTACACGCCCACCGTGCCCTATCTTCTAGGGCAGGGGATCACGCTCTCGGAACGGCAGTTTTTTGAGCCGCGGTTTTCCGACTGCGTGCTCTACAAGACGAAGACCTGCCCGAAGAGCTGATCCAGCCTTCGCCGGTGGTGCGAGCCGGAAAACAAAAAAGGGCCATGCGACGCACGGCCCTTTCGTTCGTTGAACTCAGTCGCTTAACGCGAGCTGGATCAGCCGGCGGCGCGGAGGTTGTCCGCGGAGGATTTGCCGGAGCGGCGATCAGCAACGATCTCGTAGCTGATCTTCTGGCCCTCGCGGAGAGTTCCGAGGCCAGCGCGCTCGACGGCGCTGATGTGCACGAACACGTCGTTACCACCATCGTCCGGCTGGATAAAACCATAACCCTTAGTCGCGTTAAACCACTTCACGGTTCCCATGCTCACGGGGAAGTCCCTTCTCGATATAAGTCGTGTATAAGCCTGTTAGAGCCAGGCTGGTGATATCGAATTTTAGGAGAGGTCGTCAGCGTCTAAACCGGCTGTACCGGTGGATAGCTAATGTCGTCCGGCCGAAAATCGATCAGTCGATGATATTCGAGAATTCAACCCGAAACAATCCTGACTGATTCGATTTTTTCGGCACGGGAGCAAGGCCAGATAGTGGCCTGCAAACACTTGTTATCGCCGACGAAATTGACCGCGCGGTGGCCCGCTACGGGGCGTGAAAGTGCCCGCCCGCTCGTCCTTGTGACGGAAGATCAGACGCCCCTTATCTAGGTCGTATGGCGACATTTCAACCGTTACGCGATCTCCCGCGAGGGTTTTGATGCGGTTCTTTTTCATCTTGCCCGCGGTGTAGGCGATGATCTCGTGTCCGGTATCGAGTTGGACGCGATAGCGCGCATCGGGCAGGATTTCGGTGACCAGTCCTTCGAACTGGATCAGTTCTTCTTTGGCCATTCAAGTTCTCCAGATCGAAATTGAATCAGTGCTGGGGACGATGATTGGTTTTGGATTTCGCAGGGCGGCTTGCGCGATGCAAGAACCCGACGCCTTGAATTCCGTCATTTCCCTCGGCCTGTTGAGGGCGTCCGGGTGTGTGGCGGTTGGTCGAAGCCCCAGCGGAGCCGGGACGATTCCGGCGCCGTGAGGCCTTGGCACCCGCCGCGCCGTCTTTGCTGCGGTTGCCGTTATGCTGCTGCGGACGGCCGGAGCGGTTTTGCGCCGGCGGCGCTGAGTCCTTCAAACCTGGCGTGCGAAGGTCTTCCTTCGGCAGGCTGATGCGAATCAACTTTTCGATGTCACGCAGATAGGCATGCTCATCCGATCCCGCACAGAGGGAAATCGCAACGCCCTGCGCGCCAGCGCGCGCGGTGCGCCCGATGCGGTGGACATAGGTTTCCGGCACGTTGGGCAGATCGAAGTTCACCACATGGCTGACGCCGTCGACGTCGATGCCGCGCGCCGCGATGTCGGTGGCGACCAGCGTGCGAACCTCGCCGGAGCGGAATGCCGCCAGCACGCGCTCGCGATGGTTCTGCGACTTGTTGCCGTGGATGGCGTTGGCGGCGATGCCGGCCTTAGCCAGACTCTTCACCACCTTGTCGGCGCCGTGCTTAGTGCGCGTAAACACCAGCGCGCGATCGACCGGTTCCTCGGAAAGGATTTTTGCCAAGAGGGTCGGCTTGGCGCTGTGGTCGACCTGCAGGATGCGCTGCGCGATCCGGTCGACGGTTGAGGATACCGGCGTGACGGCGACGCGCGCCGGGTCGCGGAGCATCGTCTCGGCGAGTTCCGCGATGTCCTTCGGCATGGTGGCCGAGAACAGCAGGGTCTGGCGCCGCATCGGCAGCTTGGCGACGATTTTGCGGATGTCCTGGATGAAGCCCATGTCGAGCATCCGGTCGGCCTCGTCGAGGACGAAGAACTCGACCTGGTTGAGCTTCAGGCCGTTGCTCTGCACGAGATCGAGCAGGCGGCCCGGCGTGGCGACGAGGACCTCGACGCCGCCCATCAGAGAGCGGACCTGCCGGCCCATCGGCACGCCGCCGATCGCCAGCGCCGAGGTGATGCGCATGTGGCGGCCATAGGCGTTGAAGCTGTCGAGGATCTGGCCGGACAGTTCGCGGGTCGGGCTGAGGACGAGGATCCGGCAGCTCTTGGGATGGACGCGGACGCGGTTCTCGAGCAGGCGGTTGAGAATGGGAATGGCGAAAGCCGCGGTCTTGCCGGTGCCGGTCTGGGCAATGCCGACGACGTCGCGGCCCGCAATGGCAAGAGGAATGGTCTGAGCCTGAATCGGCGTCGGGTTCGTGTAGTTCTCTTCCCGAAGAGCGCGAGAAATTGGATCGGCGAGGCCGAAATCCTGAAAGGAGGTCAAAAGTTAATTCTTTCCATAATACCGAAAGCGCGCATCCGGCAGATGCACCAGATGGCAGCGGGCGTCGGGACACCCGCGTGTATGGGGCGTCAATTTGCTTGGCGTAAAGGGGCAAGCCAGAAACCGTTGTCAGAACGGTATCGGAACACGCAGCTCGCAAAGACCCGATGAATCTCAAGGTCGCCGCGCTGATATGGAACACATATCGCGATGTTTCAAGACAAATCCTGAGATTTGCCGCTCGCGCCGTGGCGGCCCTCTGCCCTGTCCGCGCGAGGTGGCGAGTGTCGGGGAGGGAACCGCCTGTCGCATTGGCGGTTTTCCCCCGCTGGCGATTCGAGAAAACGACACGTGGCTTTGCAGCGAACCGATTAGCTGAAGGTAATGCATTTGCAGGGAACGCGTTGGCAGCATCGCCGTTAGGCATTCAGGGGTCGAAATTGATGACGGCAAATGCGCGATTACGGTTTTCTATTTCTGGCCTTGATCCTGGGCGGGATCATCGCGCTCGTTATTGGCCTCATCCTGATGCGCTCTCACGCGCAAGCCCAATACGGCCTGCCCTACAACTCGGCCTATGGCATTGTGATCAATGAGCATTCGCCGGCGTTGACGGCGGTCCTCCATTGATCGACATATTCTGCACAGAATTTGTTCCAGCCTCTGGAACCAATCGGCGGCTGGGAATTTGACTGTCCTAGGGCTTACCAACCGTTAGGTGTTTCCTCACGGTTGTACAGCTATGGGGTAGGCATTCCGGATATCCTGCATTGCTCCGATTGGGTTTCATCATCGCGTTGCTGGCGCTGGTCGGGGCATTCGTCTCGGGCTTGGCGGCCTATCGCGTGTTCGATCAGGAGCAGTCGATCGATCGGATCGCGCTGGCGCGGGCGATCGACATTCATTCCGGCCTGGTTCAGGAGCGCTTGAGCGAACGCGAACTGCTGACCCGCGTCGCGGTCGGGATCTTCCAGTCGCCGTCACTGGTGAAGGCCAACGTCCTGCAGCCGCTGCGCCCCTCGATCTACGCCTTCAAGACCGATTTTGTGCTGGCCAAGTGGATCGCCCGGGTCGCGCCGGACGAGATCGATACCGCCGAGGCGGAGCTCGCCAGTGCCGGTTTTGCCAACACAAAAATCGTCACGCCGGACGGCAGCAAGCTCGATCGCGAGACCCTGAAAGGCCCGATCGACGTCGTGATGGATATCGAGCCGCGCTCGCCCGAGGCTGCAATGTGGCCCGGTCGCGCAGTCGACAGGATTCCCGGAATCGCCTCGGTGCTCCGGCGTGCGGTTGCCAGCAAGAAGCCGATTGCCTCCGATCCGACCCCTTTGATCCGTCCCGACGGACCGATAGGAATTGCGCTGGCCGCGCCGGTGATCGTCGATACCGATGTCGGCTCGAAGGTGCTGGGATTCATCACCTTCTCTTACCGGCTCGCGCCGTTGATGCTTGCCAACGACGAGATGTCGCTGTTCTCGGTGGCGCTGCGCGATGCCGTCGCGCCGGGCAAGGAATTCATCACAGACAGCGACGGCAACGTGCAACAGGTCGCCGTGCATAAAGGGCCGGCGCCGCCGATCCTGCGGACGATGACGTTCGGCGGGCGCGACTGGTCGCTGGCCTACTATCCGAAGACCGACACGGTGAAGCGCGCCAAGGAGCTGGCGGCGATTGTCGCTTTGATCGGCCTTGCGCTCACGAGCGTCGTGTGCGGGCTGTTCGGCTATGTCGCCTTCAACAACCTGCGGCTCAGCCGCGAGGTCGCGACGCGGATCAGCTATGAGCGGCGGCTGACGGCGGTGATCGACGAGCTGAATCATCGCGTGAACAACATTCTCGCGGTGATCCAGTCGATCGTCACCCGCACGCTGCGCAACAGCGCCGACATCGACGTGTCGCGCGAGATGCTGATCGGCCGCATTCATGCGATGTCGAACGTCATCTCGCTGCTCAGCGAGAGCCAATGGCAGGGTGTCAGGCTTCGCGGCCTGTTCGAGCCGCGGGCGATTCCGAATGCGGATCGCATCGCCATCGACGGCCCCGACATCACGATCTCGGCGCGCGCGGCGCAAAGCCTGTCGCTGCTGTTCTTCGAGCTTGCCTCGCATTCCGACGAGGGGCATTCGCTGGTCGGCAGTCACCCCGAGATCGTCGCGCGCTGGCACGTGACCGAGGGGCCGGACCCGCATCTCGATTTCCGCTGGGAGGAGTTCAACACCAGCGAGAAGACTAGGCGGCCGGATTCCGAGTTCAGTGTGACGCTGCTCGATCGCGTGGCCCCGGAAGCGCTCGGCGGCACTGCTCGGCGCTATTTTACCGATGTGAGCTTCGTCTACGAGCTGAGTGCGCCGATGGAGACGGTGGTCGACCGCGCGGAGATGATGCGGACCGGGCGGATCACGGTGCCGCCTCCGCGCCTGCAGTGACCGGCGCGGTTACGCTTGAAACTCGGTTATGCCTAAGGTCCTATGCCTTGGGTCCGAAATAGGTGCAGGCTTCGTTGCAGCTGTCGCGGAACACGGTGACGCGCATGAGCTGGCCGCCGGTGTCCACGCGCTCCCAGATGAAGCGGGCCAGGTTTTCCAGCGTCGGCTTTTCCAATCCCTCGACATTGTTGAGGAATTTGTGGTCCAGGGTGCTGCGGATCGAGGCGATGTTGCGCTCGAACACGCCGAGATCGACGATCATCCCCGTCGCCGGATCGGGCGTGCCCCGGATGGCGATTTCGGCGCGGAACGAATGGCCGTGGATCTCTTCGCTCATCTTGCCGAGCGAAGTCCCGCTGAGCGCGTGCGCGGCCTCGAAGCCGAATGATTTGGTCAGTTCCCACATGGTTTCGATCGTAGTCCTATCTGATGCCGAGCGTTTTATGCGTCTGCACGCTCATTTGCCAGCGCGGATGGGCGAGGCAGTAGGCAACGGTTTGCTCGGTATTGCTCAGGATGTCCGGCCCGTCCATCGGCTGGAGCGAAAATCGGGTGAAATCAAGGTGCTCGAACATCTGCGGTGGCGCGTCCGGCTGCGGATAGACGAGCTTCAGTTCGTGGCCTGAGGTCGCCACCAGTTCAGCGCCGGCCTTCGGGCTGACACAGATCCAGTCCAGCCCCGGCGGCGGCTTGACCGTGCCATTGGTCTCGACCGCGATCCAGAAGCCCTCGTCATGCAAGGCGTCGATCAGCGCCGCGTCGACCTGCAGCAGCGGCTCGCCGCCAGTGAGGACGACGAAGCGGTGCGCGCGACCCTCGCCCCACTCAGCGGCGATGGTCGCCGCAAGGGCGCGGGCGTCGGCATAGCGGCCGCCCTTGGTTCCGTCCATTCCGACGAAGTCGGTGTCGCAGAACTGGCAGATCGCCTTGGCCCGGTCTTCCTCCCGGCCGGTCCAGAGGTTGCAGCCGGCAAACCGGCAGAACACCGCGGCCCGGCCGGCCTGGGCGCCTTCCCCTTGAAGCGTCAGGAAGATTTCTTTGACCGCATAGCTCACGATTGGGCCTCCGGGATGATTGACCGCGCGGGCGACGACGGCTTCGCGGCATTCGCTGCGCGCACATCGGGCTGAACTGGAAACATGCTCTGCATTCGCTCGGATTACCTGTGAGACCTGGATTGCGAAAAGGGGCTGCGGGCTGGCCTATATCCCGGGACACGGAGGGTCGGATGAAGGCCGCCTTCATGCCAAGGAGATATGTCATGTGCGTCTATTGCGCCACCTTGGGTGCGACCGTAGCGCTCCTATCGTCGCCGTCCTCATGGTCGGTCGCGGACCGGTTTCTCGCTCATCGGCCAGCGCGATGATGAGCGCAAGGCCATTGTCGTGCCGAAGGTGAGCAACAGCAAACCGGCCGTGACGCGCAGACGCTAAGGACATGGGGGCAATCCGAGGGTCAACCAGCCGTCAGAGAAGTCTTGTCGCCGATGCGATTGTCGCTCGACCTGCTTGGGGCGCCTGCATCGGCCTGGTTGTATTCCCGGATCGGTTAGCCGCGGATTCGAGCCTGCCGATACGCCTCGCCAGCAACCATGGCCGCGGCGATCGCGACGTTGAGCGAACGCAGGCCGGGCTTCATCGGGATCGTCAGCCGCACGTCGGCGGCGGCCATGACATCGTCGGGGACGCCGACGGATTCCCGCCCGAACAGCAAGATGTCGGTGTCAGCGAACTGGTGGTCGAGATAGCTGCGGTCGGCCTTGGTCGACAGCAGCACCAGCCGCAGGCCCTCGCCGCGACGCCATTCCTCGAATCGCGACCAGGAGTCGTGGCGGCGCAGGGTGACAAGGTTGAGATAGTCCATCCCGGCCCTCCGAAACAGCCGGTCGCTCACGGGAAAGCCGGCTGGCTCAATAATGTGTGCTTCGGCGCCGAGGCAGGCGCAAAGCCGGAGAATCGTACCGGTGTTCTGTGGTATATCGGGCTGGTAGAGTGCGATGCGCATGCCGGACGAGATCGTATGAAGTTGGAAGCGGCCGAAATTGATCCGTTCCGGGGCATGGTTGGGCAACTTGCACCCAACTCTGCCGCCAGCCTGCCGATAGCGGGCTTGCACTCGCCCTGCAAGGGTGCCAATAGAACGATTCTGGACTACGTGATCTTGCCTGTGCGGCGGGACCGGCGATGGCTGCATCCGATCAGGGCTGTGGGCATGCCATTTCTCCCCGGGACAGTTGCGTGGCATTTGGGGGTTAGGGGCGGCAAGCCGTCGCCTGAGCTAGAGACGAGTTTAGAAAGGGTTAGGAATCGTGACGACAGCGTCTTCGGCGGAACCGACACGCCGTGATTTCCTTTTCGTTGCAACCGGTGCAGTTGCCGCGGTTGGCGCTGCGGCGGTGGCCTGGCCATTGATTGCACAGATGAATCCGGACGCGTCCACGGTCGCAGCCGGTGCTCCGATTGAAGTCGATCTGACGCCGATCGCGGAAGGCCAGGACATCAAGGTGTTTTGGCGCAGCAAGCCGATTTTCATCAGCCATCGCACCAAGAAGCAGATCGAGGAAGCGCGGAGCGTCAACGTTTCCAGCCTGCCCGACCCGGAGAGCGATCAGGCTCGCGTGAAGGAAGGTCACGACCAGTGGCTGGTGGTGATCGGCATCTGCACGCATCTCGGTTGCATTCCGATCGCGCATGAAGGAGCTTATGGCGGCTTCTTCTGCCCGTGCCACGGCTCGGCCTACGACACCTCGGGTCGCATTCGCCAGGGGCCGGCGCCGGCTAACCTTCCGGTGCCGCCGTACGCCTTCATTTCCGACACCAAGATCAAGATCGGCTGAGCTCGTCTTCGCTGGTTGCCTCGCTACACTTTCTAGGATCGCATCATGAGCGGACCATCGACTTATCAGCCGCAGAACAAGACCTTGAATTGGATCGAGCGGCGTCTGCCGATCTTCGGCCTCATTCACTCGTCGTTCGTGGCCTATCCCACCCCGCGTAACCTGAACTACTGGTGGACCTTCGGCGCCATCCTGTCGTTCATGCTGGCCGCGCAAATCGTCACCGGCGTCATCCTCGCGATGCACTACACGCCGCACGTCGATCTCGCCTTCAACTCGGTCGAGGCCATCGTTCGCGACGTGAACTACGGCTGGCTGCTGCGCTATCTGCACGCCAACGGCGCCTCGATGTTCTTCATCGCGGTCTACATCCACATGTTCCGCGGCATCTATTACGGCTCGTACAAGGCGCCGCGCGAAGTGCTCTGGATCCTCGGCGTCATCATCTATCTGCTGATGATGGCCACGGGCTTCATGGGCTACGTGCTGCCGTGGGGCCAGATGAGCTTCTGGGGCGCGACCGTGATCACCAACCTGTTCTCGGCGATCCCGGTTGTCGGCGAAAGCATCGTGACGCTGCTCTGGGGCGGCTACGCGGTGGGCAACCCGACCCTGAACCGCTTCTTCTCGCTGCACTATCTGCTGCCGTTCGTGATCGCCGGCGTCGTCGTGCTGCACATCTGGGCGCTTCACGTCGCAGGCCAGAACAACCCGGCCGGCGTCGAGCCGAAGACCGAGAAGGACACCGTTCCGTTCACGCCTTACGCGACCCTCAAGGACGCATTCGGCATCGCGTGCTTCCTGATCTTCTTCTCGTGGTTCGTCTTCTACATGCCGAACTTCCTCGGCGAGGCAGACAACTACATTCAGGCCAATCCGGGCGTAACCCCGGCGCACATCGTCCCCGAATGGTACTACCTGCCGTTCTACGCCATCCTGCGCTCGATCCCGAGCAAGCTCGGCGGCGTCGTGGCGATGTTCTCGGCGATCATCGTGCTCGCGTTCCTGCCCTGGCTCGACAGCTCCAAGGTTCGCTCCTCGCGCTACCGTCCGCTGGCCAAGCAGTTCTTCTGGATCTTCGTGGTCGTGTGCCTGCTGCTCGGCTGGCTCGGCTCGAAGCCCGCGGAAGGCGTGTATACCCTCGCTGCCCGTGTCCTGACGTTCTGCTACTTCGCCTACTTCCTCATCGTGCTGCCGGTCCTGGCTCGCGTGGAGAAGACCCGTCCGCTGCCGAACTCGATCGCCGATGACGTGCTCGGCAAGAGCGGCGGCGCTGCGAAGTCGGTCGCCTCGGTCGCCGTGGTGTTCGGTCTGGCGGCAGCGATGCTGGCGGGCGGCGCGGACAATGCCCGCGCTGCCGAGGCTGGCCCGAAGCCGCCGGCGGTGAGCTGGTCGTTCTCGGGTCCGTTCGGCAAGTTCGATCGTGCCCAGCTCCAGCGCGGCTACAAGGTCTACAAGGAAGTCTGCGCCACCTGTCACTCGATGTCGCTGGTCCACTTCCGCAACCTTGCGGATCCGGGCGGCCCGGGCTTCACCCCGGCGCAGGCTCTGGCCGTGGCTTCGGAGTACCAGGTCAAGGATGGTCCGAACGATGCCGGCGAGATGTTCGAGCGTCCGGGTCGCCTCGCGGACAAGTTCCCGTCGCCGTTCCCGAACGAGAACGCAGCGCGGGCGTCCAATGGCGGCGCCTATCCTCCGGACCTGTCGCTGATCGCCAAGGCACGGACCTATGAGCGTGGCATTCCGCAGTTCTTCTTCGATCTGTTCACGCAGTATCAGGAGCAGGGCCCGGACTACATCCACGCGCTGCTGACCGGCTACACCGACAATCCGCCGGCTGATTTCAAGGTCCCGGAAGGCGCGTACTACAACACGTACTTCCCCGGCCACGCGATCAAGATGCCGAAGCCGATTTCGGCCGATCAGGTGACCTACGACGATGGTTCGCCGCAGACGGTTGAGCAGTATTCGCGCGACGTCACCGCGTTCCTGATGTGGGCGGCCGAGCCGCACATGGAGGCCCGCAAGCGTCTCGGCTTCCAGGTCATGATCTTCCTGATCGTGCTGAGCGGCCTGATCTACTTCACCAAGCGCAAGGTCTGGGCCAACGCCCACTGAGCGGCTTTCACCGAACCGAACATGAAATGGGGGTCCATCCGGGCCCCCATTTTTCTTTGCAGCCTCCACTTTTTTACATTTGCGGCTGATCCGCGTATCAACTTCCGGTATCAGCGGTGGCTAAGCGCTTGCGCAGCGGGCGGCGGCAGATCAATCTCCACGCCACACACGCTGGGCTGCAAACAGCAAGACATTGACGATCAGGGAGAGGAATATGGGCACCACCATCACCTTCAAGCGGCCGGATGGCAAAGAGGCGCAGGGCTATCTGGCGAATGCCGCGCGCGGCGACGCGCCGGGCATTGTCGTCATTCAGGAATGGTGGGGGCTGTCCGACCAGATCAAGGGACTGACCGACCGTTTTGCGCTCGCCGGGTTTGATGCGCTCGCGCCGGATCTCTACAACGGCGTGGTGGTGCCCTATCACGACACCGAAGCCGCCAACAAGGAAATGACCTCGCTCGACTTCATGGATGCGACGACGCAGACCGTCCGCGGCGCGGTCCAGTATCTCAAGAAAAACAGCGCCAAGGTCGGGTTGACCGGCTTCTGCCTCGGCGGCGCGGTCACCGTGATTGGTGCGGCGAAGATCGCCGAGCTGTCCGCGGGCGTAGCGTTCTACGGCATTCCGCCGGCCGCCGCCGCGAAGCCGGCCGACATCCAGATTCCGCTGCAGGGGCATTTCGCCAATCGCGACGACTGGTGCACGCCGCAAGTCGTCGATGAATTCGAGCAGGGCCTGAAGGCTGCGGGGAAGGTCGCGGAGTTCTTCCGTTATGACGCTGATCATGCCTTCGTGAACGAGCAGCGGGCGGCGGTGCATGATCGTCAGGCCGCCGAGCTCGCCTGGGACCGCGCAATCGCGTTCTTCAAAAAGCATCTCGGCTAGGCCCAGTCCTGCAATGGCTACAGCCGATCCAGCTTTCCGCATCGACGAACTCCGCGATCATCCGGAATTCTTCGACGCAGTCGCGGATCGGATCTGGAATGCGTGGTGGCAGCTGCACCGCGCGCCGCGCGATTACATTGCGACCCGGCTCGAGGACTCCCTCGCTTCACCCGGCATTCCCTTTGCGCTGGTCGCCCATCGGGATGGCGCATTTGCGGAATGTCATCGGTCATCGTCTCCAATCGGGACGAGCGGCCGCAATATTTGCCCTGGGTCGCGGCAGTCTGGGTTGAGCCCGACAGCCGCGGCAAGGGTGTGGGCTGGGCGCTTGTTTAGCGGGCGAGCAGGGCGGCGTTCGACGCAGGTCACGACCGCGTCTATCTCTGCGAGCGCCCGGAACGCTGTTCGTTTCACGAGATGCTGGGATGGACTCCGATCAAGCGCGAGGTCGGCAAGTTCCGGCTTACCGTATTCTTTCGCGACGACGTTTAAGGCCACGACCTTGCTCTTGACTTCCGGTCGATCCAGTGATGATCATGCCGCCATGAGCACCGTTCCTCCCCTTGTCCGTCTTTGGTGGCCCACCTTCTAAGGTGGCCGGTGCGATTTCTTACTTTTTTGATCGTTCAAGGCCGTCACTTCGCAGTGCGGCGGCCTCCTGTTCGTTTGCCCTGCGGCTTTCCCTCCGGAAACAAGCTCGTAAGAGGTCCAGATGAACAGAACCGTTTTCTCCCTTCCTGAACACAGCCGCTACCGTACCGCTGCGGGCCTCGAGATCAGCCGCGAGGCAAAGGCCTTCTCCGGCGGCGCGGTGTTCGACGATCTCGTCGAACTGCTCGACCGCCGCCGCGGTGTCATGCTTTCGTCCGGCACCACCGTTCCGGGGCGTTATGAGAGCTTCGACCTCGGCTTCGCCGATCCGCCGCTGCGGTTGGAATCGCAAGGCAGCGACTTCTTCATCGATGCGCTGAATGCGCGCGGCGAGATTTTGGTCGCGTTTCTGGCCGATACGCTCAAGGAGCCGTGCGTCGAGATCACGGCGGCGACGGCGACGCGCCTGACCGGCCGCATCCTGCGCGGCGATGCGCCGGTGGAGGAGGATCAGCGCACCCGCCGCGCCTCGATCATGTCGCTGGTGCGCGCCATCGTCGCCTTGCTTGCCGCTCCCGATGATCCGCTGCTCGGCCTGTTCGGTGCGTTTGCCTACGACCTCGTTTTCCAGATCGAGGATCTGCAGCAGCGGCGGCCGCGCGAGGCGGACCAGCGCGACATCGTGCTCTATGTGCCGGATCGCCTCCTGGCCTATGACCGCGCCACCGGCCGCGGCGTGACCCTGAGCTATGACTTCGCATGGAAGGGCCGTTCGACCGAGGGCCTGCCGCGCGACACCGGCGAGAGCGTCTATGCGCGAACCGAGCGCCAGGGCTTTGCCGATCACGCGCCCGGCGTCTATCAGGCGACCGTGGAGAAGGCGCGGGCGGCGTTTGCGCGCGGCGATCTGTTCGAGGCGGTGCCGGGGCAGCTCTTCGCCGAGCCGTGCGAGCGCTCGCCCGCCGAGGTCTTCCAGCGCCTCTGCCGCATCAATCCGTCGCCCTATGGCGCGCTGATCAATCTCGGCGACGGCGAGTTTCTGGTCGCCGCGTCGCCGGAGATGTTTGTCCGCTCTGATGGCCGCCGCATCGAGACCTGCCCGATCTCCGGCACCATCGCGCGCGGCGTCGATTCGATCGCCGATGCCGAACAGATCCGCGAACTGCTCAACTCGAAGAAGGACGAGTATGAGCTCAACATGTGCACCGACGTCGATCGCAACGACAAGGCCCGCATCTGCATGCCCGGCTCGATCAAGGTGCTCGCGCGCCGGCAGATCGAAACCTATTCAAAGCTGTTTCACACTGTTGATCATGTCGAGGGCGTGCTGCGCCCCGGCTTCGATGCGCTCGATGCCTTCATGTCCCACGCCTGGGCGGTGACCGTGACCGGCGCGCCGAAGCCCGCGGCGATGCAGTTCGTCGAGGATAACGAGCGCTCGCCGCGCCGCTGGTATGCGGGCGCGATCGGCACCGTGTCCTTCGACGGCGGCCTCAACACCGGCATCACCATCCGCACCATCCGGATGAAGGATGGCCTTGCCGAGGTGCGCGTCGGCGCGACGCTGTTGTTCGATAGCGATCCGGTCGCCGAGGAGAAGGAATGCCAGACCAAGGCAGCGGCGCTGTTCCAGGCGCTGCGCGGCGATCCGCCGAAGCCGCTGTCGGTTTCTGCGCCCGACGCCACCGGCTCCGGCAAGCGCGTGCTGCTGATCGACCACGAGGATTCGTTTGTGCACATGCTGGCCGACTATTTCCGCCAGGTCGGCGCGGAGGTCTCGGTGGTGCGCCACAACCACGCCCTCGCGGTGCTGGAGAAGGGCAGCTACGACCTGCTGGTGCTCTCGCCCGGCCCTGGCCGGCCCGAGGATTTCGCGATGTCGAAGACCATCGACGCCGCGCTCGGCAAGAGCCTGCCGATCTTCGGCGTCTGCCTTGGCCTGCAGGGCATCGGGACATATTTCGGCGGCACGCTGGACCAGCTGGCGGAACCGGCCCATGGCCGTCCGTCGCGCGTGCAGGTGCGCAGCGGGCGCCTTACCCGCAATCTGCCGAACGAGATCGTGATCGGCCGCTATCACTCGCTGCATGTCGCCCGCGACTCGATGCCGGCGGTTCTCGACGTCACCGCGACGACCGAGGACGGCGTGGTGATGGCGCTGGAGCACAGGACGCTGCCGATCGCGGCGGTGCAATTCCACCCCGAATCGCTGATGTCGCTTGGCGGTGAAGTGGGCCTGCGGATTGTCGAAAACGCGTTCCGACTCAACAGCGAGCCGAACTGAACTAAGGTGTGAGCAGCGGCCGGGCGCGCATGTTTCCGGCCGCCGATATTTGCTAAGCCAAGCCCATCGCCGGAATACATTCCGGGATGGGCCTGTGTGTTAAGAGGACGATGATGAGCGGTGAGAACGATTTGCGGTCCGCGATCCGCAGCATTCCGGATTATCCCAAGCCGGGCATTGTTTTCCGCGACATCACCACGCTTCTTGGCAATCCGCGCGCGTTCCGCCGCGCGGTCGATGAACTGGTCCACCCGTGGGCGGGCACCAAGGTCGATCAGGTCGCCGGCATCGAGGCGCGGGGCTTCATTCTCGGCGGCGCGGTCGCGCACCAGCTTTCGGCCGGTTTCGTGCCGATCCGCAAGAAGGGCAAGCTCCCGCACAAGACGGTGAGCATCGCCTACACGCTCGAATACGGCACCGACGAGATGGAGATCCATGCCGATGCCATTCTGCCGGGGCAGAAGGTCATTCTGGTCGATGATCTGATCGCGACCGGCGGCACGGCCGAAGGCGCGGTGAAGCTTTTGCGTCAGATCGGCGCGGAAGTCGTCGCCGCCTGCTTCATCATCGATCTGCCAGAACTTGGCGGCGCGGCGAAGCTGCGTGCGCTCGATGTGCCGGTGCGCACCCTCGTCACCTTCGAGGGCCACTGACTGGGGCGGCAGTGCCGCGGCTCAGACCCGGTAGCGCCGCAGGTTATCTCCGGCGTCGCGCAGTTTTGAAAAATTGTCGCGGGTCCACTGGTACAGCTCGGCCGAGGTGTCCGAGGTGTCGCGCAGATAGCCGGTGAACGAGAACGGCACCCGGTCGATATAGGTTTTCAGGAACGCCGGCAGCGCCGGCAGATGCAGCATCCGCGCCGGCGTAAAGCCGGGCGGAATGTCGCCGCGCAGCACGTGCTCGTTGTCGATGGCGATGAGCGCCGTCGTCGGAAACGTCGTGCGCAGCATCCTGTGGCTCTGCGCGGCCATCCGGCTGTGGTCGGCGAGATAGACCAGCACCGGCTCGATGCCGCGCCGGTCGCCTTCCTTGGTGAAGCCGATCTCGTCGCACATCTGAAAGAATTCGTCGAAGGCGTGAAAGCCGAGGTCCACCACCTTGGCGAGGCCGTCATGGACGATCAGCCGGTCCATCAGCGCCATTTTGCCGTAGGTGTCGGAGATGTCCGCGGTCTCGGTGAGGTCAGGCAGGAAATCGACCAGCGACGGCTCGCCGAGATTGAGGTCGAAGGCGATGGCCTGGCCGCGTGCCAGGGCCAGAAACTCGGTCAGAAGCCGGGCGACCAGCGTTTTTCCAACCGCTGGTCGTGGCGAGCAGACGATATAGACGGGCGTGCGAAGCATAGCGAAGCGTTTTCAGGCGAAGACAGAACCAGTTTACGCCGGGAAAACGCGGCAGTGGAGGGAAGTGCCGAAGCCCCTCACTTGCTGGCGACCTCGCTCGCGGCGTTTTCGCTGACGGCGGCCGCCGCCGGCGGCGTGGCCTTGCCGCCCTTCGGCTTGCCGCCGACGATATCGGCGAGGCGGATGCGGTCGAATTCGTTCCACACGTTCGTCAGCCAGTGCCGGACATAGCCGCGCAGCACGAACGAATAGTTCTCGTCCTCGTCCTTGATGCCCTTGTTGGCGACGAACTTGAGGAACGGAACCGAGGCCACCTCGACCTGCTCGAATGCCATCTCATTGAGCTTGGGAATGGTCAGTTCGGTGGCGTCCTTGATGCGGTGGAAATAGGAATTGTAGGTCGCCTGGTCCCACTCGAAGAAGCTCGTATTGTTGATGAAGTTCTTCACCAGAAAATACTTGGCGCCGTTCATGAAGCTCGCGGTCTCGGCGATCTCGTCGAGCGAGGCGATCGAGGGGCCGAGAATGTGGAAGACGGCGAAGGTGATCTGCCCGGCGCGCGCCGCGTCGAGAAAGCCGATGTCGCGCAGCGAGGCGAGGGCGGGGGACAAAAGACCGGCGCGCACGTCGATCACGGTGACCGAGGCATCAGCCGAATTGAGCGTATCGAAGATCTTCATCTGGTCCGAAGTCGTCGTCATGTCGACGATCTCGGTGATCGAAGGGTGGAACCGCTTCAGCGTTCCGCGGGGGGACTCGGTGTCGAAGGCGCGGGTCGGGATATTGTTGGCGCTGAAATAATCCAGAACGGTGCGCGCGACAGTGGTCTTGCCGACGCCGCCCTTGTCCGCACCCACCACGATAACTGCCGGTTTCGCCATGATCGAGATTTTCCCACGTCAGTTGGCATGACCAAAGCGCCGCCTCATGGCTCGCCGGGTAATGCACCATCTGTTGAAGTTCGACGGAGTTGCGCCCCAAATCCGTCAGTGATGCCGGCTTTTGCAGGGCATGCATCCGCCAGCATCCTGATCTTGAAGGCGGAAGATGGCAGAAAACAGGGAGAATTCAAATCTTGCCGGCCCGGCGTCCCGGTTATTCCGGCGGGTTCGTTAACGGGCGCCGCCCGATCCGCCCCCGGAGCCGCCGCCCGATCCGCCCCAAGGGCCGCTCCACGGCCCATTCGGAAAATGTTTTGTCCACAGCTCGAGCGCCTCGCGATATTTGGGCGGCAGGCGGCTGAGGTCCGGCGCTCCCGGCGCCGGCGCGTCCGGGTGCGGTCCCCATGGGCCGGGCGGTTCGCCAGAGGTCGCTTCGGTGTCCGTTTCCGCGGTCACTTCCGGGGATGGGAGGGCGATCGGCCCGGGATCGTGGCCGCCGGCAAATGACACCAGCGCCTTGATGCGCTCGTCGATGCTCGGGTGGGTCGCAAAAATGTCGGCGAAGCCGCTGCGCGGATTGTCGACGCACATTTCCATGACGCCCGAGGTTGCCCTCGCCAGTTCGCCGCGGCCCTCGATCTTGCGCAGCGCGAAAATCATCGCATTCGGGTTCTTGGTCAGTTCGACCGAACCCGCATCCGCCAGCATCTCGCGCGACCGCGACAGGGCGAAGCGGATGACCTGCGACAAAAACCATGCGGCAAAGATCAGCACGACCGCGATCAAAATGACGATGATGGCCCCGCCGCCGCCAGAGTTCTTGTTGTTGTCGCTCTTGGATGAAGAGCCAGATGATGATGAGCGCCCGGAGCGGCCCATCGAGAAGCCGGTGCCGCTGTTGGTGAAGGCGCGGAACAAAATCTCCGCGACAAAGCCGACCACGCCGGCGATCACCACGGCGATGATCATCAGCCGCACATCGCCGTTGCGGATATGGGTCAGTTCGTGCGCGAGCACGGCCTCGATCTCGTCGTCGGTCAGCGCCCCCAACAGGCCGGTGGTGACGGTGATGGCATATTGCTTGTCGTTGACGCCGGTCGCGTAGGCATTGAGCGCGTCGCTCTGCAGCACCTTGAGCTTCGGCATGGTGATGCCGCGCGAGATGCAGAGATTTTCCAGCAGATTATAGAGCTTCGGCTGTTCTTGGCGCGTGACGCCGCGGGCGCCGGTCACGAGGTCAATCATCGCGACGTTGAAGCGGAAGGCGATGGCGATCCACGCGATGGCGATGACGGTTGCGAACGGCGCGGCGGCGACAAGATCGCGGAATGCGAGCCGAAGATAGGTCCCGGTGCCCAGGCTGTCGTCGACCAGAACCTCGCCGAGCAGTGCGCCGGCGAACACCATCACATAGATCAGCAGGAACAGACCGGCGAGCAGAAAGCGCGAGCGCGTCCTGTTCGATTCGATGTGGGTGTAGAGACCATAGGCGGCCATGGTGCTCTGCTCCGCCGGCTAGGGGAGATGCGGACGCGCGGTCCGCAAAGGGTTCAGAATTTCACCGAAGGGGCCTGCTCGACCGCGACGCGGCTATCGCCGAGGTCGAAGAAGTCGCGCCTTGTGAACCCGAACGTGCTGGCGAACAGCGCGGCCGGGAGCTGCTGGATGCCGGTGTTGTATTCCTGGACCGCGTTGTTGAAGAAGCGGCGGCTGGCGGCGATCTTGTTTTCGATGTCGGACAGCTCGGCCTGCAGCTGCTGGAAATTGGCGTTGGCCTTGAGGTCGGGATAGGCCTCCGCCAGCGCGATCAGCTTGCCGAGAGCGCCGGTCAGCATGTTCTCCGCGCTTGCGACCTGCGCCGGCCCCTGTGCCGAAAGCGCCGCATTGCGCGCCCTGACGACTTCCTCCAGCGTGCCGCGCTCATGGCCGGCATAGCCCTTCACTGTCTCGACGAGGTTCGGCACGAGGTCGTGGCGCAGCTTGAGCTGCACGTCGATGTCGGCGAAAGCCTGGTTGACGCGCTGGCTGAGCGCGACCAGTCGGTTGTAGGCCGAGAAGGCGATGAAGGCGAGAACGGCGATAATTCCGAGAATGATCCAGCCGGTCGACATAAGAAAGGCTCCTGATGGGTCTGAGAGGCCGAACTGCTTGCAGAACGACGATCAATCTGAATTGCAACCCTGCAATGAATGTGGCTGCCGGAGCACGATTGCAAGACATTGTTGGCGAGGACGAGGGCGGGGGCGGTCCGCGGCGAAGTGCGCGGACAGTAGTCTGATCGACGCTCGGTGCGGTTCAAATTCCCTGCCGCAGGCATCTTTGGCCGGCGTATTACGCCTCGGCCAGGCCGTCGCCCCAGCGCCAGTGGCGGGCCTCGGCATAAGCGGGTTTGTCGCGGCGAGGCACGCGGCGCGTCGACAGGCCCTGGGCCGTGCAAAGCTGCGCCGAAATGTCAGCCTTGGTCTGCACCGGCGGCCGCAGGATGCGGGCAGCGCGCGTCGCGGAAGGCTGACGCGACATCGCGATATAGGAAAAACGTTCGTCCTCGAACGGCACGTCGGCGTTCTTGACGCGCTTGTGGTCGCGGGAGCGGGCGAGCCGCTGGGAGAAGTGACACCAGTCGGGCGCAGCGAGCGGGCAGGCGTCGTCATGCGGGCAGGGCGCAAGCGTGTGCGCGCCGCGCGCGACCAGATGGCGGCGCGCCGTCATCAACCGCGCATATCCGGCAGGCGTGCCGGGCTCGACGATCAGCAGCGTATCGGCGGCCCTGTCCCACATCGCATCGACCAGCGCGCGCTGATCCGCCTCAGTCAGTTCGCCGATCAGATAGCTCGCGATCACAAGGTCGGCGGCATCGGCCTTGCCGAGCAGCGCGGCGGCATCGCCGAGCCGGTAGTCGGCGGCGTGAAGCGCCAAACTGCCTTCGGCGAGATTTTTGGCAATGTCGCGAAGCGCCGGGTTGCGATCGAGCATCACGAAGCGTTCAAGGCTTGGCAACACCGCCTCCGCCGCCCAGCTTGCGGTGCCGGGGCCGGCGCCGACGTCGATCAGGCTGGCCGGCGAAAAGTCCGGTTTGGCGGCGGCAAGTTCGATCAGGCTCGCGGCGGTCGCGGCGTAGGTCGCAGGCATCCGCGCCATGGCATAGGCGAGCGCATCGTCCGAATGGGTGATGGTGCGGGAATTGCCGCCGCTGCGATAGGCATTGGAGATCTTTTCGGCGCGGCCGGCCACCTGCTGGCGCGACTGGCCGTGAGCGAGAGCATCGAGCGCGGCTTTGAGCGCCGCAGGAAGCTGGGAAGCAATCATCGCTCAACGAGTGTTGTGAATGCGCCGGCGGTTCTCATCGCGGGAGAACCGCCGCTGCGCGAATGCGATCAGGCGACGGCGGAATCGCGGATCTTGACCGCGCCTTCGAGGTCGACCGAGACGAGCTGCGAGACGCCGCGCTCGGCCATGGTGACACCGTAGAGCCGGTTCATGTGCGACATCGTGATCGGGTTGTGGGTGATCACGATGAAGCGGGTGTCGGTCGACTGGGTCATCTCGTGCAGCAGGCTGCAGAACCGCTCGACGTTGTGGTCGTCCAGCGGTGCGTCAACTTCGTCGAGCACGCAGATCGGCGAGGGGTTGGTGAGGAACACCGCGAAGATCAGCGCCATCGCCGTCAGCGCCTGCTCGCCGCCTGACAGCAGCGACAGCGTCTGCGGCTTCTTGCCCGGCGGCTTGGCGAGAATTTCGAGACCGGCTTCGAGCGGGTCGTCGCTCTCGATCAGCGTCAGCTCGGCCTCACCGCCGCCGAACAGCTGGGTGAACAGCCGCTTGAAGTGACCATTGACGATGTCGAATGAAGCCAGCAGGCGCTCGCGCGCCTCGCGGTTGAGGCTCTGGATGCCCTGCCGCAGCCGCTTGATCGCTTCGACGAGGTCGTCGCGCTCGGTCGCCAGCGTGGTGTGCTGGGCTTCGACGTCGTTCAGCTCTTCCTCGGCGCGCAGGTTGACGGCACCGAGGCGCTCGCGGTCGCGGCGCAGCTTGTCGAGTTCGGCCTCGACCTCGGACGTCATTGGCAGCTCCGCATCGGGAGCGATTTCGGCAATCGCCGCGACCGCCTGCGGCTCGACTTCGAGCAGGTCGCGGATCTCGCGCTCGATGTCTTCGAGGCGGCGCTTGGCGCTTTCCATCCGCTCCTCGGCGCGGCCGCAGGCCTCGCGGGCGGAGGAAAGGGCTTCGAGCGAGGCGCGCGCGTCGCGGTCGGTCTCCGCCATCGCGTTCTCGGCGGTGGCGAGCGCATCGGCGGCGGCGCGGCGGGCGGCTTCGGCCTCTTCGATCTCGTTGATGATGGCGCGGCGGCGCTGGCCGAAGACGGCGGGCGCGTTCTCCAGCTCCTCGCGCTCGATCATCAGCTCGGCGATACGATCCTCGATCGTCATCACCTGCGAGCCGGCGTTCTCGCTGCGGCGCTGCCACTCGGCGCGCTCGGCAATGATCGCCTGCACGCGGCGGTCGGCGAGCTCGGCCTCGCGGGCGAGAGCCTGCACTTCGGCGCGGACCTGCGCGGCGACTCGGCGATGGCCTTCCAGCTCCTCGCGCACGGCGGCAAGCTGGGCCTGCGCCTCGTCGTTCGGCGGCAGCTCCTCGAGCAGGATCGCGGCTTCCTCGCAGGCTGCCGCGACTTCCTCGCGGTCGGCCTGAAGGCGCGTCTTGGCCTCGTCGAGCGCCGAGCGGCGGGCGGCGTGGCGGTTGATCTCACGTTCGGCGGCGACATGCCGCTCACGCGCGCCATCGGCCTCGCGCTGGCCGGCGCGCCAGGCATCGCGGGCGGCGGATTCGGCGGCGGCGGCGGCCTTGAGGGCGTGCTCGGCCTCCTCCAGCGCCATCCGCTTCATCGCCGCGTCTTCGCGGGCTTCTTCCAGTTCGGCCTCGATGTCGACGAGGCGGGCGCGCTCGGCGAGGCGGCGGGCGGCGCCGGTCGGCGCATGGGCGGAGGCGATGAAGCCGTCCCAGCGCCAGAGGTCGCCGTCGAGCGTCACGAGGCGCTGGCCGGACTTGAGCTGCCCCGCGAGTTCGAGCGCCCGCTCGCGCGTGACGACGCCGATCTGCTTGAGGCGGCGGACCAGTTCCGGCGGAGCCGAGACGTGGTCGGCCAGCACTTCGACGCCTTCGGGGAAGCCCGGATCGTCATAGGGGCCGACCTCGGACCAGCGCAGCGGCGCGCCGGGGTCGACCGGGGCATCGAGCTCGTCGCCGAGCGCCGCGCCCAGGGCCTTTTCGTAGCCCTTACCGACGGTGATGCCGTCCATGATCGGCGGCCACAGGTTCTTGGTCTCGCCGTGGACCAGCTTGGCGATGGTCTTCGCCTCGGTCTCGAGCCGCTGCACGCGCTTGTCGGCATCGACCAGCGGCGCGCGGGACGCTTCCAGCGTCTGGCGGGCGACGATATGCGCGGTTTCATGCTCGCGCGCGGTCGCCTCGGCGATGGCGAGGTTCTCCTGCGCCGCTTCGAGCGCTTCGGCCAGAATGTCGAGATCGTCGGCGCCGGTCTGGGCGGCAAGGCTGCGCAGCTCGCCCTCGACGCTGGCGATCTCCTGATCGATCCGGCTCAGGCGGTTCTGGTGATTGCGGACGTTCGCTTCGAACTGGTTGCGCTTGGCGGTGACGTCGGCGAGAGCGGTGGTGAGCTGGGAGAACGTCTGCTCGGCAGCGGCCAGCATGGCTTCGGCCTCGGCCACGCGATCTTCCGCGCCCGAGCGCAATTCGACCCGCGACTTGATCTCTTCCTTGAGCAGCGCGTCCTCGGCCTCGAGTCGCTCGACGGCCTCGACCGCGTCATGGGACAGCCGCTGCTCGCGTTCGATATCGGCGGTGAACTGCGCGATGCGGCGCTCCAGCTCGGCGGTGCGCTCGGTCGCGCGCTCCTCGTCGCGGTTGAGCTGGTCGCGGGCATTGACCAGCCGCTGCAGGCCGGCGGCAGCGCGGGCCTCGTTCTCGCGCAGCGCCGGCAGTTCGGCGGCGCGAATCGCCTGGATGCGGGCGGCCTCGGCCTGCTCGCGAGTGCGCTCGGCATAGTCGCGGACGTTCTGATCGTGCGCCTGCGTCGTCTCGGAGACGTCGACATGGGCCTGCATCCAGCGCAGGTGGAACAGCGTCGCCTCGGCCTTGCGCACCTTGGCGGCAAGCTCGCGGTAGCGGATTGCCTGGCGGGCCTGCTTCTTCAGCCCGTCCATCTGTGAGGAAAGCTGGCCGATGACGTCTTCGGCGCGGGTCAGGTTGGTTTCGGCCGCGCGCAGGCGCAGTTCGGCCTCGTGGCGGCGGGCGTGCAGGCCGGCGACGCCGGCGGCGTCTTCCAGCACGCGGCGGCGCTGCTCGGGCTTGGCCTGAATGATTTCGCCGATCTTGCCCTGGTGGACGAGCGCGGGCGAGCGGGCGCCGGTGGCGGCGTCGGCGAACAGTATCTGCACGTCGCGGGCGCGCACTTCGCGGCCGTTGATGCGGTAGACCGAGCCTGCCTCGCGCTCGATGCGGCGGGAAACTTCAAGAATGTCGGCATCGTTCATCGCCGCCGGGGCCGTCCGGGCGGAGTTGTCGATGGTCATCACCACTTCGGCGTGGTTGCGGGACGGGCGCGTATTGGTTCCGGCGAAAATCACCGCGTCCATATCGGCGGCGCGGAGCGACTTGTATGAGGTCTCACCCATCGACCAGCGCAGGGCTTCGACGAGGTTGGACTTGCCGCAACCGTTCGGCCCGACGACGCCGGTCAGACCTCTCTCGATCAGAAAATCGGTCGGTTCAACGAACGATTTGAAGCCGTGAAGCCGCAGGCGGGTCAGTTTCATACGAATACGCTCTCTTGGCAGGCGGATTACGCGCGCTTGCCGAGGTCAGTCCTTGAGGGACTTTTACCAATGAAATTCGAGTCGCAATGCGACCCTAACCCCTTCGAGAATGGCGATGCGGCCGCACCGGGGCAACCGCAGGCGGCCGCTTTTCCCAAGGCTTTTTCAGCCCGCTCGCTCGATAAGGTCTTTTCTCAACAGGGATTTTTTCGCCGGTGCGGTTTCCGCGGGGCAATCGGCGGGTTCCGCCGGCCTCCCTGCCTTGCGGCCGTTGTGGGCGGAAAAAGTGGCCCTTGTGAGTCGGGCTTTCGCGCAGGGGCCGAACCGAAACGCGGCCGCAAGATCACGCGGCCGCGCTAAGGGTCGTTCAGCTCTTGAGGAGCGGGTCGATGATCTTCTTGAAGGAGTCGAACGAGGTGTCGCCGCGCACCGGCGTCTCGTTGACGAAGAAGCTCGGCGTCGAATTCACCTTGAGCTTGTCGACGGCGTAGTCCTGCGTTTCCTTGATCGCGTCGAGCAGCTTCTGGTCCTTCAGGCAGGCTTCGAACTGCTGCTTGCCCATGCCGGCCTGCTTGGCGATGCGCTCGAGCGTCGCGGTGGTGTCCTTGTAGGCCCATTCGTCCTGCTGCTTGAACAGGAGGTCGATCACCGCAAAATACTTGTTGGCGTCATCCTTGGCGATGCAGCGCGCCAGCATCGAGCCTGCGGCCGCCGGCAGGTTGAGCGGGAATTCGCGGAAGATGAAGCGCACCTTGCCGGTGTCGATATAGGCTTCCTTCAGCTTCGGAAAGGTCTCCTTGGTGAAGGTGGCGCAGTGCGGGCAGGTCATCGACGCGTATTCGACGATGGTGACCGGGGCTTTGGCGTCGCCGAGGGCCATGTCGCCGAGCGAACTCGGATGTGCGATCTCGGCCGCGGTTGGCGACTGCGCGAAGGCCGGGTTGATCAGGCGGAACGGCGAAATGCCGGCGACTGCGGCAAGACCGGTGACAGTGAGGGCGGCAGAAAAGGTGCGGCGCGTGATGTTCAACGGTCTGCTCCAAAAAATCTGGCGAAACATTTTTGGGATCGCGGCGGACGCTCGGCCTGCCCGATCCCGGTCGCATGGGCTTGTTGGCTAACTTGAAACGAGGATTGTGGCAATGGCAGGCCGGTGCAACCGGTACCGTTTGCACTCACTTCCGCTTGATCGCGGTGCCGAGGCGGGCGAGCGCAAGGCGCAAGGATTCGTCCTCGATCTCGGCTAGTGCTGCGGCCTCGCGCGCAATCGCCTTCGGATCGAGCGGTTTGGGAATTTTGCGCGCTGCCGGCCGCGTCAGCGGCGCCTGGCGCAGCGCGATGCGCCCGATGGCGCTCCAGCCGAAGAAGCGGTTGACCCGCTCGATGATGACGTCGGACATGTGCTGGATTTCCAGCGCCATCGGCCCGTCGACACGCAGCATCAGGGTTGCCGGCTGCGGCGGCTGGCCCTCGATCTGGCGCGGCCACTGGATCTTGACGGGCTCGCTGTGGCGGGCGATCTCCACGCCGGCAATATCGGCCCAGCGCGTCACCAGCTCACGCGAGGCAAAGCCCTGGCGCGCGAAGGCGTCGCTGAACAGGCTGCTGCCGAGCGTGGACAGCGGTTTGGCGGTGAGGGGCTGGGGTTTGCTCATGAAATCAACGGCAGGCTTGACCGGGTTTGCCGAATGTTCGCACCATTCGATGATGACCTTATCAGCCGCCGCCGCGCGAAAAAAGCAAGCTTCCAATCCGACGACAGAACCCGGTCCGGGCCGCGCGGCGCTGGTGCTCGCCTGGTATGACCGCCACCAGCGCGTGCTGCCGTGGCGGGCAAGGCGCGGCGAGGCGATCGATCCCTATCGCGTGTGGCTCTCGGAGATCATGCTCCAGCAGACCACGGTGCGGGCGGTCGGCCCGTATTTCGAGAAGTTCGTCGCCCGCTGGCCTAGCGTGGCCGATCTCGGCGGCGCGGAGCTCGACGACGTGCTGCGGATGTGGGCGGGGCTGGGCTACTATTCGCGTGCCCGCAATCTGCATGCCTGCGCCGTGGCGGTGCTGCGCGACCATGGCGGCGCATTTCCGGACACCGAGAGCGCCTTGTTGAAGCTGCCCGGCATCGGGCCCTATACGGCGGCGGCGATCGCCGCGATCGCCTTCGACCGGCCGACGATGCCGGTCGACGGCAATATCGAACGGGTCGTCTCGCGTCTGTTTGCGGTCGAGGAGGCGATGCCGAAGGCCAAGCCGCGGATTCGCGAACTGGCCGCAACCTTGCTCGGACCATCGCGCGCCGGCGACAGCGCGCAGGCGCTGATGGATCTCGGCGCCTCAATCTGTACGCCGAAGAAGCCGGCCTGCGCGTTATGCCCGATCAATGACGGCTGCGCGGCACGTAGCCGCGGCGATCAGGAGACGTTTCCGCGCAAGACGCCGAAGGCTGCCGGGGCGCTGCGGCGCGGCGCCGCCTTCGTCATCACGCGCGGCGATCAGGTGGTGCTCCGCACCCGGCCGGCCAAGGGCTTGCTCGGCGGCATGACCGAGGTGCCGAATTCGGATTGGCTCGCCGGGCACGACGATAATGCCGCGCTGGCGCAAGCGCCCGCGATCAAGGGCCTGTCACCCTGGCATCGCAAGACCGGCGTGGTGACGCATGTGTTCACGCATTTTCCGCTGGAGCTTGCGGTCTACACCGCATCGCTGCCCGCGCGGGGAAAACTTCCCCAGGGGATGCGGCTTGCGCCCATCGTCACGCTCGATGACGAAGCACTTCCCAATGTGATGCGAAAGGTTTTGGCGCACGCGCTCAAGATCGAGGCTCCCGCGGACTGAAGGCTGCGCCTGCTGCCTTCAGTCCGTCGCGAGGCAATCGAGTAGATCTAGCGCGCCGGCACGATCGAAGGCTTGGCGTTAAGGGCATCGACCTGAAAGCCCGCCACGCGCTTGTAGGTATTGGCGATGTCTTCCAGCTCCTGCTGCGACAGCACGTCGGTTACGACGTCAAAACCATTCGGGGCGCGTTCCTCGACGAGCTGCATCACCTGCTCGGGGCCGTTGCGGCGATTGAGCATCACGAGGTCGGTGGTGGCTGGCCGCCGCTCGGCCTCATAGGCCTTGAGCGCGGCCTCCGTCTCGCCGGCTGCGAAAATTTCGCGGGTGAGGACGCGGGCGTCGAGAATGGCCTGCGACGCGCCGTTGGAGCCGATCGGGTACATCGGATGCGCGGCGTCGCCGAGCAGCGTGACGCGGCCGAAGGTCCAGCGGTCGAGCGGATCGCGATCGACCAGCGGATATTCGTAGGCGTGCGCGCAGTTCGTGATCAGCCCGGGCACGTCGAGCCAGTCGAACGACCAGCTCTCGAACCACGGCAAGAACTCGTCGAGCTTGGCCGCGCGGTTGTAGTCCTCGCGCCGCCACTGGTAGTTGGGATCGAGCAGGCGCTCGGCCACCCAGTTGATCTGGTATTTGCCGTTCGCCGCAGGCGCGTTGGAAATCGGATAACAGACGAACTTCAGCGATTCGTGCCCGGCCATGATCATGGTGCGGCCCGACAGGAAGGCGTTCGCTTCGGTGATGCCGCGCCATAAAATGCGGCCGTTCCACAGCGGCGGCCCCTCATTCGGGTAGAGTTTTTCGCGGATCGCCGAATGGATGCCGTCGGCGGCGATCAACAGCGCGCCTTCGTAGCTGCCGGCGTCCTTGCCGGTCGCGCGGTCGATGAAGCTGGCGCGCACGCCATCCGCGGTTTCGGTCCAGTCGCGCAGATGATGGCTGGTGAGGACGCTGTCCGGGCCAAGCCGTTCGAGTACGGTCTCGTAGAGGATCTGCTGCAGGGTGCCGCGGTGGACTGAGAATTGCGGCCACTTGTAACCGGCCTCGATGCCACGCGGCTCCTTCCAGATCGGCTTGCCGTATTTCGAGAAATAGGCGAGTTCCGAGGTGCGGACCGCCGCTTCGTCGAGGCGCTCGAGCAGCCCGAGATCGATCAGTTCGCGCACTGCGTGAGGCAGAAGATTGATGCCGACGCCGAGCGGGCGCAACGCCGCCACGCTTTCAAAGACGCGGCACGGAACGCCGATTTGATGAAGGCTGAGCGCGAGCGTTAAACCGCCGATGCCGCCGCCTGCTATGAGGACCGTCATGGTCTGCCTCCCGAAATTCGCGGAGGGTCATGGCACGATCACGCGCTTGCAGGCAACCCGGAAAAATAAAGGGGCGCATCGCGCCCCCTTCGGTATTTCTGGAATATCTGGTTTCAGCCGGCCATTTCGGCGCGGATCTCGGCGCGGAATTCGTCGATCACCCGCAGGCCCCGGTCGGTCTCGACGTGCCAGAAGGTCCAGCCGTTGCAGGCCGCCGCGCCTTGGGCAACCGCGCCCATGCGGTGAATCGAGCCGACCTTGTCGCCGAGCATGATGGCGCCGTCGGCGCGCACCACAGCCCCATACCGTCCGCGGGCGTCGAACAGCCGCTCGCCCGGCGAAATCATGCCGCGTTCGATGAGCTGGGTGAACGCGATGCGCGGTGCGGCGCGCGGCGTCATGAACGGCGCCAGCGTCTCTTCCGGCAGCGGCTCGACTGCGGCGATGCGCCGCTCGGCAGCCTCGGCATAGACGCGCTCGCGCTCGAAGCCGATGTAGCGACGGCGCAGGCGCTTGGCGACCGCGCCGGTGGTGCCGGTGCCGTTGAACGGATCGAGCACCAGGTCGCCTGGCTTTGACGACGAGAGCAGAACGCGCGCCAAAAGGCTTTCCGGCTTCTGCGTCGGGTGGATCTTCTTGCCGTCTTCGCCCTTGAGGCGCTCCTCGCCGGTGCACAGCGGGATCAGCCAGTCCGAGCGCGCCTGCACGTCGTCATTGGCGGCTTTGAGAGCTTCGTAGTTGAAGGTGTAGCCCTTGGCGTTCTCGTTGCGCGCGGCCCAGATCATCGTCTCGTGCGCATTGGTGAAGCGCCGGCCGCGGAAGTTCGGCATCGGATTGGACTTGCGCCAGACGATGTCGTTGAGCACCCAGAACCCGAGGTCCTGCATGATCGCGCCGACGCGGAAAATGTTGTGATACGAGCCGATCACCCACAGCGTGCCGGTCGGCTTCAGCACGCGGCGGACGGCGAGAAGCCATGCGCGCGTGAAGTCGTCATACGCTGCGAACGAGTCGAACTTGTCCCAGTGATCGTCGACCGCGTCGACCTGGGAATCATCCGGGCGACGCAGATCGCCCCGAAGCTGGAGATTGTAGGGCGGATCGGCGAAGACGAGATCGACCGATGCGGCAGGAAGCTTCGACATCCCGGCGACACAATCGCCGACGACGATTTGCGTTTCGGGGAAGCTTTCGAATTGAGTGCGGGGCGTCATTAACGACGCCCCGCGACGCGACACAACCATGACTCAGACCTGACTCATGCGACGCAGCCGGCGACGCGGGACCAACAGACCGGATGTCAGGGACTATGATGGATTGAAGTAAACACGAGGTTATCGAAATTCATTTTCTGCTTTGCTTGCAAGGGAATGGCGAAGCAGCGTGTAAAAAGCGATCTGCAGGAATGCTAAATAATCCCTGAACGGATTTTGCATTCTGCACGCCCCGCGCGATGATTTTTTGCGGTGAGCGCGCCTGCCGGCGATCGGTCCGCGCAGGCAGTCGGCACGGTGGGCGGGAGCGCCGCGCGCGCAGATCTGCCAGCCGGTGTCATGCTCTAGGCAACATTTTTGCGGCGGGATAAGACGGTGCGAGCCGGAAACTTTTGAACGCGGAAGCGTTGTCTGCCGACTGCATGAGATGGTGTGTCCGCCACCCGTCTGGCGGGTGCGGAATTTGAGGGGGAGCTGCCATGCGTTACGATGATTTCCGTCGCAGCGATAACATTGACGATCGCCGCGACGATGGCGGCATGGGCGGTGGCGGCGGTGGTTTTGGTTTTCCGATGGGCGGCGGCGGGCTCGGCATCGGCACGGTCATCGTGCTCGGGCTGATCGGCTGGGCGGTCGGCATCGATCCGCGCATCCTCATTTCCGGCGCCGAGATTCTCGGCGGCGGTGCGCCGAGCTACCAGACCGATGGCCGCAATCCGCCGCGCTCCTCGAAGACCGGCGCACCGCAGGACGAGATGGGCAGCTTCGTCGCCGGCGTGCTCGGCGAGATCGACGATCGCTGGGACGAGATCTTCAACGCCGCGGGGCAGCGCTACTCCGGCCCGCGCATCGTGCTGTTTCGCAACGCCACCAATGGCGGGCGCTGCGGCATGGCGCAGTCGGCGATGGGCCCGTTCTACTGTCCGCCCGACAAGCAGATCTATCTCGACACCGCCTTCTTCCGCGAAATCGAGACGCGCTTCCGCGGCTGCTCGGGCAAGGCGTGCAAATTCACCCAGGCCTACATCATCGCCCACGAGGCCGGCCATCACGTCCAGAACCTGCTCGGCATCCTGCCGCGCGTGACGCAGATGCAGCAGCAGGCCGGCAGCCGGGCCGAATCCAACGCGTTGCAGGTCAAGGTCGAATTGCAGGCCGATTGCCTTGCCGGCGTCTGGGCCAATCGCGAACTGAAGAAGCGGCCTGGCTTCATCGAGGCCGGCGATATCGATGCGGCATTGCAAACCGCCGCTGCAATTGGCGATGATACGCTGCAGCGCCAGGCGCAGGGCCGGGTGGTGCCCGATTCCTTCACGCACGGCTCCGCCGAGCAGCGCAAGCGCTGGTTCATGACCGGCTTTCAACAGGGCACGCTGCAGGCGTGCAATACATTCGCGGCAGCGCGCCTCTGAAGCCGGTGAGGACCGGCTTCATGTGCGACGCCTCAGGTCTCGCATGGAGCAGGTATGGCGAAGGACAGTTCTGAGAGGGCCTTCATTCCCCTCAACATCGCGGTGCTGACGGTTTCGGATACGCGGACGCTCGATGACGATCGCTCCGGCGATACGCTGGTCGAGCGCCTGCGCGGCGCCGGCCATCATCTCGCGGCGCGGGCCATCGTCGCCGACGATATCGTCGCTATCCAGGCAAAGGCGCGGGCGTGGATCGCCGATCCCGGCATCGACATCATCATCTCAACCGGCGGCACCGGCTTCACCGGCCGCGACGTCACGCCCGATGCCATGGAGCCGCTGTTCGACAAGCGGATGGACGGCTTCTCAATCGCTTTCCACATGATGAGCCATGCCAAGATCGGCGTGTCGACGATCCAGAGCCGCGTCACCGGGGGGCTTGCCGGAACCACCTTCATCTTCTGCCTGCCGGGCTCGCCGGGCGCCTGCCGCGACGGCTGGGACGGCATTTTGGCTTCCCAGCTCGATTATCGGACCAAGCCCTGCAACTTCGTGGAAATCATGCCGCGCCTCGACGAGCACCTGCGGCGGAAAAAATCCTAGCCGCCGGCGATATTGGGCGCGTGGTAACAGAAGTTTTTGCGCCTTCATCATTTTGTTCTTGATTTGTTCTCTAGGGCAAATATCCTTCCGCCCATGAACAGATCATCCGCCGTCCACCATTCGCCCGTCGCCGATCTGCCGCCAGCCGCGCTTGGCGCCGATCTGCCGCCATTTCCCGAGCTCGGCATCGCGATCGACCGCGAGCGGCGGCGCGGCCGCGGCGCCCAGTCCAATGCCAGCGGCCGCTTCGAGGCCGAGGCACGGGTGGCGTTCGACGACGGCTGGCAGAGCCTTGAAGAGCTCCCGGCCTTCAAGACCACGGTGACGATGGACACCGCGCGCAAGGTGATCACGCGCAACGAGTCGCCCGACATCGGCTTCGATCGCTCGATCAATCCCTATCGGGGCTGCGAACATGGCTGCGTCTATTGCTTCGCGCGGCCGACCCACGCTTACATGGGGCTGTCGCCGGGGCTCGACTTCGAGTCGCGGCTGTTCGCCAAGCCCGATGCACCGCAGCTTCTGGAGCAGGAATTGGCCGCGCCCGGCTATGAGCCGCGGATGATCGCGATCGGCACCAACACCGATCCCTATCAGCCAATCGAGCGCGAACACAAAATCATGCGCGGCATTCTCGAAGTGCTGGAGCGTACCGGCCATCCGGTCGGCATCGTCACCAAGTCGGCGCTGGTGACGCGCGACATCGATATTTTGGCGCGGATGGCCGAGCGCAATCTGGTCAAGGTCGCGCTGTCCGTCACCACCATGGATGCGAAACTCGCGCGGAGCATGGAGCCGCGCGCCTCGACGCCCGCCAAGCGCCTCGAGGCGCTGAAGCTCTTGAGCGAGGCGGGCATTCCCGCCAAGGTTATGCTGGCACCGGTCATTCCGGCGCTGAACGATTGCGAGATCGAGCGCATCGTCGATGCTGCCGCCTTTGCCGGCGTGAAGGAGGCGAGCTACATCATGCTGCGCCTGCCGCTCGAAGTGCGCGATCTGTTTCGCGAATGGCTGATGGCCCACTATCCCGACCGCTACCGCCACGTCTTCAAGCTGATCCGTGACATGCGCGATGGCCGTGACTACGATTCGCAGTGGGGCACGCGGATGACCGGCACCGGGCCTCTCGCCTGGATGATCGGGCGCAGGTTCGATCTCGCCTGCGCCAAATCCGGCCTCAACAAGAAACGGACGAAACTGTCGCTCGATCATTTCGCCCGGCCCAAAAAGGTCGGCGAGCAGCTCAGCCTGTTTTGATCTTCAGGCCATAAGATTCAGCGAGGAGAGACGATGACGAAACGCGTGGCGCGACTGACGGTGATAACGCTTGGCGTTGCCGATGTCGCATGCAGCATCGCGTTCTATGAGCGCCTCGGCTTTGAGCGAAAATTCAAGGCGAGCGGCGAGGAAGTCGCATTCTTCGACACCGGCGGCTCGGTCCTCGCGCTCTATCCATGGGCAAAGCTGGCCGGCGAGGCTGGTCTTTCCGGCGGGCGCAGCGCGCAGGAATTTTTGGGTGCCACGCTTGCCTGGAATTGCAACTCAGAGGCCGAGGTCAACGAGGTGCTGGCCTTTGCGCAAAGCGGCGGGGCAAGGCTTTTGCGGGTTGCCGAGGCTACGCATTACGGCGGCTATGCAGGCTATTTCGCCGATCCCGACGGTCACGTCTGGGAGGTCGTCGTCGCCCCCGGTATCGTGGTTGGCGCGGATGGCCGTCTCAGCCTTCCGGACTGAAAAGTCGATGCTCGCGCGCTGCTCGTCTGTGCGCGGTAGCGGCGATTTGCAGCAGCGGTTGCAGCAGAGGCGCTAGCAGCCTCAGTTGACGTGCGTCGAAAGATTGAGGCCGACGGCGCCGACGACGATCAGGGCGATGAAGCCGCCTTGCGTCATCGTCAGCGGCTGGCGCAGCACGGCCCAGCCGATCAGTGAGATCGCCGCGATGCCCGCGCCGGACCAGATGGCATAGGCGATCCCGACCGGGATTTTTGTCAGCACGCTGGCGAGCAGCCAGAAGCAGGCGCCGAAGAGCAGGATCGACAGAACGCCATAGAGCGGCCGGGCAAAGCCTTCGGATTTCGTCAGCAGCGTCGTGGCGGTGACTTCGATCGCGATGCAGGCGGCCAAGAGGGTCCAGGGATTGATGTTCGATCCGATCATTCGGTTGCTCTCCGGTCGGGTTGCGCCTGCCGCCGCGCGATGCAGCATCGCGTTTGGCATCCTAGCCGGCAGGTCTTATCGTTTTGCTGATCGTCGCGGCGGCGACAGGGCGGGCATACGGGCAAGGCATAAGGAACAGCCGTTGGACATTTTAAAGACCGAGCGTCTCACCCTGCGGGCCGCGCGCGTGGCTGACATCGCGCCGCTGTGCGAGGCCGTGCTCGGAGACGCCGAGGTGATGCGCCATGCCTTTGCCGGTGCGGCGATGGCTCGCGCGGATGCCGAGGGTTTCATTCGCACCCGTTTCAACTTTTCCGGCGGCCCGGTCGGCATGGGCACGCTGGTCGAGACCGCAAGCGGGCAGGTGATCGGATTTGCCGGCCTCAACCCGTGCGACGCGCTCGGCGCGGACGACGTCGAGCTTGGCTTCATGCTGGCGCGCGCCGCGTGGGGCAAAGGCTTTGCGCGCGAGATCGGCACAGCGCAGATGGAACTAGGGTTCCGGGCCTTGAAGCGCAGCCGCGTGCTGGCGCTCGCCTCGCCGGACAATATCGGCTCGGTCGCGGTGCTGACGCGGCTCGGCATGACAGCGGTGAGGGACGTCATGACGGGCGAGCGCGGCCTGCGCCGGGTGTTTGTCGGTTACGCGCGCCACCCGGTGGCTGAATAGCGGGTGCAATCGCGACAAGGCAGTTGCCTGCGCCGCCCGCTGCGCTCAGCATCGCCGCATGATTCGCGAACCCACCCCAAAGGCGGCCCGCAAGGTTCCCGCGGCGCGGCGCGCTGCCCCGGCTGCCGCCCAGATCGATTTCAGCCGCGAGGCGGCCCTGCGCGCGCAGGGCATCTGGCCTGTCGCCGGCTGCGACGAGGTCGGCCGCGGGCCGCTCGCAGGGCCCGTGGTTGCGGCAGCGGTGATTCTCGATCCCGACAACATTCCCGACGGCATCGACGACTCCAAGCGCCTGACCAAGGCGAAACGCGAGGCACTGTTCGAGGAGATCTGCGCCACCGCGAGCGTCGCCGTGGTCTCGGCCTCACCCGCTCGGATCGCCCGCGACAATATTCTGCAGGCTTCGCTCTGGGCGCTGCGGCGTGCGGTCGAATCGCTCCCGCATGCGCCGCGCCACGTATTGGTCGATGGCCGCGATCGCCTCGACATCGCCTGCACGTGCGAGCCGGTGATCGGCGGCGATGCCAAGGTCCTGTCGATCGCGGCGGCCGCGATCGTCGCCAAGGTCACTCGCGACAGGATGATGTGCGAGCTCGGCCGCATTTTCCCCGATTACGGCTTTGAGCAGCATATGGGCTACGGCGTGCCGGCCCATCTCGCGACGCTCGACCGTCTGGGGCCGACGGTGCATCACCGCCAGGCATTCGCGCCGGTCGCCGCGGCCTATCTCAAGCACCAGTCGCTGCGGATCGAGGCCGGCGGCGTGCAGCTCAGGCAAACCGAATTTTTGGTGGTGGAGGGGGCCGATCTCGAACCGATCTGACCCGCTTGAGGCGCGCTTTGCCGCAGTGGCCGCAGAGCGCGCGCCGGGCAGTGCGTACCGGGCTGATTGCCACCCTTTTGCCCACCAAATATTTTTGGACCGTCAGGTCTTTCAGCGCCGACCATTTGTGCATCGGGCGTCAGGCAGGTATCTAGCAGAGGACTGTCACCTCCATTGTCTCGGTCGCAGCATCATCGGCGGGATATCAGGATCCAGCTTCCGCTCACTTTCGGGCCTCCATGCGCTTCACCTCCCTCACCGTTGAGCTGATCCGCGCCCGCCCGAGGCTGATGTTCTGGATCGTGGCGCTGGCGCAATGTGCGCTGTGGGTGGCGGTGCCGATGATCGCCTATGGCAGCCCGCCGGGCGATGTCGCGCAGGTTCTCAACTTCGGCCGGGAGTATCAGGTTGGCATCGCGGCCGGGCCGCCGCTGGCGTTCTGGCTCGCGGATATCGCTTTCCGGCTCGCGGGCGGGCACATCATTGGCGTCTATGTGCTGGCGCAGCTTTGCGTCATCGCGGGCTACTGGGCGGTGTTCTCGCTCGCCCGGCAGATCGTCGGCCCCCCGCATGCCGTTCTCGCGGTGCTGCTGACCGCGACGATCAGCTATTTCAGCTTTTCCGCGGTGGCCTTCGGTCCCGATCAGCTCGCGATGCCACTCTGGGCGCTGCTTCTCCTGATGGTCTGGCGGGTGATCGGGCAGGGCCGTCGCAATGCGTGGTTTGCGCTCTCGATCATCGCCGGGCTTTTGGCGCTGGCGACGTCGGCGGCAGGCTGTCTGCTCGCGCTGGTGGTCCTGTTCGCGGTGGCGACCCGCCACGGGCGGCGGGCGCTGGCGTCGATCGACCCGCTGCTGGCGCTGATCGTCATTGCGGCGCTGGCGCTGCCCTATCTGGTCTGGCAGGCGCGCACCGGGACGCTCGTGCTCGGCTGGCCGCAAATGGTGGCGCTGCAGAGCCTGCCAAAAATCCGCCCGCTGCTGACGCAGTGGGGGTGGACGCTTGCTATCGTCGGCGCGGGGCTGGCCGGCCTTGTGATTCTCGTGATCGCGACGAAGCTGCGCGCGGGCCCGGAGACGGACCGAAAGGCGCCGGCGATCGAGCGCTCCGGCATCGCGCCGTTCGCCCGCCGCTTCGTGCTGTTCTTCGCCATCGTGCCGCCGCTGGCGGGCACGCTGGTTGCGCAATTGCGCGGCGATAGCGGGGTCGTCGGCGCGGGCACGCTGCTGATCATGGCCGGGCTCGCGGCGGTCGTCCTGATGGGTGATGTCGTGCGCCTGCGCCGGCCGGCGGTGCTCCGCACGGTCTGGATCGCGGCTGTCGCTGCGCCGGCGATTGCCGTGGTCGTGGTCGCGCTCGTGCACCCCTGGACGGGCGGGCGCGAGCTCGAAACCTCACTGCCGGCGCGCGCCATCGGCAAATTCTTCGGCGAGAATTTTGAGCGCCGCACCGGACAGCCCCTGCCGCTCGTCGCGGGCGATCCGCAACTGGCGATGCTGATCGGCATGGCGGCGCCGTCGCGCCCGCGGGTGCTGCTCGATGCGACGCCGGAGCGCACGCCGTGGCTGAGCCGCGAGGACATCGTTCAGAAGGGCGGCGTCGTGGTCTGGCGGGCGACCGATACGGTCGGCGCGCCGCCGCCGGAGATTGCCGCGCGCTATCCGGGGCTGATCGCCGAACTGCCGCGCTTGTTCGACCGGCTGGTTGATGGCCGGCTGCCGCCGCTGCGCATCGGCTGGGCGATCCTGCGCCCGGCGGGCGCCCCCGACAAACCTTAAGCGCCCGGCTTGTCGCCGACCTCCGCCAGCGCCTTGGCGATGGCGCGAAAGTCCTGCCACGACTGGCGTTTCGACATCGGCTGGCGCAAGAGATAGGCCGGGTGGAAGGTCGGCATCGCCCGGATCGTTGCCGAGCCTGTGTCGTAGTCGAACCACCTGCCGCGGGTGCGGATGATGCCTTCATTGACGTTGAGCAGCGCCTGCGTCGAGGGCTTGCCAAGGCAGACGATGACCGCCGGATTGACGAGCTCGATGTGCCGCTTGATGAAAGGCAGGCAGATCTGGGTTTCGTGCGGGGCGGGGTCGCGATTGCCCGGCGGCCGCCACGGAATGATGTTGGCAATATAGGCGTTGGTGCGATCGAGGCCGATCGCCGCCATCATCCGGTCGAGCAGTTTGCCGGCGCGGCCGATGAAGGGACGCCCTTCGAGATCCTCCTCGCGGCCCGGCGCTTCGCCGACGAACATCACCCGCGCCTCTGGATTGCCGTCGGCGAACACCGCCTGCGTGGCGGTGGTTTTCAGGGCGCAGCCCTCAAAGGCCTCGATCGCGGCGCGAAGCTGGTCAAGCGTGGCAGCGCTGCGCGCCGCCTCAACGGCCGAGCCGATAGCGACCTCTGGCGGCGGCGGCGCGGATGGCAGAAATGCCGGTGCCGCAGGCGGCGGCGCGCTCCCCATTGCCGCCGGGGCCTGCGCGGCCGGCGCCAGCGGTGGGGCGACGGTGCGCGCGTCGCTGGCGGCGAGCCGGTCAACCGCCTCGTCGTCCAACGCGCAATCGACGCCGGCCTCCAGATAGAAGGTCAGCAGTTCATGCGGGGTCGGCGGGCGTTCGGTCGTCATCAAGGCGATGGGCATATGGTTGGGGAGTAGATGGCACGGCCTCGAAGATAGGCCATCGCGGGCGAGATATCACCCTCCCGTTCGACAATTGTACCGCCTGATCGGCAGTTGCCGCCATCGCGTGCCCACGGCCCTGGGGCGCGTCGCCGCCCGCGATACCCCCGTGTTCCGTTTGCAGGGGCTTGTGAACACTGCAAAAATCAGGAACAAGAGTAGGGAATTAGAGGCATTCTGAAACCGCGTGAGACGATCAAATGAGCACCGAAGAGCTGCCGCCCCGCGACTCCATGGAATTCGACGTTGTGATTGTCGGTGCCGGTCCGTCCGGTCTTGCAGCCGCGATCCGGCTGAAGCAGCTCAATCCCGAACTCTCCGTCGTCGTGGTGGAGAAGGGCTCGGAGGTCGGCGCGCATATCCTTTCGGGCGCAGTGATCGATCCGGTTTCGCTCGACAAGCTGATTCCGAACTGGCGCGACGACGCTGATTGTCCGCTGACGACGCAGGTCAAGGACGACCGATTCTTCTGGATGACCGGGTCGAGCGCGATCCGGCTGCCGAACTTCCTGATGCCGCCGCTGATGAACAATCATCACTGCTACATCGGCTCGCTCGGCGATGTCTGCCGCTGGCTCGCACCGCAGGCCGAGGCGCTCGGCGTCGAGATCTATCCGGGATTCGCCGCGACCGAAGTGGTCTACGGCGAGAACGGCGAGGTGCGCGGCATCGCCACCGGCGACATGGGCATCGGCCGCGACGGCGAACCGAAATCGTCGTTCACCCGCGGCATGGAGTTGCATGGCCGTTACACCCTGTTCGCGGAAGGCGCGCGCGGCAGCCTGACCAAGCAGCTGATTGCCAAATACGCGCTCGACGCGAATTCCGAGCCCGGCAAATTCGGCATCGGCCTCAAGGAAGTCTGGCAGATCGATCCTGCCAAACATCAGAAGGGGCTGATCCAGCACTCGTTCGGCTGGCCGCTCAACAATTCCACCGGCGGCGGCTCATTCCTCTATCACTACGGCGACAACCTCGTGGCCGTCGGCTTCGTCGTGCACCTCAACTACAGCGACCCGTACCTGTCGCCGTTCGAGGAGTTTCAGCGCTTCAAGACGCATCCCTCGATCCGCACGGTGTTCGAGGGTGGCAAGCGGCTGTCCTACGGCGCGCGCGCGATCACCGAGGGCGGCTATCAGTCGGTGCCGAAGCTCTCGTTCCCCGGCGGTGCGCTGATCGGTTGCGCCGCGGGCTTCGTCAACGTGCCGCGCATCAAGGGCGTCCACAACGCCATGGGCACCGGCATGCTGG
Source organism: Xanthobacteraceae bacterium (assembly GCA_035565775.1). Lineage (GTDB taxonomy): Bacteria > Pseudomonadota > Alphaproteobacteria > Rhizobiales > Xanthobacteraceae > PRO6. The sequence goes on along the minus strand of DATMRW010000021.1, from coordinate 576,409 downwards.
CGGCCGAACATCTCGCTGCGGCGCTCGCGGCAGGCCGGTCTAACGATGAATTGATCGAGTATGAAAACGCCTGGCGCGGCTCGGCGGTCGGCCAGGATCTGCACAAGGTGCGCAACGTCAAGCCGCTGTGGTCGAAGTTCGGCACTCTGATCGGCGTCGGTCTCGGCGGCCTCGACATGTGGACCAACACGCTGTTCGGCTTCTCGCTGTTCGGCACCCAGTCGCACGGCAAGCCCGACCGTGCGACGCTTGATCCGGCCAGCGCGCACCAGCCGAGGCCCGCCATGAAGCCGGACGGAAAGCTGACCTTCGACCGCCTGTCGTCGGTGTTTCTGTCCAACACCAACCATGAGGAGGACCAGCCGGTTCATCTCAAGGTTGCGGACATGAATCTGCAAAAGACCTCCGAGCACGACGTTTATGCCGGCCCGTCGAATCGTTACTGCCCGGCGGGGGTCTATGAGTGGGTCGATGAGCAAAGCGAGCCGCGTTTCGTCATCAACGCGCAGAACTGCGTCCACTGCAAGACCTGCGACATCAAGGACCCGAACGGCAATATCACGTGGGTTCCGCCGGAGGGGGGCGGCGGCCCGAACTATCAGGGCATGTGAGGCGTTCGACCGCAGCGGCGGCCACTGTGCCGCCATAGTCGGCGTGCTTTGAGAACTACTGGTTTTTCGCGCCTTCGGACGGTTGCCGCCGGTGGCCGCCGAACGGAACGAGTGGCTTGGCTCGCTATTCTCTGGGGTCCATTACGGGGCCTTCGGCAGTGGCGTGGCATTTCCTTGCGGTGCGGGGGCAAACACGGCATGTTGCGCGACCTGAGCCGGTCCCGGAATGGCCGCGGCGAAACGATCTGACGATCGAAGCCGGTTTCTCCCGAAGCCCGTTCTGCCTGTTGTCATGGAGCTAGGCGAGCTGATGCTGTCCTTACGTTTCGATCGCTTGACGATTGCCGCTGTTGCCACCGCCGCCGCCATGGTCATGGCGCCGCTGGCCGCCGCCGCCCAGCCGCCGACCCATCCTGGCGAGACCAATGCCGCGTTCCCGACGCGCGAGGACCTCAAGACGATGACCGCGGCGGGAAGCTATCTCGCCGCCCGCCACGCCAGCCTCAAGCGCGACGCCGTGGCTGCCGCCGCATTCTACCGCGCCGCCTTGCGCGGTGATCCGAAGAATCAGGAATTGCTCGACCGGGCGTTCATCTCGGCGCTGGCGCAGGGCGATATCGACGGCGCGGTGACGCTGGCCGAGCGCGTGCTCGCCGCCGACAAGACCAACCGCGTCGCGCGGCTGGTGATCGGCGTGCGGGCGATCAAGCAGAAGCACTATGCGACCGCGCAGACCAACATCACGCAGTCGGTGCGCGGGCCGATCACCGATCTCGTTGCGGCGCTGCTCAACGGCTGGTCGCTCTACGGCGCGGGCGAGCCGCGCGCGGCCGTCGCCGGGTTCGACAAGCTGGTCGGGCCGGAATGGTATCCGATCTTCAAGGACCTGCATGCCGGCCTGATTCTCGATGCTGCCGGCCGCGCCAAGGAAGCGGGCGTGCGGTTCGAGCGCGCCTACAAGCTCGACGACGGCGCGTTGCGAGTGGTCGATGCCTATGGCCGCTGGCTCTCGCGCAACAAGGGCCCGGAGGCCGCGCTTGCGGTCTATGAGGCATTCGACAAGAAGCTCGCACGCCATCCGCTGGTCGTGGAAGCGATGCGCGAGCTCAAGGCGGGGAAGGCCCTGCCGCTTCAGGTCGACAATGCGCAGGCGGGCGCCGCCGAGGTGCTTTACGGCATCGGCGCATCGCTGACGCGTCGTGGCGGCGAGGATCTGGCGCTAGTCTACCTGCAGCTCGCGCTCTATCTGCAGCCGCGCCATGCGCTGGCGCTGCTCGCGCTCGCCGATCTCTATGAATCGGTGAAGAAGCCGGACATGGCGATCAAGGTCTATGAGCGCGTGCCGGATACGTCGCCGCTCAAGCGCAACGCCCAGATTCAGCTCGCGACCGATCTCGACGCCACCGAGCGCACCGACGAGGCGATCAAGATCCTCCATGGGGTGATCGACAGCGACAAGCGCGACCTCGAGGCGATCGTCGCGCTCGGCAACATCGAGCGTGGCCGCAAGAAGTTCGCCGAATGCGCCAAGACCTACACGCAGGCGATCGACGCGCTGACGGACAGCGCCAAGACCAACTGGGTCTATTACTATTTCCGTGGCATCTGCATGGAGCGCTCCAAGCAGTGGCCGAAGGCCGAGGCGGACCTGCGCAAGGCGCTCGAACTGCAGCCGGATCAGCCGCACGTGCTGAACTATCTCGGCTATTCGTGGATCGATCAGGGGATCAATCTCGAAGAAGGCATGAAGATGATCCAGCGCGCGGTCGATCAGCGCCCGGATGACGGCTACATCGTCGACTCCCTCGGCTGGGCGCACTACCGCGTCGGCGAGTACGAGGAAGCGGTGAAGACGCTTGAGCGGGCGATCGACCTGCGGCCGGAAGATCCGACCATCAACGACCATCTCGGCGATGCCTATTGGCGCGTCGGCCGCAAGGTCGAGGCCAAATTCCAGTGGGCCCACGCCCGCGACATGAAGCCCGAGCCGGAAGAGCTGGCCAAGATCGAGGCGAAGCTCGCCAACGGCCTGCCGGATGAAGCGCCGTCTTCCGCCGCCATCGCCAAGGACAAGAAAAACGACAAGGGCGGCTGAGCCGCCTCGTCGCACGACCTTCCATCAGAGACTGACGGACGTTCTCACCGATGATCTCGCTGACTGAACAGGCTCGGGCCAAGGTCAACCTGACCCTGCGCGTCGCGGGCCGTCGCGCGGACGGCTATCACGATCTCGAAAGCGTGGTGGCGTTTGCCGACTGCGCCGACAGCCTCAGCCTGGTGAGGGGCGAGGGGCCATCGCTCGAAGTCACCGGCGCGCTCGCCGCGCAGTGCGGCGATCTCGCCGACAATCTGGTGATGCGGAGCGCGCGGCGCCTTGCGGAGGCGCGCGCCGGGATCACGTCCGGCCGGTTCGTGCTGGACAAGAAACTGCCGGTCGCGGCCGGGATCGGCGGCGGCTCGGCCGATGCCGCGGCAGCGCTGCGCTGCCTTGCGCGCAGCAACGGCATCGCGATCGATGACCCCGTGCTCTATCAGGTGGCGCGCGAGGTCGGCGCCGACGTGCCGGTCTGCCTCGCCTCAAGGGCTTGCGTGATGAGCGGTGTCGGCGACCTGCTGGCGCCGCTTGCCCTGCCGCGGCTGCCGTGCGTGCTGGTCAATCCGCGCGTTTCGGTTTCGACGGTGCAGGTGTTCACCGCGCTGGGTCTGGCGCGTGGGGAGCGGCACGGTGACGGGGATGCGGCGATCGAATGGCCCGCGCCCGGCGCGGCGGCCGAGCAATGGCTCGCGGTGCTGGCGGCCGGCCGCAACGATCTCGAGGCGCCGGCGATCCGCATCGCGCCGGAAATCGAAGGCGTACTGTCCGCCCTGCGCGAGGCCGAGGGCGTTGCGCTGGCGCGGATGTCCGGCTCGGGCGCGACCTGCTTTGCGATCTTCGCGTCGGACGCGGCCGCCGAGGCTGCGGCGGCGGGCCTGCGACGGAAACGCCCGCAATGGTGGGTCCATGCGGGCGCGTTAAGCTGACTGTTCTTTGAGTTTCAGAGCGGCCCGCGCGCTCAGTGCGAGCGCGCGAGGCAGAAGGCGACGACCTGCTCCAGCGCCGTCTTCATCGGCGAGGCCGGGAACAACGCCAGCGCATCAACGGTCTTCTCGCCATAGTGCTGGGCGCGCGACATCGTGTCTTCCAGCGCCCGGTGCTTGGCCATGAGGCCGAGGGCGTGGTCGAGGTCGTTCTCGCCGACTTCGCCGCGCTCCAGCGTCCGCATCCAGAATTCCCGCTCGACATCGTTGCCGCGGCGGAAGGCGAGCACCACCGGCAGGGTGATCTTGCCCTCGCGGAAATCGTCGCCGACATTCTTGCCGAGCTTGGTGGCAAGGCCGCCATAGTCGAGCACGTCGTCGACGAGCTGGAAGGCGATGCCGAGATTCATGCCGAAGGCGCGGCAGGCGGCCTGCTCGGACTTCGGCCGCTCGGCGATCACCGGGCCGACCTCGCAGGCGGCGGCGAACAGTTCCGCCGTCTTGCCGCGGATCACGGCGAGGTATTCGTCCTCGGTGGTCGCCGTGTTTTTCGCGGCGGCAAGCTGCATCACCTCGCCCTCGGCGATCGTGGCCGCGGCGGACGACAGGATGTCGAGCGCGCGCAGCGAGCCGACCTCGACCATCATGCGGAACGCTTGGCCGAGCAGAAAGTCGCCGACCAGCACGCTGGCTTCGTTGCCCCAGAGCATGCGGGCGGAGAGCTTGCCGCGGCGCAGCTCGCTCTCGTCGACCACGTCGTCGTGCAGCAGGGTGGCGGTGTGCATGAACTCGACGGCGGCGGCGAGCTTGATATGGCCGTCGCCGCTGTAGCCGGCGAGGTTGGCCATCGCCAGCGTCAGAATTGGCCGCAGGCGCTTGCCGCCCGACGAGATCAGGTGGTTGGCGACCTCGGGAATCATCGTGACGTCGGAACCGGTTCGCGACAGAATGGTGCTGTTGACCCGCGCCATGTCGGACGCGACAAGATCAACAAGCTGGTCTATCGATGGTGTCGAGGGGCTCTCGAACGGAACTATCACCGCCACGCGTATTCTCCAGGTTCAACGCGGGCGACAATAGAAACTGAGGGCAGGCGGGGCAAGGGCAACGCGGTAGAAAAGGCGCAACGGTGGGCCATTCTCGCCTTAAACAGGAATTTACATTCATCCTTTCGAGCATGAAGCGATGATCGGGTCGGCGAATTCGCCGGGGTGACGGGAGAAAGTCCATTGCGCCAACTGCTCCGGACCAATGATGTCGTCCTCATCTCCGCTGTCGAGGCGCTCCTGACCGGCGCGCATATCCGCCATGTCGTGCTCGATCAGAACATGAGCATCGTCGAAGGCTCGCTCGGCATCATCCCCCGCCGCATTCTCGTGCCCGAGGAGGACATGGCGGCGGCCCGCCGCCTGCTCGTCGAAGCGGGGCTCGAGCACGAACTCGACGACCAGCGCCCGAAGCAAGGTCCAAAATGAGTGCCGCCGGTCAGAGCCAGGACCAGTACAAGGCAATCGCCGCAATGAGCCGTGCTGCCTGTGAGGTCACATCAGACCGCTTTCTCGGCGGCAGGCTGGTGCTGGTTCAGCCGCGCAAAGGCCACCGCGCCGGGCACGATGCGATGCTGCTCGCCGCCGCGACGGCCGCGCGGCCGCAGGATCGCGTGGTGGAGTTCGGCGCGGGCGTCGGCGCCGCCGGCCTCGCGCTTGCCGCGCGCGTGCCGGGTGTTGCGCTGCGGCTGGTCGAGATCGATCCTGCGCTGGCGGAGCTTGCGCAGCGCAATGCCGCGCAGAACGGCATCGACGCGACCGTCTGCGTCGCCGACGTCACGGCTCGGGCGACGACCTTGGCGGCTGCGGGGCTCGCAGCCGACACCGCCGACGTGGTGCTGATGAACCCGCCCTATAACGACGGCGTGCGCCACCAGCCGTCACCGGACGCGAGCCGTCGCCTCGCGCATGAGGCCGATGCGAAAACGCTCGAACGCTGGGTCCATGCCGCACGCCGCACCTTGCGGCCGGGCGGGGCGCTGACCTTGATCTGGCGGGCGGAGGCGCTGCCGGCGCTGCTGGCGGCGCTTCAGCGCGGCTTCGGCAGCGTCGTGATTTTGCCGGTGCATCCGCGGCCGGAGGCGAGCGCCATTCGTGTGCTGATCCGCGCGGTGAAGGGCGGCCGCGCCGCGCTTTCGATCTGTCCCGGCATCACGCTGAATGACGCCGCGAACAGGCCCGATCCGACCATCGACGCGGTGTTGCGCGGCGAGGGGACGTTGCGGCTGGCGGAGATGTGATGATGTCTGCCGCGCCCAAGACGCGACGGTCCGGCGGTTTTCTTCAGTGCGGAATCGGCCGGGTCTTGGATCGGCGCCGCGTGCCATCGCCATCGGTAAGACGGATGGCAATGAGCAGCGAGCTGATCAGCAGCAACAGCAAGGAAATTTTCATCGGCGCCCTCGTCCTGCCCTGCGCCGCGCACCTCGCGCCCGGCGCAGCTCACCAGCTATTCCAACAACTCGCGCCGCAGCTTTGTTCCGGCGGCCGGCGATGTGATTCTGTTGGAGCGCGATGGGTGCGAAATTGTGTCCCGCATTGCAAGTGATGCGCCGCCATCCGGCGGCAATTTGTCATAGTCATACATCGGCCATAGCTTACGGCTCGATCAACAATCTGCGATCATGAGACAGCGGACGCGGCCTGCCGCGGACCGATGTTGCGACGGAAGGACGACGCATATGAATTTTATTCAACGCCTGATTCCGGCCCGCTGGCGCCGCGGTGTTGCGGTCGTCCCCGTCGTGCGTCTGGCCGGCGCGATCGGGGCGGTGACGCCGCTGCGCCCCGGCCTGTCCCTCGCGGGAGTGGCGAAGCTGCTCGACCGCGCCTTCGGCATGCGCAACGCCAAGGCGATCGCAGTCGTGATCAATTCGCCCGGCGGCTCGCCGGTGCAGTCGCGCCAGATCTATCTGCGCATCCGGCAGCTCGCGGCCGAGAAGAAGCTGCCGGTCCTGGTGTTTACCGAGGACGTCGCGGCCTCCGGCGGCTACATGATCGCCTGCGCCGGTGACGAAATCTTTTGCGACCCCTCAACGATCCTCGGCTCGATCGGTGTCGTCGGCGGCTCGTTTGGCTTTCCCGAACTGCTTAGGCGTATCGGAATCGAGCGGCGCGTTTACACGGCGGGCGAACACAAGTCGACGCTCGATCCGTTTCTCCCCGAGAACCCCGACGACGTCGCGCGCCTCAAGGCGATCCAGCGCGACATTCACGCCACCTTCATCGCGCTGGTGAAGGAGCGCCGGGCCGGCCGGCTCAAGGGCGCCGACAGCTATCTGTTCAGCGGCGAATACTGGGCCGGCGGTCAGGCGGTCGAGCTCGGACTGGCAGATGCGATCGGCGATCTGCGCAGCGTCCTGCGCGCCCGCTTCGGCGAGGAGGTGAAGATCATGCCGGTGGCCCAGCAGGGCGGCATGCTGTCCGGCCTGATCGGCCGCCGCCCGGGCGCGATCAGCGGGGCCGATGTCTTTGCCGAATTGCCGGACGCCACGATCTCGGCGCTGGAGGCGAGGGCGCTCTGGGCGCGCTTCGGCCTCTAGCGCGGCGTGGCCGGATCGAAGTCGCCGCGGCTGCGTTAGTCCCTGCGTAGTGCGGCCAAGAGACGACGAAGAAGGGTCAGCGAAAGGCTGATGATGAGAGGAACGGCTATGTCACCGCTGGTTTTGATAGCCGCTGCAGGCGTCGGCGGCGTGATGTTGGCGCGCTGGGGCATGAGGGAAATCCAGCGGATCAACGACGAGCTGGAAAAGAGCCGGGCGCGGGTCGCGGAGCGGGGCCGCGCGCATGCCGTGCGGCAGCTGCGGTTCGATCCCGAAACCGGCACCTATCGGCCGGTTGAGCATCGCTGAAATTTTGTTTTTTGTGGCTTTCGCCGGCGATGGACGGTCAGACGCAGCCGAAACGCTGGTTAAGGGCGCGGATCAGGCGCCGCTGCTGAACTTCCGCCACCAGAAAGGGACTTCCCGCCGCCACGCTCAAAATTGTGAAAAACAGGCTGGTAGTCAGCATGGCGGGGCCTAGGGTCTCCTGAACAGGCGTTCCGGCGGGCCGGCGAGCAACCTTTGAATCCAGAAATCAATGAGCACAATCGGCGCAGTGGTGCGATTGCCTTGATTCCCTTATCCACCGCCGATACGTTCCGGCCGCGACTTATCCCCGGCGAATCCTCAAAAAGCACCCATGAATCCATTGCCTCCCCATATGCGGCCCGAACGATCGTTTCAGGGGCTGATCCTCGCTTTGCAGCGCTTCTGGGCCGATTACGGCTGCGTGATCCTGCAGCCCTATGACATGGAAGTGGGCGCAGGCACCTTCCATCCGGCCACCACGCTGCGGGCGCTCGGCCCGAGAAGCTGGAACGCGGCCTATGTCCAGCCCTCGCGCCGGCCCAAGGACGGCCGCTACGGCGAGAACCCGAACCGGCTGCAGCACTACTACCAGTTCCAGGTGATCTTGAAGCCGTCGCCGCCGAACATTCAGGAACTCTACCTGAAATCGCTCCAGGCCATCGGCATCGATGCGCTGCTCCACGACATCCGCTTTGTCGAGGACGATTGGGAAAGCCCGACGCTGGGTGCCTGGGGGCTTGGCTGGGAGTGCTGGTGCGACGGCATGGAAGTGTCGCAGTTCACCTACTTCCAGCAGGTCGCGGGCATCGAATGCGCGCCGGTCGCGGGCGAATTGACCTATGGCCTCGAGCGCCTCGCGATGTATGTGCAGGGCGTTGACCGCGTCTACGACCTCAATTTCAACGGCCGTGAAGGCACCGACAAGGTGACTTATGGCGACGTCTTCCTGCAGGCAGAGCAGGAATATTCGCGCCATAATTTCGAGTACGCGGACACCGCGATGCTGTTCGAGCAGTTTGCGATGGCGGAAAAGGCCTGCTGCAACTACCTCGAGGCCGGCTGGGAAGGCGGCAACAAGGAGCGCCATCTGATGGCGCTGCCCGCCTATGATCAGTGCATCAAGGCCAGCCACGTCTTCAATCTTTTGGACGCTCGCGGCGTGATCTCCGTGACCGAGCGCCAGAGCTACATTCTGCGTGTGCGCGAATTGGCGAAGGCCTGCGGCGAAGCCTGGATCAAGACCGAAGCCGGCGGAGCGGGAGCGTAATCATGCCTGATCTCTTGCTCGAACTGTTTTCCGAGGAAATTCCTGCGCGCATGCAGGCCAAGGCGGCCGACGACCTGCGCCGCATGGTGGCCGACAAGCTGGTTGCCGAAGGTCTGGTCTATGAAGGCATCAAGGCCTTCGCGACGCCCCGCCGCCTGGCGCTGACCGTGCATGGCATTCCCGTGCGCCAGCCCGACCTCAAGGACGAGCGCAAGGGGCCGCGGGTCGGCGCGCCGGACGCCGCCGTTCAGGGCTTTCTGAAGGCGACCGGGCTGAACTCGCTCGACGAGGCGACGATCCAGAGCGACCCGAAGAAGGGCGACTTCTATGTCGCGCTGATCGAGAAGCCGGGCCGCGACGCCATCGACGTCATCGCCGAATTTTTGCCGGTCATCGTCCGCACCTTCCCGTGGCCGAAGTCGATGCGCTGGGGCGCGCGTTCGGCGAAGCCTGGCGCGCTGCAATGGGTGCGGCCGCTGCATGCCATCACCGCGACCTTCGGCCCCGAGACCGAGCAGCCGGACGTGGTGCATTTCTCGGTCGACGGCATCGAGAGCGGGCAGACCACCTACGGCCATCGCTTCCTCGCGCCTGCCGCGATCGAGGTGCGCCATTTCGCCGACTACGAGGCCAAGCTCGAAGCGGCAAAGGTCATTCTCGATCCGGCCCGCCGCCGCGACATCATCCTCAACGACGCCAAGCAGCTTGCCTTCGCGCAGGGCTACGAGCTGATCGAAGATCAGGCTCTGCTCGAGGAAGTCGCCGGCCTCGTCGAATGGCCAGTGGTGCTGATGGGCTCGTTCGACAAGGAATTCTTGTCGATCCCCGGCGAGGTGATCCGCGCCACCATCCGGCACAATCAAAAGTGCTTTGTGATGCGCGATGCGGCGACCGGGGCGCTCGCGCCAAAGTTCATTCTGGTCTCGAACATCGAGGCGCGAGATGGCGGCGCGGCGATCATCTCGGGCAACGAGCGCGTGATCCGCGCGCGCCTGTCGGACGCAAAGTTCTTCTACGAGACTGACCTCAAGACACGCCTCGAAGAGCGGCTGAAAAGGTTCGGCGAGATCGTCTTCCATGAAAAGCTCGGCACGCAGGCCGCGCGCGTGGAGCGTATCGTTGCGCTGGCGGCGGAGATCGCGCCGCTCGTCGGCGCCGATGTCGAAAAGACGCGCCGTGCCGCGCGGCTTGCCAAGGCGGATCTGCTCACCGAAGTCGTCGGCGAATTCCCTGAGCTGCAGGGCGTGATGGGCCGCTACTACGCGGCCGCGCAGAACGAGGATGCGAGCGTCGCGGCGGCCTGCGAGGATCACTACAAGCCGCAGGGACCGAGCGACCGGGTGCCGTCCGATCCGGTCAGCATCGCCGTCGCGCTCGCCGACAAGATCGACACGCTGGTCGGCTTCTGGGCGATCGACGAAAAGCCGACCGGATCGAAGGATCCGTATGCGCTGCGCCGCGCGGCGCTGGGCGTGATTAGGTTGGTGGTCGAGAACGCGATGCGGCTGCGGCTGAAGGATGTGACGGCGGCCCACGCCGCAGTCATGGCCGAAGCCGTCGCGGCCATCGCGAGCCAGCACGATCGCGCGCAGCCGCAGGGCAACGTTGACGATCTCCTGTCCTTCTTCGCGGATCGCCTGAAGGTGCAGCTCCGCGATCAGGGCGCGCGGCACGATCTGGTCGACGCCGTGTTCGCGCTGGAAGGGCAGGACGATCTCTTGATGATCGTCCGCCGCGTCGAGGCGCTCGGAAAGTTCTTGGACACCGACGACGGCAAGAATCTGCTCGCCGGTGTCCGGCGTGCCATCAACATTCTGCGCATCGAGGAAAAGAAGGACGGCCGCGCGTTCGACGGCGCGCCGGATGCTTCGCTCTATGTGCAGGATGAGGAAAAGGCGCTGGCTTCCGCCATCGCGCAGGTGAAGCAAGACGCGAGCGCGGCGGTGGCGAAGGAAGACTTCGCCAGCGCGATGACCGCGATGGCGAAACTGCGCCCGGCCGTCGATGCCTTCTTCGACAAGGTGAAGGTCAACGACGACGACGCAAACATCCGCGCCAACCGTCTGCGCCTGCTCAACGAGATCCGCGAAGCCACACGCACCGTCGCCGAGTTCTCAAAGATTCAGGATTGATTGGTCCGCGCCCTGCGCGCCACGTCATTCCGACTGCATTGTCATGGCCGGGCTCGTCCCGGCCATGCGTTTTTCCGCCCGCGCGATCAGTCGAGAATCTGCATGACCTGCCGCGTGCGCGGATCGACCAGCACCGTGCGGTGGTTGATCACCGTATAGCGATAGGCTGTCGCGCCGAATTGCTGCGGCACGTCGTAGAACGTCACGCCGGCATCGGGCAGCACGCGGCCGACCACGATCTCGTCGCCAACGACAAACTCGGGAATATCCTGCTCGACGACATAGGCCCGGAAGGCCGGTCGCTGTGACGGCAAAATGCCCTCGTCTCTGGCGACCCCGACCGTCGCGGGGGCCTCCCTGATGATCGTTGTCTGCTGCGCCTGCGCTGCGGAAACGATGATCAATCCGCTAGCAGCCGCAGCAGCGGTCAGAAGAATGCGCTTCATGGTTGCCTCCATCTCCGGCCTCCCGGACCTCACCGGAGCGCCGGTCATTCGCGTGTGTTGCGATTCCCCCGCGGAGAACCGCACCCGAACTACGCGGCGTCAATTCGTGGTTCTCGGGGATGTTCCGGCTCAATTGCGGGCAACCGGGGGCCATTTTGTGGTTTTGCCGGGATCTGTGCGCCTATGGCATGCGGAGGTGACGCGGTATCCTCGTGTCGATTCGAGTCCAAGGTCAGTCACGCTGAACGGAGCACCTGCATGACCATTACTGCTGCCCATATTCCGGCAATCGTCGCCCTGATCGCAGGGATTTTGATCCTGATCATGCCGCGGCTCCTGAATTTCGTCGTGGCGATCTATCTGATCTTCATCGGCCTCGTTGGCCTCGGCGTGCTCCGCGCTTTCAACCTCTAGCCGCCAGGCGGCCGCCGCAACATGCGGGCGAGGCCTAATTTCCTTCATGATCGGGAGGGGCTGGAAAAGACTGCATTTTCCGGCACCTTTTTCTATCCGGTTCCCTCGCAATCCGGCCCTTTTTAGCCCTTTTTTCGCGCTTTTCTTTCCCGCACCGATGAGCTGGCGCGTAAGATAATCACACTGCGATCCTTTCGCAGTTGCACAATAGCCTGAAACCGTGTTGTAACCCTGCCCAGTTGCTCCCTATCGCTGATTGTCTGGATGCCATGGTCAAAGCTGTCTCGAATACCAAGACCGCCCCCAACTCCTCAGACGCATCGTCTGATCAAGCCGCCGGTACGGTGGTGCAGTCGCCGCCGGGAGATGCAACAGCAGCCCCCGGCAAGTGGGTCTACACCTTCGGCGCCGGCAAGGCGGAGGGCGAGGCCACGATGCGCGACCTGCTGGGTGGCAAGGGCGCCAATCTCGCCGAAATGGCCAATCTCGGTTTGCCGGTGCCGCCCGGCTTCACGATCCCGACTTCGGTCTGCACCTATTTCTACAGCCACGACAAGACCTATCCCGCCGAGCTGCGTTCGCAGGTCGAAGCGGCGCTTGCCCATGTCGGCAAGCTGACCGGCAAGGGGTTCGGCGATCCGGAAAATCCGCTGCTGGTTTCGGTCCGCTCGGGCAGCCGCGCGTCGATGCCGGGCATGATGGACACGGTGCTCAACCTCGGGCTGAACGACCAGACCGTCGATGCGCTCGCCGCCAAGTCCGGCGACCGGCGCTTTGCCTATGACAGCTATCGCCGCTTCATCACGATGTATTCCGACGTGGTGCTGGGCTTCGGCCACCATCACTTCGAGGACATTCTCGACACCTACAAGGACAGCAAGGGCTACACGCTCGACACCGATCTTGAGGCCGACGACTGGATCGATCTGGTCGGCCGCTACAAGGACGCGGTGCGTCGTGAGACCGGCAACGATTTCCCGCAGGACCCGCACGACCAGCTCTGGGGCGCGATCGGCGCCGTGTTCGGCTCGTGGATGAACGCGCGTGCGGTCACCTATCGCCGCCTTCATGACATTCCCGAGACCTGGGGCACCGCGGTCAACGTGCAGGCCATGGTGTTCGGCAACATGGGCGACTCCTCGGCCACCGGCGTTGCCTTCACCCGCAACCCTTCGACCGGCGCGAAGGAGCTCTACGGCGAATTTTTGATCAATGCGCAGGGCGAGGACGTCGTCGCCGGCATCCGCACGCCGCAGGACATCACCGAAGCCGCGCGCCATGAATCCGGCTCCGACAAGCCGTCGATGGAAGTGGCGCTCCCGGATGCGTTCGCCGAGCTGACGCGGATCTACACGCTGCTCGAGAAGCACTACCGCGACATGCAGGACCTGGAGTTCACGGTCGAGCAGGGCAAGCTGTGGATGCTGCAGACCCGCAACGGCAAGCGCACCGCGAAAGCGGCGCTGCGCATTGCGGTCGAGCTCGCCAATGAAGGGCTGATCTCCAAGAGCGATGCGGTGATGCGCATCGATCCGGCCTCCCTCGACCAGCTCCTGCATCCGACCATCGATCCCGACGCAAAGCGCGACGTGATCGCGACCGGCCTTCCGGCATCGCCGGGCGCGGCCTCGGGCGAGATCGTGTTCTCGTCGGACGAGGCTGCGAAGCTGCAGGCCGATGGCCGCAAGGTCATTCTGGTCCGCGTCGAGACCAGCCCCGAAGACATTCATGGCATGCACGCCGCCGAAGGCATTTTGACCACCCGCGGTGGCATGACCTCGCACGCCGCCGTGGTGGCGCGCGGCATGGGCAAGCCGTGCGTTTCCGGCTGCGGCACCGTCCGCGTCGATTACGGCCGCGGCCTGATGACTGTCGGCAACCGCACCTTCAAGACCGGCGACATCATCACCATCGACGGCTCGCTCGGCCAGGTGCTGGCGGGCAAGATGCCGATGATCGAGCCGGAGCTGTCCGGCGAATTCGGCACGCTGATGAGCTGGGCCGACGAGGTTCGCAAGCTGCGCGTCCGCACCAATGCCGACACGCCGCCGGATGTCCGCACCGCGCTGCGGTTCGGCGCCGAAGGCATCGGCTTGTGCCGCACCGAGCACATGTTCTTCGAGGAGACGCGCATCCGCACCGTCCGCGAGATGATTTTGGCCGAGGACGAGCAGGAGCGCCGCGCCGCACTCGCCAAGCTCTTGCCCATGCAGCGCGCCGACTTCGTCGAATTGTTCGAGATCATGAAGGGCCTGCCGGTCACGGTGCGCCTGCTCGATCCGCCGCTGCATGAATTCCTGCCGCACACGCAGGCGGAGATCGAGGAAGTTGCGCGCGCGATGAACGCCGATCCGCGCCGGCTTGCCGATCGCGCCCGCGAGCTGTCCGAGTTCAACCCGATGCTCGGCTTCCGCGGCTGCCGTCTCGCCATCGCCTATCCGGAAATCGCCGAGATGCAGGCTCGCGCGATCTTCGAGGCGGCGATCGAGGCCGGCAAGCGCACCGGCGAGATCGTCCGGCTCGAGATCATGGTGCCGCTGATCACCGGCAAGACCGAATTCGATCTGGTCAAGAACCGCATCGACGTCACCGCGCAGGCGGTGTTCCGCGAGACCGGCACCACCGTCGAATATCACGTCGGCACGATGATCGAGCTGCCTCGCGCCTGCCTGATGGCCGGCGAGATCGCGCAGACCGCCGAGTTCTTCTCGTTCGGCACCAACGATCTGACGCAGACCACCTTCGGCATCAGCCGCGACGACGCGGCGAGCTTCCTCGGCACCTATACCGCGCGGGGCATCTTTGAGACCGATCCGTTCATCTCGCTCGATCGCAGCGGCGTTGGCGAGCTGGTGTCGATCGGCGTCGAGCGCGGCCGCAAGACCCGTCCCGACCTCAAGGTCGGTATTTGCGGCGAGCATGGCGGCGATCCGGCGACGGTAACGTTCTGCCACGGCATTGGCCTCGACTACGTATCGTGCTCGCCCTATCGCGTGCCGATCGCGCGCCTCGCTGCGGCGCAGGCTGCGCTCGGTCAGACGGTCGCTAGCTCGGCCTGACGCGCAGCCCATAACGGCAAAATCGAAAAACCCCGGCTCGGATTTGAGCTGGGGTTTTTTCTTGCTTCATTCCGGGACGATATTCGCCCCCGGCCGCCGATTTGTTGACCGCCCCTTCACCATCTTTGGCGACGCGGGATTCACCACGGGGAGCGAAAGCCGATGCCCGGAACCTGCGGGGCCTTGCCTGTGGCAACGCTGCATCGGCGATTAACTGGGCGGCAACTTTAATCAAATATATTGGGAAAGGATCAAATTGCGCCGAATGCGCAGTTGTTGGTCCGGTTAGCAGCGTGCGTGAGTTCGAGTATGTACCGAGTGCGTAACGGATCGAGGGGCGTGCGTCGTGCGTCCTTCGGTCTCGCTCTCTGCGCCTTCGCGGGAGCGCCGACACAGCTGGGCTATCAGGACATCGCCGCATTGCTGGCGAGACAGCCGGGCGTTGCCGAGCGCTGGCAGCAGCAGGCCGTGCCCTCGGCCTTCCGCACCATCCAGGTCGCAACCTTCGGCTTCTCCCGCCCGATCGGCACCGAATTGCCGGAAAGCGCGCCCTACCGCCTTGCCAGCCTCGGCGAGATGCCCTCGGCGCTGGCGAAGGCGCTGACCCGCCGTGCGCTCGGCGAGCCGGTGCGGCCGCTGGAGCCTTCCGATTATCCCGTGGTCAATCGCTCGCTGAAAGGCCCGCGCCTTGCGCTGCCGACGCCGGACAGCGCCGCGACGCCGGAACCTCTGGAATCGGGTCCGGAAGCCGTGCCGCCGGCCGGCGATGCTTTGGCCGCCGCGCCCGATGAAGCGACGCTGCCGGAAACCGGCGCGCTTGATGCCGAGCTCGAGGAGGCGCTGAAAGCGCCGCCGCTGCCGCAATATGACGAGGCGTCGGCGGATGAGCCGACGGCCGCTCATGCGGACGGCGATGCGGCGCCGTTCGCGCCAAGCCACCATCCAAGCCACCATCAGGATGGCTTTTCCATCAAGACCGTCGGTCTTTACTTCGGCACCAATTCGCTCGCCGCGCCGAGCGGCGTGCTCCAGAGCTGGCAGCCCGGCGAAGCGCCGGTAATTGTGTCGGCCCATACCACGACCGACCCCGATCTGAAGACGCCCGTGGCGCTGGCAAAGCCAGCGGAGATCCCGTCAGCCGGCGAAAGCGTCGCCGGCAAGGGCGTCGTCAACACCACGACGCCGGCCCAGCGCAGCCCGGCGGAGCGTATGAAGCTCGAGGGCAAGGCCCGCGATAAGGCGGAAAAATGCCTCGCCGAGGCGATTTACTTCGAGTCGCGGGGCGAGCCGGTGCGCGGCCAGATCGGCGTCGCGCAGGTCGTGCTGAACCGCGTCTTCTCCGGCTTCTACCCGACGACGGTCTGCGGCGTCGTCTATCAGAATGCCCATCGCAAGTTCGCCTGCCAGTTCACCTTCGCCTGCGACAACGTTCCGGACGTCGTGCGCGAGCCGCAGAACTGGGTGCGCGCGAAGAAAATTGCCAAGGCCTCGCTCGACGGCAAGCTCTGGCTGCCGGAAGTCGGCAAGTCGACGCATTATCACGCTTACTGGGTGCGGCCCGACTGGATCCGCGAAATGCGGCGGATGCACAAGCTCGGCGTCCACACCTTCTACCGCCCGCGCAACTGGGGCGATGGCAGCGACAAGCCGAGCTGGGGAACCGCGGCGGAGACCGCCGAAATCTCGGCGCGGCTGGCGGCCATCAAGAACTGATGCGCCGGCAGGACGCCTTGTTTGGCGGGGTGACAGAATGCGGCCGTCTGTCATAGGTATGAGGGGCTTGAGCCTTTCAAAAACGATTGGCTCTCGGAAATACAAAAGCGCAGGGAGAACGCAGTGGCCACTTTCAAGGCAATCCGCATCGACAAGGCCGACAAGGGCACGACCGCAGCACCGACGCAGTTCGACGAAGCCGAGCTGATGGAGGGCGACGTCACCGTGCGCGTCGAGTGGTCCACGGTGAACTACAAGGATGGGCTTGCGATCACCGGCAAGGCCCCGGTGGTGCGGCGTTTCCCGATGATCGCGGGCATCGATTTCGCCGGCACGGTGGAACAATCCTCACATCCCGACTGGAAGCCCGGCGACAAGGTCGTCGGCAACGGCTGGGGCATGGGCGAAACCCATCTCGGCGCTTACGCCGAAAAGGCGCGGGTGAAGGGTGACTGGCTGGTGCGCCTGCCGGACGGCATGTCGGCGCGCGACGCCATGGCGATCGGCACCGCCGGCTACACCGCGATGCTCGCGGTGATGGCGCTGGAGCGTCACGGCCTCAAGCCCGCCGATGGCCCGATGATCGTCACCGGCGCGGCCGGCGGCGTCGGCTCCGTCACCATCGCGATTCTGTCGAAGCTCGGCTATCACGTCATCGCCTCGACCGGGCGAATGACGGAGGCGGACTACCTGCGCGGCCTCGGCGCGGCTGAAGTCATCGACCGCAACGAACTCTCCGCCCCCGCCAAACCGCTCGGCAAGGAACGCTGGGCAGGCGGCGTCGACAGCGTCGGCTCGACCACGCTCGCCAATCTTCTTTCGATGACGAAGTATCGCGGCGCCATTGCCGCCTGCGGTCTTGCGGCAGGTATGGATCTGCCGACTTCGGTCGCGCCGTTCATTTTGCGCGGAGTGTGCCTTTTGGGCATCGATTCCGTTCAGTGCCCGATCGAGCTTCGCCGCGAGGCCTGGGGCCGTTTGGCGCGCGATCTCGACCACACCAAACTTTCTGAAATTACTCAGGAAATTTCCCTCGACCAGGTGATCGACACCGCGCCGAAAATTTTGGACGGCAAGGTCCGGGGCCGGATCGTGGTCAAAATTCCCTGAAGATGTTCAGACTTTTCCAACCAAGCTGCGCCAATGTTGCCAAAGTTAGTATGGTAAGCAGCAGGTAAAGGCGCTGGTCGTTCGGCGCGGTGTCCTGAGTTCCGAGAGCGTGGAGTTGCAGCATGCGTTGTGTTCTGGGTGCGATGGTCGGACTGACCATGGTCGCTCCGGCTATGGTTGCGCCGGCCCTTGCGAGCGAAATGAAAGCGACCGAGGCGCGCCAGTTCGTTTCGGGCAAGGTGTTTGCGTTTACCTGCTTTGACGGCACGCGCGGCGCCGGCCGCGTGTTCGACGACGGCTCCGCTGCCGGAAAAATTCAGTTCGGCGGCTCGGGGCCGGAGCGGCATATGCGTGTGCCGCCCGACACGCTTCAGGTGCGCGGCGAATCGATCTGCGCCTCGCTGAAGGGGCTGCCGTTCTCGCCGTGCTTCAATCTGCAGAAGTCCAGCGAAGTCAGCTTCCGCGGCTCGATCTCGGGTCTGGGCTTTGCCTATTGCGATTTCCACCGCCGCGGCACCGGCCAGATCATCATGGCGCGGTCACTGTCGTCGCACCGCTCGTCCACGCGGCCGCGCTCGCTCACTCCGCCAGCCAGCCGTTCTGCCGACACTGCTGGCGGCAGCGCGGTGACGACCGAGTTGCGCCGCTCGACGGATTGATTCTGCGATAGGAAAGCGGGCGGACCCTGGCCGCCCGGATACACGCGCGAAGCCCGCGTGACTTATTCGATATCGACGCGGAATGGCCTGCCGATCACCGTCAGGTCGCCCGGGCCCATCGCATCCAGCGCCGCGACCATGCGGCCGTTTCGTTGCAGAACCTGATCGGCCAGCGTCACGATGCGACGATTGGGATAGGCGGTCGGCGACGCCCGGCGCATCTGCAGCGCGATTTCCATCTCGTCCCGGTTCGGATTGAGCGCGCAGGCCGCGGTGAAGGCGCTGGCGGTCGAGCGGCTGATGCCGGCAAAGCAATGCACCACCATCGGCCTTGAGCGGTCCCAGCCGCGCACGAAGGTGAGCACCTGCTCGATATGCTCGATCTGCGGCGCGACAAAACCTTCCGTAGGCTCGGTGATGTCATCCATCGAGATCAGGAGGTGATTGGTCGGAAGCACCGAGGCCGGACGCTCCACCTTGCTGACCTGACCCATCACCGTGAGGATGTGTTGTGCTCCCGTGGCGGCGACGGTGGCGGAAAGATCCGCGAGCGAGCAGACGTGTATCATGGCACTACCGAAGTCAGGAGAATCGAACGACAAATATAGGTCGGCGGTCAGGACGATGAAAGCGTGCCGGCGGCGAGCTGCCTGAAGCGCGCGAGGAACCGCTTTTCGGCGCGGCTTGCCGGCCACGGCGTGAGGTAGTCGGCGACGATCGGCTCGGGCAGTTGCGGGTGGCGGCCGAACAGGCGCCTGGCCTCGCTCTCCGAGAAGCCGGCGAGGTGGACGGCCTCCAGGTGCGCCGCGCCGCGATCGGCGGTCTTGATGAGCTTTTCAATCTGCGGTGGCGTTGCGGGCGGCAGGCCGAAGCGGATATGGATCGCGGCCAGCAGCCGCGCCTCCACGCTCTTGTAGTCGCCTCCGATCACCGCCTTGAAGGGCGAGATCATGTCGCCGATGACATATTCCGGCGCATCGTGGAACAGCACCATCAGCCGCGCGCGGTCGTCGATGCGCGGAACCTGCTCGCGCAGCACTGCTTCTACCAGCAGTGTGTGCTGGGCGACGGAAAAAATATGCGCGCCGAGGGTCTGGCCGTTCCACCGCGCCATGCGGGCGAGGCCGTGGGCGATGTCGGCGATCTCGATATCGAGCGGGGAGGGGTCGAGCAGATCGAGGCGTCGGCCGGACAGCATGCGCTGCCAGGCACGCGGTCTGGCGGCGGTGGATTTTTGCTTCGGCGGCATGGCAGCGGCGGCGGGAATCGGTGTCGCGGAATTTTTGGGGGCTGACGCTTTGCGCACGGTCATCTGGCGCGGCCGCGCGCCGGTTTGCGGAGCGTGCCGCAGGTCGCGTGGCAATGGCAGGTGGTGAGGTGGTCGTTCACCATGCCGGTCGCCTGCATGAAGGCATAGACGATGGTCGGCCCGACGAACTTGAAGCCGTGCGCCAAAAGGTCCTTCGACATGGCGATCGATTCGGGCGTCGACGCCGGCACCGAGGCCGTCGTCTTGAAGCAATTGATCTTCGGCTTGCCGTCGACATGCCGCCACAGCATTTCGGAAAAACTTTTGCCGCTGTCCTGGATGGCGAGGAAGGCGCGGGCGCTGGTGACAGCGGCCTCGATCTTCGCGCGGTTGCGGATGATGCCGGGATCGGCCATCAGCGCCGCGATTTTCTTTGCGTCATAGCGCGCAATCAGCTCCGGCTGGAAATCGTCGAAGGCTTGGCGAAAATTGTCGCGCTTGCGCAAAATCGTGATCCACGACAGCCCGGCCTGAAAGCCGTCGAGCAGCAGCTTCTCGAACAGGCCGCGGTCGTCGTAGTCCGGCACGCCCCATTCGTCGTCGTGATAGGCGACGTAAAGCGGATCATCGCCCGGCCATGGGCAGCGTAGCAGCCCATCCTCGCCGAGGCGGACGACGGTGCGCGCCGCCGGCTTGGTTGCCGGCTTGGTTGCCGGCTTGGGCGCCGGTTTGGGCGCGGGCTTCGCCGGGGCTTTGGCGGCGGGTGCGCGGGTGCTCATATCTGTTCGGCCTTTGCCGGCATGGTGAGGTCCTCGCGCGAGGCGGGCTGCAGTTCCGTCTCGCCGGCCATCAGCTTCAGCCCGGCATTGAGCGCATCGGCCGCGCGATCGATCCGCAGCACCGCGAGCGCCATGCCGCCGGTCGCGGAACCGAGCGTGCCGATGGATTTCTCCCCCGCGGTGATCGCGGTCCCGGGCGCGGGCGCCGCGCCCGAAAAAAGCATCAGCACCGTGCGCGTCCGCGCCGTGCCGCGATGCTGCATCCGCGACACCACTTCCTGCCCGACATAACAGCCCTTGTCGAAATCGACGCCGTGCAGCCGGTCCATGTTGGTCTCGTGCGGGAAGGCGTCGTTATAGGCGAAGTCGATGCCGCCCGCGGGCACGCCGCAGGCGATGCGGTGCGCGTTATAAGCGGCGGCGTCGGCCAGTTCCGCGCCGATCGCGGCTGCCATGCTCTCCGCCTCGCCGCGGCCGATGATTGTGCGGCTGCCGAGCGCGGGATGGCGGGGATCGATAAAGGAGTCTGCCGCGGCCGGCGCGCCGTCCCAGATCGCCAGCACGCCAAGCGTATCGGACTGGTTTTCGATCGTCGCCTTGGCGCGCAGCTTGTAGAAATTGAGTTTGGTCGCAAGGCTCTGGGCAAGCTCCAGCGGGCAATCGACCAAGAGGTTGCCGTCCGCATCCTCGGCAATGAGGAAATCGACCACGATTTTGCCCTGCGGCGTCAGCAGCGCGCCGAACCGCGCCTCTCCGGGCGACAGCCGCTCGAGGTCGGTCGTCACGAGCCCGTTGAGCAGGCTGCGGGCATCGGGGCCGGAAATCTGTATAACGCCGCGATCGGGAAGGAACGCCGCTTTCATGTGCACTTCTCGCATGGAATGGTTTAAGCAGGAGCCGGGCCATTCGCCGGGTCCAGAACCTAGGACGCTCCTCGGCGTCCGACAAGACCCGCGCGTCGAGAGCTGTTCCAACTTCCATTTTTGGTGCGCTGGCACCCAGACAACGAGCTGATATCCGATGCCCCAGACATTCGACCTGATCCTCAAATCCGGCACCGTGGTCAATCAGGACGGCGAGGGTGTTCGCGATATCGCCGTCAAAAATGGCCGGATCGCCGCGCTGGGTAGTTTTGCCGCCGATGCGGCCGCCGAGGTGATCGACTGCAAGGGGCTGCATGTGCTGCCGGGCGTGATCGACACGCAGGTGCATTTTCGCGAACCGGGCCTGACCCAGAAGGAAGACCTCGAATCGGGCTCGCGCAGCGCCGTCATGGGCGGCGTCACCGCGGTGTTCGAAATGCCGAACACCAACCCGCTGACCGTCACCGCCGAAACCTTTGCCGACAAGATTGGCCGCGCGCATCACCGGATGCACTGCGATTTCGCCTTCTTCATCGGCGGTACCCGCGAGAACGTCGCCGACCTGCCGGAACTCGAGCGCGCCGCCGGCTGCGCCGGGGTCAAGGTGTTCATGGGCTCGTCCACCGGCAGCCTGCTGGTCGAGGATGACGATGGCCTGCGCAACATTCTGCGCGTGATCCGCCGCCGCGCCTCGTTCCACGCCGAGGACGAGGGTCGCCTGAACGCGCGCAAGGGCGAGCGCATCGAGAACGATCCGCGCTCGCATCCGGTGTGGCGCGATGAAACCGCGGCGCTGATGGCGACGCAGCGGCTCGTCGCCGCCGCTCGCGACACCGGCGCACGGGTGCACGTGCTGCACATCTCGACCAAGGAAGAAATCGAGTTCTTGCGCGACCACAAGGATGTCGCCTCCTGCGAGGCGACGCCGCACCATCTGACGCTGGCTGCGCCGGACTGCTATGAGCGCCTCGGCACCTATGCGCAGATGAATCCGCCGGTGCGCGACGCCAGCCACCGCGCCGGCATCTGGTACGGCATCGAGCAGGGCATCATCGACGTGCTCGGCTCCGACCATGCGCCGCATACGCGCGAGGAGAAGGACAAGACCTATCCGGCGTCGCCGTCGGGCATGACCGGCGTGCAGACGCTGGTGCCGACGATGCTCGATCACGTCAATGCCGGGCGGCTGTCGCTGGCGCGGTTTGTCGATCTCACCAGCGCCGGTCCGGCACGGCTGTTCAACATCGCCTGCAAGGGCCGCATCGCCGCAGGCTATGACGCCGACTTCACGGTGGTCGATCTGAAGCGTGAGGAAACCATCACCAACGAGTGGGTGGCGTCGCGCGCCGGCTGGACGCCGTACGACGGCGTTCGCGTCAAGGGCTGGCCGGTCGGCACCTTCGTGCGCGGTCGCCGCGTGATGTGGCAGGGCGAACTGACGACGCCCGCGCAGGGCGAGGCGGTGCGCTTCCTCGAAACGCTGCGCGCCTGAGCGCAGCCCGCCATCCGTGAACAATGAGATCGCTGCGCGCCAATGGCGCGTGGCGATTACTGACGCGTGGTGATGAGGGTGAATTCGCCCTTGCGCACGCGCTCCGGCAGCCCTTCGCTGAATTTCGCCACCGCGTCCTCGCCATAGGTGGTCACGAGTTCGGCGAATGCAGCAAACAGACTGGCCTGCGCAAGGCAATCCCCGTCGACGCCGTCGTGGCGCGCTTCTGCCCACGCCTCGTTGAGATAGCTCAGCGCGGTCTGCTTCTGCTCGATGTCGTCGGTGTAGCTGTCTGCGGTTTCGTGGAGAGGATGTCGATACATCGATGCCTGAGCCTGAAACGAGAGCGATTTTGAGCGCATCATCTGTATCGTGGATTCAGAACAGCGCCGATGTCTGGACCGTGGCGTTGGTTGAACCCGTGTGGGGTATGATTCTTCCGCGCGCCCGCGATCCGCATCAAGACTTAGCACGCGTGCCGCGCGAGCCTAGCCGCTTCTTTAAGAAAGGTTAACGGCGGTGGATAAAGTGGGGGCTATCGTTGGATAACCCTCGCCGCGACTTAGTTCGCGTAGCGGGCGGTGAGATCGCGCGAGATCCGCGCGCCTTCGATGAGGTAGCGCTGGATGGCGATTTCGGCGGCCGGCGTGCAACTGCGATGGGTCTGCTGGAACCCGCTATAGCCGCGATTGAAGCTCGAGATCATTTTGGCCCGGCGTGCGCCGCTGGCCGGCGTTTCCGCATCCACCAGCGCCTGCATCTCGCTGCGCCAGCGCGTGCCTTCATTGGCGCCGCAGAGGTCGCGCAGGTAGTGCAGGGCGCCGAGAATTTCGGCGAGGCGCTGGAGGCTGGGGTCGAAGGGCGCGGCCGCGTCCTGCGCCCGCGCGTTCGGCGTGCTGCAGGCAAGGGCAAGGAGCGCAATGGCGAAAAGCCGTTTCAACATGAGTGCGGACGCCCGGAGCGAAAGTGGAAGCCAGCGAGATATGCGCCCGCAATTTGGAGGATGCAAGGCAGCGCGGCTGCGCGCAATGGCTCAGCCGATCAGCCGCCGCGCCGCGGCCACGATCGGGATGAGGCCTTTTGTCAGCGGCAACTCGCCGATCCCGTCAGGATCGAGCCAGCGGCTTTCCGCCAACTCGTCGTTCAGGGTCACTTCGCCCGCCACCCAGCGCGCCGCGAAGGGCAGGATCACGAACTGGCTCTGGCCCCCGGTCGCTGCTGGCAGCACGTCCAGCCAGCCGGCAAGGCCGACGACGTCGATGGTGAGCGCGGTTTCCTCGGCGATTTCCCGGTGCACCGCCTGTTCCACGGTTTCGCCGAATTCCAGCCGCCCGCCCGGCAGGGTGAACAGGCCGAGCGCCGGCTGCCGCGCGCGGCGCACGAGAAGCAACTGGCCGTCACGAAAAATCGCGGCGCTGACGGCAAGGCGTGGAAGGGCGGGAGGGGCAGCGGTCATTGCCGGTCCAGAATGGTATCGACGTCGGGGGCAATGCCGTTGTTGATCACGCCGCCGGCGAGGCACACCATGGTTTTCAGCCACTCGGCAGATTGGCCCGCCAGCGGCAGGTTGATCCTCGCCTGTTCCTCGGTCCGCAAAGCATTGGCGACCGTCGCCAAGATCGAGGTCATCGTATCGGTGATGGCATCGAATTGCATGCGGATCTTGGGATCGGCGGCCTCATAGGCCTTGATCGCGACCTCGCGCCCCCCCAGATGCGACGCCATGAAATGCTCGCAATAACTGAGCGGTTGCCAGGCCAGAAAATCCTCGAGGCACTCGGGAACATCCGGGAGCATTTCGAGAAGCATGATGGCTTCGTTGAAATGGTTCAGATAGTCAGACGCCAAGCCGGTAAGCGGATTGATATTGTTGGCGAGCATGACCTCGGCAGAGGGAGCATCGGAAATGGTTTCGCCAAGCGGATCTGTCTTTGTGGGTGCCATGATGTTGCATTGTCTGGAGCAGCGGTTAAAGGCAACTGAAGATTCTTTACCACCTCATGCGATCTGACGAGTGCGGTATTGTTGGGTGATTCGACCCGGCCGTTTTTCCCCTTGGGCTCACCTCTCGGCCCGTTGTATTTGACTATTTGCGCGCGGTCTGGAGTGACAGGAAATGTGCGGACGCTATGTGATTGCCTCGCCCCCGGAGGTAATGCGGCATTTCTTTCGCTATGCCGGCCAGCCGAATTTTCCCGCGCGTTACAACGTCGCGCCGACCCAGCCCGTGCCGGTGGTCGTCGAGGATACCGGCGGTGCGCGCTCGTTTGAATTGATGCGCTGGGGGCTGCTGCCGGCGTGGCTGAAGGACCCGCGCGGCTTTCCGCTGATGATCAATGCCCGCTCCGAAACCATTCTGGAGAAGGCCGCGTTCCGCAACGCGATCCGGCGGCGGCGCTGCCTGTTGCCGGCCGATGGCTACTATGAGTGGCAGGCCAGCGGTTCGCACAAGCAGGCCTATTTCATTTATCCGCGCGAGGGTGGCCCGTTCGGCTTTGCCGGCATCGCCGAAACCTGGACCGGGCCGAACGGGGAGGAAGTCGACACGGTCGCCATCGTCACCGCGCAGTCGAGCCCGGATCTCGCGGTGCTGCATCAACGCGCGCCGATCGTGATTGCGCCGGACGATTTCGATCGCTGGCTCGATTGCCGCTCGGGCGATGCCCGCGAGATTCTGCCCCTGTTGCAGCCGCCGGCGCAGCACGCATTCGCCTGGCATCCGGTGTCCGCGGCGGTCAATCGCGTCAGCAACGACGATCCGCGGCTGATCGAGCCGCTGACGGAAGAGGCGCTGGCGCGCGAGGTCGAGGCATCGGCGCCGAAGCAGACGCGGGTACAGCGGGTGTCGCATCCGCCCGTGGCGAAGGTGGATCAGGGGCAGGGCTCGCTGTTCTGATCAAGAACGCTCAGGGCGTCGGATCGCGGCCGTCGAGCCACCGGGCGAAGACCACGCGTTCCTGCGCGGCATAACCGAGCGCCTCGTAGAATTTTTGCACCTTCGCGTTGTCGGCCCGCACCATCAACTGCATCTTCAGAATGCCGTGCCGTGACAGCCAGCATTCGGCGGCGGCCATCATGGCGCGGCCGAAACCGCTTTTCTGTTGCGCGGGATCGACGGCGACGTAATACACCCAGCCGCGATGGCCATCATGCCCGACCATCACCGTGGCGGTGAGCTTGCCGTCGGCGTCGCGCCCGACCAGCACGTCGGAATTCGGCCCGCGCCGCGCCTGCGTAAGATCGGCTGCGGGATCGTTCCACGGCCGGGTCAGTCCGCAGCGCAGCCACAGATCGACGATGGCCGGGGTATCGGCATCGACGGCGGATGAAATCGCAAGCGTCGCTGCCATGGCGATGGCCTCACACTACTTTTCCGGGATTGAGGATGTCGAGCGGATCGAGCATCGCCTTGAACTGCTGCATGAGCGCATAGGCGACCGGGTCTTTCACCAACGGCAGTTCGTCGTGCTTCATGATGCCGATGCCGTGCTCGGCCGAGATCGAGCCGCCGAGTCGTCGCACCACCTCGAACACGACGGCATTCACATCATGCCAGCGCTCAATGAAACCGGGCAGGCCGGCCTCCGGCTCGCTGACATTGTAGTGGATGTTGCCGTCGCCGAGATGGCCGAACGGGAACGGCCGCGCGCCGGGAATGAGTTTCGTCACCGCGGCATCCGCTTCGGCGATGAACTGCGGCACGGCGGCGACCGGCACCGAGATGTCGTGCTTGATCGAGCCGCCGATGAATTTCTGGACCGGCGAAATCACCTCGCGCAGGGTCCAGAAGGCATTGCGCTGGTCGAGATTGGCGGCGATCACCGCGTCGTCCACGATCTCGTTCTCAAAGCCCTGCGTGAGAATGGATTCGATCACCTCGCGGGCATCCTCGCGCGGCGATGAAATCTCCATCAGCACGTACCACGGATGGCGGCTGGTCAAGGGATCGCGGATCGAGGGGCCGTATTTGACGCAGGTGTCGATGGCGATCTCGGCGATCAGCTCAAAGCTTGTCAGCGTGCTCGCCGCCTCGCGCTGCGCCAGCTCGAGCAGCGCCAGCGCGGCCTCCGGCGACTGCAGGCCGACGAACGCCGTCTCCACCGAGCGCGGCCGGGGAAACAGCTTGAGCGTCGCCGCCGTGATGATGCCCAACGTGCCTTCCGCGCCGATGAACAGGTTGTGCAGATTGTAGCCGGTGTTGTCCTTCTTCAGCTTGGTGAGTGTGTTGAGGATGCGGCCATCCGCCAGCACCACCTCGAGCCCGGTCGCCATCTCGCGCGCGATGCCATAGGCCAGCGCCGTGGTGCCGCCGGCATTGGTGGAAAGGTTGCCGCCGATCGTGCAGCTGCCTTCCGAGCCGAGCGACAGCGGAAACAGCCGGTCGGCATTGGCGGCGTGCTGCTGCGCGATGGCGAGCGGCATGCCGGCTTCGCAGGTCATGATGTTGGACTGGGTATCGATCTCGCGCAGCCGGTCGAGCCGTTTCAGCGACAGCACGACCTCGCCGTTGTGCGGCGTCTGGCCGCCGACGAGGCCGGTGTTGCCGCCCTGCGGCACCAGCGCGATCTGGTGCTCCGACGCGAGCCTGCAGATCGCCGCGACTTCCGCCGTCGTGCCGGGGCGCAGCACTAGCGGCGAGTGGCCCTGATACAGCCCGCGCTCCTCGGTGAGGTAGGGCGCGATCTCATCCGCATCGCGCACCGCGTATTTTTCGCCGACGATGGCCGTGAACTGCGCGAGAACGTCCGGGGAGAGCGAAGGCTGTTGGGGCGGGGCAATCGTCATGCGTGGTCAACCAGTTGTTTTTGGTGGTTGCCTTTCGGCGCGTTACGGGCGGGGAGCGGCGGCGCGGCGAAGGCGATCGTTGATGGCTTCGCCCAGACCATCCTGCGGAATCGGCATCACCGCAATCCCCGTGACGTTTTTCGCGTCGAGCGCGCGCAGGCTGCCGAAGAGATTGGCCGCGGCCTCGACCACGTCGCCGCGCTCGGACAGGTTCAGCACCGCCCCGGCCCGCTCATGCCCTTCGGGCAACGTCGGGCCGAAGGCGAGCAGCCCTTCGCCCGGCGCGACGTTCTCGGCATTGAGCCGCACGCGGGCGCGCGGGGCATAGTGCGAGGCCAGCATGCCCGGCGCGAGCGGTTGCTCGTCGTCGTCCGCGAACGGCGTTTGCACCAGCGCCAGCGGCTCGCCGAGAAGGCGTTCGATCGCCTCGCGGGCGGCGCCGCCGGGACGCAGCAGCCGCGGACCATCGATGCAACTGACGATGGTTGATTCGACGCCGACATGGACCGGCCCGCCGTCGAGAATCATATCGATTCGCCCCGACAGGTCGCTGCGCACATGGGCGGCGGTGGTTGGCGAGACGTGGCCCGAGATGTTCGCCGAAGGGGCGACCACCGGCTTGCCGAATGCGCGCAGCAGCGCCTGCGCCACCGGATGGGCGGGAATGCGCACGGCGATGGTGTCGAGCCCGGCGGTTGCGAGATCGGAAACCGGGCAGTCTTGCGATTTCGGCAGCACCAGCGTCAGCGGGCCCGGCCAAAAGGCCTCCGCCAGTGTCCGGCTGCGCGAATCAAGCACTGCGATCGCCTCGGCGGCGGCAAGGTCGGCGACATGGGCGATCAGCGGGTTGAATGACGGGCGGCCCTTGGCCTCGTAAAGCCGCGCAACGGCCCGCGAATTGGTCGCATCTGCGCCAAGGCCATAGACCGTTTCGGTCGGGAACGCGACGAGCCCGCCGCCAGCGAAGCAGCCTGCTGCGGCGTCGATCGCCGAAGCGTCCGCAACCAGCACCTGAGTCGTCAGGCCAAGGGTCATTGATCCATCCAAAAACAAATTTGAGTCGTCGTGCGACGCGTCATTTTATTCACAGGCGACGGGATAGCTGTTTTTACACCTGAATGGCGCGATTTTTCGCAAGTCCGGCATGCATGCGGCGCGGAACGGCGAATTGATTGTGCGGAAAATGTCATCATCGTGCCAATTGATGCTTCGGACACCTTGCGGCGCGGCGAACCCTTGGATATAAGCCCGCCATTGTCGGAGTGTGGCTCAGCCCGGTAGAGCACTGCGTTCGGGACGCAGGGGTCGCAGGTTCAAATCCTGCCACTCCGACCATTAAAAATCCTAAGCTTTTGACGTTTCTCCCGAGCCGAGCTTAGGTCAGCCTCCCATCAAGCCACCACCGAAATGCGATCCTTGGATGTGATCGCAACCGCGGCTTTCTGCAATGAAGCCGGAATGGTGGCCCGCACTTGTTGCTGCTGAATATCTTCATGTGTGACATTCCGATAAGTCGCTGCCTGTCGTAGCGAGGCTCGCCGCAGCGCGCGGGTCATGCAGCGTCATGTTCCCATCGATCTCAGCGAGTTCCAGCGCGCCGCGGCATGGCGGCAGGTTTGGGACTTCAGCCGCGCAAAATCCGCTTGGTCAGGACGCGCCATGCGGTGAGGGGCAGATCGATGAAGCCCGGGCGCGGATCGGCGTGCGAATAGGTCGCCCAGGCGCGCACCGATGCGAAGGAACGAAAATAATCCGAAAGCCCGATCTGGCCGCGCTTGACGAGGGTCGCCGCCGCAACCGCATCCCGCGCCAGATACATCCAGGCCGCGCCGGTGCGCGCGGAAGCCTCGGTCACCTTTCGCCCGTCATACAGCGCGAACATCATCGCGCCGAGATCGAGGCCCGCTGCCGCGCAGAGGCCGAACCATGACCATGGCCGCGGATTGACGTCGAGGAGCTTGAAGGTGTTGCTGCGGCGGTCGCGCTTGAACTCGATCTCCACCAGCCCCGTGTGCTGGATCGAGGTGAGGAGCGTGCGCGATGTCTTGATCAGTTCCGGTTCGTCGACAACTTCGACGAAGGTGCTCGTATAGCCGAAATCGACCGGATATTGCCGCGTGCGCCGCGCGGTGAAGTCGGCGA
Organism: Xanthobacteraceae bacterium; assembly: GCA_035565775.1. Lineage (GTDB taxonomy): Bacteria > Pseudomonadota > Alphaproteobacteria > Rhizobiales > Xanthobacteraceae > PRO6. Next base: position 546,772 of record DATMRW010000021.1, on the reverse strand, counting down.
CGGGGCGGCCGTCGTGCCAGAGCGCCGCATAGGAAAACTGGCTTTCGCCGCCGCCGGGGATCTGTTCCTGCACGATGACGTTGCCGGCGCCGATCTCTCTTGCCGCCTCGAGATAGGCGGCGAGGAAGGCGTCGTGATCATCCGCCCGTATCACCTTCGCCTTGGCGATATGGCTCGGGCCGCCGCCCATGTTCGGCTTGAGGATGACGGGGTAGACGAGATCCAGCGCTTTTGCCTGTTCGCCGGACTCGATCTCGTAGGTCCGGGGAATCGAGAGGTTGAGCTCGGTGGCCCGCCGATACATCAGCGGCTTGTCGCACACCCATTTGAGCCGGTCCCACGGCGGCAGCATGATTTTGTAGAAACGGGACAGCGCCTCGACGTTTTCCGAAACCAGCCGGACTTCCGGGTCCGCAGCGGGTATCAGCAGGTGCCCTGCGAGGCGATGTTTTTCGGCGGCGTTGAGCAGGAACGCGATTGCGTCGCGATGGTCGGGGCCGGGCCAGGAGATCGTCTCGTTGACGAATTTCGACCAGCCGGGCAGGGGAGAATCGTGGGTGATATAGCTGACCGGAATTCCCTGGGCGCCCAGACTGCGGGCAACGGCTAAGGATCCATGGGCTCCGCCGAGGAGAACGACACCAGAATTTTCCAAAAGTCACCGGCTATGTGAACAATTGTGCGACTGAATAACGCCCAAGGTTACTGACAAAATGTCGCAGTAACAACTTGGAATTGAGGTTGTCCGGCCGCTTCACACTCTTACCGGCATCCGCTGCCGTCCGGCATTGCCGAAAACCCGGACATAGCGGGCAATCTCTTCCGGGTCGCCGGTGGCCTTCTCCAAATTGTCCGAAAGCTTGACCGCGGGCCGACCGTTGACGTCGGTGATCTTGCAGACCACCGAGATCGGGTCAAGGTCGGTGGTGCCGTTCGGGGAGCAGCCGACGAAGTCGTTGGTCAGGTTGGTGCCCCAGCCGAAGCTGGTGCGCACGCGCCCTTTGAAGTGAAAGAACGCCTTTTCGATGCTGTCGGCATCCATGGCGTCGGAGAACACTAGCAGCTTGCGGGACGGATCGCGGCCCTTTGCCTTCCACCAGTCGATGATTTCCTCGCCGCCCTCGATCGGCGGCGCGCTGTCCGGGCGGAAGCCGGTCCAGTCGGCGACCCAATCCGGGGCGTTCTTGAGGAAGGCCTTAGTGCCGAAGGCATCCGGCAGGGCGATCAGGAGGTTGCCGGCATAGGTGTGGCGCCAGTCGTCGAGCACTTGATAGGGCGCACGGCGCAGCTCCTCGTCGGTGTCGGCCAGCGCCGCCAGCACCATCGGCAGCTCGTGCGCATTGGTGCCGATGGCTTCGAGGTCGTTGTCCATCGCGAGCAAGACGTTCGAGGTGCCGGTGAAGGAACTGCCGAGGCCTTCCTTGAGCGCCTCGACGCACCAGCGCTGCCACAGAAAGCCGTGGCGGCGGCGGGTGCCGAAATCGGAGATGGCGAGGCCCTCGATGGTCCGCAGCCGCTCGACCTTGGTCCACAGCTTGGCCTTGGCGCGGGCATAGAGCACGTCGAGCGCAAAGCGGCCGAGGCCGATCATCACGGCGCGTGAACGCAGCTCATTGACGATGGCGAGCGCCGGGATTTCCCACATCGTCGTGTGGGTCCAGGGGCCGCGGAAGTGCAGCTCATATTGGCCGTCGACCTTGCGCAGCTCGTATTCCGGCAGGCGGAACTCGGCGAGCCAGGCCATGAATTCCGGCGAGAACATCTGGGTCTTGCCGTAGAACGTGTTACCCGACAGCCAGATCAGTTCCTTCTTGGTGAAGCGCAGGGTGCGGGCATGGTCGAGTTGGGCGCGCAGCTCGCTTTCCTCGATAACGTCGGCGAGGCGGATGTGCTTGCTGCGATTGATCACCGAGAAGGTCGCCTGCACGCCCGGGTAGAGCGTGTGGATCATCTGCAGCATCAACAGCTTGTAGAAGTCGGTGTCGAGCAGGCTGCGGACGATGGGGTCGAGCCGCCAGCCGTGGTCGTAGGTGCGCGTTGCGAGGTCGGTGACAGGCATTTCGTCGGCACTATCTTGCGGTGGGTGCAGCGTCGCGCGCCGCAGCAGCGATGGTGACGCAGCCCGTCACGCGGCCCCTATTAATTCGCGGTTCGACCTTGCGATCAAGCATTGTTGCGGCCACTGCCATTCATCCCGGATCGGCTTTGCTCAAACGCACCATGCGATTCCTTCGCCCCGCCAAAGGCCGCTAGCTGCCGGCCGCCTTGGCGCCGCGCCGATCGGTGGCGACCGTGAGCAGCACGGTGAGCAGCATGAAAACGGCCGAGCCGCCGAACACCCAGCGCGGCATTGAGTGGTCCATCAGCCAGCCGAACAGCAGCGGGCTAATGATGCCGCCGATATTGAAGCCGGTCGAGACGATGCCGAACACCCGGCCCGCCGCGCCCGGAGGAGCGGCATTACGCACCATCATATCACGCGACGGCGCGATCACGCCGCTGAGAAAGCCCGCCACCGTCAATGCCACGACCATGACCACGGGGCCGGGCGAGGTGACTGCGACGGCGGCGACGATCAGCGCGTTGATGGCGAAGAAAACCGCCGCGACCTGCTCGTGGCGGCTGGTGCGGTCGGCGAGGAACCCGCCGGCGAGAACGCCGACCGCGGCCGCGCCGAGAAACGCGGTCAGCGCCAGGTTGGCGATCGCGAACGGCTCGTTGTAACCGCTCATCAGCGCGACGACGCCGAACGAGCTGATGCCGCTGGTGGACAGGCCAAGCAGGGTGAAGAATACCGTCAGCACAATCACCATCGGGGTAACGATGTTGACCTTGGCCGCGGAGCCGTCCGGCTGGGCGTGGTGGGCGGCGCTGGCCTCCGGCACCGGCAGGACGAGGAGCACCAGGCCGACGGCGAGGCCGATCACGCCGGATACCATCAGCGCGCCGATGCCGCCGACGGTCGCAACCAGCGCGCCGACGATCGCCGGGGCCACCGCCGCGCCGAGATAGCCGGCGAAGGTGTGCACCGAGAACGCCCGGCCCATGCGGCCCTCGTCCATATTGGCGGCGAGCAGGGCATAGTCGGAGGGGTGATAAACGCTGTTGCCGATGCCGAGCAGCACGGCGCAGACCAGCAGCCAGGTGTAGTTCAGGGTTAGGCCGAGCAGGATCAGCGAGAAACCGCCGAGGCAAAGGCCGGCGATGAGGATTTTCCGGGCGCCGACCCGATCGACGAGATAGCCGACCGGCGCCTGGGTCAGGCCGGTGACGACCGCAAAAACCGTGAGGGAGAAGCCGAGCTCGATATAACCGACGCCGAGCGTGGTTTTGAGAAACGGAAACAGCATCGGCAGCACCAGAATATAGTAGTGGCTGACCCAATGCGCTGCCGAAATGAGGATAAGAGTGCGCAAACCACTGCGCTCGCGGGCGTTGTTGTCGCCCACTGTCACGTCAATCATTCCAATCTCCGCTCCCGGCCCAGATATCCGGAAGTTCGCGTGAAAGTAGCTGCGCGCGCAGCCCCTGTCCATTGGCGCCGCCGCATGGGCGGTTTCCTGTTTCGCAAGGCGAAAACCGAGGGCCGGCGGGGCCTCTTCGGAATGGTTGCGTCATCGGTCGCCCTGCGCCATAGAAAGCGTGGGCTTTCGTGGATACATCCAGGGAAGCTGTTTTTCCGTTAGGTTTTCAGAGTGAGCGTGCATGGCCCATCCTATTCCTGAGGTAATCGAGGCGTTCGCCAACGGCGAAATGGTTGTGGTGACGGATGACGACGATCGCGAGGGTGAAGGCGATCTCATCGTCGCCGCGTCGCTCTGCACTCCGGAAAAGATGGCGTTCATCATCCGCCACACGTCGGGCATCGTCTGCGCCCCGATCACGGTCGAGGACGCGCGGCGTCTGAGGCTGGATCCGATGGTGGCGCACAACGATTCCGCCCACACCACGGCCTTTACGGTCTCGATCGACTACAAGCCCGGCGGCACCACCGGCATTTCCGCCGAAGAGCGGACCGCTTGCTGCCGCGCGCTGGCCAATCCCAATGTCGGCGCCGGTGATTTCACCCGGCCCGGCCACATCTTCCCGCTGATCGCCCGCGACGGCGGCGTGCTGCTGCGCTCGGGTCATACCGAGGCGGCGGTCGACCTCTGCCGTCTGGCGGGTTTGCCGCCGGTCGGCGTCATCAGCGAACTGATGAATGACGACGGCACGGTGATGAAGGGTGAGCAGGTGACGCGCTTTGCCGCCCAGCATAATCTCAAGCATGTCACCATCGCCGACATGATCGCCTATCGCCAGGCGCGCGAGAAGCTGATCGAGCGAGTGTCGAGCTTCACCACTGAAAGCCCGATCGGCCCGCTGCAGGGCTTTGCCTATCGCTCGCCGTTCGACCCGATCTATCACGTTGCCTTCGTGTACGGCAGCATCGGCGACGGGCGCGACGTCCTCACCCGCTTCCACAAGCCGAACCTCGCCAAGGATGTGTTTCTCGGCCATGTCCGGGTTCATGCGGCGCTTGAGCAGTTCCGCAAGGAAGGCCGCGGCGTGCTGGTCTATCTGCGCGACGGCGCGGCGGGCGTGCCGGTCGAGCCGATCGGCGTGCCGGAAACGTCGGAGTCGGACCGTAACCGGCAATGGCGCGAAATCGGCGTCGGCGCGCAGATCCTGCGCGATCTCGGCGTGAGCTCGATCCGCAACCTGTCCTCGTCGGTGCACGACTACAAGGGCTTGTCGGGCTACGGCATCGAGATCATCAACACCGTTCATTTCGACGAGTAAGAGGCCGCTTGAAGAGTGAATTGCCGCGCACTAGCCTCGCAGGCTGGCGCGGCAAGGGCCGTGATACAAAAAAATACGAAAGGGATTTTCGCATGAGTACGCTCGCCAAAGCCAAAGAACACTCGGCGCCGGCCCGCTTCAACTGGGAAGATCCCTTTCTGCTCGACGAGCAACTCACCGAAGACGAGCGCATGATCCGCGATACCGCGCGGGCCTATGCGCAGGAGAAGCTGCTGCCGCGCGTCACGCAGGCCTATCTGCAGGAGCGGTCGGATCGCGAGATCTTCAACGAGATGGGCGAGCTCGGCCTGATCGGCGTCACCATCCCGGAAGAATACGGCTGCGCCAATGCCAGCTATGTCGCCTACGGCCTCGTCGCGCGCGAGATCGAGCGCGTGGACTCCGGCTACCGCTCGATGAACAGCGTGCAGTCGTCGCTGGTGATGTATCCGATCTATGCCTATGGCGATGAGACCCAGCGCAAAAAATATCTACCGAAGCTCGCCACCGGCGAGTGGGTCGGCTGCTTCGGCCTGACCGAGCCGGATGCGGGCTCCGACCCCGGCGGCATGAAGACCCGCGCCGAAAAGGTCTCGGACGGCTATCGCCTCAACGGCACGAAGATGTGGATCTCGAACGCGCCGATCGCCGATGTGTTCGTGGTCTGGGCGAAGTCGGCCGCGCACGACAATCAGATCCGCGGCTTCATCCTCGAAAAGGGCATGAAGGGCCTGTCCGCGCCGAAGATTGAGGGCAAGCTGTCACTGCGCGCCTCGATCACCGGCGAGGTGGTGATGGAAGACGTCGTGGTGCCGGAAAGCGCGCTGCTGCCGAACGTCTCCGGCCTGAAGGGGCCGTTCGGCTGCCTCAACCGCGCCCGCTACGGCATTTCCTGGGGCGCGATGGGCGCGGCGGAAGATTGCTTCCACCGCGCGCGGCAGTACACGCTGGACCGCAAGCAGTTCAACCGCCCGCTCGCGGCGACGCAACTCGTGCAGAAGAAGCTCGCCGACATGCAGACCGAAATCGCGCTTGGCCTGCAGGGCTCGCTGCAGGTCGGCCGCCTGATGGATGCCGGCAAGATGGCGCCGGAGATGATCTCGATCGTCAAGCGCAACAACTGCGGCAAGGCGCTCGACATCGCCCGGCAGGCCCGCGACATGCACGGCGGCAACGGCATTTCCAGCGAATTCCACGTCATGCGCCATTCGCAGAACCTCGAGACCGTCAATACCTATGAGGGAACGCACGACGTGCACGCCCTCATTCTCGGCCGTGCCATCACCGGCATTCAGGCGTTCTCGTGAGCGGCGCCCGTCAGCCCGTCCCGGCATTGCCGGGCGGGGCTGACGCAGACAACGGACACTGACGACGCGGTCGCTCGACATGAAAACAGTCTTCAGGATTTTTGGCGCATGAGCACCGAAGGCGACATCTCCTTCAATCGCGATTTTCCACTCAGGCCCGGCATTGTCGAAGAGGTCCTGCCGGGCGTTCGGCGGGTGCTGTGCGATAACCCCAGCCCGTTCACCTTCACCGGCACGGTGAGCTACATCGTCGGCCGCGGCAATGTCGCGATCATCGATCCGGGGCCGGCAAGCGCGGCCCATGCCGAGGCGCTGCTCGATGCCGTGCGCGGCGAGACCGTCACGCATATTTTCGTCACCCACAGCCACTTCGACCATTCGCCGAATGCCGAGCGCATCAAGGCGGCCACCGGTGCGCCGGTCTACGCCGAAGGGCCGCACCGCGCCGCGCGGCCGCGCCACGAAGGCGAGGGCGTATCGATGGAATCGGGCGCGGACCGCGACTTTGCGCCGGACGTGATTTTGCGCGACGGCGATGTCGTCGCGGGTGACGGCTTTGCGCTGGAAGCGATCGCGACGCCGGGCCACACCGCCAATCACATGGCCTTCGCGTGGGCCGAGCGCGACCTGATCTTCGTCGGCGATCACATCATGGGCTGGTCGACCTCGATCGTCGCGCCCCCCGACGGCTCGATGATCGACTACATGGCTTCGCTGGAGCGCCTCGCGGCGCGGCCCGAGCGCGTCTATCTGTCGGGGCACGGGCCGGAAATCCTGAATGGTCCGGATTTCGCGCGGTTTCTCATCGAGCATCGCAAGGCGCGCGAGGCGTCGATCCTCCATCGCCTCGCCAAGGGCGCGGCGGATATCCCGACCATCGTGCGCGCGAGCTATATCGGCATCGACCCGCGGCTGATGAGTGCCGCCGGCTATTCGGTGCTCGCGCATCTCGAGGATCTCGTCGCGCGCAACATCGTGCAGACCGATGGCGATCCGGTCGTGACCGGGGTTTATCGGCTCGCCGGCTCCCTCGACGGCTGACCCGACTTCTGCCCTTTCGCCGGCTGCGCCGTGCCTTTCGCGGCGTGGCCCTTTTGCGGCGCCGCTTTGGTCTTGGTGCTGCCGGTCGGCGTCGCCGGCTCATTCGCGGCGCGGCTTTGCGCGATGCGGTTGGCCGCGGTGGTCAGGTCGCCAGCGAACTTTACGATGCGCGCAGCATTGGAGCCAAGATCGGAATTGAAGTAGCGCGAGGAGGAGCGGATATCGACCTGCGCGCCGTCGCCATCGGGCAGCACGCGGATCGCTACATCCTCGCGGAAGCCCATGATCGGCGTGCGCGCCACCGCCTCGATATGGCCCTCATAGCTGGGTGCCTGCGGCGCGCGGGCATCGACGACCAGCCACTTGCTCTTGTTGACGAGAGCGAGCGCGGCCTCATAGGCCTTCAGCGCGCCGATATCGAGCTGGATGGTGTCGACCTCGGGATAGGCCTTGCGCTGCTGCTCGGCGGAATACAGTCCCGCATAGGCGGCCGGGTTGGCGCCGTCGCTGCCGCGCAGCCGTACGAGGACGTCGAAGCGCGGCGGATCGATCGGATCGGTGGTGATGTCGTAGATTTTCGGGAGCCGATAGTACTTCCAGCCGAGATAGGCCGGATAGGCGAGGATCACGGCATTGATCAGAAGGGCCAGCATGATGCGGCCGACGCCGCGCGCACCGCTGTGCCAGATCGAGGCGAAGCCGGCCAGCCCGAACAGGATTGACAGCGCCGCAATAGCCAGCGCGCCGCCAAAGCTCATCACCGCGGGGCGATATTCGAGAAAGCCAAAGCGCACCACGATTACCGAGACGAGTATCGTGATCAGCGCGAAGATGGCGAGCCGCCGCGACCACGCCGCCAGCGCGGAAACCGGTTCCGAAAGATAGGGCGCGGAAAACCTGCGGGCCATCGTTTCTCTGTCTCGTCAGTCGTCCCCCGGCGGAACGCGCAGTTGTGAGACCATGGCGGCGCGCCAAAGACAAGGGGCTCGCTCAAACCTCGATTGCGCTTCCCCGAAAGTTCTCCACTGGCATGATTTATGCGCGCGACGCGACCACCGACAGCTTCACCCCCCGGTTCGGCGGCGCGCCGTCGAGCCGGAAGCCGTTCCGGCCGCTGGCCTTGACGTTGTAGAGCGCGCGATCCGCCCGCGCCAGCGTGTCGCCTTCCTCATTGTTGGCCTGCCAGGCTGCCACGCCGATGCTGACCGTCATCGCGATCGACTTGCCCTGCAGCCGGAACGGGGAAAGCCGCACCGACTCGGCGATGCCCGCCGCCAGCGCGGCCGCATGGGGGGCGTCGGTTTCGGGCAGGATGACGCAGAACTCGTCGCCGCCAAGCCGGGCGACAAGATCGTTCTTGCGCACCTGCGCGGCCGCGGTAACGGCGAAGTGCCGGAGCGCGGCGTCGCCGCCGGCATGGCCGAACGCGTCGTTCAGTTCCTTGAAGTAATCGAGATCGATCATCAGGATGGCATAGGGCCGGTTGGTCCGCGCCGAGCGCGCCTCCTCGTGCGCGATGCGTTCGAGCAGGCGGCGGCGATTGGGCAGGCCCGTGAGTTCGTCCTCGACGGCGAGCGCCGCAACCTCGTTGCGCAGCCGGTCGATGGTCATGACGGCGAAGCCGAAGTTCCACAGGACTGCGCTGAACACCACGATGAGCACCGCGGTGACTTCGATGCGCAGATAGGTCGCCCGGCTGATCGTGTCCGCCAGCATCGCAAGATTGCTCGCGGTTTCGATGCCATGACCGAGAATGCCGATGGCCATCGCGATGGCGGCGATCCACGCGCCGAGCTGGCGACGCCCGGGATGCAGCAGATAGGCGATGCCGAGCGCCATCGGCACCGATTGAGCCGTGGCGTAGACCATGTTGCGCGCGTTCAGGCTGTCGAAGGCGATGACGAGGAAGACCATGCTGACAAGCGTGATGATCGCGCTTGCGAACATGCCGCCGCCCGCGCCATAGAACCGGCGAATGCCGACCCAGAACTGGCAGAAGCCGAAGATGACGATGCCGTTGCCGATCACGGCGGCGAGGATCGAGCCGTCGCTGCCGTGAAACACGAGCACCACCCCCCCGAGCATCGTGAGCACGCAGCCAAGCAGCCAGATGCGCGCGGCAACGAATGAGCGATAGGTGTAGGCCACCGCCGCCCAGATCACTGCTACCGCAAATGAATTGAGAAAAATGACGATGTAGAGCGTCAGGAAATCCAGCTTCATACTGCCTTCGCGAACGGAAACGCCACCTACCAAGTAGGTCGCGAATTCTCTCATGAGGTTCAACAAGGCCCTGCTCGCAGATAAGCAGGACGTTCGGTGCAGACAGAAACTGCCGCGCTAAATGTCATGTCCCTCACCACGGGAGGCATGGTGAGCGAATGCCGCGGACGGCGAAAAAAACTTGCCGTCGGCCGCATGAAAATGGAGAGCCGCAGGGCCTGGCGTTGCCGCCAAGCTGCCGCTCTACCTGATGTGATGTCGGATGGAATAACGGAGAAGCAGCGGCCCTGCCAAGGCCGGCGCTGAATTTACCACACGCTATCGGGCGTTATCGTTAAGCAAAATAGCGCGGATCGTTATGCGATCCGCGCTATTTTGAACGATTGCCGCCGAGGTGTGCGAGGCGACTATTGCGCCACGGCGGTGGGCAGCGCGTAGTCCTGGAACCGATCGCGCAGCGCGGTTTTCAGGATCTTGCCGGTGGCGGTGTGCGGAATCGCATCGACGAATGCCACGTCATCCGGCATCCACCATTTGGCGATCTTGCCATCCATGAATGTCAAGATTTCCTCGCGCGTCGCGGTCTGCCCCTCCTTGAGCTGCACGATCAGCAGCGGGCGCTCGTCCCATTTCGGGTGGCGCACGCCGATGACGGCGGCTTCCGCCACCTTGGGATGGCCCACCGCAAGGTTTTCCAGCTCGATCGACGAGATCCATTCGCCGCCGGACTTGATGACGTCCTTCGAGCGGTCGGTGATGCGCATGTAGGAGGCTTCGTCGATGGTGGCGACGTCGCCGGTGTCGAAATAGCCTTCTTCGTCGAGGATTTTCTGCTCGACGCGGAAATACGACGCGGCGATCGCCGGGCCGCGCACCTTGAGCCGGCCAAAAGTCTTGCCGTCCCACGGCAGCCTGTTGCCGGCGTCGTCGGTGATCTTCATCTCGACCATGAAGGGCGGATAGCCCTGTGTCGCGAGCACGTCGATCTTGGCGTCGCCGGTGAGGTCCGCAAATTGCGGCTGCAGCGAGCCGACGGTGCCGAGCGGGCTCATCTCCGTCATGCCCCAGGCGTGTCGCACCTCGACGCCCATGTCGTCGAAGGCCTTGATCATCGATTTCGGCATCGCCGAGCCGCCGCAGATCAGCACCTTGAGATGCGGCAGCGTGAGATTGTTGGCGGCCATGTATTGCAGCAGCATCAACCACACCGTCGGCACGCCCGCGGTCATCGTCACCTTTTCGGTGCTGAGCATTTCGTAGACCGAGGCGCCGTCGAGCTTCGCGCCCGGAAAGACGAGTTTTGTACCCATGCTTGGCGCCGAGAAGGCGATGCCCCAGCTATTGGCATGGAACAGCGGCACCACCGGAAGCATTGTGTCTTTGGAGCGGGTGCCAAGCGCGTCGGGATTGTTGGCCATCATCGCGTGGAGGACGTTGGAACGATGGGAGTAGAGGACCCCCTTCGGATCGCCCGTGGTGCCCGATGTATAGCACATCGCCGCGGCGGTATTTTCGTCAAAGGTCTTCCAGGCGAAGTCGCCGTCGACCTCGTTGATCCACTCTTCATAGGCAATGGCATTCTTGAGCGACGTCTGCGGCATGTGCTCCTTGTCGGTGAGCACGACGTAACGCTCGATCGAGGGCATCTTGTCCGCGAGCTTTTCGAGCAGCGGGACGAAGGTGAGGTCGGTGATCATGATCCGGTCGGCGGCATGGTTGACGATCCATGCGATCTGGTCGGGAAACAGCCGGGGATTAACCGTGTGGCAGATGGCGCCGATGCCCATGATGCCGTACCAGCATTCAAGGTGTCGCCAGGTATTCCAGCCGAGCGTGGCTATGCGGTCACCGATCTTGATACCGCTGCGGTCGAGCTGCTGGGCAACCTTCAGGGCACGGGCGCGGATCTGGCTGTAGTTCGTGCGATGGATGGGGCCTTCGACGGATCGGGTCACAACCTCGCGTGTCGGGTGAATAGTTGCGGCATGATCGATAATCCGCTGACACAGCATAGGCCAATCTTGCATCAATCCGCGCATTCGAAGCTTCCTCCTCGTCGCTATTCTTATTTGCCCTCGTTGGGGCGATGATGAAGTCTAGCGCCGATACTGCAGGCCGCAAATCCTTTATGCGCGGATCTGGCCGCAGCCGGATGGCGATGGCGTTGCTGCTCATGATGCTGCCCGCCTTTGCCGCACAGGCTGCCGTGCCGTTGCCCCGGCCAAGGCCGGTTTCGGCGGCTGCCGCGCCCGCGCCCGATCAGGCACAGCCGAAGCCGGAGAATGGAACGGGCGCGCCGCAGGAGGCGGAGGCTGCGCCGGCCCCCTCGCAGTGCCGTCTCGCGCTCACCGAGGCGGTGGCGGTTGCGCCGAGCATTGCCCCGATCGACGGACCGGGAGCCTGCGGCGGGCCTGATCTGGTGCGGCTTGAGGCCATCGTGCTGCCGGACCGCAGCCGCGTCGTCGTCAAACCGGCCGCGATCCTGCGCTGCGAGATGGCGGCCGCGCTCGTCGCCTGGGCGCGCGAGGATATGATGCCGTTGGCGCGCAGCGCCGGCACGGCGCTTTTAGGGATCGATAATTTCGACTCGTTTTCCTGCCGTGGCCGCAATCGCATCGCCGGCGCAAAGCTCTCGGAACATGGCCGTGCCAATGCCCTCGATATTCGCGCATTGAACTTCGCCGGCCGCGCGCCGGTGTCGCTGACCGACAGCGCCGTGCCACGCGATCTGCGCGAGAAGGTGCGCAGTTCGCTGTGTGCGCGGTTCAAGACGGTGCTCGGGCCGGGGTCGGACGGTTATCATGAGAACCACATCCACCTCGATCTTGCACCGCGCCGGAGCGATTTTCGTATCTGCAAATGGAACATCGAAACCGAGCCGCCGCCGCAGGTCGCCGCCGCGCAGCCGCAGCAGCAAAATGCCGCCCCGGACGAGGTGGAGGAGCCCGAGGCTGAGGCCGACGGCCCCGCGCCGCAGTCGCTGCAGCCCCCGGCTTCGGGCGGGGCGGTCGGGGCTGCCGCCGCGGTGCCGCTGCCGCGCCCGCGTCCGGTGATGGCGGCGCTGCCCCGGCAGCCGCGCGGCGGAAAGCCGGAGGCGAGGTCCGCCAAGAGGACGGCCACGCAGCCGCAGGCGGCCATCCCGGCCGAGCAAAAGGGGCGGCAAAAGGCGGGTGGACCGAAGGCCGAACCCAAGGCGGAACCTGAGACTGCCCCAAAGGCCGGACCGCCGGCGCCGGAAAAGCCGCGCAAGGGCCGCGCAGTACGCAAGCCTGCGCTGCCGTCTCCGCTCTCGCTGCTGCCCTGATCCCGCCCAACAAAAAAGCGCCGGGGGCACCGGCGCTTTTTGTCAGTCGAAACTGACTGCGATCAATACAAGCCGCCGCTGCCGCCCTGCAGCGCCATTTTCGGATTGAACGGCGAGTCGCCCTGCCTGGGCTCCAGCACCACCACCAGCGAGCCCGTCTTGGCGCGGCTATAGAGGTCGATCACGTCCTCGTTGGTCATGCGGATGCAGCCCGAGGAGATCGACGAGCCGATATATTCCGGCTGGTTGGTGCCATGGATGCGGAACAGCGTGTCGCGATTGCCCTGATAGAGATACAGTGCGCGGGCGCCGAGCGGATTGTCCGGGCCACCGGCGACGCGGGCCGGCAGGCCCTCGATGCGCTTGTGGATGTCCGCCGTCGGCACCCAGTCCGGCCACTCGCGCATGTTGCCGATGCGGGCGACGCCGGAGAATGCCAGTGCTTCTTCGCCGACGGTAACGCCGTAGCGGATCGCCTTGCCGCCTTCGAGCACGTAGTACAGGTAGTGGTTGTCGGAATCGACGACGATGCTGCCCGGCGTTTCCTTGCGGTGGTAGTTGACGATCGCGCGGCGATACGGCTCAGGCACCGGGGTGTTGGCGTAGCGGATCTTGCTCATCAGTTCGCGGTCGCGCGGTTTCATTGCCGCTTGCGGCGCCGGTTCGTACACGGCTCCGGTGGTTTGCATGCAACCCGCCAGCAAAACGCCGGACACCGCAAGAAAGCCGAACCTGGTGGCAAACGACAACATTGATCGATCCTGGAAATGGAGCTTGAACGACGCGGCGAACACCTGCGCTGCGGATGCCACCTGTGGTGGCAATTCAGCGCGCGAATTATCCTCCGATTTGTGCGGTATTTCCAGTGAGCGGCGAGGCCTGCCGCTTTGCAACATAAGAGTTGTTGCATTTTTGCCGCAAGTTTTGGCCAAGCGATTCAATCCTTTCGCGGCGAATCCAAAAATTGTCACGAGACTGTGATTGCAAGCTGCCAAAATAGCCCTTTGGCGGGTCCGGATTCGTTCCTTCGCGCGTTGGCCGCGCGGACAAAAGCCTCCGGGCCGCCCGAGCGGCTCCGGGTACCTCCACGAATCATCGTTGCTTGCCCGAATCAGTCGAATTTGCGCACTGAGGGCCAGTGCGCGTGTTGTTGACCGGAGGTTTGCCGATGCTGTCTGTCTTCGCCCCAGAATCCGGTTCCTTGAAAAAGATTGATCCGCTCGGTGGGGCGCTGCCGGCCAACACGGTATGGATCGACCTCAAGTCGCCGACCCGCGCCGAGGAAAAGCTGGTCGAGGATCTGATCGGGGCCGAGGTGCCGACCCGCGACGAGATGCAGGAGATCGAGATCTCCAGCCGCCTCTACACCGAGAACGGCGCGCGCTACATGACCGCGACGCTGATGTGCGGCGCCGACACGCCCGGACCCCGCACCACCCCGGTGTCCTTCATCCTCGCCGCGCACCGCCTCGTCACCGTGCGTTACGACGAGCCGAAGGCGTTCCCGCTGGTCGCCGCGAAGCTCGCGCGCGGCTGCTCGCCGATGCTGTCCGGCGACATGGTGATGCTGGAGCTGCTCGACACGGTGGTGGACCGCTGCGCCGACATTCTGGAGCGGGCGGGCAGCGACGTCGACAGCGTCAGCTCGCAGGTTTTCGAGAGCTCGGCGGAGCGCGGCCACGCCCGCAGCTATGCGCAGATTTTGCGCACCATCGGAAAGAAGGGCGACCTCACGTCCAAGGTGCGCGAGAGCCTCGTTTCGATCGGTCGCCTGATCTCGTTCGTGACGGTGGAGAACGAGACGATGCGCTGGAGCAAGGAGCAGAAGGCGCAGCTCAAGACTCTGCAGCGCGACGTGCAGTCGCTCACCGATCACGCCTCCTATCTCTCGAACAAGATCACGTTCGTGCTCGATGCCATGCTCGGCGTCGTCAACCTTGAGCAGAACAACATCATCAAGCTGTTTTCGGTGATGGCCGTAGTGCTGATGCCGCCGACGCTGATCGCCTCGGTCTACGGCATGAACTTCAAGGCGATGCCCGAGCTCGAATGGGCGCACGGATACCCGCTGGCCCTGCTCGCGATGCTGTTCGCGGCGGTCGGGCCGTATATGTTCTTCAAGTGGAAGAAGTGGCTTTAGGTGGTTGCCCTGTCCCCCCCGGGCGCGCGTGCGCCGCGGGGATGGATTTTAGCCGCAGACACGTGCGGGAAGGGGCAGGCGGGATTTGGCCTCAGCCAAGATCCCGGCGCGGGTTGTAGGGTTTGGTGCCCAGCCAGGTCTTCATCAGGGCTTCGAGGTCGGCGTCGTTGCCGTCCGGCAGCATGATGCGGGTCGTGACGAACAGGTCGCCGGTGCCGGTCTTGGCCGGAAAGCCCTTGCCCTTGAGGCGGAAGGTCCGGCCGCTCGAGGTGTTTTTCGGGATCGACAGTTCGACCGCGCCATTGAGGGTCGGCACCCGGACCTTGGCGCCCAGCACCGCCTCGTAAAGCGTGACCGGCAGGTCGAGCCGGACGTCGTTGCCCTCGAGCTTGAAATACGGATGCGGCGCCACCGTCACGGTGATCATGACATCGCCGGGCGGATGGCCGGGGGCGGTCTCGCCCTGGCCCTTGAGGCGGATCTGCTGGCCGGAGGTCAGCCCGGCCGGCGTCCGCACGTTGAGCTCCTTGCCGCTCGGCAGCCGCACGCGCTTCTCCGCGCCGTTGGCCGCCTCGTCGAGGGTGATGGTCATCGCCGCCTGCAGGTCGAGATCCGGCGCGGTGAAGGGGCTGGATTCGAAGTCAAAGCCCTCCGTGCGCGCGCCGCCCTGGGCACCGCGCGCGCCGCGCATGCCGGCGGCACCGCCGAACATGCTGTTCAGAATGTCCTCAAAGCTGCCGCCAAAACCCTGCGAGCCGCCGCTGGTGGAATATTCGAAGCCGCCGCGGCCGGCGCGCCCCGTGCGTCCGCCGCCCTGAAAGCCGCCGCCGGGGAAGCCCTGGAAACGCGGCTTGCCCTCGGCGTCGATCTCGCCGGCGTCGTACTGCTTGCGCTTTTCCGGGTCGCCCAAAATCTCGTTGGCCGTGTTCACCTCGGCAAAACGGGCGGCGGCTCCGGGATCGTTCTTGTTGGCGTCGGGGTGGTGCTTCTTGGCGAGCTTGCGAAACGCGCTCTTGATGGCCGCGGCGCTGGCGCTTCGCGGCACCCCCAAGACCTCATAGGGGTCGCGCATTCGGTGACGTCTCCCTTCGACTATGCGAGTTCAAAATCGGACTTGTCCCAACCGGACGGGTTGTGAAAACGGGCTGCGGCGACATGGCCGCTCATGCGGTCATCTGGTGTGTTCGTGGCTTTTTTGCAACGGCCGCGATTGTTGAAATTGGGCAGAATGGCAGCAGACCATGGATCAGCTTTGCCGCCAAGGCTTCATGGAGCGGATTTCCCAGCTGCCGCGGTCGGCCTGGCAGGCCGCGCCCTGCATCCAGCTCTCCGACGAACCGTGCACATAGCTCGCGAGGAAATCGCGGCAGGTGCGGCCATCGGCGGAATAGGCATTGGCTAGCGGCGTCACGGAACCGCGGGCGCCGGTCGCGGGATTTTCCCACGGCTGGCTCGCGTTCTTGTCGCCGCGGCTGAGCACGTCGGAAGCGGCGAGCCGGGCGAGGGCGAGGTCGCTCTCGGAGGGGCTGCTCGACTGCACCCGCGCGCTCCGGATCGAGCCGGTGATATCGGCTTGGGTCTGGCTGTCGGAGAATGTATCGAGGTGTGATGAAAGGCTGCATCCCGTGAGCGCCGCGGCGCAGAACACGGCCGCCGCAAACCGGCGCACGGGCTGCCGCCCGATTGCGCATAGGTCTTTGCGGTTCCATGCCCTATATAAGAGCTGCATCACACTCATCACCCTCGATCGTCGCAACACGGAATCTCCGCGCATGACCGACACTGGCTCCATGAAACACCAAAGCGGGTTAACGTCTGGTGATTTTACCAGCGCCGACGATCCGATCGCCCTGTTCGAGGCATGGTTCGCCGAGGCGGTGGCCAGCGAGCCGAACGACCCGAATGCGATGGCGCTGGCGACGGTCGATGCGCACGGCATGCCCGACGTGCGGATGGTGCTGCTCAAGGGCCGCGACGCCGAGGGATTCGTGTTCTACAGCCACGCCGCGAGCCAGAAGGGACGGGAGATCGCCGCCACCCCGAAGGCCGCGCTGCTGTTTCACTGGAAATCGCTGCGGCGGCAGATCCGCATCCGCGGCGAGGTGGTGCAGGTCAGCGATGCCGAGGCCGACGCCTATTTCGCCTCCCGGCCGAAGCAGGCGCAGATCGGCGCGTGGGCGAGCAAGCAGTCGCAGCCGCTCGAAAGCCGGTTCGCCTTCGAGCAGGCCATCGCCAAGGTCGCGGCGACCTATGCGTTCGGCAAGGTGCCGCGCCCGCCGGGCTGGGTGGGCTTCCGCATCATTCCAGAATCCATCGAATTTTGGCACGATCGGCCGTTCCGGCTTCATGATCGCGTGGTATTCAACCGCGATGCGCCGGACGGCGCATGGTTGCGCACCCGCCTTTATCCGTAACGATCGACACGAGGAACGAGATCTAACGACATGGCACCCACAAGCCCCCCAGCCAACACGCCGCGGCGCACGTTGCTGCTCACCGGCGCGAGCCGAGGCATCGGGCATGCGACCGTCATCCGGTTCTCCAGCGCCGGCTGGCGCGTCATCACCTGCTCGCGCCACCCGTTCCCCGAGCAGTGCCCGTGGGGCGCGGGGCCGGAGGATCACATCCAGGTGGACCTCGCCGACCGCGATGACACGCTGCGCGCCATCAAGGAAATCCAGTCGCGGCTCGAAGGCGGCGTGCTGCACGCGCTCGTCAACAACGCGGCAATCTCGCCCAAGGGCGAGGGCGGCTCGCGGATGGGAACGATCGAGACCGACATCGACGCCTGGCGGCATGTCTTTCAGGTCAACTTTTTTGCGCCGATCATGATGGCGCGCGGCCTGATCGAGGAGCTGAAGCGGGCGAAGGGGTCGGTGGTCAACGTCACCTCGATCGCCGGCTCGCGGGTGCACCCGTTCGCGGGAGCGGCCTATGCCACCTCGAAGGCGGCGCTGGCGGCGTTGACGCGCGAGATGGCGGCGGATTTCGGCCGGGTCGGCGTTCGCGTCAATGCGATTGCGCCGGGCGAGATCGATACGTCGATCCTGTCACCGGGTACCGAAAAGATCGTCCAGCAGCAGATTCCGCTGCATCGCCTCGGCACCCCCGATGAAGTCGCCAAGATCATCTATGTGCTGTGCACGGAGACGTCGTCTTACGTCAACGGCGCGGAGATCCACATCAATGGCGGCCAGCACGTCTGACCGCTGACGCTGCGCGGAGCGGCCGCTCAAACGCGCGGCCCGGCGGTTTCGAATGCGCGAAACACGCTCGAGCAGTCATCATCGGATTCGTCGTCGGCAAGCCAGGCGCCGCAATGCCGGCAGGCGCGCCGCGTTTGTTCCGTCACAGCCGGCTTGGCCGCCGCCGACTGACGGCGCCGATAACTGCCGAGATCGACGACGTTCGGGGTGGTCTTTGCGGTTGTTTTTGTCATGACTTCCTCATGGTGAGGTTGCCTTATCGCAGAAATGATTGGCGCAAAGGTTCAGCGGAAAGCTCGCATTTTAGCGGTGTATTGCGAATACCGCCGGCGCAGGTAGGCGGATAAATTTTGCGCCAAATTTTGCGTGCGGGAACGCCGAGCTTCAACCCAAATTGGCCTTCGTCTCGCCGAGCGACATTCGCCCGAGCACATCGCGCGCGAAGCGCTGCGCGGGCATCGGCTTGGCAAACAGGAAGCCCTGCGCCTGATCGATGCCCAGCTCGCGCGCGGCCAAGAGGTCTGCCCAGGCTTCGACGCCCATGCCGACGGTGCGCAGGCGATAGCTCTTTGCCAGTTCGACGATCTGCCGGCACATCGCGCGCTTGAGGCGATCCTCTGCGCAGCCGTTGATGAAGGCGGCATCGATCTTGATCTCGGTGAAGGAGATCGTATCCATCGCCAGCAACGAGGGCAGCATTGTGCCGACATTGTCGACGGCGATGGAGACGTTGTGCCGCCGCAGCTCCTGGGCGATCTCCGCGCACAGGGACGGGTGATCCAAAATCTCCTGCGCATCGAGTTCGACGGCAAAGTCGCGGAATGCCGGATGGGTGGGCAGCTTGCGCGTCAGCCGATGGACGGCATCCGATTGCCCGAAGAAGCTGATCGGCAGATTGACCGACATCCGCGTCGGCGCATGGCGCCTGAGAAACTCCTGCCAGTCGGCCGCCGCGTGGCCGGTGACGAAATCGGAGAAGGCGCAAAAGTGCGGATCATCGTCCGCAGGAACGAAGTTCGACGGCAGCACGATGCCCCAGATCGGATGGCGCATCCGGACCAGCGCCTCGGCGCCGGTCAGCGCCAGCGACTCGACGTCGACCTTCGGCTGGTACCAGACCTCGAGCCAATCGGCGGCCAGTGCATCGCCGACATTCACCAGCGCGTTCGACACCTCCGCGGGCGGGATCAATTCGATCAGGCTGTCGCGGAGGCTCTCGTCGCTGAACGGCGTCGGCAATAGAGGCAGCATGTTGAGCTCGAGGTGCTCGCCGATGCCGTACACCACGCTCACGGAGGCCTTGTGCTGCGGGGCGACGAGCAACACCGGATTCTTGAACGTGTGCGCTGCGATCTGCTCCAGCACGCCGGTTGTCCCAACGCCGCCCGCGGAGAAGCCGAGCACGACGAGATCAGGGGCTTTCGCGTCGAACTGTGCATCGAGCTCTTCAGGCGTCGCGCATTCGTGGACGATGAAGCCCAGTTCCTCCAGCGCCTCCGACAAAAACGCGCGGATGCGCGGCTTGGGATCGAAAATGCAAGCGCGCGGCTTCAACTGGTGCTTGCCGGAATTCGCGCAGTCGGTCGGATCGGTGGAAGCGTCGTCCATAAAAACCTCTCATCAGCGCGCACTTTAGAAAATCGCGACGGACGATGATGAGAGCGGTTCGGCCCTATCGACAGGGTAGTTGCGGGTTAGGCTTAATGTTGAAGATGCAGCTAAAATTGCGCCGAGACGGACCCGCGCTGCACGCATGCGGGGGATGGCGGGCCGAGGTGCCTCTTGATGGGCAAACGGGCCTATGCGAAGAGGGGCACGGATTTACCTTAATGGCACAGTGATCGCCGGATCCCGGTTTCGCTGTGCTCTATCTGTTTGATTGAGCAGAAATTTTCCGCAAAATATCGGCTCTTGGAGAGTTCGGCCGGGTTTGCGCGGCAACCTCTGCTCAGGGAGAATGTGAATGTCGGATACGTCGAGCCTGATGCGCGGCAAGCGGGGCATCGTTCTGGGTGTGGCCAACAACCGGTCCATCGCTTGGGGCATTGCCAAGGCCTGCCGCGCGGCTGGTGCGGAGATTGCGCTGACATGGCAGGGCGATGCGCTGAAGAAGCGCGTCGAACCCCTCGCTGCCGAACTCGGCGGCATCTTGCTTGGCCATTGCGACGTGACCCAGCCCGAGACGATCGATGCGGTGTTCGAGGAAGCCAAGCGGCAGTGGGGCAAGATCGACTTCGTCGTTCACGCGATCGCGTTCTCGGACAAGGACGAGCTCGATGGCCGCTATGTCGATACGACCGCCGAGAACTTTTCCAAGACCATGCTGATCTCGTGCTACTCGCTGACGGCCGTTGCCCAGCGGGCGGAAAAGCTGATGCCCGACGGCGGCGCGCTGCTGACGCTGACCTACTATGGCGCCGAGAAGTGGATGCCGCACTACAACGTGATGGGCGTCGCCAAGGCCGCGCTCGAGGCGAGCGTGCGCTATCTGGCAGCCGATCTCGGCGAGAAGAACATCCGTGTCAACGCGATCTCCGCAGGTCCGATCAAGACGCTGGCGGCATCGGGTATCGGCGACTTCCGCTATATCCTGAAATGGAACGAGCTGAATGCGCCGATGCGCCGGACCGTGACCATCGAGGAGGTCGGCGACAGCGCGCTGTATTTCCTTTCGGACCTGGCGCGCGGCGTCACCGGCGAAATCCATCACGTCGATTCCGGCTATCATGTCGTCGGCATGAAGCGCCCCGATGCGCCGGACATATCGCTCGCGAAGGACTGAGCGGCAGCCATGGCGCTTCCCCGCATCTACTATGTCCGGCACGGCGAAACAGACTGGAACGCCGCCGGCCGCTTTCAGGGCGGCCGCGACATTCCGCTGAATGAGGTCGGCCGGACGCAGGCGAGGCAGGCGGGCGCCATCCTCAAGGATCTGCTGGCCCGCGACGGCGGCGACGGCGATGACATCCCGTTCGTCGCGAGCCCCCTCGGCCGCGCCATGGAGACGATGGAGCTGGTGCGCGGCGAACTCGGCCTGCCGCGCGAGGGCTATGCGCTCGACGACCGGCTGCGCGAGATCGGCTATGGCGAGTGGGAAGGCTTCACCACCGCGCAGATGCAGGCGGCGCACCCCGACATTTTTGCCCGGCGGCTCCACGACAAGTGGAATGTGGCGCCGCCGGGCGGCGAGACCTATGCCGCGCTCGGCGAGCGCGTGCGGCAGTGGCTCGCCACCGTGGAGCGCGACACGGTGGTCGTCGCCCATGGCGGAACGTTGCGGGGGCTGATGGTCGTGCTGGACATCGAGCCATCCACCAAGGCCGCCGATATCTACATCGAGCAGGGCGTGGTCTATGTCCTCGCCGACGGCAGGCTGGCGAAGTTCGAGTAGCGCCGCGATCCGCGATTTGACCGCCCGGTGAGGGCGGGATACCACGGCGATCGCAAGTTGCCGGCAACCGCAATGCGACGGGATTTTTCCAAATGTCCTTCAACACCTTCGGTCATATGTTTCGCGTCACGACCTTTGGCGAAAGCCACGGGGTGGCGATCGGCTGCATTGTTGACGGATGCCCGCCCCGCATTCCGCTGACCGCCGAAGAAATCCAGCGCGACCTCGATCGCCGTCGTCCGGGCCAGTCGCGTTTCACGACGCAGCGTCAGGAGCCGGATCAGGTCAAAATCCTGTCCGGCGTGATGACCGATCCCGAGACCGGCGAGCAGGTGACGACCGGAACGCCGATCGCGCTCGAGATCGAAAACACCGATCAGCGGTCGAAGGATTATTCGGAGATCAAGGACCGCTATCGCCCCGGCCACGCCGATTTCACCTATGAGGCCAAATACGGCCTGCGCGACTATCGCGGCGGCGGCCGTTCATCCGCGCGCGAGACTGCAGCACGCGTTGCCGCGGGCGCGATTGCGCGCAAGGTGATCGGCGGCATGACCGTCCGCGGCGCGCTGGTGCAGATGGGCCCGCACCGGATCGACCGCGACAAGTGGGACTGGGACGAGATCGGCAACAATCCGTTCTTCTGCCCGGACAAGGACAAGGCGGCATTCTTCGCGGACTATCTCGACGGCATCCGCAAGAGCGGATCGTCGATCGGCGCGGTGGTCGAGGTGGTCGCGGAAGGGGTGCCGGCGGGGCTTGGCGCGCCGCTCTATGGCAAGCTCGACGGCGATCTCGCCGCGGCGCTGATGAGCATCAATGCGGTCAAGGGCGTCGAGATCGGCGCCGGCTTCGGCGCGGCCGAACTGACCGGCGAGGAAAACGCCGACGAGATGCGGATGGGCAATGATGGGCCGGTGTTTCTGTCGAACAATGCCGGCGGCATTCTCGGTGGCATCTCGACCGGCCAGCCGGTGATCGCCCGCTTTGCGGTGAAGCCGACCTCGTCGATCCTCACCCCGCGCCGCTCGATCGACCGGCATGGCGCCGAGGTCGATGTGATGACCAAGGGCCGCCACGATCCCTGCGTTGGCATCCGCGCGGTGCCCGTCGGCGAGGCGATGGTTGCCTGCGTGCTTGCCGATCATCTTTTGCGGCATCGCGGGCAGGTCGGCGGGATCTGACCGCAGCCCGTCTTTTTTAGTCTCTCCGCACAAGCTCGGGAAGCCGCGGCCCCTCCTTTCCGGATCGGGACTGCGGGCGGCTTGCGCACGCTGTCAATTCCCTTGCCGCTGGTTGATTGTTGGATCGCGCTCGATCAAGATCCACCCCAACCAGTCCGGAACCGCAGACCACACGCCCCGGACAGCTCAACAACAACAGCAAGGGCGGGGAATCTT
The DNA here is from genome assembly GCA_035565775.1 of Xanthobacteraceae bacterium. GTDB lineage: Bacteria > Pseudomonadota > Alphaproteobacteria > Rhizobiales > Xanthobacteraceae > PRO6. The sequence continues at coordinate 523,978 of DATMRW010000021.1, read as the reverse complement.
ATGCGGCTGCCATTCTTCTACGGCTGGGTCGTCGTCGCGGTCATCTTTGTGTCGATGGGGATCAGCGTCAACGCGCGCACCTCGTTCTCGCTGTTGTTCTCGCCCATCATCGACGAGTTCGGCTGGCACCGCGGCGTCACGGCCGGCGCTTTCTCCTTCGGCTTCGTCATCTCCGCGATCATGAGCCCGCTGATCGGCCGCCTGATGGATCGCAGCGGGCCGCGCACGGTGATGGAGCTGGGCGTCGCCTTGATGGCGGGCGGGCTGCTGCTCGCGCCGTTCACCACGCAGCCCTGGCATCTCTACCTCACCCTCGGCGCGATGGTCGGCGGCGGCAGCGTGTGCCTTGGCTATTCCGGCCAGTCGCTGTTTCTGCCGAACTGGTTCGTCCGCAAGCGTGGCCTTGCGGTGGGCATCGCCTTTGCCGGCGTTGGCGTCGGCTCGATCACGCTGCTGCCGTGGATGCAGATGATGATCGAGCGCGTCGGCTGGCGCGAGGCGTGCTGGATCCTGGGCCTCGCCATTCTGATCGTGCTCGCGCCGATCAATCTGCTGCTGCGCAAGCGGCCGGAGGATCTCGGTTTGCAGCCCGATGGCGATGGCCGAAGCGGCGCGGCGGCGGCGACACCGCTCTCAAATATTGTTGATCCGTCCTGGGCCGCAGTCGACTGGACGCTCGGCCGGGCGATGCGAACGGCGCGCTTCTGGTGGCTGGCGCTGGGCTATTTCTCCGGCCTATATGTCTGGTACGCGGTGCAGATCCATCAGACAAAATATCTGGTCGAGATCGGCTTCAGCGCGGCGACCGCCGCCTGGGCGCTGGGCCTCGTCAGTTTCGTCGGCATCCCCGGACAGGTCTTGCTCGGCCACATCTCGGACCGGATCGGGCGGGAATGGGTATGGGCGATCAGCAGCCTCGGCTTCGCGATTTGCTTTCTCGCGCTGATCGCACTGCAGGCCTATCCGAGTCTCGGCCTTGTTTTCCTGATGGTTTTCGTTCAGGGCGCGCTCGGCTACGGCTTCACCTCGATCATGGGCGCGGTGGTGATGGAGATTTTTCAGGGCAAGCATTTCGGCAGCATCTTCGGAACCCTGATGGTGCTTGCGCTGGCCGGGGGCGCTGCCGGGCCATGGGTGACCGGCGTGCTGCACGACGTCTTTGGCGACTACACGTTAGCCTTCGCGATCGGCGTAGCAGTCAGCGCGCTTTCGGGGCTCGGCGTCTGGCTCGCGTCGCCTGGCAAGATCCGCGCGGTGGCGGGGCGCGTTCATCTGTTGCAGCGCGCCGGAACCTGAATTGCCGACGGGCCATCGCTGCCCGCCGGTTGTAAATCGCATATTTTCATTTTTCCCGGTCCGTGCCACGATCCGCCGTCCATTCGACGGGAGGACCATATGCGATGGTGGATCTCGATCGGGGCGGGGATAGTTGCTGCCGCGTTGCTCAGCAGTGATGTCGGCGGCGTTGCAGGGCCAGGGCAAACGCGGTTGCTGGCGCAAGGCCAGAGCCGACAACAGGTAGACGTTCAGCTCATTCTGGCCGTCGATGTTTCCTATTCAATGGATGTCGAAGAGCTTGCGGTCCAGCGCGAAGGCTATGCGCAGGCCATCATATCCCCGGAGTTTCTGCAGGCGCTGAAAGCCGGGCCGCTCGGCAAGGTCGCCGTAACCTATTTCGAATGGGCCGGGGAGAACGATCAGAAGATCATCGTTCCCTGGCGAGTGATCGATGGGCCCGAAACTGCCACTGCGGTCGCTGACGATATTCTGAAAACACCACTGCGGCGAGCATCCCGCACCTCCATTTCAGGGGCGATCAGCTTTTCGATTCCCCTGTTCGAGGTCGGTGATTTTGTCGGGGCGCGGCGCGTCGTCGACATCTCGGGCGACGGTCCCAACAACAGCGGCTTGCCTGTGGCGATCGTCCGCGAAGAGGCGCTCGGCAAGGATATCGTCATCAACGGCCTGCCGATCATGGTGCGCGAAGTATCAACCTCGATGATGGATATCGAGAACCTCGACGTCTATTACGAGGACTGCGTGATCGGCGGCCCCGGCTCGTTCGTCATTCCCATCACGTCGCGGGAAAATTTTAAGGAAGCGATCCGCACCAAGCTGGTGATGGAGGTCGCGGGCGTCAGGAGCGGGGTCGTACCCGCAGCGACCCGCCAGCCTCGCGTCTCCTGCACCGTCGGCGAGCAAATCTGGCAGGAACGCTGGGGACGCTAGCAAAGAAGCGTCCTATCGCTCGAAGCGCGCGACCAGTTCGATATGCGCGCTGTGACGGAACTGATCGACCGGCGTGACCTTGGTCATGCGGTAGCCCCCATCGATCAGTATGCGCGCGTCCCGCGCGAAGGTCGCAACATTGCACGACACCGCGATCACCAGCGGCACGCGGCTCGCCGCGATCTGTTTGGCCTGCGCCTGTGCGCCCTGGCGAGGCGGATCGAAGACGATCGCATCAAAGCCACGCATTTCCGGTGCGGCCAGCGGCCGCCGAAACAGGTCGCGCGCCTGCGCATCGATCGGCTTGAGGCCGCGCGTATTGGCGACGGCGTTCTTCAGCGCGGCGATGGCTCCGGCATCGCTGTCCAATGCGGTGACGCGGCTGTGCGCGGCGAGCCGAAGGGCGAACGGGCCGATCCCGCAAAACAGGTCGGCGATATGCTTTGCTTTCTTGCTTTGCTCACTCACAAGCGCCGCGAGGGTTTCCTCGCCGAGCGCGGTCGCCTGCAGGAACGAGCCGGGAGGCAGGGTCACGGTCGCCTGGCCCATCGGCAGCGTCGGCGGCCGGTGCATGACGACCAGTTCGCCGTGACGTGTCAGCCGGGCGAGGCCGTAGCGGCTTGCGAGGTCCGATAGCGCGGAGGTCATCGGCGTCGACAGCGGCCCGGAGCCGCGGATGTCGACGTCGAGCCCGGTGTCCGTCGCGGTGATATGGATATCCAGCGGCTTGCGCACCGGCTCCAGCACCTGCGCGAGGGCGCGCGCGGCAGCGAAGGCGCCTTTGAGGCGCGGCTCGAGGATCGGGCATTCCGCGATATCGACGAGCGCGTGGCTCGCCGGCGTTGCAAAGCCGACGCGCAGGGTGTCGTCCGCGCCCCGCCGGGCATGGATCACGACGCGCCTGCGTCCTTCGCCATGGGCATCGACGACGGCATCGACCGGGCAGGAGAGGCCCGCTTGCGCGAGCGTGTCGACGACAAGGGCGCGCTTCCACGAAAGATAGGCGCCAGGTTGCCAGTGCTGGATGGCGCAGCCGCCGCAGGCGCCAAAATAGCTGCAGAAGGCGGGGATGCGTTCAAGGCTGGCCTGCTCGACGGACACAAGCCGGCGCTGGGCGGGCTGGCCCGGCACCGCTTCCGCGATCACGATCTCGCCACTGAGCGTGTACGGCACATAGACGGCCTCGCCGCCCGACAGGGCAATGCCGTCGCCGCGATGACCGACCTTTTCGATTTGAAGCTGTTCAGCCACGTCGCGCGCCGATGAAGAATTCAGTGTTGCCGTCGCCGCCGGGAATGGCCGAGGGGAACGTCTTGATGTCGGTGCAGCCGAGCGAGGCCGCGAAGGCCGCGATATCTTCGCAGACCGCGCGGTGCACTGCCTCGTCGCGCACGATGCCCTTCTTGATCGCGCTACGCGGCGCCTCGAACTGCGGCTTGATCAGCGCGAGCAGGTGCATCGGCGCGGCCGCCAGCGACAGGGCCGTGGGCAATACCAGCTTGAGCGAGATGAAGCTCACGTCGATCACCACGATGTCGGGCCGCTGCGGCAGGCGCGTGTGCTCGAGCGAGCGAATGTCGGTGGCTTCGCGCGAGACGACGCATGGATGGTTCTGCAGGCTCGGATGCAGTTGCCCCTGGCCGACGTCGATGGCGAAGACGAGACTCGCGCCGGCATTGAGCAGCACTTCCGTGAAGCCGCCGGTCGATGCGCCGACATCGAGGCAGACGTGGCCTTCGACATCGATCGGGTATTTTTCGAGAGCGTCGTAGAGTTTGACGCCGCCGCGCGACACCCACGGGTGCGCCGGCGCCGCAGTGAGGGCGGCGCCGAGCGGCAGCGTTTCGGATGGTTTCTGGACGAGTTTGCCATCCGCGGTGACGAGCCCGGCTGCAATCGCAGCCTGCGCCCGAGCCCGGCTTTCAAACAGTCCGCGCTCGACCAGCAACAGGTCTGCACGCCGCCGGTCAGTCATGGCAATCAGGCCAGTTTGGCCGCTTCGTCCGCAGCGCTCTTGCCGAGCGCCTCAAAAACCTTGGCGACGATGCCCTTCGCATCCAGACGCGCATGGGCATACATGGCCGCAGGCGTGTCGTGATCGAGGAACTCGTCGGGCAGCACCATCGCGCGCACGCGCAGGCCGCGATCGAGCGCGCCGTGATCCGCCAACTCCTGGAGCACGTGCGAGCCGAAGCCGCCAATGGAGCCCTCCTCGATGGTGATCAGCACCTCGTGCTCGCGGGCGAGCTTGAGGACGAGATCGACATCGAGCGGCTTCATGAAGCGCGCATCCGCAACGGTGGTGGAGAGGCCATGCGCCGCCAGCTCGTCGGCCGCCTTCTCGCATTCGGCGAGGCGCGTGCCGAAGGAGAGAAGGGCCACCTTGCTGCCTTCGCGAATGATACGTCCCTTGCCGATTTCCAGCGGGATGCCCACTTCCGGCATCTCGACGCCGCGGCCTTCGCCGCGCGGATAGCGCACCGCGCTCGGGCGATCGTTGATCGCGACCTGCGTTGCGACCATGTGCACGAGTTCCGCTTCGTCGGCAGCCGCCATGATCACGAAATTCGGCAGGCAGCCGAGATAGGCGTTGTCGAACGAGCCGGCATGAGTCGCGCCGTCGGCACCGACGAGGCCCGCGCGGTCGATCGCGAAGCGCACCGGCAGGCTCTGGATGGCGACGTCGTGGACAACCTGGTCATAGCCGCGCTGCAGGAAGGTCGAGTAGATCGCGCAGAACGGCTTGTAACCTTCAGTCGCAAGGCCAGCGGCAAACGTCACCGCATGCTGCTCGGCGATGCCAACGTCGAACGAGCGATCGGGGAAGGCCTTTGCAAAAATGTCGATGCCGGTGCCCGACGGCATGGCCGCCGTGATGCCGAGGATCTTGTCGTCCTTCTCGGCTTCTTTGACGAGGCTCTGGCCGAACACGTTCTGATAGGCCGGCGCATTGGGCTTCGCTTTCGCCTGCGTGCCGGTGGCAACGTCGAACTTGACGACGGCGTGATACTTGTCGGCCGAGGCCTCCGCCGGGGGATAGCCCTTGCCCTTCTGGGTCACGACATGGACCAGGATCGGGCCGGTTTCGGCGTCACGGACGTTCTTGAGGACCGGCAGCAGATGGTCGAGGTTGTGACCATCGATCGGGCCGACATAATAGAAGCCGAGCTCTTCGAACAGCGTTCCGCCGCCGACCATGAAGCCGCGCGAATACTCTTCGGCGCGCTGGGCGCGATCGGCGATCACCTTGGGCAGGTGCTTGCCGAGCTGCTTGCCGATTTCGCGGATCGAGCGATAGGTCTTGCCGGAATAGAGGCGGGACAGATAGGCCGACATCGCGCCGACCGGCGGTGCGATCGACATGTCGTTGTCGTTGAGGATGACGATCAGCCGCGAGTTCATCGCGCCGGCATTGTTCATCGCCTCATAGGCCATGCCGGCCGACATCGCGCCGTCGCCGATCACGGCGATGACATTGTTGTTGCCGCCGGAAAGGTCGCGCGCCACGGCCATGCCGAGACCCGCCGAGATCGAGGTCGAGGAATGGGCCGCGCCGAAAGGATCGTAGTCGCTCTCGGTCCGCTTGGTGAAGCCGGACAGGCCGCCGCCGGTGCGCAAGGTGCGAATGCGGTCGCGGCGCCCAGTCAAAATCTTGTGCGGATAGGCCTGATGGCCGACGTCCCAGATCAGGCGATCGCGCGGCGTATCGAAAATGTAGTGAATTGCCGTGGTCAGTTCCACGACGCCCAGTCCCGCGCCAAAATGGCCGCCGGTCACCGAAACGGCGTCGATGGTTTCCTGACGAAGTTCATCGGCAACCTGCCGAAGCTGTCCAACCGGAAGACGCCGCAGATCCTCGGGGGTCCGGATGGTATCGAGAAGTGGCGTGTTGCTGCTGCTTGTCACGATGGTTTCCAGTTCTTCAGCTCTACTCAGGCGCCGCGCTCGCGAGCTCGGAACCCGCATATCGGCCGCTTGGAATTTCAGGCGCCCGGAGCGTTACCGAGCAGATTAATTCATTTGTAGCCTAGAATTTCCCTAGGTTCACTACTTCGACAGCCGCCAATCGGTCCGGTTTCCCGCGGGTAATCCGCTTTTGGCAATGATCATAATAGCTTAGCGGAAATTCGCGCGCAGTCGGCGAAAGCAGCGCTAACGCTCCGATCGCACGCTTATACCAAAGGATCGACTCAAGCCAAGTGAGCATGTGGGAGAACCGAAAATCCGGTTCCACATGAATTCAAACAACGAAAATCAACGCTTCAGTTCAGTTTGCGATCCCTCTCAGTCGAAAGCTACATTTTGATGAGAAGCTTTCGCAGAAGGCTAGGCGGCGAGCAGCTTTTGCCAGGCCGCCTCACGCGCTGCCGGGGTTCCCGTCGCCACCGCAAGCGCTTCTTCAGGATTGCGGATCCGCTGCGGCAGGGAGATCGGGCCGCACACCATCATGAAATAGTCGTAGGCGTTGGCCTGGTCGTTCGCCATCACGAACTGGAAGTGAACCCGGAAGAAATGCCAGCGGAAGAGGTTGTAGCGTTCGGGCGCGATCAGGTCGCGAAGCCGCACGTAGTAGATCGTGGGATTGCGCCGCGCATCGCCGACTTCGAGGCCGTGGCCCTTGATCGGATCGAACGGGAAGAAGTTCATCACGTCCTTGCGCGATTGGCCGTCGATCCAGTCGATGTCTGGATTGATGGCGAGGCGGCGCAGGTTTTCGCGGAATGGAGCGGAGACCGGCAAGAAGCCGATGATCGGCAGGTTGCCGCCGACGGTCAGCAGCACGACCCGGGCATGGTGACGCCCCAGCGCGGGATCAATCTCCAGCGCGCGCGAAAGGATTTCGGTGCCGAGAAACGAGCCGGAGCTGTGGCCGACGATCAGCAATTCGTCGGCCGTCGAGGTTTTGGCGACGTTGACGAGATGCTGCGCGAAATGCTCGATGCGGGCGTCCCAGTCCTTCCGCTGGCGATGCCCGAACTGATAGGTGAAGATCGTATCCGCCATCAGATAGAGCATGTAGGTGCGGGACTCGGCCTTGACGATGAGGGCTGCGAGCACGCCGGCGAAGATGGCGAGGGATGCCGCGATATTGGCGGCATCCGGCAGGCCGACCGCCGCGCCGAGATTCTTGGCGAGGCCGGCGAGCGCCATCGAGAGCAGAATTTCAGCGAGCAGCACGAGGTAGGGATAGGTAATGAACACCGCAAAGCGCCAGTGGGCTTTGCTGAACTTCGCCAAAATGCCCTTGAAGACGATCCACAGATAGATCATGAGCGACTGGCTGATCAGCCGCCAGGTCGACATGGTGCGATCCTGCTGGACGAGGTCCTCCCAGCGCAGAAACTCGTATTGGGTGCTGGTGGCCCAACCCTCGCCGGCGGTTTCGATCGTCCACTTCGCGGCGAGGCCGTCGGCGGTCTCCTGCGGGCGGCTGATCGACGGGGACAGGCCGTAGAGCGCGCCGAACTTTTTGAGCTCGGTCCGAAACATCCGGTAATAGGCCGCAATGCCACGCGGATCGTAGCCCTGCAGAAAGATGACGTGGCGGCGGTGGACCTGCACCCTTAACCCTCGATGATGTGGAATTTGTCAGCCCGGAATGTCGATGCGGCAGTCTAGCCGATCGCGCAGAAAGCGACGCGCGCCGTGGTTATTGGACGTCCAGGGGGGTGACGCCGGTGATCTCACCGGAAGCATCGGTGGTGATCTTTTCGACACGAGCCTCGGCCTGCCGCAGCAACTCCTCGCAGCGCCGCTTCAGGGCTTCGCCGCGCTCGTAGATCTTGATCGACTCTTCGAGAGGCACCTTGCCGTCTTCCAGCCGCTTGACGATCGATTCGAGCTCTTCGATCGCATTCTCGAAAGAGAGAGTGGGGACATCGGCGTTGACGTTGCCAGCCATGGCGGCTCCTGTGGTTGGATCATCGCAAGAAGCGAGGGGCTGTTCTGACGGCGGATTATGGCAGAGGTCTGGTGGCCATCAGTGCGCCAACATGCGCCTTCACCGATTCAGCGAGACTTTGCAAATCGTAACCGCCTTCAAGGACCGATACAATTCGCCCCTCCGCGGTTGTAGCCGCGATGTCCATCAATCTATGGGTAACCCAGGCGAAATCCGCTTCCTCGAGCTCGAGGGTGGCCAGCGGATCGTTGCGATGGGCGTCGAAGCCGGCGGAAATCACCAGAAATTCGGGCGCGAATGCGCGCAGCCGCGGCAGAATCCGTTCCTCGAACGCGGCGCGGAATTCCTCACTGCCGTCGCCCGGGCGCAGCGGCGCGTTGACGATGGTGCCGTGGTCGCCGCGCTCCGATGCCGCACCCGTGCCGGGAAACAGCGGCATCTCATGGGTCGAGCAATACATCACGGTGGGATCGGCCCAAAAGATGTCCTGCGTGCCGTTGCCGTGGTGGACGTCGAAATCGACGACGGCGACGCGCTCGATGCCGAATCTGCGCTGCGCGTACCGCGCGGCAATGGCCGCATTGTCAAAAAAGCAGAAGCCCATCGCATGGCCGATCTCGGCGTGATGGCCCGGCGGGCGCGTGGCGACAAAGGCGTTGTCGGCAATGCCGGTCAGCACGGCTTCGGTCGCCGCGGTCGCGCCGCCAACGCTGCGCAAGATCGCTTCCCAGCTGCCGGGCGACATCGCGGTGTCGCCGTCGATGTGGATCACGCCATCCGTCGGCGCGAGATAGCGAAGCTCCTGAATGTAATGCTCGCTGTGACAGAACGCGACGGCATCGAGCGTGCCCTCGGGCGCTTCGCCGCGCAGCAGCTTTTCAAAGCGAGGTTCGAGCAGCGCCTGATTGACGGCGACCAGACGCGCCGGGCACTCGGGATGGCCGTACCCCATGTCATGGCGCAAGCAGGCTTCATGGGTGAGAAAGAGCGTTGTCATCCGGTTTCCGTCAATCGGTTGGGCGCGAGGTTGTTGATGGATGTCGTCCAGCGGCCAATCGGCAAACCCGAGGCTGTCAGGGGACATTGTAGCGGGAACTCACAGCCTGTCCAAAATTTGCCCGTGTTCCGCCCCAACTTTTGAGCGAGTGATTCTGTTCGGAGTGGAGTGAAGTATCGCTCGGACTTGTAGAGGAGAAAGGATGCGATGCCTGCGATCGGGCGCCCCGACCCTGAGAAGCAAAAACGGCTGGGTGGCACCGAGGCATCCTCCTCTTCCGACCGTCCGTCAGACGAACTCAGCGCCGTGCGCGCCGAGAACGAGAAGCTCCGCGCCCTGGTCGTCGAGCTTTCCCGCCTCGTTCTGCAGAACGTTGCCGACAAGAAGTAGCCTCATTGGAACTTTACGCGCAATTCGGGAGTTCCCCCTTGGGTGGGCTGGGGTGAATCGCATTCCCACCATCTGTTTTCCACACCGCACACCAAACTTCCAACGAAATGGAGACTTCATGAAACTGTTGTCAATCACCGCTGCCGCCGCAATCGCTATCGCAGTGTCGCTTGGGGCCGCTTCATCGTCGATGGCGGCAATGCAGGCGCCGGGGGCAGCAATCAACGTCGACAGCGGTCTCATCCAGGCCCAGTATCATCGTCACCATCACAGCGGCCATCGCCATCATCACAGGCATGTGCGCCGTCCGGTTTGCCGCACCGAAACCATTCGCACGCGCGGTCATCACGGTCGCTGGATCGTGAAGCAGGTTCGCCGCTGCCGTTGATTGGTCCAGGCGTTTCTTGAATTTCGCTATCGAACGACCCCATCGGGGGTCGTTCATTTTTTTGCCAAACGGATGTTGGCCGCAATTGTGCGGCATGATGGCACTTTGTGGGGAAGCAGTTCGGGTCTGGCGATCTGCGCGGCGGCGTCGGGCCTTGCGTCTTTCTGGGTACGATCAACCGGGCTGCTCCTTTGCAGCCCAAAAGACGGGGGAATCCGATGCAATTGACCGGCATTCATCATCTGACCGCGATTTCGGCGAAGCCGAAGGTCAATCTGGCCTTTTATCGGGGCGTTCTCGGCATGAGGCTGGTCAAGAAGACCGTCAATCAGGACGATGTCAGCGCCTATCACCTGTTCTATGCGGATGGCGAGGCGCGGCCTGGCACCGATCTGACATTCTTCGATTTTGCGGTGCCGCCGGAGCGGCGCGGCACGCGCAGCATCTCTTCCACCGCGCTGCGGGTGCAGGGCGAGGGCGCGCTGCAGTACTGGCGCGAGCGCCTCATCGACGCGAATGTCCCGGTCGGGGAGATCGGCGAGATCGACGGCCGCATGTCGCTGCGCTTTGAGGATCCCGAAGGCCAGCGCCTCATGCTGGTCGATGATGACGGCGCCGGATCGGCGGTGCCGTGGGCGCAAAGTTCTGTCCCGGCGGAGCATCAGATCCGTGGCCTCGGGCCGATCACGCTGACCGTGCCCGAACTCGCGAACACCGAACTTGTGCTCACGCGGGTGATGAACATGCGCCATGCGCGCCATTACCTCGATCCCGACGACGGCAGCAAGATTCAGGTGTACGAGATGGGGGCGGGCGGCGCCGACGCAGAACTGCATGTGCGGGAAGACCGTACCAGTCCGGTCGCCCGGCAGGGGGCTGGCGGCGTTCACCACGTCGCCTTTCGCACGCCCAACGAGGAGCAGTATCATCGGTGGGCGCGCCATCTCACGGACCTGCGGATTCCGAACAGCGGCGAGGTCGACCGCTTCTATTTCCGCAGCCTTTATTTCCGTGAGCCCAACGGCATTCTGTTCGAGATCGCGACCGATGGTCCGGGCTTCGCCACCGACGAGCCGATGGCGACGCTCGGCGAGAAGCTGGCGCTGCCGCCGTTTCTGGAGCCGCAGCGCGCCGAGATCGAGGCCGGTCTTCAGCCTTTGACGTGAAGACTTCGACGTGACGACGACGGCGGGCGCTGGCCCGCCTATGCGAGCAGCACTGCGTCGGCGCCGGCGATGGCGTCGGCGCTCTGCACCACGGTGTCGGCCAGCGCATCGGCCTGCACTGCAACGTTTTCGGCGAAGAACCGCGCGAGCGTGACGTAACGCTGCCCATCCGCGCCGTTGCCGGTCGCCGCAAGCGCTTCCTTGGCCAGCAGGCAGCCGCCGAGCGCCGATGAGAACAGCCGCAAATAGGGCGTTGCACCGGCGAGGGCGTTGTTCGGCGCGGAAGCCATTTGCTCGAGCAGCCAGCGGCTGGCGCGCTCGGTGGCCTTGAGGGCTTCGCGCAGCCGTTCTCCGGTGAGGCCGAAGTCGGGATTGTTCGACGCCTCGACGCGGGCGACGACGTCGGACAACTCCTCCAGCAGCTCCCAGACGGCCGCGCCGCCCTGCGCCGACAGTTTGCGCGTGACGAGGTCGATCGACTGGATGCCGTTGGTGCCTTCGTAGATCGTCAGAATGCGCGCGTCGCGGACATGTTGCGCGGCGCCGGTTTCCTCGATGAAGCCCATGCCGCCGTGCACCTGCACGCCGAGCGCGGCCACTTCGTTGCCGATGTCGGTCGAGAACGCCTTCGCCATCGGCGTCAGGAGGGCGGCGCGGGTCGCGGCCTTGCTCTGGATCGCCGGATCGGCGGCGCGCTGGGCGACGTCGAGCGCCACCGCGGTTGCGTAGCAGATCGAGCGGGCGGCCGCCGTCAGCGCGCGCATCTGCATCAGCATCCGCTTGATGTCGGGGTGGACGATGATGGGATCCGAGCCGCTATCGGTCTTGCCGAGAGCGCGGCCCTGCTTGCGCTCCTGGGCATAGGCCAGCGCCTGCTGATAGGCGCGATCGGCGATGCCGACGCCTTCGAGGCCGACGCCGAGCCGCGCCTGGTTCATCATGGTGAACATGCAGGCCATGCCGCGGTTTTCCTCGCCGATCAGATAGCCGACGGCGCCGCCATGATCACCCATCGACATGGTGCAGGTCGGCGAGGCGTGCATGCCGAGCTTGTGCTCGACGCCGCTGGCATAAATGTCGTTGCGTTCGCCGAGCGAGCCATCCGCGTTGACGAGGAATTTGGGCACGAGAAACAGCGAAATGCCCTTGGTGCCGGCCGGCGCGTCCGGCAGCCGCGCCAGAATGAAATGCACGATATTGTCGGTCATATCGTGCTCGCCATAGGTGATGAAGATCTTGCTGCCTGACAGGCGGTAGGTGCCGTCGGCGGCGCGCTCGGCCCGGGTGCGCAATGCGCCGACGTCGGAGCCCGCCTGCGGCTCGGTGAGGAGCATCGTGCCGGTCCATTCGCCGGACACCAGCTTGCCGAGATAGGTTTGCTTCAACTCGTCGCTGCCATGGGCTTCCAGCGCCTCGATGGCGCTCAGCGTGAGCAGCGGGCACAGGCCGAAGGCGATGTTCGAGGCGCTCCAGATTTCGGTGCAGGCGGCGTTGATCGCCAGCGGCAGGCCCTGTCCGCCCCAGGCCTCGGGGCTCGAGACGGCGTTCCAGCCGGCCTCGCTCCACTGCCGATAGGCCTCCTTCCAGCCCGGTGCGGTGGTGACGACGCCATTGTCGAGGCGGATGCCCTTTTCGTCGCCGATCCGGTTGAGCGGAGCCAGAATGTCGCTGGCGAAGCGGCCGGCTTCTTCAAGAACAGCGGCCGTGAGATCGCTATCGAAATCCCGGACAAGGCCGGCCTCGGTTGCTGCGGCCAGTCCCGCACCTTCGTTGAGAGCGAGCAGGATGTCGTCGATGGGCGCACGATAGGTCATGAACGTCTCTTTGGTTGTCTGAGGGAGGCCGAAGAGTCTGATTTTTAAGATTTCATCCCACGAAAACCGGGGCGCCTCAACCATCTTGGGCGGCTGCGGGCCGGTTTTGGCAAAGATTTCGCGACGGGCCAAAAAGGCGTGAGAAAACAATTAATTGGGCGCGGCATCGGAATATCGCCTCTGGCCTTTTGAAAAATCGTGCGGCTGGAGTTGAAAAGCGGGGCGACAATCTGTAGACGGACCAAACCAGCGCACGGGCAGGCAGTGTCCGCCCGTTCCCGGCTGTTGGGGCGTCGCCAAGTGGTAAGGCAGTGGATTTTGATTCCACCATGCGGAGGTTCGAACCCTCCCGCCCCAGCCAAAAGATTTTCAGTTCCCGCCTGCGGCCCTTTTTGTTGAAAAAATCTCCGGATGCCTCGCCCTTGGTGCTGGTGTTTCCGAAAACACGGTCCTCCGCTCGGATGTTCTCTTTTGTTGAGGTTCCGAGATACGAAAACGGCAGGCACTGCGCGCTCAGGCATTCTCCGATGTTCCCGCCGCCGCTGAAGCGCGGAGGCTTGCCGGCTGTGGGGCACCACGATCTCCCTCACCAGCCAGGGACGCCCGGCGAAGATCAGGGTTTCCTGGCGGCCAATCGGCGAGGCCAACGGACAGGTGCTGAGCGTGCGCCTCGTGCAGGATGCGATGCTCGTGCTCGCCATGCGCAGGCCCGTCTCGACCTCTTCCCGCGTCGCTTTCGACAGGTTGCCGTGATGCGGGAAGAACTCGTTCGGGAGGCAATTGTCCTCACTCAGCGTTTCGGAGATGGTCGGCGCAACTCTCGACCGGCAAAAATCATCGCGGCGAGAGGCTCGAAGTAAAGCATTGTCGTCGCAGCTCTCGTCTTAAGCGTCGGTGGCAATTTTGCCTGCGCCGGCGTCGGTGCGGCTGATCTGGACGGTTCTGGAACCGGGCGGATCAAGATTGCGGTATTTTTTTGCCTTGTCAGTTGCGGTCAGTCGAATCGTTGAGCTCAGGCGATGGCGCTTTCGGGAGGCACCGGGCTCGGCATTGAACCGAAGTATTTTAATTAAAAGCCATTGCCATGGTTCGGTTCGGTCGCGTTAGGAACACGGGCAGAAATTTCCATCCGTTGTCATGGTGGTCTGACTGCGGGTGCCGGCAGAGCCAATTTTTTCAAACGGACCGTGCGGACTGACGTCAGCGCGAAATCTTTAGATCAGCAAAGAATTTTGCGATGCCGGCATCGGTTCGCGAAGGCCGTCGCTCTACGATTTTCCGCCTGGAGATTCTGACTTGTTGGAGTGGATCGATTGCTTGCGCTGCGCGTGCTCTGAGCCACAGTAAGTTTACTTCGGATCACCAGCGATTTCGGCGGTTGATGATACCGGCGTCTTTTCACAATTCATCCGCAACAGTTTCGGTTGGCGCGAACTGGTAGACGTATTCACAAAATTTCCAGCGAAATTCGTTGAGTCGATAAAATAGATCGTATAAGGCGGGCAGCGCTCTCTCCGGCGAATTTGCTGTTGGCTCAATTCTATCAGCAGGTCCACTCTGCGTCGCGCTTATCGCCTCACGCCTCCATCGGTCAGTATATGATGAGTTTTTTGCGGCCACTCGGTGCGGGAAGATGACTGCTGTGTTAGATGGCCGCGTGCCGTTCTCTTCGCGTTCACTACTTTCAATCGCAGAAGAAATGGGACAGCTCGGATTGTGGTCGCGCGATCTGTCGAAAGGAACGTCGTTTTGGTCCGCGGGCACTCACCGGATGCTTGGGACGAATCCTGCGGTCGATAGACCGTCTCTCGACACTGTCCTCAAGAGAGTTCATCCCGATGATCGCAAAATGGTGCAGGATGCTTATGAGCTGGCCATTCAGGGCGTTGTCACCGAGCATAAATTTCGGGTCATTCTGACAGGTGGACGTCTGCGCTGGCTCCTGAGCCGCGCGGAGGTTTTCTATTCGAAAGATGGAGTGCCGCAGCGGATTGCCGGCCTCCTTATCGATGTGACAGATCAGCAGAATTTCCTTCAACTGTTCCGGCGCAAGGACAGGCGGTCGGACGTTCTGGCCGAGCAGTTCTGTTTCAGCACCTGGTCGGCATCCAAAGACGGGGCGATCACAGGCTTTCACAATTGGCGATCGTTTGGGCTTCAGTCGTCATCCGATCTCATGGGGTGGCGGTGGCTCAGATTCGTGCGCGAAAGCGATCGGTTGCGAGCAGAAGTCGTGTGGAAACAAGCGGTTGCGGAGGAAAAGTGCTTTGTCTCCCGGATGGTGCTGTCGCTTCCGTTGTCCGCTGACGAGATGACCGTATCGCTGTACGCCGCGCCGGTTTTCGACGATGCCGGAAACCTGTCTGAATGGACGGGATTGGTTGCGAGAAGCATGAATGAAGCGCCGAGCGTCCCCGCCATTGACAAGATGAGGCCTCCGCACGTGAGAGCCGCACGCGCCTTGCTGGGCTGGTCGATCGAGGATCTTTCGACGAAAAGCGGAGTGTCAATTTCGAGCATTCGGCGCTTTGAAAACGGCGATGCGGGGTCGATTCGTCGGCGAACGATTCTAAGTGTGAAGGCCGCGCTGGAGCAGGGCGGCGTGATTTTTCATAGCCGCAAGGGCGATATCTTTCTCGCCTTGGATCAATTGCTCTAACGCAGGCGGCTCTCTCGCTGCGGTGCATTTTGGGGTTTAAAGCCTCGTCTTCTTCTCCGAGATATTCATCGTCCGCGGCCTCGATCGGGCATCGATCGGCGTCTTGAGCTTAGCGCGGGACGAAGCATGCGAGCGATCATTCCTCGCGACGGCTTTTCTTCCCAAATTTTCGTCTGAACGATTTTGATTCTTTCCATCCGGTCGGATTGGCCGGTTTTGCATCGCATGCATTGCAAAGAGCGAATTTCGTTCTCGCTGCGACGCTGCCGGCAGTTTCATTTTAGAGATTTGGCTATCCCTGTGTTCGATAGTCGATGGCGAAGAGCGATGTGGCCTTCAATTTGTCCGGCGTATGGTTCACATCGTGAGAGTAGGTATGCGTTGATGGAAAACCCGGTAGTTTCGACATGGTCGCTGCGCCTGCCCGAGGATTGCAGCATCATTGCGATCCGAAGAACTCATGAATTCATCCAGGAAGCATTCCGGAGTGGGAGCGCACTCAAGATCGATTGCTCGGAGGTGGGCAGGGCCGATCTGACGTCCATCCAGCTGTTGCTGTCGACCGCGAAATCCGCGCGCCTTCAGGGGCGTCGCCTTGAGCTGTCCGAGTTCTCGCAGCAGCTACGCACCACGCTGGAGCGCGCCGGAGTTGCCGAGGATGCGATCAATGGCGAGCCGTCCGCTCAAAAAAGGCGGGGTTTGTGATGGCCACTATCCTTACCGTCGATGACTCGCCGAGTATTCGCCAGATGATCAAGGTTGTGCTCGGCCCTGCCGGCCACACCGTGATCGAGGCTGGCGACGGCGCCGAAGGCTTGGCAAAGGCAAAGGCCAGCCGCGTTGATCTTGTGATCACCGATCTGAACATGCCGGTGATGAACGGCCTTGAGCTTATCCGCGCGCTGCGAAGCGTGCCGACGTTGCTTGGCCTGCCAATCGTATTTCTCACGACTGAATCGAACGACGCAATCAAGCTCGAGGCAAAAAGGGCCGGCGCAACCGGTTGGATTACGAAGCCCTTCAAGCCGGATCAACTTCTGGCGGTTGTGAACAAGCTGGTGCGATTATGAGCGGCCTCGACCCGGCTGACGTGTTCCGCCAGGAGGCGCACGAGATTCTGGAGACGTTGGAAGGCGCGCTGCTCGACCTTGCTCAACGCCCCGAGGATCGCGACCTTGTCGATAGCGCCTTTCGGGCCCTTCACACGATCAAAGGGTCGGGCGCGATGTTCGGCTTCGAAGCCGTAGCCTCGTTCACCCACGAATTTGAGACGGCTTTCGATCTCGTCAGAAATGGCGAGATCCGGCCGACGCACCATCTGATCTCGGTCGCGCTCTCGGCAAAAGATCACATTCGCGCCCTGATCGAGACGCCCGAGACAACGGAAGCCATTATTGGCGATGCTATTCTGGACGATCTTCGCCAGCTTGTTGTGATCGACAAGTGCGAAGCGGCTGCGCCGAGCACGACTGAGGCGACGTCGGCCAACGCAGGGAGGCGGCTGGGGTGGCGGCTCCAGATCGAGTTCGACAGCCATATCCTGCGCAATGGCTCGAACCCGCTCGATCTGCTGGATGATCTGCGTGATCTCGGCTCGTGCTTCGTTACGGCATTGACCGACGCAGTGCCTTTGCTTGACGACCTCGAGCCGGAGTCCTGCTTCCTGAGCTGGGATGTCACGTTGTACAGCGAGTGTGATGAAGCCGCCATCGACGGTGTCTTCATGTTCGTGCGCGACGAAATGAAGCTCGTTCTTGAGCCGATTTTGGCGTCCGGCGAAGCGGAACAGATTCTGGCGCCGACCGAGCAGGATATCGTGCCCGCCCCGAGTAAAGCCGAGCGTGAACAGCCTGCACAGGCCCTCAAGCGCGGCGGATCGAGGCGCGCAGACGAGCGCGGCATTGCAACGGTGCGGGTGCAGGCCGAGCGTCTCGACGAATTGATGGATCGTGTCGGCGAGCTGGTGATCGCACAGGCGCGGTTGAGCCAGCTGGCATCTCTCACGGACGATCTTTCCATCAAGATCATCGCCGAAGAGATCGAACGCCTCGCGGCGAGCTTGCGCGATACCACGATGGGCGCGCGGATGGTGCCGATCGAATCTCTGTTCGGGCGCTTTCGTCGGCTCGTTCATGATCTGTCGCGGGATCTCGGCAAGCCGGTCGAATTCGTCACTGCAGGCGAAGATACCGAACTGGACAAGACCATGATCGAATGCCTGGCGGATCCGCTGGTGCATCTCATCCGTAACGCGATTGATCACGGCATAGAGGAGACGTCGGTTCGGGCAAGTGCCGGAAAAACGGAGCTGGGCCGGATCGAACTTACCGCCGTTCATTCCGGCGCTCAGGTGCTCGTGACAATTCGCGACAACGGCGCTGGTTTGAACACCGCGCGCATCCGGGCCAAGGCCGAAGAAGCCGGCCTCGTTGCCGCCGGCGCTGCGCTGTCCGATCACGACATTCATCAGCTGCTGTTCAGTCCGGGTTTTTCGACCGCGCAAACCGTCTCGGCTCTTTCCGGCCGCGGTGTCGGAATGGATGTGGTCAAGCGCACCATCGAGGACATGCGCGGCACGATCGAATTGTCGAGCGCGCCGGGCCAAGGAACAACGGTGACGCTGCATCTGCCGTTGACGCTGGCGATCATCGAAGGGCTTTTGATCCGCGTCGGGGAGGGGCGGTATATAATCCCCCTGTCTGCGGTAGAAGAATGTGTCGAGCTTACGTCGGCGGACGAGAAAACACGCGGACGCAATTTTCTCAACATGCGGGGCAACCTCGTCCCCTTTCTGCGTCTGAGAGAACTGTTCCACGCAGACGGCGAGCCGGATCGCCATCAGAAAGTCATCATCACTTCAAGCGGCGACACGCGTGTCGGGCTCGTTGCCGATCAGATCATCGGCAGCCATCAGACAGTGATCAAGTCGATGTCTAAACTGCATTCGGATGTCACGATGTTTTCCGGTGCGACCATTCTTGGCGACGGCACGGCTGCCCTGATCCTGGATGTCCCGCAGCTGATAGCCATCGGCCAGGGGCGCAGCGAAAATCAGCGCGTCAGTGAGGCAGCATGACCGATACCGGTGTGAAAGAGCTTGGCACCGAGCCATCTGACCTCGAAGTGTTGCAGGTCGTGATGCTCGGGATCGGCGAAGAGATCTTTGCAATGGAGGCGGGAATGGTTCGCGAGATCATCGATCCCGTTCCAGAAACCAGGGTGGCCGGCGCAAAAGCGTTTCTGCCATCGGTTGTGAATGTCCGCGGGATGATCATCCCCCTGGCCGATCTGCGTGTTCGGTTCGGCATGGGCGAGGCCGAGAGAACTGCCGACACTCGCATTGTCGTCCTCAACGTCGACATCGGGAATGAGCCGGTTCTGGTCGGCGTCGTCGCCGACCGGGTTTACGAGGTCTCCGAAATATCCCGCGCCAATATCCAGCAGACGCCCCGCCTTGGAATGCATTGGAGACCTGAGTTCATCAACTTCATCACGAAGTGGCGTGAAGAGTTCGTCATCGTTCCGAACATGGAACGCATCCTCAATTGATTTGGCTTTTGTTAGAAGACCAGTGGGTTTGAACATGAGATTCACGATCAAAGCGAAGCTGGCCACTGCGTTTGGCTCGGTGATTGCGCTCTCCTTGGTAACCGGCATGGTTGCCTACCATCAGTTGACGGCCTTGAACGAGGGGCAAAACCGGATTGTCGCCCAGGCGGAGCGGATGCAAAAAGCATCGGAGCTCATGGATAATATACAAGCCCAGCAGCGCGCCGAGAACCGGATGATCACGTCGGCCTCCGACAAGGAGACGGCGGACAATTACAATAGAATGCTGTCTCTGCGTGACCAGGTATTGAAGATCCGCGATGACGTTCATAGCAAGGCCAGCGGTGCGGGACGTCGCCTGCTCGATGACGTTGCCGTCAAGCTTCGGCGGCTCAACGACCTGGCGGAGCAAACGGGGAAGTTCGCTCTTCTCAATTCCAACAATAAGGCCGCGCGTCTGTGGAAATCCGAAGGCGAGGCGGCCGCGCGGGAGCTAGAGGCCGCCCTTGATGACGCTGCCTCCGAAACCGCAAAGGAAGGGGCGAGCGCCGATACCTTGCGGGTTCTGCAGATGCTGCAAGCGGCGAAAACGGATGCAGTTCGGATCCCGAGTATCGTGATCTCGGCATACACCGCTACGCGACTTGAGGCGCTTAACGCGGATGCAAAGGAGGCAAGCGCTCATCTGAAGGAGCTGAATGCCAAGATTGGTCGTTTGACTGCCGGATCGGCCTTCAAGTCCGTCGCGGCACAGCACGACCGTTTCGCCAAAGTGGTCGATAACGTCCTCAATACCGCGCTTGAGGGCGGCAGCGTGAAGGCGTCAGCAATTTCTGCCGGTGAAGGCCGGACAGCTTTCAACGAAACGCTGACTGCCACGAACGAATACATCCAACATACGCTGAAATCGATGGATGAGGCGTCGAACGACGGCAGCGAGGCGGCCGCTTTTGCCAAGCTGCTGCTCGTCTCCGTCATCATTGTGTCTTTTGTGGTTGCCGTGCTGTCGGCGCTGTGGATCGCGATCGGCATCAGCCGCGGTTTGGCCAGTGCTGTGACATTGGCAAATGCCGTCGCCAACGGTGATTTGACCGAGACGACAAAGGTCACGACCAAGGACGAAGTCGGCGATCTGCTGACGTCATTGAACGGCACCATTGAGCGGCTGCGCTCGGTCGTTTCCGAAGCGTTGGTTGCCGCGCAGAATGTTTCTGCCGGAAGTCAGGAATTGTCTGCCAGCGCCGAGCAGTTGTCGCAGGGAGCGACTGAACAAGCATCCTCCGCTGAAGAGGCATCGTCTTCGATGGAAGAGATGGCTGCCAACATCAAGCAGAGCGCCGAAAATGCGAGCCAGACCGAGCGAATTGCAGTGCAGTCCGCCAAGGACGCGGAAGCGAGCGGCGAGGCGGTCGGGCGGGCTGTCGAGGCGATGCAGACGATCGCCGAGAAGATCACCATCGTGCAGGAAATTGCGCGGCAGACAGACCTGCTCGCATTGAACGCCGCGGTCGAAGCAGCGCGAGCGGGTGAACACGGCAAGGGATTTGCCGTGGTCGCCTCCGAAGTTCGCAAGCTTGCTGAGCGTAGCCAGGCAGCGGCAGCGGAGATCGGCGGCCTTTCCAGCGAGACCGTCAAGGTTGCGCAGGAAGCTGGCATGATGCTCTCGAAACTGGTGCCGGACATCAAGAAGACGGCCGAATTGGTCGAGGAGATCACGTCCGCGTGCCGCGAGCAGGATGTAGGTGCGTCGCAGATCAACCAGGCTATTCAGCAGCTCGACAAGGTCGGTCAGCAGAATGCCAGCGCGTCCGAGCAGGTGTCGTCGACATCCGAGGAGCTTGCCTCGCAGGCCGAACAGCTGCAGTCGACCATCGCCTTCTTCAAGATCGAGGAACGTGCCAACACGGCTGAGGCAGCGGGGCGTCAACGTCTGAGCCAGCCGTCCAACGTGCCCGTGATCGCGCGTCGCGCGAAGAAGCCGGCGCTGGCCGCAAGCCGTCCCCTCAAAGTGGCCGGCGGCGGAGGCTTTGCGTTCGAGATGAGCGATGCGGCCGACGAGCGCGATCTCGAATTCCAGCGCTGACACGGCACCCGGCCTCGCACATTGGCGAGGCCGGGAAGCTGTCACCGCTCTCAAGTCACTGAATGTGTGGAGCGTAACATGACCGAAATGGATCAATACCTCACGCTTGGTCTGGCCGGCGAGACGTTCGGCATCAGTATTCGAAATGTGCGGGAGATTCTGGACATGCGGCCGATTTCAAAATTGCCCCATGCACCTGATTTTCTGCTTGGCATGATCGATGTCCGCGGTGAGGGATATCCGATCGTGGATCTGAGAACCAAGCTGGATATCCCCGTTGCAGCAGCAACGGAAGCGACGCGGATCATCATTCTGGATGTGCCGATGGAGGGGCGGCTTGTCGGCGTCGGCTTCGTTGCGGATTGCGTTTTTGAAGTCACGGATATCAATCACGCCGAGATCGAGCCGCCGCCGTCGGTGGGCGGACGATGGAAGTCTGACTATCTCGCAGGCATCGGGCGCAAAGGTGAGCAGTTTATCATCATATTCGATCTGGAGCGCCTGATGGCGTGCGCAGATCTTCCGGCGTCGCGCGAACCCGCCGCTGCGGCCGTCGCGGCTTAGTGCTCGAAAAGAAAGCCATGCCGGCCGCCGCACCTCAGCTTTCCGAGAGACATTTCCGCTCGATAGCCGAATTCATCGAAACGCAGATCGGCATCAGGCTGCCCGCGGCAAAGCGCCTGATGCTCGAAGGGCGGTTGCAGAAGCGTGCGCGCGCGTTGCGCCATTCCAACCTCGATGAATATGTGGAGCATCTGTTTTCCGGCCGCCACCCCGAAACGGAGATGGTCCATCTGATCGACTGCGTGACGACCAACAAAACGGATTTTTATCGAGAGCCGTCGCATTTCGATTTTCTCAGCGAGGTTGCCGTGCCCGAGATCGTGGGGCGGCCTGTCCGGAAAGGCGGCCTGCTGAAGGTGTGGAGCGCCGCGGCGTCGACGGGCATGGAGGCCTATACCGCTGCGATCGCTCTCGACGATCTGGTCAAGCAAGGATTGCAATTCCAGTTTCGCATTCTCGGCACCGACATTTCCACAAATGTCCTGCGGATAGCGAAGACCGGCATCTACACCCAGGAGATGGTTGCCCCCGTCCCGCCCATGTTGAGGAAGCGCTACTTTATGTCGTCGCGCGATCCGGCGCGAGGCGAGGTGCGGGTCGTGCCTGAGCTGCGCAAGCTCGTCAACTTCATGCGGCTCAACCTGATGGAGCCGGTCTATCCGGTCGACCGCGATGTCGACATCATATTCTGCAGGAACGTGCTGATCTATTTTGACAAGGCCACCCAGCGCAAAGTGGTTGACCGGCTTTGTACGCACCTGCGTCCGGGAGGCTATCTGATGGTCGGCCATTCCGAGTCGATGGTGCATCAGGGAACGGTTGGGTTGCGACAGGTTCAGCCGACGATCTTCAGAAACGAAAATCGGAGCTAAGGACATGCGTAGGCCATCGGTCCGCGTCTTGATCGTCGACGACTCCGCTTCGGTGCGTGAGGTCCTCACGCGCATCCTGAGTGAGGATCCCGGCATCGAAGTCATGGCGACCGCGTCCGACCCGTTCGTCGCAGCGCGTCACCTGAAAGAAGAGATTCCGGACGTCATCATCCTCGATATCGAGATGCCGCGCATGGATGGAATGACGTTCCTGCGCAAGATCATGGCGCAGCGGCCAATTCCGGTGATTATCTGTTCGACATTGACCGAGCAGGGCTCCGATCTGATGTTCGAGGCGTTTGAAGCCGGCGCGGTGGATATCGTGCCGAAGCCGCGCGTCGATACGCGAAAAGCCTTGCTGGAAGCGTCCACCAAGTTGCGCGATGCGGTGAAATCGGCTGCTGGCGCAAAGGTTAGGCCGCGCAGTGCGCGCCGTGCGACCACCGAGGCCAAGCTGACGGCGGATGCAATTATTCCGCCTCCGGTCTTGAGTCGCGTGAGACCGCAGACCGAGCGCATCGTGTGTATCGGAGTGTCGACCGGCGGCACCGAGTCGCTTCGCGAAATTCTTGAGGTCTTGCCATCTGACACCCCCGGAATTTTGATCGTCCAGCATATGCCGCAAGGTTTCACCGCGGCCTTCGCCAAGCGGCTTGATCGACTCTGTGAAATCAAGGTGAAGGAAGCGGAAGACGGCGAGCCGGTGCTGGCGGGGCACGCATACATTGCCCCCGGCGGTCGGCATACGCTCCTGCAACGGATCGGCATTCGTTATCACATCGCGATTAAAGACGGACCGCCGGTTTCGCGCCACCGTCCATCGGTGGATGTGCTGTTTCGGTCGGCTGCCCAACATGCCGGGCGCAACGCGCTCGGCATTATCATGACGGGTATGGGCGACGATGGCGCCAAGGGGCTTTTGGAGATGCGCAAGCTTGGGGCCGCGACCTGCGCGCAGGACGAAGACAGCTGCGTTGTCTTCGGCATGCCGCGGGAGGCGATTGCCTGCGGCGCTGCCCGAAAGATCATCCCGCTCTCGAATATTCCCAAAGAGATCATGCTCTGGCAGCGCGCCGGGCTGGTCGCTGCAGCGGAATGAATGTGATGTCCTTTGAGGTTTCGGTAGTTTCCGCGCGTAAGGCGAGCGATCTGGTCCGGAACGTCGCCGTCAATATCGAGCATGCCTTTTCGCAGATCGGAGATTGCCTTGGTCGCGGCCACGGCATTTTCCAGGAGCTGAATGAAAAGCTTTCGGAGCTGTCGCACGAACTGTCGGGGACCATGATCGACGGTGCGGCTGCCGCGCTTCGGGATATCGCCGGAAAGCTCTCCGGTCTCGCTGAAGATCTGCCGGCGGAGAGCGAGCTCCTCAACACGATCGACTGCAATGTAACGCAGGCGTCGGCGCATCTGAAGTCGCTGATCAAGCTGATCAAGCTGATCGCGATCATTGCGCGCAGCGCGCGGATCGAGGCTGCATCGATAAATACCAACCAGGCGGACTTTCTCGACTTCACGCAGGAAGCCTTTGATCTTGCGGTAGAGGTGCAGAGCTCGATCGAGGCCTGCGCGCGTGATCAGGGATATCTTTCGGTGGCGATCTCCGAGGCGCTCAGGCAGCAGCAGGCTTTTGAGAGGCGTTATCGCGGGCAACTTGTATCGGTAAGCGCCGAGTTGGTCACGGCACTCGCAGGGATGGAAGCGCGACAGGCCAAAAGTCTTCAGCTCACGCACTATACCCGAGAGAACACCGAGCGGATCGCAGCTTCGGTCAGTGGTGCGATCCTTTCGCTCCAGGCGGGAGATAGCACACGGCAGCGGCTTGAGCATGTTTGCGCGGGGTTGCAGAAAGTGGCCGAAGCGGATCCCCGCATGGCGCCGTCCTTGGGCGATACGGACAACGCATCGATCTTGGCTGCGCCGCTCATCCGTGATCTGCAAGCCGCGCAGCTTGAGGAAACTACATCGACTTTCAATGCTGAACTTGCCGAGATCAGTTCCGCGTTGACCACGCTTGCATCCACGGCAGCGAGCGTCGTCGATCAGGGGCATTCGTTCTACGGCAGCGGCAGCGACGACATGCCGTCGTTCCTCGACTCCATGAAGCAGGCCCTGGCGCTAGCCTCTGCGCTGGTCAGCGGCTGCGAGCATGCACGTCGGTCGGTCGACGACGCGCTGGCGGCAGTCGAGAAAACTCTCGGAAAGTTTCAGCTTGCCCTATCGAGCCTGTCCGAGGTTGTCGTGGACATGACCCTGATCGGCATGAACGCCGCCCTTAAGGCCGGTCATCTCGGCGCCAAAGGCCGGGCGTTCGTCGTCATCGCGGATGAGCTCAAACTTACGGCGGACTGCATTTCGGATGGCGCCAACCAACTCGGACCCGTTCTGGAAAATATCGATCGTTCCACCCGCGATCTGAAGCATTTGCTGGCCGCGGGAGAGTCCTCGCAAATCCACAGTCTCCAGCCGTCGATCATTCTTGCGATCGAAGCTGTTGAGGCCGGTGACCAGCATCTTGGCCGCTTGATGAGCCAGCTCAATCGAGGCGGCGCGGAGTTCGGCGATCTGATGGGATGCGCCCAGCGGGCGCTGTCACAGTTGAGTGAGACAACGGCGGTTCTTCCGACGGCTGTCACATATCTGAAAGAAGGGGCGGCTGCGACGATCCTGTCGGCAAAGGATCTCGCGGGCGTCGAAAAGGTTTTCGATGAGCTGCACGCGCAATACACAATGAACAGCGAGCGCCAGGTGCATGCGAAGTTCGCAAAACGCTTTGGCCTTTCCCACTCGGTATCGGTGCATCGCGCGCCGGAGCAGGAAGAGGCGCTCGAAGATGCGTTTCTGTTCTGAGAACAATGAGCTGCGATGGGGGGAGCAGTCCGGAGGTATGGCGTAAACCGGAGCCGAAAAGCGGCGGCGACCTTCGACCTGCGCGGCGACTTTGGCGATGATCGGCGCGGCCGGCCGCGGCCCGATCTGCCGACGAAAGGAGGCCGGAAGGTCGAGGCAAGCTTGTTCTTTCCGGGCTGGTCTGCAACCATGGAGCAAAGCTTGACGCAGGTCCTGGCTGCCGGGGGCACGATGAATTGTCCGAAGTCTGGTACAATGATCTGGCATTCGACCCGGAATTTTTGAGCGCGCGCCGCAGCGACGGTACGAAAATACGTTTTACGCGGCAGGAGCGGGCGCTGCTCGGGGCGCTAACCCGTAGGCCCAAGTCCCTTTTAAGCCGCGATCGCCTGCTCGCCGCGCTGAGCAATGGTCATGGCGAGACCGGCGAGCGCAACGTCGATCTCCTGATTACCCGGCTGCGTGCCAAGCTGGGCGACAAGGCCCGGAATCCACGGTTCATCGCAACGCAATATGGCGAGGGCTATACCTGGATCGCCAAAGAAAACGCCCCGCCGCAGGACGACGCCTTTCTCCTGATCGGGCCGGTCTATGGGCTTTCGGGCCGCGCCGGTCCGGAGCGACTGATTCTCGGAATGTTGACCGCCGCGCTCGACCGAACGATCGGCCGCGGGAGGCGCGTGGTCAACGCCGCGCATCTGCGCTTCGACGCAAGCCAGCTGCCGGCCGTACCCTTTACGCTCGAGGTCAGCTTTCATGACGACGGTGCGGCGCTCCAGGCCGCCTTCGTACTGCGCGGCGGCCCGAGCCGCCATATCATCGCAGCCCATCGTGTAAGTTTCGACCGCAGCGGCATCAAGGCGGAAACCGATCGCGTCGCCTCCGCGATCAAAGCGGCGCTCTGGCAACATCTGGCGAAGCCGCCGATCGACCTGCCGCTCGCTCCCACCGATCTGCCGATGGAGCTGCGCCTGCACGAGGCGGCGCGGATGCTGACGCGCGCCGACGAGAGCTGGCGCGAGAGTGAGGCGCAACTCGCTCGCGCCCGCGCCGTGCGCCCCGACGATCCGGAACTGGCGGTGATGTGGGCGCTCTATCTTTATACGCGCCTGGTTCAGCCCGCCGCCGGTGAGCCGCTGCCGACACAGCAGCAATGGGCCGAGATCGAAGATACGATGGAGACGCTCGCGCTTGAGCACCTGCCGGCGGTGCAGGACAAGCCGCTATTGGTCCTCGCCATCGCCAAGGTGCTGTTCTTCATCGACCGCGGACACATGCAGCTGGCGGCAGCGCTGGCCGAGGATGTGTTCGCCAAGACGACGGGGTTCGCCGCCGCCTTCGCCATGCGGGCGCAGATCTGCATGTGCCTTGGCGAATTCGGCGAGGCGCTGGCGCTCTATGATCGCGGCATCGAATTGTCCGAGCACAGATCGGAATTCCACCTCTACCTTCTCGTGCTCAAATGCACTGCGTTGGCGGCCGCGAACGATCGCGCCCTGCTCGAAAAGACGAGCGGGCAACTCTTTGCGCTCAACGCCCCCCTTCGTCTCAAGATCGGGCTGTATTTCTGCGATCCTGTGGCGGCATTGCCGCCCGATCAGGAGGCCGTTCTGGCAAGCATCGCCGCAGCGCAGGCGCAGGCTATGCTGGACTTCCTTTTCAAGGTGGGGGCGCGCCACTTTCAGGCCCGCGAGCACCGCCGTAATGTCATGGCCGGCCTGACGAGCCATCTGGTGCGCCGCTTCGGCAGGGAGATCATGCCTGAGCACATCGCCCGCGCCATCTACGCGCCGGCTTCGCCCTCAGCTTCGGCAAAGGTCCGCCTTCGCTCCGCCCGACAGTAGCCTCGCCGTGATCGCCACGGACAGAAGTGACAAGGCGGTGGCAAGCGCGAACACCACGCCATAGCCGAACCAGTCGGCAAGAACCCCCGCGAGCAGCGAGCCGAGGAGAAAGACCAGCACCTGCGCGCACGACAGCACGGTGAAATCCGTGCCCGGCTGTTCCTTCGACGCCGTCCCCATGAACAGGCTGAACAGCGCGACAATCTCCATATAGCGGATCAACGTCTGGCCGATGGCGGCGCCGAACAAGAGGCTCTGGCCTGTCGCAAGGTCGAAGGCATGGCACGCAAACCAGGCGAAGCACACTGTTCGCAACACACCGAGCAGCGCGAGCGTCGAGCCATGCCCTATCCTGATCAGCAGCAGCGCGGCGATGGCCGATCCGGCAAGGCCCGCGGTGGCGGCCGCCGCGCCAGTGAGATAGCCGATCACGTCGAGCGATACGCCGCGATCGACGAGATACGGCCCCTCCATCGCACCGATCAGGCCTTCGCTGGCGCGATAGATCAGCGCGACGGCAAGCATCCGCCGCGCCTGCGGACGGCGAAAGAAAGCCGCAAGGGCTGCACGCGGAGCCGGCCGCGCTGTCTCCGCGCCTGTGGTTTCCCGCATCGCGAAGGCCGCGGCAAGCGGAAGCACCGACAGCGCAGCAATCGTCAGTGCCGTGGCCTGCCAGCCGAACCGGGCATATAGGACGAGGCCGCCGGTGGTGCCGACAATTACGCCGACGGCCACCGCTCCGCCCTGGATCGCATTGCCGATCGGCCGGTCAGCGGCAGCGAGCGAGGTGGTCGCATAGCCATCGACGGCGATGTCGTTGGTCGACAGCAGCAGCCCAAGCATAAAACCGATCGCCAGAAACGGCCCAATCTCGACCGGCGGGACGAAAGACAGGGCAACGAGGCCGGCAATGATGCCAATCTGCGTCAGGCCGATCCAGCCGGCGCGGTGCGCCCGCGCGAAAGGCCTGATCCTGTCGACCGCCGGCGCCCAGAGAAAACGCAGCAACCCCGGCAGCAACAGCAGGCCGACGAGGCCGATCGCACTGCGGGAGGCGCCCTGTTCGCGCATGATCGGCAGCGCTGCGCCGACGACCAGATAAGCGGGGATGGCCTGCCCGACATAGAGCACGGCCAAGATGGTGAAGAGACGTAAACGATCATCCGGCGTGCCGCCGACTTTGGCCGCCGGTATCGCCAATTGCCCCTGTTCCGGCAATCGCCCCTCCCGATTGTTGTTCTTGCCCCGCCGCTAGGCGCCGGTGGTTCCATTCTCCGCACCAGATGATTTGAAACACTGGCGCAACAACTCGTTCCTAAATTTGAACCGCTCGGCGCCGCCGCGCTCCTTGCCGGAGAGCGAGAAAACGCCGTGCGCTGGCGCATTACATCATATCGATCGGGATTACGGGAGGGCTCCATGCACGGAGCATTGATCTGGCTCGCAAGCGCAGGGCTTGCGGCAGCGGTTATGTGCGGGCCCGCGTTGAGCTCGGCAAGTGCGTTCGAGGTGGGGCCAGTGTGGCGCCTCCCGCGCGACAGCGGCGTCTCCTCATGGGGCGAGCCTCTGATGGTGCAGAAGGTCGACTGGCGGCACAAATATGAGGGGAAGTACGGGTATCAACGTAACCGCGGGGCGCGCGGACCTGCCGACCGCGAAGCTGCCCGTCGCCAACGCCAACATAGCCAGCAGGCTGCCAAGCCGGACGCGAATTCCGCGCAGCGCAACACGCAAGCCAAACCGGGCGACGGCCGCTAGGCCGGATCGTTCGCTTCTTCGCCCCGAACGGCGGTGGAATCCAGAATCCAGGCGAGATAGCTGCGCTCGACGCTTTCCAGCGGAATGACGACGATCGCGGGCGTCTCGTAGGAATGCAGTTCCCGAACCGCGATGCTGAACTCATTGGCGAGCGATGCGCGGGTTTTCGCGATCATGACCAGTTCCTCGCCCCGCTCGACCGCACCCTTCCATTGATAGTGGGAAATCATGCCGGGGATGATGTTGACGCATGCAGCGAGGCGGCGTTCGACCAACTGCCGCCCGACCGTCTCCGCTTCTGCCAAGCTAGGGAAGGTCACGTAGATCAGCACAGCGCGTTCCATTGTCTTGCCTCAAGCCTTTTGGCGACCGCCGCTGCGGCCTTATCCTAGGGTGAGGCCCATGCATATCGTCGGCTTTCCAGATGTGAAAGCTCGCACCGGCGCCTTTGGGAGCCATCCGCGGGGGCAAATGCACACTAACGGCGATTTGATCGCCTTGGGGAGGGCGGCCGGGTGGCGGCAGCGGGTTAGATGCATAGGTGGGATCGAGGGACCGGCGAACCGGAAAGGCAGGAGCGGAGGTTGCAATGCGCAAACTGATCGTGATCGCGGCTCTTTTGGCCGCTGCCGCTGCGTCACCTGCGTTTGCGCGTGGTGGGGGTGGATCTCATGGCTCGATGTCGAGAGGCATGGGAACCACGACTACCACCACCACCGGAAATCCCAGCGCCGTGCTGCTCACTCCGGCGGCGCCGAGGCCTTCTGTCCCGCCTCCGGTAACTGGCGTCGCGCCAAGCATTCCCTCAGCGACGCCTCCCGCGACGTCCTCCATGGGCGTGACGGTGAGCGGATCGGCCAATCCGTCGGTGCCGCCGGCGCTGACACCGGATCCCCGTCTGATCGGCACCGCTCCGGTAGCCGCCGAACGGCAGCCGACTAACCCGAATGCCGCAAAGCAGCCCCGTCCCGGTCTGAGCCGCGATGACATGGCCCTGGACCGTCTGATCGGCGGAATTTGCCGCGGCTGCTAGGAGCGCAGGCCCAGCTTCTACTCCACCCCGAGATAGACTTTCCGGATGTAGTCGTCCTTGGACAGTTCGGCGGCATCGCCTTCGCGGCCAACCTTGCCGCGCTCGAGGACATAGACGCGATTGGCAATGCGCAGCGCGGAGCGGGCGTCCTGCTCGGCCATGAGAACCGCCGTGCCCTTGTCCCGGATCAGCCGGATGGCGTCAAAGATTTCCGCCTTCAGCCGATGCGCGATGCCGACCGATGGCTCGTCGAGCAGGAGCAGTGCAGGGTGGCCCATCAGGGCGCGGCCGATCGCGACCATCTGCTGCTGGCCGCCGGAGAGCGTGCTGACGATTTGTTTCTCCCGCTCGCGCAAAACCGGGAAGAGATGATAGACGAATTCGAGATCGTCGCGGACCTCTGCCGCGTTTTTCCGAAGATACGCGCCGAGCATCAGGTTCTTGTGCACCGTGAGTTCGGAGAACAGCCGCCGCCCTTCCGGGCAGTGGCAGATGCCGCGTCCCACGACCTCATGCGCGGGAAGCGATTGCAGCGACTCGCCGCGCAGCTCGATCGTGCCTTGCGACGGCAGCGCGCGCGACAGCGCCTTGAGCAGGGTGGTCTTGCCGGCGCCGTTCGGGCCGAGGACGGCGACAATATCGCCCGCTTCGATGCGCAGCGACACGTTGGCGAGGGCGGCCGCCTTGCCATAGGAAACGGACAGTCCGTCGACATGCAGAAGTGAGCTCACTGAAGGTCCTCCGCATCCGCCGTTGAACCGATATAGGCTTCGATCACCTTCGGGTGGGTGACGATCCGCTCGGGGATGTCATCGGCAATCAGCTCGCCGAAATCGAGCGCGATCACGCGGTCCACCAGCTTCATGAATTCGTGCAGCTTGTGCTCGATCAGCAGGATCGAGACTTTGGAGTTCGCGTGGATCTTCCGGATCAAGGCCGACAGCTCGGCGATCTCGCCCGAGCCGAGACCCGCGAAAGGCTCGTCCAGCAGCAGCATCTTTGGCGAGGAAGCCAGCGCGCGGGCGATTTCGAGCCGGCGCTGGTCGCCGTAGGACAGCACTTCGACCGGCTCCTCTGCCTTATGCGCAAGGCCGACCTCCTCGAGCAGCCGCAGCGCATGCGCGGCGCGGCCTTCCGGCGGCGCGGGATGCGAGAGGCCGCCGACCCGGACGTTTTCCTCGACCGTCATGCCGACGAAGGGCCGGCAGAGCTGGAACGTCCGCGAGATGCCCATTTTGGCGATCTTGTGCGGCGGCAGCCCGCGCAGCGAGTTGCCCTCGAACACGACGCTGCCTTCGTCGAAGCTGATGAAGCCGGTGAGAAGGTTGTAGAGCGTCGTCTTGCCCGCGCCGTTCGGCCCGAGAATGCCGAGCACCTCCGACGGTGCGACGGTGAAGCTGACATCGCGGACGGCCGTGAGCCCGCCGAAACGCTTGGTGAGGTTTTTGACTTCGAGCGCCGTCGTCATGGTGCTGTCCTTCCCAGGCGGGCGGAGAGGCGCCGCCAGATGGGCGCGATGAGGCCGCCGGGCAGAAAGAAGAGAATGAGGATCAGGACTACGCTGTAGATCATCAGGCGCCACTCGCCGAAGTCGCGCAGCAACTCGGTGAGCAGCACGAGAAGGATCGCGCCGCCGACCGGACCGTAGATCGAGGCCATGCCGCCGACATAGACCATGGTGATGATGCTGATCGTGAGGACGACCGTGAACAGCTGCGGGCTGACCTGCATCTGGTAGTGCGCGTACATCGCGCCGCCGGCACCCGCGATCGCGGCGCTGATCACCAGCGAGAGGATTTTGTAGAAAGTGATGTTGAGGCCGGTAGCCTGGCAGGTCGCCTCGTCGCCGCGGATGGCCCGCAGGATCAATCCAAGATTGGAGTGCGCCAGCGCGAGCAGCAGCGCGGTGACGGCGACCAGCACGGCGAGGGCGAAATAGTAGAAGCCGAGTTCGGAGTTCATCAGCGAGTCGATGCCGTTGATGCCTTCCTCGCCGCCGGTGTGCTCCCAGAAGATCAGCATCAGGCGCTGCATGATGACCGAGCCGGAGAGCATCGCGAGCGCGAAGTAGGGGCCCTTGAGGCGCAGCGTCGGAAAGCCGATCAGGATGGCAAAGGCCGAGGCCACGACCATTGCGGCCGGAATCGTCCACCAGCCGGAGATTCCCCAGATAGTATTGAGGAAGCCTGCGGTATAGGCGCCCGCGCCGATGAAGAGCGCGTGGCCGAAATTTTCGCGGCCCGTCAGCCCGGACATAAAGTCCCAGCTCACGGCCCAGATCCCGTAGATGATGGCGACGGTGAGAACGCCGGTCAGGTAGCTGTTGGACCAGATCACGGGGAGCGCCGCCATGATGATGACGAAGAGAAGCGCGCCGGCGAGGTTGATTTTTCGCGAAAACATTTTGCGCGACTCCTAGAACGCGGCCCGCCGGCCGAACATGCCCGCCGGCCTGAAGATCAGCATCAGCAGGGTGGCAAGGACCGAGACGATTTCCGTCCAGCTCGCTGAGATCATGTAGGCGACGATCGTTTCCGCGTAGCCGAGCATCAGTGCAGCAAGGATGCTGCCGGGGATCGAGCCGAGGCCGCCGACGACGACAATCGCGAATGCCTTGATGATCGGCAGCAGCCACATCGTCGGCTGGACCGTGAGGAACGGCGCCGCGAGGATGCCCGCGGTGGCGGCGAAGGCCGCGGAAATCGCCATGACGATCGCAAAAATGCGGTTCGAGGGAATGCCCATATACTGGGCGGCTTCGGGATCCTGCGAAATCGCGAGGATGGCCGAACCCAGCCGCGAATGCTGGATGAACAGCCACAAGCCGCTGATCAGGATGATGCTCGCGACGACGGTGAGGAGTCGCTGGCCGGCAATGTCGACGCCCAGGATCGTGTACTTCGTGGCGATCAGTGACGGGACGTTGCGATATTCGGAGCCGAAGGTGAGGAAGAGAATCTGCTCGACCGTCAACGCCACGGCGAGGGTAATCATCAGCACCGCAAGCAGCGAGCGACCGCGCATCGGCTGAACCAGCACGCGATCCATCGCCACGCCGAACGCCGCGACGAATGCAATCGAGGCGAGCGCCGCGGGGATCAGCGGCCAGTTCAACGATGTGAGGAAATAGGTGCCATACGCGCCAAGCGCGTAGAAAGAACCATGGGACAGGTTAAGGATGCGAGCGACACCAAAGATAAGCGTGAAGCCGACCGCAAGCATGGCATAGATGGCGCTCGCGACTGCGCCCTGGACCAGTATCTCGACCAAGGAATCACCTGAACTGCGATGAGCGAGTGGGAGAAGTGAGGATGCCTGGGCAAGGCGCGATCTTGGCTGACCCTTGGTCAGGCATCCTCATGAAAGGCAGTGTCCGTCGAAGCAGACAGCCTTACTTCTTGATCCACGGGGGCATGATGGGCTCCGCAGTGCGCAGCTCCTTCGGATACACCACCTCGCGCGAGCAATCCGCTCGCCACTGGGCGAACAGGAGGTTCGGGTGCTTGCCGCCCGCCTTCACGTCATGGTTCTCGTCGAACTCGATCAAGCCCGCGATGCCAACATAGCTCGTCGGCTCGAGCGCCTTGATGACGTCGTCGGCGTTGGTCGAACCGGCCTTCTTCACGGCTTCGGCATAGATGTGCACGGCATCATTGGCGCCGAGCGCGGTATAAACCGGGA
Organism: Xanthobacteraceae bacterium; assembly: GCA_035565775.1. Taxonomy (GTDB): domain Bacteria; phylum Pseudomonadota; class Alphaproteobacteria; order Rhizobiales; family Xanthobacteraceae; genus PRO6. The sequence goes on along the minus strand of DATMRW010000021.1, from coordinate 490,199 downwards.
CGCGGCCGGTGCGCTGCTTGAAGGCGTCGAAGAAGGCTACCGTCTTCGGCGTCAGGGGCGCGCGAACCGCGAAGTTTCCGGCGAATTCGGAGACCGACTTGCCGCCGATGCGCTCGCAGAAGTCGCCGTCCATGCTTTTGACGTCGACCCCGCCATAGGGCATCGGGAATTGCGAGTCATGCCACTGCTTGGCAAAAATATCGCTGGAAGCATGCGACAGGATCACGGTCAGGAACTGTGCGCCGGAATCGCGCACCTTCGAGAACAGCGGCGAGAAATCGGAGGTCTGGGTGTCGAACAGTTCCGTAAAGGTCACGTCCGCGCCAGCCTCGACTGCGCCTTTCTTGAGGATCGGAACGAGGTCCTGCACCCACTTGGCGTTCTCACCGACGATGGCGATCTTCTTGAGGCCCAGCTCCTTGCCGACGAAATCGGCCAAGAAGGTGGTCATCTGCCGGGCCTGATGCCCGGAGTTGATGGGGAAGACGCGGAAGATGTACTTGTTCTCGTCGTAACGGCTCTTGACGCGGGCTGTCACTGCGGGCGAGGCGGCGCCGACGCCGAGATAGATCGTTTTCGCTTTGGTAATGTGCGGAATCTGCGCCAGCGTCACGCCGCTGGTATAGCCGCCCACGAGTACGTCGACCTTGTCTTCCGCGGTGAGCTTGCGGATCGCGTTGATCCCGGTTTCAGGAATTTCCGTTTCGTCCGCGACGATCATCTCGAGCTTGCGGCCGAGCACGCCGCCGCTTGCGTTGATCTCCTCGATCGCCATTTTCACGGCTTCTTGAGTGTCGCGCCCGACCTGCAACTGCACGGCAGTGGTCACGCCGATCTTGATCGGTGGCTGACTCTGAGCGTGGGCGGAATAGGAGAAGGTAGAGGCAACGATCGCAGAGCAGAGACCGGCTGCGATGAACGAGAGGCACTTCATTAAACGTCTCCCCGGTGGTTCAGAATTTTCATTCTTGCCCTGCCCGAACCATGGGCGGCCAAGTTGTTGGACCAGTATGAGGCCGCATCTCGAAAGACGTCAAGGATGTCTTTCGCTGCCAATTCGTCGCAACCTCAACCGGCTGCGGCCCAATCCTACCTCAGCGGTTGCGAACGCAACTCATCGGGCCGGCTGGCGTGAGTGCTTGCGGCACGACCTCACGCCCAGAACGGCTCGACCTCTTCCATTTCGCGGAAGGCGGTTCGGGCGGCTTTGATCATCCGCTTCTCGATCTTCCGGCTGGAGGAGTAGAACGGGTGATCTTTCATCCGCTCGCTCGGCACCGCCCGCAGCGTGGCGGCGATCGAGCGGCCCTGCTCGATGTCGTTCAATTGGCCGAGCGACTTCTGAATCTTGCGCAGGCATTTCAGCAGATCATCCCGGCTCTTGAGTTTGTCTCGGGAAGAATTTTCTGCCTGGAACAGGGAGCTGAAAAACTCGATTGCATAGCGCAGCCGCTTGCCTCTTATTCTGAGCTGGTGCCGCTCGTCGCGGCCCATGTCGCCGAGGGAGCGGCTGTCCTTGAGGAGTTTTTTGTGCCAGCGGCTGAGCGTGCGCGCGGCATATGGGGCGACGGAAGAGGAATCTTCGCGCTCCGATGGCATCTCGCCTTGAGGATCGTCTTGTGGGTTGTCTTCTGGATTGTCTTGGGCCGGGCGGGCTTGCCCTTTCTCGACCCAGAGTGATGCCTCACGCACCAAGACCCGGTATCGCTCCGAGAGAAGCGCCTGGTTAAGATCGTGATGGCTGGTCATTGAGCTGTCCAGCCACGCCTGATGGAGCGAAGATTCTTCGCGCTGGCCGCCGCCTTTCGACCGAAGCTCCTTGATGGTGACATCCATATCGCGCGCGGCGCTGAGGTGCTTGTTCAGCCACCGGAATTCGTCTTTCAGCCGCCCCCATTCCGGCTCGCTCACGAAGGGGGCGAAAAACCGCCGGGCTGCACGCAGGCGCGTGAGCGCGATGCGCATCTGATGCAGGGCCTCGTCGTCGCCCCCGCAGGTGCCTTCCTGATTGGCTTCAAGATCCTTGAGGCAATTGCGGGCAATCAGGCGGAATGCTTCCTCGCAGGACATGTCCGCGTTCAGCCGGGGAGACTTGTAGAGGCGATGGGACTGCTGGCGCCGGCGGGGGCGCGCGGCGTCGCGGCGCATCGTTTCAGAGACGGAGTTCATGGATGCTCCTGCTCCGGCACCGGGCCCTGCCATATCCGAGGTTGCCGCGATGGCTGGCGGAGGGGGCAGTTTTCCTGACCTCACAACACGAGCCTCCGCAAGAAAGCCGCCCTCGCGGCATCCGCTTCGATGCAGTGCACACGGTCATGAACGCGAGTTCCGGTCGGTCTTGAGATTAAGAACTGCCGCACTCAACAGTTGTCCATGAGGGAGAAACGTGCCCTCATTTTTTTAAGTATAGCGGGGAGACGGTTTGACGTCGATCAAGAGGCGCGTCGGCTCGTAGGGAAAGCATTTTAGTGCTCCCGCCATGCAGACGGCGGCGACGCCCCCGCAAAAGCGTGGATGCCGCAGCCGCCATGTCTTGATCCAAGTTAAGCATGCGCCCGCGTTTCCGAGCCGCGCGCGGATCTTTCAGTCTGCTGTCGAATGGCTTCTTAGCGAATGACGTGGACAGGGATCGTCGTATGGGTCACGACCTCGGCGGTCTGGCTGCCGAGAATGAGCCGCTTGGCGCCCCTCCGGCCGTGGGAGGACATCACGATGAGATCGCAGTTGTTGAGCTTGGCGTAGCGGACGATGGCCTCCGCCGGGAACTCGTCGGTCTCCCGCGCGATCTGCACCGGGACGCCCAGATCGGCCGCCTTCTTGCGGATCGGCGCGGCCAGGTTCTCGACATGTTCGTCCATCTGGTGTTCGAACTGGCCGACCGGATTCTTGAGGCCGCCGCGGACGGCAGCATCGAGGGCCGCGCCGGAAAGCGGTTCGGTCACGGTCAGAACCGTGACATTGGCGCCGAGCGCCTTGGCGAGCGCAAGGCCGTGGTCGACGCCCTTGGTGGCAAGTTCGGAGCCGTCGGTCGCAATCAAGATATGTTTGTACATTGGTCTCTCCTGTCGACTTGACGCCCACCATCCTGCATGCCGACCGGATGAGTTCAAGCCGGGACAGGGCCTCACCCCGCCGGGCTTGCCGTCAGGCCGCCTGGCCGGCGCACCAGCCGGATGACCACGCCCACTGAAAATTGTAACCGCCGAGCCAGCCGGTAACGTCCACCACCTCGCCGATGAAATAGAGGCCGGGCACGGACTTCGCTTCCATCGTTTTCGAATCGAGGTCTCGGGTGTCGACGCCCCCGAGCGTTACTTCCGCCGTGCGATAGCCTTCGGAGCCGGTCGGTTTGATCCGCCAGTCGTTGACGGTGGCTTCGACGCGGCGCAATTCCTTGTCCGACAGGTCGGCGAGATTGGCCGGGTTGAAGTCCTGCGCGATGATCTGCGCCAGCTTCTTCGGCAGATGGATGGCCAGCGCCGTCTGCAGCGCCTGCCTGCCGTTCTGTTTGCGCTGGTCGCGCAGGGCTTCAAAAATGTCGGTCTGCGGCAGCATCGAAATGCGGATTTCGTTCCCTTCGCGCCAGTAGGAGGAAATCTGCAGAATCGACGGCCCGCTGATGCCGCGATGCGTGAACAGCATCGCTTCGGCAAATCGCGTCTTGCCGCAGGCGACCGAGGCATCCACCGCGACGCCGGCCAGCGGCTTGAGCCGCTCCAGCGTGGTGGGCTCGAAGGTCAGCGGCACCAGCGCCGGGCGCGTCTCGACGATCCGCAGCCCGAACTGCGTGGCAACGTCGTAGCCGAAGCCGGTGGCGCCCATTTTCGGAATGGACTTGCCGCCGCTGGCCACCACCAGCGACTGGCATCGGACAAATGAGCCTTCCAGCACGATGGTGAAGCCGTCGTCGTTCTTCTCGATGCGTTCGGCGCGGGTGGCAAGTTTCAGGCGCGCGCCATGGCGCTGCATCTCGGCGAGCAGCATGTCGATGATCTGGGTCGCCGAGCCGTCGCAGAAGAGCTGCCCGAGAGTTTTCTCGTGATAGGCAATGCGGTGGCGCTCGACCAGCGCGATGAAATCACGCTGCGTGTAGCGGCTTAGCGCCGAGATGCAGAAATGCGGGTTCTGCGAGAGGAAGTTTTTCGGGGCCGCGTGCATGTTGGTGAAGTTGCACCGCCCGCCGCCGGAAATGCGGATCTTTTCGCCCGGCGTGGCTGAGTGGTCGATGACCAGCACCGAACGCCCGCGCTTTGCCGCCTCAATGGCGCACATCATGCCGGCCGCGCCCGCGCCGATCACCACAACGTCGAAAAAAGCCAACTCTCACCACTCCGTGTGGCGCCGACCTACAGCAAAGGCCCCTCCGGGGGAAGCCGCAGACAGCGAAAAACGGGCAAGGGCGAGGGAAGCCGGGCGCCTTCTTGAGGTCCGGAGCGGGTTCCAAAATATGCGCGCCGGCATGCGGAGGCGCGCATGCCGGCGCCACTCAATAACACTTGCCGTCGTTGATCGTGGCTAGCTCGTTGGTCGCCTTGCTCCTTTCAAGGAAAATGCCGGTGATGCGATAACCAAGCCCGCGCTCGGCGGAAATCCGGATTTCATAGAAGCCGCGTTCGTTTTCTGGAACCGTGAATGAGATTGCCGTCGTTTCGGTGGCGAATTCACTGGTTTTGAGAGGAGCGTTGGCGATTGAGCCACGTGCCGTGCTGTAGATCTCCGCTGTCGCGCCGGAGGCCGTTTGATTGAAGCGGTAGGTATGGACAGTTGCGGTGTATTGCCCGGCCGACAAGGGGAGGTAGGGGCCGAACAGGCTGATGCCTCCGCCGTGCAGATCGTAGACGTTGCGAGCCAGCTTGCCGCTGCGCATGTTCATGATCGGAAGGAGGTTGCTGCCGAGCGTCGGAAAGAGGTCGAGTCCGGCGCGCTGGATTTCCTCCTGGCAAAGACGTGAAGCGATATGAAAGGGAGTGCCCGATATACGATAGAGGTTGGTCAGCGTGTTGCGCGAGATCCAGCCCGAAATATCATCTCGAACGCCAGCATGCTCATGCCATATCACCGTATCGGCAGTCGTGCGCGGTGTGAACTGGATCGATTGATCCTTGATGAAGGAGCGGGGTGCGAGCGAAACTGTGGCTGCATCAAGTCTCAGTTCGCCGAACGAATGCGAGTTTTCGACCAGCGACTGCACGGCATTTTCCGCTCTCGCAACCGTCCTTGCGTCCCATCTGGCAGTAAAATGTCGCCAGCCGATGAGGGTACTCATCGAAGAGACTAGAAATAGGGTGATGAAGACCACGGCTGATAGCGACGGCTTGTTCTCGCCGCGCTCGCCTGTCCGGGTGCAGAAAAGATAGAGGAACCAGAAAAAGGAGATCTGGAACGGGAACGGATAGTAGAGCATCAGCCGACCGGCATATTCACTCACCGCAGCAATGTTGATGGCGAGCCAGGGCACATAGGCGAGAAAGCCGAGGAGCGGCAGCAAGGACCTGTAGTAGAACGATGCGACGGCCGCGACCAAAGCGGGATAGACGAAGAAGCCGCGGGCAACGAACAACTCCTTGAGGCGGCCGACCAGAAGGTCGCTCGTGAGATGGGCCCAGGGTGGCGACCCGGAATAGATGCGGGCAAAAGCATCGTCGCCCGGAAAATAGATCTGCTTGATTGCGCAGCCGGCGAGCGACAGCGCAAGGGCGGCGCTCATGGCGATGACGATGTCGTTCCGGGCGAAGAGCGATCGCTTTGAGACAACTGCCGTAAGCCAGATTAGGCCCAGGATTGCAACGATATGAAATCCGATATCCTCGCGGACGGCCGCTGCAAAAACTAGAAGAACGCCGGCTCTTCGGAATTTTCTGTCAAAGAATGCGAGCAGAAACCAGCAGGCCAGCAACGTGCCGAGCGCCTCGATGTGCGGGGAGGACAGAATGGCAAGCGCGAGCCCGTTAAAGACGAACAGGATGCTCCAGAAAAGCGCGAGTGCAAGACGCCAGCCGGTCAATGGCATGAGGCGCTGGAACAGCGTCAGCGCCAGAAGGCCGTTACCGCCCAGAATGGCGCCTTGAAAGACCGCGAACCAGCTGGTCTGGCCGAACGGCCATGCATGGCTCAGCAAGCCTATGAGGTAGAGGGCAGGCGAGAAGTGCGAACTATAGTACGAGCCCTCGTACATGCTCGACGGAATTGGTAGCCAAAATGTTTCCGGGCGCCAGAGGAGCGCGGAAAACAGGCCGCTATCATACATGGATGCTCCATCCACGTAGAAGTGGTTCATGATGAAATTGAAGCCGGCCAAAAAGGGAAGGGCGACGGCTGCGGTGAAAGCGCCGATGGTAGCTACGCGACAATGCGCGACGGGTTCAGGCTTCATACAGGAAGTCCTACCAGTGGCGCGCCAATCATGTCGTGCTCAGGATTATCTGATTGGCCGCATGCGATGGTAGGTGCGCGTCGTCCAGTGAGGAAAAGTCCGTGAAACTGCAATCTCATGCCCTCGAAATACCGCGGTATTAAAAAAACAGAACCTGTCAAATATCGGCGACTCTAGCTGCGACGAGCCTCGACGTCGCCTATCTTTTGATCGAGGTATTTCGGTGTTGAGGAGGGGCGGTTGTCGCAATGCGTCGGCACTCATTGTGCTCTTTACCGCCGCGCGATCGGCTTCTCCTGCGGAGGCGTCGGTCTCAAATATGAGAAAGATTCTCAGCTTTGAGACGGGTGATGAGACCCAACCACCATGCAGGGCGTTTCCGGCATTTGATCTCGTTTCAGATTCGTCACAATCGCGCGCTCAAATCGGTCTGGCACGGCCGTTGCTTTGAAGTTTCCAAGGCGTGGAACGACGCTGCTTTTGAAAGTCCGCGATCAACAAAAAACCAAGGACGAGGAGACAATCATGGAAATCGGCTACTTTACGATGCCATCGCATCCGCCGGAGCGCAGCCTGAAGGACGGTCACGACTGGGATCTGCAGGTGCTGCGCTGGTGCGACGAGCTGGGTTATGCGGAAGGCTGGATCGGCGAGCATCACACCGCGCCGTGGGAGCCGCATCCCGCGCCGGATCTGCTTCTCGCGCAGGCATTCCTCCAGACCAAGAACATCCGGCTGGGTCCCGGCGGCTTTCTGCTGCCCTATCACCACCCCGCCGAGCTCGCCAACCGCGTCGCGATGCTCGACCATCTCTCGGGCGGGCGGCTCAATTTCGGCGTCGCCGCGAGTGGCCTGCCGAGCGACTGGGCGATGTTCCACGTCGATGGCATGTCCGGCCAGAACCGCGACATGACGCGCGAGGCGCTGGAGATCATTTTGCGCCTGTGGACTGAAGACGCCCCCTTCACCCACGAAGGAAAATACTGGACCGTCTCGAAGCCCGGCCTGATGTTCGACTTCCTCAAACCGCACATCAAGCCACTGCAGGGGCCGCACCCGCCAATCGCCGTGGCGGGCCTGAGCAAGGGCTCCGACACGCTCAAGCTCGCGGGCGAGCGCGGCTTCATCCCGATGAGCCTCAACCTCAATCCGGCCTATGTCGCGAGCCATTGGGAATCGGTCGAGATCGGTGCCGCGCGCTCCGGCCGCACGCCGAACCGCAAGGACTGGCGCATGGTCCGCGAGGTGTTCGTCGCGGAAACAGATGAGGAGGCCTGGCGCCTGTCCGTCGGCGGCATGATGGGGCGGATGATGAGCGAGTACTTCCTCCGGCTGCTCGAGCAGTTCGGCTTCAAGGACTACCTCAAGCATACGCCCGACACGCCCGACAGCGACGTCACCGTCGAATACTGCGCGCGCCACAACTGGATCATCGGCTCGCCCGCGACCGTCGCGGAGAAGATCGAAACCATCTATCGCCAGCTCGGCGGCTTCGGCACGCTGCTGGTGTTCGGCTTCGACTACAAGGAAAACCCGCAGGCGTGGCACAACTCGCTGCGGCTGCTCGCCGAGGAAGTGATGCCGCGGCTGAAGCATCTGCAGATCGACGAGCTCGTCCCTGCATAAGCAGGCAGCCTGACGGAGCGGCAGCCGCCGCTCCGTCAGCACCGTATTTCCCTGAAGGCAACAAGACCCGGCGGCGCTGCGTCAATTGCCGCGCCGAACGGCTCACTGTTGCCAATGTTGAGACCTTGCCGAATGGATGCGCAAATCTTCAAACAGGCCATGCGTCACTGCGCCGGTGCAGTCGCGGTGGTCACGGTCGGCCGCGAGAACGGCCGGCGGACCGGCCTGACGGTCACCGCGGTCTGCTCCCTGTCCGACGATCCACCTTCGCTGCTCGTCTGCGTCAATCGCAATGCGAGCGCCCATCCGCGAATCCGGGACGAAGGAAGCTTTGTGGTCAATTTTCTCGGCGAGGAGCATCGCTCACTGGCGATGACCTTCAGCGGCCAGAACGGCCTTGCCGGCGATGACCGGTTTCGCAGCGGCGACTGGGAGGCGCGCGCGACCGGCACGCCGGTGCTGTCCGATGCGATTGCGGCTTTCGACTGCGACCTGCGCGAGGAATTCGACGCCAAGACGCATTCAATATTCGTGGGTGAAGTGCGCGACGTCTTCATCCGCTCCGAAACCAACCCGCTGATCTATGTTCGCGGCGCATTCCATGGGGTGCGGGCGATCATCTGAGCGCGGGGTGCACTCTCTCGTTGCTGGCGCCCGCCCCCACGTGTCGGCGACGAGAGAGTGCGGTTCTTAAATGCTGATGCCGAGCCGCTTGATCTTCCGGTAGAGGGTTGCGCGGCTGAGCCCCAGTGCCTTGGCCGCGGCAGGCACCTGACCGGCATGGGCGCGCAGCACATCCGAGATCGTGTTGCGCTCGGCATCCTCGAGTCGGGCTGCCGGGAGCGTGGATGCCGGCGAAGGCGCCTGCGCAGTCTCATCGAAAAGATCGAAGTCGTCAGGCGTGATCACGCCTGAACTCGCGGTACAGCCCGCAAGCCGCAAGGCATGGCGGAGCTGGCGAATGTTGCCGGGCCAGTGGTAGCTCAGGAGCAGATCCCAGGCGGCCGGCGAGAGGGTGGCTGCGGGCGCTTCTTCTGCGGCAAGCCGCCTGATCAGGTCGGCCTTGTCGGTCCGCTCGCGCAGCGGCGGCAGATCAACCTGGATGCCGCGCAGCCGGTAGTACAGGTCGGCGCGGAATTTTCCTTCGCGCACGAGTGCGCCGAGATCCTGATGCGTCGCGCTGATCAGGCGAAAATCGACCGGCAGCGGGTCGCGTGCGCCGAGCGGCAGAACCTCGCGGTTTTCCAGCACGCGCAACAGGCGGGTTTGCAATGGCAGCGGCATGTCGCCGATTTCGTCGAGGAACAGAATGCCCTGATCGGCGCGCGCGATGAGGCCCTGCACGCCGTTGCGCCGCGCGCCGGTGAAGGCGCCGGCCTCGTAGCCGAATAGCTCGCTGTCGATCAGGCTTTCCGGCATTGCGGCGCAGTTGAGCGCGACATAAGGCTTGGAGGCGCGGCTGCTGGCGGCGTGGATCGTCCGCGCGAGGTGGTCCTTTCCGGTGCCGGTTTCCCCGGTGAGCAGGATCGGAAGATCGTTCTGGCCGAGTGCGATCAGCCGGCGCATGTTTTTCAGAAGCCCAGCATTCGTGCCGGCGAAGCGCAGCAGCGCCTCATTGTCGATCTTCTGCCGTGGCTCGTCACGCGAGGTTTTCAGCGCCGCAGGCGGCCCCGGCGTTCGGCGCGGCTCGGAGATCCGCGCGATTCCGAATGGTTTTCCGTCCGGCCAGCGAACACGCAGCGGATGGTCCTGCTCGAGCCGGGCAAGAACGCGGTCGAACAGCAGCACGTCTCCCAGGGGCACGCCGGCATGCAGTTGCTGATCGGTGAGCCCGAGCCGCCGCCGGGCCTCGCGGCTGGCGCCGACGATCCGCCGGTCGTCGTCGAAGGCGACAAGGCCGCCATGTTCTTCGCCGACATCGATGGCCGCGATCCACGCGGCGCCATACTGCGCGCGGAAAATCCGGTCCTCGATCCGCCGCGCGGCCTGCATGGTCGCCGCCAGCATCATCGCATTGCTGGGCAGCGACGGGTCGGTGTGGCAAGAGGTGATGTTGAGCGCGCCTGCGATCGTGCCGCGGTGATCGAAGATCGGCGCGACGGTGCAGCTCAGGGTCGACCAGTGCTGGCGGAAATGCTCGGTGCGGTGAACGGAAATCGGCCGCTCCTCGGCAAGGCAGGTGCCGACGCCATTGGTGCCCTCGATCGTTTCGCAGAAGATCGAGCCGTTATAGAGCTTCCAGCGGCGAAACTCCGCCTCGTCTTCGGAGGGAATGCGGCTTGCCAGCATCACCGCATTCTTGTCGGCAAGATTGACGCAGTAGCCGCCGGCGCGGACGACACGAAAGAAATTGTCGATCTCGGGCATTGCGAGATGGATGTACTGATCCATCGGCGCGATGAAATTCTTGAGCTCCGAATTGGTCAGGGTGACGGGCGGGCCTTTTTTCTCGGGATCGAGCTTGTGGTTGACGAGGCACCTGCGCCACGATCCGACGATCGCCTGATGTTCAATGGCAGGCGTGCCGCTGAGCACGGTCGACAAGACACGTTCGGCATGTCGTGCTGGCCTGTGTTCGGCCATCGCCAAGCTCCCTCGGGCCTCGTTAGGTCTCTTCCCGTCAAGGCGGTTCGCTCACCGGCGAACACGCGCCTTCGTTCCGGGATCGTTCTGCCCTCGGAACTCAGGTTGTTGATTTCGATCAGTATTACATCGAAGCCGAATTACGCCAACGAAAATTGGCGCCCGCCGTCAAAGCGAATGGCCCAATCAGAACAGCATTTGGCCCGTTCGCATGTGTCATATCGCCCGCGCGGTTTGTAGCCTTCAAGGCAGAACGACAGATCGACCTTGGGGGAAGTGCATGAACCGCCGTGAGTTTAATGCTTTGCTGCTCGCCTCCAGCGCGCGGCTGCATCCGGAATGTTCCCTGTTCGCCGAGGTCGCGGTGCAGACCACCACCAGCGCCGGGAATTATATTCGCAGGTGCAAAAAATCCTGGTCGACGATGGCCCGGCCTTGGCCGGCTGACCTTCGAGGCAGTGACGCAGCGCGACTATCCGGCGCTGTTCGGCCTGACGGTCGGCGAGCCGCTGCAAAATCTCGTCGATCCCGTCCGCGTCTACTAGCGCATCGCCCCGCGCATGAAAAAGGGCGCAACCGAACGGCTGCGCCCCTTGATCTTCTCGCTGAAGCGGTCAGCAAAAATTACTTCGCGGTCGGCATCGCGAATTCCGGCCCGTGCTCGGTGCTTTCCGGCCAGCGCTGCATGATCGATTTCTGCCGCGTGTAGAACCGGACGCCCTCCGTGCCGTAGGCATGGGTGTCGCCGAACAGGCTGCGCTTCCAGCCGCCGAAGCCGTGCCATGCCATCGGCACCGGGATCGGCACGTTGATGCCGACCATGCCGACCTGAATGCGGCGGCCGAACTCGCGGGCGATGTTGCCGTCGCGGGTGTAGCACGAGACGCCATTGCCGAATTCGTGGTCGTTGATGAGCTGCACCGCCTCGGCAAAATCCTTGACGCGGACGCAGGCCAGCACCGGGCCGAAAATCTCTTCCTTGTAGATGCGCATGTCGGGCGTGACGTGGTCGAACAGCGTGCCGCCGGTGAAGAAGCCGTCCTCGAAGCCGGGGACCTTGTAGTTGCGGCCGTCGACGACGAGCTCTGCGCCTTCCTCGACGCCGATGCTGACATAGTTCTCGATCCGGTCACGCGCTTCCTTGGTGACGATCGGGCCCATCTCGGCATCGAGCTCCATGCCGTTCTTGATCTTCAGCGCCTTGGCGCGCTCGGCCACCAGCGGCACGATCTTCTCGCCGATATCGCCGACGAGAACCGCGACACTGATCGCCATGCAGCGCTCGCCCGCCGAGCCATAGCCGGCGCCGATCAAGGCATCGACCGCCTGGTTGAGGTCGGCATCGGGCATCACCACGAGATGGTTCTTCGCGCCGCCGAGCGCCTGCACGCGCTTGCCGTGCTGTGCCGCCTGCTGGTGGACATAATGTGCGATCGGGGTCGAGCCGACGAAGCTGACCGCGGCGACATCAGGATGCGCGAGCAGCGCATCGACGGCGCCCTTGCCGCCCTGCACGACGTTGAACACGCCGTCCGGCAAGCCGGCCTGGCGCAGCAGTTCGGCCATGAACAGCGAGGGAGAAGGATCGCGCTCGCTCGGCTTGAGGACGAAGGTGTTGCCTGCCGCGATCGCGACCGGGAACATCCAGCACGGCACCATCACCGGGAAGTTGAACGGGGTGATGCCCGCGACGACGCCGAGCGGCTGGCGCATGGTCCAGTTGTCGATGCCGGTGCTGACCTGATCGGTGTGGTCGCCCTTCAGAAGATGCGGAATGCCGCAGGCGAATTCGATGATGTCGATGCCGCGTGCGACTTCGCCGCGTGCGTCGGTGAACACCTTGCCGTGCTCGGCGGTGATCATCGCCGCAAGCTCGTCGGTGTGCTCGTTCATCAGCTGCAGAAACTTGTTCATCACCCGCGCGCGGCGGATCGGCGGCAGGTCTGCCCAGGCCGGGAAGGCGCGGCGGGCGCTCGCCACCGCGGCATCGATCTCGGACGGTTCGGCGAGGACGAGCTGGCGCGCCACGGCGCCGGTGGTCGGATTGTAGACAGCCTGACGGGGCGCGCTGGCGCTGAAAGTCACTTTGCCGTCGATGAACTGGCCCACGTCGTCCGTGGCGGTGAACGGTTTAATCGTCATGGCTGTCTCCTCCATTGGTCACGATCCATTGGTGACGGATGTTGGATAGGACAGCGCCGGCGGTGGAAAAATACGCCGGTGTTGGACTTACTGTTCAGAATATTGAACAATAGGGTCATGAAAACGAAAAAGGTCGATGCGCTTTGGTCGCACGTACATTGGCTTGGCGTGCTCAGCGAGATGGGCAGCTTCACCGCTACCGCCGAACGGCTGGGGGTCAGCAAGGCGGCGGTGAGCCAGCGCATCAGCGAGCTGGAGCAGGCCGCGGGCGTGCCGCTGGTGCAGCGGACGACGCGTACCGTGCGGCTGACCGAGGCGGGACAGTATTTTGCTGATGCGACACGCGCATCCTTTGCCGATATCGAGCGCCATTTCGCCGAGGTGAGGGATCTGGCGGCGGTGCCGAAGGGCGTGCTGCGCCTCACTGCGCCGGTTGCGCTGGGCCGCCAGCATATCGTGCCGCTGATTCCCGAATTCATTCGCCTCCACCCCGGCGTGCGGATCGAGCTGGAATTGTCGGACCATCTCAGTTCGCTGGCGAAGGAGGGCTTTGACCTTGCCATCCGGCACGTTGCGACGGTGCCCGATACCCATGTCGCATGGCGGCTGCGCCCGACCTATTCGGTGCTGGTCGCGTCGCGCGACTATCTGGCGCGCAAGGCCGCGCCCTTGGTGCCCGAAGATCTCGCCGGGCATGACTGCATCCATTATCTGCGCGGCAGCGCAACTCCGACCTGGGCATTCGAGCGGCGCAAGGGCGGCGCGGGCCGCGTGACGGTCGAAATCTCCGGGCCCTTCGCGGCGAACAACAGCGAGGCGCTGCGCGAGGCCGCGCTCGGCGGCCTCGGCATCGCGCTGTTGCCCGATTTCAGCGCCGATGCGGAGATCGAGGCGGGCGGCCTCGTGCCAGTGATGACGGATTGGCGGCCGGTCGGTGCCTTCGGCGATCAGCTGTTCGCGATCCGGCCCTATGCCTCGCATGTGCCGCTGCCGGTCCGCGCCTTCGTCGCGTTTTTGCGTCAGAGCATGAAGCCGCGCAAGCCTTTGCCGCAATCGGAGACGTGACTGTTCGTCCACGGCAGTTCTGCAGCGGCTACGGTGCTGCGCAACCGTTCAACGCGCGATAGACCATTCGTCGCTGTACAGAACGCCGGCGATGGCTTGACGAACGCTCTCCCACTCAATCTGATGCTGCCAAATCAGGAAAGCGTCCTCCGCGCAATATCGCGAGATATTGCCGGGGGGACAACGGGTGAATGCCGGCCGCGATGCGGCGGGCAGCGCCCGAAGTGACAGGGGGGCAGCATGGCACGACATCACGAACTTGAGCCGAATCTCAAGACGGTTCACTGGGGCTTTTTCGACGCGGCGTTGCCGCCGGTGCTCGAAGTGGAGTCGGGCGATACGGTGAGCATCAACACCTATTCGGGCGGGCTGGAAGTCGCCGAGCTGTCGATGATGGCGCCAGGCCATCAGGAGATCGTGACGAACCTGAAGCCGGTGATGGGGCCTCACATTCTCACCGGCCCGGTTGCGGTTCGCGGCGCGAAGCCGGGCGATGTGATCGAGGTCAAGATCAAGTCGATCGAGCTGATGGCCGATTGGGGCTGGACGCTGATCAAGCCGCTGCGCGGCTCCTTGCCCGAGGATTTTCCGGTCGGCGAAGCGCGCAACCTGCCGATCGACCGCAAGGCTGGCACCACCACGCTGCCCTGGGGGCCGACGGTGCCGCTGCAGCCGTTCTTCGGCATCATGGCGACCGCGCCCCGGCCGGAATATGGCCGCATCTCCTCGATCGAGCCGCGCGAGTTCGGCGGGAATATCGACTGCAAGGAGCTCGGCGTCGGCACCTCGCTGTTTCTGCCGGTGTTCGTGCCCGGCGGATGCGTGTCCGTCGGCGACGGGCATGCCGTGCAGGGTGATGGCGAGGTCTGCCTCACCGCGCTGGAAACCAGCCTGAAGGGCACGTTTGAATTCGTGCTCCACTCCGACATGAAGCTGAACATGCCGCGGGCGGTGACGCCGACCCACTACATCACGCTCGGGATGGATCCCGACCTCGACGATGCGGCAAAGCAGGCGCTGCGCGACATGATCGCCTGGCTTGTCGAGATGCAGGGCTGGAAGCCGTCGGAGGCTTACGTCTTTTGCAGCCTCGCCTGCGATCTGCACGTCACGCAGCTCGTCGACGGCAACAAGGGCATTCATGCCATGGTGAGGCGCGAGCTGCTCGCGCCGCAGGCGGGCCGATAGCTTCGGCAATGCGCCCTGGATGGGCGATGATGCATCGCGTTTTGCTTTGCATCATCGCAGGTCTTCTGGATTCGCGAGTGCCGGTCAGGCAAAATTCGGCGGCGGCACGAAGGCGCGGAACTCCTGCTCCAGCAGTCTGGCGAAGGCGATCGTCGAGCGGTCGTCGTACCACTTGCCCACGATCTGCACGCCGATCGGGAGGCCGCCGCTCGACAAGCCGATCGGCGCAACCGTGCTCGGCAGATAGGCCATGCCCACCATGCCGGCCCAGAACAGGTCGTTCACACCCGGCACGAGGCGGTTGTTGACGGTGATCATGCGCTCGTGGCGCAGGCTGGTCTCGTCGTGTGGCGCCGCCGGGCTGCATGCGACCGGGCAGAGCAAAATGTCGTGGTTCTCGAAATACTGCGCCCACGCCTGCTTCGCCCGAAAGCGGCGCTCGTTGAGGTGATGCCATGAGCGATGCATCAGGGCGCGGCCGTGGGTGGTGTCCGCGACATAGCCGGTTGCGGCGGGATCGAGCTCGCGCACCGCGATCACGCTGGCATCGATCTCCGCGTCGGGCAGATGGGCGGTGGTCGCCGAGCGCAGCAGCCGCGTGTAGAGGCTGAATGCGTCCTTGCCATCGGCGAGCGGCCGCGCATTGCTGGTGATCTGCGCACCGCGCGAGCCGAGGAAATCGGCAAGCGCCTGGATCGCCGCCTGGATTTCATCGTCGACCGGCGCGGCATCGTCGCTGAGCATGACGCCGATCTTCCAGTCGGAGATTTTGGTCTTGGTCGGCTGCGGCAGTTCAAGCCGCCAGCCCGCGGCATCGACCGCATCAGGGCCGGCCAGCACCGAGAGGCCGAGATCGAGGTCGGCGGCGCTGCGGCCCATCGGGCCGACCACGCCCATATCCAGCGGCGCAAGGTCGCCGGGCATGTCATGGCCACGGGTGGGGCAGATGCCGAAGGTCGGCTTGTGGCCGAAGACGCCGCAGCAATGCGAGGGGTGGCGGATCGAGCCGCCGATGTCGCTGCCGAGCTCAAGCCCGGTGAGGCCCGCCGCGAGCGCGGCCGCGGCGCCGCCCGAGGAGCCGCCGGGCGTCACGCCGAGATCCCACGGATTGTTGGTGCGGCCATAAACCGGATTGAAGGATTGATGGTCGGCGAGCAGGCGCGCGACGTTGGTCTTGCCCATGATCACCGCGCCGGCGGCCTCGAGCCGCTCGACGGCGATTGCGCTGCGGGCCGGAAAATTGTCCTTCAGCGTCGGCAGTCCCCAGGTTGCGGGCGTGCCGGTGTAATCGAAGGCTTCCTTGATGGTGATCGGAACGCCATGAAGCGGGCCGGTGGCCTCGCCGTTCTGCAGCGCGGTGTCGCGCTTCGCAGCCGTGGCGAGCGCCCGGTCCCAGTCGGTCAGCACGATCGCGTTCAGCGCCGGATTGTGCTTGTCGATCTGGGCGCGGTACGCCTCCACGAGTTCGGTCGACGTGGTCTTGCGGTCGCGGACGGCTGCTGCCAGATCGGTTGCGGAAGCGAGTGTGGCGCGCTGGGCCATGGTGAATTCCTCCCCGGATTTCGGAAAAACCGGTCAATAAACGCAGAGATGACGCGGACCGTTATTAAAGTAACTTTCAAACAAAGGGAAATACCCGGGATTTTTGGCCGCAAATTGTGTAGGTGCCCTTCTTGTTCAGGACTTTGCGTCCGGGGTACGCTCAGGCGGTTTTCGTGGCCTTCCGGGGCAGGCTGCGCCCGGTCCTGACCGCTTTCAACATTTCCACACGGGGCCAGTTGCCGCATGACACAGACGCCGGACGTGAACATCGCACACGCGCAGCATAGCGGGGCGGGGCCACTCTCGGCCAACGAGGCCGCCAAGCGCGTGCTGGTAACCGGAGCCAGCGGCTTCGTCGGGCGCTATCTCGTCCCGTATCTTGCCGCCGAAGGATACACTGTCGTTGCCGCCGATCGCAGCGGTGGCGGCGGCGCGCCCGATCCGCGAATCGTGGCGGCGAAAATGCCGGAGCTCGCGGACCCGAACGCCGATTGGAGCGGGCTCCTCGACGGCGCCGACGCCGTTGTCCATCTGGCCGGGATCGCGCACGACAGCGGCCCGCCCGATCAATACGAGGCGGTCAATGTGCGCGGACCCGAGCGTCTCGCCGCGGCGGCGCAGCGCGCCGACGTAAAGCATTTCATCTTCGCGTCATCGATCAATGCGCAGGTCGGCGGCTGGGCCGACCATATCGTGCGCGAGGACGACACCCCGGCGCCGGATTCGCCCTATGGCCGCTCGAAGCTCGTGGCGGAAGCCGCGCTGCGGAAACTCGATCTGCCGGTGACGATCCTGCGGCCGGTGCTGATCCACGACAACAGCCCGCAATCGGTGCAGACGCACAAGGGCAACCTTGCGATGCTCGACAGGCTGATCCGCATGCGGCTGCCGTTGCCATTCGGCTCGTTGAGCAACCGGCGATCCTGGGTGTCGGTGCAGAATTTTTGCGATGCGGTTCGTTTCGTGATCGAGACGCCGGCGGCGCAGGGCCAGACATTCATCGTGGCCGATCCGGTAACGCCGACCGTGACCGAGATGATCGCATCGCTGGCGCAGCGTTCGGGGCGGAACGCGACGCAGGTGCGCTGTCCGCCCGCGCTATTGGCGCTCGGCCTAAAGCTGATCGGCCGGGGCGCGATGTGGAACAAGCTCGGTCGCCCGCTGGTCGCCACGCCCGAGCGGCTGCTTGCGCTGGGCTGGCGGCCGTCCGATGCCGCCGCGCCTCACACGCGGCGATAGTCGTCCTCGATCCGGACGATGTCGTCCTCGCCGAGATAGCTGCCGGTCTGCACCTCGATCAGTTCAAGCGGGATCTTGCCGGGGTTTTCCATCCGGTGCGTCGCGCCGATCGGGATATAGATCGACTCGTTCTCGTGCACATAGCTGCGGCGATCGTTGATCGTCACGAGCGCGGTGCCGTGGACCACGATCCAGTGCTCTGAGCGGTGGTGATGTCGCTGCAGCGACAGGCGCTTGCCCGGCTTCACCACGATGCGCTTGACCTGATGCCGCTCGCCCTGATCGAGCGACTGGTACGAGCCCCACGGCCGATGCACCTTGAGGTGATCGGCGGTGACATGGGGCGCGACCGAGCGGAGTTTTTCGACGAGACGCTTCAGCCCGCTGCCATTGCTTCCGCGGCCGACCAGCACCGCATCCTCGGTGGTGACGACGACGACGTCGTCGAGCCCCTCGACGGCGACAACCGCCTTGTCCGAGATCACGTTGCAGTTGGTCGCGCCCTCGAACACGGCGGTTCCTTGCGCGGCGTTGCCGGAGCTGTCCTTCGGCGACAGCTCCCACACGGCATTCCACGAGCCGACATCGGACCAGCCGCAGTCGACCGGAACGACGGCCGCCTCACTCGTGCGCTCCATCACTGCATAGTCGATCGACAGCGGCTTGGCCTGGGCGAACGTGGCCTGATCCAGCGTCACGAAATCGAGGTCGAGACCGGCATTGGCGACGGATGCGCGCACCGCCGCCACCGTCTCCTGATCGGCGGCTTCATATTCGCTCAGCAGCATCGGCGCGCTGAACATGAAGTTGCCGCTGTTCCAGAGATAGCCGTCGGCGACGTAACGCTCGGCGGTGGCAAGGTCGGGCTTCTCGACGAATTTCGCGACCTTGCGGATGTCCGCGAGGATCGGCTCGCCCGGCAGGATGTAGCCGTATTCGGTTGCCGCCCGCGCCGGGCTCGCTCCGAAGGTGACGATGCGGTTGGCCTTGGCGATGGGCAGGGACGCCCTGCACGCCTCGATGAAGGCGGCCTGATCGGTCACGACATGGTCGGCGGCTAGGGCCAGCACGGCCGTGTCGGGGCCGCGGCGCTCCGCAAAAACCGCGCCTGCAGCAATCGCCGGGCCGGAATCGCGCCGCGCCGGTTCCAGCAGAATGTCGGCGCTGATCCCGATCTCGTCGAGCTGCTCGGCGACCAGAAAGCGATAGGCGACATTGGTGATGACGATCGGCCGCCCGAACAGCGCCGGATCGGACACCCGCAGGATCGTGTCCTGAAAGGTCGATTGCTGGCCGAACAGGCGCAAAAACTGCTTGGGGCGGCCCTCGCGGGATGCCGGCCACAAACGGGTCCCGGCTCCTCCGCACATGATGAGCGGTACGATACGATCAGTCACTTCGCGATGTCCTCGCGCCTATGCGCGCGTTTTTGAAAAGAAGAAAATGTATTGCCGGCTTGGATTTAAATATCGAATGTTCGCTTAATGGGAACTGTCCTAGCAAAGGAATGCGCCCTGTCACAAGCTGTTTGAGATTTTGCGCGGGGTGCTGCTGCGCCCCGTTCGCGCCTGCAGGGGGCGGGCGATTCGCAGCCGGCTCGGCTATTTCCATTGAAAAGCGCCGATTTTTTCGATAGCCAAATATTCATACTTTCATTTCCGCGATGGTCCAGCCCCAAGGTTCGGTCAGTTTCAATGCGGGTCTTGTTTTATTCAGTGATTTGGCCGCCCCATGCGAGCAAACAGGATACGCATATCTGCGGATGATATTCCGGCCATGGCGCTCACCGACCTCTGGGCCGGGCTGAGACGCTACGAGGTCTGGTGGATCTTTGCCATCCACGAGATCAAGCAGCGATTTCGCCGCTCGGTGCTCGGGCCGTTCTGGTTGACGCTCAGCATGGGCGTGATGGTCGCCGCCCTCGGGCTGGTGTTCGGAACGCTGTTCAACCAGGACATGCGCTCGTTCCTGCCCTACCTGTCGACCGGCCTGATCTTCTGGGGCCTGATGACCACGGTGATCAACGAAGCCTGCACCGCGTTCATCGTCAGCGAAGGCTCGATCCGCAACGTGCCGATGCCCTTGAGCGTGCACCTTTACCGGATGATGGCGCGCAACCTGATCATCTGGACGATGAACATGGTGATCTATCTGGCGGTGATCGTTTACTTCGGCGTGCGGCCGAACGCGAACTTCTTCCTCTTCATTCCCGGCTTCCTGCTGCTCCTCGTCAACCTGTTCTGGATGGCGATGGTCGCCTCGATCCTGTCGACGCGGTTCCGCGATATTCCGCAGGTGATCGCGAGCCTGCTGCAGGTCGTGTTCTTCGTCACGCCGATTTTCTGGTCGATTGAATCGCTGCCGACCCGCCCGGCCTTCATCCACTGGAATCCGTTTTATCATCTGCTGGAAATCGTCCGCGCGCCTCTGCTTGGCGCGGCGCCGCATGCATTGAGCTGGATGATCGCCGTCTGTCTTGCGATCGTCGGCATTCCGGTCGCGCTCTGGCTCTATCGCCGGGCCTATCCGCGCATTCCTTATTGGGTTTAGGTCTAGGTGAGATGGCGCATATCTCGATCCAGAATCTGGTGGTCGACTTCAGGGTCTACGGCTCCAATGCCCGCTCGCTGAAAAAACGCATCCTGTCGCAGGCGACGGGCGGCCGCATCGCCGGCAGTGGCAGCGAGGGCGTGACGGTTCGGGCGATCGACCACCTCTCGCTGGAGATCCGGGAGGGGGACCGCATCGGCCTCGTCGGCCACAACGGCGCGGGAAAGACGACGCTGCTGCGCACCATCGCCGGGATCTTCAAGCCCACCGCGGGTGCGCTCGAGATCGAGGGCACGGTCGGCGCGCTGCTCGATCCGTCGGCGGGCATGGACGTGGAAGCAACCGGCCGCGAGAACATTTTTCTGCGGGGCTATGTGCTCGGCATGAGCAAGGCCGAGATCGCCGCGCGGATCGACGAGATCGCCGAATTCACCGAGCTTGGCGATTTTCTCGAGCTGCCGGTCAAAACCTATTCGGCGGGCATGTATTCGCGGCTGGGATTTGCACTGTCGACGTCGATTGCGCCGGACATTCTTTTGATCGACGAGGGCATCGGCGCGGGTGACGAGCGTTTCCAGAAGAAGGCCAAGCTGCGCACCGACGAGGCGATCCATCGCTCAAAAATCCTGATCGTCGCATCGCACTCGAACGAGCTGATCGATACCTATTGCAACCGGAAACTGACCTTCGAGCGCGGCCGCATCATCGACGAGACCTATATCGATCACGGCGCAGCGGCGTCGGCCGCGTCAGCATAGAAGTCGGGCGAAGCGATCAGCCCAGCCGCGAGCGGCGGAATGCGAGCGGCGATTCCCCGACATTCTCGCTGAAGAAGCGGCTGAAATGCGCCGGGTCCTGAAAGCCCAGCGAGAAGCCGACTTCGGACACTGACGCGGGGCTGTAGAGCAGGCGGCGCTGCGCCTCGATGATCGAGCGCCGGTGGATGATTTTCAGCGGCGGCGCACCGGCGACGGCATCGCAGGCGCGGTGCAGCGTGCGCTCGGTGACGGCCAGCGCCTGCGCATAGGCCGAGACCGGCCACTGCTTGATGAAATTGGTTTCGATCAGCGCCCGGAAGCGATCGTAGAGCTGGCGCGCGCGCTGACTGCCGGGGTCGCGATCGGCCGGCTGAGAGCTCGCGGGATGGCGGATCACGCCTTCCAACACCATCAGGATGTTGGCGACGATCACCGCCGACGAGCCGCGGAATTCATGGCCGACATATTCGTTGAGCGGCTTGATCGCGGACTCGATCTGCCCCCACAGCCGCGCATGCGGATTCATGTCCAGCACCAGCGGATGCTGAAGCACGTCGCTGGCATGGGGCGCATGCACCAGCGGCAGCAGCTCCTTGAGGTAGCTGTCCGCAATCGTGAGCAGGTAGCCTTTCGACTGTGCGGCGAAAGCGAACTGATGCACGATCAGCGGTGGCATCGAGATGACGGTCGGCGCGGCGAAGGTGCCTTTCTGTAGATCGAAGGCAACTTCGCCGGAACCGCTCTGGCAGATCAGGAACTGGTGCAGATCGCGGTGGCGATGCGGCGACAGTTCCCAGTTGTACTTGCGCTTTCGCGTCGACACGCGCTCGATGTGAACGAAATGCAGGCTCGATCGGTGACCCTTCCAGGCCCCGTCATAGTGGACGAAAGGCGGGTCGCCCGATCTCACCGTCAAAATCGTGTCAATCCGATCGCTTGAGGGAACTAAAAGAGCCGAAGTCTATGCGATCTGGCGGCCAATGATCAAAAGGTCTTCCAGTCTCCCGATTGTTCGAATGCGGCAGCTGCCTGATAGATCGTCGCCTCCTGCCAGTGACGGCCGATCAGCATCGCGCCGATCGGGCGCCCGTCCTCCATGCCGCAAGGAATGTTCATCGCGGGATGGCCGCTGACATTGAAGGAGCAGGTGTTGTTGATCATTTCCCAGCTGCGCGCGGTGATCTCTTCCACGGTCGCGTCGGGGCCCGGCAGCGGTGTTGCCTTGACCGGCAGCGTCGGCATCAACAGCAGGTCATAGCGCGACAGCGCGTCGTCGTAGGCCGCGCGCAGCGAGCGGCGCAGGTTCTGCGCCTTGGCGTAGTAGCGGCCCTGATAGCGGTTCATCGAGTAGCGGCCGAACAGCGCCATGATCTTGATGGTGTCGGCGAAGTTGTCGCCGTCGCTCCGCCAGCCGGCGACCGCCTTCATCAGGCTCCACGGATAGAGCCCCTCCATGCCGGTGCCGAAGCCATTGGACTCCAGCATCGTGAACAGGCCGCCATCATGGGCGATCGGCGCCCAGATCGAGAAGCCGTAGCGGTGCATCGGGATCGAGACTTCCTCGACGACGGCGCCGAGCTTGCGGAAACGCTCCGCGGTTTCGCGCACCTTGGCGTCGACGTCGGCTTCGGAGTTGTCGAGGCCGAAGCCCTCTTTCACGACGCCGATGCGCAGGCCCTTGATGTCGCGGCCGAGCTTTTCCGAATAGTCGTTGACCTGAACGTTGCGCTGGCGGGCATCGAGCCCGTCCGGGCCGGCGATCACCTCGAGCAGCAGCGCGTTGTCGGCGACGGTGTTACTCAGCGGGCCGCAATGGTCCATGCTGTTTTCGAGCGCGGCGATGCCGGTATAGGGCACGAGGCCGTAAGTCGGCTTCATGCCGTAGACGCCGCAATAGCTCGAAGGGATGCGCACCGATCCGGCCTGATCGCCGCCGAGCGACATGTCGGCTTCGCCTGCCGCGACGACGGCCGCGCTGCCGGACGAAGAGCCGCCCGCCGAGTAGCCCGGACGGCGCGGGTTGTGCACCGGGCCGGTGGCGCTGGTGTGGCTGCCGCCGGAGACCGAGTAATATTCGCACACCACCTTGCCGGTGATGGTGCCGCCGGCGTCGAGGATGCGGTTGACGACGGTGGCATCGAACTCCGGCACATAGCCTTCGAGCACGGAGGCGCCGTTCATCATCGGCACGCCGGCAAGGCAGATCGTGTCCTTGATGGCAATGGTGCGGCCGGCGAGCTTGCCGGTTTCCGCGCCCTTGATGTCGGTCTTCATGTACCAGATGCCGAGCGGGTTTTCCTCGGCGGAGGGGCGGCGGCCGCCGGTGCGCGGATAGCGCACCTCGGGGATCGGATCGGCTAGGTTGTCGAGCGCGGCATAGGCGTTCGACAGATGCGTCGCGATCTGTTCGACGCTCTCAAGATAGGCGTCGGTCGGCGACATGCCGAGCTGATCGGCGACATCGCGCAGATCTTGAGCGGTCGGGTTTTTGAACTTCATCGTTTCCTCCAGTAACCTTGATCATTCCGGGCTCAGTGGGAAAAGCCCATGACCTCGTCGACGACGTGCGGATCATTGAGCGAGCCGCCATCCAGTTCGCGCACGATCTGGCCTTTCTGAATGACCAGGACGCGTTGTGCCAGCGATGCGATGAATTCGACATCCTGCTCGACGACGACGACGGCGAGATTTGTCTCGCGCGCCAGCCGCAGCAGGTGATCCTCGATCTCTTCGACGATCGACGGCTGGATGCCCTCGGTCGGCTCGTCGAGGAGCAGCACCTTTGGCTGGCCGATCAGGGCGCGGGCGAGCGCGAGGATCTGCTGTTCGCCGCCGCTGAGCGCGCCGCCCTTGCGGTCGAGCAGCCGGTTGAGAATCGGAAAATCCGCCACCGCGCGATCGACCGCCTCGTTCACCGGATGGCCGAGGCCGGCGGCGCCGATGGCGAGGTTTTCCCGCACCGACAGGTTCGGGAAAATGTCGCGGCCCTGCGGCACGTAGCCGATGCCGCCGCGCGCGCGAAGGTGCGTCGGCAGCCGGGTGACGTCCTTGCCGGCGAGCACGATCGAGCCGCCGGTCGCGGGCAGCGCGCCGACCAGCGCGCGCATCAGGGTGGTCTTGCCCATGCCGTTATGGCCAAGGATGCCGACGAGTTCGCCGGCCGCGATGCGGAAGCTGACGCCGAGGAGGATCGGGATTTTCTTGTAGCCGGCGCGAAGATCGCTGACCTGCATCACCGCGCTATCAACCATGATCTTTGAGGCCCTTTTGTCCGAGATAGGCTTCGCGAACTTCGGCGTTGCGCGAAATGCCGTCCATGGTGTCCTCGACCAGCACGCGGCCGCGGTGGAACACCGTGACGGTTTCGGCAATCTGCCGGATGAAATTCATGTCGTGCTCGACGATAATGATCGTGCGGCGGCCGCGCATCTTGTCGAGCAGCGAGATTGTCGTCTGCAGCTCCGCCTGGGTCATGCCGGCGGCGGGCTCGTCGAGCAGCACGATATCGGGGTCGCCGACCAGCACCATGCCGAGCTCGACCCATTGCCGCTGGCCGTGGGCGAGGGTGCCGACGCTGGCGTCCGCGAGCGCCTCAAGCTCCATCTCGGCCAGCATGTCGCAGGTGGCCTCTTCGGCGCGCCGCGCGCCGACCTTGCGCAGCGCCGACAGATGCAGGTGCTCGGAGACGGTGAGGCCGTCGAACAGGCTCGGCACCTGCGTCTTGATGCCGACGCCGAGCCGCGCGATCTTGAACGACGGCCAGCCGGTGACATCCTGTCCCTTGATGACGATCCGGCCCGAAGTCGGCGTGATCTGGCCGGTCAGCATCTTGAAGAAGGTGCTCTTGCCGGCGCCGTTGGCGCCGATCAGGCAGCGCAGCTCGCCCTGCTTGAGGTTGAAGTCGATGCCGGCGATGGCGGCGACGCCGCCGAAGGTTTTGCAGAGACCTTGGGTCTGCAGAATCATGATGCGGTTCCCCGACGCTGCAAGGTTGAGACGACGCGCTGGGCGACCGGCGCAAGCCCCTTGGGCAGCACCATGACGGAGACGAGGAACAAGAGGCCGAGGGCGATGTTCGGGTTGATGAACTTGGTTTCGCCCAGCCACATCGTGACGAACTGCACGATGAAGCAGCCGATGATCGGGCCGATCAGGGTGCCGAGACCGCCGAGCAGCACCCAGATGATGGTTTGCGCGGCGAACGACAGCGAGAAGGCGCTCGGGCCGATGAACGATCCCCATGAGGCGTAGAGCGCGCCGGCAAGGCCGGCGATGCCCGCGCCGATGCAGAACGTGCCGAGCTTGTAGAGGCGCACGTCGTAGCCGAGCAGTTCGGCGCGCAGCTCGTTTTCACGCACCGAAACGGCGATGCGGCCGAAGCTCGATTTCATGAAGACGCGAAGGCCGAGATAGACCGCGAGCAGGATCAGCGCGGCGGCAAGGAACATGCCCTCGAAGTCGAGCGCGTTCGCCGGATCGAACGGCAGATTGAGCGGCGGCACCGAGGGAATGCCGTTGTAGCCGCCGAGCGGCGCGTTGCCGATGCGATAGCCGCTGCCCGAGGTGCTGTTGATCAGGTTGAACAGGATCAGCGACATGGTGAGCGAGATCACGCCGAAATAGACGTCGCTGACGCGGCCGAAGAAGGCGAAGTAGCCGACGATGGCCGCGAAGATGATCGGGATCACGATCGCGACCAGGAGCGCCGGCGTGCTGTCGCCGAAATTGAGCGCGGCGACCGCGTAGACATAGCCGCCGAGGCCGAAAAAGGCGGTCTGGCCGAAGCTCAAGATGCCGCCCATGCCCCAGACGAGACCGAGGCTGAGCGCGAGGATCGCCATGATGGCATAGACCGTCAGGTTGAAGACGGTGTTGAGCTCGAGAACGTGGGGCGCGAGCAGGATGACGATGAGGCCGATGATCGCGGTTGCGATAAAGGCCGGGCTTTTCAGCTCGCGCATCAGATCGCTCCCTTGAAGAAGCGTCCGGTGATGCCGGCGGGCAGGAGGCGCAGGATGACGATGGCGGTGGCGAGCAGCACCACTTCGCCGATCACGGCGGTGGTGAGAAACGCCGTGATCTGCCCGGTGGAGCCGAGAATGCCGGCGGCGAGCGCGGTGCCGGCGACCGGCGATGCGCCGCCGGTGATCACGGTGATGAAGGATTTTGCGATATAGGTCGCGCCGATCACCGGCATCACCCCGGCAATCGGGGCCAGCACCGCACCGGCAAGGCCGGAGACGGCGGCGCCGAGCGCAAAGGTGATCGAATAGACGTAGCTGACATTGACGCCGAGCGCGGCGGCCATCGCCGGGTTCTGCATGGTGCCACGCGCGATCAGGCCGAACTGGGTGAAGCGCAACAGGCCGTAGAGCAGCGCCAGGATGAAGAAGGCGACGCCGATGACGAAGAAGGTGTAGCCGCCTTCGCTGTAGTTGCCGATCTGCACGCTGCCGAAGGGCGGGGCGACGCCTTCCTGATAGTAGCCGAGCGTCGTGGAGGCGATGCCGATGAGCAGCAGGCTCAGCCCCCACGTCGCCAGGATGGTGTCGACCACCCGCCCGTAGAGCCAGCGGATGATCGTCCGTTCGATGATGACGCCGAAGATGGCGACGACGAGGGGCGCGACGACGAACATCGCGACCCAGAAATTGACTCCCGCCCGTTGGGACAGAACGAAGGCAAAGCCACCGATCATCAAGAATTCGCCGTGGGCGAAGTTGATGACACCCATCATCCCGAATATGACAGCAAGCCCGATACTGATCAGGAACAGGCTTGCCGCCCCATACAGAATCTGGACGAGCAGAAGTATCGTCGCATCCATTGCAATCAGCCGTCTGTTGGTCGCAGGAAAATCAGAACTGGGGTCCGAACTGCTGATTGGTGGACGGGTTCTTGATCAGGTCGCAGCGCGCGTCGCCATCCATCGGCTTGAGGCCAGCCCAGTGCTCGAGGATCTTGAAGTCGCCGCCCTTCATCTCTGCGAGATACATGTCGAGCACGCAATGATGGGTGGCCGGATCGATTGTCACCTTGCCGCTCGGGCCGTCGATGCTGATGCCGGACTCCAGTGCCTTGATCACGGCGGCGCGCTCGATCGAGCCGGCCTTCTTCACGGCTTCGGCCCACAGATACATCGCCTGATAGTCGGCGACCGAGAGCGAGCCGATGTAATTGTGATTGGCGCCGAACTTTTTGGCGTAGTTGGCGAGGAACGCCTTGTTCTTCGGCGAGTCGATCTCGTCGAAATAGTTCTTGACGGTGACGAGGCCTTCGCTGACCTCCGGCGGCATCCGCTTCTGGTCGCCGGCGTCGCCGAGCGTATGCGAAGCCATCGGGATCTTCTTGTTCATGCCGGCGGCGGCCCACTGGCCGTAGAACGAGGCGTGCGCCGGCCCGACGAACACATTGAACACCACATCGGCCTTGGCCTGCTGGATGCGGGCGATGGTCGGGCCGAAGCTGTTGGCCTCGAGCGGGAAGAACTCCGAGCCGACGACTTCGCCGCCGGATTCCTTGGCGATCTTCTTCACCCACTCCGCCGAGTAGTGGCCGAAGTTGTAGTCGGCCGCGAGAATATAGACGCGCTTGCCGAAGCGGTTGACGATGTAGGGAATGAGCTTCTGCAGCAGTTGCTGCGGGGTCGGGCCGGTGACGAAAGTGTTTTGGTCGCAGAGGCCGCCTTCATAGATCATGTTGTAGAAATACAGCGTCTGCGCGCGCTTGAGCACCGGGCGGGCGACTTCGCGCGCCGCGCTGGTGATCGCGCCATGGACGACGGCGACCTTGTCACGCAGCGCGAGCTGCTGGGCGAACTGGCCGTAGAGCTGATTTTCGGACTGGGTGTCGTACTGCACCAGCTCGATCTTGCGACCGAGCAGGCCGCCGGCGGCGTTGATTTCCTCGGCGGCGAGCTGGATCGCCTGCATCTTGCCCTGGCCGAACGGCTGCAGCGGGCCGGAAAGATCGACCAGCGCGCCGACCTTGATCGGGGCGTTCTGTGCGATCGCCGGGGCTGCGGCGGTGAAGCCGCCCAGCAATGTCGTCGCGCCGGCGGCGACGAAGGTGCGGCGGCTGATGCCTGACTTCTGACGGATGACGTCAACTGGCTCGCGGCGATTGCCACTCATGGTGTTTCCCCCTCGGAATGTGTCTGCGGCGACGTTTTTCGCCTACCGTGCAGACAAATCATTGGCCGCGCATCCGCGCCATGCCGAAATCCGAAGATCACTTGGATATTTCGGACAAGCCGCTCCGTTATCCCGTCAATTCTGGTGGTAGCAGGTGCCCGCATCCGCGCGAGTTATTTTTTTATGAATGGCGGTGTGCGGGGGCAGAAAGGGAAGGCGCAGGCCACGCCTCAGCGCGTGCCGGGCTTGTCGCGGTCGAGGCCTTTGGTGGCGAGGGCTTCGAGATATTCCTGAAACCACTGTTCCCCGTGGGTCCCGGCCTCGTGAAGATAGGGCCAGGTATAGATGCCGGTGGAGTGGCTGTCGTCGAAGGTGATGCGGATGGCGTAGTTGCCGACCGGATCAATCGTCACGATGGTGACGTTGCGCTTGCCGCCGACGGTGCGCCGCTCGTTGATGGAGTGGCCCTGCACCTCGGCCGAGGGGCTGGTGACGCGCAACAGCTCCGCCGACAGCACAAAGCTTTGGCCGTCGTCGAAGGTGACATGCAGCGTCCTGCGATCCTTCGTCAGGCGGATTTCAACCGGCCACGGCGGGGATGGAGGCGGCGAAGTCGGGGTCGGATCGGTCATGCGGCGGCTCGGGTTGGGACTGCTCGAAACATCTGGCCCGCGCGGGCTAGCATCAGATCCGCGCCGGTTCGGCGGACAGGTTAGGCCTACCCGCCGTCAATGTCACTTGTAGCGGGCGAAAGCCACTACCGACCAACGGCTGCTTGATTTGACTTGCCACTACCTCCTACAACGGGTCGGGCACCGCGCGGCCTCCGGACATCGTGAACGGCCGTGCGATTTGCGTGACGACCGCGCCTTCCGGGCGCGATCAGGAGGCGGAAAGTGGCGGTCAGCGAGGCGGATATTCGGCGTGCGCTTGAGGGCGTGAAACTGCTAGACGGCACGTCGCTGGCAGCTTCCGGGCGCATCGCCAAGGTCACGATCCGGGACAACCGGGTGATCTGCATCGTCTCGATCGATGCTTCCGAGGCCCGCGCGCTGGAACCGATGCGCGTGGCGGCAGAGCGGGCCATTGTCGCTCTACCCGGAGTTGAAAGCGCGCTGGTCGGGCTGAAGCCGACGAGTGGCGTGACGCCGCAGCAGGTAAGCTCGGCACCGCGCGCGCCCGGCCATCCGCAGGCCGCTTCGGGCAAGCCGGCCGCCATTCCCGGCATCCGCCATATCGTCGCGGTCGCCTCGGGCAAGGGCGGCGTCGGCAAGTCGACGACCGCGTGCAATCTCGCGCTTGGCTTCGCCGCGCTCGGGCTCAAGGTCGGCGTGCTCGATGCCGACGTTTACGGGCCGTCCCAGCCCAAGCTGTTCGGCCTGCACGGCAAGCCCAAGCAGATCGACGCCCGCACCATGGCGCCGCTGGAAGGCTATGGCGTCAAGGTGATGTCGATCGGGTTCCTGATCGAAGAGGACCTGGCAATGATCTGGCGCGGGCCGATGGTGATTTCGGCCATCACCCAGATGCTGCGCCATGTCGCCTGGGGGGAACTCGATGTTCTCGTCGTGGACCTGCCGCCGGGCACCGGCGATGTGCAGCTCACGCTGGCGCAGCAGACGCCGCTCTCCGGCGCGGTGATCGTCTCGACGCCGCAGGATATCGCCCTGATCGATGCGCGGCGGGGCATCTCGATGTTCGAGAAGGTAAGCGTTCCGCTGCTCGGCCTGATTGAAAACATGTCGAGCTTCTGCTGCCCGACCTGCAACCGTGTCTCGATGATTTTCGGCCATGGCGGCGCGCGCAAGGAAGCCGAAAGCCACCACATTCCGTTTCTCGGCGAGGTGCCGCTGCAGATGCAGATCCGGGAAACGTCCGACGCCGGCCGCCCGATCGTCGCGGCCGATCCGGACGGCCACCATGCCAAAACCTATATCGGCTTTGCCGAACAGCTTTGGACGATGCTGACCACCGGCACCACCGGCAAACCCGCCCCCCGCATCGTGATCGAGTAATCTTTCAAACTAGACCGCCGCGCCGGGCTCGCCCGCCGGGCCGAAGCGTTGGCGGTTTCAACGGAGCCTGACCAGATGCCCAAGCAAAGAGCGCCCCAAACCATCGCGGCCGTCACGGGCATTGCCAGCGATCGTAACTTTGGCGCGATCGTGCCGCCGATCTATCTCACCAGCAATTTCACCTTTGCCGGATTGCAGCAGCCGCGCGCCTACGAATACACCCGCAGCGGCAATCCCGGCCGCGACGTGCTGGCCGATACGCTGGCGCAGCTCGAGGGCGGCGCGGGCGCGGTGATCACGGCATCGGGCATGGCGGCGGTGGATCTCGTGCTGGCGCAGGTGGCACCCGGCGCGCTGGTGCTGGCGCCGCACGACTGCTACGGCGGCACCTACCGGCTGTTGATGGCGCGGCAGGCGCGCGGCGAAATCCGCGTGGAGCTGGTGGATCAGGGCGACAGCGCGGCGCTTTCGGCGGAGCTGCAGAACAAGCCCGCGCTGGTGTTCATCGAGACGCCGAGCAATCCCCTGATGCGCGTCGTCGACATCAAGGCGATTGCGACGGCGGCGCGCGCCGTCGGCGCCAGGGTCGCGGTCGATAACACGTTTCTGTCGCCGGCCCTGCAGCAGCCGATTGCGCTCGGCGCCGACTATGTCCTGCATTCGACGACAAAATATCTCAACGGCCATTCCGACGTGGTCGGCGGCGCGGTGATTGCTGCCGCCAAGGCCGATGTCGATGCGCTCATCGCCTGGGCCAACATCGTCGGCACGTCGGGTGCGCCGTTCGATGCCTATATGACGCTGCGCGGCGTGCGCACGCTGTTTCCGCGCATCGAGCGCCAGCAGGCGAGCGCGATGGCGGTCGCAAAATTCCTGCAGGGCCATCCGCAGGTCGCGGCGGTTCACTATCCGGGCCTTGCCGATCATCCGACCCACGCGATCGCCAAGGCGCAGCAGAGCGGCTTTGGCGCGATGCTCTCCTTCGAGCTCAAGGGCGGCCTTGAGGCGGTGCGCCAGTTTGCCGGCGCGCTGCGGGTGTTTTTCCTCGCCGAGTCGCTGGGGGGCGTCGAAAGTCTCGTTGCGCATCCGCCGACGATGACCCATGCTGCGATGGACGCCGAGGCCCGCCGCATCGCCGGAATCCATGACGGCCTGCTGCGCCTGTCGGTCGGGCTCGAAGCGGAAACCGATCTGATCGACGATCTCAGGAACGCGCTGGCGGCGATCCGTCAGGGCTAGCCGATGGCGGAGAGGGCATGTCGGGCATTCACGATCAACTCGCTCAGGCCATCCTCTCCACGCAATCCGATGCGATCTTGCTGGTCGATCCGAACGGCATCATCCGCTTCTGGAATCCGGGCGCGACCAGGATTTTTGGCTTCACCGCCGAAGAGGCGATCGGCGGCCCGCTCGATCTCATCGTGCCGGAAAATCTGCGCGCGCGGCACAACGAGGGTTTTGCCCGCACCATGGCGAGCGGCAAGACCCGCTACGGCGCCGGCGAGATTTTGGCCGTTCCGGCGATGACCAAGGGCGGGCGGCGGATTTCCGTCGAGTTCACCATCGTCCTGTTGTTCGGCGATAGCGGGCGCTTAACCGGCTGCGCGGCCGTGATGCGCGACGTCACCGCGCGCTTTGAGGAATTGCGCACCCTGCGCCGTCAGCTCAAAGCGGCCGCACAGCCGGCAGGTTGAGGTTTTGCGTCGGGCGCGTCGGCGCTCATGCCGGAGGGCAGATTGGTCGCAACCAGCTGCCATTGCCGGCTTCGTGACGTCACCGCCTTGGCAAAAATCCATTCGTCCTCGGTCTTGAGATAGGCAATCCGGCTGGGGCGGCCCTCGTCCTCGAACGTCGTTGAGCGGATCCATTCCGCGTCCAGCCGCACGCTCAGCTCCACCACGCCGCCATCCGCATGCGCCGCGATTAATCGCGGTTCATCCAGCCAGACGAGTTGCGTCTCGGTCCGCCCCCCCTGCGGGCCACGCGCCGCGATCGCCGCGGCGAAGTCGGACAGCACTGCATCGCCGAGAAGGTTGCCGAGCCTCTCCAGGTCGCCGTCGGCATAGGCGAGCACGATGGTCTCATAGGTGCGGGGAAGATCGCGCATGAAACGCGAGATCACGAAGTCTGGATTGCCTGAGTGCAGCTGGCGGATCGCGTCGGCGATTTCGTCGGGCGTGTCGATTGCATCCGGCCTTGAGACCGGCCCGGAAGATTCGAGGCGGTAATAGAATTGAAACAGGAATGGAATGACAGCCGCCTTGTGTTCCGCATGATCGGTTTTGCGGGCGGTGTCGTCATCTTCGCGAAACGCCAGCCAGAGCTGCCAGCAGATCACCGCCAGCATCGCGAGCGTGACGAACCATGAACCCTCAGCATCGATGTCCATCGCAATTCTCCTCGGCCGCGCTGCCCCCGCCCTGTCCGCGCGCCGATGTGGGCCGTTCCCTCATTGTGTGCGGACGATCTTGATCGCGGGTGCGGGCTGCGGTGTGCCTGCGCCCGCCTGCGAGCGGATCGCGCCGGAGCCGCCGCGCCGGACCATCACGATCTCGCTGATCACGGAAAGGGCGATTTCCTCCGGCGTCGCCGCGCCGAGATCGAGGCCCGCGGGTGCGCGCACCAAGGCGAGCCGTTTGTCGTCGATGCCTTGCTCCCGCAGATAGTCGAGCACCAGTCCCGTGCGCTTGCGGCTGGCGATCAGCGCGACGTGACGCACGTCGGACGCAAGCAGGCGCTGCATCGATTGGTGGTCGCCCCTGTGCTGGGTGGCGACGACGACGAAATCGGACGCAGCGGGCGAAAGCGCGGCGTATAGCGTATCGTCGGTCAACACCTGTCTTGCCGCGGGAAAGCGTGCGGGCGCGGCCATCGGGTCATCGATGACGATGTCGAAGCCCATGAGATCGCCGAGAAGGCAGAGACATTCGGCGACGCGGCCATGGCCGAGAATCCAGAGCCGCGGCCGCGGTAGCACCGGTTCGACGAACACGCGCATTGCGCCGCCGCACGGCATGCCTGCGCCAAGCACTTCGTCATCGAGGTCGACATCGACCACCTGCGGTGCGCCGCTCTCGATGCACTCGATTGCGGCATGGGCGATGGTGGACTCGGCGCAGCCGCCGCCGACCCAGCCGGTAACG
This sequence comes from Xanthobacteraceae bacterium, assembly GCA_035565775.1. GTDB lineage: Bacteria > Pseudomonadota > Alphaproteobacteria > Rhizobiales > Xanthobacteraceae > PRO6. Next base: position 456,842 of record DATMRW010000021.1, on the reverse strand, counting down.
ATGCTGCCGTCGCCGGCAAAAATCGCCTTCGCACCGTTGCGGGCAGAGGTCGATCCGCGCGTGTCGATTACGGTGGCGAGCGCAAAGGGCCGGCGGTCGCCGATCAGGCGGGCCGCGGTGGTCAGCACATCTTCACTAGGGATCGGGATGTCCGGTTCATTCGCCATTCTCGCACCCGGAGACAGGAGGGAGGCGCCACTGGGGTGCAAGGCGCCTCCCGAGTTAGGCGGGAGTGGAGATGCACGCGCTTGATCTGCCCTTGGGCCGCTTTTCTTGTCGGCCTCTCGGTCGAGCGGGAGCAAGTGTCGCGCCGACTGCGTGCGCAGACAAACGAATAATATTCCCTGTTCCAATCAATAATTTTGCTCGATAGGATGGCTCCGGAGGTCGGCGATGGACATTGAACTCGCCCGTACATTCCTTGAGCTGGTGCGCACCCGAAGTTTTGTGCGGGCGGCGGAAAACCTGAATATCAGCCAGACCGCGGTCAGCGCCCGCATCCGGTCGCTCGAAGACCAGATCGGCAGAACACTGTTCCTGCGCAACAAGAACGGCACCGTGCTCAGCCCGGCCGGGGAGCAGTTTTTGCGGTTCGCGCCGATGTTCGTGCAGCTCTGGGAGCGGGCCCGCCAGCAGGTGGCCGTGCCGAAGGGGCGACGGTCCGTGCTCGCGATCGGCGGCGAAACCAGCCTTTCCCAGCCATGGCTGCTCGATTTCCTGCACTGGATGCGGCGCGAGGCGCCGGACATTGCGCTGCGCGTCCAGGTCGGGATGGCGGACAACCTCGCCGCCCAGGTCTCCGCGGGCGTGCTCGATCTTGCGGTGATGTATGCGCCGCAGCAGATGCCCGGCGCGCGGGTCGAGCTGCTGATGGAGGAAAAACTCGTGCTGGTGACGACGCACATGGGCGGCGAGGATTTTGCGACCGACGATTATGCCTATGTCGATTGGGGAGCGGATTTCGCCCGGCATCACGGCCTCGGCTTCCCCGACGGGATCGCCTCCGGCTTTGTGATCAATCATGGGCCGCTGGCGCTGAACTATATTTTGGAGGCGGGCGGCTCGGGCTATTTCCGCCAGCGGGCGGTGGCGCCGCTGATTGCCCGCGGGCGGCTGCGGCAGATCGCGGGCGCGCCGATATTCTTTCATCCGGTCTATGCGGTCTGCTCCGCGCATACGGATGAGGAGCTGATCGAACTTGCGCTGGCGGGTCTGCGTTCGATCAAGGCGGAAGATCCTCTCGGCCCGCCGCGCGACGTATTGATCGCGCCGCCCGGATGAGCCGATGATGCTCGCGCCGGCGATCCGCCGATGGCCGCCGGATGTCGATCATCACAAGGAGGTTGCCGTGGGCAAGGACATGTATCCGCAGTCGACGCTCAAGCTTGCGGAAAAGCGCCATTCATTGGCGCCGCAGACCGAAGACGCCTTTCGCGCCTTCAGCAAGAAGGTCTTCGAGGATGGCGCGCTGCCGGCAAAGATGAAGCAGCTCATTGCGGTTGCGGTCGCGCACACGACGCAGTGCCCCTATTGCATCAAGGGCCACACCAAGGCGGCGCGAAGGGCCGGCGCGACGCCGCAGGAGCTGATGGAGGCGGTGTGGGTTGCGGCGGAGATGAAGGCCGGCTCGGCCTATGCCCATGCCGCGCTGATGCTGGATACGCTGGAGGACATGCCGGACTAGCCGCGGCTGCGGCCGGTCCGGCGTTGATCGCGATCGTCCGCGCTTACTTGTGCTTACTTGGCGGCTGCGCCCTTGGCCTGCTCCAGAAGTGCGGTCATGCGCTTGGTCGGCAGCGGCGGCATCTTGGCAGCCTCGGCAGCAGTGAGGTTGCTGGTGTCGTCGCCGACCTGGATGAGGCCGACCATGCCCATGCCGAGATGCGGCGTGCACTTGTAGCCGTAGAGGCCCGGAACGGTGAGGGTGACGGTCACTTCCTGATTCATCTTGCCCTTAATGGCTTCCGCGCCCTCGGGCAGAATGCCGGGAATGGTGGCCGCGTCGTGGCCCTTGTCGGTCGGCACGAACTTCACGGTGTCGCCGGGCGCGACCTTCAGGAACGCCGGCTCGAACACCATCGATTGGCCATCGGCGCCCTTGTTGAGCATTTTCACCTCGTGCTCGGCCGAGAATGCCGGCGATGCGATGAGCAGCGCGCCTGCGGTGAAAAGTGCCAGTCTAGCCAACCGTGTCATATCCAACTCCTTAGAATGCAGTGTCCAGCCGGACGCGGGGGCGGCGGCTGGTGAATGGACACTAGCAATGGAGGTGGAGGCGCTCTTTGTTCTCGAGCAACTTGCAGTTCTGCCGGCGCAGTTCAGAGCGTGCGCGGCAGATCGGGCAGGGTGTTGCCGCTTGCGAGGGCATCGGCGAAGGCGTGGTGAATGTCGCGGTGAATGGCTTCGTCCTCGCGCATCGCCATGATCATGTCGCTGAGCCGTGCGGCGGGATCGAGATTCCAGTAGATCAATGCGGAAGCCGGCGCGAGGCTGTTCGGCTGCTGGCCGGATTCGATGCGCTCGAGATACTGGGTGTAGCCGATGACGGCTTCTTCCGAGAGGTAGCCGGCAAGGCGGTGGGCGGTGCTCGGCGAGATCAGGTGCAGCAGGAAATAGGCGTTGTAGAAGACGCCCTGCGCGATCACGATCAGAAACCGCTCGAACACGTTGGGGCGGGAGATCGCGACGAACGACATCAGATGGGCGCGCTGGTTCTCGGCCTCGTCCATGAAGACGCGAACCCAGCCGCGGTCGTCGATCATCCGGCGCAGGCAGCGCAGGTGCAGCAGCGTCGCCGCGACCATCGGCGGCACCGCCGCCACGGTCTCGAGCACGATCGCGCGATTGCCGTAGCGCTTGCCAAATACCGTCGCTGCGATCGACGACAGCAGCCGGACGCCGCCGGTTGCGACACGATCCGATAGCGTTTTGGCCTCGTGATGACGAATCAGGTCGGTTTTGTTGACGTTCAGCATCGTTTTCCGGAATCGTCCTCGGCCACGCGGCCCCGATGGCGCCAAGGGCCAGCTCGTTTCGGTCTACAAATTTCTCTGCAATCAGCAAGTCTTTAGGTTAGTCAGCTTTTATTGCCCAGCCAAACTTTTTTGCCAGCCGCCATCCTATATGACAGACCGGAATGGAATTTGCGTCCGCGCAAGCTTCCGGCAATATGCTGGCTGGATTGGGGCCGGATACGGGGAACAATGCAACCGTTGAACACATCGCTGACGATCCGCACCCGGGGTCTGCGGTGCTGCGCTGGCGCGCGGCGGCCCGGGCGCCTTGGAGGCCTGTGCGCAGGTTTGCGGCGAATTGTCACTGGTTGCGATGTCGGAACAGGTTCCCACAGGCTCGGCGGTGCCCACTGAATGCGGCATGAGACGCGCAGCATGGGCCATCAGGTCGATCTCGATATCCTGAAGCGGACCGAACTGTTGCAAGGCGTGCCGGACGCCGTGCTGTCCGAATTTCTGGCCGCGGCGCTCCGTCGCCGAGTGGCCGCGGGCGAGGCCCTGATCAACCAGGGCGACCCGGTCGATGCCGTCTTCGTGGTCATCGTCGGCCGGCTGCGGGTGTCGCAGACCAATAGCGAGGGCCAGCAGATCATCATCCGCTACCTCGGGCCGGGGCAGATCGCGGGCTACAGCGCGCTCACCGGCGGCGACGTCCACCCCGGAACCGTGCTCGCGCTGGAGGACAGCCACCTGTTCGGCTGGAGCAGCGCAGTTTTCCAGGAGTTGATGGCGCGCCATTCCGCCATTGCGATCAACGTGGTGAAGGTTCTCGGCGCGCGATATAATGAAGTTAAAATCCGCCTCCGCCAGATGTCGACCGAGCGGGTCGAGCAGCGGATCGCCAGCACCGTACTGCGGCTGGCCGAGCAGGCCGGGCACCGCACCGCACGAGGCATCGAGATCGCCTTTCCGCTATCACGGCAGGATCTTGCCGAGATGACCGGGACGACCCTGCACACCGTCAGCCGCACGCTGAGCGCCTGGGAGGAGAAGGGCATCGTCACCAGCGGCCGCCGCCGCGTGGTAGTGGCCCAGGCCGATGCCCTCAAGGCCATCGCCAGCGCCGAAAAGTGAGATTTTTTCGGCCGCTGCCGCAGGTCGTCGGCCCCCGCGAGGGTGCGACAGGTAGAGGAATGATGGTTGCGGCGGAAAAATGTGATAGACGGTTCCACCCGCGCAGCCGGGGAGCAGGCCGCATGGTGGGACGAAAGGGTTGATCTCACGCAAGCGATCAAAGACAAGAGGCGCCCTTCATTCGGTGGATTGAATCCAGAATCAATCGATGCCTGTCGTTCGGGCTTCGCGACCTAGTTTTGGAGAACTTTTATGCCGTCACGGAAATGTCGCTCGCGTTCGGGTTTGCTGAGCGCATGTTTTGGCCTCGTACTGGCCGGTTTTGCCTCTGCCGCGATGGCGCAAGGTGAGATCAAGATCGGCGAGATCAACAGCTACTCGGCGCTGCCCTCCTTCACCGAGCCCTATCGCAAGGGCTGGCAGCTCGCGGTTGACGAGGTCAACGCCGCCGGCGGCGTCAACGGCAAGAAGCTCGTCGTCATTTCCAAGGACGATAACGGCAAGCCCGCCGATGCGATCACTGCCGCCAATGAGCTCGTGTCGAGCGAGCACGTGGACCTTCTGGCAGGTACGTTCTTCTCGAATATCGGCCTTGCCGTCAGCGATTTCGCCAAGCACAAGAAAATTTTGTTCGTCGCCGCCGAGCCGCTGAGCGATGCGGTGACGATGGAGAAGGGCAACCGCTACACCTTCCGCCTGCGGCCGTCGAACTACATGCAGGCCTCGATGCTCGCCGAGCAGGCCGCCAAGCTTCCGGCCAAGCGCTGGGCCACGGTGGCGCCGAATTACGAATACGGCCAGTCGGCGGTGGCGATCTTCAAGCAGGTGCTCTCGGCCAAGCGCCCGGACATCGAGTGGGTCGGCGAGCAGTGGCCGCCGCAGGGCAAGATCGATGCCGGTCCCGTGGTGCAGGCGATTGCCGCCACCAAGCCGGACGCGATCCTGAACATCACCTTCGGGCCGGACCTTGTGAAATTCGTGCGCGAGGGCAACACGCGTGGCCTCTTCAAGGGCCGTTCGGTCGTCAGCTTCATCACCGGCGAGCCTGAATATCTCGACCCGCTGAAGGATGAGACGCCCGAAGGCTGGATCGTCACCGGCTATCCCTGGTACGACATCAAGACGCCCGAGCACGAAGCATTCCTGAAGGCCTATCAGGCCAAGTTCAACGACTATCCGCGCCTCGGCTCGATCGTCGGCTATGTCACGATCAAGTCGATCGCCGCGATCGTCGCCAAGGCCGGCAGCACCGATACCGACAAGATGATCGCGGCTGGCGAGGGCATCAGCCTGTCGTCGCCATTCGGCCAGATCACCTATCGCGCCAGCGACCATCAGGCGACGCTTGGCGCCTTCGTCGGCACCACCTCGGTCAAGGACGGCAAGGGCGTGATGGTCAATTCGGTCTATCGCGACGGCAAGGACTATCTGCCGAGCGAAGCCGACGTCGCGCGGCTGCGCCCGAAAGACTAAGCCTGCACGAAAGGCTGCCGTCGCGTCCCGCCCGGCAGCCTTTTCATTTTTCTCCTGCGGATGGATGCTGACAGCGGTCCGATGTGAGGCTTAAGAGTTTGCGATGAGCTTTTACGTCGTCCAGTTTCTGTCGGGCCTCGCCAGCGCGGCGTCGCTGTTTCTCGTTGCCTCCGGCCTGTCGATCATTTTCGGCGTCACGCGCATCGTGAATTTCGCCCACGGCGCGTTCTACATGCTCGGGGCCTATATGGCCTTCACGCTCACCGAGCGGCTGTCCGGCGCCGTCGGCTTCTGGGCCGGCATCGTGATCGCGGCGATTATCGTCGCTGCCGTCGGCGTCATCGTCGAAATGGTGGTGCTGCGCCGGATCTATCGCTCGCCCGAACTGTTCCAACTGCTCGCGACCTTCGGTCTGACGCTGATGGTCGAGGATCTCGTGGTGATGATCTGGGGGCCGGACGATCTTCTCGGCCGCCGCGCGCCGGGCCTGCGCGGCGCGGTGGATTTCTTCGGCGAGAGCCTGCCGTCCTACGATATTCTGCTGATGGTGCTCGGGCCGCTGGTGCTCGGCCTGTTGTGGCTGCTCTTCCATCGCACCCGCTGGGGCGTGCTGGTGCGCGCGGCGACGCAGGACCGCGACATGGTGGCGGCGCTCGGCGTCAATCAGAAGTGGCTGTTCACCAGCGTGTTTGCGCTCGGCGTGTTTCTCGCCGCGCTCGGCGGCGCGCTGCAGATTCCGCGCGACGCGGTCAATCACACGATGGACCTGCGGATCATCGTCGACGTGTTCGTCGTCGTCGTGATCGGCGGCCTCGGCAGCATCACCGGCGCCTTCATCGCCGCCGTGCTGGTGTCCGAGCTGAACGCCTTCGGCATTCTGATCTTTCCGAAAATCTCCATCGTCATCGTGTTCCTCGTGATGGCGGTGGTGCTGATCGTGCGGCCGTGGGGGCTGTTCGGAAAGCCGGAAGCGCCGCTCCGACAAGCGCCGGGGCTCTCGGTGCGGCCTTGGCGGCCGCTGACGCCGCCGGAGCGGCTCGCATTCCTTGTCCTGATCGTTCTCGCCTTGGCCTTGCCGGCGGTCGGCAGCACCTATCTTCTGACAGTGGGCGCGGAGATCGCGATCTTCGTCATCTTCGCCGCGAGCCTGCATTTCATGATGTCGGTCGGCGGCCTCGCATCCTTCGGCCATGCCGCCTATTTCGGCCTCGGCTCCTACGGCGCAGCGCTGCTCGCCACCGGTCTCGGCTTGCCGATGCTCGCTTGCATCCTGCTCGGGCCGCTCCTCGGCGTCCTCGGCGCGGTCGTGTTCGGCTGGTTCGCGGTGCGGCTGTCCGGGGTTTATCTTGCGATGCTGACGCTGGCCTTTGCGCAGATCGTCTGGTCGATCGCGTTCCAGTGGGTGGCCGTCACCGGCGGCGACAACGGCATCATCGGCGTCTGGCCGGCAGCGTTCGTCGGCTCGCCGGCGCGGTTTTACTGGCTGTGCCTTGCGGTCGCCGTGCTCGCCGTGGCGGCCCTGCGGATGCTGGTGTTCTCCCCCTTCGGCTATGCCTTGCGGGCGACGCGGGATTCGCCGATGCGCGCCGATGCCGTCGGCATCGACATCAAGCGCACGCAGTGGCTGGCCTTCGTGATTTCCGGCACCGTCGCGGCCATCGCCGGGATGCTGTTCGCCTACCTCAAGGGCAGCGTGTTTCCCGACAATGCCGGGCTGGCATTGTCGGTCGATGCGCTGGTGATGGTGCTGCTCGGCGGGATCGAGACCATCTCCGGTCCGGTGGTCGGGGCGATCGTCTACAAGGCGCTCAACATCTGGCTGGTCAGCCAGACCGACCTGTCGAAGCTCGTGCTCGGCGGCGTGATCGTGGTCATGGTGATTGCCTTCCCGAAGGGCATCGTCGGCATGTTCGAGGCTCTTCGCGCGCGCTATCGTCCGGATGATGCGCGGCTTGCCGTCGCGGCCCCTGTTGCGCGGGAGCATGCCGAATGATCGCGCCGCTTCTCAAGGTCAGCGGGCTGGCAAAGTCGTTCGGCGGCGTCCATGCCGTGCGCGATGTGTCGTTCGCGCTGCAGGCGGGTGAAATTCTGGCGCTGATTGGTCCGAACGGCGCGGGCAAGACCACCTGCTTCAACATGCTGAACGGCCAGATCCCGCCCGACAAGGGCCGCATTGAGCTTTGCGGCGAGGACATCACGGCGCTGCCGCCGCGCGCGGTGTGGCAGCGCGGCGTCGGCCGCACGTTCCAGATCACGGCGACGTTTCCGACCATGACGGCGCGCGAGAACGTTCAGGTCGCGCTCGCCTCGCATCGTGCGCAGAATTTCAGCCTGTGGCGTTCGATCCAGACGCTGAACGCGGCCGATGCCGATGACCTGCTCGCGCTGGTCGGCATGGGCGGCGAAGCGGAGCGACCTTGCGGCGAACTGGCCTACGGCGACCTGAAGCGGCTGGAGCTGGCCATCGCGCTCGCCAATCAGCCGCGGCTTCTGTTGATGGACGAGCCGACCGCGGGCATGGCGGCCGGCGAGCGCAGCGCATTGATGGATCTCACCGGCCGCATCGCCCGCGAACGCGGGCTCGGCGTCCTGTTCACCGAACACGACATGGACGTGGTGTTCGAGCATGCCGACCGCATTCTCGTGCTCGACCGTGGCACGCTGATCGCGGAAGGCTCGCCGCAGGCCGTGCGCGACAATCCGCAGGTACGGGCGATCTATCTCGGCGAGGGTCTGCTCTTTGATGCCGACGAGAGGGGCGAGGCGCGATGACCGCGAAGTTGGAAGTTGCGGGCCTCAACAGCTTCTACGGCGGCGCCCACATCCTTTACGACATCAGCCTTGCGGTCGGCGGCAACGAGATCGTGTCGCTGCTCGGGCGCAACGGTGCAGGCAAATCCACCACCTTCCGCTCGATCGTCGGCCTGGTGGCGCGGCGCGACGGCAAGATCACGTTCGACGGGCGCGACATTTCCCGCGCGCCGACCCATGCCATCGTGCGCGCCGGGCTCGGCTACGTGCCGGAGGAGCGGCGGATCTTCACCGAGCTGACGGTGGAGGAAAATCTCGAGGTCGGCCGCCAGCCAAAGCGCGCCGGCGCGCCGTTCTGGACCGAGGAGATGATCTTCGCGCTGTTTCCGAACCTCGGCGAGATGCGCAAGCGTCCGGGTGGCCAGATGAGCGGCGGCGAACAGCAGATGCTCACCATCGCCCGCACCTTGATGGGCAATCCGTCGCTGGTGCTGCTGGACGAGCCGTCCGAAGGACTCGCGCCGAAAATCGTCGAGCAGATGGTCGCGGCGATCCAGACGATGAAGATGCAAGGGCTAGGCGTGCTGGTCTCCGAGCAGAACCTGCATTTCGCGCGGCTGATCTCCGATCGCGTCTACATGATCGAGCGCGGCCGGATCTGCTTCGAGGGCACCATGGCGGAGCTGGATGCCAGCCCCGAGATTCGCGACGCCCATCTCGCAGTTTGAAAGAATCCAGCCGCGCAAGGGATCGCTTTCGCCGCTCGGGTGTTGACGGAGCAAGGCGCGTTGGGCAAGAAGGCGCCGTCAACGACATCATCCCCGCCATAGCTGCTCTGCGCAGACGTTCCTTGATCATTCGGCGGGATCACCCTATTTGGTCACTATTCCAGCCAAAAAGGCGTGAAATCGCCCCGATAATGACATTTTCGGGCGTTTTGTGCCGCGTGCGCCGTGACTTTTGGATTTTGGGCCTGATGAGCAAGTTCAATCAAGAAAGCGTTCTGAGCGTTCACCATTGGACCGACACGCTGTTCAGCTTCACCACCACCCGTGATTCATCTTTTCGTTTCCGCAATGGTGAGTTCACCATGATCGGCATCGAGGTGGACAACAAGCCGCTGCTGCGCGCCTACAGCGTCGCCAGCGCGAATTACGAGGACAAGCTGGAGTTCTTCTCGATCAAGGTGCCGGATGGGCCGCTGACCTCGCGCCTTCAGCATCTGCGCGAAGGCGATCCGATTCTCGTCAGCCGCAAGGCCACCGGCACGCTGGTGATCGACAACCTGCACAGCGGCCGCAATCTCTATCTCGTCGGCACCGGCACCGGCCTTGCGCCATTTCTCAGCGTGATCAAGGATCCCGAGACTTATGAGCGCTTCGAGAAGATTGTGCTCGTCCATGGCTGCCGGCATGTCGCCGAGCTTGCCTATGGCGAGATGATCCGCGAGACGCTGCCGCAGGACGATTTCCTCGGTGAATATGTCCGCAACCAGCTCATCTATTATCCGACCGTGACGCGCGATCCGTTCCACAACCGTGGCCGCATCACCGATCTGATGGCGTCCGGCAAGCTGTTCGACGATATCGGCCTGCCGTCCATCGAGGCGGAGTTCGACCGCGTGATGCTCTGCGGCAGCCCGGCGCTGTTGCAGGACATGCGTGTGATGCTGCTGGAGCGTGAATTCATCGAGGGCAACCACGGCGAGCCCGGCCAGTTCGTGGTGGAGAAGGCCTTTGCGGAGCGCTGAGCGTTCCGTTTCCCAAAGAGAAAAAGCTCCGCACTGATTGCGGAGCTTTTTTGTTTTCGGCCCTCGCGGCTCGCTGGCGCAGGCCGCGTCAAAAAATTTTCAATCGTCGATGATGGCAACCGCGCGCGTCCAGCCGGCTGAGGCGCGTTCGATCTTCACCGGGAAGCAGCTCACCTGAAAACCGGCCGAGGGCAGCTGTTCGAGATTGTGCAGCTTCTCGATGTGGCAATAGCCGATGTGGCGGCCGGCCTTGTGGCCCTCCCAGATCAGCGCCGCGTTCCTCGTCTCGGCATACTTTTTCGCGGTGTAGACGAACGGCGCATCCCAGCTCCAGGCGTCGGTGCCGGTGAGGCGCACGCCGCGTTCGAGCAGATACATGGTGGCCTCAGAGCCCATGCCGCAGCCGGAAGCGACATAGTCGGGCGCGCCATACTTCGCGCCGGCGCTGGTGTTGACGACGACGATCTCCAGCGGCGACAGCGTGTGTTCGATGCGCTTCAGTTCGGCTTCGACATCGGCGGCGGTGACGACGTAGCCGTCGGGAAAATGGCGGAAGTCGAGTTTCACGCCCGGCTGAAAGCACCACTCGAGCGGCACCTCGTCGATGGTCCAGGCGCGCTCGCCACGGTTCATCGTCGGGTGAAAATGCCACGGCGCATCGAGGTGCGTGCCGTTGTGGGTGGAGAGCTGCACGCGCTCGACGGCCCAGCCCGCGCCGTCCGGCAGGTCTTGCGCCTTCAGGCCCGGGAAGAACTGCAGCATCGCGGGAAGGCCCTGCTGATGGTCGATATATTCGATCGCCGGGCCGGTGCCCGGTGGATCGGCAGCGACGTCGTTCTGCAGCGGTACGGAAATATCGATCAGTCGGCGCGCCATGTCCCCTCCGTTGTTATTCTGTCGGAAAGCGGGCAGGGGCGGAGCGATCAGATCAGCCCGGCTTCAGCTTCAGCCCGCATCTGGGACAGTTTCATCACATCGGCGAGCGTCGGCAAGCCGGCCTCGTTGCCGAGGTGCTGGATCTTGTGGGCGGATGCCGCCTGCGCGAAGCGCAGGTGGCTCTCCCAGCTTTTCTCGGGCGCAGCGAGATAGGAATACATGTAGGCGCCGTGAAACACGTCGCCCGCGCCGTTGGTGTCAATCACCTTCTCTGCCGGCAGCGGAATCGCCGGCAGTTCCTGCACCTCGCCGATCTCGTCGTACCAGACGAGACCGCGCTCGCCCAATGTCACGCCGCCGATGCGGCAGCCGCGCTGCTTGAGGAAATCGAGCATCTCGTATGGCGACAGGGCCATCTGTTCACAGAGGCGCTCGGCGACGATGGCGACGTCGATGAATTCCAATAGTTCGAGCGTATTGGTGCGCAGGCCGCCGCCGTCGAGCGACGTCAGAATGCCGGCTTCGCGGCAGTGTTTAGCATAGTGGATCGCGGCATCGCCCTGATGGCCGTCGACATGGAGGGCGCGGCAGCCAGCCAGATGGAGAATCGGGAAGGGGTGCAGGTAGTTGTCGTCGCGGCAGCGGACGATGGCGCGCTTGCCGTCCTTCGGCATGATGAATGACAGCGAGGACGACCTGACCTTCCGCGGGTGGACGGAGATCCCGTATTTTGCGGTCATGTCGATGAACATCCGGCCGAGCCAGTCGTCGGCCAGTGTGGCGATGAGATCCGGCACGATGCCGAGCTTGGCGCAGCAGAACGCGGCGGTGACGGCATTGCCGCCGAAAGAAACGGAATAGGCCGAGGCGACGTGCTTCTCGTCTCCGGTCGGCAGTCTGTCAGTGAGGAACGTGACGTCGATATAGGTCTGGCCGATGAAAAGTGCCTGCATCGCGTGTCTGTCCCGGTCGGTGGGTATCAGTGCCAAAAATATCGGATCGCCACGGCGATGATGATCATGGCAACGAAGATCAACATCACGGGGAGCTTTCTGGGCTCGGCCCGCGCCGTCGTCGGGGGACTGCGCACAGGCTTCGGCGGCGGGCGCTTCAGCGGCGTGACGTTGTTCGTGAACGGCGGCGTGGCTTCGCGCTCCTTGAGGACATGCTTGATCGGCGGCGGCAGGCCGACGCCGCCCATGGCCTCGAAATAGGCGGCATAAACCATCGCGATGGTTTCTTCTTCCGCCTCGCTTTTAGACATCCGCTCGCTCAGCGACTGAAAGCTGGCGAGAAACTTCCGGGCCTCGTCGGTAAGCCCATCCGCGCCGTTGAGCTTTGCCATCATCTGCCACGTCGCGAAGTCCGCGCGGGCTTTGGTATTGGCGCGGCGCGCGATCAACATGTCGGAAGCTTTAACCACAGTGTCTCCCCGTTCTTCACGCTGGGAAGGTTACAGGGTTTGCTCCTGCGGATAAACCGCTGATCGACGCGCTGCTGCTGCGGGAACCATGCAGCTGCCGCATTACCTCTCGGGCAGTGGAATGAATTCGGGATCGCCCGGCACGCTGTCGAAGCGCGCAGCCTTCCAGTCTGCCTTTGCCTGCTCGATACGATCCTTGCGCGACGAAACGAAGTTCCACCAGATGTGGCGCGGCCCGTCGAGCGGCTCGCCGCCGAGCGCCATGAAGCGCGCACTGGAATTTGCGCGGATCGTGATGCGGTCGCCGGGTTTGAAAACCAGAAGCTGTCCAGGGCCGAATGCGTCGCCGGCAATATCGATCGAACCGGCGACCGTATAGATCGCGCGTTCCTCGTAGTGGGCATCGAGCGGAACAGACGCGCCCGGTTCCAGCACGATGTCGGCATAGAACAGCGCGCTCGAGGTTCTGACCGGCGACGTGGCGCCGAGCAGCGATCCGGCGATCACGCGGATGGTCTTGCCTTCGCCGGAGAGCAGCGGCGTCTTGTCCTTGCCGTAATGCTCGAAGGACGGCGCGACTTCCTCGTCCTCCTTGGTGAGCGCGACCCAGCTCTGGATGCCGAACAGGCGCGAGCCGCCCTTGCGCAACTCCGGCGGCGTGCGTTCCGAATGGGCAATGCCGCTGCCCGCCGTCATCCAGTTGAGCTCGCCCGGCTTGATCGCGAGCGTGGTGCCGAGCGAGTCGCGATGCATCATCTCGCCTTCGAACAGATAGGTGACGGTCGAGAGGCCGATGTGCGGATGCGGCCGTACATCGAGCCCTTCGCCGAGCAGAAATTCCGCCGGCCCCATCTCGTCGAAGAACACGAAGGGGCCGACCATGCGCCGCTGCACCGAAGGCAGTGCGCGGCGCACGGAGAAGCCGCCGAGGTCGCTTGTGCGCGGCACGATGACGAGGTCAAGCGCATCGCACGAGTGCTTGTCGCCGGGAATGGGATCGTCGGTCGGAAGCCAGCTCATCGAATCCTCCTCGTTCCTGCTCGGCCGCATTGTGCCAGATCTTCTCGCACGGTTTCCGGGTTATGCCGAGGCGGCCTTCAGCGCTTTCGCGACGCTTGCAACACGCTTGCCCTGATAGCGGGCGACGTCAAGATCGTCGTCGGTCGGCGGTGTCGCCTGGTTGTACGAGACAGATGATGCGCCGTAGGGCGTGCCGGCCTTGAACAGCGAGGCGTCGGAGTAGCCGAGCGGCACGATGATTAGGCCGAGATGGGCCATGAAGTTGTACATCGAGATCAGCGTCGACTCGTTGCCGCCGTGGGTGGTGGAGGTGGAGCCGAACACCGAGCCGGCTTTGCCGTTCAACGCGCCGTTGACCCAGAGGCCGCCCAGGCTGTCGATATAGGCCTTGAGTTCCGAGGAGATCGAGCCGAACCGCGTCGGGGTTCCGAACACGATGGCATCGGCCCATTCTGCGTCGGCGGGCGTCGGCGCTTCATATTTGGCGTTGAGCCGCGCGGCGTCTTCGGCCCAGCCGGGTGCCTGCGCCATGATCTCGGGGCCGACGACCTCACGGGCGCGGCGAAGGCGCACTTCCGCGCCGAGGGCATGGGCTCCATCGGCGATGGCGTTGGCCAGCGCTTCGGTGACGCCGGTGCGGGAGTAGAAGACAATCAGGATTTTGGGGCGGGACATGGATGGGACCTTTCGTTACTTCAACGTTCTGTCCCTACATGGGCTGGTTCCTTTATTCTGAAAAGTCGGATAATATCTTAAAAAACGTTCGAGAAAGTCGAATGATGGAGCCTCGCCCGCCGACCTTGGATCAGCTTCAGGTCTTCCTCGCCGTCGTGGCGGAAGGCAGCTTCAGTGCGGCCGCCCGCCGCCTGCGGCGCGCGACCTCGGTGATCAGCTACACCATCGCCAATCTGGAGGCGCAGCTCGGGCTGCAACTGTTCGACCGAACCAGCACCAAGACGCCGAAGCTCACCGAGGCCGGGCAGGCCGTCCTTGCCGATAGCCGCGGCATCGCGCATGCCATCGACGATCTTTTGGCCAAGGCGCGCGGCCTGCAGGGAGGGCTCGAGGCCGAGGTCGTGCTGGTGGTCGACGTGATGGCACCGATGCGGCGGTTGGTGCAAGTGTTCGATGCCTTCCGCACGACGTTCCCGACCGTGACCCTGCGCCTTTATGTCGAGGCGATGGGAGCGGTCGCGCAAAGCGTGCTCAGCGGCCAGGCCGATCTCGGCGTCAGCGGGCCGCTGGCGGCGGAGCTGGAGGGACTTGAGCGGCGACAGATGGGTTCGGTGCGGCTCGTGCCGGTTGCCGTGCCGACGCATCCGCTCGCGGCCTATCAGGAAACGGTGCCGATGACGGTTGCGGCCAAGCAGCTTCAACTCGTGCTGACCGATCGTTCGCCGCTGACGCAGGGGCGCGAATTTGCCGTGATCGGCACCTCGACGTGGCGGCTGGCCGATCTTGGCGCCAAGCACGAACTGCTGCTCGGCGGCATCGGTTGGGGCAGCCTGCCGGAAGAGATGGCGGCGGCGGACATCGCCGCGGGGCGCCTGATACGCCTCAACATCGATACCTGGGACAACATCACCTATCAGCTTCAGGCGATCCACAAGCGCGACAAGCCGCTCGGGCCGGCGGGACGATGGCTGGTCGAGCAGCTTTCGGCCATCTTGGTGCCGCAGGCCTGATCTACAGGCCAGATGCGGTGCCTTCTCGCAACGGTCTCGTTGACTTCAAACAAGGCTCCGATCACCTTTGTTGTTTGCGGCACGCGGTCCGCGTCGGGAGGGAATGGTTGAGTGGGCGGCTTGGAAGATTCGTGAAAAGAGGTCCGGCCTCCGCAGACAGCATCGGCGCTCCTCTCCGCCACGCGATTTTCCGGCGCATCTGGCTTGCCAGTCTTCTCTCCAACCTGGGTCTGTTGATCCAGGGCGTCGGCGCCGCCTGGGCGATGACCGAGATGACGGCCGCCGCCGACATGGTGGCGCTGGTGCAGACCGCGTTGATGCTGCCGATCATGATGGTGTCGCTGCCGGCGGGCGCGGTTGCGGACATGTACGACCGCCGCGTGGTGGCGCTCGCCTCGCTTAGCCTTGCGTTCTGCGGCGCGGTCGCGCTGACGGCGATGGCGTGGTTCGGGCTGGTGACGCCCTGGCGCCTGCTGGCGTTCTGCTTTCTCGTCGGCACCGGCATGGCGCTGTTCGGCCCCGCGTGGCAGGCGTCGGTGACGGAGCAGGTGCCGGCCGAGACTTTGCCCTCGGCCGTCGCGCTGAATGGCATCAGCTACAATATCGCGCGCAGTTTCGGCCCCGCCATCGGCGGCATTGTCGTGGCGGCCGCCGGTGCGGTCGCCGCCTTCGCGCTCAATGCGCTGATGTACATTCCGCTGCTGGTTGTGCTGTTCCGTTGGAAGCGCGTTCAGGAAACATCGCGGCTGCCGCCTGAGCGGCTGCGCCGGGCCATCGTCTCCGGCGTTCGCTATATCGTCAATTCGCCGTCGATCCGCATCGTCCTCATTCGCACCTTCGTCACCGGCTTTGCCGGCGGTTCGATCTCGGCGCTGATGCCGCTGGTCGCCCGCGACCTGATGAAGGGCGGCCCGGAGATGTACGGCATCATGCTCGGCGCGTTCGGAATGGGCGCGGTGCTCGGAGCGTTGAATATCAGCATCATCAGGCGCGTCTTCCACGGCGAGGCCGCCGTGCGCTATTGCGCGCTGGTAATGGGCGTCTTCATCGCCGTGGTCGGCTTCAGCCGTTCGCCGCTCATCACCGCGGCTGCGCTCGTGATCTGCGGCGCGGTGTGGATGCTGGCGATTGCGCTGTTCAATATCGGCGTGCAGCTGTCGGCCCCGCGCTGGGTGGCGGGCCGTTCGCTGGCGATCTTCCAGGCGGCGATCGCCGGCGGCATCGCGGTCGGAAGCTGGGTCTGGGGCCGCGTCGCCGACAGCGTCGGCGTCGATCATGCGCTGCTGATTTCCGCGGCGATGATGCTTGCGTCCCCGCTGCTCAGCATCTGGCTGCGCATGCCCCCGGTCGGCAGCATCGACGAGGCGGCTGCCGAGCTTTTGACCGATCCGGAGGTGCGCCTGCCACTGACCGGCCGTAGCGGCCCGGTGGTCATCGAGATCGAGTACCGCGTCGAGCAGGTCAATGCGCGGCTGTTTCACGACCTGATGCAGAAGGTGCAGCTCAGCCGCCAGCGCAACGGCGCCTATGGCTGGTCGATCGCGCGCGACGTCGCCGATCCCGAACTGTGGACCGAGCGCTATCATTGCCCGACCTGGCTCGACTATCTGCGCCAGCGCAACCGGCCGACGCAGTCCGAGCGCGCGCTCCATCAGCAGGCCATCGACTTTCATGTCGGGCCTGAGCCGGTGCGCGTCCGGCGCATGCTCGAGCGGCCGTTCGGCTCGGTGCGCTGGAAAGAGGAGACGCCGGATCGTGCGGCGACCGAAGTGATCTCGATCCCCTCCCATGCGAGCGGCGCGACCTGACGCGCGCCGAAAGCCTCGTGGGGAAAAACGCGCGCGGTCACACCGCCGCGCGCTGCTCCCGAAGCTGGCGCTTGAGCACTTTGCCATTGGCGTTGCGCGGCAGCGGCGTATCGCTCAGCGTGATCGTCTCGGGTACCTTGTAGTCGGCAAGCAGTTTGCTGCACCACGCCCGCAGCTCGTAGACTTCGAGATCTGGGCGGCGCGGCACGATCACCGCGCAGACCCGCTCGCCGAGCACCGGGCAGGGCTCCCCGATCACCGCGCTCTCGAGCACGTCGGGATGGCTTGCCAGCACCGATTCGACCTCGGCCGAATAGATCTTGAGCCCGCCGCGATTGATCATGTCCTTCTTGCGGTCGAGGATGCGGACGAAGTTTTCGCTGTCGATGGTGCCGAGATCGCCTGACCGCCAGTAGCCGGCGACGAAGCTTTCATCCGTTGCCTTGGCATTGTTCCAGTAGCCTTTGACGACCTCGCCGCCGTGGATCCACACCTCGCCGATTTCGCCGTGCGGCAGTTCGCGGCCGTCCTCGTCCATGATCAAAATGTCGGTGCCGGGGCAGGGTAGGCCGACGCTGTCGAGATGGGTTTTGCTCAGCGCCGCGGGCAGAAACGTGCAGGGCGAGGTTGTCTCGGTCGCGCCGTAAACGTTGCTGAGTTCTAGATTGGGGAGCTTTGCGGCCAGCCGCTCGATGGTCGCGATCGGCATCGGCGCGCCGCCATAGCCGCCGATGCGCCAGGCCGACAGATCGAAGCGGTCGAAATCGGACTGCAGGAGGCAGAGGTTGTACATCGCCGGGACCATGATGGTCTGGGTCACGCGCTCGCGCTCGGCGACGGCGAGAAAATCCGCCGCCTTGAATTCCGGAACGATGATCAGAGCGCCGGCGCAGCGCGCCATCGAGGCGATGTTGGCGATGATGCCGGTGACATGGGCGAGCGGCACCGCGGCGATCGAGCGGTCCGCTTCCGTCAGCCCCATGCAGCTCTCGTAGACCATGGCGGAATGGATGATGTTGCAATGGGCGAGCATGGCGCCCTTCGGCTGGCCGGTGGTACCCGAGGTGTAGAGGATCAGGTTGGTGTCTTCCTCGTTGGTCGCTGCCGGCTCCGGGCGCGACTGCGCGGTGAGCAGCGACTCGAACGTCGCCGGCCCCGGCGTGCCGCCGGCCGAGATCCGCCACGCGAGATCCGGCGTCTCCGCTGCGTCCGGCACCCGGTCCGCCAGCGCCGCTTCGTGGATGAACAGCCGCGCCCCGCTGTTGTTGATGGCATAGGCGATCTCGGCCCTGAGGTGACGGGTGCTGAGTGGGACCGTGATGGCGCCGAGGTGGCTCGCGGCGAACCAGGCCAGCACGAATTCGTTGCGGTTGCCGAGCTGAAGCGCGATCCGGTCGCCGCGCCGGATGCCCATTGCATCCATGCTCGCGGCGATGCAGCGCGAGGCGTGAGCGACCTCGTTCCATGTCATCCGGGCCCCGCCGCAGATCAGCGCCTCGCCGTCGCCGCGGCGTGCGGTTGCGGCCGCAACCAGCTCCCACACACTTTTTGGGCGATTTTCGAAAACCGGAACAACCCGATCCTTGAAGCGAACCTGTCTGGCGAGCGCAAAAGCCGGCACGGGCGATTTTGTCATCGGCGGTCCTTGGGCGAGTTTCAGCGGCTATTTTTTGTTGGCTCGATTGTCTTTTTTTGCGCGGCGAGCGCAAGCCTGTTGTTGTAGAGCGGCTCGATTGTGCCATCCGCAACAACTTTGGCTCCGAGGCCAGCCGGGGCTTTTCAAACTGGGGCGAAACTGCTTGTAAGGCTCCAAACCACTCTCTTGATCGATCAAGACCAAGCCGAAGGAGTTCGCGTCATGTCTCATCGCCCCACACTTGCGTCACTCGCCGCGGACCTTGCGGCAGGGCGAACCACCGCACGGGCGCTTGTGGAGCAGTGTCTCGCCAGAATCGACGATCCGAACGGCGAGGGCGCGCGCACCTTCATCTCCGTCGATCGCGAGGGGGCGCTGGCTGCCGCTGATGCGATGGACAAGCTGCGCAAGGCAAAGGCCGAGCCCTCGCCCTATGCCGGTATTCCAGTCTCGATCAAGGATCTGTTCGACATCAAGGGCCAGGTGACGCTCGCCGGCTCCAAGGCGCTCGACGACACCGCGCCGGCCGCCGAAGACGCGCCGAGCGTGGCCCGCCTGCGCCGCGCGGGCTTCATCGTCATCGGCCGCTCGAACATGACCGAGTTTGCCTATTCGGGCATCGGCATCAATCCGCATTACGGCACCCCGAAGGGGATTTGGCAGCGCGATGTCGGCCATGTGCCGGGCGGTTCCTCCTCGGGCGCGGCGGTCTCGATCGTCGACGGCATGTCGTTCGGCGCGCTCGGCACCGACACCGGCGGCTCCTGCCGCATTCCGGCGGCATTCAACGGCATCGTTGGCTACAAGCCGACCGCGCGCCGGGTGCCGACCGCCGGCGCTGTTCCGCTGTCCGGCACTCTCGACAGCGTCGGCCCGCTCGGCGCCAGCGTCGAATGCTGCGCGGCGATGGATGCGGTCCTCGCGGGCGAGCCGCTGTGGGATGTGAAGCCGCGTTCGGTGAAGGGCCTGCGCCTCGGGGTGCCGACGACCGTGGTATTCGACTCGATCGACAGC
Organism: Xanthobacteraceae bacterium; assembly: GCA_035565775.1. Taxonomy (GTDB): domain Bacteria; phylum Pseudomonadota; class Alphaproteobacteria; order Rhizobiales; family Xanthobacteraceae; genus PRO6. The sequence goes on along the minus strand of DATMRW010000021.1, from coordinate 437,318 downwards.
GTCGTCGCCGAGACCTTTGAGCGCGCGATCGCCCGCCTGAGCGATGCCGGCGCGCTGGTCGAGCGCATCGAGGTGCCGGAGTTCGCAGAGGTTGCGGTGATGAGCGTGCAGGGCGGTTTCAGCGCTGCCGAGGCTTATGCCTGGCATCGCGAGCTGATCGCAAAGCGCGGGCAGGACTACGATCCGCGCGTGGTCAGCCGCATCCGCCGCGGCGAACCGCAGAGCGCGGCGCACTATCTCGAGATCTCGGCGCATCGGAAGTCGATGGTCGAGCGGCTTAACCGCCGTTACATGGCCTATGACGCCTTCGTCATGCCGACCGTTGCGATCACGCCGCCGCCGATCGCCGATCTCGTCGCCGATGACGACACCTTCACCAAGGCCAACCTGCTGGCGCTGCGCAATTGCACGCTGATCAACTTCGCCGACGGCTGCGCCATCAGCCTGCCGGTGCACCGCGAGGGCGAAGCGCCGGTCGGCCTCATGCTGGCCGGCCCGAGCGGCGCGGACCGTTCGATCTTCGAACTTGCCGCCGGCATTGCCCCGGTCGCTCGCGGCTGAACGGCTATCACACGATTGACTGAAAAGGCCGGCCGCAGCGCCGGCCTTTTTGTTGCAAGCGCGGCGCCGGCGTTAACCTTTGGCGCGGCGACGCGGCTGCCGGCCCGATAATCTCCGCCTAGATCTTGTGCCCTGGCGAAGGCGGGTGGCTAGAGCGGGCGTGAACGAAACGGGACTGAATCAAAATTGGTGATTCGGGCGCGCTTTGTTCCGCGCGTGTTTCAAACCTTAATGAGCCTCGGTCCGCTGTCGCGTTTCGGCACAGATTCACGTGCTGCTTTCTGCTTCACGGCTCGCGGCCACCGCTAACTGCTTGCGAAAGGTCTTGTCGCGCTTGAGGTGCCATTCGCGACTCATCGCCTCGTTGCGGGTGGCGAAGCGCTCGACATGCAGCACGTGCCATGCGCGGCCGCGCGTCGTCTTCGCGCCCTTGCCGGAATTGTGCTGGGCAAGGCGGCGGTCGAGATCGAGCGTCCAGCCGACATAGGTCAGAAACCGATCCTTGTCGGCGCAGCCGAGAACGTAAACGATGCAATCCATGTCGCCGACACTATCATGCCGTAGTGATTTGCACGTCGTGATGATGGGGCCGGGTTGCGTCACTTCTGCCAGCGAGGATTGAGAGTTGCGAAAAATTCTGATGAGCGCCGCGACTGCTGCGATGATGCTCGGTGCGACCGCGGCCTTTGCGCAGGACATTCCGGGGATCGAGATCTGCACCGCCGAAAAGACGATGGAGCGCCGCACCGGCTGCCTGCAGGCTAACGTCAACTTTCTCAAGTCGGCTTTGACGAAGGCCGAGCTCGAGATGCAGCGCAAGCTCGACCTTGCGGCGAGGCAGCTTGATGCCGCCAATCGCCGGGTCGACAGTCTCAGCGCCGAGATTGCGGAGCTGCGCGCGCGCCTCGACAAGCTGCAGCCTCCGGCGAAGGATACATCGAAGGATGCGCCGAAGGCCGCGCCCGACGCCGCCAGCGATGCGCCGAAGCGTTGAGACTGCCGGATCAGCTTGGCAAACGCCGGTCTTGTGCTCTACCGTGACGAGCGAAGCGGCGCCGCCGATGAGCGTCGCGATCAAGAGCAATAAAGAACAAAACGGGAGGCGGCATGTCCAGATTTCGCGTCATCGCGACAGGGCTTGAATTTCCGGAAGGGCCGGTCGTGCTGCCCGACGGCTCGGTGGTGCTTGTCGAGATCCGCGCGCAGCGCCTGACGCGCGTGTGGCCGGACGGCCGCAAGGAAGTCATCGCAAAAATTCCCGGCGGGCCGAACGGCGCCGCGATGGGGCCGGATGGTCTCTGCTACATCTGCAACAATGGCGGCTTCAGCTGGGCGCCGAGCCAGACCGGCGTCATCATGCCGGGCGCACCGAAGGCGTCCGAATATATCGGCGGCTCGCTGCAGCGGGTCGATCTCGTCACCGGCCATGTCGAAACGCTGTTCGATCGCGTCGGCGAGCATCGGCTCAAGGGGCCGAACGATCTCGTGTTCGACAGGCATGGCGGCCTGTGGTTCAGCGATCTCGGCAAGCGCCGCCCGCGCGACGTCGATGTCGGCGCCGTCTATTACATGAAGCCGAATGCGACCGAACTGGTGGAAGCCGTCGTCGGCATGCAGCCCGCCAATGGCATCGGCCTGTCGCCCGACGAAAACACCGTCTATGTCGCGGAGACGCCGACCGCGCGGCTATGGGCCTTCGACCTCGCTGCGCCGGGCGAGATCCGCCCCGGCCCGACGATCTATCGCGGCGAGATCGGACGGCCGATCGCCGGGCTCGGCGGGTATCAGATGTTCGACTCGCTGGCCGTCGAGGCGTCGGGCAATGTCTGTATCGCTACGCTGATCAGCGGCTGCATTTCGGTGATCGCACCCGACGGCAAGCTCATCGAGCAGGTCGAGACCGGCGATCACGTCACCACCAATATTGCCTTTGGCGGGCCCGAGCTGAAGACGGCCTACATCACGCTGTCCGGCCGTGGAGAACTGGTCGCGATGGATTGGCCGCGTCCGGGGCTGCCGCTCAATTTCCTCAACAAGTAAGGACAAACGATGAGTTGGCTGGAGCCGATAACGCTCACGGGGCATGCTGCGAGTCTGGAACCGCTGTCGCATGATCATCATGACGGGCTGGTCGCCGCCGTGAGGGACGGTGAGCTCTGGCAGCTGTGGTACACCTCGATTCCCTCGCCGGAGACGATGGCAAAGGAGATCGACCGCCGGCTTGGCCTGCAGGCGGCCGGCATGATGCTGCCCTTCACGGTGAAGGATGCAGACGGCATCGTCGCCGGCATGACGACGTACATGAATGTCGATGCCGCCAATCGCCGCGTGGAGATCGGTTCGACTTGGTACGCGAGCCGCGTCCAGCGCAGCCCGCTGAACACGCAATGCAAGCTGCTGCTGTTGTCCCACGCGTTCGAGGCGCTGGATTGCATCGCGGTGGAATTCCGCACGCATTTCTTCAACCATCAGAGCCGCCGCGCCATCGAGCGTCTCGGCGCCAAGCAGGATGGGATTTTGCGCAATCATCAGATCGCGCCGAATGGCACGCTGCGCGATACGGTGGTCTACAGCATCATCGCCAGCGAATGGCCGACAGTGAAGGCGCACCTCACCTATCAGCTTCAGCGCCTGTCCGAACACGGTTGAGGGCGCGCTATCCCGGCGCGCCGCTGCCGTAAGATAGCGTGTCAACAGTGAGCGTGCCGATCGCGCGCGATACGCAGGGGCAGATCTTTTCGTTGCACTGCTTCTGGTGGTCGCTGAAGAAAACGTCGCGATGATCGATCTCGCCTTCGACGGCGACGACATTGATCGCGCAGATGCCGCATTCGCCGCGCTCGCAATCGGAGATCACCTCGAAGCCTGCGGCATTCAGCGCGTCCAGCATCGACCGGTCGCGCGGCACGACGATCTCCGCACCGCTGCTATTGATGCGGACGCGGAAATCGGCGGTCGGCAGCAAGCCGCTGGAGCCGAAGGTCTCGAAGCGCAGATCGACAGGCGGTCTGCCGGCCTCGCGCCAGCATTGCCGGGCGTCGTCGAGAAGGCGCATCGGCCCGCAGAGAACCGCCATGGCGGCGGGCGGCAGCTTGGCGATGGTGCGGCCAAGGTCCAGCCGCTGGCCTTCATCGCTGCGGTAGAGCTGCAGGCGGTCGCCGAGGAGGGCGGCCAGTTCGGCGAGGAAGGCGGCATCCTTCCTTGATCTCACGGCATAGTGCAGTTGCACCTGCGCGCCGCGGCGGATGAGCGTCGCGGCGATGCCGAGAATCGGGGTGATACCGACGCCGCCGGCGATCAGGCAGTAATGCTCGCGCTGCCAGTCGACCTCAAAGTTGTTGCGCGGCAGGGTGACGTCGAGGCGTGCGCCCGGCCGCAGCGACCACATGTAGCGCGAGCCGCCGCGGCTGTCCGGCGCGAGCCGCACGCCGATGCGATAGCGATCCGCCATCGGCTCGCCGACCAGCGAATAGGAACGCGTGGCAGGCTGCCCGTCGATGATCGTGCCGACATCGAGGTGGCTGCCAGCCGGATAATGCGGGATGGCGAAGCCGTCCGGCCGCAGCGTGATCTCGCGGATCTGCGGCGTGACGTCGCGAATGCTTTCGACGATGCATTGCGTCCATTTGTGAACGAAGCGCATGAGAGCCTCTTTGCGATCAATCGGCGGAGGGGGCGCGGATCAGCGCCAGCGCCGGCATCAGGTCGAGCTTGGTGCGCATGCGCAGCGCCAGCCGAAGGTTGCGGACGGCGAGGCGGGCGTGCTCGCGCATCACCGCCTCGGCGCGCGAGCCTTCGCGGTTTTCGATCGCATCGACGACGACCCGGTGATGCTCTTGCGCGATCACCAAAATCTGGTGCGACTCCGGCAGCGCCGACTGGGCCATCACAAAGCCGCTCGGCGAGGCGAAGGGCAGCGCGCTGGCGCGGTCGATCTGGCGGATCAGCGGGGCGCTGCGCGACAGTTCGGTGAGCACCGCGTGAAAGCGGGCATTGAGCGTCACATAGGCCGAAAAGGCCTCGACCGAGATCGCGTCCTGCCGGACCAGCTGATCAAGCTCGGCGAGTGCCTCCTTGAGTGGCTCGAGATCGCGGGCGGAAACGCCGCGCTCGGCGGCAAAGCGCGCCGCGAGGCCCTCGAGCGTGCCGCGCAGCTCGATTGAATCGACGATGTCGCGCTCGGAAAAGCCCTTCACCATGAAGCCGCCGGATGGAATGGCTTCCAGCAGGCCTTCTTCTTCCAGCCGCACCAGGGCCATGCGCACCGGGGTGCGGGAGACGCCGGTGATGTCGACCGCCTGCAGTTCCGAGATGCGTTCGCCCGACCGCAGCCCGCCCGAGAGGATCAGATCGCGCAGCGCAAGCTGCGCCCGCACGGTCTGCGATACGGAGCGTTCCGGGTCGCGTTCGGCCGGGGAGGTCATTCGGCGGCCTCCATGTGCTGCGGCGTCTCGCGCGCGATCATGCGGTCGATCATGCGCCGCGCCCACATCGCGCCGGCATCGATGTTGAGATTGTAGAAGATCCGGTCGGGGTTCTCGTCCATCGCGCGCTGCTGCGCTTCGAGGATGATCTCGTCCTCGCGGAAGATGCCGGCGACGCCTTCGCGGATCTCCGTCGTGAGGCGCTGCTCGCTCAGGCGATAGTTGCGCACGAAGGCCCAGAAATAATGGCAGGTGGTCGCCGTCTCGGGCGTGATGGTGTTGAGGACGAAACCGTTGACGCCCTTTGAGCGGTCGCCCTCCGGCGCGCCGGTGTCGGCCGGCGCAACGCCGACATCGATGTTGATGGTGGCGGGGGCCTGGAAGTGGATGATCTGCCAGCGGTCCACCGGGCCGGGCTTCTGCAATTGCTTGGCCCAGAACGGCGGGGCCTCGATGCCCTCCATCCAGCGCGTCACGGTCACTGTGTCGTCGCCATGGGTCACTTCAAACGGTGCCTCGGCGACGGCGTCGTTGCCGATGCTGCCGCCGTGGACGAAGGTTTCGTGGGTGAGGTCCATGAGATTGTCGAGCACGAGGCGATAGTCGCACTTCACATGGATGGTCTTGCCGTCGCCCGCCCACGCCGGGTCCTCGTTCCAGTGCATGTCGGGCACGAGCGCGGGGTCGGCCAGCGCCGGATCGCCCATCCACAGCCAGACGAAGCGATGGCGCTCGACCACCGGATAGGAGCGCACGCTGGCGGACGGATTGATGGTTTCCTGCGAGGGCATGAAGGTGCAACGGCCCTGCGGATTGAACTTGAGGCCGTGATAGCCGCAGACGACCGTGTCGCCCTCGAGGCGGCCCTTGGACAGCGGCAGCAGGCGATGCCAGCAGGCGTCTTCCAGCGCCGTGATCTTGCCGTCGCTGCGGCGATACATCACCACATGCTTGCCGCAGATCGTGCGGGGAAACAGCGCGTGCTTGATGTCCGCGTCCCATGCCGCAGCGTACCAGGCATTCATCGGGAATGATGCTGCCATCGGAACCTCCCATCTCTCTTCGTTGTGGTCAGTATGTATACAGAAATGGAGAGGCGCAAGCCTTTCACGGCCATATCATGTCGCTTTGACTTGGTTTGGTATACCGAAATCGGCCGAAGGCTGTTCTCAGGGGCAAAAAAGAACGGGACCGGCGATGCCGGTCCCGTGGTGATCCGCTTGCCGTTTCGGGCGAAGTTACACTTCGCGGCGATTGAGGAAGGCAAGGCGCTCGAACAGATGGACGTCCTGCTCGTTCTTGAGCAGCGCGCCGTGCATCGGCGGGATCAGCTTGCGCGGATCGCGCTCACGCAGCATTTCCGGCGACATGTCCTCGTTGAGCAAAAGCTTGAGCCAGTCGAGCAGCTCCGAGGTCGACGGTTTCTTCTTCAGGCCGGGAACCTCGCGCACCTCGAAGAAGATCCGCATGGCTTCCTGCACCAGGCGCTGCTTGATGCCGGGGAAGTGGACGTCGACGATCTTGTGCATCGTCTCCTGATCCGGGAACTTGATGTAGTGGAAGAAGCAGCGGCGCAGGAAGGCGTCGGGCAGCTCCTTCTCGTTGTTCGAGGTGATGATGACGATCGGGCGCTTCGTCGCCTTGATGGTTTCGCCGGTCTCGTAGACGAAGAACTCCATCCGATCGAGCTCCTGCAGCAGGTCGTTCGGGAATTCGATGTCGGCCTTGTCGATTTCGTCGATCAGAAGCACCGGCCGCTCGGCGTGGGTGAAGGCTTCCCACAATTTGCCGCGCTTGATGTAGTTCTTGATGTCCGAGACGCGCGGGTCGCCAAGCTGGCTGTCGCGCAGGCGCGACACCGCGTCATATTCATAAAGGCCCTGCTGGGCCTTGGTGGTGGACTTGATGTGCCAGGTCAGGAGCGGCGCGCCAATCGCCTTCGCGATTTCCTCGGCTAGGACAGTCTTGCCGGTGCCGGGCTCGCCTTTCACAAGCAGCGGGCGTTCGAGGACCATGGCCGCATTGACGGCGATCTTGAGGTCATCGGTGGCGACATAGTCCTTCGTACCGGTAAATTTCATTGCGGTTTGCCTTATCTCCGGTTTCCCGCGCCTTTCTGCGCAAGCACCTTGCCCTGGACATGAAACGACCGCCGACGCCGGCGGTCGTCCGTTGAATGCTGCGCTGGTCAGGCTCGTCTGATCAAAGACAGGATGACGAGAACGATGATGCCGCCGATCGCAGAATTGATGATGGCGCTGACGATGCCGGACCCGAGGTTGATCCCGAGCCGTGGCAAAATCCACCCGGCGACGACCGCGCCGATGATGCCAATCACGATATTGCCGAGAAGACCGAAGCCGGCGCCTTTGACGATCACGCCGGCGAGCCACCCTGCAATTGCACCCACGATGAGCCAAACGATGACAGAGTCAATGCCCATAAGCCATTCCCCCATTTGCCATATTCATTCTCGTGTGCCGCGTGTCAGGGCGCATGCGCACGCTTGCGGATGCATCGCTGGGCAGCGGGTAAAGTCTAGTGGAAATTCAAACGAGGTCTAGGGCGGGGGTGCCGTGGTCCGGCCCGCAAGGCGAGCTTTTGCGGCCGGTGTGTCCTTCCAGGCATAGGCCTGCTGCGGGCCAGTCATGGGGACGGTGCGATCGAGCCTCTTGACGGGGCCGTGAGAGAGGGCAATCTGCTCGTCATGTTCTTGCAATTCTTTACATCCCTGCGGGACGCGCAGGTGCCGGTCACGCTGCGCGAATATCTGACCCTGCTGGAGGCGCTCGACGCCGATCTGGCCGATCAGAGCGTGGAGAATTTTTATTATCTGTCGCGGGCGGCGCTGGTCAAAGACGAGCGCAATCTCGACAAGTTCGACCGCGTCTTCGGCTCGGTGTTCAAGGGGCTGGAAAACCTTCTCGACGCGATGGAGAAGGCCGACATCCCGGAAGAATGGCTGCGCAAGCTCGCCGAAAAGTATCTCACCGAGGAAGAGAAGAAGCAGATCGAGGCCATGGGCTGGGACAAGCTCATGGAGACGCTGCGCGAGCGGCTGAAGGAGCAGACCAAGCGCCATCAGGGCGGCAACAAGTGGATCGGCACCGGCGGCACCTCACCGTTCGGCGCCTATGGCTACAATCCCGAAGGCATCCGCATCGGGCAGGACAAGAACCGCAATTTCCGCGCGGTCAAGGTGTGGGACCGCCGCGAATTCAAGGACCTCGACGGCAGCGTGGAGCTCGGCATCCGCAACATCAAGGTGGCGCTGCGGCGTCTGCGCAAGTTCGCCCGCACCGGCGCGCCGGACGAACTCGATCTCGATACCACGATCCGCGAGAGCGCCAATCACGGCTATCTCGATGTGCATATGCGGCCGGAGCGGCGCAACGCGGTGAAGGTGCTGGTGTTCTTCGATATCGGCGGCTCGATGGATGCGCATGTCGCGCAGGTCGAGGAGCTGTTCTCGGCGGCGAAGGGCGAGTTCAAGCACATGGAGTATTTTTACTTCCACAACTGCCTCTATGAAGGCGTATGGAAGGAAAACCGCCGGCGCTTCACCGACCGCACGCCGACCTGGGACGTCCTGCACAAGTATCCGCATGACTACAAGGTGGTGTTCGTCGGCGATGCGTCGATGAGCCCGTATGAGATCATGGTGCCCGGCGGCTCGGTCGAGCATGTCAATCCCGAAGCCGGCGCAGTGTGGCTCGAGCGCGTGACGCGGACCTACCCGCATGTCGTCTGGCTCAATCCGGTGTCGCGGAAGCACTGGGACTATTCGGAATCGACCAATGTGATCCGCAAAATTTTCTCTGATCGCATGTTTCCACTGACACTTGAGGGGCTGGAAGGTGCGATGAAGGAACTGGTGCGCTAGGATCGCCGCCAGACAAGATCAGGAGAGGACGACCCATGAGCCAGACCATCACGCGCGGATACAAGGCGCTGCTCGACGAAGCCAACGCTCAGATTGAAACCATGAGTGTCGCCGACGTGAAGGCTGCGGTCGCGAATGGCGAGGCGGTGATTGTCGATCTGCGCGACCCGCGCGAGATCGAGCGCGAGGGCCGCATTCCGGGCTCGTTCTCCTGCACCCGCGGCATGCTGGAATTCTGGATCGATCCGGAAAGCCCCTATGGCAAACCGATCTTTCAGGAAGACAAGAAGTTCATCTTCCATTGCGCCAGTGGCTGGCGGTCGGCGCTTGCCGCCAAGACGGCGCAGGACATGGGGCTCAAGCCCGTCGCCCATCTCGGCGGCGGCTTCTCGGCTTGGCGCGATGCCGGCGAGGCTGTCGAAAAGCTCGAACCTCGTCCGGCGAAATAGGCTGAGGCACCGACATGGCAACGCTCGATGATCCCTTGGTGTCAACCGAGTGGCTGGCGGCGCATTTGCATGATCCTGGGTTGAGGGTCATCGACGCCTCGTTCAAGCTTCCGGGCGCGGCCACGTCGGCGCGCGACGATTTTTTGCAGGCGCATATTCCGGGCGCGACATTCTTTGATGTCGATGCGGTCGCCGACCGGAACGATCCGCTGCCGCATATGTATCCGGACGCCGAGCAGTTCGGCGACGACGTCGCTGCGCTCGGCATCTCCAACGACAGCATCGTCGTCATCTACGACTCGGGCTCATGGATGGCCGCGCCGCGGGCCTGGTGGATGTTTTTGACCTTCGGCCATGCCAACGTCAAAATTCTCGATGGCGGCATGAAGAAGTGGCACGCCGAGGGCCGCGCGACGGAGGCCGGCGAGCCGCATCCGGTCCCCGGCAAATACGTCGCGACATTCAATCCCGCCGCGCTGCGCAGCAAGGATCAGATGATCCGCAATCTGCAATCGCGCGCCGAGCAGGTGATCGATGCCCGCAGCCGCGCACGGTTTGAAGGAAGCGCGGCCGAGCCGCGGCCGGGCCTGCGCGCAGGGCATATCCCCGGTAGCCGCAACGTGCCCTTTAGCGATCTGATCGATCCCGAGACGGCGGTGATGAAGCCGCTGCCTGAGCTGAGGACGATCTTTGAAAAGGCCGGTGTCGATATCGAAAAGCCGGTCGTGACGAGCTGCGGCTCCGGCGTGTCGGCCGGGGTGCTGACGCTGGCGCTCTATCGGCTCGGGGGGCGCGGCAGCGCGCTCTATGACGGCTCGTGGTCGGAATGGGGCCTGCCGGACGGGCCGGCGATAGCGACCGGCCCAGCCTGATCACGACAGCCCCTCGATACGGCGCGGCGTTCAACGCTCGCGGCGTCAGCGCGTCTGGGGCTTTGGTCCCTGTCCGAAGAGCGAGGCGTAAGGATAGGCGGCCGCGATTCGTCGGGCGTGTTCGGCCTGCGCGCGGGCGCGTTCCTGCTGCTGATGAAGGGCGGCTTGTTTCTCACGTTCGCGCTTGGCAGCCTGGGCCGCGGCGGCGCGTGCGCCGGGCTGCGGCCGGGCCTTCGGCAGCGGCGGGTTTTCGATCGCCGCCATCTCCGGGCCGAGATCGGGATTTTCGGCCGCGTTCGTGGGCTCGGGCGATGCGACCGTCTGCGCCGCGGGTTCGGCGGCGGCGATGATTTTGTTACCTGCAGCATCGCCTTCTGCCGGCTTGGCTTCGGCGGCCTGCGCCTTTGGTGTGTCGGTCTCGACCGGCGCTATTCTCACTGCATTGGCTGCAGCGACTTCAACGCTCGTCACCGAAGGCTTTTGCTGTAGCGCAGCGATGCGCACGGCCGGCCGCGCCTTCGGCAGCGGCGGATTCTTGATCGCTGCAACTGCCGGTCCGAGATCAAAGTCCTGCGCGATGGAGCCGGCCCGCGCGTCCGCAACAGCGGCAACGCTTGCCGCGTCAGCCTTGGTCTTGGCTTCATTCGCAGCCGTGGTCGGCTGCGCGGCCTGCGGCGCGGCGGTTACCGTTTCCACGACCTTGGCTGGCTCGGCGGCGGTCTCGGCTACCTTGGCTTCGGCAGCCTTCGGCTCGGCCTGCGCCGGTTCTGCGACGGCAGCCTTTGCCGCTTCCGGCTCGTTTGTCACCGCAGGTGCCGCTTCGGCATCCACTGTCGTCGTCGTTGCTTCGGCGACCTGCGTTGGGCCTGCATCGCGCGGTTTGGCCGGGCCCTCGCTTGCGCGCGGCGCAGAATCGTCGGGCTTTGCGGTGGCCTTCTCTTCAGCGCGGCCGGTGTCATCGGTGCGCGCAGGCGGTTCAACCGTCGGCCTGGCTGCGGGCTCGTGCTGATTGTTGTCGACCGGCTGGCCGGCCTCCGGCTTCATCTGCGGCGAGGCAGGGGCTGCGACGTTCGCCACCGGCCCGATGACGATGTGCTCGCTCGGATCGAGCGCCGGAGCGGTCGGCGCAGCGCTCGTCTTCTCCGCGATCTCCGGGGCGGCAATGCTGGGCGCTTCGGTCGGCGCGGGCTCAGGCTCAACGCGCAGGAGGCTCAGCCGGATTGGCTCGGACGCTGCCGGATCGAACGCCGCGATATTGTTCGTTACCGGCTGGCTTGCCGCGGTCTGCGGCGCGACCTGCGCAAGCTGCTGATGCGTGACCCGCAGAAGGGCGGCCGCGCCCAATCCGAAAATCAGGGCGGAGGTGGAGAGGGCCGTCGAAAAAGCGAGAAAACGGAGGCTCGGCAGCATATCAATTCGTAACTTTGCCTTCGCGGCCACAAGGGGCATGCAAAAGGCTGCAGGGCGATCGGGAACGCGGCGGTACTGGGTCGTCGATGAGCCTACTTCTCGCGACCGAGCGCGGCGCGAATCAGGCTTCCGACAGGTTAACGCAACGTGAAGGAATTGTTCGGAGAAAATCCGGCTCACCCGCCCCGTCCCCGCGGCAATGGAGCAACAGCGGCGCACAAACCGGAGACGAAAGCGGCATAATTGTCGCTGGTCGGCGGCAGGTGTCCTATTTCGGGCCTATTCTTCAATATATGTCTTGAATGCGCCGCACTCGTGCGCGATGTGATCCCTGAATCGAACCGGTGGTGAGCTTTGGACTTGGCGAAAATCATGATCGCTCGGCGACAGACCCTGACTCTTTGCGCGGCGATGGCGTTGGCCATGGCTGGATCTTCTCTTGCATCTGCGCAGGGCTATCCGCCTCAGGCCGGTTCGAACTATTCCTATCCCTCGCAAGGTCCGGCCCAGGGACAGATGCAGGGGCAAGGGCAGGGCGGCTTTGCGATGCCGGATTTCGACGCCGACGATCAGGATGACGGCTATGGCCGCCACCCCGGCAGTGTCGCCCCGCAGGCGAATGTGCCGCTCGGCCCGGTGATGTCGCCTGACGATCCGCGCTATGGCCGCCCGGCGCCGATCTACTCGGAGCGCCCGGTCTATAATCAGCAGCAGCCGATGCCGAATGCCGCAGGCGGCGCGCCGAACGTCAATTACGGTTACAGCGATGGCCTGCGTCCGCCGGGCGCGGTCGGGGGGCAGCCGGCGATGGATCCGCGCGGTGGTCAGCCGACGCAGCTTGCGGCGTTGCCGCCGGAGGAGCAGCCGGAGCTCAATCCGGCTGAGCTGCCGCCGCATCTGCGCAAGCAGGAAGTCGATTTCGCTTCCAAGGAGCCGGCGGGCACGATCGTCGTCGATACCGCCAATACCTATCTTTATTACATCCTCGGCAACGGCCGGGCGATGCGCTACGGCGTCCGCGTCGGCCGCGACGGCTTCACCTGGACCGGCGTGCAGAAAGTGAGCCGCAAGGCCGAATGGCCGGATTGGCATCCGCCGGCAGAGATGATCGAGCGCCAGCCCTACCTGCCGCGCTTCATGGCCGGCGGCCCGGGCAACCCGATGGGCGCGCGCGCGATGTATCTCGGAAGCACCGTCTACCGCATTCACGGCACCAACCAGCCGTCGACGATCGGCAAGTTCGTCTCCTCCGGCTGCATCGGCATGCTGAACGAGGACGTCGAGGATCTGTTCGAGCGCGTCAAGGTTGGCTCGCGCGTCGTGGTGCTGCCGGGCAAGCCGCCGGCCGCGGCCGCGCAAGCCGGTGCAGCGGCTGCGCCGATGCCGGCTCCCGGTCCCGCGATGAGCAGCAATCCGCCGGTGCCGCAGGGAAACATCCCTCAGGGCAATGCCGGCTACAGCGCGCAGAACACGCTTCCGCCGCTGCCGCAGCCGGTGACGATCCGCTGACAGGCGCAGCTTTGTGATGACAAAAAAGCCCCCGGTATCCGGGGGCTTTTTCGTTTATCTCAGCCGAGTTGCCGGATCGGCTGGCCGTCCAGCCAGGCGGCGATGTTCTCGACCATCTCGGAATAATAGCGGCGGTAGTTTTCCTCGGTGACGTAGCCGAGATGCGGCGTCAGCACGACATTGTCGAGCCTGCGGAAGGGATGGTCGAGCGGCAGCGGCTCGCGGTCAAACACGTCGAGCCCGGCGCCGGCGATCGTGCGGCTCGTCAGGGTCTCGATCAGCGCCGCCTCATCGACGATGGGACCGCGGGCGGTGTTGATGAGATAGGCCGTGGGCTTCATCTTTCGCAGGTCGTCGCCCGAAATCAGCCCGCGTGTGCGCGCGCTGAGCACGACATGAATGGTGACGAGGTCCGCCGTCGCGAGCAGTTCGTCCTTGCTCGCATAGGTAACCCCCGCCGCCGTGCAGGCCGCTTCGGTCAGGTTGTGGCTCCAGGCGATCACCCGCATGTCGAGCGCCCGCGCGATGGTCGCGACCTTCGTGCCAAGTTTGCCAAGACCGATGATGCCGAGCGTCTTGCCCGCCACGTCCTGGCCGAGCGTGGTTTGCCAGGCTGCCCCGGTCTTCATCCGTGCGTTCTCGAAGCCGATCCGGCGCGTCAGTTCGAGCATCAGGCCGATGGCAAGCCCTGCGGTCGGATTGCCGACGGTGCCGGTGCCGCAGACGGTGATGCCGCGTTCGCCGGCGGCGGCAAGGTCGATTGCGGCGTTGCGCATGCCGGAGGTCAAAAGCAGTTTCAGCCGGGGCAGTTGCGTCAGCACATCGCCGCGAAAGCTGGTCCGCTCCCGCATCGCGCAGATGACGTCGAAATCGGCGAGGGTCCGAACCGCGGCGGCGTCATCGCCGAAGGGGGCGTCGAACACCTCGATATCCATGCGGTCGCGCAGCGGCGACCAGTCGGCGAGGCGGAGAGCGGCGTTCTGGTAGTCGTCGAGTATGGCGCAGCGTAGCCTCATGATGTCCCGATCCCTCCCGTATCGCGTCGGGCCGGTTATCGTCAGCCGTTCCCGATCAGGCAAGCGCAATCCTCGCCGGGTTCCCGCTGCTATGCTTGCGGTTCCGCGCGGTCCGGGACGAGATCTTCTCGGCCAGGGTGCTTGGCCTTCCAGGCGGGGCCGGGGCCGCGCATATAGTGGCGTTCCGGCTGGTAACGGGTGAAGGCGATGCGCGCGAAGCTGCGCAGAAACGCAGTGCCCGCGCGCAGCCGGCATTTCGCGGCGAGGCGTTCGGCTGGCGAAAGGAGGAACGAAACCAATGCGGCCATGGGCGATCTCTGAGGATCCCGGGCAAAAACCCGGGACAGGAATTTCATCCCACGCCGAGTCTGGCAGATTCGATTAAAATTCCCTTTGCCGCCATAGCCCGCACAAAAAGCTTTGTTTTGATAGGGTTAGTGAGAGGCTAACAGGTTGCCCTTTGCCGCGCCCGTGGCTACATGAGCGTCAGCACAAATTCCCCCCAACACGACCGATTTAGGGACCACGATGGCGCGCCAGTTCGTCTACTTCATGCAGGGTCTGTCGAAAACCTATCCGGGAAACCGCAAGATTCTCGACAACGTTCACCTGTCCTTCTACCCGGACGCCAAGATCGGCGTTTTGGGCGTCAACGGCTCGGGTAAATCGACCCTGCTGCGCATCATGGCGGGCATCGACAAGGAATATAACGGCGAGGCGTGGGTCGCCGAGGGCGCGCGGGTCGGCTATCTCGAGCAGGAACCCCAGCTCGATCCGGCCAAGAGCGTTCGTGAAAACGTCATGGACGGCGTTGCCAAGCAGAAGGCGATTTTGGATCGCTACAACGAATTGGCGATGAACTATTCCGACGAAACCGCCGACGAGATGACCCGGCTGCAGGACGAGATCGAGGCGCAGGGCCTCTGGGATCTCGATAGCAAGGTCGATCAGGCGATGGATGCGCTGCGCTGCCCGCCGGACGACGCCGATGTGACGAAGCTCTCCGGTGGTGAGCGCCGCCGCGTGGCGCTGTGCCGCCTGCTGCTCGACCAGCCCGACCTGCTGCTGCTCGACGAACCGACCAACCATCTCGACGCCGAGTCGGTGGCATGGCTCGAAGGCCATCTGCGCAATTATCCGGGCGCGATCCTGATCGTCACCCACGATCGCTACTTCCTCGACAACGTCACCGGCTGGATTCTCGAGCTCGATCGCGGCCGCGGCATTCCCTACGAGGGCAACTACTCCTCGTGGCTGCAGCAGAAGCAGAAGCGTCTTGAGCAGGAAGGCCGCGAGGAGGCCGCGCACCAGCGCACGCTCTCCCGTGAGCAGGAGTGGATCGCGGCATCGCCGCGCGCCCGTCAGGCCAAGTCCAAGGCGCGCTATCAGCGCTATGAGGAACTGCTGGCGAAGGCCAACGAGAAAGCGCCGCAGACCGCCCAGATCGTCATTCCGGTGGCGGAGCGGCTCGGCAACAACGTCATCGATTTCGAGGGCCTGCGCAAAGGCTATAATGATCGCCTGCTGATCGACGATCTCTCCTTCAAGCTGCCGCCGGGCGGCATCGTCGGCGTGATCGGCGCGAACGGCGCGGGTAAGACCACGCTGTTCAGGATGATCACCGGACAGGAGAAGCCCGATGGCGGCACGATCACCGTCGGCGACTCGGTGCGGCTCGGCTATGTCGATCAGTCGCGCGACGCGCTCGACCCCAACAAGACGGTTTGGGAAGAGGTGTCCGACGGCAACGACATCATCATGCTCGGCAAACGCGAAGTGAACTCGCGCGGCTATTGCTCGGCCTTCAACTTCAAGGGCGGCGACCAGCAGAAGAAGGTCGGCTCGCTCTCGGGCGGTGAGCGCAATCGCGTTCACCTCGCCAAGATGCTGAGGTCAGGGGCGAACGTTCTCTTGCTCGACGAACCGACCAACGATCTCGACGTCGATACGCTGCGTGCGCTGGAAGAAGCCCTCGAGGATTTCGCCGGCTGCGCCGTCATCATCAGCCACGATCGCTGGTTCCTCGACCGTATCGCCACGCATATCCTGGCCTTTGAGGGCGACAGCCACGTCGAATGGTTCGAGGGTAACTTCCAGGACTATGAGGCCGACAAGTTGCGGCGTCTCGGGCAGGACAGCATCATCCCGCATCGGGTGAAGTACAAGAAACTCACCCGCTGATCCGCACAGGGAACGCCGATGGCAGACTGGTCCGCGCAGCAGTACCTCAAATTTGAGGATGAGCGAACGCGGCCAGCACGCGATCTGCTGGCGCAGGTCGTGCAGCCATCGCCCCGGATCGTGGTCGATCTCGGCTGCGGGCCGGGCAATTCGACCGAACTGTTGGCGCGCCGCTGGCCCGATGCCCGGGTCGGCGGCGTCGACACATCTGACGACATGCTGCGGCAGGCGCGGGAGCGCTTGCCCGGTCTCGCCTTTGAGAAGGCCGACATCGCGTCGTGGACTCCGCCGCCTGCGACCGACGTCATCTTCGCCAATGCCGTTTTTCAATGGGTGCCGAACCACGTCTCGCAATTGCAGCGGCTGGTGTCGGTGATGGAGAAGGGCGGCGTCCTCGCCGTCCAGATGCCGGACAATCTCGATGAGCCGAGCCACCGCCTGATGCGTGAGGTGGCGGCGGACGGGCCATGGACGGAGCAGCTCCGCGAAGCCGCCGCGGCGCGCGATCCGCTGCCCAAGCCCGAGCGCTATTACGACGCAATCAAGCCCTACTGCGCCCGGCTCGATATCTGGCACACCATTTACAATCATCCGCTGGATGGCCCGGCCGCGATCGTCGAATGGCTGAAGGGCACCGGGCTGCGCCCGTTCATCGATCCGCTCGATGCCGAGCACCGGCGGGCGTTTCTTGCGGCCTATCAGGCGCGCATCGCGGAGGCCTATCCGCCGCGTTACGACGGCAAGAGCCTGCTGCGGTTTCCGCGGCTATTTGTCGTAGCGACGCGATGAATTTTTCCCGCGCCGTCGCGGGCTGACGCCGCGCGAGGCAAAAACGAATCAGGCAAAACTCGGCGGCACTTCGTGCGCCCAACTGTCGCGGCGCACCCTAATTTGTTGTCCCTGTCGCGTTTTCGTCATGCAATTCGTGCTGTTGGCCCGAATATTCCAACCGAGATCATTGGTTCATGTCCCTTTCGCCTGAAACCCCGCTTCTCCAGCGCAGCAGCCGGCTGCGCACCCTGCCGATGCTGATCTTCGGCTCCCGCTGGCTGCAATTGCCGCTCTATATCGGCCTCATCGTTGCCCAGTGCGTCTATGTCGTGCTGTTCCTGAAGGAACTGTGGCACCTGATTTCCCATGCGACGGATTTCAGCGAGCAGCAGATCATGCTGGTCGTCCTCGGCTTGATCGACGTGGTGATGATCTCCAACCTGCTGGTGATGGTCATCGTCGGCGGCTACGAGACCTTTGTGTCGCGCCTCAATCTGAAGGGGCATCCTGACGAGCCGGAGTGGCTGAGCCACGTCAACGCCAGCGTTCTCAAGATCAAGCTGGCGATGGCGATCATCGGCATTTCCTCGATCCATCTGCTGCGGACGTTCATCGAGGCGGGCAATCTTGGCGGCGTCGGCCGGACCACCACCTATACCGAAACCGGCGTGATGTGGCAGACCATCATCCATATCGTCTTCATCCTGTCGGCCATCGGCATTGCATATGTCGATCGCCTTTCCGAACATGCGATCGATCAGGTGAAGCACCACGGCAAGCACTGAGCGGGGAGACTGCATGAAACGATCGAGGCGCGTCGTCGCGCGGCTGCTGGTGGCGGCCACTGTCTCTGTCGTCGTGGCGCTGATGGCCGTGCAGGCCCGAGCCGCCGATGCCGGTTTCGATCGTTTCATTGCCTCGCTCTGGCCGGAGGCGAAAGCCGCCGGCGTTTCGCGCGCAACCTTCGAGGCCGCAACGCGCGGCCTCGAGCCGGACTACAAGCTGCCCGACCTCGTGCTGCCCGGCCGCAAGCCGTCCTCGGCCCCGGCGCAGGCGGAGTTCGTGCAGGTCCCGGCCGACTACGTCCGCGAGGCCAGCATCGCACGGCTCGCCGCCCATGGCCGCAAGCTCGGCGAGCAATATCGGCAGGTGCTCGACCGCATCGAGCGGCGTTACGGCGTGCCGGGGCCGATCATCCTCGCGATCTGGGGCCGCGAAACGGATTACGGCCGTCACCGCCTTCCGCACCTTGCCTTGCGCGTGCTGGCGACGCAGGCCTATGTCGGGCGGCGCAAGGAGCAGTTTCGCGCCGAGTTCATCGCGGCGCTCAAGATCATCGACGAGGGCCACATCGCCGCGAAGGACATGCGCGCCTCATGGGCCGGCGCGACGGGGCTGACCCAGTTCCTGCCGACCGAGTTCTACAAGCACGCCGTCGATTTCGACGGCGACGGCCATCGCAATATCTGGACCTCGGTGCCGGATGCGCTGGCCTCGGCGGCGGTGCAGCTGGTCAACAAGGGCTGGCAGCCCGGCCTGCGCTGGGCCTATGAGGTGCGCGCGCCGCAGAACGGCGACTGCACGCAGGGCGTTGCCGAAGTGACCAAGCCGATCGGGCAGTGGCTGCGCGAAGGCTATGTGCCGGTGCGGGGCGGGCGGCTGAGCGCCGCAGAATTGGCGCAGCCTGCCTCGCTTCTGCAGCCCGAAGGTATTTTCGGCCCGGCATTCCTGACCACGAAAAATTACTTTGTGATCAAGGAATACAATTTCTCCGACCTCTATGTGCTGTTCGTCGGCCACCTCGCCGACCGGATCGGCAACGGCCAGCCATTCGCGACGCCATGGTCGGCGACGACGCAGCTACGCACCAGCGACGTCGAGGCGATGCAGCGGCACCTCACCCGGATGGGGCTCTATGGCGACAAGATCGACGGCAAGGCGGGAATGAAGACCCGCGCCGCGCTGGGCGCCTTTCAGAAAAAGGCGGGCCTTAAGGTCGACTGCTGGCCGAGCGCGGGTGTGCTGCGCGTGATGGCGAAGTGAGGCGGGCCGGTCTCGCCAAAGAAGAAGGCGCGACCAAGAGGCCGCGCCTTCTCAAAACCGAACCTGAACGGGTCAGGCGCTGCCAGGCTCAGTAGCAGACGCGAACCCGCTGGATCCGCCAGCCGTAGCCGTCCCAGACGCGCTGGCGCTCCCAGGTGCACGGCGGACCATAGACCGGGGCGGGTGCGCCATAGTAGCCGTAGCCCGCGACCGGAGCGGCATAGCCATAGGCCGGCCCGTAATAGCCGTAGCCGTTGGTCAGCGCTCCGCCGATGATTGCACCGGCAGCCAGGCCGCCGATCACGCCTGCCGCGACGCGCCCGCCGCGAGCTTCCGCCGGGGTCGGGGTCGCGATGGCCGAAACGGCCAGCAGGGACACGGCAGCAGCCGCCAAAATTACCTTCTTCATGGCTTCACCTTTCATTCCTGGCCGGGACGCAATCCATGAAGCGCCGCAGCCGTGTAGATAGCAGTCTGCATGGACCTGTTGAACGAAGCCTGAATGACTTCGCCTGATTGTTGCCACGTTTGGCACCTCGCTTCCTGGTGCTAACGCCCCATACTGTGCATGGTGCCATTTCCTGTTGGTTTCCAGATCCGTGAAAATGTTCAACGTAAATAAAGCGGACAAAAAGTGGCGAAGCCGGTGGATTCCTCGTTGGTCGACAGGTGGAGGGCTTGCGAGCACGTGCAGGAAAGAATCTTTCCTCGGCGGGGTGCCCGGTGCACGGTCCCCAGCAGTTTGGAATAGCTTAAAATCGCGGCTTTTCCTTTTGCTTCAAGGCGCTCGGTTGACTATCCAAAGAGGGTCCCGCCGTTCCTTTTCCGGTTGAGTGTCCTCGCTCATGATTGTCTGCTCGTGCAATTTCCTTAGCGACCATGACGTTCGCCAAGCCGTCCGCGACGCGCGCGAAGTTCCCCCGCGGTCAGCCAACCAGGTGTATGGCTGCCTTGGATGCAGCCCGCAGTGCGGCAGCTGCGCCCGCACGATCCGCCAGATTTTGAACGAAACGCTCGGCGCCTGCGCCAAGGCCTGCTGCGACGGGTGTCCGCATGGGGAAGCGCATGCCCAGGGCAGAAATCACGACGAGATTCATGCCCAAGGTCACGCGCATGACCACGGCCAGCCGGCCCGCATTTCGGCCATGACCCCCGAGGCCGTTGTTTTCGCCTGAGCTCGCTCTCGATCTAGCTTCTTGATCTAGCTTGTTGATCCGGGCTTCTGCCTCGGCGGGCCATGCATCGCCGCCGGATATTCCGCGCCGCAAATCGCCGGTTCGGTTTCACTCAGATTTTCCGCCCGCAGTACTTGCATCCACGCCCGATCTTTCTTAGAAAGATTCTAAATTGAATTGGCGGGCGACAGGCCGTCGTTTGGAAGATGGAGATTGCCATGAAGGGCGATGCAAAGGTCATAGACTATCTCAACAAGGCGCTCCGCAGCGAGTTGACCGCCGTCAGCCAGTACTGGTTGCACTTCCGCCTGCTTGAAGATTGGGGCCTCAGGGATCTCGCCAAGGTGTGGCGCAAGGAATCCATCGAGGAGATGCAGCACGCCGACAAGCTGATCGAGCGGATCATCTTCCTCGACGGCTTCCCGAACCTGCAGGTGCTCGACCCGCTCCGCATCGGCCAGAACGTTCAGGAAATCCTCAACTGCGATCTGGAGGCCGAATATTCGGCCCGCGCCCTCTACGAGGAAGCCGCGACCTATTGCCGTGAGGTCAAGGACTACGTGTCCAAGGACATCTTCGAGGCCCTGATGAAGGACGAGGAGGGCCATATCGACTTCCTCGAGACGCAGATTGATCTCGTCAACCGGATTGGCATCCAGCTCTACCAGCAGCGCCACATCGGCGAGCTGGAAGGCTGATTTGGTCGATTGACCTCTGTACCGAAAAAGCCCGCGTTGAAGCGGGCTTTTTTATTGGCTGGGTTATGCCGGGATTGTGGTGTTGCAACAAAAATGGCCGGGCTTTCACCCGGCCATTTTTCTGTCCAGATCGCAGCCGGGCCGCGCCCGGCAGTGACGATCAGAACGCCTTGTTGCTTTCTTTCACGGCGTCCGCATCGACGTAGACCTTCTCGCCCATGTCGCGGAATTTCTTCGACATCTGCGCCATGCCGTCCTCGATCACGCCGGACACCGACATGCCGACCGCGGACGGGTCGTTGAGGGTCGCGGCATAGTCGCGGACGTCCTGGGTGATCTTCATCGAGCAGAATTTTGGTCCGCACATCGAGCAGAAATGCGCGACCTTGTGGGCTTCCTTCGGCAGCGTCTCGTCGTGGAAGGCGAGCGCGGTGTCGGGGTCGAGGCCGAGATTGAACTGGTCCTCCCAGCGGAAGTCGAAGCGGGCGCGCGACAGCGCGTCGTCGCGGAGCTGCGCCGCCGGGTGGCCCTTGGCAAGGTCGGCCGCATGAGCGGCGATCTTGTAGGTGATGACGCCGGTCTTCACGTCGTCGCGGTTCGGCAGGCCGAGATGCTCCTTCGGGGTGACGTAGCAGAGCATCGCGCAGCCGAACCAGCCGATCATCGCCGCGCCGATACCGGAGGTGATATGGTCGTAGCCCGGCGCGATGTCGGTGGTCAGCGGCCCGAGGGTGTAGAACGGCGCTTCGCCGCATTCCTTGAGCTGCTTGTCCATGTTGATCTTGATCTTGTGCATCGGCACGTGGCCGGGGCCCTCGATCATCACCTGGCAGCCCTTGTTCCAGGCGATCTGCGTGAGTTCGCCGAGAGTTTCGAGCTCGGCGAACTGCGCGCGGTCGTTGGCGTCGGCGATCGAGCCCGGGCGCAGACCATCGCCGAGCGAGAACGACACGTCATACTTGCGCATCAGGTCGCAGATTTCGTCGAAGCGCTCGTAGAGGAACGATTCCTTGTGGTGCGCCAGGCACCACTTCGCCATGATCGAACCGCCGCGCGAGACGATGCCGGTGACGCGGCTCGCGGTGAGGTGGATATAGGCGAGGCGCACGCCGGCATGGATCGTGAAGTAGTCGACGCCCTGTTCGCACTGCTCGATCAGCGTGTCCTTGTAGACTTCCCAATCGAGCTTGACCGGATCGCCGTTGACCTTCTCCAGCGCCTGATAGATCGGCACGGTGCCGATCGGCACCGGCGAGTTGCGCAGAATCCATTCGCGCGTAGTGTGGATGTTGCGGCCGGTCGAGAGATCCATCACCGTGTCGGCGCCCCAGCGGATCGCCCACACCATCTTCTCGACCTCTTCCTCCACCGAAGAGGTGACGGCGGAGTTGCCGATATTGGCGTTGATCTTCACGAGGAAATTGCGGCCGATGATCATCGGCTCGAGCTCGCCGTGATTGATGTTGGCCGGGATGATGGCGCGGCCACGTGCGATCTCGTCGCGCACGAACTCCGGCGTGATGAAGGCAGGGACCGCCGCGCCAAAGCTTTCGCCATCGGCCAGCGTGCCATTGGCCCGCTCCAGCATCTGCTTGCGGCCGAGATTCTCGCGCTCGGCGACGTAGATCATCTCCTTGGTGATGATGCCCTTGCGTGCGAATTCGAGCTGCGTGATCGGCGCGTCGCCGATGCCGCGCAGCGGCTGATGGTGCGCGGTGAAGGCCCGCGCCGCATGCGCCGCGCCGACATTGCCGTTGTCTTCCGGCTTCACTTCGCGGCCGACATACTCTTCGACGCCGCCGCGCTCACGCACCCACTCGGTGCGCGGACGGGCGAGGCCCTTGTTCACGTCGATCAGAACGCTCGGATCGGTGTAGGGACCGGAGGTGTCGTAGACCGGCAGGTTCGGCTCGCCGGCATTCTCGCTCAAAATGATTTCGCGCAGCGGCACGCGCAGATCGGCCGCGGCCTCGGGTGTTGCATAGATCTTGCGCGACGAGCGCAGCGGGCCCGTGGTCACAGCGGGAACGGCTTTGTCGGGGTTGGTGCGAATGTTCATGGCACTCTCCTTGGAGAAGGGGTCAGGCGCTTTGCTTGGCGAGATCCAGCCATGCGCGGACGCGGGCATCTGGATCGGGATTTTGGGTGACGTCGCTGACGACGGCGATCGAGTCTGCGCCGGCCTTGAAGATCTCATCGGCATGTTCGAGCTTGATGCCGCCGATCGCGACCAGCGGCATGTCGCCGATGCGCTTCTTCCATTCGGTGATCTTCGGCACGCCCTGCGGGGCGAACCGCATCGCCTTCAGCGTGGTGAAGAAGATCGGGCCGAGCGCGACATAGTCGGGCTGCGCCGCAAGCGCGATCTCCAGCTCCTCGTTGTCGTGGGTCGAGATGCCGAGTGTGATGCCCGCGGTGCGGATCGCCTTCACGTCGGCGTCGGCGAGGTCTTCCTGGCCGAGGTGAACGTGGCTTGCGCCGACCTCGATGGCCGCGCGCCAATAGTCGTTGACGACGAGCTTGGTGCCGGTGCCTTTCGTTGCCGCGACGGCCTCGCGCATCAGTTCGGTCGCGGCAGCGTCGTCGAGATCCTTGGCACGGAGCTGCACGGTGCCGACGCCGAGCGCGGTGAGGCGCTTCAGCCAGGCGATGCTGTCGACGACAGGGTAGAACGGGTCAGGATACGGCATGCCAGAACGGAGTCCCGATGACAGGGGTGGAAGGGGAGGCGAAGTCGCGGGCGCCCATCAGGCCGGCTTCAAAGCCGATGCGTCCGGCCTCGGTGGCAAGGCGGAATGCCTTCGCCATGGCGACGGCATCGCCGGCCTGCGCCACGGCGGTGTTGAGGAGCACGGCGTCGTAGCCAAGCTCCAGCGCCTCCGCCGCGTGCGACGGCGCGCCGATGCCGGCATCGACCACAAGCGTGATGTCCGGCAGCCGCTCGCGCAGCAGGCGCAGCGCATCGCGATGGATGATGCCGCGCGCGCTGCCGATCGGGGACGCCCACGGCATCACCACGCGGCAGCCGGCGTCGACGAGGCGCTGGGCGACGCCGAGGTCCTCGGTGCAATAGGGAAACACCTCGAAACCGTCCTTGACGAGCTGCGTCGCCGCTTCGACCAGCCCGACGACATCGGGCTGCAGCGTTTCATCGTCGGCGATGACTTCGAGCTTGATCCAGTTGGTGTCGAACAGTTCGCGCGCGAGCTTGGCGGTGGTCACCGCCTCGCGCACGCCGCGGCAGCCTGCGGTGTTCGGCAGCACGGTGACGTTCAGATCGCGGATCAAGGACCAGAAGGCGGCGCCGGCGTTGCCGCCGGCCGCTTCGCGACGGATCGACACGGTGACAATCTCGCTGCCCGCGGCGCGGATGGCATCCTGCATGATTTTCGGCGAGGGATAGCGCGCGGTGCCGATGAGAAGGCGCGAGGAAAACGTTTTGCCGTAGAACGTCACCTTGCTGGGGGCCGCGGCGGTTGCCGGCGTTGCTGCGTCCGCCATGTCAGCCTCCCTGCCGCGGCGAGATGATCTCGATCTCATCGCCGCTTTTCAAAAGCGTGTCCGGCCACGCGCCGCGCGGCACCACGTCATAATTCACGGCGACGGCGAAATGCGTGCCCTCGTATTCCAGCTCCTGAAGCAGCGCCGCGATGTGCGTCGCCGCAATCTCCTTGCGCTCGCCGTTCACGGTCACGACCATTGCATCACCTCATTGTCGATAGCGCCGCGCTCCACATAGGCAACGGTCAGTTCGGCCAGTGCCGGCGCCAGGAGAAATCCGTGGCGATAGAGGCCGTTGACGGCAATGCGGTTGTCGTCGATCGCAATGCGCGGCAGGTTGTCAGGCAGCGCGGGCCGCAGCCCTGCGCCGAGTTCAAGAATGCGGGCTTCCGCAAAGGCGGGATGCACTGCATAAGCTGCGCTCAACAGTTCGAGCGCGGAGCGAACGCTCACCGCGCGGTCTTCGCTCTCGATCGCGGTCGCGCCGATCATGAACCGGCCGTCACCGCGCGGAATGATGTAGATCGGCCAGCGCGGATGCATCAGGCGGACCGGACGCGACAGCGTGACCTCGGAAGTCTCGATGATCGCCATCTCGCCTTTCACGCCGCGCAGTTCCGGCATCGCGTCGCGGGCGAAGATGCCCCGGCAATCGATAACGATGCCCGCGGCGTCCTTGACCTCGATGTCAGAGCGATAGCGGATATCGACGCCTGCGGCCTTGAGCCGGGCGTGAAGCTGCGGCACCACGCGGCGCGGCTCGACATGGCCCTCGCTCGGGAACAGCAGGCCCTCGCGAAAGCGCCCCTCCAGCGAGGG
Source organism: Xanthobacteraceae bacterium (assembly GCA_035565775.1). GTDB lineage: Bacteria > Pseudomonadota > Alphaproteobacteria > Rhizobiales > Xanthobacteraceae > PRO6. The sequence goes on along the minus strand of DATMRW010000021.1, from coordinate 412,006 downwards.
CTCGAGCTCGGCGATGCGCGCGGCATCGACGCGGATGTGATGGTCGGTGAGGCGGGCGAGGCGGTCGAAATCCGCCCGGTCGCGCGGATGGGCGACGATCAGCGAGCCATTGATCGAAGCGTCCGGCACCTCCTGACGCCACAGATCGAGCGAACGCGCGCCGAGGCGCGTTATCACCGGCTCGGAATCTTCGCCTTCGCACCATGGCGCCAGCATGCCGCCGGCAAAATGCCCGGTGGATTGCGTCATCCGCTCGTCATCGCGCTCGTGCAAGGTGACGGAGCGGCCGGCCTTGGCAAACAGCAGCGCATGCCACACGCCGGCGATGCCCGCACCGATGATGGTGACAGGCGTATCGAAACTCGACGGCTCGCGCCGCAACGATGGGGAATAAGTCGTTGACTCGTTCATCCCTGTCCCTTCGCCGGCATAACCCGGATCAGGTTCAAAGGGTCACCGCGGTTTCGCATGGAGTGATGCGAAGTTGCGGAATCTCAGCTCCAGCCGGAGCACCCCTCGGAACAATGTAATATGTATGCTTAGTGTAGGCCCTCGCAGGGTGAAGTCAACTTCACCGCCTTGAGAACTGGAAAAGTTCGCTTATTCGGGCAGGATCGACAACGGTTCACCGGGCTTGCGCTTGCGCTGGCGATCGCCGCTGCGACCATCGACCTGCGCGAATGCGGTGCGATGCAGGCCGAGGCGCTTTGCGGCATGATAATAGCCGGCGGCATAGTAGCGGACCGTCTGATCGTGATTGCCGTTGGCCGTGCGATAAGCGCCCGCGAGATAACGCACGGCATATTTCATGTTGGTTTCGGGATCGTACAATCCCTCTGCGGTTCCCGTGTAGCCGATGGAGCGGGCGGTCGCGAGCTTGATCTGCATCATGCCGAGCGCGCCGCCCTTGCCGGTGAGGTGCGGCTGATATTTGCTCTCGCGCATGATGACGCGGTGAACGAGTTCCTCAGGCAGGTTATGCTCGGCAGCGTGCCGCTTGACCATTTCGCGATAGTGTTCCCGCCCAACCTTGTGCTGGGCATGGGCGCCTTGCGGGAAGGCCGCAATGGCCATGGTGGTCGTCAAGATGGCCGCCGCGGCCGATGCGAATGGCGTCATGCGCGCTACCTAGGTAACCCAGGGTTGATCAATTGGACACGTCTGGGGCCTAATTCGCACCATTTTGTGGCAGGGGCAACCGCGCGTTCACCTCGTAACCAGCGGGCAACCGCCCTGATCGAGCGGCCGGAAGGCCTGATCGCCGGGAACCGTGGTGATCAGCTTATAGAGATCCCATTCGCTTTTCGAGTCCTCGGGCCTCTTCAATTCGAACAGCGACATGTCGTGGACCATGCGACCGTCAGCGCGGATCTTGCCGTTCTGCGCGAAAAAGTCGTTCACCGGCGTCGCCTTCATTTGCGCGATCACCTTGTCCGACTCGTCGGTGCCAGCGGCGTCGATGGCCTTGAGATAATGCATCGTCGCCGAGTAGAGCCCGGCCTGAATCATCGTCGGCATTCGGCCCATCTTGTCGAAAAACGCCTTCGAGAACGATCGCGTGCCGTCGTTCATGTCCCAGTAGAAGCCGTCGGTGACGAGTAGGCCCTGCCCGGCGGGAAGGCCGATCGAATGCGCGTCGGTGATCTGCATCAAGAGCGCCAGCAGTTTCTGCCCGCCGCGCGTCACGCCGAATTCCGCCGCCTGCTTGATTGCGGTGGTGGTATCGCCGCCGGCATTGGCGAGAGCGACGACCTTGGCGCCCGAGGCCTGGGCCTGCAGCAGGAACGAGGAGAAGTCCGATGTGTTGAGCGGATGGCGGACGCTGCCCAGCACCTTGCCGCCGTTGTGGGTCACGATGTCGGAGGCGTCGCGCTCCAGCGCCGCGCCGAAGGCATAGTCCGCGGTGATGAAAAACCACGTGTCGTCGCCGCGCTTCACCATCGCGCGCCCGGCGACATTCGCAAGCGCATAGGTGTCGTAGGTCCACTGGATGCCATAGGGCGAACAGGCCTTGCCGGTGAGATCGGACGAGCCGCCGCCCGAGATCAGCAAGACCTTCTTCTTCTCGCGGGTGAGCTGCTGCACCGCCAGCGCGACGGATGACGTCGGCACATCGAGTATGGTGTCGACCTGTTCGTTCTCATACCAGTTGCGGGCAATGGAAACGCCGACGTCGGGCTTGTTCTGATGGTCGGCGAAAACAACCTTGATCGGCTTGCCCTTCACCGTGCCGCCGTAGTCGGCGACGGCCATTTCTACCGCGGTGACGGAGCCTTTTCCGGTCGCGTCGGCATAGAGGCTGGTCATGTCGGTGAGGACGCCGAGCTTGACGACATCGTCGGAAATCTGCGCCGACGCGAGGGTGGCTGATGCAGAGAGCGAGAGCGCGGCGAGAAGCGCCGTCACGATTGCTTTCATCTGATGTCCTCCCGAAAAGCCGCGTTTTTTGCGAGCGCAGGGCGTCGTCATCCGGCAAGGGTTTTATCCGGCAAGAGTTATCCGGCGTTCCAGAGCGGGATGCAAGATCGACATCGGAGCGGCGGCGTCGCTGCCGGTCAAAGTTTCGGCAGCTTGGTCACGGTGACGCTGGCATTGCCGGTCGCCTCGGCAATCACGCGCAGGGTCGTCGCATCGAAGGCGATGCCGGCAAGCCGGAGATCGGCGACGCTGGCATTGATCTGGGCGCCATCGGCGTTCTTGCGGAACTGGGCGATGACCTCTGCGATCTGCTTCTTCGCATCCGCGGCAAGCGGCTTGAGGTCGATCACGGCCTTTTCCGTGATCGCTTGCTCAAGGAACGGCATGGCGGCGCGTGCGGCCGTGCCGAGCAGTCCGAAGGCGGCCTCCGATTCAACGGCAAGCTCGATATCGGCAAGGCGCAGGATCTGGTTCTTCTGGTCGAGGACCGGGCGGCCCCAGAGCTGCACGGTGGCTTCCCCGCCGAGATTTAAAAAGCTCTTCTTTTCGCTAGCGTCGATCAGCAGCGACAGCAGCAGGCGATCGCCGGAGGGCGCGACAGTCGCGCGCTTCACCTTCACGGCGACTGCGCCGGAGCCGTCCTCGGGAAAGGTCTTGTCCTTGAGCTGGGCGTCGAGAATGCGGTTGATGTCGGTGAACGGCAGGTCGATCGGCACGCCGATCGACACGCGCCCGGCATCCTTGGCCGAAACGAGGTCGAGGGTTGCCGGGAAGGGGCATTCGGGCCTCGTTTCCTTCGGCGTGATGCGGCTCGCTGCTTCGATGCCGAGCGTCAGGGTGAGCGACTTGCCATCGACGGCGGGCTGCGCGGCGATGGCCTTGGTCGGCTTCAGCTCGAGCCACAGCGGCGGCAGGCCGGCCCCGACGCCCTGCAGCGGGATCGAGCGGCACATCTGCTGCCAGTTGCTGCGCGCCACCTGTTCGATGGTCGGATCGTTGCGCAGCCGCTCCTGCAGTTGGGCGAGCTGGTCGTTGACGGCACGATCGATCATCGGCTTGACCTGTCGGGGCACGCTAACGCGGATGCCGCTCACCGACAGTGCGGTATCGCCGAGATTGACCGAGGCGGCGAGGCGCGGGTCGATCCGCCAGTTCGCGGCAAGGGCGGGCTGGGCGCTCATCATCACGTCGCCGCGGATGTCGGCATTGGTGTTGACCGACTTGATGTTGATGCCGCCGATGCGTTTCGCGGTGTCGGCGCCGAGGAATTGATTGAGCACGCCGCCGATCGCGTCCTGCGTCGACGCCGACAGCTCGCCGCTGAATTTCAGCGTCCCGTTGAGCGGGGTGGAAAAGACGATCGCATTGTCCTTGCTGGCGGCGCTGATCGGGCCGCGCGTCGCCGCCCAGTTGATGTCGGTCCGGGACAGTATCTGCGGCGCCGGGTTCTCGCCCTTGCCGGCAAAGTCGCGCGGAGCTGCCTGATCGATGGTGTCGCGGATCAAGGAGAGCGGAATCGCGACGGGGACGAACATGCGCGAGCTGCGCGGGGCCGGCGGCAGCGGCGGCGGCGGGGTGACTGCGACCAGGGTCGGGGTCTTGCGCGGCCAGAGCCATTCCATCGCGAGATAGCTTGCGCTGCCAAGCGCGACGAGGCCGATGACAGCGAGCGTGGCGGTTTTCAGGCGCATGGAAACTCCGGAATGATCTGCAAGGCTGGCCGGGACGATACGGCGGGGCGGGTGGTGGAGGCTAACGAGCGCGCATCTGCTGCAGTGCGCTGGCCGCGATCATAAGGCGAGTCGTATGGCAAATATGGGATGGCGCAAAGCGGCCCGCCGCCGGAATGACCGGCGGGACTGAACAGGATGTGTCAGATCCAGCGCCATTGGTTCAGTAAAAGATGCCGTCAAACACACCCAGAATGATCGCGCCGACAAAGCCGAGAACAAGATAGGCGGACAGTGCGATCAGTTTCTCGACGTTCGTCATGGGATAATCCCTTCGCCGTCGATCGCGTCGTGCAGGCCCGAATTCAACAACGCGCCGGACCGGAAGCAGGCGGTGGCCACCGGCGCGTTCATCAAGCATGCCGAACATTGTGGTTAATTTTCGGTGTCCGGATTCCGTTCAACAGTCCTTAAATATATTCGGAGACTCTGCGGTTCATGACGCGCAGAGTTAGTTTGTATCTCGTCGGCTCGCTCGTTCTTGTTTCGCTTGCCGGTTGCGGCCGTGGTTTTTTCCAGACCGCGGAGCGTGAGGCGTGGCGACGCGAGGCGGAGGTCGCTTGCCTCAAATCCGGCCAGCTCAAGGAAGGCACCGAGCTGGTGCGGATCCGGCCGATTTCCGGACCCGGCGTGTGCGGGGCGGATTTCCCGTTGAAGGTCGCCGCGCTTGGATCGAGTTCAGCACTCGGGTTTGCCGGCGATCTGCGGCCGCCGGGCGATATTCCGCAAGGCCAGCCGCGTTGGCCGGTGCGGCCCGCGCCGCAGTCCTATCCCGTTCAGCAGGTCTATCAGCAGCAACCGGCACCAGCGCAGCCCGTCCGGCCACAGGCGGGGCCGTCCGGCCCGATCTCGCTGGCGGCGCCGGGCATCGAGGCGGATGTCGAGGTGGACGAGCAGCCGCGCCATGCGTCGGCGGTGCATGATCCGGCCTACGGTAATGGTGTGCGGCAAGCAGCGCCCCGGCTGGCAGCGCAAGGCTGGCGCGGCGACGACCGGCGTTATGACGACTGGCCGCTGCCGCGGCTCGGGCCGGCGCAGCCCAATCCGGTTCACAGCATCGGCCCGGTGACGGTGAAGCCCGCCGCGACGCTCGCCTGTCCGATCACCTCGCTACTCGATCGCTGGGTCGTCGAAGCGGTGCAGCCGGCGGCGCTGCGCTGGTTCGGCTCGCCGGTGGCCGAAATCCGTCAGATCTCGGCCTATTCCTGCCGCGGCATGAACGGCAATCCGAATGCGCGAATCTCCGAGCACGCTTTTGGCAATGCGCTGGACATCGCCGGCTTCACCCTGGCAGACGGCCGCAGGGTCACGGTAAAGGGCGGCTGGAAGGGCATGCCGGAAGAGCAGGGCTTTTTGCGCGACGTGCAGGCGGCCGCCTGCCAGTATTTCTCGACCGTGCTCGCGCCGGGCTCCAACATCTATCATTACGACCACATTCACGTGGATCTGATGCGGCGCCGCAACGGGCGTGCGATCTGTCAGCCGGGCGCGGTGTCGGGCGATCTGGTGGCGGCGCGTGCAGGCGGCGGACGGCCCGGGGCCTTTGCCGCGCGCGACGGCAGCATCACCGGCTCGATCGGCAAGCGGACGCGCGCCTCCTACGCCTCCGAGGACGACGACATCGACCACCAGTGAGGCGGCCGATGTTCGTCCCGCGCGGCGCGATCCGCGCGGGATCATGCTTGCAGGAGCATGATTGAAATAGGGATCAGTCGGCCTGTAAGCCGGGTTCTGTAGGGCACCTCGCGCTTGCGCGCTCAATACGTGGCGGCCATTCCTCTGGGATGCCGTTTGCACGGCACCTCGAGCAACCTACCCGAACGGTCGAGCCCAACCAGCCCTGCGGTGTTATCTTTCCGAGGCGAGCCCCGGACGAACGCTCCGCGATGCCGTTCCTATTCGGTTTTGCTCCCGGTGGGGTTTGCCCTGCCGTCCCCGTTGCCGGGGACGCGGTGCGCTCTTACCGCACCTTTTCACCCTTACCGCGCCCGAAGGCGAGGCGGTTCGTTCTCTGTGGCACTTTCCCTGGGGTCGCCCCCGCCGGACGTTATCCGGCACCGTCGGTCGATGGAGCCCGGACTTTCCTCCCCCGCAGCCTTTCGGCTCTTGCGGGAGCGGCCGCCCGGCCGACTGATAAAGGGAGTGATGGGGGTTTGCGGGCGTCCGGTCAAGACGGCGCGGAGGCATTATCCGTGCGCAAGCAGCGATTTCGGCCGGCTCTCCAGCAGCGCTTCCAGCGTTGCGCGGGTCGAGACGTCGGCGACCCCGTCGATCCTGGCGGGGCGGAAATGGCGCTGGAAGGCGGTGACGACGGTTGCGGTCGCGTCGTCGTAATGGCCGGTGACCGGCATGTTGTAGCCGTAATCGGCAAGATTGCGCTGCAACCGGCTCACGGCGTCACTGGATGCGCCGATGCTCAGACTCTCTCCCGGCTCGATCGGCGCGGGCGGCTCCCAATGGCCGACGCCGGAGTTGGCCAGCGACGCCCACGGAAATTTTTCACCGGGGTCTTTTTTGCGGTGCGGGGCGATGTCCGAATGCGCGAGCACCCGGTCGAGCGGGATGTTGCGGCGGATGATGATGCCACGGCACAGCGCGATCACCGCCGCAATCTGGCGGAGCGGGAAGTCCGGATAGCCCCAGTCGTGGCCGCGATTGATCAACTCGATGCCGATCGAGCAGGAATTGATGTCGGTTTCGCCCGCCCAGTACGATTCGCCGGCATGCCAGGCACGCATCCGCTCGGGCACGCATTGCAGCACGCCGCCGTCCTCGAGCACGATGTAGTGCGCCGAGACCTCGCTGCCCTCCTTGCAAAGCCGCATGACCGCGCCTTCCGCATCGGGCATCCCGGTGTAGTGGAGCACGATCATGTCGGGCTGCCGGCCATTGCGGCGCTCGCCGAAATTCGGCGACGGCGTCACTTCGGACACGACCGAGGATTCCGGGATAAATTTTGGAAGGTCGGAGTACCAGCTCGGCGGGATGCGCCGGCGCGAGCGGGGCGGCTGTGGTGGCTCTGAGAGGCCTTGTGACAATTTGTTCAACGTCCAACGACTAGAGGTCGAGCCCTTGGGTCTGCAGCACAAGTTTTGCGCCACGACCCGAAAAGACAGGGCTGACGCAGGATCATATCAATTCAGATTCGCTGCCGGTGCAACGCAGGAGATGCGTTCGGGACGTAACCGGCAGGGTCTCCGGTCGGTTCCGTCCGGCAGCGGCGAATGGCACAACGGGTTGCAGTTTGGTCGCGCGAGCCGGCAAAAGGTTTCCGAAACTGGCGAGCTTTGCCACCGGCGACGCGCTGGTATTCAAATGCACATTAGCATGTGAACGTTTTCTTAACGTTAACCATCATTACTAAGGGCACGAACAGCCGATCCGGTGGGATAGGCTGCGGACCAGCGATAATCGACCTCTCCCGGGGGCAGTCCAGGCGATGGCGGCCTTAGCTTATTCGCGCGGAGACAAACCGGCGTGTTTTCGCGGCAACGGTGCGCACCGTTTGCCGGCGGCGGGGCGGCAGAGGAGTGATGAGCGCGATGGAACCAGCCGCATTTTCCACCGTTTGGCGCTTGATTCGCCGATGTCCTGTGCTGTGAATTCCGCCCCTGGAGGTATTTTGTCTCTTCGCGACGAGCCCGCCCGCCATATCTCCGTGCTAGGCGAGGAAGCGGTGGCGCAACTCGCGCCGCGCGACGGCGGCGTTTATGTCGACGCGACCTTCGGCGCAGGCGGCTACAGCCGGCTCATTCTCGATGTCCCCGGCACCCGCGTCATCGGCATCGATCGCGACCGCACGGCGATTGCCGGCGGGTTTTCGCTGGTCGATCAGTCCGATGGGCGGCTGACCCTGGTTGAAGACCGCTTCTCCAATCTCGCCGAAGTGTGCGCCGGGCAGGGGCTGACCCGGGTCGACGGCATCGTGATGGATGTCGGCGTCTCCTCGATGCAGCTCGATCAGGCCGAGCGCGGCTTTTCCTTCCGCTTCGAGGGGCCGCTCGACATGCGGATGGGGCAGGACGGGCCGACGGCGGCCGATGTCGTCGCCGTCGCATCCGAGCAGGATCTGGCCAACGTGATTTTTCATCTCGGTGAGGAGCGCCGGTCGCGGGCCGTCGCCCGGGCCATCGTCGCCGCTCGCCGCGAAGCCCCGATCACCACGACGAAGGCGCTGGCCGAGATCGTCGCGAAGGTCGTGTGGGCCAAGCCCCACGAGATCCACCCGGCGACGCGCACGTTCCAGGCGCTGCGCATCCTCGTCAACGAGGAGCTGGACGAACTGCAGACGGCGCTCGCCGCCGCAGAGCGGATTTTGGCGCCCGGCGGCCGTCTCGCGGTCGTGTCGTTTCATTCGCTGGAAGATCGCATCGTAAAGACGTTTTTGGCGTCGCGCAGCAAGACGGCCGGCGGCTCGCGCCATATGCCGGAAGTCGCGGAGGCAGCGCCTAGCTTTCGCCTGTTGGCGCGTAAGCCGATCCTGCCGTCCGAGGCCGAGATCGCGGCCAATCCGCGTTCGCGCTCGGCGAAGCTGCGCAGCGCCGAACGGACCGAGGCGCCGGCGCATGAGGGCGGCTGGCAGCAGGATTGGCCGTCGCTGGCCGCGGTGATGCGGGGAGGCCGGTGATGCGCTTTATCCATCTCCTTGTCATCTGCGGTCTGGTGTTCGCGGCAGCGTATGTCTACCGCATCAAGATGGAATCGACGGTGCGCACCGAGCAGGTCATGAAACTGCGCTCCGACATCCGCGCCCAGCGCAACGAGATCGCGCGCTTGCGGGCCGAATGGGCGCGGCTGGAGACTCCGCATCGGCTGCAGGGGCTGGTCGAGCGGCACCTGACGCTGAAACCGATCGAAGTGACGCAGTACGAATATCTCCGCAATCTGCCGGAACGGCCGCCGAGCTTCATCAAGCCGAGCGACCCTGACCCGATCGGCGCGATGATCGACGTCATCGACCGCGACGTGATCACCGGCTCCGTTCCGAAAGCCTCGCGGCCCAATCCGGAGGCGCAACGGTGACTGACAGCCCGCAAATGATTTCAGCGCCGGCCGAGCCGTGGCGGCAAAAGATGATTCGCACCCTGCTGTATGGGCGCGACACCAATCGCAGCGCCAAGGCGCGCGTCCGCGTAGGCGTCGCCATGATCGCCTTCGGCGCGGCCTATGCGGTGATCGCGGCCCGGCTGCTGATGTTCGCAATCGGAGATGACGGGCACAACGCGCGCCGGACCGGCGCACAGGATGCCATTGCGACCGCGCGCCCGGATATCGTCGACCGCAACGGCGCCATTCTGGCGACCGACGTCAAGGCGCCGTCGCTGTTCGCCGAGCCGCGGCGCCTGATCGACGTCGATGAGGCGGTGGAGCTGCTCACAGCGACGCTGCCCGATCTCGATGCCAACGAGGCGCGCGAGCGGCTGTCGTCGAAGAAGGGCTTCGCCTGGCTGAGGCGCGATATCACGCAGCAGCAGCAGCAGGACATTCGCCGGCTCGGCATTCCCGGCATCGGCTTTCTGCGCGAGAACAAGCGGGTCTATCCGAGCGGCAACGAGGTTGCCCACCTCATCGGCCTCGTGAATATCGACAATTCCGGCATCGCCGGCATCGAGAAGTGGCTCGACACCAACGGCCTCGCCGACCTGCACCGGCTCGGTTTTGCAACCGACCGTTTGCAGCAGCCGGTCGAACTCGCCGCCGATCTGCGCGTCACCCATGCGCTGCGCGACGAGTTGCTGAAGGCCAAGGAAAAATACAGCGCCAAGGGCGCGTCCGGCCTCGTGTCCAACGTGCGCACCGGCGAGATCATCGCGCTGGTGTCGCTGCCGGACTTCGACCCGAACAATCCGCGCGAGGCGCATGACCCGGACCGCATCAATCGCCTCACGACCGGCGTCTACGAAATGGGCTCGACCTTCAAGGCGTTCACGCTGGCGATGGGCCTCGACTCCGGCAGGATGACGCTGAACTCGATGTGGGATGCGCGCGGCGCGCTGCACTACGGCCGGTTCCGGATCAATGACGACCATCCGATGGGGCGCGCGCTCTCGACGAAGGAGGTCTTTACCTATTCGTCCAACATCGGCGCGGCGCGCATCGCGCTGGCGCAGGGCGTCGAGGCCCACAAGGCATTCCTCAAGAAAATGGGCCAGCTCGACCGGCTGCGGACCGAACTGCCGGAAAGCACTGCGCCGCTGGTTCCGCGCCGCTGGGGCGAGCTGAACACGGTGACGATCTCCTTCGGCCACGGCCTTTCGGTTGCGCCGCTGCAGGCGGTGATGGGCATCAACGCGCTCGTCAACGGCGGCCTCCTGATCCCGCCGACCTTCCTGCGCCGCAGCGAGGAAGACGCGATGAAGCTCGCCAAGCAGGTGATCCGCCCGGAGACCAGCGAGAAGATGCGGTTCCTGATGCGCCTCAACGCCGAGGTGGGAACCGCGCGCAAGGCGGACGTGAAGGGCTACTATGTCGGCGGTAAGACCGGCACCTCGGAAAAGGTGATCAACGGCCGCTACGCCAAGAAAAAAGTGCTGAATTCCTTTACCGCGGTCATGCCGGCCGACAATCCGAAGTATCAGCTTCTGATTATGATTGACGAACCGAAGGGTTTGCCCGAAACCCACGGCTTCATCACGTCCGGCTGGAACGCAGTTCCGACCGCCGGCAAGGTCATCGCCCGAATTGCGCCTCTCCTGGGAATTCAGCCGCGACTGGATTTGCCGCCTGCTGAGCGCCTTATTCTTGCGACATCGAGGGAGGGCCGGTAACCCGCCGATTCCGGCGGGCCGGACCTTTTGGACACTATGAAGCTGCGCGATCTGCTCAAGGACGACGGCGCAATGGACGCGCAGACGGGCGATATCTCCGTTTCGGGGATCGCCGCGGACAGCCGCGCCGTGCAGCCGGGACACCTCTTCTTCGCGCTCGCCGGGCACAAGACCGACGGCGCAAAATTCATCGATCAGGCCCTTTCTGCCGGCGCCGTCGCCATTGCCGGCGAAGCGATGCCGCCCGGTGGCCTTCCGGTTCCTTTCGTCACGCTGAAAGAGCCGCGCCGCGCGCTGGCGCTGGCGGCCGCGCGCTTCTACCCGCGCCAGCCGAAAACCATCGCCGCGGTGACGGGAACCAGCGGCAAGACGTCGGTTGCGGTTTTCGCCCGGCAGATCTGGGAACATCTCGGCCATGCCGCGGCCAGCCTCGGCACCATCGGCGTGGTGGCGCCGGACCGGGTGGTCTACGGCTCGCTGACGACGCCGGACCCGATCACCCTGCATCAGACGCTCGACGAGCTGGCCGCCGACGGCGTGAGCCATCTCGCGATGGAAGCCTCGTCCCACGGGCTCGACCAGCATCGGCTCGACGGCATCCGGATCGCGGCGGGGGCCTTCACCAACCTGTCGCGCGATCACATGGACTACCATCCGACGATCGAGCACTACCTCACTGCCAAGCTGAGGCTGTTCAAAGATCTCGTTGCGTCCGACGGCGCGGCGGTTGTCGCGGCCGACCACCCGGACGCCGCGAGGGTGATCGAGACGGCGCGGGCGCGCGGCCTGCGGGTGTTCACCGTCGGGCGCAACGGCGACGATATCAGGCTGGAAAGCGCAGCGATCGACGGCTTCGGCCAGCGTCTGACCCTGCGCCATGCCGGCAAGAAGCTGGAGCTGCGGCTGCCGCTCGTCGGCGAGTTCCAGATCGAGAACACGCTGGTGGCGGCGGGCCTTGCCATCACCACCGGCAGCGCTGCGCCCGCGGTGTTCGGCGCGCTGGAGCGGCTCGCGGGCGTGCCGGGCCGGCTCGAACTCGTCGGCGAGAGCAATGGCGCGCCGGTGTTCATCGACTATGCCCACAAGCCGGATGCGCTCGCCAAGGCGCTGGCGGCGCTGCGCCCCTATACTAACGGGCGCTTGATAGTGGTCTTTGGCGCCGGCGGCGATCGCGATGCCGGCAAGCGGCCGCTGATGGGGGCGATTGCCGCCGATGCCGCGCATGAGGTGATCGTCACCGACGACAATCCGCGCAGCGAGAAACCGGCCGATATCCGCGCCGCGATTTTGGCCGCCGCGCCGCGCGCCCGCGAGATCGGCGACCGCGCCGAGGCCATCCGCACGGCCGTGGCGATGCTGCGCGCCGGCGATGCGCTGCTGATTGCCGGCAAGGGCCACGAGACGGGGCAGATCATCGGCGATCGGGTGCTGCCGTTCAGCGATCACGAAGCGGTCGCGGCGGCACTGACTTCGAGGACAGCATGACGAGTGACGCGCTTTGGGCCGTGGCCGCGATGGCTGATGCAATGAGGGCGGCGTCACGCGGCTCATTGTCGGAGGCGATTTCGGGCCTCTCGATCGACAGCCGCACCGTGCTGCCCGGCGAAGCCTATTTCGCGATCAAGGGCGATGTGCATGACGGCCATGATTTCGTCGAGGCGGCGCTGAGCGCGGGCGCGAGCCTCGCCGTCGTCTCCGAGAACTGGGCCCAAAATTATTCCGGCGATGCCGCGCTTCTGGTGGTGCCGGATGTGCTGCAGGGACTCCGCGATCTCGCCGTCGCCGCGCGGGCGCGCCTGCAGGGCCGCGTCATCGCCGTCACCGGCTCGGCCGGCAAGACCTCGACCAAGGACATGCTGCGTCAGGTGCTAGCGGCGCAGGGCAAGACCCATGCGTCGGTGGCCTCGTTCAACAACCACTGGGGCGTGCCGCTCACGCTCGCACGCTGCCCGGCGGATGCAAGGTTCGCCGTGTTCGAGATCGGCATGAACCATGCGGGCGAGATCGAGCCGCTGGTGAAGATGGTGCGGCCGCAGATCGCGGTGATCACCACGGTCGAGCCGGTGCATCTCGAATTTTTCGGTTCCGTCGAGGCGATTGCCGACGCCAAGGCCGAGATCTTTTCCGGCATCGAGCCGGGCGGCGTCGCCATTCTCAACCGCGACAACGGCCAGTTCGCGCGCCTCAAGCGCAAGGCCAAGGCTGCCGGCGTCGCCCAGGTCGTCGCTTTCGGCGAGGGACGCTCGGCGGAGGCGCGGCTGCTCGACATCGCCTTGCATCCGGCCGGCTCGGCGGTCCACGGCCGCATCCTTGGCCATGACGTGACCTACAAGCTCGGGCTGCCGGGCCGCCATATGGCGCTCAACTCGCTCGCGGTGCTGGCCGCGGTCGAGCTCGCCGGCGCCGATCTCGCGCTCGCCGCCCTGACGCTGTCGCAGCTCCGCCCGGGCGCCGGACGCGGCGCCCGGCTGACGCTCACGATCGGCGACGGCGCGGCGACGCTCATCGACGAAAGCTACAACGCCAATCCCGCGGCGATGGTCGCCGCGCTGACGGTGCTCGGCACCGCGCCGATCAGCGAGCGCAGCCGCCGCATCGCCGTGCTCGGCGATATGCTCGAGCTCGGGCCGACCGGACCGGACCTGCACCGCGGCCTCGCCGAGGCCGTGACGGCGAACGGCATCGACAGCGTCTACTGCTGCGGTCCCTTGATGAACCATCTGTGGGACGCGCTTCCTTCCAGTCGCCGGGGTGGCTATGCGCCGTCCTCCGCGGCGCTCGAATCTCAAGTTGTCGCCGCGATCCGCGCTGGCGACGCCATCATGGTCAAAGGCTCGCTCGGCTCGCGCATGAAGGTGATCGTGGACGCGCTGCAGAAGCGCTTCCCGGTGCAACCCGCGCGCGAAGACGTGACGGCATAAGGGAACAAGATGTTCTATTGGCTGATCGATATTGCAGGCACGGTTCCGGCCTTTAACGTGTTCCGCTACATCACCTTCCGCACCGGCGCGGCGATGGTCACCGGCGCGGTGTTCGTTTTCATGTTCGGGCCGTGGATCATCGACGCGCTGCGGGCGCGGCAGGGCAAGGGCCAACCGATCCGCACCGACGGGCCGCAGTCGCATCTCGTGACCAAGAAGGGCACGCCGACCATGGGCGGCCTGATGATCCTGTCCGGCGTCACCGTCTCGACCCTGCTGTGGGCCAACCTCAGCAATCCCTATGTCTGGATCGTGCTCGCGGTCACGCTCGGCTTCGGCCTCGTCGGCTTCTATGACGATTTCCTCAAGGTGACGAAGCAGACCCATAACGGCTTTTCCGGACGTACGCGCCTTGCCATCGAGGCGATCATCGCCGCCTGCGCCTGCTCCGCGTTTATCTGGCTGGGGCGCGATCCGTTCGCGACCTCGCTGGTCATCCCGTTTTTCAAGGATGTCGCGCTGAATTTCGGCTGGTTCTTCGTCGTGTTCGGCACGTTCATCATCGTCGGCGCGGGCAATGCCGTGAACCTGACCGACGGTCTCGATGGTCTCGCCATCGTGCCGGTGATGATCGCGGCCGCCTCCTTCGGGATGATCGCCTACCTCGCCGGCAACGCGGTGTTCGCCGACTACCTGCAGATCCACTACGTGCCGGGCACCGGCGAACTCGCGGTGCTGTGCGGCGCGATGCTCGGCGCCGGCCTCGGCTTTCTCTGGTTCAACGCGCCGCCGGCCTCGATTTTCATGGGCGACACCGGCTCGCTCGCGCTCGGCGGCATGCTCGGCGCGATCGCGGTCGCCGTGAAGCACGAGATCGTGTTGGCGGTGATCGGCGGCCTGTTCGTGCTGGAGGCCGTGTCGGTGATCGTGCAGGTTGCCTCCTTCAAGCTCACCGGCAAGCGTATCTTCAAGATGGCGCCGATCCATCATCACTTCGAGCAGCTCGGCTGGACCGAGCCGCAGATCGTCATCCGGTTCTGGATCATCGCGGTGATGCTGGCGCTGGCGGGCCTTTCCACCCTGAAGCTGCGGTGAAGCGATGATCCCGGTCACAACATTTGCCGGCCGCACGGTCGCGGTGTTCGGCCTCGGCGGTTCGGGGCTGGTGTCGTGCCATGCCCTGAAGGCAGGCGGGGCGACCGTGATCGCCGGCGACGACAGCGCGGAAAAGCTCGCAGAGGCGGCGCGCGCCGGGTTCCTCGCCGCCGATCTTCGCACCATCGATTGGGCGCAGGTCGACGCGCTGGTGCTCACGCCCGGCGTGCCGCTGACGAATCCGGCGCCGCACTGGTCGGTGGTCGCGGCGCAGGCGGCGGGCGTCGAGGTAATCGGCGACATCGAACTGTTCTGCCGCGAGCGGCGCCGCCACGCGCCGGATGCGACCTTCATCGCCATCACCGGCACCAACGGCAAATCGACCACCACCGCGCTCACCGCGCACCTGCTGCGCGAAGCCGGGCGCGACGTGCAGATGGGCGGCAATATCGGCACCGCGATCCTGTCGCTGGAGCCGCCGTGCGCCGATCGCGTCTATGTCGTCGAAATGTCGTCCTATCAGATCGATCTGTGCCCCTCGCTTGATCCGACGATTGGCATCCTGCTCAACGTCAGCGAGGACCATATCGACCGCCATGGCACCCTCGAGCACTACGCGGCGGTGAAGGAGCGGCTGGTCGACAATGCGCAGATCGCTCTTGTCGGCGTCGACGACGACTACGCCGCCGCCATCGAGCGCCGGCTTGCCGCGCGCGGCGAGGGCGGGCGCGACGTTGTCGCCGTGTCGGTCAATCGCCCCCTCGATGCCGGCACTTTTATGCGCGGCTCTGAGGTCCTCTCGAAGCGGGGCGGCGAGGAGGTTGTGCTCGCGGATCTCGCCGGTCTCGGATCGCTGCGCGGCGCGCACAATGCGCAGAACGCCGCCTTCGCCTGCACCGCCGTCTGGCACGCGGGCGTCAGCCCCGCCGAAATCGCGCGCGGCATCAAAACCTTTCCCGGCCTCGCGCACCGCATGGAGCAGATCGGACGGCAGGGCGATGTCCTGTTCGTCAACGACTCCAAGGGCACCAACGCGGACGCCACGGCGCGCGCGCTGTCGTCGTTCGACGAGATTTTCTGGATCGCCGGCGGCAAGCCCAAGAGCGGCGGCATCACCGCGCTTACCGGGTTCTTCCCGAAAATCCGGAAGGCCTATCTGATTGGCGAAGCGGCCGGCGAATTTGCCGGCACGCTCGGCAGCGACGTGCCTCACGTCATCAGCGGCACGCTCGATCAGGCGGTGGCGGAGGCCGCGCGGGACGCGGCGGCGTCCGGGCTCAAGGATGCGGTGGTGCTGCTGTCGCCGGCCTGCGCGTCGTTCGACCAGTTCCGCAGCTTTGAGGCGCGCGGCGACGTGTTCCGCGACCTCGTGCTGGCCTTGCCGGGCATCCAGCCCGCGGCGTAACCGGCGTGGGCGGCGTCGTCCCACCCAAAAGGTAAAATTTAGCGAGTTCGTTAACGGTCCGGAAACCATGATGGGGGACCAATGGCTGACTGCCGATTTCAGGACCAGCCATGATCTCCCGTGAACAACGCACGCCCTTTAGCGAATGGTGGTGGACCGTCGATCGCCCTCTGCTCGGCGCCATCGTTGCGCTGATGCTGAGCGGCATCATCCTGTCGCTGGCCGCGAGCCCGGCGGTGGCGGTCCGCATCGGCCTTGAGCCGTTCCACTTCTTCAACAAGCACTTCGTCTTTCTGGTGCCGGCGCTGGTGGTGATGCTGGCGGTGTCGTTCTTCTCGCCGCGCGGCATCAGGCGGCTAGCGCTCATCGTGTTCGCGATCAGCATTGTCCTTCTGGTGGCGACGCTGCTTTTCGGCGCAGAGGTCAAGGGATCGCGGCGCTGGATCTCCATTCTCGGCATCAACATTCAGGCCTCCGAAGCGGCGAAGCCCGCCTTCACTGTGCTGGTGGCGTGGCTGTTCGCGGAATCGGCGCGGCGGCCGGAAATGCCGGCGACCTCGATGGCGCTCGGGCTGCTGCTGATGCTGGTCGCGCTCTTGGTTCTGGAGCCGGATTTCGGCCAGACCATGCTGGTGCTGATGGTCTGGGGTTCGCTGTTTTTTATCGCCGGAATGCGGATCGTCTGGGTTTTCGGCCTGTTCGGCGCGGGGGCGGTCGGCCTGTTCGCGGCCTATCTCACGGTGCCGCACGTCGCCGGCCGCATCAAGCGCTTCATGGACCCGGCGTCGGGCGACACCTTCCAGGTCGACATGGCGATGGAGTCCTTCACCCGCGGCGGCTGGTTCGGCCAGGGGCCGGGCGAGGGCACGGTGAAGCGCATCCTGCCGGACAGCCACACCGACTTCGTGTTCGCGGTCGCCGCGGAGGAGTTCGGCATCATTCTCTGCCTCGCGGTGCTGGCGCTGTTCGCCTTCATCGTGCTGCGCTCGCTTCATCGGGCCTATGCGACCGAAGACCTGTTCTGCCGTTTCGCCGCCTCCGGCCTTGCCATCCTGTTCGGGGTGCAGGCAGCGATCAACATGGCGGTGAACCTGCATCTCATTCCGGCGAAAGGCATGACGCTGCCATTCGTGTCTTACGGCGGTTCGTCGATGATTTCGCTGGCCTTTGGCGTCGGCATGCTGCTCGCATTGACGCGGCAGCGGCCGAAAACGGAGCAGGACTCAATCGGGGAGGCGCAGGTTGCCGGGAGCTTCGCCTGATTTTCGCCAAGCTGCCCGGCTCAGTGCACGTTTGTCATGAGCGATTCTCCTCTCATTCTTCTCGCGGCCGGTGGAACCGGCGGCCATCTGTTTCCGGCTGAGGCACTCGGTGCGGCGCTGATGAAGCGCGGCATGCGCGTGCGGCTCGTCACCGACGAGCGCGCACTGCGCTATTCCGGACTGTTTTCGGCCGACATGACCGATGTGGTGCCGAGCGAGACGCTTCGCGGCCGCTCGCCCCTGGCGCTGGCGCGCACCGGCGCGATGTTGGCGGCCGGTACGATCAAGTCGGTGCTGCTGCTGCGGGCATTGCAGCCGAAGGCGATCGTCGGTTTCGGCGGCTATCCGACGGTGCCGCCGCTGGTCGCCGCGGGGCTGCTCAAAATCCCGTCCATCATCCATGACTCCAACGCGGTGCTCGGCCGCGCCAACCGTTTTCTCGCCCGCCGCGTCAGCGCCATCGCGACCTCGCTGCCGGGCGTGCTGGATCGCGACCCGGCGCTGGCCGGCAAGGCGGTCATGACCGGCACGCCGATGCGGCCGGCGATCCTCGCCGCCTCGGCCGTTCCCTATGTCGTGCCCGACTCGCCCGGCCCGCTGCGCCTCCTCGTCATCGGCGGCAGCCAGGGTGCGCGGATCATGGCGGACATCGTGCCGGCGGCGATCGAGCGGCTCGAGCCGGCGCTGTGGCAGCGGCTCGTGCTGGTGCAGCAGGTCCGCGAGGAGGACATGGCGCGGGTGCGGGCGGTCTACGACCGGCTGAAGATCAACGCCGAGCTGGCGCCGTTCTTCTCCGACCTGCCGGCGCGGCTGGCGGCGTCGCATCTCGTGGTGTCGCGATCGGGGGCGGGGACGGTGGCGGAACTTGCGGCCATCGGGCGGCCGTCGATCCTGGTTCCGTTGCCCGGGGCGATCGATCAGGACCAGTTCGCGAATGCCGGCGTGCTGGCCGATGCCGGGGGTGCGTTGCGCATTCCGCAGACCGAATTTACACCTGACCGCCTCGCCGCTGAGATTTCGGCGCTGGCCGCCGAGCCGCACAAGCTGGCGGCGATGGTGACGGCGGCGCGCGGCGCCGGACGGCTCGACGCTACCGAACGGCTTGCCGACCTGGTGATGAAGGTCGCCGGGATCGAACGGGCTGCGCCGCAGCTCTGAGTACCTGATGTCAATTGCCCGCTTCTACGTCGGAGCGGATTACGGAAAGAGAACCACATGAGACTGCCGCGCGAGATCGGCTCCATCCACTTCGTCGGGATCGGCGGCATCGGCATGAGCGGCATCGCCGAGGTGTTGCGCAATCTCGGCTACTCGGTGCAGGGCTCGGACGCGGCCGAAGGGGCCAATGTGGTGCGCCTGCGTGAGGCCGGGATCAAGGTGATGATCGGCCACAAGGCCGAAAACATCGCCGGGGCGGATGTGCTGGTGGTCTCGACCGCGATCAAGCGCGACAATCCCGAGCTGATGGCGGCGCGCGCCCAGCGCATTCCCGTGGTCCGCCGCGCCGAGATGCTGGCCGAGCTGATGCGGCTGAAAAGCTGTATCGCGATCGCCGGCACCCATGGCAAGACCACGACGACCTCGATGGTCGCCACCCTGCTTGACGCCGGCAAGCTCGATCCGACCGTGATCAATGGCGGCATCATCAATGCCTATGGCACCAATGCCCGGCTTGGCGCGGGCGACTGGATGGTGGTGGAGGCCGACGAGAGCGACGGCACCTTCCTGAAACTGCCGGCGGATATCGCGGTGGTCACGAATGTCGATCCCGAGCACCTCGATCACTTCAAGACCTTCGAGGCGGTGCAGGATGCCTTCCGCAGCTTCGTCGAAAATGTTCCGTTCTACGGCTTTGCCGTGATGTGCATCGATCACCCGGTGGTGCAGGCGCTGGTCGGCAAGATCGAGGACCGCCGCGTCATCACCTACGGCGTCAATCCGCAGGCCGACATCCGCCTTCTGGATCTAACGCCCACCAATGGCGGGTCGCGCTTCCGCCTCGTGTTCCGCGACCGCACCGAGCCGGGCCGCGTCCATGAGATCGCCGACCTGATGCTGCCGATGCCCGGCCGCCACAACGCGCTGAATGCGACGGCGGCGATTGCCGTCGCCCATGAACTCGGCATGGGCGACGACACCATCCGCTCGGCACTCGCCGGCTTCGGCGGCGTGAAGCGGCGCTTCACCCGTACCGGCGACTGGAACGGCGTCACCATCATCGACGACTACGGCCACCATCCGGTCGAGATCGCCGCGGTGCTGCGGGCGGCGCGCGAGTCCGCGCCCGGACGCGTCATTGCCGTGGTGCAGCCGCATCGCTACACCCGCCTGCAGACGCTGTTCGAGGATTTCTGTTCCTGCTTCAACGACGCTGACGTGGTGGTTGTGGCCGACGTCTATGCGGCCGGCGAGGCGCCGATCCCGGGCATCGACAAGGACGCCTTCGTGCTCGGCCTGCGCACCCATGGCCATCGCGAGGTGATCGCGCTCGAAAATTCCGCCGCGCTGGCCAAGGTGGTGCAGGGCGTGGCGAAGAGCGGCGACTATGTCGTCTGCCTCGGCGCCGGCAACATCACCCAGTGGGCCTACGCCCTGCCGAACGAACTGAAGGCGCTCGGCTGATGGCGTTTCCCGATCTCGTCCCGGGGCTCAAGGCGGCGATGCCGGAGCTGCGCGGCCGGCTTCTCGCCAACGAGCCGCTGGCGCCGCTGACCTGGTTTCGCGTCGGCGGCCCGGCGCAGGTTCTGTTCACGCCTGCAGACGAGGATGACCTTGCTTATTTCCTCGCCCGCCTGCCGCAGGACGTCCCGGTCTACCCGGTCGGCGTCGGCTCCAATCTCATCATGCGCGACGGCGGCGTGCCAGGCGTGGTGATCCGCCTGTCGCCGCGCGGCTTCGGGCAGATCAGCGTCGATGGCGATACGGTGCGCGCGGGCGCGGCGGCGCTCGACAAGCGCGTCGCCGAGACGGCGGCGGCGGCGAACATCACGGGCCTCGAATTCTATTTCGGCATTCCCGGCTCGATCGGTGGCGCGCTGCGCATGAATGCCGGGGCCAATGGCGGGGAGACCAAGGACGTGCTGGTCGAGGCGTCGGGCGTCAACCGGCGCGGCGAGAAGCGCGTCTTCACCAATGCCGAAATGGGCTTCTCCTATCGCCACACCGGCGTGCCGGACGATGTGATCTTCACCTCGGCGCTCTATCGCGGCCGTATCGGCGAGCCCGGCGCGATCCGCGCCCGGATGGACGAGGTGCAGGCGCATCGCGAGGCGGCGCAGCCGATCCGCGAAAAGACCGGCGGCTCGACCTTCAAGAACCCGCCGGGCCATAGCGCGTGGAAGCTGGTCGATGCTGCGGGCTGCCGAGGGCTGCGGGTCGGCGGGGCAATGGTTTCCGAACTGCACTGCAACTTCCTGATCAACACCGGAGAGGCCACCGGCGAGGACATAGAGACGCTCGGCGAAACCGTGCGCGCTCGGGTCAAGGCGCAGTCGGGGATCGAGCTGCAGTGGGAGATCAAGCGCGTCGGCGTGCCGCGCTGACCGTCAGTCCGCCTTGGCAGGGGCGGGCGGCTGCGCCGACATCGGCACCGGCGGCGTGCCGTTGAGCGTCACGCTCAGCGAAGTCAATTTGGCGATCGGTTCTCGCGAGACGCCGAATGCGCCCTCGAACGGATATTCCTGCAGCGCTATGAAGCCGAGCGCCACCACGGCGGCCACGGAAAAGGTGGCGAGCGCGGCCGCGAGCGCCCGCGCCGACTGATCGATATGCACCAGCGCGATCGCGACCTGGGTGATCACGCCGAGCAGCAGCACGCTCAGCCATTTCAATGTGTTGGTTGCGTCGGAGGAGAGAGCGATGCGGTCGTTGCGCGCGCTGCCGACCCGGATCGCCGCCGTGAGCAGGGCCGACTGCACCGCCTCGCCGGAGCCGCGGGCGATGCGTGGATCGCTCACCTCGCGCAGCAGCTGGTCGAAGGCGGCGTTGGTTTTGGGGGAGCTTTCGCCGTGTGACATGGCCGGCCATTCGTCGGTGACGACACTGGCCGCATAGGCCTTCAGCGCGATGCGGATGGCCTGCATGTCGGAGGCCGAGGCGACGCTCAGGGTGTGAACGTTGCGCAGTTCGGCGGCTTCCATTTGCACGGCGCGGTTCGCGAGGCGGTTGCGGTCGCCGATGTCGCTGCCGAGAAAGCCGGTCAGCAGTGCGAACAGGATGGCGACTGACGTGAAGAACGGCGCGACTACGCCCTTCAGCGACCGGATCGGGCGGGCGAGGGGTGGCAAGGCCGTCGCGATGATCAAGACCGCACTGACGCCAAAATACAGGGCGATGAGGACTAGGAAAATCTGCGGGGCGGGCAGGTCGAGCCAGGCTCGGATCATATGTCGGTCGCCTTCTTTTTGCTTGGGCGCGAATTCAAGCAGATCAGCCAGGGCGAGAACAATATCCGAATCGCACCCTCTTGGTCATCGCGGGCAAATCAGCGTAGGAAAGGTAAATTGCGGGAGCCTCTATGATTCGCTTCAAACATGTCGCCGTCTTATATGGTGGATGGTCGTCGGAACGTGAGGTTTCGCTGCGATCAGGCAAGGCATGCGCGGACGCCCTGGAGCGGCGCGGCTACAAGGTAAGCCGGATCGATGTCGGCCGCGATGTCGCCAACGTGCTGGCCGCGCTGAAGCCCGATGCCGCGCTCGTGATGCTCCATGGCCGCCCCGGCGAGGACGGCGCCATCCAGGGCGTGCTCGAGACTCTCGGCATCCCCTACAGCCACTCCGGCGTCCTGTCCTCCGCCCTTGCGATGCAAAAAGACCTCGCCAAGGTGGTGATGAAGGCGGCTGGGATTCCCGTCGCCGAGGGACTGACCCTGTCCCGCGCCGAAGTCGCGAAGGGGCACGTCATGGCGCCGCCCTATGTCATCAAGCCGGTGGCGGATGGTTCGAGCGTTGGCGTGTTCATCGTCACCGAGCAGCACGCCCACCCGCCGCAGGAACTGTTCCGCGACGACTGGCTCCATGGCGACCAGGTGCTGGTCGAGAAATACGTCGCCGGCAAGGAACTCACCTGCGCCGTCGTGGATGACCGGGCGTTGGACGTGATCGAGATCGTTCCCGTCGTCCGCTTCTACGATTACGAGGCAAAGTATTCTCCGGGCGCATCAAAACACATTCTGCCTGCACCACTTTTACCATTTGTTTACCAGGAAGTCCGAAGGTTAACGCTGGCGGCGCATCGTGCGCTTGGCTGCCGGGGCGTGAGCCGTGCGGACTTCCGTTACGACGATCGCATCGAGGGGACGGGTGGCTTGGTTTGTCTCGAAGTCAACACCCAGCCCGGTATGACCGAGACGTCCCTTGTGCCAGAGCTCGCGGCTGCCGCGGGCATTACCTTTGACGAGCTCGTGCAATGGATGGTGGAAGACGCCTCGCTAGGTCGTTGAAACCGCGCAGGCAACATCCTGAATTGATGGCGCGTCTCCTGTCGGGGACGGCGCTCCTGTGCCGCTTGGCTGCCTCGCCATTCCGCCGGAACGCCGAATTCGACCGGATGCCCCGTCACGTCAGCTCCAACCGTCTCGTCGCGCTGGTCGAGCGCTATGCGCCGCGCCGCGCCATGCTGAAGCTCGCCGTGGTGGTGATCCTCGGCAGCGTCACCTTCGGCGTCGTCAAGGGCGGCCACGTCAACGACGTCACCGCGGCCCTGAGCGATGCCCGCAACGCGGTGGCGAATGCCGTTGGCTTCCGCATCACCTCGGTCGCGATCAACGGCCGCCATCAGCTCACGCAGGATGAAGTGCTGGCGATCGGCGGCGTCAACGGCCGCTCCTCGCTGCTGTTCCTCGATGCCGCGACCGTGCGCGGCAAGCTGACCGCAAGCCCGTGGATCGCCGATGCGACGGTGCTCAAGCTCTATCCGGGGCATCTGCAGATCGATCTCACCGAGCGCAAGGCCTTTGCGCTGTGGCAGAAGGACGGCCAGCTTGCGGTGATCGCCGAGGACGGCGCGGTGCTCGAGCCCTACGTGACCCGGCGCTTCACCTCGCTGCCGCTGGTGGTGGGCGCGGGCGCCGAGACGCGCGCGCGCGATTTCCTTGCGCAGCTCGCGCAGTATCCTTCGCTCAGCGACAAGGTGAAGGCGATCATCTATGTCGGCGAGCGGCGCTGGAACCTGCGGCTTGATACCGGCCTCGATGTCCGGCTGCCGGAGCATGACGTGTCGCGTGCGCTCGCTACGCTCGTCCGGCTCGACAAGGAGCAGCAGTTGTTGTCGCGCGACCTCACCGCCGTCGATCTCCGGCTGGCGGGACGTGTCGTCGTGCGGCTGTCCGAAGACGCTGCCAAGGCGCGCAGTGACCTTTTGAACAAAGACAAGAAAATCAAACGCAAGGCAGGCGATGCATGACCGCTCTTGAGCGCGGCCAGACTCCGAAGACCCGCCCGTTGCCGCACAACCGCACGGCACTGGTGGCTGCGCTGGATATCGGGACCAGCAAGATTGCGTGCATGATTGCGCGCCTGAGGCCGTGTCCGCCGACCGAGGCGCTGCATGGCCGCACCCACGCGGTCGAGTTGATCGGCTACAGCCAGATCCAGTCGCGTGGTGTGAAGGCCGGCGCGGTGATCGATCTCGTCGAGTGCGAGCAGGCCGTCCGCCAGGCGGTGTCGCTGGCCGAGAAGATGGCCAAGGTTCAGGTCGAGTCCGTGGTGGTGTCGGTGTCGGCCGGCCGGCTGCAGGGCCAGCTGATCGAGGCGGCGACGGAAATTCGCGGCGGCGCGGTGACCTCCGATGACGCCAGCCGCATCACCAGCGCCGGCATGCGCCACGCGACCGGCGCCGGCCGCACCGTGCTGCATGCGCTGCCGGTGGGCTACGCGCTCGACGGCGTCAAAGGCATTCGCGATCCGCGCGGCATGCTGGCGCGCTCCTTCGGCGTCGACATGAATGTCGTGACCGCTGATGCGACCGTTGCCAAGAACCTGATGCTCGCGGTCGAGCGCTGTCACCTCAAGGTCGAGGCGATGGTTGCGAGTCCTTATGTCGCAGCCCTGTCGGTGCTGACCGGCGACGAGGCCGATATCGGCGCCGCCGTGATCGAGATGGGAGCAGGCACGACGACGCTTGCCATCTACTCTGGCGGACGCTTCATCCATGCCAACGGCTTTGCGGTCGGCGGGCAACACATCACGATGGATCTGGCGCGCGGGCTCGGTGCTTGCATTGCGGATGCCGAGCGAATCAAGACGTTATACGGAAGCGTGCTGACCGGTGGATCCGACGCACGCGAATTGATGAGTGTGCCGATCGCAGGTGAGGACATCGACTCCGCCCAGGTCGTATCGCGCGCGACAATCGCCAACATCATCCGACAGCGCGCCGAGGAGATTTTCGAAATGGTCCGGGATCGGCTGGCCGATTCACCTTTCGCATCCGAGCCGCGGGCGCGGGTGGTGCTGAGCGGCGGCGCTTCGCAGCTCAACGGCATCCCGGAGCTGGCAAGCCGCATCCTCGACCGCCAGGTTCGCGTCGGCCGTCCGCTCGGCTTCGGCCGGCTGCCGACCGAAGCAAAAGGCCCCTCATTCGCGGTGCCCGCAGGGCTGCTGGTCTATCCGCAGTTCGCGCATCTCGAACACGTCGAGCCGCGCCATTCGCGGCAATTGCGGACGGGGACGAACGGTTATTTCGGAAAGGTCGGGCGATGGCTGAGAGAAGGCTTTTGACGATCATGAAATCGGCATCAACACACATTCACGCATAAGCAGCGGACAGCACGCGTAAACGAGAGGCACACATGGCGATCAATCTCAACATTCCCGATATTAGCGAGCTGAAGCCGCGGATCACCGTCTTCGGCGTGGGCGGAGCAGGCGGCAACGCCGTCAACAACATGATCACGGCCGGCCTCGCCGGTGTTGACTTCGTGGTCGCCAATACCGATGCGCAGGCGCTGACCTTGTCCAAGGCCGAGCGCATCATCCAGATGGGCACGCAGGTCACGCTGGGCCTCGGCGCTGGATCGCAGCCGGAGGTCGGCGCTGCTGCTGCCGAGGAAGTGATCGATGAGATCCGCGATCATCTCTCGGGCGCGAACATGGTGTTCGTCACCGCCGGCATGGGCGGCGGCACGGGCACGGGTGCTGCGCCGGTGATCGCCAAAGCTGCGCGCGAGATGGGCATTCTGACCGTCGGCGTCGTCACCAAGCCGTTCCACTTCGAGGGCGGCCGCCGCATGCGCACCGCCGAGCACGGCATCACCGCCCTGCATCAGGTGGTCGACACGCTGCTGATCATCCCGAACCAGAACCTGTTCCGCGTCGCTACCGAGAAGACCACCTTCGCCGATGCCTTCGCGATGGCCGACCAGGTGCTCTATTCGGGCGTCGCCTGCATCACCGACCTGATGGTCAAGGAAGGCCTGATCAACCTCGACTTCGCCGACGTCCGTGCGGTGATGCGCGAGATGGGCAAGGCGATGATGGGCACCGGCGAGGCGACCGGCGAGAAGCGGGCGCTGACCGCGGCGGAGGCTGCGATCGCCAATCCGCTGATCGACGACTCCTCGATGAAGGGCGCCAAGGGCCTCCTGATCTCGATCACCGGCGGCCGCGACCTCACCCTGTTCGAGGTTGACGAAGCTGCCACCCGCATCCGCGAGGAAGTCGATCAGGACGCCAACATCATCGTCGGCGCGACCTTCGACGAGTCGCTTGATGGCGTGATCCGCGTCTCGGTCGTCGCCACGGGTATCGATCAGAACTCCACCGGCAAAATGGCGGCTCCGACGAGCTCCAGTGTGAGCCATACGCCGCGCGCGGCCGAGCCGGCCCAGCGCGCTGAGGCGCCGCGCCCGGCGCAGCAGCCTGTCGCCAGCGCGCCGCGCCATCCGGCGACCCCGGTAGAGCGCGCAGCACTCGCCGCGATTGCCGCCGCGATGACCCCGGCGCCCGCCGCCGCCGTCGAGCCGGTACAGCCGGCATCCTATGGCGATGTCACCGTCCGCCCGATCGCGCAGAAGCCCTCGCTCTTCCCGGAGGCCAAGATTGCGCCGGCCGAGATGCGCGAGGAGATGCCGTCCGACACCTTCATTCCGCCGGTTGCGGAACGCGCCCCGGTGCGTCCGGCCCGGATGCCGAAGTTCGAAGACCTGCCGATGCCGGCGCAGAACGAGATCCGCCAGGCACGCGGCGAGATGGCGGAAGAGCATCCGCAGAAGACCCGCCTTTCGCTGCTCCAGCGCCTCGCCAATGTCGGCCTCGGCCGCCGCGACGAAGAGGCCGAGGCGCCGATCGCCGCCCGCGCGTCCGGCCCGGCGATGGGGCATCGCCCGCAGCGCGCGCCGCAGACCTCGAATGATCCGGTCTCCGAATATGCCCGTCGCCAGCCGCAGGGCCTCGACCTGCACGGCCGTCAGGCACCGGTGGCGCCGGGCCCGCAGGGCGACGATCATCTCGATATCCCCGCCTTCTTGCGGCGGCAGGCGAACTAAGTCCGTAACAATACTAAGCCTGTAACAATTCTGTCTTCGATCGTGACATCCCGGCTCTTGCGGCCGGGATGTTTTTTGTTGAGAGGGATAACCTTGCGGCCTGGTAAGCCACTGAAAAATAACGATAAACAGGATGTTAATTTCTTAGTGAGAATATTAGGGTACTCCGGTGTGTTTAAAATCCGTTCGCTGCGCGGCGAAAACACGGCCGAGTTGGGGTAACAATCCGTAAAAAAGCGTGAGTTGGCTCCCTTTGTGGCACTCGGTATTGTGCTCGCGACTCGGGGACACGTGACGGGCATATGCCTCCCAGGCGCCTTCGTGCTCGATCTAGTGCAGTCAACAGGCAGACATGTAATGAAATTCAGCCGGCAAACGACGCTTCGGTCCGACGTGACGGTGACCGGCGTAGGGGTACATTCCGGCAAGATCGTCAACCTGACGTTGCGACCCGCCGGCATCGATTCCGGCTTTATCTTTGTTCGCACCGGGCTTGATGGCGAGGATCGCGAGGTCAGGGCGACGCGCGAGTCGGTGACCGCGACCTCTTTCGCGACCGTGCTCGGCGACGATGTCGGCTCGCTCGTCTCCACCACCGAACATGTTCTGGCCGCGCTGCGCGGAATGGGCGTCGACAACGCCGTCATCGAGGTCGATGGCCCCGAAGTGCCGATCATGGACGGCTCCGCCGAGGCTTTCGCCGACGCGATCGATCAGGCCGGCGTCGTGCAGCAGGCCGCGCCGCGCCGTTTCATCGAAATCCTCAAGCCCGTGCAGGTTGCCTTTGGTTCCTCGGAGGCCGAATTCCGCCCGTATTCAGGCGGCTTCCGCGCCGAGGTCGAGATTGATTTCGACAACGCCGCCATCGGTCGCCAGAGCTACGTCTTCGATCTGACGCCGGAAAATTTCCGCCGCGACATCTGCCGCGCCCGCACCTTCGGCTGCATTACCGATGTCGCCACGCTGTGGAACGCCGGCTACGCGCTCGGCGCGTCGCTGCAGAACTCGGTGGTCTTCAACGATACCCGCGTGCTGAATGCCGAGGGGCTGCGCTACGCCGACGAATGCGTCCGCCACAAGGTGCTCGATGTGGTCGGCGATCTTGCTCTCGCGGGCCTGCCTCTGCTCGGCCAGTACCGTTCGGTGCGCGGCGGCCACAAGCTCAATCACGCCGCCCTCAGCGCGCTGATGGCCGATCGCAGCGCATGGCGTTACACCGAGGCCACTCAGCCGGTCGCGCAGCCGGTGCGCCGTCGCCGTGTCGGCCTCGATGTCGGCGGTATGGTTGGTGGCATGGTCGCCCCGGCATTCGGCCCGGACGTTTCCTGAACATCCATTTCCCACCTCACATCTCGCTACGCCGCGATTCTTTTCGCGATTCGCCGGGCATGGCTCTGCATGTGTCATCAGCGAGCCGTTCCGTCCCGGCGCTGCCTGTCCATTTCCGCAAAAGTGCCGGCACGCGCGCCGCTTGATTTCGGTGTGTAAACGGCCACGGTCGCGCACGCGGTGGAACCGAACGCCTTAATCCGGGCGAAATCTCTGCATAGCGGTTGGTTAAGGTTCTTTTTTCGGCTAAACAGCCATCGGCCGCGAGGCTGGCTTAGGGGCTCGCTCGCGGGGGTGCCAGGGTCTGCCGATCCATCAGTCGTGGCATGTTGTCTCTGAACAGCGCCGCATATTGGCGATAGGTTTCTCATTGATGTCTGTACAGCCTTCGACGCCCGCTCAGCGCCATTTTCCGGACACGCCCGCGCATCGCCTGCGGCGCAAGCTGATGCTCGCTGCGACGATGGTCGCCGTCGCGATTCCGCTCTCCGGCTGCGGCACCGGCGCGCTGTGGGAAAAGCTCTCCGCCAAGGACGATGCCTTCGTCGAGGAGCCGGCCGACAAGCTGTATAACGAGGGTCTCTATCTTCTGAACGAGAAGAAGGACCCGCGTGCCGCCTCCAAGAAGTTCGAGGAGGTCGACCGCCAGCATCCCTATTCGGAATGGGCGCGCAAATCGCTGCTGATGTCGGCTTTCGCCTTTTACCAGAGCGGCGACTACGACAGCTGCATCGGCGCGGCGAGCCGCTACGTCACGCTGCATCCGGGCAGCTCCGACACGGCCTACGCACAGTACCTGATCGCGTCGTCCTATTACGACCAGATCCCCGACATCTCACGCGACCAGGCGCGAACCGACAAGGCGATTGCGGCGCTCGAGGAAATCGTCCGCAAATACCCGACCTCCGAATATGCAGGCGAGGCTAAGCGCAAGCTCGAGGGCGGCCGCGACCAGCTCGCCGGCAAGGAGATGTCGGTCGGCCGCTACTATCAGGAGCGGCGCGATTACACCGCCGCGATCAACCGCTTCAAGGCGGTCGTGACCCGGTTCCAGACCACCCGGCATGTCGAGGAGGCGCTCTATCGCCTGGCCGAGAGCTATATGGCAATCGGCATTCCCGGCGAGGCGCAGACCGCTGCAGCCATCCTTGGCCACAACTTTCCGGACAGCAGGTGGTACAAAGACGCGTATACTCTTGTAAAGTCGGGGGGCCTGGAGCCGTCCGAGAACAAGGGTTCGTGGATAAGCCGGGCGTTCAAGAAGATCGGCCTCGGTTAGGATTGCACCTTCATGCTGGCGCGCCTGTCGATCCGCGACATCGTCCTGATCGAGCGGCTGGATATTGACTTCTCCTCTGGGCTCGCCGTGCTGACGGGTGAAACCGGCGCGGGCAAATCGATTTTGCTTGATGCCTTTGCGCTGGCGCTTGGCGGGCGCGGCGACGCCGGGCTTGTCCGCCACGGCGCGGAGCAGGGGCAGGTGACGGCGGTGTTCGACATCGCCAAGGGTCACCGCGCCGCAAAAATCCTCGGCGAAAACGGCATCGAGGATACCGGCGAGATGATCTTGCGCCGCGTGCAGTTTGCCGATGGCCGCAGCCGCGCCTTCATCAATGACCAGGCGATCAGCGTGCAGACCCTCAAGACGGTTGGCGCGGCGCTGGTGGAAATCCACGGCCAGCACGACGAGCGCGCGCTGGTCGATGCCGCGACCCATCGCCGGCTGCTCGATGCGTTTGCCGGGCTGGACAAGGACGTCGCCACGGTCGAGCGCCTGTGGGCCGCGCGCCGGGCGGCCCAGACCGCGCTGGAAAACCATCGCGAAAACATGAAGAAGGCGGCGCGCGACGCCGATTATCTGCGGCATTCCTCCGAGGAGTTGAAAAAGCTCGCCCCGGCGGCCGGCGAGGAAACCGCGCTGGCCGAGAGCCGGACCACGATGATGACCGGCGAAAAGATCTCCGCCGACCTGCGCGAGGCGCTGGAGGCTATCACCGGCCGTCAGTCGCCGGTCGCGGCATTGGCCGCGGCGGTGCGCCGGCTGGAGCGCCGTGCCGCCAGCGCCCCCGCCTTGATCGAGCCGGCGGTGAAGGCGATCGATACCGCGATCAACGCGCTGGAGGAGGCGGAGCAGCATCTTAATGCCGCGCTGGTCGCGACCGATTTCGACCCGCGGGAACTGGAAGTGCTTGAGGAGCGGCTGTTCGCCTTGCGGGCAGCCTCGCGAAAATTCTCGACGCCGGTCGACGATCTTGCCAGCCTCGCCGAGCGCTTTGCCACCGATGTTGCGCTGATCGATGCCGGCGAGGAGCAGCTCTCGGGCCTGGAACAGGCGGCGCTCGAGGCGGCGCAGGCCTTTGATGCGGCGGCCGAGCGGCTGTCGCAGGAACGCAAAAAGTTTGCCGCGCGCCTCGACAAGGCGGTGGCGGCGGAACTCGCGCCGCTGAAGCTCGAGCGCGCCAAGTTCATGACGCAGGTGCAATCCGACCCGGCGACGCCGGGACCGCAGGGTTTCGACCGCGTCGAATTCTGGGTGCAGACTAACCCCGGCACGCGGCCCGGCCCGCTGATGAAGGTCGCCTCGGGTGGCGAGCTGTCCCGTTTTCTGCTGGCGCTCAAGGTCGTGCTCTCGGATCGCGGTTCGGCGCCGACCCTGGTGTTCGACGAGATCGATACCGGGGTGGGCGGCGCGGTGGCCGATGCGATCGGCGCGCGGCTTGCCCGGCTGGCCGACAAGGTGCAGGTAATGGCGGTGACCCACGCGCCGCAGGTTGCCGCGCGGGCGAGCCAGCATCTTCTGATTTCCAAGGATGCGCTCGACAAGGGCAAGCGGGTGGCGACAAGCATCGTCACGCTCGGCGACGATCATCGCCGCGAGGAAATCGCGCGGATGCTCGCAGGCGCGGAGATCACCAAGGAAGCGCGCGCCGCCGCCGACCAGTTGCTGCGAGCCGCGACGACCTAACCCTGAGGAACGACAATGGCCCGGCGTCCCCGGAAACCGCCTGTTGAGGTTGATCAACTGACTGCGGCGCAGGCGCGCGTCGAATTGATGCGCCTCGCCCTCGAGATCGAGGGCCACGATGCCCGCTACTATCAGCAGGACGCGCCGACGATTTCGGACGCCGAGTATGACGCGCTGCGCCAGCGGGTCGAGGCCATCGAGGCGCGTTTTCCCGACCTCGTTTCCGGCAAGTCGCCGACGCAGACGATCGGTGCGGCGCCGTCCGGCCGCTTCGCCAAGGTGCAGCACGCAGTGCCCATGCTGTCGCTCGGCAACGCCTTCAGCGATGAGGATGTCTCCGATTTCGTCGAGCGGGTGCAGCGGTTTTTGCGGCTCGATGCCGATACATTCCCCGATATCGTCGCGGAGCCGAAGATCGACGGCCTGTCGCTGTCGCTGCGCTATGTCGAGGGCAGGCTCGTCACCGGCGCGACGCGGGGCGACGGCTTCGAGGGCGAGGATGTCACCGCCAATGTCCGCACCGTCAAAAACATTCCGCATGTTCTGAGCGGCAAGCACGTGCCGGAGATCTGCGAGGTGCGCGGCGAGGTCTACATGCTGCGCGATGATTTTTTCGCGCTCAATGCAAGGCAGGAAGCGGCCGGCGAAGCCCCGTTCGCCAATCCGCGCAACTCGGCGGCGGGATCGCTGCGCCAGAAGGATGCCGGCATTACCGCCTCGCGCCCGCTGAAGTTCTTCGCCTATGCCTGGGGCGAGATGAGCGCGATGCCGGACGACACGCAACTCGGCATGGTGCACTGGCTCGGCAAGGCGGGCTTTGCGGTTAATCCGCTGATGACGCTGTGCCGCAGCGCCGACGAGGTGCTCGCCTTCTATCGCCAAATCGAGGAAACACGCGCCACGCTCGGCTATGACATCGACGGCGTGGTCTACAAGGTCAACCGCCTCGACTGGCAGGAGCGGCTCGGCTTCGTCTCGCGCAGCCCGCGCTGGGCGATCGCGCACAAGTTCGCGGCGGAGCAGGCGACGACGGTGCTCAACGCAATCGAGATCCAGGTCGGTCGCACCGGGGTGATGACGCCAGTGGCCAAGCTCGCGCCGGTGACGGTGGGCGGCGTCGTCGTGTCCAATGCGACGCTGCACAACCCCGACGAGATCAAGCGGCTGGACGTGCGGGTCGGCGATACGGTCAGAATCCAGCGCGCGGGCGACGTCATCCCGCAGGTCGTGAGCGTGGTGCTCGACCAGCCGCGCGGGCCGAAGCCGTTCGTGTTTCCGACCCACTGCCCTTGCTCGCTGCGTACGCCGGTGGTGCGCGAAGTCATCTCGGGCGGCGAGGAGGGCGTGCGCGTGCGTTGCACCGGCGAACTGGCCTGCCCGCATCAGCGCATCGAGCATCTGAAGCATTTCGTCTCGCGCCGGGCCTTCGACATCGATGGCCTTGGCGAGAAGCAGATCGAACTTTTCTTTGATCGCGGCTGGATGAAGGAGCCTGCCGACATCTTTACGCTCGAGGCGCGCAACGACGAGATCAGGCTCGAACAGCTCGAGGGCTACGGCACGGTTTCCGTGCGCAATTTGTTTTCGGCGATCGCCGAGCGGCGCGACATCGCGCTGGAACGCTTCATCTATGCGCTCGGCATCCGCCATGTCGGCGAAACCACGGCGCAGGTGCTGGCGCGCGGCTATGGCTCATGGGCGGCGTTTCATGCGGCGGTGATGAAGATGGCCAAGGGCGACGCGGAAGCACGTCAGGAGATGGACGATCTCGACCAGATCGGCGACACCGTGATCGACAGCCTCGCGGCCTATTTCAGCGAGCCGCACAATGCCGACGCCGTGGCGCGGCTGACGCAGCAGGTGCAGATTCGCGATGCCGAACGCCCGGCTGCGGATTCGCCCGTCGCTGGCAAGACGGTGGTGTTCACCGGCTCGCTGGTGCGTTTCACGCGCGACGAGGCCAAGGCACGCGCCGAGCGCCTCGGCGCCAAGGTCGCCGGCTCGGTGTCGAAGAAAACCGATTATGTGGTGGCCGGCGAGGCGGCTGGCTCCAAGCTCGACAAGGCGCGCGAGCTTGGCGTTGCGGTGCTGACCGAGGATGAGTGGCTGGCGCTGATCGGCGGCTAGACCCGCTGACGCGGCCCCGCGTCAGCTAGGCTTTTGCTTTTGGCGGCATCATTGCCGGGCCCTGTCCCGGCAATCCTTTTCAATGCGGCAGCGGCGAGCCATAAAAATTACTTCGCCAGCGGCAGCGTCGCATCCTTCAGCCACGTCTTCACGGCTTCATCCTCGATCAGCGGCAAAATCTCGTGCGCGACGCGGGCGTGATAGGCGTCGAGCCATGCGATCTCCTCGGCGGTCATCAAGGACGCATCGATCAGGCGGCGGTCGATGGGGGCGAGGGTGAGCGCCTCGAAGCGGTTCATCGGCCTTTCCGCGCCGGGAATTTTTGCGGCGACGACGAGTTCGAGATTTTCGATGCGGATGCCGTAGGCGTCGGTTTTGTAATAGCCGGGCTCGTTCGACAAAATCATCCCGCGCTTCAAGGCGGTGGTGCCCAGCTTGGAAATCCGCGCCGGACCTTCGTGCACCGACAGATAGCTGCCGACGCCATGGCCGGTGCCGTGCTCGAAGTCGAGGCCGGCCTGCCACAGATATTGCCGCGCGAAGCTGTCGAGCTGCGCGCCGCTCGTGCCGTCGGGAAACACCGCGCGGGCAATCGCGATATGGCCGCGCAGCACGCGGGTGAAGCGGTCGCGCATCTCATCGGTCGGCGTGCCGACGGCGATGGTGCGCGTCACGTCGGTGGTGCCGTCCTGATACTGCGCGCCGGAATCGATCAGCAACAGTTCGCCCGGCAAGACCCGGCGGTTGCTCAGCCGCGTCACGCGGTAGTGCACGATTGCGCCGTTCGGCCCCGCGCCGGAGATGGTGGGAAACGATACGTCCTTGAGCGCGCCGGTGTCGCGGCGGAACGTCTCCAGCGCCTCAACGGCGTCGATTTCCGAGAGGTGGCCGGTGCCGCTTTCGCGATCGAGCCAGCACAGAAAGCGCGCGAGCGCCGCGCCGTCGCGGCGATGCGCGGTGCGTGCGCCGGCGATCTCGGTCGGGTTCTTTACGGCCTTGAGCAGCGCGACCGGATCGGCGGCATTGATGGTCTTGCCGCCAGCGGCCTTGATCAGCCGCGCCAGCGCATTCGCCGCCGTCGCGTTGTCAAGGCCGATCACCGCGCCGCGGCCGGCAAGCTCGGCGAGGTGCGCAGTCAGCGCGCCCGGCTCGGCGACGTCCGCGCTTTCCTCAAGATGATGGCGGACGCTGTTCGACAGCTTGCGGCCGTCGATGAAGATCGTCGGCCGACCGTCTTTCGGCACCAGCGCGTAGGAGAGTGGGAGCGGCGTGTGCGCGACATCCGCGCCGCGGATGTTGAAGGTCCACGCCACCGCATGGGAATCCGACAGCACCTGCGCGTCGATGGCGTGGTGCGCCATGTCGGCGCGAATGCGCGCCAGCTTCTCAGCGGGTGCTTCGCCCGCGAGGTCGAGGCTGTGAATTACGACAGGCCCGATCGGCGGCTGCGGCCGCTCGTGCCACACCGAATCGAGCGGGTTTCGCTCGACGGCCACGAGCTCGGCGCCGGCGCGCTCGCACGCGGCCTTGAGCTTGTCGGCGGATGTCGTGGTGTGCAGCCACGGATCGAAGCCGAGCCGGTCGCCCTTGCGCAGGTGCTCGGCGATCCAGCTTTCCGGCGGCGGCTCGGTCAGCGAGGCAATCGTCCACGCCCGCATGTCGATCTGCTTGGCGGCCTGCAATGTGTAGCGGCCATCGACAAACAGGACCGCCGCGTTCTGCAGCACTACGGCAAAGCCCGCCGAGCCGGTGAAGCCGGAGAGCCACGCCAGCCGCTCATCCGACGGCGGGACGTATTCGTTCTGCTGCTGGTCGGCGCGCGGGATGACGAAGCCGGTGAGGCCCTGCTTTGCGAGCTCCTCGCGAAAGCTGGCGAGCCGTGCGGCGAGGGCGACGCCGCCCTCGGGATCTTCAAACGTCTGAAAGAGAGCTTCGAACATGGGCGGACTCTAGAACAGGATCGCGCAACGGGGAATTCTGTTTTGACGTGGGGACCGGGCCGCGCCAGCGCGAGGCCCGATTATCGTGCGGCCCGTGGGCCTTCCCGCCGCCAGCATGCGTCAGGGATTTTGCATCAGCAGGCTGCTCCAGCCGTCGATCACCTGATTTTTCAGAAGGCGCAGGCCGCAGGCCTGATAGGCGGCGATGACGTCGTCGGCCTGATGCGGCAGCAGGCCGGACAAAATGATCAGTCCGGCCGGGGCAAGATTTGCGCACATTGCCGGCGCCATCTCCTGCAGGGGATTAGCCAGAATGTTGGCGAGGATCAGGTCGTACGGCCCCGCGTCGGTGATCTGCGGGGAGTCGAGCCCGGCGGCGCAGAACGCGCGCACGAAGTCGCCGACGCCGTTGTGAACCGCGTTGTCGTGGGCGACCGCGACCGCCTGCGGATCGATGTCGCTGGCGACGACCTCGTGCTGCAGCACGTTGGCGGCGGCGATGGCCAGCACGCCGGTTCCCGTGCCGACGTCGAGCACCCGGCCCGGCGACTGTTGGCTCAGCACCTCGTCGAGCAGCATCAGGCAGCCGCGCGTGGTGCCGTGGTGGCCGGTGCCGAAGGCGAGCGCGGCCTCGATCTCGATGCCGATCAGGCCGGGCGCGATGCGATCGCGATCATGCGAGCCATGAACGACGAAGCGGCCGGCCTCGACCGGCGCGAGGCCTTCAAGGCTCGCCTTGACCCAGTCCTTCGCCTCGACGGTGTCGAAGGCCAGGCGGCTCGCGGCGTCCTCGCCGGCGGCGAGGCCAACCAGTTCGCGGATGGCGGCCTGATCCGGCGGCGCGGCGAAATAGAGGGTGACGGCCCAGTTACCGTCGTCCTGCTCGAAGGCCGAAACCGCGGTGGTGTCGCTGTCGACGCTTTCCGCGAGCATGTCGGCGACGCGGTTGGCCGCGTGCTCTTCGCCGATGACGAAGGTGGCGCGGGTGGCGGCGGGCGAGGGGTCGAAGTTCATGAAAGTCCTTGCAAATTCAGAGTGCGGCAGTTTCGGGCCGATAGCGGGTTACACAGCCGGACCACAGGGATTGGCATGGTTTTGCGCCGACTTATCCACAGGGTTGGGTGGAGTTGTCCACAGGGCTCCGAGGGCGCTGTCCACAGCGTTCCAACAGCGTTTTCCGAAAAGTTCTACCGGCGGTATCGATGGGTTTCTGCACCGGTTTTACACGGTTTTTGCCAGAGATGCGCACGGATTGTGACAGGCTTCAGCGGAACAGGCGGCGGTGATCGCGCAATATCGCCTGCGCCGCGTTGTGGCCCGGCGCGCCGGTGACGCCGCCGCCGGGATGCGCGCCCGAGCCGCAATGATAGAGGCCCTGAACCGGGCCACGATAGTCGGCATGGCCGAGCATCGGTCGGGCGGAGAACAACTGGTTCAGCGACAGCGCGCCGTGGAAAATGTCGCCGCCGATCAGCCCGAAGTCGCGCTCAAGGTCGAGCGGCGACAGCACTTGCCGGCCGACGACGCTGGCGGCGAAGCCCGGCGCGTAGCGATCGACGGTGGCGATCATCAGGTCGGCGACCTCGTCGCGGTGGTCGTCCCACGAGGCCCCGTCCGGCAATTGCGGCGCAACGTGCTGGCAGAACAGGCTGGCGACATGGGCGCCCTGCGGCGCGAGGCTGTCGTCGAGCGTCGTGGGGATCAGCACCTCGACCACCGGCTCGCGGCTCCAGCCGTGGGCGCGGGCATCGAGATAGGCGCGATCCATATAGGCAAGGCTCGGCGCGAGAATAATGCCGGCGCTGAGATGGTCTCCGTCGCCGGGCAGCGCGGTGAACGACGGCAAGCGGCTGAGCGCGACATTGATGCGGAACGAACCGGAGCCGTTGCGCCAGCGCCGGATGCGGCCCAGGAAATTTTCCGGCACGCTGCCTCCCGGCATCAGGCGGGTGTAGAGCAGGGTCGGATTGACGTTGGCGGCGACATAGCGGGCGCGCCGGGTGCGCCCGTCCTCGAGCACGACGCCGCAGGCGCGGCCGTTCTCGACGATGATCTCGCGCACGCCCGAGCCGGTGTCGATGGTGACGCCGTGGCCTCCGGCGGCGGCGGCCATGGCCTGCGTGATCGCGCCCATGCCGCCGATGGCGTGGCCCCACACGCCTTTCTTGCCATTCACCTCGCCGAAGGCGTGATGCAACATGACATAGGCCGAGCCGGCGGCATAAGGACTGGCATAGTTGCCGACGATCGCATCGAAGCCGTAGAGCGCCTTGACGAGTTCGCTCTCAAATCTGGCGTCGAGCATCTCGCCGGCCGAGAGCGTGAACAGGTCGAGCAGGTTGCGTTTGTCCTCCGTCGTCAAGCCGCGCAAAATATTGGCTGCGCCGAGTGCGTTCAGGCCCTCGCCAAAAGCGCGGCGGCCAAAGCCCTCGACGAGGTTGGGCGGCGCGCGCAGCACGAATTGCCGCAGCACGTCGGCGATGGTTGCAAGCTCGGCATTGAAGCGGTCGAGTTCGTCGGCGTCACGCGCGCTCAGCCGCGCGACCGAGCTTTTCGTGCGGCCCTCGCCGGTGAGAAGATAGGTTCCATCCGGGGCGGGCAGAAAATTCTGGGCGCGGCGCTCGACGATGCGCAGGCCGTGTTCGGCGAGCTTGAGATCGGCGATGACCGCGGGGTTGAGCAGGCTCACCGTATAGGCGGCGACCGAGTTGCGAAAGCCAGGATGAAACTCTTCCGTCACCGCCGCGCCGCCGACCACGTTGCGGCGCTCGACGACGTTCACCCGAAGGCCGCTCATGCCGAGATAGGCCGCGCAGGTCAGGCCGTTATGGCCCGCGCCGATAATTATGACGTCGGTGTCGGTCATTCTTAAGATTTATCCCATTTGGCTGGTGTTGAATATCGCCGTGTTGCCCTGGGCCTGCCTCTCTGCCGCGGCCCGGATGCGTTCCTCAAGCCGCCGGTGACTTCAACTTTCCCGGTGCCGCCCTACATTCGCGTTCCTGGCTTCGTTGGGAGTTTTCGGTGTCCTCATCTGATCGAACGAACAACCGCGGCGTGCTCTCGACCTACACGGCGGCGATTTTTGTCAGCGCGCTGCTATTGTTCTCGGTGCAGCCGCTGTTCGCCAAGATGGTGCTGCCCCGGCTCGGCGGCTCGCCGGCCGTATGGTCGGTGGCGATGGTGTTCTTTCAGACGCTGCTGCTGGCGGGCTATGCCTATGCGCACTGGCTCGCCTCGCTGCGACGCCGGCAGGCCAGCGTGGCAATCCATCTGGCGCTGCTCGTGGCGGCGTTCATGACGCTGCCGCTGGCGATTGCGGACGGCTGGGGCCGGCCGCCGTCGGAAGGTACGGCGCTGTGGCTGATCGGCCTGTTCACCGTGTCGATCGGGCTGCCGTTCTTCGCGCTGGCGGCCAACAGCCCGCTGCTGCAGGCATGGTTCGTGCGCACCGGGCACCCGTCGGGGCATGATCCGTACTTTCTCTATGCTTCCTCGAACATCGGCAGTTTTCTTGCGCTTCTATCCTATCCGTTTCTGCTGGAGCCGATGCTGACGCTGCAAACCCAGATCCGGCTGTGGTCGGTGGGCTTTGCCGTGCTCATGGCCCTGATCGCGCTCTGCGCCGTGCTGATGTTGCGGGGCGCGAAGCAAACGCAGGCGGCGCACGCCGGCGCGGCGACGCAGGACGATACGCCCGCGCCGGCGTGGCGAACGCGGCTGCGCTGGATCTTTCTCGCGGCGGTGCCGTCCGGGCTTCTGATCGCGGTGACGGCGCATATCTCCACCGATGTTGCGGCTGCGCCGCTGATGTGGGTGCTGCCGCTCTCGCTCTATCTGCTGACCTGGGTGCTGGTGTTCCAGTCGAAGCCGCTGCTGCCGCATCGCTACATGCTGCTGATGATGCCGCTCGCAATTGCGCTGAGCATCATGCTGCTGACCTCGGCGACGCTCTACAATTTGCCGGCAACGCTCGGCGGCCATCTTCTGAGCTTCTTCGTCATCGCGATGGCCTGCCACGGCGAGCTGGCGCGCACCCGCCCGCCCGCGCGCCATCTCACCGGCTTCTACGTTGCACTGTCCTTCGGCGGCATGGTCGGCGGCCTGTTCGCCGGCCTCCTTGCGCCATACGCGTTTTCCTGGATCGCGGAATATCCCATTCTGATCGCTGCCGCCGTGCTGTGCCGCCCGACCGTGCCCGAGCCGGCGCAAGGATGGCGGCGCTGGTTCTGGCCGCTGTTTGCGCTCGTTGCCCTCCTCGCCGTGCTGCCGGCATGGCTCGGCGGCGAGTGGTTCGCGATGATGGAGGAAAAGCAGGTCAGCGTGGTCGCGATCATGGCCGTCGCTGCGATGCTGGTGCTGATCTTCTTCAAGGGCAGCAATGCCAAGGGGCTGGCGGCGGTGGTGCTGGCGCTCGCGCTGCTGCGGCTCTATCCGGCCGAAGACGGGCGCGTCGAAACCGTGCGCAGCTTCTTCGGCGTGCACAAGATCGTGACGACGCCGGACGGCAAATACCGGGTGCTGATGCATGGCACGACGATCCACGGTGCGGAGAAGATCGATCCTAACCCTCCCGAGGGCGAGAAGCCGCAGGCGATCTCCTACTATCACCGCGACAGCGGCATGGGACAGGTGGCGCCGGCGATGCGCGCGAAGAAGGGCGGGCCGATCCGCGGTGCCGTGATCGGGCTCGGCGCCGGCGCGCTGGCCTGTTCGATCGCGCCGGGCGAGAACTGGACGTTCTTCGAGATCGACCCCTCGATGATCGCAACGGCGCGCGACCCGAAATATTTTACTTTCGTGCAGCGTTGCGCGCCGAACCTCAAGATCGTCGTCGGCGATGCCAGGCTGACCTTCGCCGACGAGCCGGACGGCACCTATGATCTGATCATCGTCGATGCCTATTCATCGGACGCGATCCCGGTGCATCTTGCGACCAAGGAGGCGATGGCGATCTACAAGCGCAAGCTCGCGCCCGGCGGCGTAGTGCTGATGCATGTCTCGAACCGCAATCTCGAACTCACCAGCGTCGCGGTCGGCATTGCCGACGCCAACGGCCTCAAGAGCTGGGTGTCGGCTCACGATCTGGATCGCAGCGGCGAGTATATTTTTGCCTCGACCGTGGTGCTCTCGGCGAAGGATGAAGCCGACATCGGCGAGCTCGCCGAGTCGAAACTGTGGGAGTTGACCGCGCCGACCGCAGGGCAGCGCGTCTGGACCGACGATTACAGCAACGTGCTTGGCGCAGTCTGGCGGCAGCTCCGCGACCACTGACGGTGGCCGCAGCGGTTCGCCACGTCACCACCCTTGCGAAAACAGTCCGCGCCCGGGATAGGGCGAGGGCGCATAGACGGCGTTGTCGTCGGGATAGGGCGTATAGCTTCGGCGCGCGCCGGTATAGCTGCCGTTGTCATAGCGATAGCCGCGCGGCGCGGGATAGCGGCGCTGATCGACCGGATCCGTGGAATAGTAGGCGTCGTCGTAGCTATAATAGCCGCGTGGACGCGGCGGATAGACCGGCCGTCCCGCATATTGCGGCGTGAGCTGTTGCGGCGGGCCGATCGGCTGCCCGCTCGCATCGTAGTCGGGTGTGCCACGGTCGGCGAACGTGGTCGCGCCTTTCCGGTTGCGCGCCAATGCCACCGTTGATGATCCTTTGAGCGTCACGGTCGTCTTGAGAAGGCCTTCCTCCTCGACCAGCCGATAGAGCGTCGCGGCATTGCTGCGCGACAGCCGCACGCAGCCATGCGACACAGGCTGGCCGAGACTTTTTTCCGACAGCGTGCCGTGAATGGCGTGGCCCTGGCGGGTAAAGAAAATCGAATGCGGCATCGGCGCGTCGTCGAACTCCTTCGAGAAGTGGTCGGGCTCCATGCGGAAGGTGCGGAAACTGCCGTTCGGCGTCTCGTAAGATGGATTGCCGGTCGATACGGGCCAGCGATAACGAACGTCGCCATCGACTGCGACCGTCATCTGCTGGGTGTCCTTGTTGATCTCGATGGCGACCGCGGCATGGGCCGTCGGGGCGGCTGTGATCAGAGCGAATAGAGCGAGCGGGAAAAATGAATGACGCATGATGTCTCCGCACAACTACAACCCCGGCGCACAATAAGCATTCGTCGAACAGGTTGGTTCCAGCGTCTTTTCCTCACCTTCGCTCAAGGCTTGGAAATGGTTGACGCAGACGATCGACACGGTGCTTTTCTTCGTCATCGAAAATGGTCGTGCGAATTAGTCGCCGGCACGGCGGTTTATTTAAGGCCCTGTGTCGCTGTGCGCTGATGGCAGCTATGAAGGTGTCGGCTGAAACTTTGCCTTATTTCAAGCGTTAGTGATTGCGATGTGTTCGCAGAGCTACATCTGGCGTACCAAGGACCATGGACGAACGTGAGTGGGATTTTTTCCGCAGGTGTCTGGCACAAGGCGCATGGGAAGTATGCGGCGAAGCCGGACACAGGCGGGACTTCCCAAAGTCATAACGAGCTGAGGAGTTATCATGACGGTCCAAAACCATATCAAGACGACATTTGCCGCTGCCGCCGGCCTTTTGGCCGTGCTGGCGCTGACGCCGAGCGTTTCCCCGGCCAATGCGCAGGGCGTGTTTCGCGGAGCCGAACAGGGCGCGCGCCAAGGTGCGCGTGAAGGCAAGCGCGCGGCCGGGCCGGTCGGCGGGGCCGTCGGCGGCGCGATCGGCCTTGGTGTCGGCGGTGTCGTCGGTGGTGTGAAGGGCGTGCTCGGTATTCCGGAAGGCAGCCGCCGCAAGTGCCGCGGCTACTATGACCGGCATAACCGCTTCCACTGCTACAAGCGCTGATCCGCGCAATTGCCCGGCAACGGGTGCGTAGCAAAAAGGCCGTCGACGACGGCCTTTTTTATGTCCGGCAGGAGCGTTGCCCGTCACGGGCGGCGGACGAAACTGTCGAGCACTTTCTTCTCGCCGGCCTTGTCGAACGAGATCGTCAGCTTGTTGCCGTCAATGCGGGTGATCCGGCCGTAGCCGAATTTTTCGTGGAAGATGCGCTCGCCGAGGGCGTATTTGGACTCGGTGCCGGTCGATTTGGCGATCAGCTCGCCTTCGATCGTCACCGGCTCGCGATGCGACGGCGAGCGGCCATAGGACGCGCCACTGTCGGCAAAATTGCTGCGGCTGCGATTTTGCTGCGCACGCTGCCAGCCCGGCGTCGAATAGGTCGAGCCGAACGCCTCGAGATTGTCGAAGCGCGAGGAGCCGTAGCCGCCCGCGCCGCCCCATCCGCCGCCGCCCTTGGATTCGGTGATCTCGACATTGTGCGCCGGCAGTTCGTCGAGGAAGCGCGAGGGCACCGTCGTATTCCAGGTGCCGTGGATGCGGCGGTTGGAGGCGAAGTAAAGCTTGGCCCGCCGCCGTGCGCGGGTGATGCCGACATGGGCGAGGCGGCGCTCTTCCTCGAGGCCGGCGCGGCCCTGCTCGTCGAGTGCGCGCTGATGCGGAAACAGCCCTTCCTCCCAGCCGGGAAGAAAGACGGTGTCGAACTCCAGCCCCTTGGCCGAATGCAGCGTCAT
Source organism: Xanthobacteraceae bacterium (assembly GCA_035565775.1). GTDB lineage: Bacteria > Pseudomonadota > Alphaproteobacteria > Rhizobiales > Xanthobacteraceae > PRO6. The sequence goes on along the minus strand of DATMRW010000021.1, from coordinate 369,018 downwards.
GATCGAGACGGCGTCCTCGTCGGCGCCGCCCTCGCGGTCCATCACCAGCGCGATATGTTCGAGGAAGCCCTGCAGGTTCTCGAATTCCTCCATGGAGCGGATCAGCTCCTTGAGGTTGTCGAGCCGCCCCTGCGCGTCGGCCGAGCGATCCTTCTGCCACATCTCGGTATAGCCGGACTCGTCGAGAATGATTTCGGCAAGGTCGGTGTGGCGAAGACTGTCGCGCCGCTCGCTCCAGCGCACAAAGCTGTCCATCAGGCTGCGCAGCGAACTGCGGGCCTTGGGCTTGAGCGCATCGCCGCTGAGCACGAGGCGGGCCGCCTCGGTCAGCGGAACGCGGTGCATGCGGGCGTGATCGTGCAGCAACTGCACGGTGGCGTCGCCAAGTCCGCGCTTCGGCACGTTGACGATGCGCTCGAACGCCAGATCATCGGCGGGCGAATTGACGACGCGCAGATAGGCCAGCGCGTCACGGATTTCCTGCCGTTCGTAGAAGCGCGGGCCGCCGATGACGCGATAAGGCAGGCCGAGGGTGACGAAGCGGTCTTCGAATTCGCGCATCTGGAACGAGGCGCGCACTAGAATGGCGATCTCGTTGAGCGGATGCTGCTTGCGCTGCAGATCCTCGATCTCCTCGCCGATGGCGCGGGCCTCCTCCTCGGAATCCCACGCGCCGGTGACGGTGACCTTTTCGCCGTCGACGTCTTCGGTGCGCAGCGTCTTGCCGAGCCGGCCCTCGTTATGCGCGATGAGGTGGGACGCGGCCATGAGGATATGGCCGGTGGAGCGATAGTTTCGCTCCAGCCGCACCACGCGCGCGCCGGGGAAGTCGTGCTCGAAGCGCAGGATGTTGTCGACCTCGGCGCCGCGCCAGCCATAGATCGACTGGTCGTCGTCGCCGACGCAGCAGATGTTTTTCTGGTAGCGGACCGGCGTCGGCAGCGTGTCGCCGCGCTCCGGCGCAGGCGCATCGCCGCCCGGCGTCTGCGCCAGAAGGCGGAGCCAGAGATACTGGGCGACGTTGGTGTCCTGATATTCGTCCACCAGAATGAACTTGAAGCGCTGCTGATACTGCCGCAGCACGTCGGGATGCTCGCGGAAGAGACGGATGGCCTCGAGCAGGAGGTCGCCGAAGTCGGCCGCGTTGAGCGTCTTCAGCCGCTCCTGATAGGCGGCATAGAGCTTGCCGCCGCGTCCGTTGCCGAACATTGCGGCCTCGCCGGGCGGCACCTGCGCCGGCGTCAGGCCGCGGTTCTTCCAGCCGTCGATCAGCCCGGCCAGCATGCGCGCGGGCCAGCGCTTCTCGTCGATGTGCTCGGCCTGCAGCAGTTGCTTGAGCAGGCGGATCTGATCGTCGACATCGAGCACCGTGAAATTGGATTGCAGCTGCACGAGCTCGGCGTGGTAGCGCAAAATCCGTCCGCCGATGGCGTGGAAGGTGCCGAGCCACGGCATGCCTTCGACCGTCTGGCCAAGCATCTGGCCGAGCCGGTGCTTCATTTCGCGCGCGGCCTTGTTGGTGAAGGTCACCGCCAGAATCTCGCCGGGCCGGGCGCGGCCGGTGCTGAGGATGTGGGCGATCCGGGTGGTCAGAACCCGCGTCTTGCCGGTGCCGGCGCCCGCGAGCACCAGGACCGGGCCATCCAGCGTCTCGACGGCCTCGCGCTGCTCGGGATTGAGCGCGGTCAGATATTGCGGAGCAGCGGCGGCACGCGCGCGGGCGGCGATGCCGCCGGGGGCCGGCTGGTGATCTGGAACGCGCGAATTGCGCGGGCTTTCAAGCTCGGTCATGCGAATCGTCATTTCGGAAGAATGGCACCGCAGGGCCGGAAAGGGGAGCCGTACATGGGAGCCATATAGGCGCGGGCGGCCGGTTTCCCAACCGCTTGCCGGCGTCTGGGCACGGTTTTGCCCATCAGCCGCGCGTTTTTAAGGCAGGGTCATGCGTGTGGCCAACGGGAACTTTTGGCTCCCGCCCGCGATTGGTGTGCCGGAAGGATTGCCGGATCGCGATTCGGTCCGGCGCTATACGGACAAGGAGCACAGAATGTTAGTCTGGGTCCTTGCGTTTCTCGTCGTTGCGCTGATTGCCGCGTTCTTGGGCTTTGGCGGCATTGCCGGCGCATCGGTGGAGATCGGCAAGATCATTTTCTTTCTCGCGGTGGCGCTGTTTTTGATTTCGGCCATCGTCAGCATCTTCCGCGGCCGCACCCGCGCCTAGCGGCCTACGCGGCGCCGCTCATTTCGGCGCCGGCATGTTGATCTTGCGGCCAATGCCGTTCGGCCGCGGGACCGCCGCATTGGCCTGCGCCACGGCCTGAACGCGGGCCTTGATGTCGTCCGGGAACGGCGCGGTCTTGCGCACCGCCATGTCGACGTGAAGCGTCATGTTTTCCGACGTCGCCGACAGCCAGCCTTCGGTGGCGTGGCGCAATTCCTGAAAGGTGTGGATCCGCTTGTCGTCGGCGGCGACGAGATAGCACACCACCAGCACCGGATCGCCGAGGTGGATCTCGCGCACGTAGCGCACATGGCATTCGGCGGTGAAGGTCGAGCAGTGGCGCGTCTTGAGATAGTTCCAGCCGATCCCCATCGTGTCGAAGAACCCGTCCATCCCGCGGTCGAACAGCACGTTGTAGTAGGCCATGTTGAGGTGGCCGTTGCCGTCGATCCATTGCGGTTCGATCTGCTGGATCGGTGCGTGGTAGGGGGCGGAGATCTTCTCGCTGGGCGTCATCACTCATCCTTCATTTTTTCGTTGTGGCAGCACCGTTTCGATAGATGTGCTTGACCGGCAATACAAGCTTTGACACGGTTTCGCGCCCCGGGAGGATTTTTGGTGTCATACTCAATTCAAGAAAACATTGCGCGTCCAGATGCGACCAAATTGGCGGAGGCGCTGAGCGCACTCGCCGCGCGTTTCGGCAACCGATTCTCCACCTCGCAATCCTTGCGGGAGCAGCACGCCCACACCACCACCTGGGTACCTAACCAGCCGCCGGATGCGGTAGTGATGGCGCAGGAGACCGAGGATATTCAGGATGTGGTGCGGATCTGCGCGCCGCGCGGCGTGCCGGTGATCGCGTTCGGCACCGGCACTTCGCTGGAAGGGCAGGTCAACGCGCCGGCTGGCGGCGTGTGCATCGATCTGCGCGAGATGAACCGCGTGCTCAAGGTGCATGCCGATGACCTCGACTGCGTCATCCAGCCCGGCGTCACTCGCAAGGCGCTGAACGAGCACCTGCGCGATCAGGGTCTGTTCTTCCCGATCGATCCCGGCGCCGATGCCTCGATCGGCGGGATGGCCTCGACGCGGGCTTCCGGTACCAATGCGGTGCGCTACGGCACCATGCGCGACAACGTGCTGGCGCTGAAGGTCGTGCGCGGCGACGGCGAGATCATCACCACCGGCACGCGGGCGAAAAAATCGTCGGCCGGCTATGACCTCACCCATCTGTTTATCGGCGCGGAGGGCACGCTCGGCATCATCAGCGAACTGACGCTGAAGCTGCGCGGCATTCCCGACACGATCGCGGCGGCCTCGTGTTCGTTTGCGACGGTGGAGGGCGCCTGCCGGGCGACCATTCTGGCGATCCAGACCGGCATTCCGGTGGCGCGCATCGAACTGCTCAATGCCGAGCAGGTCCGCGCCTGCAACGCCTACTCCAAGCTTACTCTGCCGGAGACGCCGCTGCTGCTGCTCGAATTCCACGGCAACGAGGTCGAGGTCGCCGAGCAGACCCGCCTGTTCGCCGAAATCGCTGCCGAGTGCGGCGGCGGCGGCTTTGAATGGGCCACCCGGCCCGAGGATCGCACGCGGCTGTGGCAGGCGCGGCATGACGCCTATTGGGCAGTGAAGAACCTGCGCCCCGGAGCGCAGGCGATCGCGACCGACGTCTGCGTGCCGATCTCGCGCCTTGCCGACTGCGTCGTCGAAACCGAAGCGGACATGAAGGCAAGCGGCCTTGATGGCCCGATTGTCGGCCACGTCGGCGACGGCAATTTTCACTGCTCGCTGCTCTGCGACATCGACGATCCCGACGAGGTCGCCCGCGCCGAGGGCTTCATCCACCGCCTGGTCGAGCGGGCGCAGGCTATGGACGGCACCTGCACCGGGGAGCATGGCATCGGCCAAGGCAAGCAGCAGTATCTCGTCGGGGAACTGGGGAACGAGGCGCTCGACGCCATGCGCGCGCTCAAACTGGCGCTGGATCCGCAAAATATCTTCAATCCCGGCAAGATCTTGCCGGCCCACTGAATTTTGCCGTGCTCGTCCGGTACAACCGCGCGGCCAGGGCGGTTGGGTTCTGGCGAGCGCGCCACATTGCTGGCAAACTGTCGCAGGATTGGCGTGACATCCTGCGCACCGGGCGCAGGACCAGAGCGGGCCAGCCTGCGGGCCGGCCCAATGTCTTGATGCGGTTCGCTCCCTGCCGGGAGCCGTGAAGTTGCCGCTTAGCTTGGGGAGAGACCGTGCAGACGACACTGCTCGGCGTTGCGATTGCTTTCATTGTTGCCCTGACGGCGGCGCTGATCGGTCCGCATTTCATCGACTGGAATCAGTTCCGGCCCCAGTTCGAGGCCGAGGCGACGCGCGTGATCGGCGCGCCGGTCCGGGTAGGCGGCGACATGCGCGCGACGATTTTGCCGACGCCGTCGCTGCAATTGCAGTCAGTCGCGGTCGGCAGCGACGACGCCGATCTCGGCCGCGCGCGGGCCGACAGTCTCAATGTGGAATTCAACCTCGGCTCGCTGATGCGCGGCGTCTGGCGCGCCACCGAACTCACCATCAACGGCATGGCGCTCGACTTCGGGCTCGACTGGCGCGGGCGGATCGCCTGGCCGGCCGGCATCGGCGGCGTCAATCTTGGTTCGCTCGCGATCGACAGGCTTAACGTCACCGGCCGAATCGCACTGCATGACGGCGCGAGCCGCACCTCGCTCGAGCTTGAGGATGTCGCCTTCAGCGGCGATGTCCGGGCGCTCGCGGGAGCCATTCGCGGCGAGGGCAATGCCAGCGTTCACGGCGTACGCTATCCCTTCCGCATCACGTCCAGCCCCGCGCCGGACGAGGACGGCACCAAGCTGCGTCTCGTCCTGGTGCCGACGGGGGCCACGCCCGGCCTCGATCTCGACGGCCTCTTGCGGTTTGTCGCTTCGACGCCGCGTTTCGAGGGCGGTCTCGTGGTCGAAAAGCCGGCCCCAGCTAAGGCCGCGGGCGATGCCCGCCCGGCCGAAAAGGGGCCGTGGCGGATCGCGGCGAAGCTGACTGCCGACCCGGCCAACGCCCGCTTCGAGCAGCTCGAGGCAAGCCTCGGCGCGGACGGCGCGGTGCTGAAGGTCGCCGGCAATGCGGAAATGCGTTTCGGGGCGGAGCCGCGTCTTGCCGCCACCCTCTCGGCGCGGAAGATCGACGCTGACCGGCTGATCGCCACCGGCAGCAACGGCACGGCGCCGCCGCCGAGCCTGTTGCCCGCATTGCGCGATGGCGCGGCCGCGCTGCCGCTGCCGCCGTTCCCGGTGGCGATTGCGGCAACCGCGGAGACTGTCGCGCTCGGCGGGCGCGCGGTGCAGGATGTGACGGCCGAGCTTTTGGGCACGCCGAGGCAGTGGACTGTCGAGCAGCTCACGGCGCTGGCGCCGGGGGCGGCGCGGGTCACGCTCCGCGACGCCAAATTCCAGCCGGGCGCCGACGCCCGCTTGAGCGGCAAATTCGACATCGCCGCCGAGGAGCCGGAGGTGCTTGGCGTGTGGCTGCGCGGCAGCTCGGATCTGGCCGCAAAATCGCAGAAGCCGCTCCGGTTCTCCGGCCGTTTCGAGATCGATCCGGCGCGGATCGCGGTGGAGGATCTGGCTGCGGCGGTCGAGAGCGACAGGCTGCGCGGGCGGCTGGTTTTCTCCGGCCTCGGTGAGAAGGCGAAGGGCGGCTCTTCGCGCCTCGAGGCAGCATTCAAGGCCGATCACCTCGACCTCGATGCGACGTCGGCGATGATCAGGGCGATCGGCGGCGAGGGGCTCGCCATGCCCGACGAGGCGCAGGTCGAGGTCGATATCGCCCATGCGGTGGTCGCGGGTCAGGATGTTCGCCCCGTCGCGCTGAAGCTCGACTACGGGCCGCAGGCGATCAGGCTCGACCGCCTGCGGTTCGGCGCGGGCTCGGGCGTCGCGGTAGAAGGAGCGGGCGCGTTTGACCGTGCCGCCGTCACCGGGCAGATGAACCTCTCCGCCACCGCTTCCTCGCTCGACAGGCTGGCCACGCTGCTGTCGCCGCTCGCGCCTAAAATTGCAGAGCGCGTGTCGGCCTGGCCGCAGGGCCGCGAAGGCGCGCGCCTGATGCTGACCATGACGCTGGACAAAAGCGCGCGCGACAAGGATCGCGGCGAGGCGCGGGCGCAGCTCGACATCGCCGCGCCGCACCTCGCCGGAAGCGCGACGCTGACGGCGATGCCGCGCATCGCGGCAGTGATCGGCGCGGATCTCGACGGGCTGCTGCCGACCGACATCAATTTCGACGCACGGCTCACCGCCGAGAGGGCGCAGCCGCTGCTCGCTCTTCTCGGGCTCGACGGCGTGGTTGCGGGCGGCCCCGGCGCAGCGGTGCTGACGGCATCCGCGAGCGGCGATCCGCGCAAGCCGATGCGGGTGAAAGCGGCGCTTTCCGGTACTGGGCTCGATGCCGATGCGACCGGCACCGCCGAGCCGTTTGCAGATGCGCCGACGGCGAAGGTCAATCTCGCCGTGCGTCACGCCGACATCGCGCCGCTGCTCGGGCAGGGCGGGCCGCTCGGCTTGACGCTGACATCGCGCGTCGCGGTCGCCAAATCCGAAGTGAAGGCCGAGGCGATCGACGGGCTCATTGCGGGCGCGCGGATTGGCGGCAAGCTCGACTGGAGCGCCGAAAACGCCAGCCTCGACGGCGATCTCGCAATAGATGCGCTGAACATCCCGGCGGTGTTCGCCTTCATGATGGCCGCGCCGGAGGAGCGCGGTGCACAGGCGTCGCGGCTCGGCCGCTTTCAGGGCTGGCGCGGGCGCGTCGCCTTTTCTGCCCAGCGTGCGATGCTGCCGGGCGGCAGCGAACTGCGGCCGCTCAATGGCGTGGTCCGCGCCGACGGCCAGTCGCTGATGCTGGAGGGGCTGAAAGGCAAGATCGGCGGCGGCGAGCTGACTTTCAATTTTGATACGCGCCAGACGCCGGACGGCACGCTCCTGAACGCCAATCTCGCTCTCGCCGGTGTCGAGGGATCGGCGCTGCGCTATCGGGCGCTGGCGATGCCGGAGGGCAAGGTCGGCGCCCAGCTCACGCTGGCGAGCCATGGCCGCACCGCCGCCGACCTTCTCGGCGCGTTGTCAGGCAGCGGTTCGCTGACATTGCAGAGCGCCCGCCTCGCCGGCCTTGCGCCACAGGCATTCGAGAAGGCGCTCACCATCGGCGACGCCGGGCCGGCGATCGACGAGGCGAAGCTGAGGGCAGTGGTCGATCCCGCGCTGGCGGCTGGCATCCTGATGGTGGCGAAGGCCGAAGTGCCGTTCAACGTGAAGGACGGCCGGCTTCGCGCAGGGCCGGCGACGCTCGACGGCAATGGCGCGCAGGCAATCGTGACCGGCGGCTATGACGTCGCGGCCGATCAGGTCGACATTCGCGCCACGTTGTCCTCGAGCACGCTCGAAAATGCCGCGACGCATCCGGATCTGACGATGTTCGTCACCGGCTCCCCGGACGCACCAAGCCGGTCGCTCGACCTGTCGTCGTTTTCCGCGTGGCTTTCGCTGCGCGCGATCGACCGAGAGACGAAACGGCTCGACGCAATCGAGCGCGGTGAATTGCCCGCGCGCGCGGCGCGGCCGAATGCGGCCACTCCGGCGAGGCAGCCGCCGCGCCCGGCGGCACCCGTTTCGCCGCAACCGCCAGCCGTTGGCAATTCCGGCTCTGTTGCCGCGCCCAAGCCCGCGCCGGTCATCGAAACGGCACCGAAGGAAGCGGCCAAGGACGTGCCGAAGGAGGCGCACTCGAAGGCGGACGACAATGCTTCGTCCGCCCCGCCAAAGCCGGCCGAGCCGCTGAGCGAGAATGCGGGGACACAGGTCGCGCCGCTACCGCCGCCGATCGAGGTGCTCCCGGCGCCGGGCTCCGCATCTTCGCCGGCCGGACAGCATCAGGTGCGGCCGCGCGGTCCCCTGGTTCTGACGCCATAAAATGCCTGAAAAGAAAGGCCGGCAGCGGCGCACCGCATCGGGCATCCGGCAGACCAGCTTGGCTGGCGAGAGCTGGCTAGTTGCGCGTTTCGGTGATGGTTCGCACGTGCCGGGTGCCGATCATCAGGCCTGCGATCGCCCGCGCACGAAAGTAATCCAGCACGAACAGGCGGATGGCCGATGACAGGTTGCAGGTGATCCGCTCCGAATTGATTTCGGCGATCAGCACGGTAAGGGCGATGCCGCGACTCTGGGCAATTTCCTTGAGACTGTCCCAGAACGCATCTTCGAGGCTGACGCTGGTTTTGTGACCCTGAACGATCACGGAGCGCTTGACCACTGCGAACGCCTTGGCGGCGTGCGCAGCGGCTGTTGAATGAGGGTACAAGTTCGACGTGCTCATGCCCCGCTCCCGAAACTTCACGGGAGCAACCATAGGACGAAACCATCATGTCCGGTATTCGGAGAATACCTGACCTGCGGCCAGTCCTATGCCGCAAATGTGTAGAGCATCACGAAGGACGATGGCTCGCCATTGCCTGCTGCGCCACCTGTATGGGCTGTATCGGAGCAGCGCGCGAGCGAAAGTGGTCCAGAACGAACAGCCGGATCGCCGAGGACAGGTTGCCCTGCTGACGATTGCTGTCGATCTCGCCGACTAGTTCGGACAGGGTCATTCCACGCAGGGCGGAAATCTCCTTCATCCCGTTCCAGAAAGCTTCTTCCAGGCTGACGCTGGTCTTGTGACCAGCCACGACGATCGACCTTTTCACAACGGGAGATTTCATACTGCTGCCCCATCGTGATTCAAGCGATGCTGGTTAAGGATCAACTCGGTCTTGTCGGACTCCTTGCGATCGAGCGTGCGCTCAAACTTGGTGCGGCCGAACCGCACCCGGTTGATCTGAGCCTGCGCCGCCGCTTGATCCCTTTCGACCCGCTTCCTGACTTTTCTCAAATTAACAAGTTCGCCCATTTACTCCCCCCAAAATTGGCCCCCACGGCCACTCAAATTGTTGCCTTCTGATTTGAATCAGAATTATGCAAAGGGCATACCCCAATATTGCCGCAATTTGTTTCCCGAGCCTTCTCAGCCAGGGTGCGTCATCTTGTCCGGTTTGACGAGGTTGTCAAATTCGATGTCGCTGACAAACCCGAGGCGAACCGCCTCTTCCTTGAGAGTTGTACCGCGATTATGCGCGCTTTTTGCGACTTTCGCTGCATTGTCGTAACCGATTTTCGGGGCGAGGGCGGTGACCAGCATCAGCGAGCGTTCCATAAGCTCCCTGATTCGCGGCTCGTTCGCCCGGATGCCTTCGACACAGTGCTCGGTGAAGGACCGCGCCGCATCGGCCATGATGCGGATTGAATGCAACATCGCATGCGCCAACACCGGCTTGTATACGTTGAGCTCGAAATGGCCCTGCGAGCCGGCAATCGTGATGGTCGTCTGATTGCCGAAAACCTGGCAGCAGACCATCGTCATCGCCTCGCACTGGGTCGGGTTGACCTTGCCGGGCATGATCGAGGAGCCGGGTTCGTTCTCGGGCAGGATCAGTTCGCCGAGGCCGGAGCGCGGCCCCGAGCCCAGCAGGCGGATGTCGTTCGCGATCTTGAACAGGGCGGTCGCGGCCGCGTTGACGGCGCCGTGTGCGGCGACATAGGCGTCGTTCGCGGCGAGCGCCTCGAACTTGTTCTGCGCGCTGGTGAAGGGTAGGCCGGTGAGCTCCGCTGCATGCCGCGCGAACAGGCGCGCAAAGCGCGGCTTGCTGTTCAGCCCGGTGCCGACGGCGGTGCCGCCCTGCGCCAGCGGCATCAATTCCCGGACCGCCGCGCGCAGCCGCGTGATCGCGTTTTCCACCTGCGCCGCATAGCCCGAGAATTCCTGGCCGAGGGTGAGCGGGGTGGCGTCCTGCGTGTGGGTGCGGCCGATTTTGACGATGCCGGAAAACTCCTCCTGCTTTTTGCGAAGGGCAGCGTGGAGGAGACTGAGCGCCGGGATGAGGTCGTCGGTGAGGTTTTTCGCCGCCGCGATATGCATCGCGGTCGGAAAGCTGTCGTTCGACGACTGGCTCATATTGACGTGGTCGTTGGGGTGGACCGGCTTTTTCGCCCCGCGCTCCCCGCCGAGCAGTTCGTTGGCGCGATTGGCGATGACCTCGTTGACGTTCATGTTGGTCTGGGTGCCGGAGCCGGTCTGCCAGACCACCAGCGGGAAATGATCGTCGAGGTCGCCGGCGATCACCTCCCGGGCCGCGCGGCTGATCGCGCGGGCGCGGCGCTGATCGAGTAGGCCGAGTTCGTGATTGCTCTGGGCGGCGGCGAGCTTGACCACGGCCAGCGCGTGCACGATGGCAAGCGGCATGCGATCTTCGCCGATGCGGAAATTTTGGCGGGAGCGCTCGGTCTGCGCGCCCCAATAGCGATCAGCGGCAACGTCAATCGGGCCAAAGGAATCGGTCTCGACGCGGATCCGTTGCGACGGCTTTTGCGCGTTTGCGGCGCTGTTGCCTGCCCGGGGGGTGCCGGCGCTCCGCCGGGTTGTTTTCGCTGTCGCCCGTTTGGCCATCTGGCTCCTCATCGGTTGCTGGCGCGTGATCCGCTCCGTCGTGGCGAGGGGAGTGCACGCACCATGATATACCGATCAGGAGACTATCCCGAAAAGTGCGGTTATTTTTTGCGGAAGCGATCCAACCGGACGACTTCAGCCCCTTCCGAACGTTTCGGCGGGTCGTTGTCGTCGGTTTCGGCTGCGGGTTCGGGCAGCGCAGCAACATTGTCCGACGGCGCGGCCGCCTCTGGCTCAGCAGCAGCTTCGCTCTCCGGCGGCTCGAACTGCAGGCCGAACTGCACCGAAGGATCGAAAAAGCTCTTGATCGCCTGGAACGGCACCACAAGCCGCTCCGGCACGCCGCGGAACGACAGGCCGACCTCGAAGCGATCCTCGGTCACCGCCAGATCCCAGAACTGGTGCTGGAGAATGATCGTCATCTCTTCGGGGTGCTGGGCGAGCAGCTGGGCCGAGATCTTCACTCCCGGCGCCTTGGTCATGAACGTGATGTAAAAATGATGGTCGCCGGGCAGGCCGCGCTCTGCCGCGTCCTGCAGCACCCGGTGCAACACGCCGCGCAGGGCATCGCGGGCCAGGACGTCGTAACGGATGTGATCGGTCGCCATATGTGTTCCGTCGAGTTCTGTCAGCACCATTCCCGAGGCCGGTCCTGCGTTCGGAAACGTCGCTCTTTCAAAAATGTTCGGCCGAGGTAACGCTCAAGTCAGTCGCCCGCAAGTGGAGAACGTCATAATCGCGCTCGATCAGGTGCCGACTCACAGCCGTCATCGTACTCCCGCCGGTTCATGACGTCAGCCGCGCGAAAGCGAAATCGAGTGGATGGAGCGAAAATTGATGGGCGGCACTGTCGGCAACAATCATCGGACGACCGGATAAAGTGGAGGCTTCTGTTGCCAGGTGCCTCCGAACCCCGCCTAACGGAGCTAAACCCGCTAGGACTTTATAGTGGTCTTTCAAACAGCGTTACGCTGCCTGAGCAACCGGAGCATAGTTGTCATTAGCAACTATAAAGTAGCCCGATAACGGCGGAACAATACCGGACAAAAACTCGCCCTTTACGCCCTCGTCGATCCTGTTTCGCCCCCGCCAAAGCCCGCTTGCCGCGAGCTTTCCCGTGTGTCACGGGCTTTGGTGGAGGCGCCGGGTGCTGCCCCCGGGTCCGAATGGTTTATTGCGACGGTCATTTATTGTCATAGCCGGGCAAACCGGCACGGCTAATATAGGCGGCGGCAGGCGCAAGCGAAAGGGGGCGGACGGCTATTGCTGCCCGCCTTTAATCGAGTACTCCCCAGGCATCGACTTAGATCGTCGACGGAGCCGGATTGACGGGGTATTAGACCCGTCACATGCTGTGGGGTCGGCCTGGCCCGGCCTCACGATGCCAGACAACTCCTGCCGGAACCGCAATGCGCCAGTATCACGATCTGATCGAACGGATTTTTGCCGAGGGTGTCACCAAGGGCGACCGTACCGGCACCGGGACGACGTCGGTGTTCGGCCATCAGATGCGGTTCGATCTCGCCGCCGGCTTCCCGATGCTCACCACCAAGCGGCTGCCGCTGCGGGCGATCGTCCATGAACTGCTGTGGTTTCTGAAGGGCGACACCAACATCAAATATCTGCATGACAACAAGGTGACGATCTGGGACGAGTGGGCCGACGAGAACGGCGACCTCGGCCCGGTCTACGGCCACCAGTGGCGCTCATGGGCCGCGCCGGACGGCACCGAGATCGACCAGATCGCCAACGTCACCGAGATGATCCGCAGCAACCCCAATTCCCGGCGGCTGATCGTAAGCGCGTGGAATCCGGCGGACGTCGAGCGGATGGCGCTGCCGCCGTGCCACTGCCTGTTCCAGTTCTATGTCGCCAACGGCCGGCTGTCGTGCCAGCTCTACCAGCGCTCGGCCGACGTGTTTCTCGGCGTGCCGTTCAACATCGCGTCCTACGCGCTGTTGACCATGATGATGGCGCAGGTGACGGGTCTGAAGCCGGGCGAGTTCATCCACACGTTTGGCGACGCGCACCTCTACTCCAATCACCTCGAGCAGGCGCGCCTGCAACTGACGCGCTCGCCGCGGCCGCTGCCGACCATGCAGATCAATCCTGAGGTGAAGGACATTTTCGGCTTCCGCTTCGAGGACTTTTCGCTGATCGGCTACGATCCCCATCCGCATATCAAGGCCGAGGTTGCGGTGTGACCGGGACCAGTTGCGCGCCCGCCATCGTCTTCGTCGTCGCGATTGCCGAGAATGGCGTCATCGGCCTCGACGGCGGCATGCCGTGGCGGCTCAAATCCGATCTGCAGCGGTTCAAGCGCCTCACCATGGGTAAACCTCTCGTGATGGGGCGAAAGACCTTCATCTCGATCGGCCGCCCGCTTCCGGGCCGCACCAATATCGTGGTCACGCGCGACGCCGCCTTCAACGCGCCCGGCGCGGTCGTGGTCAATTCGCTGCCGCGGGCGCTGGAAGTCGCGCGCGGCGATGCCCTGCGGCGCTCGGCCAATGAGATCGCGGTGATCGGCGGCGCCGATATTTTTACGCAGTGGTTTGATCTGGCGCAGCGGCTGGAGATTACCGAGGTGCACGATCGGCCGCAGGGAGACACCCGTATGGCCGCGATCGACGTCGCGCAGTGGCAGGAGGTGGCGCGCGAACGCCACGGCGCCGGCCCTGGCGACAGCGCGGATTTTTCCTATGTGACATATCAACGCCGCTGACCCGGCGTTGACGCAGGCCCCCGGAATTATTGACGAATTCACCTCCGCCGTTAGCCACTTGATCGGATGGCGCGTTGTAAGAGCTTGATCCGTCGCCTATAAAGCCGACCAGACAGTGTGAGCGGGGGTGGGCCGGCGCATGGCCCCCTTGCCAAGGAGATGCTCGATGCCGTGGAAGAATCAAGGCGGGGGCCCGTGGGGCTCCGGCCCAAAGGGCCCCTGGGGATCAGGGCCGCAGCCGACGGGGCCAAAGCCGCCCGATTTGGAAGACCTTCTGCGCCGCGGCCAGGATCGACTGCAATCCATCATGCCCGGCGGCCACATGAGCACGATGGGCATTCTGCTGTTGCTGATCGGCGCGCTTGCGATCTGGGGCCTGTCCGGCTTCTTCCGGGTGCAGTCCGAAGAGCTCGGCGTGGTGCTGCGGTTCGGCAAGCATGTCCGCACCGTGCAGCCGGGTCTGAACTACCACCTGCCGTATCCGATCGAGACGGTGGTGCTGCCGAAGGCGCTGCGCGTGTCGACGATCAGCATCGGCACTGCGACCTCGCTCGATGCGGCGCGGCGCGGCCGGGCTACCCGCAGCGTGCCTGAGGAGAGCCTGATGCTGACCGGCGACGAAAACATCGTCGACGTCGATTTCGCCGTGCTGTGGCGGATCAAGCCGGATGGCGTCGGCAACTTCCTTTTCAACATCCAGAACCCCGAAGGCACCGTGAAGGCGATCGCCGAAAGCGCGATGCGCGATGTCATCGGCCGCAGCGAGATCCAGCCGATCCTGACCGGCGCGCGGACCACCACCGAGACCGCCGTGCAGGAGATGATGCAGAAGATCCTCGATGGCTATGGCGCCGGCGTGCTGATCCAGCAGGTGCAGATGCAGAAGGTCGATCCGCCGTCGCAGGTGATCGATGCCTTCCGTGACGTTCAGGCGGCCCGCGCCGACCTCGAGCGCCTGCAGAACGAAGCCCAGACCTACGCCAACCGGGTGATCCCCGACGCGCGCGGCCGCGCGGCGCAGATCATCCAGAGCGCGGAAGGCTACAAGGAGCAGGCCGTCGCCGAAGCCAAGGGTCAGAGCGCCCGCTTCCTGAAGGTCTATGACGAATACAAGAAGGCCCCGGACGTGACCCGTCAGCGTATCTATCTTGAGACCATGGAAAAGGTTCTCGGCGGCGCCGAGAAGCTGGTGATGGATGGTGGCGCAGGGCAGGGCGGCGCAGTGCCGTATCTGCCGCTGAGCGAACTGTCGCCGCGCCGGCCCGGCAACGGGACCGCAAGCCAGAACCAGAGCGGAGGCAACCGATGAGGAACGGTATTTCGGGCGTTATCGCGCTCCTTGTGCTGCTGGTTGTTGTCGTCGTCGGCTACAGCTCGCTGTTCACGGTCAAGGAAACCGAGCAGGCTCTGGTGGTTCGCCTCGGCGAGCCGGTGCGGGTCGCCAGCGATGCCGGGCTGCATTTCAAGGCTCCGTTCATCGACACGGTGATCTCGATCGACAAGCGCATTCTCGACCTCGAGAACCCGGCGCAGGAAGTCATCGCCTCCGACCAAAAGCGGCTGGTGGTCGATGCCTTCGCCCGCTACCGCATCAAGGACCCGCTGCGCTTCTACCAGAGCGTCGGCTCGATCCAGGCTGCCAACGTCCAGCTCACCACGCTCCTGAACGCGGCGCTCCGCCGTGTGCTCGGCGAGGCGACCTTCATCCAGGTGGTGCGCGACGAGCGCGACGCGCTGATGGGCCGCATCCGTACGCAGCTTGATCGAGAGGCGCAGGGCTACGGCATCTCGGTGATAGACGTGCGTATTCGCCGCGCCGATCTGCCCGAGCAGAACAGCCAGGCGGTCTATCAGCGGATGCAGACCGAGCGTCAGCGTGAAGCCGCCGAGTTCCGCGCGCAGGGCGGTCAGAAGGCGCAGGAGATCCGCTCGCGGGCGGATCGCGAGGCGACGGTCATCGTGGCCGACGCCAATTCGCAGGCCGAACAGATCCGCGGTGAGGGCGACGGCGAGCGCAACCGCCTGTTCGCCGAAGCCTATGGCAAGGATCCGGACTTCTTCAACTTCTACCGCTCGATGACGGCTTATGAGAACGGGCTGAAGGCGAACGACACCCGCTTCCTGCTCAAGCCTGATTCGAACTTTTTCAAATACTTCAGCAATCCGTCGGGCGTTGCCGCCCCGCCGGCCGGCAGCGCAGCCGCACGCTGAACCAATTTTGCAGCCGCCCCGGATCGTCCGGGGCGGCTTTTTCTTTGCGCATGCCGCCACAAAATGATGGCCAGCGCTCGCCTTGAAGCTGCATTTTGCAACTGTTGCCGCCAGTGGCGATGATTTTTACCGTTCCGATTTTGTGTCGCCGCGATCTTTATTCGCTGGCAATCGTTGACAGAGACGCTCAAGAACGTTTCAAGCGTGACAGGTGCCGTGGCGGGATGGACCCGCCTCGGCAGAGGAAGGCGCTTGCGCCGGCCACAAGAGCCGGTCGATCGGGGCGCGCAGGGAGGCGGAAGTCGATGGGGAATATTGCATTTGGTGATCTCCTCATCGGAATAGGCTTCATGCTGGTTTTTGAGGGATTGATGTTCGCCGCGCTGCCGTCCTGGATGCGCTCGGCCATGGCCAATGCCCTCGCCACGCCAGACAATATTTTGCGCGTTCTCGGCCTCGGCTCCGCCGTCGTCGGCCTGATCCTGATCTGGCTGATGCGCTGACCCAATCCGCCGCCGGCCGCTTGCGGGCTCCGCTCACGAAACGATGAGCGGGTTCCGACCGGATTTCGCCGCAATCCCATGCCGCTGATGGGGAAACCGGCGAATGCGGATCGCCATTGCCAGCCGATCGGCGGATCCGTTCCCTCAGAGGCGGAAAAGAACTAGCTTTAGCCGGACCGACACCAAAGACTGATCCCTTGTCAGGAGATACCCGAACAATGTTCGCTGCGATCCCAGCATTGCGTGGCAGCCGCCTGCGGCCGCTGATGGCGGCCCTCTGCCTCGGCGTGGCCAGCGCCGTATTCTCATATTCCGCCCCGGCACAGGCGCGCGGACCCGACGCCATTGCCGATGTTGCGGAAAAGGTCATTGACGCGGTGGTCAATATCTCGACCTCGCAGACCGTCGACGGCAGCGACGAGGCGCGGCGCTCGATGCCGCAGCTGCCGCCGGGCTCGCCGTTCGAGGAGTTCTTTGAGGACTTCTTCAAGAACCGTCGCGGCGGCAAGGGCGGCCCGATCCAGCCGCGCAAGGTCAACTCGCTTGGCTCCGGCTTCATCATCGACGCCGAGGGCATCGTCGTCACCAACAACCACGTCATCTCGGATGCGGACGAGATCAACGTCATCCTGAACGACGGCACAAAGTATCGCGCCGAGGTGATGGGTCGCGACAAGAAGACCGATCTTGCGCTGCTCAAGTTCAAGCCGAGCAAGCCGCTGACTGCGGTCAAGTTCGGCGACTCCGAAAAGCTGCGCCTCGGCGAATGGATCATCGCCATCGGCAATCCGTTCAGCCTCGGCGGAACGGTGACGGCCGGTATTATCTCGGCGCGCAACCGCGACATCAATTCCGGACCTTACGACAACTACATCCAGACCGACGCGGCGATCAATCGCGGCAACTCCGGTGGCCCGATGTTCAACCTCGACGGTGAGGTCGTCGGCGTCAACACCGCGATCATCTCGCCTTCCGGCGGCTCGATCGGCATCGGCTTTGCTGTGCCGTCGAAGACCGTCGTCAGCGTGGTCGATCAGCTCCGCCAGTTCGGCGAGACCCGCCGCGGCTGGCTCGGCGTTCGCATTCAGCAGGTGACCGACGAGATCGCCGAGAGCCTCGAGATCAAGCCGGCGCGCGGCGCGCTGATCGCCGGCGTCGACGACAAGGGGCCGGCCAAGCCCGCGGGCATCGAGCCGGGCGATGTCGTCGTCAAGTTCGATGGCAAGGACATCAAGGAGATGAAGGACCTGCCGCGCGCGGTGGCTGACACCGCGGTCGGCAAGGAAGTTGATGTCGTGATCATCCGCAAGGGCAAGGAACTGACCAAGCAGGTCAAGCTCGGGCGGCTCGAAGACGGCGAGAAGCTGATCGAGGCCTCGGCCAAGTCCAGCACGCCGGAACTCGACAAGAAGCTGACGACGCAGAAGGCGCTTGGCCTCGATCTCGCCGCGCTGACCAAGGATCTGCGCACGCGCTACAAGATCAAGGACAGCGTCAAGGGCGTCGTCATCACCGATGTCGATGCGTCTTCGGATGCCGCCGACAAGCGCCTCAGCGCCGGCGATGTCATCGTCGAGGTTGCGCAGGAGGCCGTGACGAACGGCGCCGACGTCAAGAAGCGGGTGGACCAGTTGAAGAAGGAAGGCAAGAAATCCGTCCTGCTGCTGGTTTCCAACGCCGAGGGTGACCTGCGCTTCGTGGCGCTCGGCCTGCAGTAAGTCTCGGCCCGTCCTTTTCAGGGCCGATCAAAACCCGTGCGAGCCTCAGGCCCGCACGGGTTTTTCTTTTCTGGCGTTTCGCGTTTCTGTTTGGCCGCCTGCCTAGCGGCGACTGTTCATGCCGGCGCCGATGTCGATTGAGCCGCCGACCTTCACGCAGGTCGATGAGCCTTCGAGGCGGATATAGCCCGCGCCAAATTGCGCGCAGGACGTTGCGGCCGGGGCTGGGCGGGCGATTTTTTCCGGCTTCTGCTCAGACTTGATCGCGGTCTTCGCCGGCGGCTTTCGCTGGCTGTCGAGTAGGCTTTGCGCGTGCGCGGCTGCGGGCAGCAGCATCAGTACGACGGCCGCAAGGCGGAGGAAAAATCTGGCGGGTGGCATCATGCGGGGCGGGCCTTGGCAATGACAACAGAACGGAGCGCTCGAGGTCGAGCGCGGGACGCCGTCAGGCAAGCATGGTGCTGGCCGCCCGTCGTCGGCGGCGCAATGTTTTTCCGGCGATCCTGCCGTTATGACGGCGGTGGCGGCGATGCCTTTGGCGGCAGGTCGGAGAGTTTTGCCCGCCGCGCCGGCTCGTCATAGCCGTGGCGGCTGCTGTAGAACACCAGAACCATCAGGCT
Source organism: Xanthobacteraceae bacterium (assembly GCA_035565775.1). Classification (GTDB taxonomy): domain Bacteria; phylum Pseudomonadota; class Alphaproteobacteria; order Rhizobiales; family Xanthobacteraceae; genus PRO6. The sequence goes on along the minus strand of DATMRW010000021.1, from coordinate 350,476 downwards.
GACGCCGATGATCAGCGAAAACAAGATGCCGAGGGTCATTGCGATGTAGCCGTGCATCGACACGCCGACGGTGGTTTCGGTCGTCAGTCCGTCAATCACGAACCAGGCGGTGCCGCCGAGGATCGCGATCAGAAAGACGACCAGCAAGGCTGTCCCGAAGCGCATGGTGAAACTCCACGGTCGAGGGTGACAGAAAGAGAATAGGCGGATTTGGCCATAAAACAATCATTTTGTTTCTATCTTTTATGAGTGCTCGCCGCTCGGCTGCCGCTCTGTCTGCGCAGCCGTTTTCTTCCCTCGACTTGTCGCCTGGAGGGACATTTCTCTAAAGCCGGATTCGTTCCCGAGAATTGATCGAATTGCGGATAGAAAAGTTGTGATTCATTTCGCCGTTTATCATCGTCTCGCCATCCGAAAGTCCAAAGCGCTCCAATTTCCTCCTGAAGAATTTGCCTGTGACTGGGAAGAAACGGCGACTCGATATCTCGAAGCCAAGAAGACCCGGCGAAGGGCGGCCTAGTGAGCGAGATTGAAAGCCGGTTTTGCGGAGTGGATCAATGACGAGAATCGAACCCAACAACTTCAGCCCTCAGTTTGTCGCCACGTTGAAACACGTGCTGGAAACCGCCTCGCATGAGGTTTCGCCCAGCACGTCGACCAAGGCGAAGATGGCTGAACGCATTGTCCGCACCGCAGCGGACGGTGTGACGGAGTTCGATCAACTCGTGAGCGTTGCGCTGGATGCCGGCCGGGTTCCGGCGGAGTGATGCGCCGATGATCGCTCAGGCCTCGGCGTTATAGGACGCGATCTCGATCAGGCTGCCGTCCGGGTCGCGGCAGTAGACGGAGCGCAGCGTTCCGCGCGCGCCTTGCCGCTGCACCGGCCCCGCGATCACGGGAACGCGGTTCCGCTCGAGATGCGCGACCACTTCCTGCGGTGAAGCTGTCGTCAGGAAACAGATGTCGTCGCTGCCGGCCGCCTCATGATCGGCGGTGAACCACTCGGCTTTGGAGGCCGAGACGGGCCGCAGGTTGATTTTCTGCTGGCCGAAAATGATCGCGATCCGCCGGGCTTTGCCCCCTCCGGGATCGAACTCCTGCAACTCGGCGCCGAGGATGGCGGCGTACCACCGCGCCGAACGCGCAACGTCGGTCACATTGATGACGATATGGTCCAGTCCAGTGACGCGGATCGCCGATGGTTGGGAACCGGCCATTGGGGGCGCCTCATTTGCGGATTTGGTAAATCATCCGTTTCGGTCAGAGATCGTCAAGGTTCGTCAGGTATCCATAACACGGGGTGGGCATATACGACGGGAATGGATTTATGCTGCTTCGTCTCGTTGGACGACGTTTTCTCATCGGCGCGGCGGCGGTGTCCGCCATCGCCTCATTGGCGACGCTCGCCCATGTTCCGGCCTATGCCCGGGCGACGCAGGCGGAAATCGCCGCCTACCAGCATCAGCTCAGAATCTATCAGCAGGCGCGGCACAGCTTTGAAGTGGAAGCCGAGGCCTATTGGACCGCGATCGCGGACAAGCGCCGTAGCCGGATCGCCAAGCGCCGCAACGGCCAGGCCATCACCCTGAACGACTACGTTCTCAGCCAGCCCCCGGTCTATGCCGGGCCGAAGCGGCCGGTCGATCCCGATCCGCAGCCGGGGCCGCCGCCGGTCGAGCGCAGGCCGCTGCCGGTGGTTTCTGATTTCCTTGAGGCTGCGGCGGCGCACTACCAGTTCCAGCCGAGGCGCCCAGCCAGCGAGGTCGAGTTCAAGCGCGCCTATGCGCGGGTGGCGGCGGCCTATGGCCTGACGCGCGAACAGGCGGTGCGGGTCTATGCCTTCGAGACCGGCGGCAACGGCACCCACGACATGCAGTCCGGCCTCAGCAGCAACCGCCCCGACGCGCGCGCGATCTCGACCGCCGTCGGCTACAACCAGCTTCTGACCGCCAACAGCGTGAACCTGATGGCCGAGCAGGGACCGAATATCATCGCTGCGCTCAGTCAGCGCGCAGCGCGCGCCTCGGGGGCGGAGCGCATGGTGCTGGATCGCAAGATCGCGGTGCTCAAGCGCATGGTCGCGGTCGCCCGCTCGGTGCCGGCGAGCTGGAGCGAGCAGCAGAAACTGGCGGCGACCCCGCCGGGCCTCGGCATTCACGCGATGCTGCTGGACGTCGACGTCGGCCCGCTGCTGCAGACCCACAAGCTTTTGACCTCGGTGGTGTTCGCCCAGCGCAAGGGGCATCCGAACCGGCTCACCGCCGCGGAGCTCGAGATGATGAATCTCACCGGCGACGGCAACGGCTTCGACATGGTGACGATGCCGGCGGCGATGCGCGAGCGGGTGCCGACCTCGAACTTCTTCCAGCGTAGCGGCTACGAGCGCAACCCGGTTGCGATCCGCCACAACACGGTGGCGAAGCTCTTGGCGATCACTGACGAGCGGATGGACGTCAACGGCCAGAAGCCCGGCGCGCGGGAGCTGGCGGCGGCGTTTCCCACCGCGATGTCATCGAACTGAAGCGAGTGCAGTTAGTGCGCCGGCGTGGCCTTGCGGCTGCGCCGGCGTTGTTTTTGGCGGGCCATGGATGGCCGAACCGAGCCCGCGCAAAAGTGTTTTCTCAGGTCGCGATTTCTCGCTAAGAAGGCGTTATCGTTTGAATGCCTGCCCGCGCATCGCGATGTCATATCGAGGATTTCAGGGATGTCTCGTTCATTGAAAGCACTGACACTCGCCGGCGCCTGCCTCCTCCTTGCAGCAGGCACCGCCGCTGCCGACACTTACAAACTCGGAAATAACCAGCGGCTGCTGTGTAGCCGTGGCCTCAGCGCCGGCAAGATGAGCACGGTGAGTTGCTCCTCCTATGCCTATCTCTTCAATACGAAGACATCCGAATTCTTCCGCTGTCGGGTCAGCCTCACCATGAGGCGCGACAACAAGGCGATCCGCGATGTCCAGGCCGAAGGCAGCTGCGCAAAGCGGCCCCGCATCTTCGAAGAGGATTCGGACTACACGTTCGAAGCCTCCGAGACCGAGCCGCCGAACACCAACTCGTTCTTCGGTGAGGGCGGTTATTCGGTGTGGGTCGCCGACACCGACAAGCGGCGGGTGCGGGGATGCCTGTCCTTTGCCTCCGGCCTCGGGTCCGACGTTTCGAAATGCATTGACATGACGTTCCAGTGATGGAGCGCCTTGACGCAGCAAGGCTACGCCGGCGCGCGTCGCTGTGCCGGACTTGGCTGTTCGTCGAAGGGGCCAATGAGGCCGCGATCGATGTTGCCGCGGGCTGCGGCGCCGATGTTCTGATCCACGAGCTCGAAGATTTTACGCCGCCCGAGCTGCGGCCGAAGGCGCGGGCGATGGCGCCGCAGGTCTATGAGCGCTGGCGGCAGGCGGGGCGCGTCGTCGCCGTGCGCGTCAATCCGCTCGGCGGCGACGGCATCGACGACCTTGCCGCGGTGATGCGTGGCCGGCCGGACATCGTTGCGCTGCCGAAGGTCGGCGACCCCTCGGATATTGCGCGGCTGGATGCGGAAGTGACGCGCTTTGAGCGCGCCTACGGCATCACCGAAGGCAGCACGCGGCTGCTGCCCAATATCGAATTCGCGCGCGGCCTCGTGCAGACCATGGCCATCGCCAAAGTGAGCCCGCGTGTCGATGCCTGCCTGCTGGCGTCGGAGGATCTCGCCGCTGATCTCGGCGCCGAGCGCGGGCCGGACGGTCTCGAGCTGAGCTATGCGCGGCAGCGTTTCCTCGTCGAATGCGTTGCGGCGGGGGTGGTGGCGGTGGACTGCCCCTATACGTGGAGCGATGCGGAGGGTGTCGCGCATGATACCCGCTTTGCGCGGCGGCTCGGCTACAAGGCGCGAAGCCTTGTAGCCGCCGATCACGCTGCGATCATCAACAAGCTGCTTACGCCGCAGGAAGACGAGCTCCGCCACGCCCGCGAGACGGTTGCCGTGTTCGAGGCCGCGCGGGCGAGAGGCGAGGCGCGCGCACACCGCGCCGATGGCGCGCTGGTCGAGCTGCCGGGATATTTTACCGCGCAGCGCCTGCTCAGGCGCGATGCCGAGCTGCGCGTCGCGGATGCGGCGGAGGGCTGAGGCTGCGCCCTCCGCTCGGCAAGCCTGCAGCGCGCGGTCAGTGGCTCATGCGCGCCGATGCCGGATGGCCCGGCACCTTGAAGCGCTTGCCGGTGTCGCGCACCTCGGTGCCGTCGACTTTCAGGATCGAAAAGTCCTGATCGAGATAGTTGCCGACCAGAAGGTACTTGCCGTCCGGCGTGAACGCCACCGGCTCGGGCAGGCCGCCGACTTCGATGTCCTGCGTTTTCGTCACCTTCTTGCCGTCGATCCGCAGTACGGCGACGCTGCCGTTCTTGTTGTAGAAGTAAGCATTCTTCATGTTGGAGCCGCGCAGGAGCGCAGTGGCTGCTAGGTTGCCTTTCGGGCTCATGGCGAGGCCTTCCGGTCCGTCGCCGACCACGACGCGGTCGATCGCGCGCGGCGGGTTCAGCGTCATGTCGTACACGCTGACGGTATCGACGCTGCCGTCGGAGGAGCCGGCATTACCGTTGTCGGCGGTGAGCGCAATGGCGCCGTCCGGGCTGACAACGACGTTGTAGGGCCACAGCCCGGCCGTCACGTCGAGCTTGTTGTAGGTAACCTTGTCGCCGTTGACATCAAGGATCGCCAACTTGTGGTTGTTGAACTTGACCGCGAGCGCGCGCTTGCCGTCGGGCGTGAAGGTAACGTGCGCGACCGGTTCGCCCATCGCAATCGTGTCGGTAACTTTGACATCGGTGCCGTTCACCGAAAGCACGGTGATCGAATTGTCGGCGCGGTTGGCGACCAGCGCCATTTTACCTGACGGGCTGAAGCTGAGGCCGGAGGGCTGCTTGCCGCCGGTGACGGTGCCCGCGAGTTTCGGCGGCGAGGCCTTGAGGTCGATCACATAGATTTTGTTGTCGGGCACGATTTTCAGTGCCTCGCCCTCCCGGACGACGTCGACCGAATCCGCGACCAGCGCAACCGATCCGGTCGGGTCGATGTCGACATTGACTGGCGGGCCGACCACCGAATTCTTCAGCGGCAGGTTGGCAACCGTTTTCGGGTTTTCAGGGTCGGCGAGGTCAAGGATGAGCACGGAGTCTTTGCCGGGCGGCGACAGCACGACCTTGCCGTCATTGTCCCAAAGCACTTTTTCGTCATTGCCGACGATCATGAACGGGGCGGCGCTGGCGAGTTGTATCCCATAGAAGCCAAGAGCGATCGTCGCCCCCAGCATCAACCCGAAGGATCGATGAAGCATCATGGCGAGTTCCTCCCAAAGCCCGGATCTGCGTCCCGGCTGCGGTAAGCGTATACAAACTCGCTGGCGCCTGCCAGCGCCTGCGGAAGGGCAGGCCGAGCTGATTTCTCAAAGGGGCCTTCAGGGCGGGGAGGGAAACCCGAAACAAGCGGGTTGACCGCCGCCGCGCTTGCCGTCAATTTTGTCGCAAATCAAAATTATCAGGGAGAAACGGGTCCATGAACGTCAGACTGATCGCCGTCACGGCGGCCGTCGCTATCGGCCTATCGTCGCCGTCTGCTCACGCGCAGCAGTTCATCAACGTTCTCACCGGCGGCACGTCTGGTGTTTACTATCCGATGGGCGTGGCCATCGGAAAAATCTTTTCCGACAAGATCCCGAGCGCGAAAACCCAGGTGCAGGCCACCAAGGCCTCGGTAGAAAACCTCAACCTGCTTCAGCAGGAGCGCGGCGAAATTGCTTTCACGCTTGGCGATTCCCTCAAGGCGGCCTGGGAAGGCGACGCCGAAGCCGGCTTCAAGAGCAAGCTTACCAAGCTGCGCACGATCGGCGCGATCTATCCCAACTACATTCAGATCGTCTCGACCGCCGAGAGCGGCATCAAGACGCTTGCCGATCTCAAGGGCAAGAGCCTGTCTGTCGGCGCGCCGAAATCCGGCACGGAGCTGAACTCCCGCGCTATCCTGAAGGCGGCGGGCATGAGCTACAGCGACGTCGGCAAGATCGAATATCTGCCGTTCGCGGAATCGGTCGACCTGATGAAGAATCGCCAACTCGAAGCGACGCTGCAGTCGGCAGGGCTTGGTGTGGCCTCGCTCAAGGATCTGAGCAACTCGTCGCCGATCAACGTCGTGGCGGTGCCCAAGGAAACCGTCGACAAAATCGGCCCGCCCTTCATCTCCGTGGTGATCCCTGCCAATACCTACAAGGGGCAGGATAAGGATGTGCCGACCGCCGCCGTGGTCAACTACCTCGTGACCAACTCGTCGGTGTCCGACGATCTCGCCTATCAGATGACCAAGCTGATCTATGACTCGATCGGCGAATTGGCGAGCGCCCATGCTGCCGGCAAGGACATCAAGCCGGAGCTCGCTGCGCATAACAGTCCGGTCCCGCTGCATCCCGGAGCGATCCGTTACTTCAAGGAAAAGGGTCTGCTGAAGTAATTTTCGCAGCCAATGGGAAACGTCGCGCGCGTCGCCAGCCACTCTGCGCAAGCATCAGGCGGACATCGTCCGCGCGCGAGCCCATTCTTGACCGAATAGGTCGCGGGCATGGTTGCCCGGTCGAACGCAGTTTCCTTCGCGCACAATGATCATGGTCCGGTGATCATGGACCATGGTCATCATGAGGAATCCCAGATGTCGCAATCGACAAGCCCGCAAGCCAACGCTCATCTGCCTCACGCGGAGGCGATAGCCGCGGAGGAGCCGATCAAGGTCGATCTCGGCAATTTCGAGCACGGCTTTCCCGATGGCTTCGGGCCGGGGCGCTGGGCGCAACTTGCCTATGCCATCGGCATTGCCTTCGCGCTCTTCCAGATCGCGATCGCCGCTTGGAATATCTTGCCAAGCCAGGTGGTGCGCGGCATCCATGTCGGCTTCCTGATCCTGATGACCTACGGCCTGATCGGAAACTTTACCGCGAAGAGCGATGCCGGGCGGGCGCTCGCCTGGCTGATCGGCGCCGTCGGCTTCGGCTGCGGCCTTTACCAGTGGATCTTTTACGGCGATCTGATCCTCCGCGACGGCGATCCGACGACGCTCGATCTCGTCGTCGGCGTCACGCTCGGCGTGCTGATCTTCGACGGCACGCGCCGTCTGATGGGCTCGGCGCTGCCGTGGATGTGCGGCGCTTGCGTTCTGTACTGGGCATTCGGGCAGTATCTCCCGGCGCCGCTCAACCACCGCGGCTACGGCTTCGACCAGATCATCGGCCACCTGTCCTACGGCACCGAGGGCTTTTACGGCGTGCCGATCTACGTGTCGGCGACCTACATCTTCCTCTTCATCATGTTCGGCTCGTTCCTCGAGCGCGCGGGCATGATCCAGCTCTTTACCGACGTCTCTCTCGGCCTGTTCGGCGGCTCGCGCGGCGGCCCGGCGAAGGTCGCGGTGGTCGCGTCCGGGATGATGGGGACGATCTCCGGCTCCGGCGTCGCCAACGTCGTCACCGTCGGGCAGTTCACCATTCCGCTGATGATCCGCTTCGGCTACCGCCGCGCCTTCGCGGCCGGCGTCGAGGCCACCGCCTCGATGGGCGGGCAGATCATGCCGCCGGTGATGGGCGCTGTCGCCTTCATCATGGCGGAGACGCTGGGTGTCGACTACTCGGTCATCGTCAAGGCCGCCGTCATCCCGGCGCTGCTCTACTTCGCATCGGCGTTCTGGATGGTGCACCTCGAGGCCGGAAAGTACGGCCTCAAGGGCATGAACCGCGACGAGATGCCGAGCGCATGGCGGGCATTGCTCGCGCGCTGGTATCTTGTCCTGCCGCTCGCCGTTCTCGTCTTCATGTTGTTCGAGGGCTTTACGCCGCTCTATGCCGGCATCATGGGCCTTGCCCTGACGGTGACGCTGATCCTCGGCGCGAGCATCGTGCTCGGCCTGCCGCATCAGGTGATGCGCTACATTTTCTGGCTCATGCTCGCGGTCGTGATCGGCTTCATGTTCCAGCGCGGCATCGACATCATGATGGTCGGCGCGGTGGTCGGCGGGCTGATCCTGATCGCGGCGGTGACGCGCGGCGGCCGCGAGACGCTGGTCGCCTGCCGCGACTCGCTCGCCGACAGCGCCAAGTCGTCGCTGACGGTCGGCATGGCCTGCGCCATCGTCGGCACCATCATCGGCATGATGACGCAAACCGGCGTCGGCAACATTTTTGGCACCTGGGTCATCGGCCTCGGCGAGCACAGCCTGTTCCTGGCGCTGATCATGACCATGCTGCTGTCGATCCTGCTCGGCACCGGCATTCCGACAATTCCGACCTACATCATCACCGCAGCGCTGGCCGCGCCCGCGCTTGCCAAGCTTGGCGTGCCGCTGATCGTCAGCCACATGTTCGCGTTCTATTACGGCATCATGGCCGACCTCTCGCCGCCGGTGGCGCTGGCTGCTTTCGCGGCTGCGCCGATTGCGAAGGAGAATCCCGACAAGATCGGCTGGGAGGCGATGCGGATCGCGCTTGCCGGCTACGTCATCCCGTTCATCGCGGTCTATTCTCCGGCGCTAATGCTGCAGAGCGGCGACCCGATGGAGCCTTACCTCGGCTTCTACGGCGCGGTTGCCTATGCCACCTTCAAGGCGTTGATCGCCATCGGCCTGTTTGGCATGGTCGCGATCGGCTTTCTGTTCTCGCGGATGAGCATCCTCGGGCGCTTCGCCAGTTTCCTTGCCGCATTGTGCCTGCTCGGCGAATTCCCCTACAGCGATCCGATCGGCTTCGTTCTTGCCGCCATCATCATCGCGTGGGACTGGCGCCGCCGGGCGGCAGCAACGGTGGCGATGGCATGAGTCTTTGCCTCGTCTCGGCGGGGGCGATCAAGGTTCTGTCGGTGTCGCTGTTCACGCTGGCCTGGACGCACTCCGTCGAGAAGGTGGAATGGCAGGAGGACTGGCGCGTCTCGGCGCAGGGCCTCGAAATCCTCGAGGCGCGGATCAAGGGCTCGGGCGCAGGCATGGAGCCGCCGCCCGAGGCCACGCTCGCCGGCGGCTGGTTTCGCTGGCGCCCGTCGCAGGCGCCGCTGCGCGAGGTTGCGCTCGGAAATTCCGGCAAGGCGGGCGAATGGCGGATCTGCGTCGATGGCGTATGCACGCCACTCTCGACGCTGCTCGGCCATCCTGTCGGCACGGAAGTGACGGTGATGCGCGCCTGCGGGTGAGGCGGCGCACGGCCTCGGTCAGATCGTGCGGCGGGGCTGCGCGATGCGGGTGGCCAAAATCTTGTCGATGCGGCGGCCGTCGAGATCGACCACCTCGAAGCGCCAGCCGAACGCATCAAAACTGTCGCCGACGGCCGGCAGCGCGCCGAACTGCTGCAACATGAAGCCGGCAGTGGTGTGGTAGTCGCGCGAGAGCGGCAGCGGAATGCCCAAAAGGTCGCTCATCTCGTCGGCCGGCATCCAGCCCGAAATCAGATAGGAGCCGTCGTGCCGCTTGGTCGCCGGCTCTTCCGCCGGGCCTTCCTCGGTGTGGAAGCTGCCGACGATCGATTCAAAAATGTCCGCGCTGGTGACGACGCCCTGGAAGCTGCCGTATTCGTCATGGACGAGGCCCATATGCACGGGCGACTCGCGCAGGATCGCGAGCACGTCGCGCGCATCGGCCGATTCCGGGATCACCGGCACCTCGCGGATCACCGCGCGGATGTCGGGCGTCTTGCCGGAGAGGTAGATGTCGAGCAGGTCCTTGGCCTGCACCACGCCGAGCGCCTCGTCGCGGTCGCCGTCGAATACCGGCAGGCGGGAGTGCGGGGATTTTGTCAGCGCCGCGCGGATCTCGTCGGGGCTGTCGGAAAGATCGACGACATCCACTTCGCGGCGCGGCGTCATCACAGCGCCGACCGGCCGGTCGCCAAGGCGCATCACGCCCGCGATCATTTCCTTCTCGCCCGGCTCGAGCACGCCCGCGGTCTCCGCTTCCCGCACTAGGGTACGGATCTCGTCCTCGGTAACGGTTTCGCCGGTCTCGCCGCTCTGGCCGAAAAGTCGCAAAATGGTCTTGCCCGAATAGTCGAGCAGCGCGACCACGGGCGAGGAGATTTTGGCCAGCAGCATCATCGCCGGGGCGACCTTGGCGGCGATGGCCTCCGGGTTGCGCAGGGCGATCTGCTTCGGCACGAGTTCGCCGATGATCAGTGAGGCATAGGTGATGATGCCGACGACCAAGCCGACGCCCAGCGTATCGGCGAGGCCCCTGCCTATGCCGAGTTCCATCAGCCAGGCCGCGAGGCGCTGGCCGAGCGTCGCGCCCGAGAATGCGCCGGACAGCACGCCAACCAGCGTGATGCCGATCTGGACGGTGGAGAGGAACTTTCCTGGGTTGGAGGCGAGCGCGAGCGCGAGGCGTGCACCGGCCACTTCCTTTTCCGCAAGGGCTGCGAGGCGTGCCGGGCGGGAGGACACGATGGCCAGTTCGGACATCGCGAGGAGACCGTTGACGACGATCAGAACCGATACGATTCCTAGTTCGAGAGTTAACATAGTGCGCAAATATCAGAAACGCGGGCGCTTTGCTTAGCGGAATTTGACGGGCAGGGCGGCGATGCAATGTCACAGATTGGCACCGGCCTGCGGGGCGTATTGGAAACCGCAGCAATATCAAATGCCTGTGACAGGGATGTTGCCGTGATGGACGCGGGCTTCGCCCAAAGTGCTAGCGGGAAATGGCTTGAAAAGCGGCCCGCGCGGGTTCATGCGAGGTGGAGGCTTCCACTGGCGCGCGCGTCGCGATAAGCCTTTGCACCGATCCGCGTGAAGTGCGGCAAGAAGATCGAAGAGAGCCGGAGGTTTCGCCATGAATGTTCGCCCGACGAGCCGTTACCACGAAGTCTATGCCCGCTCGGTGCAGGACCCCGAAGGGTTTTGGGGCGAGGCGGCGCAGGCGATCGACTGGATCGAGCCGGCCAAGAAAGTCTTCGATCCCTCGCAGGGGCTCTATGGCCGCTGGTTCACCGGCGGCGTGGTGAACACCTGCTACAACGCGCTGGACCGCCATGTCATTGGCGGGCGGGGCGATCAGCTCGCCCTGATCCACGATTCGCCGCTGACTGACAGCGTCACCACCTACACCTATGCGCAGATGCTCGACGAGGTGAAGACCTTCGCCGCCATCCTCAAGGACTTTGGCGTGACGAAGGGCGACCGCGTCATCCTCTACATGCCGATGGTGCCGGAAGCAATGGTCGCGATGCTGGCCTGCGCCCGCCTCGGTGCCATTCACTCGGTCGTCTTCGGCGGCTTTGCCGCCAAGGAGCTGGCGACCCGCATCAACGACGCCAAGCCGCGCCTCGTGATCTCGGCCAGCTGCGGCATCGAGCCGGGCCGCGTCGTGCAGTACAAGCCGCTGCTCGACGAGGCGATCAATCTGGCGACGACCAAGCCGGAAGCCTGCATCATCCTGCAGCGACCGCGCCAGACCTGCGACCTGATCGCTGGCCGCGATTTCGACTGGGCCGAACTGCGTGCCAAGGCGATTGCCGAGAAGAAGACTGCCGAATGCGTGCCGGTGCTCGCCACCGATCCGCTCTACATTCTCTACACCTCGGGCACGACCGGTGTGCCGAAGGGTGTGGTGCGCGACAACGGCGGCCACCTCGTTGCGCTCAACTGGTCGATGTACAATCTTTACGGCGTGAAGCCGGGCGAGGTGTGGTGGTGCGGCTCGGATATCGGCTGGGTCGTCGGCCACAGCTACATCATCTACGGCCCGCTTTTCCACGGCAACACCTCGGTGATGTATGAGGGCAAGCCGGTCGGCACGCCGGATGCCGGCGCGTTCTGGCGCGTGATCGCGCAGCACAAGGTCGCCGCCTTCTTCACCGCGCCGACGGCCTTCCGCGCGATCAAGAAGGACGATCCGAACGGCGAGTTCATCCGCAAATACGACCTGTCAAATTTCCGCACGCTGTTTCTGGCGGGCGAACGCGCCGATCCGCCGACGGTGGAGTGGGCCGAGAAGCAGCTCAACGTGCCGGTGATCGATCACTGGTGGCAGACCGAAACCGGCTGGTGCATCGCCGGCAACCCGGTCGGGCTCGGGCAATTGCCGGTCAAGCACGGCTCGCCCACGGTGCCAATGCCGGGCTACCAGGTCGACATCGTGGACGAGGCATCAAAGCTGCTGCCCGCCGGGACGATGGGGTCCATCGTCATCAAGCTGCCGCTGCCGCCCGCTTGCCTGCCGACCCTGTGGCAGCAGGACGAGCGTTGCAAGGAGGCGTATTTCAACGAGTTTCCGGGCTACTACAAGACCGCCGACGCCGGCTACAAGGACGAGGACGGCTACGTCTTTGTGATGGGCCGCACCGACGACATCATCAATGTCGCGGGGCATCGGCTCTCGACCGGCGGCATGGAGGAAATTCTGGCCTCCCATCCCGACGTCGCCGAATGCGCCGTGCTCGGCATCAAGGATGCGCTGAAGGGCGAAGCGCCCTGCGGCTTCCTCGTTCTCAAGGCCGGCGTCACCAAGGCCCCCGCCGACGTCGAGAAGGAGGTCGTGGCGCTGGTCCGCGAAAAGCTCGGGCCGGTCGCCGCGTTCAAGCTGGCGATCACCGTGTCGCGCCTGCCGAAGACGCGCTCCGGCAAGATTTTGCGCGGCACCATGAAGAAGATCGCCGATGGCGATGCCTGGACCGTCCCGGCGACGATCGAGGACCCCAAGGCGCTCGAGGAAGTCGCGGCGTCTCTCGGCGGACGCATCTGAGGGCAGGGGGGGCGTGATCCGCAGCCCCTCGTACCTTGCACTCCATCCTTCCACCTCAATCTTGCATTGATGTGGAAGGAACGGGCCGGCGTCCGTCGGCTCCCATTTTGCCAATGATCGGAATGAACTTGATGAGCGTGACACTCCTTCGCGGCCTGATGGTCGGCGCGGTCGCCGGATTTGTGCTGGGCGGCTGCGCCCAGCTCGAGCGGCACTCTTCTCCGGCCGCGGTCGCGAATGCAGGGCAGGACGACGATGCCTTCTGCGTCGCAAACGGCGGCCCGCAGGGCTCCGACGCCTATGTCGAGTGCCGCAAGAATCGCGATCATCGGCGCGGCGCCGCCGAGAACCGGATCGAGCGGACCCACCGCAATCTCAGCGAGCGGATGCTCAGCGGCCAATAATTCGCTGCAGCTTTGCCATAAAAAACGCCGCCCCTGCGCTTGCCGGGGCGGCGTCGATGTTTCCGGGCGGCGTGAGGCTGAAGGCCCCGTCCAGGTTACTCGGCGTCCTCGTCGTCGTGCTTGCGCCCGCCGCCGATGTTCTTCAGCTTGGCGAACACGGCATCGACGTTGAGGTCGTCCTGATCGTGGCCGGCGCGCTCGTGATGGGCGTCGGCCTCGAACTCGTCTTCCTTCCGGGTGGTCTCGGAGGCCGGCAGCAGGGTGGCGCCGCCATACTGCTGGGTCATCGGCTTTTCCTTGGCCGCGCGCTGAACCTCGAAATCGAGCTCGATCTGCGTGCAGAGGCCGAGGGTGACCGGATCCATCGGAGTCAGGCCCGCTGCGTTCCAGTGGGTGCGATCCTTGACGCTGGCGATGGTCGTCTTGGTGGTGCCGACCAGGCGCATGATCTGGCTGTCCTTCAGCTCCGGATGGCTGCGCAGCAGCCACAGGATCGCGCTCGGGCGCTCGTGGCGACGCGACACCGGGGTGTAGCGCGGGCCGCGCTTCTTCTTCACTTCCGGCAGGCGGACCTTGGAGACGCTGAGCTTGAGGCGATAGTTCTGATCCCTTTCGCCGCGCTCGATCTCCTCGCGGGTGAGCTGGCCGGTGGAAATCGGGTCCATGCCCTTGATGCCCTGCGCGGCGTCGCCGTCGGCGATGGCGCGGATCTCAAGCGGGTGCATCTTGCAGAAATCCGCGACCTGATCGAACGACAGGGCGGTATTGTCGACCAGCCACACGGCGGTCGCTTTCGGCATCAGCGGTGCGTTGCTCATGGCAAATCTCCTTTGTGCCTCGCCCACCTCGTTGCCGGAGGCGAAGTCGTCTGGTCATCGGGGATGACGGGAATTCGGATCATATATAATCCCGCGCGGGTTGGGCGCGCAATGCCGCAAAAGGGGGAATTGGCCTTGACACTGCCGCTTTGGCGGACCAATTCCTTTAGCAGCGACCGTTCCCTGCCCGCCGGTTCGGGGGATTAGGTCCTGGATCCTGGATATGTCGGTCAAACCACCTCTCAAAGTGATTTTGTGTTCTCCGCGCGGTTTCTGCGCGGGGGTCGTGCGCGCCATCGATACGGTGGAAAAAGCCCTCGAAATCTATGGTGCGCCGGTCTATGTGCGCCACGAGATCGTCCACAACCGTTACGTTGTGGACAGCCTGCGCGCGAAGGGCGCCATTTTTGTCGAGGAACTCGCGGAGATCCCGGACACCGACGCTCCGGTGGTGTTTTCGGCGCATGGCGTGCCGAAATCGGTTCCCGAGGATGCCCAGCGCCGCAATTTCTTCTCGCTGGACGCGACCTGCCCGTTGGTGACCAAGGTCCACCGCGAGGCGGCCATCCACTACAAGCGCGGCCATGAAATTTTGCTGATCGGCCATTCGCACCATCCGGAAGTGGTAGGCACGCTCGGCCAGTTGCCGCCGGGCGCGGTGACGCTGCTGGAAACGGTCGAGGACGCCGAGGCGTTCCAGCCGAAGGACCCGCACAATCTCGCCTTCGTCACCCAGACCACGCTGTCGCTCGACGACACCGCGGAAATGGTCACGGTGCTGCGGCGTCGCTTCCCGGATATCGCCGGGCCGCACAAGAAGGACATCTGCTACGCCACCACCAATCGCCAGCTTGCGGTGAAAAAGGTCGCGCCGGTCGTCGAGGCGCTGATCGTGGTCGGTGCGCCGAATTCGTCGAACTCGCTGCGGCTGCGTGAAGTCGCCGAGCGGGAAGGGTGCCGTCTTGCCGTTCTGGCGCAGCGCGCCAGCGACATCGACTGGGAAGAGTTCGGCAACATCAAGAGCCTTGGCATTACCGCCGGCGCATCCGCGCCTGAAGTGATCGTCGAGGAGATCATGGATGCTTTTGCAGCGCGTTATGAGCTGCAGGTGGAGACGGTCTCGGCCGCGGAAGAGAACGAGTTCTTCCCGCTGCCGCGCCCGCTGCGGCCCGAGCGCGCGGCCGAGTAACCGCGATGGCGGTTTACACCGACGTCTCCGTCGAGGAGCTTGCAGAGTTTTTGACTGGCTACGCCATCGGCGAACTGCTGTCCTACAAGGGCATCGCCGAGGGCGTCGAAAACTCGACCTATCTGCTGCGCACGACCGATGGCACGTTCATCCTCACGCTGTACGAAAAGCGTGTCGATGAGAACGATCTGCCGTTCTTTCTCGGCCTGATGGGGCATCTTGCCCATCACGGCCTGAGCTGCCCGCAACCGGTGGAGAACCGCGAGGGCGAGGTGCTCGGGCGGCTTGCCGGGCGCCCGGCAGCGGTCATCCAGTTTCTCGAAGGCATGTGGCCGCGCCGCCCGACCGTCGTGCATTGCGCCGGCGTCGGCGAGGCGCTCGCCAAGCTGCATCTTGCGGGCCTCGATTTTCCCATGGTGCGGCCGAATGCGCTGTCGGTGTCCGGCTGGCGGCCGCTGTTCGAGGCGGCCGAGGCCCGCGCCGACGAGGTGCAATACGGCCTGCGCGATTTCCTCGCCCGCGAGATCGACCATCTCGAGGCATGCTGGCCCGACCAGTTGCCGAGCGGCGTGATCCATGCCGATCTGTTTCCCGACAACGTGTTTTTCCTCGGCGACAAGCTTTCGGGGCTGATCGACTTCTATTTCGCCTGCAACGACTTTCTCGCCTTCGACGTGGCGATCTGCATGAACGCCTGGTGCTTCGAGGCCGATCTCTCCTTCAACGTCACGAAGGCCGGCGCGTTTCTCAACGCCTATGCGCGCACGCGCGAACTGACCGAAGGCGAGCAGGCGGCGCTGCCGCTATTGGCGCGCGGCGCGGCGATGCGCTTTCTGCTGACGCGGCTGGTGGATTGGATCAACGTGCCGCCGGGGGCGCTGGTGAAGCCCAAAAATCCGCTCGAATATGTCCGCAAGCTGCGCTTCCATCAGGGCGTCGTCAGCATGCGCGACTACGGCATCGCGCAATCCGGGACCAAGTCCGGGTGCCCGGCGTGAGCGCGTCGCCCTCCGTCTCGATCTACACCGACGGCGCCTGCTCGGGAAATCCCGGGCCGGGCGGCTGGGGCGCGATCTTGCGTTTCGGCGACGTCGAGAAAGAGCTGAACGGCGGCGAGAAGCTGA
The DNA here is from genome assembly GCA_035565775.1 of Xanthobacteraceae bacterium. GTDB lineage: Bacteria > Pseudomonadota > Alphaproteobacteria > Rhizobiales > Xanthobacteraceae > PRO6. The sequence goes on along the minus strand of DATMRW010000021.1, from coordinate 334,206 downwards.
CCACCAACAACCGGATGGAGTTGCTTGCGGCGATCTCCGCGCTCGATGCGCTCAAGAAGCCGTGTTCGGTCGACCTTTATACCGACAGCCAGTATGTGCGGAACGGCATCACCGCCTGGATCTTCAACTGGAAGAAGAACGGCTGGCGGACTGCTGACAAGAAGCCGGTCAAGAATGTCGATCTCTGGCAGCAACTGGACGCCGCGCTGCAGCGGCATCAGGTGCGCTGGCACTGGGTCAAGGGCCATGCCGGCCATCCCGAAAACGAGCGCGCCGATCAGCTCGCGCGCGATGCGATCGCGGCGCTGCGCCAATGACATCCGCGGCAGCGGGCGCATTGGGGGGATAATGCGATGTCGCTGACCGTCTTCTGCACGGTTCTGTTCGCCGCCGCATTGCATGCGGGCTGGAACATCATCGTCAAGGGCGCTCCCGACAAGCTGTTCACCACCATCCTCGTTGCCGCCTCGGCCAGCGCCTTCGGCGCGGCGACCATTCCGTTTGTGCCGTTGCCCTCGCCGCGCGACGCCGCGCTCATCGCCGCCTCCACCGCGGTCCATGTCGCCTATTACGTGCTCGTCGCCAACGCCTATCGGCTGGCGGACATCAGCCAGAGCTATCCTTTGATGCGGGGCGCTGCGCCGCTTCTGGTGGCGATGGTCGGCGCCGCGGTCTTCGGCGAGGCGCTGCCGTTCGCGGCGTGGATCGGCGTCTGCCTCATCTCGTTCGGCATCATCAGCATGGTGCGGGCAGGGTCGCGCAAGGGCGACGGCAAGGGCGTCGCGGTGGCCATTCTCAATGCTGGTGTGATTGCGGCCTATACGCTGCTGGACGCGACCGGCGTGCGCGGCGCGACGTCGCCGCTGTCCTACATGATGTGGCTGTCTTTCGCGACCGGGCTGCCGCTCGTCGCCTGGGTGTTGCTGACGCGCCGCGTCGCCTTTGTCGCCTATGCTTCGCGGCATTTTGCGCTTGGCGCCGCAGGCGGCGTCGTCTCCGTCGTCGCCTATGGGCTGTCGCTGTGGGCGATGACGGTTGCGCCGGTCGCGATGGTGGCGGCGCTGCGCGAGACGTCGATCCTGTTCGCGACCGCCATCGCGGCGGTGCTGTTGCGCGAGCCGGTCGACCGCTACCGTGCCGCGGCGGTCGGCGTCATCGCCGCCGGAGCGGTGGCGCTCCGGCTGGCGTAGGCAATCGGATCAGAGCTGCGCGAGCAGCGTGTCGCCGCCCGAGACTTCGACCTTGCCGGGGCTTTCCTCGACGTTGAGCTTGGTGACGACGCCGTCCTCGACCAGCATCGAATAACGCATCGAGCGCTTGCCGAGGCCGAAGCCCGAGCCGTCGAATGCAAGACCGACGGCCATGGCGAAGTCGCCGTTGCCGTCGGCGAGATAGACGACCTCGTCCTTGAGGTCGGTCGCGCGCTTCCAGGCATTCATCACGAACACGTCATTGACCGAGACGACGGCGAGCGTATCGACGCCCTTCGCCTTCATGGCCTCGGCATTCATCGTGATGCTCGGCATGTGCATCTTGTGGCAGGTGCCGGTGAATGCGCCCGGTACGGCGAACAGCGCCACCTTCTTGCCCTTGAAGATGTCGTCGGTGGTTTTCACCTGCGGACCATCCTCGGTCATGATGCGAAAATTGGCTTCGGGCAGGCGGTCGCCGACTTTAATGCTCATCTAGTGGTACCTCTCGTTGCGATGGCTGGTTCGGAACAGAGCATAGTCTAGTTCAAGGTGACGTTGAACTCATAGGCCTTGCCGTGTCCGACGAGCGTGAACTTCAGCGCCGCGCCATCCGCCGAGGCGCCGGGCGGCAGGCCGTCGAGCTCGAACGCAAAGCGGGCGATGCCGTTCGGCGCATCCTTGACCCGCGCCGGGATCGGCAGCGCCCAGTCCGGCGTCGGGCCTTCGACATACAGATCGCTGTCCTGCGCATCCGCGCCGGTGACATCGACCAGCACGCGATCAGGGCGATCGCGCCGCACATCGATGACCGAGAGCGGCAGCGGATCGCCGACCTTCGCCGGCTTCGGCACGCTGTCGAGCGCCGCGGCGAGCGTGGTGTCCTCGGTGCTGGCGACGCTGGTGAAGGGCAGCTCCACCTTGGCCTCGACCGGGACGCACATCTTCTCGCAGATGGCGTAATGAACCTTGGCGCGCAGCGTCACCGGCTTGTCGGAGGATTTCGCCACGATGCGCAGGGGCAGCACAACCTGCTTTACATAGCCGAGCGACTGGCCGCCCGCGCCATCGGGGAATTTCACTGGCGCCGGCCACAGCACGGTGACGGCTTCGACATTGTCCGACGCCGAAAAATCGAATTGCGGCGGAATGCCGGAATCGCCGGGCATGCGCCAATAGGTCTTCCAGCCGGGATCGAGGCGGAAGACAATGCCTCCAAGAAGCACCGGACCGCTGCGCGAGCCGGCCACAAGGCGCACGGCTGAATGGTTGTCCTGCGCCCAGACGGATGCATCCTGCGCCTGCGCAGAGTAGCCGGTGCAGCACAAAACCATCCACAGCGCGGATGCGAAAAGAAGGATGGAACGGGAAAGACCTGGAACTATTGTTATCATCATGCGCACTGTATCGTGGCAGACGGCGATGCCCGGTTAAACTGATCGTGATTGGCTGTTCGGATCATCGCTGGTGTCTCACGGCCCAAATGACGCAGTTGATTGTCAGGATTTGGCTCCCGATATCAATACAGAATAGCGACGATAGCATACCCACGGAGGCGAGGCCCCAAATGACCCCCTCAGGCGAAAGACCCAAACCAAATCTGTATGGCGAACCGGATTCGCCGCAGCGGGCCGAGCATGTCGAGCACGACGACGAAGGCCGTTACTATCTCGACGGGCAGATGCTGGTGGCGATGCCGGTCATGGATGACGAGCGCTTCAGCCGCTCGGTGATCTACATTTGCGCGCACTCGGCGGAAGGCGCGATGGGCATCATCGTGAACCGGCCGGCGCGATCGATCGATTTCGCGGATCTTCTGGTGCAACTGGAGATCATCGACAAGGCCGACCAGATCAAGCTGCCGGAAGGCACCGAGACGTTGAAGATTCTCAAGGGCGGCCCGGTGGAGACCGGCCGCGGTTTCGTCCTGCACTCCAGCGATTTCTTCATCAAGAACGCGACGCTGCCGATCAACGAAGGCATCTGCCTCACCGCGACGCTGGATATTTTGAAGGCGATCGCGAGCGGCGGCGGGCCGAAGCAGGCGATCCTCGCCCTCGGCTATGCCGGCTGGGCGCCGGGCCAGCTCGAAAGCGAGATCCAAAGCAATGGCTGGTTGCACTGCCCGGCGGACGAGGATTTGATCTTCGGCTCGGATGTCGAGGACAAATACGAGCGGGCACTGCGCAAGATCGGCATCGATCTCGGCAACCTCTCCAACGAGGCCGGCCACGCCTGACGCGCGATGTGCGCTTTGCTCCACCTGCGAAACGGCCGGCGGCCGCAAAAGAAAAGGGATGCGCGAGCGCACCCCTTTTTTTGTGCCGTAAAATCTTTGCCGCTGATGTTGCGGGGCAGGCTCAGCCTGCGTTCGCCATCCGGTCTTCGGTGAGCAGCCGCATCGCGGACGTAGCGTCCATCGGCTCGCCGAAGGCAAAGCCCTGACCGAGCTCGCAGCCGAGCTGCGACAGCTCCACAGCATCCGAATCCGTCTCGATGCCTTCGGCCACGACGTTCATCCCGAGATCGTGGGCCAGAGTAATGATCGATTTCAGGATCACCGGGCGATTGCTGCGGCTCGAGGCCCGCACGAACGACTGGTCGATCTTGATCGTGTCGAACGGGAAACGGTGCAGGTAGGACAGCGACGAATGGCCGGTGCCGAAGTCGTCGAGCGACAGGCCGATGCCGAGTTCGCGGATGCGGTTCAGCATCTGCGCGGCGTGTTCGGGGTTTTCCATCACCAGCGATTCGGTCAGCTCGAGCTTGAGCGTGCCGCGCGTCACCGACGAGCGGGACAGCACGCTGCGCACGTCGTGGATGAGGTCATGCCGCAGCAGCTGGCGCGAGGATACGTTGACGCTGATGAAGATCGGATTGCGCGAGCGCATCGCGCGCTGCCAGATCGCGAGCTGGCGTGCGGCCTGATCCATGACGAAAACGCCGAGCTCGACGATGACGCCGGATTCTTCCGCAATCGAGATGAACTCCGATGCGCCCATCCGGCCGAGCTTGGGGTGATCCCAGCGGGCGAGGGCCTCAAAGCCCGCGATGCTGCGATCCTCCAGCCGCACGATCGGCTGATACAGGATGGTGATCTGCTCGCGCTCGATGGCGCGACGCAGGTCCGACTCCAGCGTCAGGCGGTCGATTTTGCGCGAACGCATCGCCAGCTTGTAGACGTCGATGCGATCGCCCCCGATGCGCTTGGAGTGATACATCGCCAGCTCGGCATCCTTGATGATGTCGGCGGTCAATTCGGTCTGCGGGTCGCTCAGGGCGAGGCCGATCGAGGCGGTGATGAAAATCTCGCGATCGTTGAAGGCGATCGGCGCGCGGATCGTCTTGCGGATGGTTTCGGCGAAGGCCGTGATCTTCGAGGGATGCTCCTCGGAAAGCAGGATGATGCCGAACTGGTCGCCCGCCAGGCGCACGAGGGTGTCTTGCGGCTTGAGGATGCGCGTCAGCCGGCGCGAGATCGTCAGCAGGATCGAATCGCCGACAGCCATGCCGACGGAATCGTTGACCTGCTTGAAGCGGTCGAGATCGATCACGATCACCGTCGGCCGCAGGCCCGGCACGCCCTTCATCAGCGCCGCGACCGCCTGCAGGCGATCCATGAACAGGGTGCGGTTCGGCAGGCCGGTGAGGTTGTCATGCACCGAGTCGTGCAGCAGGCGTTCCTCGGCGTTCTTGAGCGCGGTGACGTCGGTGAGGGTGCCGACGACGCGGGCGACCTCGCCGTCGGAGCCGACCACGGGGCGGGCCTTGAGCGCGAACCACATGAAATGGCCGTCCGGCGTGCGGAGCCGGAAATCCTGCGCCAGCCGGCCGCGGCGCTGGTCGAGCACGCTGTCGAGCGCGGCGCGGAAACGGTCCTGATCGAGCGGATGCAGCACTTCGAGCCAGCGCGCGGCGGGGCCTTCCAGCGCGCCGCGCTTGAGGCCGAGGAGGGCCTCGGTCTCAGCACTGGTAAACACCTTGTCGGAGGCGACGTCCCAGTCCCAGATCAGGTCGCCGGAGCCGGTGAGGGCGAGGGCGCGCTGCTCCATGTCCGAGACGATGCCGGTGCCGGCGCCGCCGGCGAAGGCGTGCTGCATCACCGTGAAGCCGATCAGCATCACGATCAGCACGAGGCCGCCGAGCAGGGCCGGGCCGACGATGTCGTTGACGATGCCGCCGGCGACCGTCATGCCGGCCGCGATCACCCACACCACCAGCAGGAACCAGGTCGGGATCAGCAGCACGGCGCGGTCGAAGCCGTAGGCGGCGAGGTAGACGACGAGGGCGAAGCCGAACACCGCGATCAGCGCCAGCGAGATGCGGGCGATGCCCGAGGCGACGGCGGGGTCGAACAGCGCCAGCGCCACCAGCGAGCCAAGGAAGGCGAGCCAGCCGAGCGTGATGTGCGAATAGCGCACATGCCAGCGGTTCAGGTTGAGGTAGGCAAAGAGGAACACCAGGAGCGTCGCGGCGAGGATGGCCTCGCCGGAGGCACGCCAGATCCGCTCCGAGCCGCCCGAGATGTCGAGCACCTTGCCCCAGAAGCCGAAGTCGATGCCGATATAGACCAGCACCGCCCACGCGAGGCCCGCGGCGGCGGGGAACATGATGCTGCCCTTCACTACGAACAGCATCGTGAGCACCAGCGCGAGCAGGCCGGAAATGCCGATGACGATGCCGTGGTACAGCGTGAAGGAGTTGACCTTGTCCTTGTAGGCTTCCGGTTCCCACAGATAGAGCTGCGGCAGGCGATCGGTGCGCAATTCGGCGACATAGGTGACGACCGCGCCCGGATCGAGCGTGATGCGGAAGATGTCGTTGGTCGGGTTGTCCTGCCGCTCGGGCCGGTCGCCCGACGACGGCGTGATGGTGTTGATGCGCGACAGGCCGAGATCAGGCCACAGCAGGCCCGAGCCGACCATGCGGTAGTGCGGCGCGACGATCAGGCGGTCGAGCTGCTCGTCGGTATTGTTGGCGAGCGAAAACACCGCCCAGTTCTGGCCGCCCTCGCGGGCGCGCACCTCGATGCGGCGCACGATGCCGTCGGGCGCGGGGGCGGTCGAGACCTGGATGCGGTCGGTGTCGCTGCGCTGCAGATCAATGACGTCGGTGAGATCGATGGCGGGCACGTCGCCGCGAACGCTGATCGTGTCGACGGCGTAGGCCGGAGGCGCGGCGTTCGCCACGAATGCAATGGCCGCGATCGCCAGGGTCAGAGTCGCGAGGCGTCTGATCAAACGCAATGAAGGTCTCCGCGTTCGGGATTCGGCCAAAGCCGTCTCCGCGCACTGCGCGGAAAGTGCCATACAAACCGAGGAATACCAAGGAAAAGGAACGAAAACAGTGGGTTCTGTCCGATCCCGCGGCTCATAACAGGAGGACGATTTTGCCGATATGATGGCTGCTTTCCATCCGCCGATGCGCATCGGCGGCCTGTTCCAGCGGGAAGCTGCTGTCCATCAGCGGCTTCACCTTGCCGGCCTCGATCAGCGGCAGCACCTTGTCGGAAATCGCGGCGACCATCGCTGCCTTGTCCTCGACCGAGCGCGGCCGCAGCGTCGAGCCGGTATGGTAGAGCCGCTTGATCATCAGCTTGGTGAAATCGACCGTAGCCTTGGAACCGCCGAGGAAAGCTATCTGGACGATCCGCCCGCCGACGGCGGCGGCGTCGAAATTGCGCTCGATATAGTCGCCGCCGACCATGTCGAGGATGAGGTCCGCGCCCGCGCCGCCGGTGATGCGCTTGGTCTCCGCGACGAAGTCCGCGGTCTTGTAGTTGATCGCGTGGTCGGCGCCGAGCTTGAGGCAGGCGTCGGCTTTCTCCTGCGAGCCGACGGTGACGATGACCTTGGCGCCGAACGCCTTGGCGAGCTGGACCGCCATCGTACCGATGCCGGAGGAGCCGCCGTGAACCAGCAGGGTTTCGCCGGCCTTCAGCCCGCCGCGCTCGAACACGTTGTGCCAGACCGTCATCAGGGTCTCGGGCAGCGCGCCCGCCTCGGCGACCGACAGGCTCGCGGGAACCGGCATCGCATGCGATTCCGGCGCGATGCAGTACTGGGCATAGCCGCCGCCCGCGACCAGCGACATCACCTTGTCGCCGACCTTGTGGTGCGTCACCCGATCGCCTATCGCGACCACTTCGCCAGCGATCTCGAGGCCCGGCAGGTCGCTCGCGCCCGGCGGCGGCGGATAGCTGCCCGAGCGCTGCGCCACGTCCGGCCGGTTGACGCCGGCGCTGGCGACCTTCACCAGAAGATCATGCGGGCCGACCTTGGGCAGCGGGCGCGTCTCGGGGACCAGCACCTCTGGCCCGCCCGGCTTGCTGATGGCGATCACGGTCATTTGCGCAGGCAGCTGTTCCATGAAGAATCCTTGTCATCGTCGGTCAACGGAGCGCTGGGACCAGCACTGGATTTATCTGCACTTTGCTTAGTAAGCTGAACCCCGGCTGGCAACCGCTTCGTGGGTTTGGAGGAGTGAGGGACGACATGGCGAGCGACGAGGATGACAGGCCGAAGGCGCAGACGGCGCATGCCATCGGGCAGGATCTGTCGATGCTCGCGGTGGCGGAGCTGGAGCAGCGTGTGGCGTTGCTGAGCGAGGAGATCGAGCGGCTGCGGGCTGAGATTGCCAAGAAACGCGCCTCGCGCGAGGCTGCGGACCGTTTTTTCAGATCGTGATTGTTCTGCGGTCTTGGCTGTGGAACACGGGCATTGCGTTGATAAAAACGCAACAATTTAGCTCATTTACGCTCGATTAAGCCTTCTCAACTATCAATAGATTGTCCCTTTTGGACACCGAGTGGCTCCTGTCCACTCTGTTTGACGCCTCCCTGTTATCAACTTTCAAAAGCCGCCGGAAACGGCGGCTCTTTTTTGTGTGGTATCCGGGTAGCCAAATCGGGGCTTTTTGCGGCCATATCGCCGGGATTTTGGGATAGCCCCCGTTTTCAGGGCGCCATGTCGCCGCTTGGAAACCATATTTCACCTTTGCGAAATCCCCCGCTGGACTCCTGAAGCCGCCCGCGCAATGATTTATTCATCATTAACGCGGGTTTACCCGCTTTTTACCAATTCATCCTGAGTGGCGTGAGGCGTTAACAATGACAGATCGTGCGCAAGGCGAAGCCGATCTTGTTCAGTTCAATGAGCGGCTGACCAATTCCGAAGCTTTTGGGGCATTGTTCCGTGAGGGCATGGATCTGGTCGAGGAGACCGCTGCTTACCTTGATGGGGTCGGGCGCTCCGAAGCCAAGGGGCTGGATCGTTCGACCGGGCTGACCTACGCCACCGAGAGCATGCGCCTGACGACGCGCCTGATGCAGATCGCCTCTTGGCTGCTGCTGCACCGTGCGGTGCGGGAAGGGGAGATGACCCTGAATCAGGCCAGCCGTGAAAAATCCAAGGTGAAGCTCACCGCCACCGATCCAGGCGCGCCTGAGTCGATCGCGCGCCTGCCGGAACGCCTGCAGGATCTCGTCGCCCGCTCGATGAGTCTGCAATCGAAGGTGCGCCGCCTCGACAGCAGCATTCATGTTCAGGCCGACGAGCAGGCCGCGGTCGGAAACCCGCTGCTGCCGCAGCTCGATCGCCTGCGCGCGGCCTTCGAGCGCTAGTCGGGGCCAGCGATCAGAACTGACAGGAAGGGGAGCCGCTTTGGACGCAAAGACTGATCGTTCGCTGAAGGCACCCTTCGACATCGCTGCGGCGGAGCTTCTGCTCGCCGATGTGTTTGCGCCTTGGGTGCGCGATCTCAATCTCTCGGTCGAGGCCATCGAAACAGCTGCGCCGCAGGGCGCGCCCGCCGACTGGCAGCCCGGCGCGATTTTGCGGATGCGGTTCTCGGAGCGGCTGTGCCGCAGCGGCGGGATTATTTGTGGGCAATCGCTGATGGCGCTCGCCGACACCGCAATGGTGATCGCGATCATCGCCGCCTCCGGTGAAATCCGGTCGATGACCACCGTGGATCAGACCAGCCATTTCATGCGCCCGGCGATGTCATCGGACGTGCTGGCGGATGCGCGTGTGGTGCGGCTCGGGCGGACGATGTCCTTTGGCCGCGTCACGCTGTCGACCGCGAGCGACGGCAAGCCGGTGGCGATGGCGACCAGCGCCTTTGCGCTGCTTTAGGCTGCGCGGCGCGAACACATCGCTAATAGAAAACGCAAAAGAAAAACGCCCCCGCGGCTGCGAGGGCGTTTGTCCGGTGCAAATTGCGTCGAATTAGTTCTTGAGGAAGCCCGCGAACTTCTTCTGGAAGCGCGACACGCGGCCGCCGCGGTCGAGGATCTGCTGGGTGCCGCCGGTCCAGGCGGGGTGCGACTTCGAGTCGATGTCGAGGTTCATCGTGTCGCCGTCCTTGCCCCAGGTCGAGCGCGTCAGGTACTCGGTGCCATCGGTCATGACGACCTTAATCGTATGATAGTCCGGGTGAATTTCTGCTTTCATGGCATGTCCTATGGCGCGCCGGCGCCTGAAAAACTTCGGTTGTGGGGCGAATTTGGACCGCTCTATACCGCGACAGCGCGTCCGAAACAAGACGCCGTTCGGATTTGCCAGCAGCATCCGATGCGCCTAATCAATGGCGGGCCTCTGGGCGACAGAATTTGGTGAATGGCAAGTCTGATGAGCGGCATGGAACGGCAAACCCAAAAAGACGGCGGAACTCTGCGCGTGGCGCTGGAGGGAACCGCGACGGTCGCGCCGACCGGCGCCATGCCGGATAGCGCTGCGCCTGGGGCGGCGGTCAAACCGGGCCGCCCGGCGCTGCGCCCCTTGCTCGCGCTCCTGCCGTATGTCGTGCGCTATCGCGGCCGCGCGATCCTGGCCCTGATCGCCCTGATCGTCGCCGCCGTCACGACGCTGGTGGTTCCGGTTGCGGTTCGCCGGATGATCGACTTTGGCTTCAGCGCCGAAGGCGTGGTGCTGATCAACGACTATTTTAGCGTTATGATCGCGGTCGTCGCGGTGCTGGCTGGTGCGAGCGCGCTGCGCTACTACCTCGTGACGACGATCGGCGAGCGCATTGTCGCCGACGTGCGGCGTGACGTGTTCGCGCATCTGGTTTCCCTGTCGGCAAGCTTTTTCGACTCCGCGCGCAGCGGCGAACTGATCTCGCGGCTTACCGCAGACACCACGCAGATCAAGTCGGCGGTCGGCTCGTCGATCTCGGTCGCGCTCCGCAATTTCGTTCTGTTCGTCGGCGCGTCGAGCATGATGGTTTTCACCAGTCCGCGCCTGTCCGGTTTCGTGCTCGCGGCGATTCCCCTGATCGTGCTGCCGCTGGTGGCGTTCGGCCGCTGGGTGCGGCGTCTGTCGCGCCGCGCGCAGGACACGTTGGCCGATGCGTCGGCTTATGCCTCCGAAAGCGTCGGGGCGATCCGCTCGGTGCAGGCGTTCACCAACGAGCACCTCGTCAAGTCGCGCTTCGCCGGCGACGTCGAGTCGGCCTATGAAGCGGCGCGCGGCTCAACGCGAGCGCGGGCGGTGCTGACCGCGGTCGTCATCTTCATCGTGTTCACCAGCGTTGTCGCGATTTTGTGGATCGGCTCGCATGACGTGCTGGCCGGCTCGATCAGCGCAGGGCGTCTCGGCCAGTTCGTCCTGTATGCGACCTTCGCGGCGGCGGCTCTCGGCCAGCTCAGCGAGGTGTGGGGCGAGATTTCCGCGGCGTCCGGCGCCGCGGAGCGGCTTTTCGAGATTTTGCGGGTGAGGCCGGAGATCACTGCGCCGGCCGCACCGGTGGCGCTGCCGCAGCCTCCGCGGGGCGACGTCGCGTTCAACGACATTCACTTCGCCTATCCCGCGCGCCCGGAAAACCCGGCGCTCGACGGCGTCTCGCTGACCGTGAAGGCCGGCGAGAAGGTGGCGCTCGTCGGCCCGTCGGGTGCCGGCAAGAGCACGCTGTTTCACCTGTTGCTGCGCTTCTACGATCCGGCCAGCGGCACTATTTCCTTCGACGGCGTGCCGATCCGCAACGTTGACCCTGAGGCGCTGCGCGCGCGCATCGCGCTGGTGCCGCAGGACACCGTCATCTTTGCCACCACGGCGCGGGAGAACATCCGCTTCGGCCGGCTCGACGCGACCGATGCCGAGGTCGAGAAGGCCGCCGAGCTCGCGCACGCCACCGAGTTCATCTCGCGCCTGCCGGAGGGCATGGACACGCCGCTCGGAGAACGCGGCGTGACGCTCTCGGGCGGCCAGCGCCAGCGCATCGCTATCGCGCGCGCGATCCTGCGCGACGCGCCGCTGCTGCTGCTCGACGAGGCGACCTCCGCGCTCGATGCCGAAAGCGAGACGCTGGTGCAGACCGCGCTGGAGGAGCTGATGCGGCACCGCACCACGCTCGTCATCGCCCATCGCCTCGCCACCGTCCTCAATTGCGACAGGATCATCGTGCTCGACGAGGGACGGATTGTTGAGACCGGCACCCACGCATCGCTGGTGGCTGCCGGCGGGCTCTATGCGCGGCTGGCGCGGCTGCAGTTCGAGCTGACGTAATCAGCTCGCTGCCCGCAACTCATGCCCGGCCTGAAGATTGATCTTGCTCTTCGCCAGGCCGCTGAGCGACTGGTCGGTGTTCTTTTCCTCGGCCAGCGTTTCGCCGAGGAGTTTTGCCGCCTCGCTGTGACCGAGCTCTTCGGCCCATGTTCTCAGTGTGCCGTAGCGCGAAATCTCGTAGTGCTCGACCGCCTGCGCGGCGGCGAGCAGCCCGGCGTCGAGCGCCGGCATGTTTTTGTAGTCGTCCATGATCTCCGCGCCCTCGGCGGCGATGCCGTCGATCGCGTCGCATGTTCTCGCACGCGCGGTCTTGCCGATGCTCTCAAAAATTTTCTCAAGGCGCTCGACGTGAACCTCGGTTTCTCCCTCGTGCTTCTCAAAGGCCGCCTTGAGATCGCTTGACTGCGCCGCTTTGGCCATCTTCGGCAGTGTTTTCAGGATCTTTTTCTCGGCGTAATAGATGTCCTTCAGCGTGTCGTAGAACAGGTCTTCGAGTTTTTTCTGTTTCGTCATGGGATCCTCCGCTGTTGGTATGTGAACTGAACAGCGTAGGCGCGACGAGGTTCCTCAGCAGAGCTGCGGAATGGCGGAAATTGATCGACGGCGAAAAAGGCGGAAAATTTTTTCGAAAAGACTAGCCGACGCGAGTCCATTCCATGCGCCAAACCTTGCGTCCCGATGTCGGGTTCACGTCATCGCCGACATGCCGGAAACCGGCCTTCCTGTAAAACCGGATGGCGCGGTGGTTGTCGGCATTTACCAGCAGCGCGACGTGCCCGGAGGACAGGCGCTTGGCTTCAGTCAGAAGGACTGACGCAAGCCCGCTGCCCCACTGGTCCGGCGCGACGACGATCTGGTCGAGATAGCCGGTGTCATCGATCGTCACGAAGCCGGCGAGCGCGCCGCCCACCTCCGCGACCATGATTTTGGCGGCGGGCACGAGTTCGCGCTGCCAGCGCTCGCGCCACCATGGCACGCGGGCGGCGAAATCGATGTCGGGATAGGCGAGCTGCCAGGCTTGTTGCCACAGCCGGATCGCGGCGTCTTCGTCGCCGGTGCGATAGGGGCGCAGTGTCGGCGCGGGGCAGGGGGCGGTCATGATCTGCGAGCGGGGCCGGTCATCGCTCGGTGAGCTTCAGCTCGATGCGGCGATTGCGGCGATAGGCGTCGTCGTTCTGGGCCGGGTCGAGCGGCTGAAACTCGCCGAAGCCGGCAGCGACGAGGCGCTGCGGCGGCACGCCGCGCGAGATCAGATACTGCACCACCGAGATTGCACGCGCCGCCGACAGATCCCAGTTCGACTTGAACTGCGGGCTGGAGATCGGCCGACTGTCGGTGTGGCCATCGACGCGCATCACCCAGGCGAGCTCGGGCGGGATCTGCGCGTCGAGTTCGGTCAGGGCGGCGGCGACCTTGTCGAGCTCGCTGAGGCCCTCCGGCAGGAGCTGGGCCTGGCCGCTGTCGAAAAACACTTCGGACTGGAACACGAAGCGATCGCCGACCACGCGGATGTCGGGGCGATTGCCGAGAATGGCCCGCAGCCGGCCAAAAAATTCGGAGCGATAGCGGGACAGCTCCTGCACGCGCTTAGCGAGCGCGACGTTAAGGCGCTGGCCGAGATCGGCGATGCGGGTCTGGGATTCCTTGTCGCGCTTCTCCGAGGCTTCAAGGGCCGCTTCCAGCGCGGCAAGCTGGCGGCGCAGCGCGTTGATCTGCTGGTTCAAAATCTCGATCTGGGTGAAGGCGCGGGAGGAGACCTGCTTTTCCGAGTCCAGCGCCCGGCCGAGTTCGAGCGCCCGCGCAATCTCGTTGCCGCCGACATTGGCAAGCCCGTTGTAGAGATCGCGCAGCCGGTCGCGCTCGGCTTCCGCCGCGACGAGCCCCGCGCGCATCTGGCTGATCTGTTCGTCGAGATTGACCTTGCCGAGCTTTTCCAGCGACAGCAGCTCGCTGAGCTGTGCGATCCGGGCGTTGAGCTCTTCAAGCGCCTTGTCCTTGCCGCTGACCTCCTGTGACAGGAAAAACTGCACCACTAGGAAGACCGACAGGAGGAAGACGACCGCGAGCACCAGCGTGGACAGCGCGTCGACAAAGCCCGGCCAGTAGTTGAAGGGCGATTCGTTCCGGCGTCCACGGGCGAGGGCCATCGTCAGTCTCCACAGATCGTCTCATCACGGCGCGCGTTGGCGAGGTTTCCGCCGAATGGTGGGGGCCAGCAGGCAGCAGGAGCGCGAACCGGTCATTTGCGCGCCACCGCGCATCTCACGGTACGCCGGCAACGGGGCCGGATGATGCTGCGAGCTGCTTGTCGCTCGCCATAATTTGTTCGAGCAGGCGCTTGATCTCGCGGCTCTGCTCGCCCTGGCCGTCGGCCCATTCGCGGATCAGTTGCTGTTCGGTGCGCATGTGCTGCACCAGCTCCTGAATGGCTTCGGCGAGGTTGGCCATTGCGGTCGTGTTGCTGCGCGCCACGTCGCTCACAGCGGCGGCCTGGGGATGTTCCGCGATCGACTCAAGGGTGCCGCGCAGGCGCTCCAGCACCTCCTGCAGGTCCTTGTTGCCGCCGGCGACCGCCGCGAGGGCCTGCTCGGAGGTTGCCTCATGGCGCGGGCCGTATTTGCGCACGACGCCGGCGAGCCAGTCCTCAAGGTCGGTGTAGAAGCGGTTCTGCGCCTGGCTCGACTGCAGGTCGAGAAAGCCGAGGATCAGCGAGCCGGCGAGGCCGAACAGCGACGACGAAAACGAAATGCCCATGCCGCCGAGCGGCGCGGCGAGCCCTTCCTTGAGCGAGTCGAACAGCGAGCCGGCGTCGCCGCCGACCTTGAGGCTGTCGATCACCTGACCGACCGAGCCGACGGTCTCGATCAGGCCCCAGAAGGTGCCGAGCAGGCCAAGAAAGACCAGAAGGCCGGTCATGTAGCGCGAGATGTCGCGGGCCTCGTCGAGGCGCGTGGCGATCGAGTCGAGCAGATGCCGCATCGTCTGCTGCGAGACGGAGACGACGCCGCTGCGCTCGCCGCCAAGAATGGCGGCCATCGGCGCGAGCAGGCGCGGCCGGCGCTCCGGCGCAAGGCCCGGATCGGAGAGCCGGAAGTGGTTGACCCAGGCAATTTCGGGATAGAGCCGCAGCACCTGCCTGAATGCCAGAATGATGCCGATCAGCAGTACGGCGCCGATTAGGGCGTTGAGGCCCGGATTAGCGAAGAAGGCAACCTTGATCTGCTTGTAGAGCACGATCAGAACCAGCGCGCAGAGCACTAGAAAAACCATCATCCGCACGACGAAAATGCGGGGGGATGAGAGCTTGACGAGGTCGAAATCGGCTGACGCGCGGGATTTGGGTCCTTGAACCATTATCGGGCCATCGATCCTTGTGCGGGAATGCGGACAGCCCGCAATATGGCACAGCGGGAGCGAGAAAAAAGACCGTTTGCCGGATTTGTGCAGGAAAGCCCGGTTTTGCGCCGTTCTAGCGGTTCGGTCGCACCTTCAGATCATTGGTTTCGGGCGCGAACTGGCGGATTCAGTCGCGAAAGAGGCGAGGCTGCGCCGGCGTCCGGGCCCTTGCCCGGCGCCGCACGCCGCGATGAGTGATTTGTGAAAAAGGGTTATATTTTACCGAGGAGAACGAGGATCAGCAGGATGACGACGAGCAGCCCCAGCCCGCCGCCGCCATAGTAGCCGGTGCCGTAGAACGGGCCGCCGCCGATGCCGCTGAAGCCGCCCAGCAGCGCGATGATCAGGATGATCAGGATGATGGTGCCGATTGTCATCGTCTGTTTCCTCTCGTTCCGATAGAGAGGCAACGGACGAGGCGCGCACCGGTTCCTTCCGGTTGCGGCGGATCACTGCCCGTGCGGCTTGACGATCTTGATCAGTTCGCGGTGAATGATCTCGTTGCCGGCGACCACATGGCCGGTGGCGAGCGGATCGTCCTTGCCCTGAATGCCGGAGACGACGCCGCCGGCTTCGCGGATCATCAGCATGCCCGCAGCGATATCCCAAGGTGCGAGATTGCGCTCCCAGTAGCCGTCGAAACGGCCGGCGGCGACGTAACCGAGATCGAGCGAGGCAGCGCCGAAGCGGCGCAGCCCGGCGACACGGCCCATCACCGACGTCAGCTCGGCCCGCGCGAGATCGAGATTGCCGCGGCCGATATGGGGCAGGCCGCAGGCGATGACGCAATCCTCGAGGGCACGGCGGCTGGCGACGCGCAGGCGCTGGTCGTTGAGGAAGGCGCCCTTGCCGCGCTCGGCGATGAACAGCTCGTCGCGGGCCGGATTGTAGATCACCCCGGCGACCAGCACGCCCTCGCGCTGAAGGGCGATCGAGATCGCGAAATGCGGAATGCCGTGCAGAAAATTGGTGGTGCCGTCGAGCGGGTCGACGATCCAGGTATTGGTCTTGTCCGCGCCCTCGCGGGTGCCGCCTTCCTCGCCGATGAAGCCGTAGCCCGGCCGTGCCTTGGTCAGGTCCTCGTAGAGCATCTCTTCGGCGCGCCGATCGGCGGCGCTGACGAAGTTTGCCGGGCCTTTGAGCGAAACCTGCAGGTTCTCGATTTCGCCGAGGTCGCGATTGAGGCGGCTGCCGGCGCGGCGGGCAGCTTTGACCATGACGTTGATGAGAGCGGAGTGAAGCATGAATTGAGACCGGTCCGACCGAACAGATATGCGCGCCGGGTGTCGGCGAAGCGGAACGCACAAGAACGGCTTGGTTGCCCTTTGCGGCGTCTACCGTCAAGGGCATCGCGGCGGGAACAAGCCATGCGCCCGCAAAAGCTCGAATTTATTACTTCACGCCCAGCCACTTTTTGGCCGATTGCTCGACCTTGGCGCGGTCCTCGGCGCTGAGTTTTGCAAAGGCATCGTCCAGCATCAGGTCGCCGTTGCCGACGCTTTTGGCGATCAGGTGCCATTTCAGGCCCTCGATCTTGTCCATCGGCACGCCCTGGCCAGTGACGAGGACGCGGGCGAGGCGGTTCTGGGCGATCGGGCTGTTGCGCCGCGAGGCCAGCCGCAAAAGGTCGATCGCCGCTGCCTGGTCCTTCGGAACCCCGGTTCCGTTGTAGAGGGCGATGGCGTATTCGACCTGCGCATCGAGATTGTTGGCGATGGCCGCAGCCTGGAGCAGGCGACCGGCCTCGGCGAGGTCCTTTTCGACGCCGCGGCCCTCCTTGTAGAAGTTCGCCAGCGCATACTGGGCGTCCGAATTGCCTGCATCGGCGGCCTGACGGAAGAGCTGGGCGGCGCGGACGAAATCCTGCGGGAACACTTGGCCCTCGAGGTAGAGGAGGCCGAGGTTGTAGGCGGCCTGCGGCTGGCCGAGCTTAACGGCGGAGGCCAGCAGCTTCGCGCCCGCCTGCCGGTCGGGCTCGCTGCCGCGGCCTGCGATCTGCATCATTGCGAGCGCGAACATCGCCTCGCGGTCGCCGCGCTCGACCGCCTGCTTGTACCAGCTCACGGCCTTGGCGTCGTTGCGCTTCACCCCGAGTCCCTGCGCGTACAGTTCGCCCAGCATCGTCATCGCCTGCGCGTCCTTGTCCTCTTCGGCGCGCTTGGTGGCGAGTTCGCGGGCGGTGCGGTATTGCCCGCGCTGGAACGCGCCATAGACGAGGTCGATGTTCGAGTCGTCCGATTTGGCCGCGTCCGGCTTGATCTCTTCGGACCTGGCCTGCTCAAGTTTCGCCGGAGTGGTCGCCGCCGGCTTGGGGGCGGGCTTGGCAGCTGCGGATTTGGGGTCGGTTTTCGGCGGGGCAGGTTTGGGCGCGGCCTTCGGCAGCGCCGCCGGGGCAGGGGCGGGCCGCGCCGCGGGTGCCTGCTGCGCGGGCGGCGTGAGCGAAATCTGCGCGGCCGCCACCGAGGCGAGCGCGACGCAGCACACCGGAATGGCCGCCAGACGCAACCCCGTCATCCTGATCTGCCTGTTACCGGCTCGCATTCTGTTCGTGCACGCTCTTGAAGGTGGATCCGATCGTTTCGCCGACTTCGGCGACGGCAACAGCCGGGCCACGGGAATCTGACCAGATCATGTCGCCGACCAGAATAAAATCGGCGCCGGCGGCGGTGAACGCGCGAACCTCGTCGAGATTCGCCGCGTAGGCGACGCAGGGCAGCTCGAAGACTTCCGACCACCATTCCAGCCGCTCGACGATGGCGTCCTGCGAGGGGCGATGGTTTTGGGCGTCCGGCTCGCCGAACATCAGGTAATCGACCCCGGCTTCGCCCACGGTCATGGCGTCGTGGCGGGTGGCAAGGCCGGCGACGCCGACGATGCGATCGGGCTTGAGCGCGGGCAGCGCCGCCAAGGCCGACGCGACGTCGCCGAAATGCGCGCCATCGGCGCCGGCGCGCGCCACGATCGCGTCGTGGCCCTCGATCAGCACCGCAGCGCCCGCTTCCTGCGCCACCGGCGCGATGACCTTTGCGCGCTTGATCAGCGTGCGGTCGTCGGCGGGCGCAAGGCGGAGCAGGACGGCGGCAATGTCGGCGCTTTGCAAAATCTTCGGAAGAAGGGCTGCCACCGCCGCCGGGTCGTCGATGACCGGCGTCGCAAGGTAGAGCCGCGGCGCAAAAATCTCAGGTTCCGGCTGTGAGTGACGCGCCATATCATCCAGTCCTTCTTGGAGGAAAAAGCCTGCCCTCCGGCGCGGCCGGCGGGCAGGCGATTTCAGTTCAGTCAGTCGTTGTTACGCGGACAGTATCAGGCGGACTTTTCGAGGTCTGCCGTCCACTCGCCCTTGGAGGCGAGGCCGTTCATCTTGGCGCGGTGCGAGAATGCGGCCTGCGCTGCGACGACGTTGTCGGTCTTGCCGGCCCATGCCTTCTGCGGCGCGGCCTGCAGGGCGCGGCCGTAGGAGAAGGTCAGATTCCACGGCAGGCCGCCGATCTTGTTCATCGCGTCGAGGTGCGCGGTCGCGACCTCGTCGGACTGGCCGCCCGACAGGAAGGCGATGCCCGGAACGGCGCTCGGCACGCAATCCTTGAGCAGCTTCACGGTCTTTTCCGCGACTTCCTGCACGCTCGCCTGCTTCGCGCACTTCTTGCCGGCAATCGCCATGTTCGGCTTCAGCACCATGCCTTCGAGGGCGACGCGCTGGTAGTACAGCTCCTGGAAGGTTTCCTTGAGCACGAATTGGGTGACTTCGTAGCAGCGATCGATGTCGTGGTCGCCGTCCATCAGCACTTCCGGCTCGACGATCGGCACGATCTGCGCCGCCTGGCACAGCGCGGCGTAGCGGGCCAGCGCATGGGCGTTGGTGCGGATCGCGGTGTAGCTCGGGATGCCCTGGCCGATATCGATCACGGCGCGCCACTTGGCGAAGCGGGCGCCCTGCTCATAGTACTTCTTCAGGCGCTCGGCGAGGCGGTCGAGACCGACGGTGATCAGCTCGCCCGGGCAGCCCGGCAGCGGCTGCGTGCCTTCATCGACCTTGATGCCGGGGATGGCGCCGGCCTGCTCGATCAGCTTGACGAGCGGGGTGCCGTCCTTGGCCTTCTGCCAGATCGTCTCGTCGTAAAGGATGACGCCCGAGATGTTGTTGGTCATCGCGTCCTTCGAGCGGAACAGAAGTTCGCGATAGTCGCGGCGGTTGTCCTCGGTCGATTCCACGTTGATGGCGTCGAAACGCTTCTTGATGGTGCCAGAGGATTCGTCGGCGGCGAGAATGCCCTTGCCGGGCGCTACCATTGCGCGGGCAATTTTGTTGAGGTCTGCGAGGTTCATCGAAATCTCCTGCATCAGTCGAACTAGAACAAGCGAGCGTTAGCGAAAACGCGGTTGAGAATAACAGGGCCGTTTGGTGCGCTGTCCTGCGCGTCACGCGGCCCGCAGAACGTCGACGCCCGGGAGCGCCTTGCCTTCCATCCATTCCAGGAATGCGCCGCCTGCGGTCGAAACATAGGTGAACTTGCTGCCGACGCCGGCGGCGTTCAGCGCTGCCACGGTGTCGCCGCCTCCGGCGACCGAGACCAGCTTGCCGGCCTGCGTGCGCTCGGCGGCGTGGCGGGCAGCGGCGACGGTGCCGCGGTCGAACGGCGTCAACTCGAACGCGCCGAGCGGGCCGTTCCAGACCACGGTCGCGGCGTCGTCGATGGCCGACTTGATGCGCTCGATCGAGCGCGGGCCGACGTCGAGGATCATGCCGTCGCTCGGAATCGCATCGAGACCGTAGGCATGCGACGGCGCGTCGGCTTCGAAGTGATAGGCGACGATGGCATCGACCGGCAGGATGATGGCGCAGTTTTCCGCCTCGGCCTTTGCGAGGATGCGCAGCGCGGTTTCGCTCAGGTCGCGCTCGGCGAGCGATTTGCCGATCTTGACGTTCTGGGCATAGAGGAAGGTGTTGGCCATGCCGCCGCCGATCACCAGGGCATCGACGCGCGAGACGAGGTTTTCCAGAAGGTCGAGCTTGGTGGAGACCTTGGCGCCGCCGACAATGGCGATCACCGGCTTGGCCGGGGCCTCCAGCGCCTTGGCGAGCGCATCGAGCTCGGCTTCCATCGTGCGGCCGGCATAGGCCGGCAGCTTGTGGCCGAGGCCTTCCGTCGAGGCATGGGCGCGGTGCGCCGCCGAAAAGGCGTCATTGACCCAGAGGTCGCCGAGCTTGGCGAGTTCGGCGACGAAGGCCGGATCGTTCTTTTCCTCGCCGGGGTGGAAGCGGGTGTTCTCGAGGCACAGGATGTCGCCGTCGTTGAGCGCGGCGACGGCCTTCTCCGCGATTTCGCCGACGCAATCCTCGGCGAAGGCGACCGGCTTGCCGAGCACCTTGGCGAGCGCGGCGGCGACCGGCTTCAGCGATTCCTTGGGATCGCGGCCCTTCGGGCGGCCGAAATGGGCGAGCAGGACAACCTTGGCCCCCTTCGACGACAGTTCCGAGATCGTCGGCACGATGCGCTCGAGGCGGGTCGCGTCGGTGACCTGGCCGTTATCCATCGGAACGTTGAGATCGACGCGCAGCAGCACGCGCTGCCCTTTTACCTTGGCATTGTCGAGGGTGCGGAACGGTTTGGCCATATCGCTGCTCATGTTGCATGTGTGCCGGCTGCCGCGCGGGCCTCCGTACAGATCGTGCCTTGTCAATAGATGTGAAGAGCCTGATCCGGCACGTTGAGTCAGGTCCTTGCGGGCGGTGCCTGCCAGTCAGCGCAAATGCCGGACCGGCGGGTGCCGGTCTGTGGGAAGCGGCGCGGGCATCAGGGGCCGCGACGTCCCAAGTTGGCTGCCGGATTGGCCGCCAATAAGGCGGCGGGGCGCATCCAAGGATACGCCCCGCCGGAAATGTTAGATCAGCTTGCCCATCGCTACCGCGGTATCCGACATGCGGTTGGAGAAGCCCCACTCGTTGTCATACCAGGTCAGGATGCGCACCAGCGTTCCGTCCATCACCTTGGTCTGGTCGAGGTGGAAGATCGACGAGTGCGAGTCGTGGTTGAAGTCGATCGAGACGTTCGGCGCATCGGTGAAGCCGAGAATGCCCTTGAGCTGCTGCTGCGCAGCCGCCTTGATGGCATTGTTGATCTCGTCCTTGTCGGTCTTGCGGTTGGCGACGAACTTGAAGTCGACGACCGAGACGTTCGGGGTCGGGACGCGGATCGCGACACCGTCGAGCTTGCCGTTCAGTTCCGGCAGCACGAGGCCGACGGCCTTGGCGGCGCCGGTCGAGGTCGGGATCATCGACAGCGCCGCAGCGCGGGCGCGGTAGAGATCCTTGTGCATGGTGTCGAGGGTCGGCTGGTCGCCGGTATAGGCGTGGATCGTGGTCATGAAGCCCTTTTCGATGCCGATGGCATCGTTGAGGACCTTGGCGACCGGCGCGAGGCAGTTCGTCGTGCAGGACGCGTTGGAGACGACGAGGTGATCCTTGGTCAGCTTGTCGTGATTGACGCCAAAGACCACCGTAAGGTCAGCGCCGTCGGCCGGAGCCGAGACGAGCACGCGCTTGGCGCCGGCGGTGAGGTGGGCCGCAGCCTTGTCCTTCGCAGTGAAGATGCCGGTGCATTCCATCGCGACGTCGACGCCGAGATCCTTCCACGGCAGCTTCGAGGGATCGCGCTCCGCCGTCACCTTGATCGGGCCGTTGCCGAGATCGATGGTGTCGCCCTTGACGGTCACTTCGCCGGGAAAGCGGCCATGCACGCTGTCGAAGCGGAGCAGATGCGCGTTGGTTTCAACCGGGCCGAGATCGTTGATGCCAACGACCTCGATATCCTTGCGACCCGACTCCGCGATGGCCCGCAACACATTGCGGCCGATGCGGCCAAAGCCATTGATCGCGACGCGGACTGCCATGTCTGTCTTCTCCTTTAAGCTCGGGTCATGTCCGGTTTATGGGACATTGCATCGTCATCGCCGCGACCCCTGAACCGCTTTTTCACGCGGGGCGATGGCGGAAAGAAGTTGGCTGTTTGCTAGCTCTTTTTGCCTTCAAGCTCAACTGTCAGCCGAGTTTCTTGGTTACGGCTTCAACCACCGCCTCCGGGGTGATGCCGAAATGGGCGTAAAGCGTCTTGTAGGGCGCGCTGGCGCCGAAGCCGTGCATGCCGACGAACAGGCCGTCGCGGCCGATGACGGCGTCCCAGCCCTGGCGGATGGCCGCCTCGATGGCGACATTGACCGGCGCGTTGCCGATGATGGCGTCGCGCTTCTCGGCCGGGGCTTCGAGCAGGAGGTCCATGCAGGGCACCGAGACGACGCGGGCCGGAATGCCGCGCTCGGCAAGCATCTTCTGCGCCTCGACTGCGAGGGAAACCTCGGAACCGGAGGCGAACAGCGAGACCTTTGCCTCGCCCTTGGCGGCAACCAGCTCATAGGCGCCGGCGGCGCACTTGTTCTCGGCGTCGTTTTCGAGCCGGAGCTGCGGCAGGTTTTGGCGGGTGAGGGCGAGAACGCTCGGGCGGGTGGCCGATTCCAGCGCGAGCTGCCAGCATTCCAGCGTTTCCACGGTATCCGCCGGGCGGAACACGTTGAGGTTCGGGATCGCCCGCAGCGCGGCCACGTGCTCGACCGGCTGGTGGGTCGGGCCGTCTTCGCCAAGACCGATGGAATCGTGGGTCAGGACGTGGATGACGCGCTGCTGCATCAGGGCCGCGAGGCGGATCGCCGGGCGCATGTAGTCCGAGAACACCAGGAACGTGCCGGAATAGGGGATGATGCCGCCGTGCAGCGCCATGCCGTTCATCGCTGCCGCCATCGCGTGCTCGCGAATGCCGTAGTGGATGAACCGGCCGCCATAATGGTCGGCGTCGAGCACCGGCATGTCCTTGGCGCGGGTGTTGTTGGAGCCGGTCAGGTCGGCGGAACCGCCGATGAGCTCGGGAATCGCGGGAACCAGAACGTCCAGGGCCTGCTCGGAGGCGATGCGTGTCGCGATTTCCTTCGGCGCTGCGGCGAGGTCGGCCTTGCGCTTGGCGACCGCGTCCTTGAGTGAGGCCGTCGGAAGGTGGCCGGTCATGCGACGCTCGAATTCGGCGCGTTTGGCAGGATCAACCGCGGCGAGGCGCTTGGACCAGCCCTCATGGACCGGCTTGGAGCGGGAACCGGCCTGGCGCCACGCGGCCAGAATGTCGTCCGGAATGACGAAAGGCGGTGCGTCCCAGCCAAGCTTCGCGCGAGCCCCGGCGATTTCCTCGGCGCCGAGCGGCGAGCCGTGGACCTTTGCGGTCCCGGCCTTGGTCGGAGCGCCGAAACCGATCGTGGTCTTGCAGGCGATCATGGTCGGGCGATCCGACTTCTGGGCGCGCGAGATCGCCTCGGCGATGGCCTTGGGATCGTGGCCGTCAATCAGCTCGGACGCCCAGCCGGCGGCCTGGAACCGCTTAATCTGATCGACATTGTCGGACAGCGACAGCGGACCATCAATGGAAATACCATTGTCGTCCCAAAGCACGATCAGGCGGTTGAGCTTGAGGTGGCCGGCAAGCGCGATGGCTTCCTGGGAGACGCCTTCCATCAGGTCGCCGTCGGAGGCGAGCACATAAGTCTGATGGTCAACGATGTCGCCGCCGAACTCGGCCGCGAGGTGGCGCTCGGCGATCGCCATGCCGACGGCGGTGGCGAGGCCCTGCCCGAGCGGGCCGGTGGTGGTCTCGACTCCTGGGGTCTCATAATTCTCGGGGTGGCCCGGCGCGAGCGAGCCGAGCTGGCGGAAATTCTTGATCTGATCGATGGTCATCGCCTCGTATCCGGTCAGATACAGAAGCGCGTAGAGCAGCATCGAGCCGTGGCCGGCGGACAGCACGAAACGGTCGCGGTCGGCCCATTTCGGATCGCTGGGATCGAATTTCAGGAACTGGGTGAAAAGGACCGTTGCAATGTCGGCGGCGCCCATCGGAAGGCCGGGATGGCCCGATTTGGCCTTTTCGACAGCGTCCATCGCGAGGGCGCGAATGGCGTTGGCCATGCGGGAATGTTCGACGGGCTGTGCCATGAAGCGATCCGTTTATTCTGAGGTTAGCGATGGAAAGGAACGGCCGCTGTGCAGCAACGTTCCGCTGGTTTTCCTGAAACCCTGAAGGGGCGAGAGGTCATTACCACCTGCGATACGGGAGTCCAAGGCCAAGCGGCGCAGATCTGCGTCCAACGCGTGGCTTAACGGTGCATAGTTCGCCCGGATCATTGCACTGGGATGCCATGCCACCTAACATTCGCCCGGTAACTCTTTGCCGACTCGTGAATTTTGCCACTTTTGCGCGTATGATGGCGTGCAGGACAAACCCCCGGAGCAATCGTTAGCCTTGCGCATGACACCCCGCCCGCCCAGCAGCGGCCCCGCCGCCCCCGATATGCCGTCTCCCGAGGCTTCGGCGCTCGAGGCGGCGACCCGGCGGCTGTCTGCGGCCCTTGACGCGCTGGAGGCGGCGGTTGAGCGTCGGCGTGACGCCGACCGCGACGAGGATGAGCTGGCGACACGCATCCACGTGCTGGGGGCGGACCGTTCGCGGCTCGCCGACGAGCTCGACGGCGCGCTGATGCGCTCACGGCAACTGGAGCGCACCAATCGCGAGATCTCCGAGAGGCTCGACGGTGCAATCGACACGATCCGGACTGTGATCAAAGGGGAGGAATCCTCATGAAACACCTGAACGTGACGATCAACGGCCGCCAGTACCGAATGGCCTGCGAGGAAGGGCAGGAGGAGCGGCTCCTCAAGCTCGCGACCGATCTCGATGAGCGCGTGGTGAGCCTGCGCGGCAAATTCGGCGAGATCGGCGATCAGCGGCTTGAAGTGATGTCGGCGCTGATGGTCGCGGACGAACTGCTCGACGCGAACGAGCGGATCAAGAGCCTGCAGGATGAGATCGATTCCCTGCGCAATGTCCGCCTTGCTGCGGCCGAGCGCGCCCGCGTGACGCAGGTCGCGGTAACGGCGGCGCTGAATTCCGCTGCCGAGCGGATCGAAAAGACCACGCAGATTCTCAACCGCACCATCGGCGGCGGCATCGCGATCGGCTGAGGATTTGATGCGCCTGCGACAGCGCGAGGGCTGGCGCGGCGGCCGGTTCGCCGCTACATAGGTCGGGCGAGGCTGCGGCACAGGTCAGGAGCCATATATCCCCGGGGCCTTATCGATCCTTAAGGGAGCTGTCCCTGGTCAGGCCCGTGGGCCTGAACACACGGCGCCCACCTACTTGCGTAGGGACTCCGGGATCGAGTGCTTCAACGGTGACTGTGGCTTCGCGCTTTTGATTTTCGCCCCTTCGGGATTACGCTCGCCTGACCTTCCATGGTCAGCCATATACCAGTCACTCGACTGCGATCGAGGCGGCTCCATCATCCATTCGGTGGCGGCCGGCCAGTGCTCGCAGCGCCAAAATGTTTGCCGCCTTTGACCCATCAGCCCCACGATCTGCTGAAACGCGAACTTCGCACGGCGATCTTGGCAAGGCGCGATGCGCTGACGGAAGATGCGCGCAGGTTGGCCGCGCAGCGACTTGCGGTGCAGGCCGGGCACATCCCGCTCGATGACGGCATGATTGTTGCCGGCTACATGCCGATCCGCAGCGAGATCGACCCGCGCCCGCTGATGGAGGCGCTGCGCGCGCGCGGCGCTCGGCTGGCGCTGCCGGCCATCGTGGGCAAACATCGGCCGCTGGCGTTTCGCGCATGGGCGCCGGATGCCGCGCTTGAGGCTGGTCCTTTCGGCACCTTGCACCCGGCAGACGATGCCGCGCCGGTCGCGCCGGACATCGTGCTGGTGCCGCTGGTGGCGTTCGATCGCACCGGGCATCGCATCGGCTATGGTGGCGGCTTTTACGATCGCACGCTCGCCCGCCTGCGGCGCGACAGCGGCGTGATGGCGGTTGGAGTTGCATTTGACATGCAGGAGATTGAAACTGTTCCCGCTTCTCCACACGATGTCATTCTGGACCGTATCTTGACCGATCGCGCGTCGATCATTTTGCAGGGGCAATGAAAATTGCGGATCTTATTCATCGGCGACGTGGTCGGACGAAGCGGGCGTGATGCCGTTTGCGAATATCTGCCGAAGGTGATTGCGGACTGGAAGGTCGATCTCGCCATCGTCAACGGCGAGAACGCCGCTGGCGGCTTCGGCATCACCGAGGCGATCTACGACGACTTCATCGATGCCGGCGCGGACGCGGTGACGCTCGGCAATCACTCGTGGAATCAGAAAGAGGCCCTCGTTTTCATCGAGCGCGCCCCGCGCCTCGTCCGGCCGCTCAACTATCTGCCCGGCACGCCGGGCCGTGGCGCGGCGCTGGTCGACACCAAGAATGGCGGGCGCGCCCTTGTGATCAACGCGCTCGGGCGGTTGTTCATGGAGCCGGTGGACGATCCGTTCGGCGCGATCGACCGCGAGATCGAGGCCTGTCCGCTGCGGCAGGCAGCCGATGCGATTGTCGTCGATTTCCACTGCGAGGCGACCAGCGAGAAGCTCGGGGCTGGGCATTTTTGCGACGGCCGCGTCAGCCTTGTCGTCGGCACCCACACCCACGTTCCGACCGCCGATCACCAGATCCTGCCGGGCGGCACCGCCTATCTCACCGACGCGGGAATGACCGGCGACTATGATTCCGTGATCGGCATGCAGAAGGAAGAGCCGCTGCGGCGCTTCACCACCGGCATTCCGTCGGCGCGGTTCGAGCCGGCGCTGGGCCCGGCGACGATGTGCGGGGTGGCGGTGGAAACCGACGACGCCACCGGCCTTGCGCTGAAGATCGCCCCGGTGCGCATCGGCGGCCGGCTGGAGCCGGCGCTGCCGTCATTCTGGCAGCGCGCGTGATCTTTTTGCGCCCTGACCGCCCTCAGAGCTTATAGCCGGTGCGGAATGCGCCCCAGTGGCGGCCGCGAACCCGCACCGGAACGTCGATCTCGCAGATCATGTTGGTCACGCCGTCGCCCATGTCGCGGGCGTAGGACTGGATCAGGTAGGACCGCGTGTTGCGGGCCGCCGCGATGCCGGCCGGATCGTTGAAGATGCGGCGATTGCGGCTGTTGGCGGTATTCCAGGCAACCTGGCCCGGCCGCTGCGGCTGCGAGTAGATCTTGTTGTGGACCGGGATGTAGCCGTTGCGGTCCACTGTCACGCAGAACACGATGTTGTCGTTGCTGGATCGATATTTTTCCTGAAAGTCCGTCAGCGCGCGTTCGGCCCAGTCGAGGAAGAGCGTGCGATGCTGCACCGGATCGCTGCCCGGAATGACCTGGTAGTTTTCGTCGAACAGCTCCTCCATGCTGATCGCACGCGAGGTCAGCGCCGTCTCAAAGATCCGGTTCAACGTGTCGACCGCCTCCATCGAACGGGTCACATATTCGGTGTTGGCATCGTGGATCGACCACAGCACGTCCTCGATCTTGTCGGTCAAAGCCGGCTCGGGCGCGACGAATCGCGCCTGAACGCCCGCCTGTGTGCGGCTCATGCCCGCGATCCGGCAGGGGCCGATGCCCTCGAGCGTGGCAGACAAAGGCTGATCGAGCGGCAGGCGCGCCGCCGCGCTTCCGCCAATGAAAATGCCGTCGAGCGCGACCTCAAAAACCTCGGCCTTTATCCGGCTTCCGCCGACCGTGATCTCGATGCCGATGTGGCAGGGCAGCCGCTCGCGCATCCGCCAGTCGTGGGCGTCGCCGCGCCCGAGCAGCACCGCGCAGCGGTTCTTGAGCTTCTCAGTAAACAGCGTGACCGCTTGCCCGGCTGCGGAAACGTCGGTGCCGTGGCTTTCCGCCTCGCGCGTCGCGCTATTGATATTGGTTGCGCTGTCGGCGACCGAGACGATGAAGCTCGACGCGGCAGCGGCATTGCTCGCCATTTCGCTGGTGGTGGCGGACTGCTCCGCCACCGCTTCGTTGACGTGGCCGAAAACCGGGCGGATCGCATCGATCGCCGAGGAGATGCGGTGAACCGCCTCGATCGAGGTCGCAGCGTCCTTCTGCAACACCTCGATCTTGCGCTTGATCTCTTCCGTCGCGTTCTGGGTCTGCACCGCGAGGGCCTTGACCTCGGATGCAACCACGGCGAAGCCGCGGCCGGCCTGACCGGCGCGGGCGGCCTCGATGGTCGAGTTGAGCGCGAGCAGGGTAGTCTGCTTGGCGATCATGCCGATCAGATCGACGACATTGCCGATCGCCGCCGACGACTCGCGCAAGCGGTCGACGTTCTGGCTAGCCTCGCGGGCGGCGTTGCCGGCCTCGTCCGCCAGCTTGCTGGCATTGCGGACCTCGCGGTTGATGCCTTCCGCGGACTCGGTGAATTTTTCGGCGGCGTGGCTGAAGGTTGCTGCCGTGGACTGGGCGGTGCTGGTGTGCTCGGAAAGGGCATCGGCGCGCTGGCGGATGGCGGCGAGCGTCGAGGCGGTCGATCCGGCGCCGCTGGCGACCGATCCCGCCGCGCGTTCGAGCTGGCGGATCATCGCGCCCAGCTCGAGTTCCAGCAGGTTGAGGATCTCCTTGGCGGAGTCGTCGGGCGGCGGTGGCGGCGCCGCCTCCGGGGCGGCCGTGGGGGCAGGGTCTGCGGGCAAATCGGCCGCCGTTTTCGGCAGCCTCTTTCGGAAAAGTGCCAAAGCCATATCCACCGTCTCTGGGCTGAATAAAGCGATCAAACAGCAATAAAAATATGCCAAACCTTCCCATCGTTGCGTAAAGGAGCGGTTAAGGGATTTGGCAATGATGTGGCGGTAACGCGATGCCGGGCGGGCAACGCGGCACTTTGATTTTGTGACGGCAGCGGATTATAAGCCGCTCCATGGATCCGCGTGATGCTCACGCGAGCTTCCCGCAAGTCTTGCGCGGCGGTGCGCGTCAGCCCCGCGCGGTGTCGAATGCGGCGGTGGTCTCGCAGCTAGGGGCGACCGTCCATGGTCCGCCCACCCTCCGGGCCGGGCCGCAGGGCGCAGCCGTCGCCTGTCGCAGCATGGTCATGCGATCCATCGGAAGGAACAAAATGGGCGGCCCCTCGGGCAACCGGCATCCGCAACGTTTGTTATTCCGTTGACTGACGCGACGACGACGCGAACCAAGAACAACCAAGGCAAGACGCCCTTAGCAAGACGCCCCTAGCAGAGAAAGACGATCGGCATGGCCGGACATTCCCAGTTCAAGAACATCATGCACCGCAAGGGCAGGCAGGACGCACAGCGCTCCAAGCTGTTCAGCAAGCTCGCGCGCGAAATCACTGTTGCCGCCAAGCTGGGCACCCCGGACCCGGCCATGAACCCGCGCCTGCGCGCTGCCGTGCTCGCGGCCCGTTCGGAGAACATGCCGAAGGACAATATCGAGCGCGCCATCAAGAAGGCAGCGGGCAACGAGGGCGAGAACTATGACGAGATCCGCTACGAGGGCTACGGCCCCGGCGGCGTCGCCGTTATTGTCGAGGCGCTGACCGACAACCGCAACCGCGCCGCCTCGGACATCCGTTCGTTCTTCACCAAGTCGGGCGGCAACCTCGGCGAAACCGGGTCGGTTTCCTTCATGTTCGACCGCCTCGGCGTGATCGAGTATGACGCGGGCGTGGCCTCGGCCGACGACGTGCTCGAGAACGCCATCGAAGCCGGCGCCGATGACGTCGTGTCCTCCGACAGCGGCCACGAGATTTTCGCCTCGCAGGACACCTTCCGCGACGTCGCCAAGGCGCTCGAAGCCAAGCTCGGCGAGCCGCGCAAGGTCGCCCTGACCTGGCGCCCGCAGAACACCGTCGCGGTCGACGACGAGACCGGCGAAAAGCTGATGAAGCTGTTCGACAACCTGAACGAACATGACGACGTCCAGAACGTCTTTGCCAACTTCGAATTGTCCGAAGCGCTCGCCGCAAAATTGAGTGGCTAACGTCGCATTGCGGTGCGCGGGTTTTTGTTTTTTCTTGACCTGCGCGCCGCAACAGACCATTTGGGGCACACGCGGTCTTTGGTGCATCCGGGACCGTTTTCACTGGAACAAAGTTTAGATGCCTAGCGACAGTCAACGTATTTCGCCGCCCGTGGCGTACGTGGTCTGAGCCTGCGCTTGCGGCTCACCCTCGTCCTGCCATCGGCGGCGGAGTGTACGGGTGAGCCATGAAACAGCTGAACATCGCGCCGGATGGCGTTTTCGATGCCGACTTTTTTGCCTCGCAGCTCCTGCGCGAGCACGTCGCTGACAACGTCGAAGCCATCAATCTGCTCGCCCCGGAAGAGGCTGCCCAGGTCATCTTGCGGCTGCCGCCGGAGGTGGCGGTCGACATCCTTGACACCCGCGAACTGATTTTCGGCGCCGAGATCATCGAGGCGCTGCCGCGCAACGTGGCGATCAAAATGCTGACCGCGATGGCTGCCGACATGGCCGCGGACATCGTTCAGCTTTTGGCGGAGCCGGCCCGGACCGAGCTGATGGACGGGCTGGACCCCGTTTCCCGCGCCAACATCGCCAATCTGCTGACCTATCCGGCCAACTCCGCCGGCGGCATCATGACGACGGAGTTCGTCAGCGTGCCGTCGAACTGGACGGTCGAGCAAACGCTGCAGCACATCCGCCGGGTCGAGCGGACCCGCGAAACGGTCTATGCGATCTATATCCTTGATCCGGTGACGCGCCGTCTCGTTGGGGCGATCTCGCTGCGCCGCCTGATCGCGGGCGAGCCGCAGGACAGCATCATCGCCCATGCCAATATGGAGCCGGTGACGACCCGGCCGCTCGCCGACCGCGAGGAAGTGGCGCGGCTGATCTCGAAATACGACCTTCTGGCGATCCCGGTCGTCGACATGGCCGGCCACATCATCGGCATCGTCACGGTCGACGACATCATCGACACCATCATCGCCGAAAGCACGGAAGACGTGCAGAAATTCGGCGGCATGGAGGCGATGGAAGAGAACTACATGAAGATCGGCATGCCGCGCATGCTCCGCAAACGCGGCGGCTGGCTGTGCCTGCTCTTCATGGGCGAGATGCTGACCGCCAGCGTGATGCAGCACTTCGAGATGGAGCTCGAAAAGGCGATCGTGCTGACGCTGTTCATCCCCCTGATCATGAGTTCCGGCGGCAATTCCGGGTCGCAGGCGACGTCACTCTTGATCCGCGCGCTGGCGCTGCGGGAGGTGAAGCTCTCGGACTGGTGGCGGGTGATTTTGCGCGAGCTGCCCGCCGGCCTCCTTCTCGGCAGTATGCTTGGCGCCATCGGCATGTGCCGGGTGATCCTGTGGCAGAAGACCGGCATCTACGACTATGGCGAGCATTGGCTGCTGATTGCATCCACGGTCGCTGCGGCTCTGATCGGCGTCGTCACCTTCGGTTCGGTGGTCGGTTCGATGCTGCCGTTCGTTTTGCAGCGGATCGGGTTCGATCCGGCGAGCGCCTCGGCCCCCTTCGTCGCCACCCTGGTCGATGTCACCGGGCTGATGATCTATTTCAGCGTCGCGCTTCTGATCCTGCGCGGCACGCTGTTGTGACCGGGACGGACACCGCCGCGGTGGTTTCGGCTATCATCGCGCCATGACACGCCAACCGATTCGCATCATCGGCATCGATCCCGGCCTCCGCCGCACCGGCTGGGGGGTGATCGACGTCGAGGGCAACCGCCTGATTTTCGTCGGCTGCGGAACCGTCGAGACTGACGACACTGCGGAACTGGCCAGCCGGCTGCGCGAGATCCATGAGGGACTGGCGAACGTGCTCGGCGAGTTCTTGCCCTGCGAGGCGGCGGTGGAACAGACGTTTGTGAACAAGGACGGCGTCGCCACGCTCAAGCTCGGGCAGGCGCGCGGCGTCGCCCTTCTGGCCCCGGCGCTCGCCGGGCTGTCGGTCGCGGAATACGCGCCCAACCAGGTGAAGAAAACCGTGGTCGGCTCCGGCCACGCGGACAAGAACCAGATCCGGGTGATGCTCGGCATCCTCCTGCCGAAGGCCAACCCGAAATCCGCGGATGCCGCCGACGCGCTGGCGATCGCGATCACCCATGCTCATCACCGGCGCAGCGCGGCGCTGCGGATCGCGGCGGCGTCATGATCGGAAAACTCAAGGGCATCATCGACTCCTACGCCGAGGACTATGTGATCCTCGATGTCGGCGGCGTCGGCTATCAGGTCCATTGCGCGTCGCGCACCTTGCAGGCGCTCCCGTCGGCCGGGGAAGCGGCGGTGCTCTCGATCGAGACCCATGTCCGCGAAGACCAGATCCGGCTCTACGGCTTTCGCAACGATGCCGAGCGGGCGTGGTTTCGCCTGCTGCAGACCGTGCAGGGCGTCGGCGCGAAGGTGGCGCTTTCGGTGCTCGGCAGCATGACGCTGTCCGAGATCGCAAACGCGATCGCGCTGCGCGACAAGGCCGCGCTGCAGCGTGCGCCCGGCGTCGGGGCGCGGGTTGCGGAGCGCATCGTCACCGAACTCAAGGACAAGGTGCCGGCGATCGCCGACATCGATCCCGCCGTGGTCCAGCTCTCCGGCGCGCTGGAGGAGCGGCGCGCGCCGCAGGCCGCCGCCGATGCGGTGTCGGCGCTGGTCAATCTCGGCTACGGCCAGCCGCAGGCATCCGCCGCGGTAGCACTGGCCGTGCGTGAGGCGGGCGAGGAGGCTGAGACGGCCCAGCTCATCCGCCTCGGCTTGAAGGAATTGGCGAAGTGAAGGAACCCACCCGCCTCGTCACGCCGGAGCGGCGCGGCGACGACATCGGCGACACGTCGCTGCGGCCGCAGGCGCTCGGCGATTTCGTCGGCCAGCAGCAGGCCCGCGCGAACCTCCAGATTTTCATCGACGCCGCGCGCAAACGCAACGAGGCGCTCGACCACGTGCTGTTCGTCGGCCCGCCGGGCCTCGGCAAGACGACGCTGGCCCAGATCGTCGCCCGCGAGCTTGGCGTCGGCTTTCGCGCCACTTCCGGGCCGGTGATCGCCAAGGCCGGCGATCTTGCGGCGCTCCTCACCAATCTCGAAGAACGAGACGTCTTGTTCATCGACGAGATCCACCGCCTCAACCCGCAGGTCGAGGAAGTGCTCTATCCGGCGATGGAGGATTTTCAGCTCGACCTCATCATTGGCGAGGGGCCGGCGGCGCGCTCGGTGAAGATCGACCTCGCGAAGTTCACGCTGGTCGGTGCCACCACCCGCGCCGGCCTCCTGACCAACCCGCTGCGCGACCGTTTCGGCATTCCGGTGCGGCTCAATTTCTATACGGTCGAGGAGCTGGAAAGCATCGTCACGCGCGGCGCGAACCTGTTGTCGATGCATATGACGCCGGACGGCGCCAACGAGATTGCCCGCCGCGCCCGCGGCACGCCGCGCATTGCCGGCCGTCTCCTGCGCCGCGTTCGCGATTTCGCCACGGCGGCCGACAGCGATGAAATCAATCGAAAAATTGCCGATCACGCGCTGAGTGCGCTGGAGGTGGACAGCGCCGGCCTCGACGCGATGGACCGCCGTTATCTCACCACCATCGCGATGAACTATGGCGGCGGCCCGGTCGGCGTCGAGACGATGGCCGCGGCGCTCTCCGAGCCGCGCGACGCCATCGAGGACATCATCGAGCCCTATCTGATCCAGTGCGGCTATCTGCAGCGCACGCCGCGCGGACGCCTGTTGACGTCCCATGCCTTCCGCCATCTCGGCCTTGCCGAGCCGTCGCGGGAGGGCGCGCAGATCGGCCTGTTCGGCAATGACGATCCGGGTGAGCTATGACGACGACGATTGAAGGCAACACGCTCGATGGCGAGATCGTCGACAGCCGCCACGTGATGGCGGTGCGGGTCTACTACGAAGACACCGACTTCACCGGCATCGTCTATCACGCCAACTATCTCCGCTTCATGGAGCGCGGCCGCACCAACTATCTGCGGCTGCTCGGCGCCAATCATCGCGAACTGTTCGCCGAGGCCGAGGGCGAGGCACCGGGCTTCGCCTTCGTCGTGCGCTCGATGCAGATCGATTATCTCAAGCCGGCCGTGATGGACGATACACTCGAGATCGTGACCTCGCCCTCCGAGGTGAAGGGCGCGTCGATCACCCTCGCGCAGGAAGTGCGGCGCGGCGGCGAGGTGCTGGTGACGGCGAGCGTGCGCGTCGCCTTCGTGTCCGGCGGCCGTGCTCGGCCGATCCCCAGGGCGCTGCGCATCGCGATGGCCGCGGATCTGCCGTGACCCGCAGCCGCGCGCCGGTCATGCCGCCTGATGGCGGGTCTGCGCGATCTTGTAGAGTTCGATCTCTTCCTTGAGCGCGCGCGACATGCTCGGCCGGTTGCGCATGTTTTTCAGATAGGCTTTGACGGCGGGCCACCTGTCGAGCGGGATTTCCGGCAGTGCCGAGGTCCAGTGAAGGATGGTCGCAAGATAGGCATCCGCGATCGTGAAGCGGTCGAGCAGAGATTCCCGGTTCGTTAGCGCCGCGTCGAGATAGTCGAACCGCGACTCGGCAGTTTTGAGGGCGTAGCTCTTTGCCTCGGCAGGCGCGGTCTTGCTGAACAGCGGCGTGAACAGGCCCTTGTGCAGTTCGGTGCCGGTGAAGCTGAGCCACTGCTGGACCTTGCTGCGCTCAAGCGAGCCGTCGCCCGCAAGTTTGCCGGGGATGCGGTCGGCGACATAAGGCAGGATCGCCGCGTTCTCGTATAAAATATCGCCGTCGTCGGTCCGCAGCACCGGCACGAGGCCGAGCGGATTGATGGCGTAGAAATTCGAGCCGTCGCCGACAAGCGTCTTGGACCGCGAGTCCACTTCGATAAAGTTGACGGACGTATTGGCTTCGTAAAGCGCGATGCGGGTCGCCATCGAGCAGGCGAGGGGAGAGAAATAGAGATCCATGAGCCGTCTCCATTGTTGGCCATTGAGGCCGTGATTATTTTTGTATCGTTCTGTATAAAATAAGGCCGGTCAAGGAATTTTGTGCGAAATGGTACAAAAAAATAATGGCAAGCGCCGAGGTGCCCCACCGGGTGTTCCGGCGGCGGAACCGGAGGCGCCGGCGAAACGCGGACGGCCGCGCGCCTTCGCAACGGAGGTGGCGCTTGCCCGCGCGATGGATACGTTTCGCGACAGCGGCTTTGCCGGCACTTCCCTCGACGATCTCAGCGCCGCGATGGGCATCAACCGGCCAAGCCTTTATGGCGCGTTCGGCGACAAGCGCGAATTGTTCGGCAAGGCCTATGAGCGCTACCGCGCGGAAATGGCCGAGCAGTTCGCGGCTGCCTTTGCGCCGGACCTGACGCTGCGGCAGGCGCTGGAAAAGGCTTACGCCACGGCCATCGCGGTCTACAGCGCCGGAGAGAATGGCCCGCGCGGCTGCTTTACGGTGATGACTGCAGCGTCCGAGGTGATGGCCGATGAAAGGTTGCGGGAAACGGTGACGGCGGCGCTCGCCTCCACCGATCGGGCCATGCTGCGGCTGTTCGAGCGGGCGCGCGAGCGTGGGGAATTGCCGCCGGATGCCGATGTCGCCGCCCTTGCGCCGCTCGCCGCATCGGTTTTCCATTCGCTGGCGGTACGGGCGCGGGCCCGAGCCCCGCGCGCCGAGCTTGAGGCACTGGCGCGGGGTGCAGTCGCGCTGCTCTGCACGCAGGCCCGTTAATGACGCGGCCGCGCATTTGATGTAAGAGCTTCTCACATGAGTTGGGGTAAGAACCGCGGCCGCCCTGAGCGCGGCTATCATCACGGCAATTTGAAAGAGGCGCTGGTTCAGGCCGCGCTGGATCTGATTGCCCAGAAAGGGCCGGCGGGTTTCACCTTCGCGGAGGCAGCCCGTTCTGCCGGCGTGAGCCCGGCCGCGCCCTACCGGCATTTCCGTGACCGCGACGAACTTCTGGCCAACATCGCCCAGCGCGGCTTCGAGCAGTTCGAGGCGATGCTGCTCGCAGCCTGGGACGAGGGCCGACCCGATACTCCGACGGCGTTCGAGCGGCTCGGCAAGGCCTATCTCGCCTTTGCCCGCAACGAGCCGGCCTCCTATTCGGCGATGTTTGAATCAGGCCTGTCGCTGGCGGCTTTTCCGGCGCTCGGGCTCGCCAGCGACCGCGCATTTGCGGTTATCCGCACCGCGGCGGAGCGGCTGTCGGCGATGTCCCCGGCGGGCGTCCCGCGCCCGCCGGCGATGATGATGGCGCTGCATATCTGGTCGCTGGCGCATGGCATCGCCTCGCTGTTCGCGCGGGGCGATGAAGCGCGGCGGCGACTGCCGATGAGCGCGGAAGACCTGCTCGAGGCCGGGGTGCTGATCTATCTCCGCGGCCTCGGCTATCCGGTCGGCGAGGCGGCCGAGCCTCCGCCGCCGCGTTAGGCCGCCGGGCGCGCAGCCACGACCATCCGAAAAAACGACAGCCTGCCGGGAGCGCCGTCTTGACAATCCGCTGCGCTCACCCAAATATGTGAATGTTATTTACATTAACTCCCATCGGTTTCGCGGAGATGCACATGTCCAATACCGCAGAGTATGGCAGAGGCGAGCCCTCGCCTTGGCGCGAACGTCGGCCTTCGTTCTTTGAATCCCCTTGGCATCCCGGCTGGATCCTCGTCACGGTGCTGGGTTTCATCCTGTGGTGGCCGATCGGACTGGCGCTGCTGTTTTTCACCCTATGGAGCAGAAAGATGACTTGCGGATCGCGTTATGAAGGCCGTTGGGCTGCCAAACTGGATCGCATGCAGGACAAGATGGAGCGCATGCGCGCCCGCATGGAGGGCCGTGGGTTCAATTTCGGCGGCTTCGGCGAGCCGCCTTCAAGCGGCAACCGCGCCTTTGATGAGTATCGCCTGGAAACCCTGCGCCGGCTCGAAGACGAGCAGAAGGAGTTCAAGGACTTTCTGGAGCGCCTGCGCCACGCCAAGGACAAGGCCGAGTTCGACCAGTTCATGGCCGAGCGCCGCAGCCGCCCGACCCCGCCCGCGCCGGAGCAGCCGCACACGCAGGGCTGACCTCAGCGGCGCCGAGACGAGCGCGAGAGCGACACAACCGTCCGCCTGCAACCGCAGGCGGGCGGTTTTTTCTTTGCCGCGCCGGAGCGGTGGCGATGGTCGCAATTGATCGCGGAGATTCCCCGAAATCGCTGCATTTCCGTAACCTCGCCTTAACTATAATCAGCGTTTGGTAAGAACCGCGAGGCTGTCACCGGCCCTCGTTTTGACACGTTGGCAAGGGATAGCCGGCTCGGCTTCGGACAGGACCTCCCTCGTCACATGACATCGGCTTTGGCGTCAGTTTCCGCGCCTTGCGGTCCCATGACCAAAAGCAGATGCCGTCCTGTCCGGGAGATTTTTTTGCGTTGAGAGGATGCTGCCGATGAATCCCGCCGATGTGGCTCAGTCAGCTCTGCCGCTGGCGTCCACCGATGTTTCGCTGATCGCTTTGTTCTGGCAGGCACACTGGGTCGTCAAGGCGGT
The DNA here is from genome assembly GCA_035565775.1 of Xanthobacteraceae bacterium. Lineage (GTDB taxonomy): Bacteria > Pseudomonadota > Alphaproteobacteria > Rhizobiales > Xanthobacteraceae > PRO6. Next base: position 296,738 of record DATMRW010000021.1, on the reverse strand, counting down.
GATGCTCGGACTGCTCGTCTGCTCGATCTGGGTCTGGGCGATCGCCATCGACAAGATCTTCCTCTACGGACGCGCGAAACGTTCGATGGATCAGTTCGAGCAGGCGTTCTGGTCGGGCGAGTCGATCGAGGAGCTGTATCGTCAGCTGTCCGCGAAGCCGACGATTTCGATGGCGGCGCTGTTCGTGGCTGCGATGCGTGAATGGAAGCGCTCGTTCGAGAGCCAGTCGCGCTCCTTCGCCGGCCTTCAGATGCGCATCGACAAGGTGATGAGCGTTTCGATCGCGCGCGAGCTCGAGCGGCTCGAGCGCCGCCTGCTCGTGCTTGCTACTGTTGGCTCGGCGGGTCCCTTCGTCGGTCTGTTCGGCACGGTCTGGGGCATCATGCAGAGCTTCCAGTCGATCGCCGCTTCCAAGAACACCTCCCTCGCGGTGGTCGCGCCCGGTATCGCGGAAGCCCTGTTTGCGACCGCAATGGGGCTGATCGCCGCCATCCCGGCGACGATTTTCTACAATAAGTTCATTGCCGAGGTGAATCGGCAGGCCCAGCGGCTTGAAGGCTTTGCGGACGAATTTTCCGCGATCCTGTCGCGACAGATCGACGAGCGCACGTGACCGGTACAAGGATGGGCGGGCGAAATGGGCATGACTAGTTCGGGCGGCGGGGCAATCCGCAAACGCCGTAACAAGGCTCCGGTGATGGCGGAGATCAACGTCACGCCGATGGTCGACGTGATGCTGGTGCTGCTGATCATCTTCATGGTGTCCGCGCCGCTGCTGACCGTGGGTGTGCCGCTGGATCTGCCGCAGACCCAGGCGAAAAGCATCGATCAGGACCAGAACCCGCTCACCGTCTCGGTGAACCTGCAGGGGCAGGTCTTCCTCAATGATGCCGAAATTCCGGTGGACGACCTTGTGGCGAAGCTGAAAGCGGTCACTGAGGCGCGGGCAGGGCTCGAGGAGCGCATCTTTGTGCGCGGCGACAAGAAAGTGGACTACGGCACGGTGATGAAGGTGATGGGCCGCTTGTCGTCAGCAGGCTTCCGCCGTGTCGCGCTGATTACCGAAATGGAGCAGGGTTCTTGAGGTGATCGAGAAGATCGACAAAACGCTTGCGGCTTCGGTCATCGGCCACACGCTGGTGATCGGCTGGGGGCTTGTGTCGTTTTCGACGCGGGCGCTCGAAGCGCCGCCGATGGAATCGATGCCGATCGAGATCGTCTCGGTTGATCAGCTGCAGCGCATGACGGCCGGCATGAAGGATGCGCCGAAGGCGCCGACGCCGAAGCCGCTGGTCGAGAAGGTCGCCGAGGCCAAGCCGGTGGAAGACGCCGTCGGCAAGATCACCGAGAAGAAGGAAGTCGTCACCTCGACCGCGCCCGAGCCGCCGCCGAAGCCGGTTGAAAAGCCGGTCGAGAAGAAGCCCGAGCCGCCGAAGCCGGTCGAGAAGCCGAAGGCCGAGGTGAAGCCGGAGCCAAAGCCCGAGCCGAAACCCGATCCAAAGCCTGACCCCAAGCCCAAGGCCGAGAAGAAGGATGACGCCAAGGTCGATCCGATCGCCGAGGCTTTGAAGAAGGAAGAATCGAAAAAGCCGCCGCCGAAGCCCAAGGCCGAGCCCAAGCCGCAACAGGCCGCGCAGCCCAAGCCCGAGCCGAAGCAGGAGCGCGTGTTCGACCAGAGCAAGATCGCTGCATTGCTCGACAAGCGCGACCCGACGCGTGCGGCGGTGGCGGGCGACACGCTGAGCAACACGCCCTCGCTCGGCTCCCCGCGCGGCAAGGCAGCGGACAACTCCGCAACCTGGGGCGCGATGTTCAAGTCACAGGTCGAGCGGTGCTGGAAGAAGCCGTATGGCGGCATCGAGACGCAGCAGGTCGAGGCGGTATTCACGATCAAGCTGCGCCGCGACGGCACGCTGGAATCGACGCCCGTGCCGCTTGCCGGCGCGAACACACCGTTCTTCCGCGTCTATCAGGAGAGCGCCCTGCGGGCGATCATCGAATGCCAGCCCTACCGGTTGCCGGCAGCCTATTTCGACGAGTGGAAATTCTTCGAACCGGTCTTCACAGAGCGAGCCACCTGATGGGCGGCTCGATCTTTTCGGATTTTTTTCAGAACGAAACAGCCATGAACGCGCCAGAACATTCCAGACTGACCAAGCCGCCATTCGCTTTCACGCGCCGGCAACTCATCACCGGTGCCGGTGCAAGCCTGCTTGCCGCGACGCCTTTGCAGAAGGCGCTGGCGCAGGCGCGCGTGCAGATCACCGACGGCAACTTCCAGCCGATCCCGATCGCGATTCCGAATTTCGTCGCCGGCAGCCCGGCCGATCACGAGGTCGGCGCCAATGTCGCCAGCGTCATCGCCAACAACCTCAAGCGCAGCGGACTGTTCACGCCGATCGATCAGGCGGCATTCATTGAGAAGGTCAGCAATATCGACACCGCGCCGCAGTTCCAGAACTGGCGGAGCATCAATGCGCAGGCGCTGGTCACCGGCCGGATGACGCGCCAGGGCGACGGCCGCCTCAAGGCCGAATTCCGCCTCTGGGATGTGGCGGTCGGCCAGCAGCTCACCGGCCAGCAGTATTTTACGTCGCCGGAATACTGGCGGCGGATCGCGCACATCATCTCCGACCAGATCTATGAGCGCCTGACCGGCGAGAAGGGCTATTTCGACAGCCGCGTCGTGTTCGTGGACGAGACGGGCAGCAAGGAAAAGCGCGTGAAGCGCCTCGCGATCATGGATCAGGACGGCGCCAACGTGCGCTACCTGACGCGCGGCGGCGACCTCGTGCTGACGCCGCGGTTCTCGCCGTCGACGCAAGAGATCACCTACATGGAGTTCGGCCGCGGCGATCCGCGCGTCTATCTGTTCAACATCGAAACCGGCCAGCGCGAGATCGTCGGCAACTTCCCCGGCATGTCGTTCGCGCCGCGCTTCTCGCCGGACGGGCAGCGCATCATTCTGAGCCTGCAGCAGGGCGGCAACTCGAACCTGTTCGTGATGGATCTGCGCTCAAAATCCACGACCCGGCTCACCGACACGCCGGCGATCGATACCTCGCCGTCCTATTCGCCGGACGGCAGCCGGATCTGCTTCGAATCCGACCGCGGCGGCAAGCCGCAGATCTATGTGATGGGCGCGACCGGCGGCCCGGCGCAGCGCATCTCGTTCGGCGAGGGCAGCTATTCGACGCCGGTATGGTCGCCGCGCGGCGACTACATCGCCTTCACCAAGCAGGGCGGCGGGCAGTTCTCGATCGGCATCATGAAGCCGGATGGCTCGGGCGAGCGCATCCTCACCTCGGGCTGGCACAATGAAGGTCCGACCTTCGCGCCGAACGGCCGCGTGCTGATGTTCTTCCGCGAGACGGGGCCGGGGCCGTCGCTGTTCACGATCGATGTTTCGGGCCGCAACGAGTTGCGCGTGCCGACGCCGGGCTTTGCCTCCGACCCGGCATGGTCGCCGCTGTTGTCCTGAACGAACAAGCTTGATCCGAATGAAAAATGGCCGGGATTTTCCCGGCCATTTTTTTTGTCCGGCGTTCCGGTTGTTCGCACGCCTGGCTCGCGCAACGGCGGCAAGGGAAGGGAAGGCGTCAAGACAAAAAGAAAGGCCGGCTTGCGCCGGCCTTTCCATCAACAATCCAGTGGATTGAAGATCAGTAGTTCGCAACCACCGGAGCAGCGGTGTTGAAGCGGTAGTTGATACCGGCCTTAACGGTGTGCTCTTCACGCTTCCAGCCAACCGTGGACAGGTCGGACAGGATGACGTTGGTGTTGCCGAAATCGTAGTACTGGTACTCGATCTTGGCGCTCCAGTTCGGGGCGAACATGTACTCGAGGCCGGCGCCGACGGTCCAGCCGTCCTTGCTCTCACGGACCGGCAGGCCGAAGCCGAGGGTGTCAACCGCACGGGTGCTGGTGTCGGAGAACGCGTAACCGCCCTTCACGTAGAGCAGGCCCGGACCCCAGGTGTAGCCGACGCGGCCGGTGACCGAACCGATGCCGCGGTTGCGCTGGTTGATCTCGTCGAGGGTGACGACGTCGACGAAGGTGCGGCGGTCGCCGTTGGCCCAGCTGTACTGAGCTTCAAGACCGATCACCCAGTTCGGCGACAGCTGGTAGTCGAAACCACCCTGGATACCGCCGATGAACCGGCCGTTATCGCTGTTGAACAGGTTGTTGTTGGAGCCCCATGCACCGCCGAGGTGACCACCGAGGTAGAAACCGGTCCAGTTGTAGATCGGAGCGTAAACCGGCGGCGGAGCCTTGGTGTAGGCGCGGGCCGGCAGATCAGCAGCCATCGCGGGTGCGGCGAAGGCGACGAACGCCACGGTGCCAAGCAGGAACTTCTTCATATTTTTCTCCACGAGTCTTCTTTAGTTCAGAAAGCGACCGAAATTGGCTCCGGCCCTCGTTCTGGTTTCTAACAGGGTTTCGCTAAAATGCTGTAACAGATCCGCCACACCCTGATGCCATCGGCCAAGATCGCTAAAACTGAAATCAATATGGCTTACAAAGCCTTAATGCGTTCTGATTCCGACACTTTTTCGCCTCAATGCCTCCCCATTGCGGCCACGAGATGTCAAAATTCGATGCGGTTTTCGCGGCTCTGAGCGGCGCATCGAATCACACTGGCTGCGCTGCGCAGCAGGAAGAAATTCTTAACGATTTCAGCAAAAAAGGCCCGCCTGCCGTTTTGAGGCTGCTTGCCGGATTCGCCGCCAGAGTCGCGGATTGCCTGGTCAGGGCTCGCCTTAATTCGCCAAAACGCGCCCGAATTGTCGCACCGACGATTTTCTATCCACAAGAGTACCGGATCCCGAGGGCGAACACGCTATTTCGCGGCGATCGGGCCTGAAAACGCACAGCTTGTGGTTTTATCGGGCAGGGAGAACCAGCCAGATCAATCCATCGCGGGTTGCCGGTTTCGCAACTACAAACGCCATTCCTTCCGCACATCGGCTGCCACGGAGCAGCGCGCATCTGTGCGCGCAATTCGTTATTGAGCGATCGATCAATATCTGTTAACGTTCCATCGTAAGGTGCAAACAGACTGACAAAGACGGTTTGCGCGAAGCCGCAGCGTCTCGGTCGCAGCGCGCCATGCAGCACCTTTAGGGAGAGCGCAATGAGCGGTTTTGGTTCTATCGTCGGTGTCAATTGGCTGCGCGAGCATCTGAACGATGAGAATGTCGTCGTCGTCGATGCGACCGTGCACCTGCCCGATACCGGGCGTGATGCGATGACCGAATATCGCGCTGCGCATATTCCGGGCGCGATCTTCTTCGATCTCGCCAAAATCGCCGATCCCGACAATCCGCTGCCGCGCAAGGTCCCGGGCAGGGAGCATTTTGCGCGCGAGGTCGGCGCCATCGGCATCGGCAATAATACGAAGGTGATCGCCTACGATACGCCTGGGCTCTACAGCGCCGCGCGCGTGTGGTGGCTGTTTCGACTCTACGGATACGACAATGTCGCCGTGCTGGACGGCGGCCTCAAGGCCTGGGTGGCCGCGGGCGAGCCGACCGAAGCGGGCGAGGTGGTTCGGCCACCCAGGACGTTTGTACCGCCGGCACAGCGCGACATCCTTGCGCTATGGCCGTCGGTGCTGGAAGCGAGCCGGAGCAATCGGCAGATCCTCGATGCACGGACCAAAGGCCGGTGGGCGGGGACCGAGACGGACCGCTATCCCGGCGCTCGGCCGGGCCACATTCCCGGCAGCGCCAATCTCTACTGGGCCGACCTGCTCGAGCCGGAAACGCGCCGCCTGTTGCCCGACGCACAGCTCCGCGCCCGCTTCGAAGCCGCAGGCTTCGATCTTCGCAGCGAGGCCATTCTGTCCTGCGGGTCCGGTCTGACCGCATGTATCCTCGCGCTCGCGCTGTCGCGCCTCGGCCACGACAATTGGCGCGTTTATGACGGCTCCTGGGACGAGTGGGGCCGCAATCCGAATCTTCCGGTCGAGACCGCTTAAGGCACGGCCTCACGGCACCGGAAACCTCCACAGGATCGGATCGAAATGCGGCGGCTCCTCTCCACGCTCGGTCAGCGCCTGAAGGCGCGCAATTTCCGCCGGGACCTGCTCGGCGGCATCCGCCAGATACATGCGGACCGCAGTGTAGTACCGCAGGTTCGGCCTCGTGGGCGGCGGATAGCCATAGATGAACTCGCGAATGCCCTGATGAAACACCGCGCCGTGCATCGTCCAGGCAAGGTGAAGCTCAAGCTCCGAAATCGGCAGCTCGGTCTTTACTCCCAATTCGCGGCGGACACCGAAACAGATCGGAAGCAGCAGGTTTTCGGTGACGCGCATCAGGTAGCGTTTGTGGATGTCGACATCGCGCAGCGCCGCGAAGAAGAAGATCCGCATCCAGTCCCGGCTGAACGTGCCGGTGAAGCCCTCGTAAAACGAGTGCAGGCGTTCAACCATCGAATGGTCGCTCTCCCGCAACAGCGAGGACCAGCCGTCGTTCCACTGAGACAGGTAGACTTCCCGATAGACCTCGTTGACGAGGTCTTCCTTGGTCGGGAAATAGCGAAAAATCAGCGCCTGCGTAACGCCGATCCGTTTCGCGAGTTCGCGCGTCCCGCCGTCGAAACCCTCGTCGGAAAAATACCCGATCGCCTTCTCGAGCACGTAACGCTTGCGCTCTTCGGGACGCATGCGTTTGCGCTGCGCGGCTGGTTGCTGTGTCGTCATACCTCTCCTTCCCGATCGAGGGGCCTGGATCAGCGTTGGTTGAATTCAAGCCCGGAAGCTCAGGCGTATTCGAGAGGCTGCGTTTTGCCGCCCGGCGCTCAATCACAACCCATCCCCATCACATAAGAGGAGAAGCCTGATGAAAATGCCAAGCAAGATCGTGGACATCTCTGTCGCGCTCGACAACGAGACGATTCTCGATCCGGCGAACATGATCCCGAAGATTGAATACCGGAGCAATACCGAAAACGCCTGGATGCTGCTCGACGCCTTTCCCGGCCTGAAGCAGGAAGATCTTCCGAACGGCGAGGGCTGGGCGTTCGAGGTCGCGACGCTGTCGACCCACAACGGAACTCACATGGATGCGCCGATCCATTTCCAGTCGAAGACGATCAACGGCGAGCCGATGATGAGCATCGATCAGGTGCCGCTCGACTGGTTCTTCCGCCCCGGCGTCAAGCTCGACTTCCGCCATTTCGAGGACGGCTATGTCGTTCAGCCCAAGGACATCGACGCGGAGCTGGAGCGTATCGGCTACAAGATCCAGCCGATGGACATCGTGCTGGTCAACACCCGTGCGGGCAGCCTGATCGGCTCCGACGAATATCTGCGCGCGGGCTGCGGTATGGGCCGTGATGCGACGTTGCACCTGACCGGGATGGGAGTGCGGGTCACCGGCATCGATGCGTGGGGCTGGGATGCGCCCTTCTTCCACATCCGCAAGGAGTGGGAAAAGACCCACGATCCAAGCATCATCTGGGAAGGCCACTATGCCGGCCGTGAAACTCCGTATTGCCATATGGAAAAGCTGTGCAATCTCGAGGTGCTGCCGTCGCACGGCTTCACCGTTGCCTGCTTCCCCTACAAGGTGAAGAACGGATCCGGCGGCTGGACCCGCGCCGTCGCGATGTTCGACTGAAGTCGAACGCCGCTCTCGGATCGTTGAATCAAGCAGCCGGCGCATCACGCGCCGGCTGCTTTGCGTCGGATGAGTTTTCGTTTCGGAAAGTGGCCTCGCTCAAAAGATGAGACTGCTCGCCTTTGATCAGATCATCAGTACTGGCCGCGGTAGTAACGCTCGTCGCATTCCGCGACGTAGATGCTGCCGTCCGGGGCGCGGTAGCGGCACATCGCCGGGCCGGCGGGCTGCGGAGCTGACGAATTCGCGACAGCGGCACCAAGAAGCGCGCCGGCGCCTGCACCCAGCAGCGTGCTGCCGGTGTTTCTGCCGATGGCTTGGCCGAGCAGCGCGCCGCCGGCCGCACCCAGCGCGGCACCGGTCGCAGCGCGATGCTCTTGCGGGGTTTGGGCGCAGCCCGCGAGTGTCGTGCCAAGGGCCACGATGGCGATGGCCGCGAATTTCAGAACGTTCATGGAAAAGACCCCCTGCGATTTTGGGCGTGGTGGGAAGTGGATACTGTCGATCCGAGATGAACGGGGCCTGACTGAGGCGCTGTGAAGGCGGCCAAGAATTTTTTCGGCGCCTTGTCCCCGGCTCGCTGCGAGGCGCCGGGTGGAGAGACGCTGATCGCCGCGGGAGCGCGAGCCCGGGGAGGAGGGGCGGGCTCTGGCGACCCTAGGATTCAACAAGATGCGCGCGGGATGGCGCGGGGTTGAACCTGTCGGCGAAGTATTGCGTTTCGCGGGCCACCAAACCCTCTTCGAACTCCATGATGCTTACCGCGTAAGACGGAATGCCATCATAGGCTAATACAAACTCGGTGACCCAGAGGTCGCCGCTGCCGATCATTCGCTGGACGGTGAAGCGCTTCTTGTTCGGCTGGAGGAAACGGCTCTCCCGAATGTTGCGCCGACCTCGGATCCGCTCCCCGGATTGCGGATAGTGAAGCACCGCGTCCTCTCGGTAGATTTCATGCTCCGCCTCGAAATCGCCCGCGTCTGAGGCGGCCCAATGACGCTCAAGCGCAGCACGATGATCCGCAGTCCTTGGATCAGCAGCTCTTGGATCCGCAGTCCTTGGATCCATGGCGACCTCCGAACAAAACTACCCCCGAGGCAATGGCATGATGTCTGACGTAAGGCTGCTCGACTATGTCATTGAGCGAGACTACGGCGGCGTTTCGGCTGAATGAAGGCGCGATCAAACCTCCATCAAACCGTCGAACAATGGCCTTACGTCGGGGCATGACAGAAAGCCGCTGCGCCGCGCGATTCGGCTGGCGCCCTCGGATGGTGATCGTTCTTACGGTGGCGACACAAGTCCGAGCGGAACAGCGTCGCCCGCTTCGCCTGCGTAGTAAGTCACTGAATTTTCAGGGGGAAAGGTGGTGCTGCCAGACAGGATTGAACTGTCGACCTCTTCATTACCAATGAAGTGCTCTACCACTGAGCTACGGCAGCTAAATTTTGGAAACGCCGAAGCGAAACAACGTCGTTCGGCGGCCACTCCTTGCCATAGCGCTTGCGCATGTGCAAGCACCTCGGTGCGTGAAAGTGGAAAATCATCGCAAAATCTGGCCGTGGCTGTGATTTTCGCCGATGACCGGTCTGACGAGAGAGTATTGGAATGCTATGAGCGAGAAGCTGGACGATCCGAAGGAGCGGGCGCGGCAGGCGCGACTGGCCGCAGCGCTGCGGGAAAACCTCAAGCGCCGCAAGGCGCAGGCGCGCGGACGGGCCGCAGAGGCTAAAGTGGGCGAATCGGTGGGTGAGTCGGGGCAGACCGGCCCTGCTGATGGCGATCGCGAGGCATAACCCGCTTTTTTGCCGCAATGCGTTGAAAGGTTGCGCAGGTTTCTCGCATCCGATTTTTCGCATCTGAGATCATTTCTGGCGCCTGAAGCCGCGCAAGGCGGCGTCGACGGCCAGATTCCGCTTTTTCTGCAGCGGTGGTGTCGGCGGCGGAAAAACTCTACGACACCTCGACGACGGTAACACGACAGGATTCGGCATGGATCGCATTCGCATCATTGGCGGCAACCCGCTCAACGGCACCATCCCGATTTCCGGGGCAAAGAACGCGGCGCTGCCCCTGATGACGGCCAGCCTGCTGACCGATGAAACGCTGATTCTCGATAATGTTCCGCGGCTTGCGGACGTGGCCCAGCTTCAGCGCATTCTCGGCAACCATGGCGTGGACATCATGGCCGCGGGCAAGCGCCCCGGCGATCATGAATATCAGGGCCAGACCCTGCACATCAGCGCGAAGAACATCATCGACACAACTGCGCCCTACGATCTGGTGTCGCGGATGCGCGCCAGTTTCTGGGTGATCGCGCCGCTGATCGCGCGGATGGGCGAGGCGCGGGTCTCGCTGCCGGGCGGCTGCGCCATCGGCACGCGGCCGGTCGATCTGCTGATCATGGCGCTCGAACAGCTGGGCGCCGAGATTTCCATCGACGCCGGCTATGTCGTCGCCAAGGCGCCCGGCGGGCTGCGCGGCGCAGTCATCGATTTCCCGAAGGTGACAGTGAGCGGCACCCACGTCGCCCTGATGGCCGCGACTCTCGCCAAGGGCACGACCGTCATCACCAATGCCGCGTGCGAGCCGGAAATCACCGATGTCGCCGACTGCCTCAACAAGATGGGCGCGCGCATCACCGGTGCGGGCACGCCGCGCATCGTCATCGAGGGCGTCGCCAGGCTTGGCGGTGCGCGCCACACCGTTCTGCCCGACCGCATCGAGACCGGCACCTATGCCGCGGCGGTGGCGATGACCGGCGGCGACGTGATGCTGGCCGGCGCGCGGCCGGAGCTGCTGCAGGCAGTGCTCGACGTGCTCACCGAGGCGGGTGCGACCATCACGCCGACCAATGAAGGCATCCGCGTGTCGCGCAATGGCGCGGGCATCGCGCCGGTGCAGGTGACGACCGCGCCTTTCCCGGGCTTTCCGACCGATATGCAGGCGCAGCTGATGGCGCTGATGACCAAGGCCAAGGGCTCGTCGCGAATCACCGAGACGATCTTCGAAAACCGCTTCATGCACGTGCAGGAGCTGGCGCGCTTCGGGGCAAAGATTCATCTCGATGGCGAGACCGCGCTGATCGAGGGCACGACGCAGCTGCGCGGCGCGCCGGTGATGGCGACCGATCTGCGCGCATCGGTCTCGCTAGTGATCGCGGGGCTTGCCGCCGAAGGCGAAACCATGGTCAATCGCATCTATCACCTCGATCGCGGCTTCGAGCGGCTCGAGGAAAAGCTTTCCGGATGCGGCGCGGTGATCGAGCGCATCCGCAGTTGAGGACCTCCGATGCCCCCGCACCCGCACAACCAGCGGCTGATCGCTCTCGACGCTGACGATCTGGCGGTGATCTCGGCGCATGTGCAGGACGCCGAGATCCGCGCTGCTGATATTTTGTGGCGGCCGTCGGAAAAGCGGCTGGTGATCGGGCTGCGTCGGCTCGACTGGGACCAGACGCTCGACGGCGTCCCGGCCCCGCAGCGCCTGATCTCGGCGCTGCGCTTCGACCGGGTGCTGGCCTGCAAGGCCCGCAACATCGATGCGAATGTTCCGGATGCCGAGTTCTACCTGATCGGGATCGAGTTTCATCCCGGCGAAGCGCCGGGCGGCAGCGCGGTCCTCCTCTTCTCCGACGGCGCGGCCCTCCGGCTCGAGGTCGAGTGCCTCGAATGCGAGCTGGCGGATCTCGGCACCGAATCTGCCGGCAACGCCGGCGGTTCCGCAGGCGAGGGCGGTGCGGCCCGCTGAGCCCGGCGCGGCGGCGGTCGCGGGAATGGCGGCTTTCAACGCAAAGGGTTGACGGCGTAGGGGCTGCGCGCCATTGAGCAGGGGCAACTTCTTTGGAAAGTTCTCATGCCCCTTCGCCTTGATAGCCGAAACGCCGATTTTGCCGACGGTTTTGCTGCCTTTCTCGCGATGAAGCGCGAGGTTTCTGCCGATGTCGAGGCCGTGGCGCGCGGCATCATCGCCGAGGTTCAGGCGCGCGGCGACGCGGCGCTGTTCGAGGCCACCCGTAAATTCGATCGCTTCGACCTCAATGCCGGCAACCTGCGGGTTTCCGACGCTGATATCGACGCCGCGGTCGCGGCCTGCGATCCCGCCACGCTTGATGCGCTGGCGCTGGCGCGCGACCGGATCGAGGCATTCCACCGCCGCCAGACGCCGAAGGACGAGCGCTTCACCGATGCGCAGGGCGTCGAGCTCGGCTGGCGCTGGAGCGCGATCGAGGCCGTCGGCCTCTATGTCCCCGGCGGCACCGCGGCCTATCCGTCCTCCGTGCTGATGAACGCGGTGCCTGCCAAGGTCGCCGGCGTGCAGCGGCTGGTGATGGTGGTGCCGGCGCCGGACGGGCAGCTCAATCCGCTTGTGCTCGCCGCGGCGAAGCTCGCGGGCGTCAACGAGATCTACCGGATCGGCGGGGCGCAGGCGATCGCGGCGCTGGCTTACGGCACGGCGACGATCGAGCCGGTGGCGAAGATCGTCGGCCCCGGCAATGCCTTCGTCGCCGCCGCCAAGCGCCTCGTATTCGGCAAGGTCGGCATCGACATGATCGCCGGGCCCTCCGAAGTGCTGGTGCTGGCCGACGACACCGCCAATCCGGACTGGATCGCCGCCGATCTCCTTGCCCAGGCCGAGCACGACGCCAACGCGCAGTCGATCCTGATCACCGACAGCGACGACATCGCGTTGCAGACCGAGCGCGCGATCGCTTCCCAGCTCGGCACGCTGCCCCGCGCGAAAATCGCGCAGGCCTCCTGGGATGAATTCGGCGCGATCATTCGTGTGGACGACATGGCGCAGGCGGTGCCGCTGGCGAACCGCATCGCGGCGGAGCACCTCGAGATCATGACCGCCGACGCCGATGCGCTGGCCGCGCAGGTTCACAATGCCGGCGCGATCTTCATCGGCGGCTATACGCCGGAAGCGATCGGCGACTATGTCGGCGGTTCGAACCACGTGCTGCCGACGGCGCGCTCGGCGCGGTTCTCCTCGGGGCTTGGCGTGCTTGACTTCATGAAGCGAACGTCGATCCTCAAATGTGGCCCGGATCAATTGCGTGCACTGGGGCCAGCCGCCATGACGCTCGGCATGGCGGAGGGACTGGACGCCCATGCACGCTCCGTCGGAGTGCGTCTCAACCTGAGATGAGTAAGCCCGGACCAAAGGACGCCGTTCAGCACCGGATCGTAGCGGTCACGCTCGATGAGGAGTCGATCGGCCGTTCCGGTCCGGACATCGAGCACGAGCGCGCGATCGCCATCTACGACCTGATCGAGCAGAACGTTTTCGCGCCGGAGGGCGTCGAAGGCGGCCCGTTCAGTCTGCATATCGGCATCACCGGCAATCGCCTGATGTTCGACATCCGCTATGACAGCGGCGAGCCGGTGGTCGCGCACCTGATGTCGCTGACCCCGTTCCGGCGCATCGTCAAAGACTATTTCATGATCTGCGATAGCTACTATCAGGCGATCCGCACTGCGACCCCGGACAAGATCGAGGCTATCGACATGGGGCGGCGCGGCATTCACGACGAAGGCTCGCGTATTCTGATGGAGCGGCTCAACGGCAAGGTGCGGATTGATTTTGAAACCGCGCGCCGGCTGTTCACGCTGATTTCCGTCCTGCACTGGAAGGGCTGAGCATGGCTCGTCATCAGACACCTGCGCGGTTCTGCCGTTTGCCCCGGGGATCCCGCGGCCGATGACCGGCGCGCCGGGCCTGATCCGCGATCCTCAGGCCGTGCTGTTTGCCTGCGGCCACAACAGCGTGCGCTCGCCGATGGCGGCGAGCCTGCTGCAACGGCTGTTTCCCGATACGCTCTATGTCCGCTCCGCCGGCGTGCGCAAGGGCGCGCTCGATCCCTTCGCCGTCAGCGTGATGGCGGAGATCGGTCACGACATCTCGCATCACCGGCCGATGACCTTCGAGGAGCTGGAGGACTGGGAAGGACTGAGCTTTGACCTCATTGTCACGCTGTCGCCGGAGGCGCACCACAAGGCGCTGGAGCTGACGCGGACGATCGCGGCAGAGGTCGAGTACTGGCCGACGCCCGACCCTGTCGATGTCGGCGACACCCGCGAGCAGAGGCTGTCCGCCTATCGCGACGTGCTTGACGGGCTCTCCGATCGGATCCGCTCGCGCTTCGTCCTGCGCCGGCCGGGCAACGAATAGGCAGGTTCCTCGACATGCCGTACGCTCCGCCCGGTTGGGGCGCTGTTGTCGAAGCCGGCCCATTCCGCTAGTTTCCGCGCGTTTTCGCCCCTTTGCACGGATCGCGCGCCTTCCGCGTCGATTCTTTCTCTCATCGGCAAGAAGATGATGGTCGGTCGTCCCAAACTCGTTCTCGCGTCTGCCTCGCCGCGTCGGCTTGCACTGCTCAACCAGGCCGGCATCGAGCCGGATGCGCTGCGCCCCTCCGAAGTCGACGAAACGCCGGAGCGGGGCGAACTGCCGCGCGCCTGCGCAACCCGGCTGGCCCAGGCCAAGGCCGAACTGTCGTTCCAGGCGGTGCAGCGCGACGACGACCTGCGCGGCGCCTTCGTCCTGGCGGCGGATACGGTGGTGGCGGTGGGGCGGCGCATTTTGCCGAAGGCCGAACTGGTCGACGAGGCCTCGCAGTGCCTGCGGCTGCTCTCCGGCCGCAATCACCGCGTCTACACCGCAATCTGTATGGTGACGCCGAAGGGCGCCTTCCGCCAGCGACTCACCGAAACCCGTGTCCGTTTCAAGCGTTTGTCCGAATCCGAGATCGCCGCCTATCTTGATAGCGACGAGTGGCGCGGCAAGGCGGGCGGCTATGCGATTCAGGGAATCGCCGGCTCATTCGTGGTCAAGCTTGTCGGCTCCTACACCAACGTCGTCGGCCTGCCGCTGTACGAGACGGTGACGCTGTTGGGGGGCGAGGGCTTTCCGATTCGCGAGGGATGGCTCAATGCGAGCTGAAAAACCGGCGAAACTGCGTGTCAAACTCTGCCCGATCTGCAAAAAGCCCGCGACAGAGGCCTCAAAACCGTTCTGTTCGGAGCGCTGCCGCGACGTCGATCTGAACCGCTGGCTGTCCGGTTCCTATAGGATTCCCGGTTCGGACGACGATGACAGCGCGGCAGACGGCCAGGACCGCGGATAATTCGCGATTAAATTGCGGAAATAACAAGATTGAGGCGAGGGCGGCTGGACAGGGCCGATTTCGCTGACTATAAACCGGCCCGCGTCACCGACTTGGTGACCGCGACGCCCAGGTAGCTCAGTTGGTAGAGCATGCGACTGAAAATCGCAGTGTCGGTGGTTCGATTCCGCCCCTGGGCACCATCTGTTTTTTAAGCCCCTGATTTTGCGCGACGCTTCGCTTTCGCACCCGCACCGGATCGAAGGTGCGGAGGATTTTGTTTTCGGGTTGTTCTGGTAGCAGCAGCGCGGCGGCTTCGCGCCAGTCGAGAACGACCCCAGCGGGTGTGCACGCCATCCTCCCAGTTGACCGCCCGCGCTCGCACGCGCCGCGTTTGGCGCGAGCGGCGAAGTTTGCGGACGCGGAGAAGACTTAGGTTGATTGAAATCAAAGCACCCCGTTCTCGCGGTCTATAGGCTCGTTTTTGTTTTTAACGGAGACGGTGCCATGGCGACATTCGTCATGCTGACGCGCCTGACCCCCGATGCGGTTCGCTCGCCAAAGGCGCTCGAAGGGCTCGAGCGTGACGCCATGAAACGTGTTCGGCAAGAATGCCCCGGCGTCGAATGGGTCAGCAGCTATGCCGTGCTTGGCCCATACGACTATCTCGACATCTTCAAGGCCAGCGATATCGAGACTGCGATCAAAGTATCAGCGCTTATCCGCACATTCGGTCATGCTCAAACGGAAGTCTGGACCGCCACCGAGTGGGATCGGTTCAAGGAAATTGTGCGTGCGCTGCCCGCGTCGGCCTAATCAGGCTACCACAAGCGGGAAGCCTGAAGCTCCCAAGACACAGAGCGGACGTGGTCTGGGCATGTTTCATCTTAAACAGCCGCGTTTGACGCCATCGCGCAGGGCGAGGGAAAGGCGCCGGACCAGAACATGACAGCCGATCGCAAGTTGTGGCAGCGCCAAATCGAACGCGAGGCCTATCGCCGGATCACGGCAGGCGAGGCACCGGAGACGTTGGGTGAACTCACCGAGCAGATCCTGAGTTGGTTTCTGGAGACGCATCCCGGGCATCCGGTGACGTCAAAGATCGTCGAAGATCAGATCCGCGACACTTGGCACCGCCGTCACGAACTGATTCACGGCATCTGATCGCTCACCGCGCTCAGCGATGGGCCGTAAGCCAGGCGAGGATATTCGGCCAGACACTAGAGTAAGCCTCGCGCCCCACAAGAACTCCGAGGTGCTGCAATGCCACGCCGGTCTCACCAGGGTATTTGATCAGGGAAGTATCCTTCGTGGGCAGGACCTCAAGAAAGGGTTCGATAGATGCGAGCGGCGCGACCTCATCCGCCGTATTGACTACCGCAAGTGTTGGAAGGCTGAGGTCCGATGGCCCGATTCTGCGCCCTAAGACGGTGAGAACGCCTCGGCTGAACCGATTTTCCCGATAAAGCCGTTCCAAAATCTGAAGAACCAGCCTGCCGGGAAGAGCGGCTTCATCGAGCGCCCAGCGCTCCACCCGGGCGTGGATCTCAAGGGCCCGGCGGTCACTGATGCTCGCAGCCGCATCGGCCAGTCTCGACCACACGAAAGCACGTGGCGAAGCGAACGCGCTTGCATGCGATAGCAGCGAGCCCGGCACGACAGCCGCATCGGCGAGATCGGGTGGAACCATGGCAACGAGCGCATCGCGAAATTTGCTCGTGGCAGGTTGAAAGCAGAGCGGGGCGCCAAGAAGCAACAGGCCGCGAATGGCATGCGGCTCGCACGCGCTGTAGACTGCCGCCAACGTCCCGCCGAGCGAGTGACCGATGAGAAAGGGCCTTGTCCCATTCGGTTCGCTGGAAATCTTGCTCACGCATTCGGAGATGGCTTGCGAACACTCATCGAGCCCGACCGGCACGTCGGTCACCGTGGGCGGAATCCATTCGATGAGGTAGACGCGCAAACCGTGATCCAGGCAGTACCGGATGGCACTGACGGTCGGCGCGAGATCCCAGATATACGGCCGCTTGATGGGTGCTGCGACAATGAGCAGAGATATTTCTGCGCCGGCGGTCCCGTAGTCGCGTAACCGCCAATAGGGTCCGCTGGCGAGGATCTGGAATGGTAGTTCGGTGGGATCAAAGCCCAGCGCGCCCAGCGCCCGTCCTTGCGCACGGCGCACCAGATCAAGCGCGGCAAACTGCGCCAGGCGAGCCAAGTGCGTCAGGGCTGGCGGCGTATCGTTGGGCACTTTTGAACCTGCAATTCACAAGCCGAGACGCGCCTCATAGAGGCCCTTCAACAAATGGTCATGCAGATCCGGATCGTCGGTCAATGCACCTAATATCGCTGCATCACTAAGCGACAGCGTCTCCTGCATGCCGCGATGCCACTCGTCCGCGACGAGATAACCGTGCCCGATGCGTGTCAACACATAGAGCTCCGATCGCGCGGCCGGGGTGAGGGCGCTTAAGGCGTCGCGCAGCGCAGCGAGCTGCCGATTCTCAAGGGGAAGCGGGTCATAGCCCAGCGCAGAAGTGGGGTTTCGCTCGCCACGGGCGGCTGGCGTTTCGTAGAGATCCCGGTCGGATCCATGGCCAAGTACGGCGTCGCGCTCCGCGCGCGCGGCTTTGGCAAGAATCGCGACAAAGCGCGCCTGATCTACGGTCAGATCCTCGAGCATGGTATCGGACCTCCTGCCATCTCCCCAACCGAATTGCTGGGCAACCCAACAGTTCGCCTTGTAGCGTTCTTCAAAACGGGATTGAGCAAGTCCCAATCCGACCTCCGCAACCGGCTCCATGGGTGCATTGCTGGGGGGCCGGCGCGTTGAGCCAAATCAATACGGCGCGGAGCGCTAGACGTCCAAAGCAAGGCCCTTTGCCAGCGGCGAATTCTCATGTGAAAGACTGGAACGCGAGCGTCACGACTTATCAGTGGCTTCAGGCGCGCGATGCGGGCATTGCGGAAAATCGCTCCGACGGAACGCACGCCCAACTAAAATGTGCTGGCAATGGAGGCTCCTGATCCGATGCTGGCCCTCGAGACGATCGAGCGCGCGGCGTTCCTTCAGCACGTTACGTGAAAAAGCCCGATCTTGTGAGCATGCGATTTGTTGAACAGCCGGATCGCTTCAGGTGTGGGCCTTAAGAGGACTTCGCAGTCCTTCTTGTCAAAATAGGCCGCGGCCTCCGGCGACAGCTGCACATTGCCCATCTGCCCTGAGCCGATGACGATCTGGTCGCACCCGGTCTCGAAAAGAAACCTGGCCTCGTCCTTTGAGAGAACGTGCGAGGTTCCGTAGAGCTTTTTCGACAGCTTCTTCCTTCGCTTGATGACTTCGCCGGAAAGCCGGATGATGACATCGTGGTCGTAGGTCTTGCCGTCAATTGTGATCTCGCCAAATGTGGTGCCGTCGATCTTCATCGTCGTATCCTCCTAATCTGCCTCACGGTCCACCGTGCAGCAGTGGGGCGCCTCGAGACCGCTGTCTTGCGCGCCGAGAACCGCGCCGGTGACAGGATTGGGGCGGAAGGTGGTGCAGCCTTTCAATTGCAGATCGTATGCAAGATCGTAGATCCGACTGAACTCGCCGAACGGACAATCCTCGGAAACATTGATCGTCTTGGAGATGGAATTGTCTACAGATGGCTGGAGCGCGGCCTGGGTTTCGAGGTGGGCGCGCACAGGTAGGTCGGCCGCAGTGACAAAAGCCGCTGGCACGCCAGCGGTCGCGCCGGTCGTTTGGCGCCACACGTTCAGGGCGCAATCCGTGAGGGTGAATTCGATCGGTGTTCCGTCGGCCCCGAGAACCTTGCGGGTGTAGGAGGCGTCGAAGATCGGCTCCAGCCCGCTGGAGACATTGCCCGCCAAGAGACTGATTGTGCCGGTGGGAGCGATCGCCAGCAGGTGGCTGTTGCGGATGCCGCGCCGGGCGATGCCATCCCGGATTTCGTCGGGAAGGGTGCGGATGAACTTGGATTGGAGATAGTTCTCGCGCTCGAAGAATACGAAGCTGCCTTTTTCACCTGCCAGCGCGATCGAGGTCTTGTAGGCGGCATGGCAGATCGTGCGCATCAGGTCCCGCACGACAGTAAGTGCGCGCTCTTCACCATAGGCCAGTCCGAGCATTACCAAGGCGTCTGCAAGGCCGGTGATTCCCAGCCCGATGCGTCGGGAGCCTTGCGCATTGTCTCTCTGTTGCGGTAGCGGAAAGCGCGATGCATCGATCACGTTGTCGAGCAGCCGCACTGCGATGGCTGTCGTTTCCACAAGTGCGTCGATATCGAACCGTGCTTGCGGGGTGAACGGCGACAGAACGAAGCGGGTCAGATTGAGCGAGCCGAGATCGCAGGCGCCGTAGGGAGGCAGTGGAATTTCACCGCATGGGTTGGTGGCGCTGATGTGCTCCCGATAGGCGAGATTGTTCATATGATTGATGCGATCGATGAAGAGGACGCCCGGCTCGGCGCAATCGTAACTTGCGCGCAGGATGGTGTTCCAAAGCTGACGCGCGGGCATGCGTCGGATCACGCGGCAGGGTACCGGCGAGCCAGCATTCGACCAGTGACGAATGACCGTCTCGCCCTTGTCTCCGAACGCCGCGGCAGGAAACACCAGCGCCCAATCCGTGTTGCTGCGTACCGCAGCCATGAAAGGGTCCGTAACCAGGACCGACAGGTTGAAGCGACGCAGCCGTCCCGGCTCCCGCTTGGCGGTGACGAATTCTTCGATATCTGGATGGTCGCAGCGTAATGTCGCCATCATGGCGCCGCGTCGTGAGCCGGTCGACAGGATCGTCCCGCACATCGAGTCCCAGATCTGCATGAACGATAGCGGTCCCGATGCGATGCTGCCGGTTTCGCGGGCTTTCGTCCCGCGCGGCCGAAGCGTCGAAAAATCGATGCCGATGCCGCCGCCTTTCTGCATCGTCACCGCAGCTTCCTGAAGCGCGCGGAAAATGCCGGGGACCGAGTCCTCGACCGGGCCCATGACGAAGCAATTGAACAGCGTAACGTCGTGACTAGTGCCGGCGCCGGCCTGGATTCGGCCGCCCGGAAGAAACTTGAAGTCCTGCAGAATGTGGAAGAAACGGCCTGCCCAGACCGGGGCGTCGACGGGCTCGGTGGCAGCGAGTGCGCGAGCGACGCGGCGCCACGTGTCCGCGATCGAGCGTTCCGCGATGCCCCGTTCGACGTGGCGATATTTCGTTTCCCAAACGTGCCGGGAGATGTCGATTGACTGACTATCCATGGCCACCTCGTTGGGAGATCGAGAAACTTGCCACCGTGGGCGCGGGAATGCTTGATGTGAATCAACGACTAAGGCCCGACATTCGGATCGGTCGTGTCCCTTTGACGGCCGTCGGGCGTGTTGGGTCAATGGAAATGACGCTGACCTATGGCCAACAATCGTGCGAACGACCACCTCTTCGGGAGGAACTTCAGTAAGCCAACCCTTGCCAGAAAAGGAGCCGCCGATGTCTGTCTACATGATTGGATATGACTTGCACCCGTCGGATGCTGAGAAATACGGCAATCTTTATTCGGCGCTCGAAGCAATCGGGAGCGGTGGTTATTGGGATTGTCTTGATTCAACGTGGTTGGTCATGACGGAAAAAGCACCAGACCAGATAAGGGATGAACTTCAGAAGCATTTGAGGGAAGGCGACCGTCTGCTCGTCATGCGCTATGGAGAAGGCGCCGCGTGGCACGGCTTCAAGGATGATTGCCGGACTTGGCTCGAGGACAACCTCAACGCCCAGACGCCGTGAGCCGACGAACCGCCGAAGGGGCGACTGATGCGTCAGGCAATGGGAGCTGCATGAAGACGTCGGCGACGCGTCTCGTCATGGAGTGTCAGACATCAGCGCGAGCGGGGCTCCCCGCTTTCTTCGTTGGCTGTGAGAATCGCAACAATCTCGGCTGCGACGTCCTTTAGCGGCTCGCCCGCACCGAATACATCGCGATCGCCGGAGAGCCATGTGGCCGCTTCCTCGAGGTCGCGGATCGTCGGGCGCAGCGCCACGATCTCGAGCAGCGCAGCCTCGTCCACGTCGCCAAGGATCGCTTTGATATCGTCGGATGAGACGTGCCCGGTTGGCTCTGCGGTTGGTTCGGGTGACATCAGTAAGCCTTACATACCGATTGGGGAAATGCATGCTCCAGACGATGGAGGGGCCCCGACCGCCGGAACGGGTGTCGTGCTTCGCCCAACTTGCTTCGGCGCGCGTTGATTTGAATCAATCTGCCACACTATTGGCATCGTCGCTGTCGTTCTCGAATAGCGTCCTGAGCAGCCGCCATAGCTCGCGATGCCCGGTGGTCTGTCCGCCTTGCTTGAGATAGTCCGCGATATCCATTGTCGTTGTTTGCCAGTCGAACGTGCCCAGGCTGCTCGAGTCGAAATGCGCGGCCTCGCGTTCGATATACAGGCGCTTGCTGTCGGTATCGAAGACGAGCGTGCAGCGCTCCGCGTGGGTAATGTCAGGGCCCGTTACCTCACGATACAAATCCCGCTTCAAAAGAGCCATTTTCTGCTCCTGTCGATAATGTTGTTGTGGCCGAGTACCTGACCTTGTCGGAGCTCTGCTGTCCTGATCGTCCGTCACGTTGCAGGAGATGCCGGCTCAGGCTTGACCAATTCCTCGATGTCCGGCTCGCCGCACCGCATGAGCATTGACTGACGCACCTCGTCCCGTAGTCGAATGGCCGACTGAAAATCGGCGCCGGACGGCAGAACCGGATCGCCCATCTCGATACTGATGGCGCTGTAGCGGGGAAACCACTGGTCGCCGCGCAACATTGTACGTGTACCCTTGATAACGCCTGGCAGCACCGGGAGATCGAGTTCGGCGGCAATCTTGAAGGCGCCGAGATAGAAGCCCGAGAGGCCCACCCTTCGCGTGAAGGTCCCTTCAGGGAAAAACACGAGCAGTCGTCCTGCTCGAGCCAGGGCGACGAGCGTCGCCGTGTCCGTAAGGCTTGTAGAGACATCATAGCGCTCGACGAACGGGATGGCGAGACGACGCAACATGGTTCCGGCAACAAATTGTTGCTGCAGTTCAGTCTTGGCGACGATCGCCGGTTCACCGGGCAGGGTCGCTGCGAGTGCGAAGGCGTCCATGTAGCTCGAATGGTTGAAGACCAGCACGGTGCCCGTGGCTGGAATCCTATCAAGGCCGGAGACCTTGAATGGTACGCCCATTGCGAACAGCGCGCTGCGGCCGATCCGTCTGAGCGCCGACCAGCGCGATTGAGGCGAGGGCAGCACGAGCACGGCGAGGCACCCGACGCCGAAGGCGCTGCCCATGACCGTCCACCACCACGCCGCATAGAGTGTTTCGCGGAGCAGTCGTGCCGAGCGCCGAAGTTGGGGACCAATGCCGGCGAAGGCAAGGCGAAACAGCTGCCACCACAGGACGCGATGGACCGGACCGATATGACCGCTCTGATACATCTCTTTGGCCGCGCTCCGGCGGATCTTCCCGCTCGAGGTCTTCGGCACGGTGCGCGGCGGTGCAAGGACGATTTCATCCGGCGGCGTGCCTGCTGTGTCGGCTACGACCTCATGGGCACGTGCCTGCAATGCTGCACGGGCGGCTGGATCAGCCTCGCGCGTTTCCACAAGCACGACAACCCGCTCGGTTCCCGACGCTCGATCGGGGGCGCCGAAAACGGCCACGCCGCCCTTGTGCACGCCAGGTACAGAAGCAACCGCTTCCTCGATCTCCTGCGGATAGAGATGCCTGCCGGCGCGGATGATGATGTCCTTGATGCGGCCGGTGATGAAGATATCGCCGCCCGCCGTGTATCCGCGATCACCGGTGTCACGCCAATCGCCATTGAGCAGTTCGCGGGTTTTCGCTTCGTTGCGGAAATAGCCGCTTGTGGCCGACGGACCGCGAAATTCGATCCGTCCTTCCCTGCGCTCGCCGAGTTCGCGGCCGGTTTCGTCCACCACACGGATCTCATGCCCCGGAAGGGGCTGCCCGCAGGCCGGAAGCTCCAGTGGCCGCGGATCGTCCGGCCCGGTCGGCTCGGCGATACCGTGGAGGCTGAGCTGATCGCGATCGATCCGGTCGATCAGCGGGTGACGCCCCAGCGGCGGGAAGGCGAGACCTACGGAGCACTCGGCCAGCCCGTAGACGGGCGCCATCGCGCTTGAGGGAAAGCCGTAGCGGCCAAAACGTTCGGTGAACGTCCGCAGGCTCTGCACGCTGACCGGCTCGGCACCGTTCGCGATCATGCGCAGCGAGCCGAGATCCAGCCCTTTGAGTTCATCCTCGGCGATCTTGGCGAGACAGAGTTCGAAACCAAAATTGGGTGATGCCGAGAATGTCGCGCGGTATCTGTGCATCGCCCACAGCCAACTTTGCGGCCGGACCAGAAAGCTGAGTGGCGACATGACGTAGAGCCGTGCCGCATAATGCAGGCAGCCCAACCAGGCGCCAATCAGACCCATATCATGATAGAGCGGAAGCCAGCTGACGAAGACGTCGGCTGAGGTGGCATCCATGATCTGCCCCATCGCGCGGATATTGGCGAGCAGATTAGCATGGCTGAGCACGACGCCCTTGGGATCCCCGGTGCTGCCCGAGGTGTACTGGATCAAGGCGACCGCATCGGCATTTTTCAATTGCGGGAGAGTGGTCGGTTTGGCTGCGGCTTCGATCTCAGCCACGCTCGCGAGGCCGTTCAAGCTATCGACCAGCGTGCCGAGCAAACCGGCCAGCCGGCGGGCCTCCGGCATCGCGATGAGCAGGCAGGCGCCGGCATTGCGCAATATCCCCGTTTGCCGTCGCAGATGGTCCTCGAGCTGAGACAGCCGCATGGGCGGGTAGATCGGCACCGGAATCGCGCCGGCGTATAGAATGCCGAAGAACGCCACGAAGAACTCGATGCTCGTGGGCAGCATCAAGCCCACCCGATCGCCCGCCGAGACGTCACGCTCGATCAGGCCGAATGCCAGCCGTCGGGCTCTCTGCGCGAGTTCGCCATAGGTGAGCGTCCCGAGCGGCGTCGCCTCGTCCTGCAGCACCGTCAGGTGCAGGCGGTTCGGGTGGCGGGCGGCATGCCAATCAAGGACCTCGATCAGGGTTGTCGCCTCGCTTGCCGCTGGCACGGTTGGAAGCGCCGGGGTCGGAACCGCGGGCATTGCGGTGCGCTGAAGCGCAGGCGCCGCCTGTTCAAGCGCCCGGACCAGATCCCCGACCGTCTCGGCTTCTCCGATGATCTGCGCCGGAAGCTGCACATGAAAGGTGCGCTCGATGCGGAGGATCAGCTCGGTGCGGGCGAGACTGTCAACCCCAAGATCCCGCTCGATGCGGCTTGAGGGAACGATCTCGATGAATTTGCTCCGTTGCGGATGAAGCTCATGCACGAGATCGCGCACAAGCGCCATCAGATCGCGGCGGTGAAGCTCGGCATTGTCCGGTGCAGCAGCCATGAAAACATACCTTGGCCGCCGAAAGGTCGAGATCAGGATTCGACGGAGATGAACGGCCGGCCCGGCGGGCGAACGACAAGCACCGGCACGTTACTGTGTGTCAGCACCTTGTTGGTTTCGCTCCCGAGCACGACGGCGGCGATCCCGTGCCGGCCGTGCGATGCCATGACGATCAAATCGCATGATCTCTTTGTCGCCGTATCGATTATTGCCAGATAGGGATGGTCATGTTCGACATGCAGTCCCTCGCAGCCGACGCCAGCCGCCGATGCGACTTCCTTGGCAGCATCGAGATATCTCGTGGCAAGGGCAGCGACCTGTTTTGCGTACGTCTCCGGCGTATCCGTGACCATGACAGGCTCGACGGCAAAGGTGTGAAAGGGGCTGGACACGGTCAATATCGTGACCTTGGCCCCGACCGACTTGGCGAGGGAGATGCCATAGTCGACCGCAGCCTGCGACAAGGACGAGCCGTCAGTAGGGATCAGGATATGCTTGTGCATGCTGTGTCCCGATTACAAAACGTCGGCGGCCGCGCCTGATGCAGGTCTCGACCGTGGTCCTGCCAACTCGGAGAGCAGAGCCGCCGGAGAAAACCTAGGCGCTTGCGCACCGGCGAGGATGATCTGGATCAAACGCCCTCGGTGCTTTTGTCGCGATTCCTTCGACCTGCGCGAATGTTCGTCGGCTGAGCGACGGCCAAGCTGCGGCAGCAGGCAGGCTCGACGGCTTTTCGGGGAAATTGATATCGGCACGACAAGCAAGCTTTCAGCGAGCATGGCAATGGCAGGTTCGGACCCGCAAAGTTCCGAAACGCGGCAGGATTATCCGACCCGGCCGGCCGTCATCGGCTGGATATTCTTTGATTGGGCGACCAAGCCGTTCTTCACGCTGGTGACCACCTTCGTGTTCGCGCCCTATTTCGCCACACATGTTGCGCCGGATCCGGCTAGCGGACAGGCGTTGTGGGGCTTCGCAACGGCGGTCGCCGGCTTCATCATCGCGTTGCTGTCGCCGGTGCTTGGGGCCGTCGCCGACGCGAGCGGCCGCCGCAAACCTTGGATCGCGGCCTTCGGCGCGATGCTGGTTCTGGGCTCCGGCCTGATGTGGTTTGCCAAGCCCGGAGACGTGAGCGCAATTCCGTTCCTGTTGCTCGCCTATGGCATCGCGACCGTCGGCGTCGAATTCGCCACCGTATTCAACAATGCCATGATGCCGTCGCTGGTGCCGCCGGACAGCATGGGGCGCTTGTCCGGCACGGGATGGGCAATCGGATATGTCGGCGGCATCCTCAGTCTCATCATGGTGCTCGGCTTTCTTGCCGGTAGTCCGGACAGCGGGCGCACGCTTCTCGGATTCATGCCGCTGTTTGGTCTCGATCCCATCGCGCATGAGGGCGACCGAATCACCGGCCCGTTGTCTGGCGCCTGGTTTGTCGTCTTCGTGCTCCCGATGTTCTTGCTGACGCCCGACTATCCTGCCAAGCGTCCGGTACGGGAAGCGATACGCGAGGGACTGACGGACTTGATGCGCACGCTTGCTGAATTGGCAACGCGCAAATCGATGGCGACGTTTTTGCTTGCCAACATGATATACACGGATGGTCTGGTATCGCTGTTCGCGTTCGGTGGTATCTATGCCGCCGGGACCTTCGACTGGAATACGACGCAAATCGGTAGCTTCGGTGTAATTGTGGCAATCGCCGCCGCTCTTGGCGCGTGGCTTGGTGGAAAGCTCGACGACAAGTTTGGATCGAAACGCGTGATGGCCGGCAGCTTGCTGGTCTTGCTGGTATCAAGCATTGCGATTTTGCTGGTCGACAAGCAGACGATTGCCCTTATTGGAGTGGCGCCACCGGTGGCTGGCAGCATGCCGTTTTCCTCCGCCGCCGAACGTGCCTATCTCCTGCTCGGATGTATGATTGGTGCGGCGGGAGGCCCGCTTCAGGCGGCATCGAGGACGCTCCTGATCCGCATGGCGCCGAAAAACCGTATCACGCAATATTTCGGGCTGTTCGCGCTAAGCGGAAAGGTCACTTCTTTCATCGGCCCGCTGCTGATCGGCCTGGTTACTGCGATTGCTGCTAGTCAGAGGGCGGGCATAGCGGTGCTGGTCCTGTTCTTCCTCTCCGGTCTCGTGCTGCTCGCACAGGTCCAAGACGAGTAGCATTCGGCGGTTGTCTTTCACCCTGATCGCGAAAACCGGGGTGGCTTGGCATACAAGGCAGCGATCTCCCTTGCGAATTTTCGCTGTACGGCGTCCCGCTTGACCTTGGGGGTCGGTGTCAGCAGCCCTGCTTCGATTGTCCACGGCTCCAATGTCAGATGCACAGCACGGACCTGAGCATATCGTGGCAGGGCAGCGAGAAGCGGGGCGATCCTGGCGAGCACCCCGATCTTGCTCGCGGAGTGGTTGGGTCGCTCCGGGTCGAGGCCTTTGTCGGCGGCGAAACGTCGCCACGCATCGGCGTTCAAGACGACAACGGCCGCCAGAAAGGGGCGGCGGTCGCCAACCACTACGGCCTGCTTGAACAGCCGGTCGCGGGTGAGTTCTGCTTCTACGATGTTCGGATTAACCTTCTCTCCGACAGACAGAATAATCATCTCTCGAAGACGCCCACGGATGAAAATGCGGCCGTCCTTGATGTCGGCGATATCGCCGGTCGACAGCCAGCCCGCTCGGTCGAGGGCGCGCTTTGTGGCATCAGCATCCTTCCAATAGCCCATCATCGTTGAAGGTGAACGCACCAGCAGTTCGCCTTCCGGAGAGAGCTTCGCTTCAATCCCTGGTAGAGGTCGCCCGACGGAGCCCGGCACGTTGTCGTCAAGTCCGTTCGCGGCCACCACTGGACCTGCTTCGGTGAGACCATAGCCCTCGACCAGCGGCAGGCCCAATCCGATCAACATCTGGGCGGTCTCTTGATCCAGCGGAGCGCCTCCACTGATAGCAACGCGAAGTCGTCCGCCGAAAGCTGCCAGGATCGGCGCCGAGACATACTTCCTGAGAATAGGTACGAGCAAGCGCGCCGTCGGCCCTGAGCTGAGCCGACGCTGTCTGGCCTCGAAGTCGCGCCAACCGAGGGATGCTGCCAACTGCAACAAGGATCGCTTTCCGAAGCTTCCTGTGACGTTTGCCCGGATCGCGGAAGACAATCGTTCGAAGAGAAGAGGAACGCCGAGCATTGCCGTTGGACGGATCGTGACGAGGTCTTCTCGCACGTTTTCTGCCGACCGTGCGTAAGCAACGGTGCAGCCGCCCATCATCGGAAGGTAGTAGCCGACGGTGCGCTCGAATGCATGGGCAAGCGGGAGAACCGACAGAAAGACGTCATCTGGCCGGGGTGGAACGATCGCGGCCGAACCCTCGGCATTCCGCAGCAAGGCGAGGTTGGACAACATCACGCCCTTAGGCCTGCCCGTGGTGCCGGAGGTGTAGATCAAAGTCGCGAGATCGTTCGGTGCTGCCGGATGTGGCGGTGGCGGCTCGGAGGAGGTCGAGAGGACATCGGCGAGTTCGCGCACGGTGAGATTGGAAGTTGCTGAGCTGGTGCCAGCACCCGCGTCGCGGATCCACACGCATTCAAGCGACGGGAATTCGGAGCGAAACGGCCGAAGGGACTGCCAGCGTGCCTCGCTATCAAGAAGCAGGAGGCGCGCCCCGGAATGGCCGAGGATATAGGCATTGCTCGCAGCGTTGTCGTGTGGGTAGAGCCCAACGACAATCAGGCCCGATGCGTGCGCCGCCATGTCGAGGCACACCCAGTTGGTTCCGTTGGGGAGCAGGATCGCCACGCGGTCGCCGGGTTCAAGTCGCTCCCGTGCGAGCGCGGAGCGAAACCGCTCGACGCGCACGGCAATCGATTGCCAGGTATGATCGCGCCAATTGTTGGTGAGGGGATCGTAGTCTCGGTAGGCAAGGTCGGCCGGGCTGCGCCGGACCCGCTCGCAGAACAGCCCCCACAATGTTTCTGCCTGACGAGCGGTGACGATCTCACCGTCGATACCGGCGGCCTGTCGCGGCATGATCGCGGTCGCACTCATTCGACATACGCGGGAGACGCGCTCACGCGCGGCAATGAATCCATTTGCTCTTAGACAGAGACCAACAGCGTTCTTTAGGGATTGGCTGTCTCCGCGGGATTGATCTGTATCAAAACTGGGTTTGCCCGCGAGGCTGCATCAGAGAGCGTCATCTTTGCGCCAAATCAAAGCCGTGCATCAGATGCCGCTATTCTGGGTAACCGCGTGGTCAAACGAGCGGGAGGTCTGCATGCCGCGATTTGTCGCTCGGTTCTTCAAGGAAGTGCTCGGCGACGCGGGCCGGGTCGGTGATGTCTGCCAATGTACCGTGGAACTTGATGCCGAAGATTGCCGGCAGGCCGCAGAAAGCGCGAAGCGAAGATTTTGCGATCTTCACCGGATCCACGATTGGACGTTGCATGCGGATCGAATTGACGTGAAGCCAGCCGACTTTCCATCCTGAGCTGAGTAGCACTGAGCGGGCTTGATGGAGCCCCCTAATGTATAAAGGATCTGATCTGCCCGGGACGGATCGAAAATTTTTGCGACTCTTCCTGTGTGGAGATGTCATGTGCGGTCGCGGCATCGATCAGGTGCTGGCGCAGCCGAGTAGCCCGGAGATCTACGAAGACTATTTGCGATCCGCGCAAGATTACGTGCTTTTGGCCGAACGCGCGAACGGTCCCGTCCCGCGGAGCAACGGCCCATCGTACATATGGGGCGCAGCACTCGATGCATTCGAGCGCATGAGACCGGACGCTCGGATCGTGAATCTTGAAACAGCCGTGACGCGCAGCAACGAGCACGTCAACAAAGGCATCAACTACCGCATGAGCCCAGAGAATGCGCAGTGCCTCTCTGCGGCTGGGATCGACTGCTGCGTCCTGGCCAACAACCACGTGCTCGATTGGGGGCGCTTTGGTCTGAACGAGACGCTGGCGACTCTGCACACGCTCAAGATCAAAGCGGCTGGCGCCGGACGTAACATTCGCGAGGCCAGCGCGCCCGCTGTGCTTGATCTCGAAGGTGCGCGGCTCCTGATCTTCTCATTCGGATCGACATCGAGCGGCATTCCGTGCGACTGGGCTGCAAGCGACAACGAACCAGGTGTCAATCTGCTACCTGATCTGTCCGAGGCGAGCGCCCTGATGGCTGCCGATCAGATTGCTGCGATCAGGAAACCGGGCGATCTCACCATCGTCTCCATTCACTGGGGCTCCAACTGGGGCTATCATATTTTCGACGAGCAGGCGGTGTTCGCCCGGACCCTGGTCGACAAAGCGGACGTATCGATCGTCCACGGGCATTCCTCCCATCATCCGAGGCCGATCGAAGTCTATCGCAATCGGCTTATTCTGTATGGCTGCGGGGACTTTCTCAACGACTACGAGGGAATCCGCGGTTTTGAGCACTACCGTGACGATCTGGCGTTGATGTATTTCGTCGACTTGGCTCCAACGAGCGGCAACCTTCTCGCACTCACAATGGTGCCCCTGCAGATAAGAAATTTCCGTCTCACTATCCCGCCACGCGAGGACATCGCATGGATCAAAGGCGTTCTCGATCGCGAATGTCAGCAGTACGGAACAAACGTCAGGTTGGATTCCGAGGGACAGCTTCTAGTTGCCGCGGTGTGATGGCTGGGACTGAGCACTCTGTACGTACAACCATCTTTGGATGGTGACCGGGCTGCTCGTGCGCCGGAGCCTCTCTGGCGTTCGGCGCTGGCCTGTTGTCGGGAGTGCGAGGGCGGTGGTTGATACAAGTCAAGACGGCGGTGCGGGAGGCAATCAATCTTACCTCGTGAAGAAGCCCGGATGGAAGGGTGACGCGATGAATGTCGAACCTCCATCAGAGCCCGCCCGAGGCGCGCGGTGGGAGCATTTCGCGCATGACGCCGATATCGGCATTCGAGGGTGGGGAAGCACACCGGCTGAGGCTTTTGAGCAGGCCGCTCGCGCGTTGACGGCAGCGGTGACGCAGGCGCAGGTCAGCCCCCAAGCGGAGGTGCATGTCAGTTGCGCTGCGCCGGATCTTGAGCTCCTGTTCGTCGAATGGCTGAACGCCGTGATCTACGAAATGGCGGTTCGCCGAATGCTGTTCGGGCGATTTGCAGTTGAGATCGAGCAAAACGGGCTCACGGGAACGCTCTGGGGTGAGGCGGTCGATATTGCGCGGCACGCGCCGGCTTCCGAGCCCAAAGGAGCGACGTATACCGCCTTGAAGGTTGCCCAAGGTCCGGACGGAATTTGGTCGGCCGCGTGCATTGTGGATGTCTAGGGAGCGCCGACAATGGAAGCATCCCGGTTTGTCCGGGTTGACCCGACGACATGGAGTCTCGAGCCCACGGGTGCGATGCGGGTTCCGGTCGTAATTTACGCTGATGTGCACCTTCTCGAGGATATGGACGACAAGGTGATCGAGCAGGCAAAGAATGTGGCGTCGCTGCCGGGAATTGTACGCGGTTCCTATGTGATGCCGGATGGGCATTGGGGCTACGGCTTTCCGATCGGTGGCGTGGCGGCGTTCGATCCGGACCTCGGCGGGGTTGTCTCCGCAGGCGGCGTCGGCTTCGACATCTCCTGCGGCGTGCGGACGATGCTGACCGGCCTTTCGACTTCCGACATCGTCCGCGTGCAGAGGCAACTCGCGGATTCGCTGTTCCGGCAGATCCCAGCCGGTGTGGGCAGCAGGGGAGCGATCACGCTGGATGCAGGCGAGATGGATGAAATGCTTACCGGCGGAGCCGAATGGGCGGTCGAGCACGGCTGGGGCGAGCAGGGCGATCTGGACCGAATTGAGGAAAGAGGACGAATGACAGGCGCTCGACCCGACTGGGTTTCCGACCGTGCCAAGGAGCGGCAGCGCGAGGAGATGGGGACGCTCGGCTCGGGCAATCATTACCTCGAAGTGCAGGCGGTGGCCGAGATCTTCGATCCCACCGTTGCTGGCGTATTTGGGATTGCGGTCGACGATGTGGTGGTCACCATCCATTGCGGCTCACGGGGGCTCGGACATCAGATAGGCACCGAGTTCCTCAAGGAAATGGTGGTGACGGCGGGCGAGAGCGGCATCGTACTGCCCGACCGCGAACTTGCTTGCGCCCCGATCAATTCCGAGGTCGGCCAGCGCTATCTGGGCGCGATGCGAGCGGCGACCAATTGTGCGCTGGCAAACCGTGAAATTCTCGGCCACTACGCAAGGCGCGTATTTACCCACTTCTTTCCCAATGCCGAGTTGCCCATCCTGTTCGACGTGTCCCACAATACCTGCAAGGTCGAAACCCACCTCGTCGAGGGGAAACGCAGGGAACTATTCGTCCATCGCAAGGGTGCAACCCGCGCCTTCGGTCCCGGTCACCAGAGCCTGCCCGATGCGTTGCGTCCGGTCGGTCAGCCAGTGCTGATCGGCGGCAGCATGGGGACCGGCTCCTATATCCTGGTCGGCGACGTCAAGAGCGAAGCGCAGGCGTTCTCTTCTGCTTGCCACGGTGCGGGCCGGGCGCTGTCCCGTCATGCAGCGCTGCGGCAATGGAGCGGTCGCAGGATTGTCGATGAACTGGCGGCGCGGGGAATCCTGATCCGAAGCCCATCATCGCGCGGCGTCGCGGAAGAAGCGCCGGGTGCCTACAAGGACGTCAGCGCAGTGGTCGCGGTGGCTGAACGCGCCGGCCTTGCGCGCCGGGTTGCTCGCTTGCGCCCGCTGATCTGCATCAAAGGATAGGCCGTCGGCGCATGCGTCCTCCGTCGGCGCGCAGCCGCCTCTGCTTGTGTGCGTCGTTTATTGAAGGGCTTTCAGTCAATACCTAAGCCTTATGTGACTTCAGCGTGGCTTCGAGATAGGCGACCATTCCGGACAGGGTGACAAGTTTCGGATAGTCGATCTCCGGAACATCGATCCCGGTCCGCTGATGCAGGGCGGTCACGAGGTTTAGAAAGTCCATCGAGTCGATATCGATCGCTTCGCGCAGATCAGCCGTCGGATCCACGATTGAAAGGTCGACTTCCGGAGCGATGTTGTTGAGCTCCTCTTGCACGATTTTGCGGATGTCGATCTCGCTCATAGCTTTTCCGGCTCCTGCAGCAGTCTGCCTATCTCGGCGAGAAATAACGCGCCTGCATGCCCATCGGTGACCCGATGATCTCCTGCCAGCGTCATGGTGACCACGGACCGCGGGCCTATTGCGCCATCGATGACCCAAGGCCGGATAACCACCTTGCCGAACCCGACGATCGCGACCTGGGGCGGATAGATGATGCCGTAAAGGGTTTCGACGCCGCGCTCGCCGAGGCTAGAGACCGTAATCGTCGGATCGGAGATTTCAGAACTGCGGATACGCCCGGCCCGCGTTCTCTGCACGAGGTCGCGCATACCGTTCATGAGCTCGTCGAGCGACAGTTGATCCGTGTCGTGGAGTGCGGGCGCCGCCAAGCCACCGCCGCGGATCGCAATTGCCACCCCCACATGGACCGCGTTTGACGGTTCGAACCGGTTGTCGCGATAAAAGCCGTTGAAGGCAGGGAAGCGGCGAATAGCCAAGGCGACCGCCTTGAGGACGAGCGCGCCAATCAAGAGGCGATGGTCTGGCGGGAGTGTCGCGTTCTTGTCCGCCAGCCAGCGTTCGCACGGCGTCACGTCGACCTGATGCGCGAGATAGTAATGCGGGATTTCCCGCTTCGACCGGGCCATCGCGGCTGCAATGGCCGTGCGCATCGCGGCGAGGTCAAGCCAGTTTCCGCGTTTCGCTTCGGCCGGCGGCGCGGCCGCGGCGAGATGGCGCTCGACGTCTGCATAGGTGATTGCACCGCCCGGTCCGCTGCCGGCGATCGCTGAAAGGTCGATGTCGTGCTCTTCTGCAAGTCTCCGGGCGGCGGGCGACGCCGGAGCCCGACTCTCAGCGGAGGGTGCGACTGGCGGCGTTGGCGCGGTCGCCGGCATTGGCGGCGGCGCAGGCTGTGGCAATGGCAAAGGCACGACGGGCGCCGCGGTTGGCGCCGGCGGTGCCACGGCCGCTGCTTCGCCTTCGGCCCGGATCAGCGCCAGCGGCGTTCCGATTGGCACCTTGCTATGAAGCTCCACCAGAAATTTTTCGATCACGCCGGCCTGAAAAGTCTCAATCTCGATCGCGCCCTTCTGGGTCTCGACCACCGCGACAATGTCGCCACGCTTGACCTTATCGCCCGGCTTCACCAGCCATTCCACCAGCGTGCCCGCTTCCATATCGGCACCGAGGGAAGGCATGCGGAATTCGACCACGACACAGCCTCATGTCCGGCCGAGTGCCGCCTTGGCGGCGGCCACGATCTTCGGCGCTTGCGGGAGTGCGGCGGTTTCGAGATGGCGAGGATAGGGAATTGGCACTTCCTCGCTGCAGACCCGGCCGATCGGCGAGTCGAGCGACCAGAAGGCTTGCTCGACGATACGCATGCCGACTTCCGCCGCCAGGCTGCCCGAGCGCCACCCTTCGTCGACAATGACAGCACGCCGCGTCTTGGCCACCGAAGCCATGATCATGGCGTCATCAAGCGGCCGCAAGCTGCGCAAATCGATGACTTCGGCCTCGATGCCGTCGGCGCCGAGCATGGTGGCCGCTTCCAGCGTCTTCCAGAGCGAGCCACCATATGTGATGAGCGAGATGTCGCGACCCTGGCGCCGGACGGCCGCCTTGTCGATGTTCACCGCGCCGGCACTGGACGCGAGCGGCCCTGACATGTTGTAGAGCATGACATTTTCGAAGATCAGCACCGGGTCGGGGTCCTGCAACGCGGTCCACAGCATCCCGCGCGCGTCTTCCAGCGTTGCCGGCGCAAGCACCTTGATGCCGGGAATGTGCGTGTACCAGCCTTCGAGACTGTGGGAGTGTTGGGCCGCAAGCTGACGGCCAGCGCCGGTGGCCATGCGGATCACCAGCGGCACGCCGAACTGATTGCCGGACATATGGCGCACCGTCGCCGCATTGTTGAAAATCTGGTCCAGCGCGAGAAGGCTGAAATTCACCGTCATCAGTTCAACGATCGGACGCATGCCGGCCATCGCCGCGCCGATACCGGCGCCGGTGAAACCTGACTCGGAGAGCGGCGTATCGCGAATTCGCTCCGGCCCGAATTCGGCGAGCAGCCCATGGCTCACCGCATAGCAACCGCCATAGCGGCCGACGTCCTCACCCATCAGAAAGACGCGCTTGTCACGGTCGAGCGCTTCGCGGAGCGCCGCGCGTACCGCCTCGCGGTACGTCGTTTCGACTGCGTCGGTCCTGGCTGTCTCCTGCTGCATGAGGCCTCACTGGCTGGTAGGGACGGCGCTTTCCGCATGGACGAAGCGGCAGAGCTGTTCGACCGGTTCCCACGTCCCCGCCTCGGCGAAGGCGACGGCTTCGGCGATCTCCTCGTCGATTTCGGCTGTCATGCGTGCTACTTCGTCCGGATGGACCATGTGATTGGTTTCGAGCCACCCCTGGAAGCGCAAGATAGGCTCGCGTGGACGCCACGACTCGACCTCGGCCTTGCTACGGTAGAGCTGCGGATCGAACATCGAATGCGCGCGCAGCCGATAGGTGCGGCACTCCAGAAAATAGGGCTTGCGGGTTTCGCGCACCGCCTGCACCGCCTGGCGTGCCGCCGCCTCGACCGCCACCACATCCATTCCGTCGACGGCTTCCGATGTGATCCGATAGCATGCGGCCTTGCGTCCAATATCTGTTTCGGATTCGGCGAGCGCTAGAGCGGTTCCCATGGCGTAAAGATTATTTTCGCAAATGAACAGCACCGGCAACTGCCAAAGGGCCGCCAGGTTCAGGCTTTCATGGAATTCGCCTTCGGCAACGGCGCCGTCGCCAAAGAAGCATGCCGTCACGAGATCATCGGCCTGCATATGGGAGGCAAGCGCAAGCCCGATCGCCAGCGGCAGGCCGCCGCCAACAATGGCGTTGCCGCCGTAAAAATTTGTCGCGGCGTTGAACAGATGCATGGAGCCGCCACGTCCGCGGCTGCAACCTTCCTGCATTCCGAACATCTCGGCCATCACGGTGGTCATGGGCACGCCGCGCACCAGCGCCTGTCCATGCTCGCGGTAGGTCGCGACAATTCTATCGCGCTTCTCCAGCGCGGTAATGACGCCGACGGCAACCGCTTCCTCGCCGTCGTAGAGATGCATGAAGCCGCGGATCTTCTCCTGCGTGTACAGTTCAGCGCACTTTTCCTCGAAGCGGCGGATGCGGATCATGTGCCTCAACAGACCCAGCATGTGCTCGCGCGACAAATGCGGCTTTGCGGCTGCAACCGTCATCGTTCCTCGCTTTCGAGGGTGGAGATGTCACCCTCGGGCAGGCCGAGTTCGCGAGCCTTGAGCAGGCGGCGCATGATCTTGCCGCTGCGGGTCTTGGGAAGATTCTGACGAAACGCGACGTCCTTCGGTGCGACTGCGGGGCCAAGCCGCTGCCGGGCATGTCCCAGGAGTTCCTTGCGCAATGCGTCGCTTGGTGCAAAGCCCGGGTTGAGCTCGACATACGCCTTGACTGTTTCGCCGGCGATTGGCTCGGGAATGCCGATGACGCCTGCCTCGGCTACGGCCTTGTGCTCCATCAGCGCACTTTCGACCTCGAACGGGCCGATCAGATGGCCCGAGCTCTTGATGACGTCGTCGGCCCGGCCGACGAACCAGTAGTACCCGTCGCTGTCGCGCATCGCGAGATCGCCGGTGAGGTACCAGCCGCCGGCGAAACATTTCTTGTAACGCGTTTCCTCGTTCAGATAACCGCGCATCATGGACGGCCAGCCCGGACGAAGCGCAAGCTCGCCCATGGCCATCGGTTTGGTGATCTCGCGCACACCTCCGCCTTCGACGCGCTCCACGATGCCGGCTTCGATGCCCGGCAACGGTCGGCCCATGGATCCCGGCTTGACGTCCATCGACAGGAAGTTGGCGATCATGATGCCGCCGGTCTCGGTCTGCCACCAATTGTCGTGGAACGGCTTGCCGAAGGCTTCCGCGCCCCAGACCACAGCTTCCGGATTGAGCGGCTCGCCAACGCTCGCCATCAGACGCAGCCGCGACAGGTCGTAGCGCTTGGCGAGGTCAGCACCGGTCTTCATCAGCATCCGGATCGCGGTCGGCGCCGTGTACCAGATGGTCACCTTCTGGTCTTGCAGGATACGATACCATCGCTCGGCGTCGAACTCGGCCTGATCAACGACCATGGTCACGCCATTGGTCAGCGGCGAGATGAGCCCGTAGGATGTGCCGGTGATCCAACCGGGATCGGCCGTGCACCAGAATATGTCGTCGGCATGGAAGTCCAGCACAAGCTTGCCGGTCACATGGTGAGCGACCACGGCCTCATGCACGTGCACCGCCCCTTTTGGCTTGCCCGTGGTGCCGCTTGTGAAATGCAGGAGGGCCATGTCTTCGGGAAGGGTCGGTGCCGTCTCAAACGCTTCAGACGCTTGGGCCACCGCCGCCCCAAGATCGATCGTACCCGGCGGCAGATTGGCTGAGCATTCGGTCAGGAACACCGTTTCAAGGCTTGCAAGTTCCTTGCGCCATGGCTCGATCTTGCGGCGATAGAAGGCTTCTGTGGTAATGAGGACCTTGGCATCGCCAATCGTCATTCGCGCCTTGATCGGTTCCGGTCCGAACGCAGAAAACAGCGGTGAAAAAACGCTGCCATTCTTGAGCGTACCTAGCGCTGAAATGTAGAGCTCCGGCACTCGCCCCAGCAGTGAGAACACGCGATCACCCTTGCCGATCCCGTGTCGTACCAACGTGTTGGCGAAGCGGTTCACCTGAGCGCCAAGCGCAGCATAGGTGAAATCGCGAATGCTTTCGTCCCGGGCAATCCAGCGCAGTGCGAGCTTGTTGCCGCGGCCTACCTTCGCGTGACGGTCGATCGCCTCGTAGGCTATGTTGAGGCCGCCGCCGGGAAGCCCGTCCAAAAGGGCTCGGGCGTCAGCCCATGAAAATGTGCGGGCGAATTCAATGTAATTCGCGAGGTTAGCGCCGATATAGTCTTCCGGTCGCTTTCTGATCGACTCCCATTTCCTCCGTTCAGGCTTGGGCCCGCTCGAGTTGAGGGAGCCCGTCGTGTCCGTA
This sequence comes from Xanthobacteraceae bacterium, assembly GCA_035565775.1. GTDB lineage: Bacteria > Pseudomonadota > Alphaproteobacteria > Rhizobiales > Xanthobacteraceae > PRO6. Next base: position 259,452 of record DATMRW010000021.1, on the reverse strand, counting down.
GTGGTCATGATCGAGTTCCGACCTTGCTGCGGATGGCTGATTGATGCGCCTGGCGCTGGAGCCACGCTCTCTGCGAACATGGCATCACACAGGCGCTGCAGCATTGGCACGCCGCGCCTCCAAACAGCGGGATGAGGGCACGGAGCTGTTGTGAAACATCAACTTGTAAACAGAGCGGCGTGTTGATCTGCGTCAAAGCGAGTGATTGTGTCACGCAGCAATGACGGCACATGGAGCCGCATGTCGCATTGTGTCTGTTACTGCGTGCGCTGCATCAGTGAGACCGTCCTCTCTTGTACTCGCCTCATACCCGCGATGGTGGAGGGGCTTTGGGTGCGCAGGGCCTGCTGGCAGAACCTCCAGACCGAGGAGGCAGAAGGCCGCGTCTTGCCCGGCGTGCAGGCTGACGATCTCGCCTCGCCGCCGCTCAGTCCGACACTGGTGACAATTACTGAGGTCGCCCTAAAACTAACCAGCGGCAGTCGGGTGGGTAATTCTGCCGGCCAGTTATCCCTGGTAGCCGACCGTCTGAGCGAAGGTTACGAATTGATCGGTGCCAAGACGCATGGCGTTCGCGAGGGCCTTGTGGTCGAGCGCTCCGCGAAAGACGGTCGCAAGGCCTTCCGATGCACAAAACAAATAGACGTTCTGCCCGATGAAGCAGGCATCGGCCGAGGCATAGAGGTGCCGATCTTCGGCCGGGATGTCCTGCATGCGCTCACCGTGCGCGACATAGACGAGGTTGAGCGGCGCCCCTCCGACGAAATCCTGCAGGCCGGTTTTGGCCCGAAGGTCTTCGTCGTGCTGCAGGACCAGGGCGTGAAGGGTAGGGTCATAGAGCCAGGTTCCGTTCGCCATGACGGCGAAGACGTCGATGACCATGACGTGCCGCCAATAGGGCGCCGTTCGGTCTCCTGTCGGTCTATTGATGCCGTAGGCGGACCACAGCAAATCGGACAGAACCTGGGCTCCAAGCGGCCGATCGGAAAATACGCGCGTTGAACGTCGGAGCCTCAGCGCCTCGAGCAGTGGCTTGCCTCCACCGGCGCGCGGTGGGGGCAACCGAAGGGTCTTGGCGTCAGAGGCGTTTCCGGCCAGAGCCATTGATGCCGCAGATAGAAGCCCAACGTTGGCTTGCCGACGCGTGATCACGAGAACCTCCGCTATGCCGGATGGATCCTCGGTCGGAAGAACGGCGCTTTCGTTGATCGAGGTCAAGCGGTTTCCAACATTCGCTAACAGAAGGTGCAACAGGTCGACCGGTTGGCAAGGTTGTCGCCGGACGCAAACTAAGATCTTTGACGAGGCAGATGGAAGAATGCCGGAGCACGCAGCGATCTCGACCTGCGCTACACGCTTGAACGAACGTTGAACTGCCGATCCGCCATACCGTACTCGGCCTCCCGTAAGGCCATGTTCGCGCGCATATGCTGGCGAAAGCTCAGCGCGTCGCAATCGTGCGCGCCGGGTTGCCGGCAACGGTGCTCCCCGCCGCAACGTCCCTGGTGACGATCGCGCCCGCGCCGACAATCGCGTCATCGCCGATCGTGACGCCGGGCAGAACGATCGCGCCGCCGCCGATCCAGACATTTTGGCCGATCTTTATCGGTCGGCCGAATTCGAGCCCCGTGGCGCGCTGGGCGTGATCGCGCGGATGATCCGCCGTCAGGATCTGCACGCCGGGGCCGATCTGCGTGCCGCTCCCGACCGAGACCGCGACCACATCGAGAATCACGCAGTTGAAGTTCAGGAATACGTTGCTCCCGAGGCTGATGTTGAAGCCGTAGTCGCAGTGAAAGGGCGGGCGGATGTCCGCGCCGTCGCCGACGGAAGCGAGGCGCTCGGCAAGCAGCGCGCGGCGATACTCTGCACCTTTGCCGAGCGCGCAGTTGTAGCGCTCGAGCCACGCCATTGCTTCCCGATGCGCCGCCTGAATCTCGGCATCGGACGCGCTGTACAGCTCGCCGGCCAGCATCTTCTGCATTTCGGTTCTGAGCATGCGTCCTCCCGGCATCCTGTTGGTGGGGATCAACGTCATCATCCCCCTTTGGTGCCGCTCCTCAAAACACCGGCCCTCGGGTTTGACGGGTGGCGTGGTTGATTGATAACGAACACGCCTAGCACCCGCCGACCGACGAGGAACCGATCATGACGACGACCGCACGCAGGCTCGACAACAAGGTTGCACTGGTGACGGGGGCCGCGCAGGGGATCGGCCGCAGCTTTGCCATCGCGCTCGCGGAGGCCGGCGCAAAGGTCTGCGTGTCGGACATGTCGCTGCCGGAGGAGACGGTTGCCGAGATCGTTGCTCGCGGCGGCACGGCGGTCGCGGCGATCGCCGATGTCTCGCGCCAGGCCTCGCTCGATGCGATGGTGGCGGAGGCGGAGCGCGCCTTCGGCAGCGTCGACATTCTGGTCAACAATGCGGGCGTGTTCGGCACGCTGAGCATGAAGGGCTTTGACGAGATCGACGTCGAGGAGTGGGATCGCGTGATGTCGGTCAATGTCCGCGGCGTGTGGCAGGCGATCAAGGCGGTGACGCCGGCGATGAAGCGCGCGGGCGGCGGGCGGATCATCAACATCTCGTCCGGCACCGTGTTCAAGGGCAGCCCGATGTTGCTGCACTACGTCACCTCGAAAGGCGCGGTTGTCGCGCTCACCCGCGCGGTCGCGCGCGAGCTGGGCGAGTTCGGCATCTGCGTGAATGCGATTGCGCCAGGGCTGGTGATGAGCAGCAACGTTCAGGCGCACCCGGACTGGCAGGCGGTCGCCGCCACGAATGTCGCGACGCGGGCGATCAAGCGCGATGCGATGCCGGATGACCTGATCGGCGCTCTTCTGTTCTTTGCCTCCGCCGACAGCAGCTTCGTCACCGGCCAGACGCTCGTGGTCGATGGCGGCTCGGTGATGCACTGAGCGGCGGCGTAAACTGCGTCAGCCGGCTTCCGCGGCCATCGCTGCGGGCTTTGCGGAGAGCGGGATGGCGTCGCGGTAGCCCTTTGGGTGAAGCCGCAGCGCCAGCACGCCAACGATGATGACGCAGGTGAGATGCGCCAGCCAGCCGGTGACGAAGGTTCCGGTGTGCTGGTGCAGGATTGCGGTGCCCCACGGCGCGAGCGACGTCAGCAGAAAGCAGCCGCCCTGCATCACGGCGCTCAGCGTGCCGGCCTGTTCGGGATCGAGCAGATGGTCGAGGCCGACGATCAGGCAGAGCGCGAAGCTGCCGCCAAGGCCGGCGCCGCTGATGATGATCCAGAGAACCGGATGGAAGTTCGGCCAGTAGGCGAGGGCGAGGAAGCCGATCGCCTGCATCGTGAGCGTGATCAAGAGCCACGGCCGGCGATCGAGGCGGCTTGCGGCGAGCATAGGCACCGTCAGCGCGGCGGCGGCCTGCGCGATCGACATCACCGCAACGAGGCTGCCGCTGGCCGTTTCCGAGAGGCCGAGCGACTGGTAGTAGGGCGCGAGCCAGGCGACCAGCGAGGCATAGCCGCCGTTGATCAGGCCGAAGCAGATCATCAGCAGCCAGGTGCGCGGATAGCGCAGGAACGTGGTTGCCGGCGTCAGGCGGCGAACCTCGCGCTTGCCGCGCGGCAGGGCGACGAAGGCGAGCGCGAAGGCGGCGATGGTGGGCACTGCGAGCCATGCGAGCGCGCTGTGCCAGTTGCCGGTCCATTCGGCGATGATCGGGGTTGCCTGTGCGCCGAACGCGCCGCCGCCCATCAGCGATGCTGAATAGAGGCCGGTCGTCGCGGCGACGTGCAGCGGAAAGCGCTCCTTGATGACGCCGGGGAAGATCGCCTGGATCACCGCCACGCCGATGCCGCAGAGCGCGGCCGTGGCGATCAGCGACAGCCCATCGGTCGCGATCAGCCGCAGCAGGGAGCCCAGCGTCAGCAGAACGAGCGAGCCGAGAATGGCGCTGCGCGCCCCTAGGCGCCCGAGGATCGCCGGGCCAAGGAAGGCGCCGACGCCCATCAGCAGCATCGGCAGCAGGGTCAGCCAGGCGAGGCCGCTGAGACTCAATCCAGTATCGGCCGCGATCCGCCCCGCCAGCGGCCCAATGCCGGTCAGGAACGGGCGCAGGTTGAGGCCGACAAGAACGACGACGGCGAGCAGAATGATCTGCGCCGCGCGGCTTGGGGCGTGGGGGGAGCGGGCCGGTTCGGTCACGTAGCGGGTGTTTCGCGGGGTTTGTTCTGTTCGGCCCACATCGCATAGATGTTTTCGGACGAGGCGCTCTGCACCGGCACGTGCGCGAACTTCATCGCGCCCTCGCTCAGGGGCCTGGTCATTTCAGCATAAATCGGCGCGGTCGAGAGGCCGTATGGCTCGCCATCCTGCTGCGAATAGGCGTGAGCGACGCTGCTGACGCCGAGCAGCCGCATTGCGGCATAGCACATCGGGCAGGGATGGCCGCTGGCATAGACCTCGCAGCCGTCGAGGCGCGGGCTGCCGAGGGCGCGTGTCGCCTTCTTCAGCGCAACCAGCTCGGCGTGATCGGTCGGGTCGTTGCTGCGATGCATTTCATTGACGCCGGTCGCAATCACCTTGCCGTCCTTGACGACGACGGCCGCGAACGGCCGTCCGCCCTCGCGAATGTTGTCCTTCGCAAGTTCGATCGCCTGGCAAAGAAAACCCTCAACCGACATCCCGTTCGCTCCTCAGCATGTTTACTAGAAAGCTCGGCACAAACGGATATTTTGCGCCGGATGAGCCAGATAGACATGAATTCTAGCAATTTGAAATGGCTGCGGCGGGATTAAGCCATGTCTTGAGGGCAGGCGAGCGCGTGCAGTTGATCGCGTTGAAGCGATCTCGCCTCAACGTTGCAATTGCCTGCGGCTGCCGATGCGCTCAGGAAAAGAACGCGACTCTTTCCGCCTGGCTCATCCGCGCGAACGCGGTGAGGGGATCGGCGCGGCGCGGCTCGGCCAGTGAAACGACGCCGTTTGCAACCAGCGCTGCGCCGAGCGAACCGGCGTGCGAGGGGGCCGGAACCTGCTGCGGCTTCGCTGCCAGCGGGGCGGCCGGCTCCGGCATCGCCGCGGGGATTTCAATCGCGCGCTCGCGGGGCGGCACGATGCTCTGTGCCTGCAGCGTTGCGGCGAGGGCAGGCGCCGGCGTTGCCGCCAACGGGGCGTCATGGCTGATCGCTGCCCGTTCGCGCGCCATCGGCTGGGAGGCCGCCGGCAAATCGCGATTGCAGGGCTGGGCTTCGCGCGCGGCAACAGCGACGGGCTTGGGAGCGACGGGCTTGGGAGCGTCGAGCTTGGGCGCGTCGGTGCGCGAAAAAACCTCGCGTGCCGGTCGCGGGGCATCGATGATGCTGGCGGCTGCCGCCGGGCGCGTCTCCATCGCGATTGCCGGAGGCGGGCTTGCAGGCGCGGGCTCACGCTCCTCGACCCTGCTCTTTGGCGCAGGCGTTGCAGCGGCCGGGCGCGGCGCAGGGACGATGGTGAGCGGTGTGACCGTTGCTGCGGCCGGGGCCGGCGCGGCGACGGAATCCCCGGTCTCGCCCGGCTCGTCGTTGAGAAGAGCTTCCTGCTCGGCGCTGAGCGTCTCGATCTGCAGGGTGAGCTGCTGCAAAATGGCGATGATCGTGCCGCGCTGGTCGGCCGCGATCACCCGGTCGAAAGCGCGGTCGATCGCGTCGATCTGCATGTCGACTTCATCGCAGAGATCGCTGTCGAGGCCGCACTCGCGCAGCGTCCAGGTGATTTCGCGAATGGCGCGCGTGCCGCGCCGGGCCGGTTCGGCGAGATTGGTTGCGCCGGGGCCCTGGGTGGCCTCCGCGATGGATGAGCGCGCTTCGCTGGCGATGTCCGCGAGGTCTTCGAGCAGGTCGCGCATCCGGCGGTCGGCCTGCTGCTTGGCCATCGCCGCCTCGAGCCGCGTTACCGCATCCAGCACCATCGTGGTGTCGGCATTGCGATTGCGCCGGGTGTATTCGTCGAGAAACCAGCGGCCGCGCGCGGTTTCGGAAAAAACGCTGAGGATTGCCTCGAATTCACCCTCAGCGGGCGAGGCCGGCGGCTGGGAAGGTGTTAGGGCGATTGCTGTCTCGGCCATCCTGCTCTCGTCGCGCAAATCGGCGTGCATTACGCTCGGCCGTCAATGAATCCACAACGAATCATTCCTGACTCATTCTGATGCCTTTGGAATCACAAAACCCGGTCCCTTCGCAAGCGCCTCACCAGCTCGCAGGGCGGCTGGCGGCGTTTTATGGCGCGGTCTTCGGGCTGGTCGGTACCCACTTGCCGTTTTTCCCGGTCTGGCTTGCCGCCATCGGGCTCGAACCGGGGTGGATCGGGGTGATCGTCGCGGTCCCGTCGCTGACGCGCTTCACCGTGCTGCCGTTCGTCACCCACGGCGTGGAGCGCTACGCGGCGCTGCATCGGGCCTTGATCGCGATCGCGTTTCTCACCGCGCTCGGCTTTTTCGTGCTTGGCGTCGCGCGGCTGCCGCTGCTGGTGCTCGCGATCTACATCGCGACCGCCTGCGTCTGGACGCCGATGGTGCCGCTTGCCGATGCCTATGCGCTGAAGGCGGTGCAGCGTTATCGGCTCGACTTCGGCCCGGTGCGGCTCTGGGGCTCGGCGGCGTTCGTGGCCGGCGCGCTGGCCTGCGGCGCGCTGGTCGAATGGATCGCGCCGGTTCATCTCATCTGGGTGATCGCGGGCACTGCGCTGCTCGGCGCGCTGGTCAGCCTCGGCCTGCGCCCGCTCGATCCGGTGGGGACGAAATCAGGCGATGCGCCGCGTCCCGCGATACGTGCCGGCGCTTTGCTGCGCCATCGCGGCTTTCTCGCTGTCATTGCCGCTGCGGCGCTAATCCAGGGCAGCCATGCCGCCTATTACACCTTCGCCTCGATTGCCTGGCGCGGCGAGGGTTTTGGCGGCCTCACCATTGCCGGGCTGTGGGCGCTGGGCGTGATTGCCGAGATCGTGCTGTTCGCATGGTCGCCGCGCCTGCCGTGGTCGCCGGCCGCGCTGATCGTGATCGGCGCGGCCGCCGGAGTGCTGCGCTGGAGCGTCACCGCGCTGGAGCCGCCACTGGCTTCGCTGGCGCTGGTGCAACTGCTGCATGGCCTGACTTTTGGCGCGACGCTGCTCGGCACCATGGGGCTGCTGTCCAGACTGGTGCCCGGCCAGATCATGGCGAGCGCGCAGGGCCTTCTCGTCGCTGCCACCGGCGGCGTGTCGAGCGCGGCGGCGGTGCTCACCGGGCTCGTCTATGCGCAGTGGGGCGCCAGCGTCTATTTTCTGATGGCGGTGATGGCGGGGCTCGGCGGCGTGCTCCTGCTGGCCGCGAACGACAAGCTCGGCGTGCCGGTGGACGCAGCGCCATGAATGTCCCTCATGCAATCCGAGCGGCGAGGAGCCTATCGCATGGCAGGTCTGCGACGAATGGTTGCGAATTGAGCCACATTGCGGCCAAATCACAGATTATGGTGGTAAAAAGCTCCGCCGTGCGGGAATTTATGACCGCCCATTCCACGGTGCCATTGCGCGTTGATATGGCGCATTGATGAGTTCCTGTTAAGGAAACATCACCTATAACAGGACGGAGTCATCGCCTCGAGCGCGCTGATCAATCCAGCCAGATCAAGGCTTTATAACGCCCGGCAGAATGCGCGGCGCGTAAGGAGTTGGAACTTGGATCGCAGGCCGATACTGGAGCGGACGGTCGAGGGCGGGGCATTGGTTCTGCGAGCGCAGGGCTCCTGGATTGCCCGCCACGCGGCCGATCTCGAAAAGGTCGTGCAGGATGCGGAAATGCAGGCCGGCCAGCGCTCCGGCGTGCGCATCGATGTATCTCAGGTTTCCCGGCTCGATACTTTTGGCGCTTGGCTGATCGAGCGGCTGCGCCGCAATTTTTCCTCCGGCGGCCATGCGCCGGAAATCGCCGGCCTGTCCGCCGACTATGCCGATCTCGTCGGCGAGGTGCGCCGGGTCAGCGGCAAGGTGCCAGCGGAAAAGCGCGTTGGCGCGATCGTCGGCACGCTGAACAATGTCGGCCGCGGCGTCGTGCAGATGCGCGAAACCCTCGTCGGCCTTTTGAACATGATCGGCGCGGTGATGGTGTCGGCGTTTCGCGTCATCATCCATCCCAGCCATTTCCGGCTGACCTCGACGGTGCATCATCTCGAGCAGGTCGGCTGGCGCGCGGTGCCCATCGTCGTGCTGATCACCTTTCTGGTCGGCGCGATCATCGCCCAGCAGGGCATCTTTCACTTCCGCAAGTTCGGCGCCGACGTCTTCGTCGTCGACATGCTCGGCGTCCTCGTGCTGCGCGAGATCGGCGTCCTCCTCGTCGCCATCATGGTGGCCGGCCGCTCGGGCAGCGCCTACACCGCCGAGCTCGGCTCGATGAAGATGCGCGAGGAAGTCGACGCGATGCGCACCATGGGCGTCGATCCGGTGGAAGTGCTGATCCTGCCGCGCCTGCTCGCGCTCACCATTGCCGTGCCGGCTCTGACCTTTCTCGGCGGCATGGCGGCGCTCTATGGCGGCGGCATCGTCGCCTGGCTCTATGGCGGCGTCGATCCCGAGGCGTTTTTGACGCGCCTGCGCGACGCGATTTCGATCGATCACTTCATCGTCGGCATGATCAAGGCGCCGGTGATGGCGGTGGTGATCGGCATCGTCGCCTGCATCGAGGGGCTGGCGGTGCGCGGCAGCGCGGAGTCGCTCGGCCAGCACACCACGTCATCGGTGGTGAAGGGCATTTTCTTCGTCATCGTGATGGATGGCCTGTTCGCGATCCTGTTCGCGTCGATGGGGATCTGAGATGCTGGACCGGCCTGACGAGGCAATCATCAGCGTGCGCGATCTGTCGGTCCGGTTCGGATCGTCGAAAGTGCTGGACGGCCTCGACCTCGATGTGCGCGCGGGCGAGATTTTGGGGTTCGTCGGCGCCTCCGGCGCCGGCAAGTCGGTGCTGATGCGCACGATCATCGGCCTCGTGCCGAAGCAGCGCGGCACGATCAGGGTGTTCGGCACCGATCTCGACAAGGCCAGCGCCGAGACGCGCAAGGGCATCGAGCGCCGCTGGGGCATCCTGTTCCAGCACGGCGCGCTGTTTTCCTCGCTCTCGGTGCGCGAGAACATCCAGTTTCCGATGCGCGAATATCTCAACATCTCGCAGCGGCTGCGCGACGAGATCACCGCGGCCAAGCTGACCATGGTCGGCCTCAAGCCCGAGATCGCCGATCGCATGCCCTCCGAGCTGTCGGGCGGCATGATCAAGCGCGTCGCTCTGGCGCGCGCGCTGGCGCTCGACCCCGATATCGTGTTTCTTGACGAGCCGACCTCCGGCCTCGATCCGATCGGCGCCGGAGATTTCGACGATCTCGTCCGCACCCTGCAGCGGACGCTCGGCCTCACCGTGTTCATGGTGACGCATGATCTCGACAGCCTGCACACGGCCTGCGATCGCATCGCGGTGCTCGGTGAGGGCAAGGTGATGGCCGCAGGGACAATGGAAGACATGCAGGCATCGCAACAGCCGTGGATGCGGGCTTATTTCCACGGTAAACGCGCGCGGGCTGTCACCGCGCAGGTTGCGTGACAGAAGTGCTGGAGATGTGCTGATGGAAACGAGAGCCAACTACACTCTGATCGGGGCCTTCACGCTGGCCGTGCTGGCGGCGGGCTTCGGCTTCGTGATGTGGTTCCAGAGCCTCCACTCCACTAAGCTCAGGACGCCGCTGCAGATCATCTTCGAGGGCTCGGCCTCCGGCCTGCGCAATGGCGCGAGCGTGACCTTCAACGGCATCCGCATCGGCGAAGTCACCAAGGTGAAGATCGACAACCCGCGCCGCGTCGTGGTGATGGCGATGGTTGACCAAGGCGCGCCGATACGCAGCGACACCGCGGTCGGCCTCGAGTTCCAGGGCCTGACCGGCATTCCCGCGGTTGCCCTCAAGGGCGGCTCGGTCGATGCCGCCGAGGTCAGCGTCGGCGAGGGCGGCCTGCCGACCCTGATGGCCGATCCGCATCGCGGCCAGGACGTGATGGATGCGATGCGCGCGACCCTGCAGAACGTCAACAAGCTGGTCGACGAGAACCGCATGGCCTTGCGCAACTCGATCAAGAACATCGAGGCTTTCACCCAGACCCTGAGCAAAAGCTCGGAGAACATCGAGGTGATCGTCAAGAACACCGGCAACGTCATGGCGAAGGCCGACAGCGTCATGGGCAAGATCGATGGCGTGATGGGTAAGGCCGATGGCGTGATGGGCAAGGCTGATGATGTGATGCTCGGCCTCAGCGTTCTTACCGGCGGCAAGACCGGCGGCGAGCTTGTGCCGGCTGTGAGGTCGATCCGCGAACTGGCCGAGAACTTTGACCGCCGTTCGGGCGCGCTGATAACCGAAGGCCGCCGCACCTTGCTGGATATCAGCCGCGCGGTGAACAATTTTGACCGCAACCCGACCCGCATTCTGTTCGGGCCGAGCCAGAGCACGGTACAGCAGCCGCGGCGCTGATCGGTTCTCGCTCAAGTCGGCGCGCAGCTGCCGGGAACCAAAGCCAGAAACAAAAAAGCGGGAGCAAATGCTCCCGCTTTTTTTATGCGTTGGTGCCTGCGGCGTGCGGCTGGCTGTCAGGCCAGCCGCCCGATAGCGTGGGCGAGCAGGGTGTAGACCATGCCCGTCTCCGAGCCGAGGTGCTTGCCGAGCATGGCGTTGCCGTTCTCGCTGCGCACCACCTCGTCCAGCAGCCGCTCGAACTCGATGATGTAGCGATCGACGGTCTGCTTGAAGGCGCGGTCGTTGCGATACTTGCGCGCCACCTCGTCATAGGCCTTCTGGCCGGCCGGGGTGTAGAGCCGCTTGCTGAAGGCGTTGTTCTCGCCCCGCTGGTAGTGGTCCCACATCTCGGCGGCGACGTCGGTCTTCATCAGGCGGGTGACGTCGAGCGCCAGCGTCTCCAGCGGATTGTCCGCGGTGCTGACGGCGACGGCGGCCTGCTCGATGCGGCGCGCAGGGCGCGGCGCGTCATAGCTGTCGTCGTCGGACTCGGCGCGGCCGAGCAGATCGGACAGCCAGCCGTCGCCGGCCTGCTCCTTGACCGCGGCCGGCGTGGCCGACGGCACGGTCATCGGCGGCGTCGCCGTCGTGGCCATGGTCACCGGCGCGGCCGTAGGCTCGGTCCGGCGCGGGGCCGGCATCGGGCCGATCATCGGCTGCGGCAGCACGGCGGCGCTGCCGCTCTCGCGCTGGCGCGGAGCCGCGGCGGGCGCGGGGGCCGGGCGGGCGGCGACGCTGCTGGCGCGGCCATTGCCGGAGGCGACCTTCATCTCTTCCTCGCGGACCGGCATGCTGCGGGCAGCGGGGGCGGCGACGTCGAGGCCATGGCCGTGGCGGGCGACGATGCGGTTGAGCTCGGCCAGCGCCTCGATCTGGTCGACGACGACCTTGCGCATCTGCGCCGCGCCTTCCGCGGTCTCCTGCGGAATTTCCAGCACGCCGCGGCGCAGCTCCGCGCGCGTCAGCTCGAGTTCGTTCTGCATGTCGGCCGCCATCTGGCGCATGCTCTGAACGATCGAGGTGAAGCGCTCGGCCGACTGGCGGAACAGCGCGTCAGCCTGCTGCGCATTCTGCTCGTAGACCTCGTTCATGGTCTCGGCGGTCGCCCGGCGCTCTTCCTCGGCGGTGCGGCGCACTGCCTCGAACTGGCTGACGATCGCTGCCGAACCCGCGCTTGCGGTGTCGGCCACGATGAGCGCGATGTCGCGGGCACGGTCTTCCGCGGCGGCGAGGGACTCGTCGAGCAGCCCCGAGAACCGGGTCAGGCGCTGGTCGATGTCCGCGGTGCGGGCGTCGATGGTCGCGACCAGCTCCTCGAGCAGGGCCTTGCGTTCGGCGACCGTGGTCGACGCAGCGTCGTTGCTCTGCTCGAGCAGCTTTGCTGCGTCGGCAAGGGCGTGGCCGTGGGCGTCGAACTGCGCCGACAGGCCGCCGAGATCGTCAAGCGCCTTGGCGGTCTTGGCGGTGAACTCGGAGAGCTGGTCGCCCAGCGCCTCGGTTGCGGCGCCATTGCGGGCGTTCACGTCGTTCAGCGCGGAGACGAAGTCGGCCACGCGCGTCACCAGTGCGCGCTCCAGCGAGTTGAGGTTTTCGTGAGCGCCGGTCAGCACTTCCTGCAGGAGGATATTGCCTTCGCGCAGACGCTCGAACAGGGCGACCGTATCGGTGCGCAGGATCTTGCTGGTTTCCTGCATCTCGGTGACAGCGGCGCTGGCGACCTGGCGCGACTGCTCGATGGCGGCGCGCGAGGTCTGCTCGATGTCCTTCATCGACTTGTTGACGGCGCTGGTCGCGACTTCGCCCGCAGTGTTGATCATGCGCGCAAGGTCTGACGAGTTGGTCATCATCGACTGGGTGAAGGCGAAGGCCTTGCTCTCGATCGACTTCAGCGCCTCGTTGGTGACGCGGGTGATATCGCTCGTAATCTGGTTGGTGCGGCCATCCAGCGCGACGACCAGGAGGCCGCTCTTCTCGTCGACGAGCTTGGCAAGCTGGTCCGCCTTCTGCTCGGCGAGGCCAACCATCTGCTCGGTCCGGCCGCTGATCGCGCTGCCGAGATTGTCGGCGGCTGCGGTGGTGACCTGCTGGATCTCCGCGGTGGTCGACCTGAGCGCCACGGTAACGTCGGCCGAGGTGGCGACAAGGGCGGTCTTCGCCTCGCGGGCGCTGGCGCCGATCGTCTCGGAGGTGCTGGCCGACACCGTGGCCAGCGTTTCGGCCACCTCGGTTGCGACGCCGCTGATGCGGGCCGCAGCGTCGGTCGAGCTCGACAGCAGAACATTCTGCGCGCGCTGGCTGGTGGCCTCGATGGCCTCGGTGGCATTCGCAGCCGCCATGGTGAGGCCGCGCTCGGCGTTCGACGAGGCGACGCTCAGGCTGCGCTCTACCTTCTCCGAAACCGTGACGAGGTTGTGTTCCACGCTTTCGGACGCGGCGGCGAGGCTGCGCTCGACATTGCCGGTGACGCCGATGAGATTGCGCTCGACGTTCTCCGATGCCGCGGTGAGGCTGCGCTCCACGCTCTCCGACATCGAGGTGAGGTTGCGGCCGACATTTTCGGAGGCGGCCGTGAGGCTGCGCTCCAACTCGGCGGACGCAGACCTGATGCCGTCGGCGATGCCATCGGTGTTGTGCGACAGCGTGCCGTGAACCGTCTCGACGAGGCTCTGGATATGCGTGACCGCGTCGGATGCGCTCGTGGCGAGCCACTCGCGCGCTTCGCGGGCGCTGTTCTGGATCGCGTTTGCGCTGTTGGCCGACGCGCTGTTGATGAGCGCCTCCGCCTCAGTGGAAGCGTCACGGATCTGCGACGTGGTGTTGCTGGTGCCGGCGAGCAGCGCGTTCTGGGCGTCGCGCGCGGCGTTGATCAGCGTCACCGCGGTCGTGGAGGCAGTCGAGGTCAGCGACTGCTCGACATCGGCCATCAGCGTGCGGATCTGCTCGGTCGTGCTGGTGGACATGGCCGAGAGCGCCGCATGCGCGCCTTCCGCGCCGCCCGAGAGGGCGATCGCAGTGCTGGAGCTGAGCGCCGACAGCGACTGCTCGATTTCGGTCGAGAGCGTGCGAACCTGCTCGACGGTAGTGGTCGAGATTGCGAGCAGCGCGGCATGCGCTTCGCTCGAGCTCGACACGATCGAGGAGGCGGTGTCGGTGCCGATGTGCATCAGCGTGCGCTCGACATCCTCGGTCGCGGCGCGCAGCTTGTCGCCGACGGCGTTAGAAGTGGCGAGCAGCGACTGCTCGGCGTTGCGGGTGCCGCTCTGGATGGTGTCGGCAGCCGTGGTGATGAGGCCGGCGAGCGACCGCTCGGCGTGATCGACGTTGACCTTGATCGCGTTGGACAGTTCCTCGGCGCGGGCGACGAGAATGTCGCTGGCCTGACGTCCGCTCATCTCCATCCGGCCGGTCACGGCCTCGACGCGCGAGCCGAGCAGGTCTTCGAAGTGCGAGACGCGCGACTGGATGTCGGACGCCACTTCCGTGGCCCGGGCATCGAGGCTCGCGTGGATTTCCTGGAAGCGGGCCGTGATCGAGTTGGTGAGGTAGTTGCTGCGGTTCTCGATGACGTCGGTGACGTCGAGGATGCGCTTGTCGACCGCCGAGACGGCGAGTTCGGTGCCGGTCTCAAGCGTCGAGGTCAGCGTGGCGAGGCGCTGGTCGATCTGCTCGACGGCGCGCGTCGCCCCTTCGGTCACCGAAGCAACCAGCGAGGACAGGCGGCTGTCGACATTGTCAGCCGCGCGCTCGGCGCCAACGGTGAGGTCGGCGTTCAGCGTCGCGAGGCGCTGGTCGATGGTCTCGACCGCGCGGGCCGCGCCGTCCACCACCGCGCCGGTGAGCGAGACAAGGCGGCTTTCGACGCCGCTCAGCGCCTGCTCGGCATTGCTGTTGAGCGACGAGCTGAGGTTATCGATGCGGAAGTCGATGGTCTCGACCGCGCGCGCGGCGCCCTCGGCCACCGAAGCGGTGAGGACGGTGAGGCGGTTCTCCACGCTGTTGACGGCGAGCGTCGCGCTGTGATCGAGCGAGGAGGCGAGCGTCGCGATCCGGGCATCGATGGACTCGGTCACGCGGGCTGCGCCCTCGGTGACGGAGGCGGCGAGGGTGGTCAGGCGGCTGTCGATGTCGTCGACGGCCTTCGCGCCGCCCTGCACCAGCGTCTGGTCGAGATCGTTGAGGCGGGAGTCGAGCGTCGCCGTGACCGAGCGGGCGCGGGAATCGAAGGTGTCGACGAAGCTGAGGAAGCGATCCTCGACCGAGGCGTCGAACGCCTTGATCCTGGTGTCGAGCGAGAGGTCGAGCTTGGTGATGCGGGATTCGACCGCGGCCTCGTAGCGCGAGAGGCGCTGATCGAGCACGGAGCTGATCGCATCGCCGGTCGAGGACACGCGGGTGTCGAAGTTGTCGACATACGTCTTGAGGTTGTCGGCGATCTCCTGCGTGCGCTGGCCGAGACGGTCCACCACCTCGCCGCCGAATGCCTTCACCGTGTGGTCGAATTCGGAGATGTGGCGGATGATCAGTGCGCCCAGCGCGCCGCTGTCGCGCGAGAAGCGCTCGGCGAGTTCGGTGCCGTGGTTCTGGATGAGGTGTTCGAACGAATCGATGTGGAGCGCCAGCGTCTCGTTGACGCTTTCCGAATGGCCGGCGACGCGGTCGAGCACGCTGTTGGCGGTGGTGCTCACGGCCTCGGTGGCCTTTTCGCCGCTCGTCATGATGCGCTCGGCAAGGCGATTGCCGGCATCGTCGATGCGGTTGGAAATGTCTTCGCCGCGCAGTTCCAGCTCGAGCAGCAGCGACTCGCCGCTGGTCTTGAGCGAGTCATGAATCTGCTCGGTGCGCTCGGTGATGCTTTCTACGATGGTCGCCGACTTCGACTCGAATTCGCTGGTGACGCGGTCGAGGCGATCGTTGAGCATCTCCTGCACGCGCTCGGCGAGGGTCGCAAATTCGTCGTGGACGTGGCCGGTCTTGAAGTTGAGGCTGTCCGTCAGCTTCTCGCTGGCCTCGAGCACGGCGCGGGTGGTTTCGGAGCTTGCTTCCTCGAGGCGGTCGAGGAGGTCGCCGCCGCGCTCGCCGAGAGCGAGAATCATGGAATCGCCGGCAGTGCTCAGCGCGCGGGTGATGTGCTCGCCGCGCTCCTCCAGCGCGTGCGTGATGCTTTGTGCAACTTCGTCAACGCGCGAGGCGATTGCATCGCTGATCAGCGCAATGTCGTGGCGCAGGTCGATCTGCACGCCGGAAATGGCGTTGCGCACCTGCTCGGCCTGGCCGACGAGATTGTCGCGCTGGTGGGCGATGTCCTGCAGGAGCGCGCGGATGCGGACCTCGTTGTCGGTATAGGCGCGCTCGAGCGCGGCCACCTCGTTGGTGACAAGCAGTTCCAGCTCGCTCGCGCGGGCGACCGCGCGCTCGATGCCGTCGCCCATCGCGGCGACCTCGCGGCGGATCGCCTGGCCGACAGTCACCATGGAATCGCTGGCGGTTGCTTCCGGTTCCGAGAAGCGGATCGCGACCTGGGCCATCGCCTGCGCGATCATGCCCAGTTCCTGGCCGCGCCAGGTCAGGCCGGCAACGAAGTAGAAAAGAAGGATCGGCGCGCAGAACAGGGCCGCAAGGCCGACGAGCGCCATTGAGCCGCCGCTGCCCTGGCCGACGAGCGACTGCAGCGCGGGAAGGAAACTGTAGGTCAGCAGCGTGCCGCCCAGCAGCCAGATGGCGGCGAAGGCGGTTGCGAAAGTATAGGCGTTTCGGGTCGGCCGGCCGCGCTGGAGCGTCTGCAGGATTTGGCCGATCGTCTCGCGATCGTCGTTCGCTGCATTGCGGCTGAAACGGGGAGCCTCGCTCGGGGCCCGGATCGCCGGGCTGACCTGCAGCTCGGGCACCGCGCCCGCGCGGTCTGCCTCGAGATTGCCAAAGTCGGAACCTGGCGCGCTGCGGCGCGCCGGAGTTTCCCCGGAATTCAGGGCCTCCTGTATGGCGGCGAGAGCATCTTCGGTTGGGTCTACGACCTTCTTCGGATTATTCGCCATGTCAGTTTACGCCCTCGTTTGTACGCAATTCGGGGGAAAAGGCACGGCCAACCTGGGATCGTCCGATCCACGGGCCGGAACCTCATCTGACCCGGTTGTCAGATATCCGCCGCGTGGCTTGTCCCCTACTTCCGGAAACATCCTATTGGTTAGGTAGCTCGAATGAAACGGTCGTGATTAATAACATCTTAATCATCGTTAACGGCCGTTAGGATCTCGCTGTAGAACCATTCAATCAAGTCGGATTTCTGCGCATTCGAGGCGGAAACATGTCTTTTTCCGGGCGAAATCCCAGGCGGCGAAGCCAACCTTCCGTTAACTAGTTTCGTGATTGAGTCAGTCATCGGTGGCGAATGAGGCGCGGGTCTCAGTTATCCCCAACCCGGACCTGGCCACCTGTCCGGACCTGATGGCGGATGTTGCTATGACTCCCGAACTGGAGCGGATCGTCTGGATGCCCTCACCCCCGCTTGTTCCCGATGACACGCCGTTCGAGGCGGCGCTGGACCGCGACCATCTCTCCCGGATGACCTTCGGCGAGCGGAACCTCGAGCGCGAGGTGCTTGCGATGTTCGCGGCTCAGGCGCTCGGGCTGTCGAAGCGTCTCGCCGCTCAGCCGGACGACAGCGCCGACCTTGCCCACACGCTCAAGGGCTCGGCACGCGCGGTCGGGGCATTCGAGGTTGCGGACGCTGCCGAGCGGGTGGAGGAGCTTGCCCGCTGCGGTGAAAACCTGTTGCCGGCGCTCGCGATCCTCGACCGCAGCGTTGCCAAGGCGCGCGCGGTGATCGAGATCATTCTCAACAAGTCCTGAGCCAGCCCCGGCTCACCTCCGGGCGGTCCGGCAGCGGCGAATCCCCCAAGAATACCAGTATTGCCCAGCCGCGGCCGCGATCGCGCACTCCGAGCTAGCGCCGCCCGGAACGAGCCGGTATAGGACTGGCCAAGTTGTTTTTCCGGTTAGTCGAGCAAACATGGTCAAGATTAATTTTGTCGATCACAAGGGTGAAACCCGAACCGTTGATGTCGATGCCGGCGCGACGGTGATGGAGGCGGCCATTCGCAACTCCATTCCGGGGATCGAAGCGGAATGCGGTGGCGCCTGCGCCTGCGCGACGTGTCACGTCTATGTCGATGACGCCTGGCGCGAAAAGGTCGGGGATCCGACGCCGATGGAAGAGGATATGCTTGATTTCGGCTACGATATCCGGCCGAGCTCGCGGCTCTCCTGCCAGATCAAGGTCACGGAGGATCTCGATGGCCTCGTCGTGATCACGCCCGAACGGCAAGCCTGAATTCTTCTGAAAAGCCTGATGTTCCATCAGGCTTTTTCTTTTTCCGGGCGGGCCGGCTGCTCCGCGCCGGTCGTCGCCGCGTGTGGCCGGCGGCGGCTTATTCCGGGCGCATCCAGCGCTGGAATCCCGCGATCACGTCCTCGGGCAGCGGCATCGGCTTGCGCGTCTCGCGATCGACGAGCACCGTGACCGCATTGGCGGTTGCAACGCACCGCCCCTCCGAGAAGACCGCCTGCTCGTAAGTCGCCGAGGTGCGACCGAGCTTCGTCACCGCAAGGCCGAGGTCGACGGTGCCCGGCCAGTGCAGTTCGGCGCGGAAGTGAATGTCGAGCCGCACCAGCACCCATGACGCATGCGCCGGCATCAGGCCATGCGCCGGATCGCGGATCAGCGACACCCGTCCGGTCTCGAAATACACCGCATAGGTCGCGTTGTTGACGTGCTGGTTGGGATCGAGGTCGCCGAACCGGACATTGTCGGTAAGGCGATACGGAAAATCGCTCAGCAGCGGAATTCTGCCGCGTTCGGCAGGGGCAGTAGCAGGCGCATTCACGGGCGCGGTCTCCAGTTTCTCGTTCTTGATAGCACGCAAGTCCTGTCGGCCAATTGCTGTTGGCCAATTCCTGTTAGGCGGCAGTCGGTCGAAATGTCGAGCCGGCATTTCGCACTTTCCCCCGTCGCGCCGGTTGGGCTAGACAGTGAAGGTGAATTGACGTGAGCAGTATCCGTGGCCTCCAGCGAGAAGAGCCGTGATGACTGAGCCGATCAAGACCGACGTTCTGATTATCGGAGCGGGCCCCTGCGGGCTGTTTGCCGTGTTCGAGCTGGGATTGCTCGACATGAAAGTCCACATCGTCGACATTCTCGACAAGATCGGTGGACAATGCGCCGAGCTGTATCCCGAAAAGCCGATCTACGACATTCCCGCCATTCCGATGGTAACGGGGCAGGGGCTGACCGAAGCGCTGCTGGCGCAGATCAAGCCGTTTCACCCGACCTTCCACCTCAATGAGATGGTCGAGAGCATCGAGCGCATCGGCGATCCGTCGTTTCGCGTGACGACCGATGCCGGCAAGGTGTTTGAGGCGACGGTGGTGGTGATCGCCGCCGGCGGCGGCTCGTTCCAGCCCAAGCGCCCGCCCGTGCCGGGCATCGAGAACTACGAAGGCTCATCGGTATTCTACGCCGTGCGCCGCATGGAGGATTTTCGCGACAAGAACATTTTGATCGTCGGCGGCGGCGACTCGGCGCTGGACTGGACGCTCAATCTCCATCCGCTCGCCGGGCGCATCACCCTGCTGCATCGGCGCGACGATTTTCGCGCGGCGCCGCACAGCGTCGAGCGGATGCGGGCGCTCGTCGCCGAGGGCCGCATGGATCTCAAAATCGGTCAGGTGGCGGGGCTGGAAGGCGAAGGCGGGATGTTGTCCGCGGCCGTCATCAGGGACAACGACGGCGCGACCACGCGCCTCGACTGCGATACGATGCTGCCGTTCTTCGGCCTGACGATGAAGCTCGGGCCGGTCGCGAACTGGGGCATCAACCTCGAAAGCAACCTGATCCCGGTCGATACCGAAGCGTTCGAGACGAGCGTGCCGGGCGTCTTCGCCATCGGCGACATCAACACCTATCCCGGCAAGCTGAAACTGATCCTCTCCGGCTTTCACGAGGGCGCCTTGATGGCACAGAAGGCCTACCACTATGTCTATCCCGACAAGCGGCTGGTCTTTCAGTACACCACCTCGTCAACGAGCCTGCAGAAAAAGCTCGGCGTCGCCTGAGCAGCGCGCTGGCCGCTCATTGCGGGCGGCCGGCAGGCGGCAGCGGCGCGGCGTCGATGGTCGAGAGGTCGGCCGCGGAGAGGCCGAGCACCGCCTCGGCGGCGGGCAGCGCCGCGTCCGCCATCGCGGCGTGGCCCTGCGCGGTGGGGTGGATGGCGCCACCATAGACCGCCGACAACAGGCCCCAGGTCGCATCATGGATGTCGGCCGGCTGCAGCGCCGTCGGCAGGCCCTGCGGATAGGTCATGGCGGCGAAGTAGCTGTCGTTGGCGTCGCGAATCCACCGCGCGCGCGGCAGGTAGGCGCGAAATTCGCGGGCGTTGCGGCCGCAGGTCATCGGCTGTGACGACGCCGCAACGAGATCGCTGACGAAGCTGTCGCCGTCCGGCGAAAAGCATTCCTGATCGAATGCCGGATCGGCGCTGCTGCGGGCGCAGAAGCCGTGATTGGCGAACTGGCCCTGATGCTGATCGACGAAGGTCATCGCGTCGCTGGCGGGGTCGTTGCACAAAATGCCGCCCTTGCATTGCGCGATGTTCTTCAGCCTCGGCAAAAATTCGTTCTGCACGAAGGTGGTGGTGGCGGCGAGGCGCGCGGGGTCGGCATTGAAGGCCGGGTGGATGTCGAAGCCGCCGCGGCCACCGGGGCAAACTGCGCCGTCGGCAAGGGCCGGGTTGGCGTAGCTGACATAGACCACGCGGGAAAGATTGCCGCCGACGAGGGGCTTGAGCGCGGTGCGCAGCCGGCCGAATTCCTGCGGCAGCTTTCGCACCATGGCCGTGCGGGAATCCTCCACCGAGCCGAGTTCGCCGGCGCGCGTGAACAGTTGGCGCTCGAAGCTCCCCTCGACGATGATGTCGGCGACCAGTCCCGAGAAGTTGATGTCGTTGGCGCCGACCGACAGCAGCACGAGATCGAGCTTGCGATCCGCCTGGCGGCGCTTGGCGGCGGCGAGCGCCTCGCGCAGCTCGGCGACCTGCGCGTTGACGCGGCCGACGCACGAGGTGCCGTTCTTCGTCACCACGCATTCGCGCGCGCGCTGCGGGCCGAGCAGGCCGTCGGGAATGGTGGCGCCCGAGCAGGCCAGCGGCAGATAGGTGACCGCGACGTGCGGGAAGCGCACGGCCAGCGCCATCGCCGTGCGCGCCTGATAGCTATAGAGCGAGCGGTGGCAGGCGGCGTTCTGCCACTGCGCGCTCAGCTTCTGCCAGGCTGCGAGCGTGCCCGCGGGATCGCCGCCCTCGCAGGCGCGCGCGCCGCGAAAGCCGTCGCGCACCGGGCGGAAATACTGGCTGCCGGGGCCGCCGAGATAGGAGCGGAAGCAAAAGCCTTCGCCGCGCAGTGCGACCGGGCGATCCGGGTTGCCTTCGCCCGAGGCGATCGAGTCGCCAAGGCCGGCGATGAAGATGTCGCGGACGCGGATGTCGGTGGCGAGCTGCTGGGGCGCTTCCGCGCCGCTCGCGACCTCGACGCTGACATGGGTGGTGCGGCCGTAGCGGGCGCGGAAATTCACCGGCTCGTTGCAGTCGAGGGTCATCGCCTGCGGGCCTTCGCCGTCGTCGAACGACCATGCGCAGGTCGCGCCGACGGGGATGACGCCGCTCAGCCGGACGCTGACCGGATGATCGGCCGGCGTCAGATAGCTTTCCTTCACGCCGTCGCGGTTGCAGGGCTCGCTGACGCGGCCACTCGCGTCGATGCATAGCCGGCCGACCGTGTTGCGCGCCCAGCCGCGGCCGTCGCTCTGCAGCGACAGCGCATCCTCGGCGGCAAGAATGCTGCCGTTGCGCATGGCCTCGGCCTGCAGGCGGAAATCGCGCTCCTCCCGAAACAGCCGGAAGCGGTTGCGCACTTCCCAGCTGATCTGCAGATCGCTGGCGGGCAAGGCGCCTTGCCCCGGCGGCACGGGGCTCTGCGCGGCCGCTCCGCCGAGCGTTACCGTGGAAAGCGCGGCCAGCAACGCAAGGGAACGGATCATTGAAGATTACTCGCGGGTGATGGTGGATGCCGCCATTGACCGCAATGTTGGGGCAAAAATGTGAGGAACCGGCCGCTTTGCTCTCTCAGTGGTGATGCTGGCTCTTCTGCACCGAGGGGGCGAGGGCGGCGCCTTTGGCGGCGGCGCACCCGGCCTTGCGCCGCAAATAGTTCGGGCGCAGCACGCTCAGCCACAATTCGCGCGTGCCCATGATGGTGATCGACAGCGCGAACGGGATGACGAAATAGAGCAGCCGGAACATCAGCAGCGTGGCGAGCAGATCCTCCTTGCCGAATTGCGGCAGGGCCAGCAGCATCGCCGCATCGAACACGCCGAGGCTGCCCGGCGCATGGCTGGCGAAGCCGAGCAGGGTCGAAAGGATGAACACCACCGCCAGCGAGATGAAATCGATGTGCGGCGAGGCCGGCATCAGGATGTAGACCGCCAGCGCGCAGAAGCCGAGATCGATCACGCCGATCAGGATCTGCAGCAGCGTCAACGGCGCCGACGGCAGGTTCACTTTCCAGCCGTTCTTGCCGAGCTGGCGCGGGGCCATTTTCAGCCATACGAGATAGCCGACGATGCCGGCGACGCAGGCAAGGCCGATCAGGCGGTTGATCTCGGTGGGCAGAAGGTCAATGGAGTTGGCGGCTTCCGGGTGCCAGGCAAGGCCGATGCCGAGCACGAACATGTTGCCGAGCCAGAAGGTGAGGCCGGAGAGGAAGCAGATTTTTGCGACGTCGATCGCATTCAGCCGCCAGTCCGAATAGATCCGGAAGCGGATCGCGCCGCCCGTGAAGACGGTCGCGCCGATGTTGTGGCCGATGGTGTAGCTGGTGAAGCTCGCCAGCGCCGCGACCCGGTAGGGCACGTGGTCCTTGTCGATCGTGCGCAGCGCAAACAGGTCGTAGAAGGTCAGCGTGAAGAACGCGCAGACGACGCAGAGCGCAGCGAGCGCAACCTGGCCCGCGGTCATCGCCGACATCGCCGTGAGGATCACCGCTGCATCAACGCCCTTGAGCGTGTTGAACAGCGTCATCACCGCGAAAATGATGATGGCGATACTGGCTGCGATGCCGACCCGTTTCCAGCCGACGTAATCCGTAAAGCCGCGCTTAGCCGCGGTCAGAACTCGATGCATCATACCTCCCGGCCGGGCACGTTGGACTGTCGCGCCGACAGAGGCCACAGGTTACACAGGGCTGCATCGGGTCTCACGAGCGCACTCATCTCGCCAACTCATAGGTCAAAATAAGGCCTTTATGCAGCCGGTTCGAAATCCCGATTGGAAAAAGCGAGCGGTTGTGGCCACGCCGCATCCTCTCCCCGAACCGGGCGGTCATGGGATGGCGGAATGCCGTCGGCTTACCCTGCAACGCTGGATCAATCGCCGGAGCACGGACGCGCTCCGGTTGGTTTCGGCCGGAACATAGCGCCCGAACCGCAGCAGCACCAGTGGGCCGCGGCATCAGTTCGCAGACTTTTCTGGCATCGCGAGTGAACATTTATTGCAATGATTTGCGGCCGCTCACGTTCCGTCGCGGCGGAACTCGCGGCTGCCCCGTTTGGTCCGCAGCGCGAACCATGCGCCGCAAAAAGCCATGACCGCGCCGAGGGATAGCGCGGCGAGCCCGGCGATGACGGCAGAGGCGGTGGAACGGTTAGCGCCGCCGCCGGAGGCAGCCGGACCGGCCGCGGCGAGGATGATGACGACGGCGACGACGAACAGTTGCCGGATCCGCGGCGGGATGCGGCCCGATGCCGCGCCGCTCATGATCGAGGTGGTGACGTAGCTGCTCACGAAGCCGACGGTTGCAACCAGCCACCAGGCCGCGGCGGCGCTTGCCGGCATCAGCCCGTCCGGGCCGCTGGTCCAGATGCCGCCGAGGTCGAGGCCGAGGCGCACCGCCACGATATGCACCGCCAGCGCCAGCAGCAGCCCCAGCACGATTGCCGTGGTAAAGATCATCAGCGGGGGAAAAACGGTCTTCGCGGGCATGCCGACCTTGCCGGTTTCGTGGAAACTGTGCCCGATTGTCATAAGCGGCTGCATCGGGCGGCGCAAATCAAGATGCGGCAAATAGATGACGCCGCAATGTCGTCTTCCGGCTATTGTCGCCCCGGAAACGACCGCTGAACCGAGGGACCTGAACCGCCGTGACGACAACCAGCGCCGCCGCTGCTCCAGCTTCGGACGACATCGACCCGGATGCGCCGCTCACCTACCAGTACAAGCCGTCGCTGATCGGCGGCGCCTGCTTCTTCGAACTGCGGCCGCAGACGATGGCCTGGCAGGCGGGCCGCCGCACCGGCGAATGGGCCTATGAGGACATCGCGATGGTCCGCATGTCCTATCGGCCGGTGTCGATGCAGTCGAACCGCTATCGCACCGACATCTGGAGCCGCACCGGCCAGCACGTCATCGTCGTCTCCACCACCTGGCGGAGCGTCGCGCTGGTCGAGCCGCAGAACGACGGCTACCGCGCCTTCATCACCGAACTGCACCGCCGCATCGGCGCGGCCGGCGGGCGCGTGCTGCTCGAGGGCGGGCTGCTGCCGTGGGTGTTCCAGCTCGCGACCCTGGTGCTCGGCCTCGTCGCCGTGGCGATTCTGGGCCTGCTGGCGCGCGCGGTGATGTCCGGGAGCTATTCGGGCGCGCTGTTCCTGGTGTTTTTGATCGGCGTCTTCGTGTGGCAGATCGGCGGCTTCATGCGGCGGAACCGGCCGGTGAAATACACCCCCGACGACCTGCCGCAGCACCTCTTGCCATGAGGCGTCAGGTGCGCACCACCAGCACCGAGCAGGTGGCGTAACGCACGACGTGGCCGGCATTGGAGCCGAGGAAGTAGGTTTTCATCGCCGGCCGGTGCGAGGGCATCACGATCAGGTCGACGTACGACGCCGCCGCTTCTTCCAGAATCTCGTGATAGATCCCGCCTTGGCGAACGACGGTCGAAATGCGGGCCTGATCGAAGTCGATCTCGGCCGCGACCTCGGCCAGCATGTCCTCGGCCGCGCGCTGCTGTTCCTCGTCGAAGTTCGCTGGGACGTATTCCGCCATCATCAGGGGCGTGATCGCCATCACGTTGAGCAGGCGGATGGTGCCGCCCGATGCCTCGGCGAGCATCACCGCATTGGCGATGGCCGGTTTCGCCACCTCGATATCGGCAAGGTCGAGCGGCAAGAGGATGGACTTGAACATCGCAGCCTCCATGGTGTTCCGCCATGGTGGCACAACTCGCATAAATTGGCGATGTCCCTGTTCCCGGCGGCGGTCAGTCCGCGCCGGCCTGCCCGCGCAAGAGCTTCGGGGTGACGAACTGCTCGAGCGTGCCGGTATGCAGGGACACCTCATCCCAGCTCTTGACCGGCAGGGCGATGGTCAAAAGGCCGCTGGTCGGCAGGTTGCGGTTCAACTCGTGGCGGGCAGCCGCGTCGCCGTGCTTGGTCAGCGCCACCGCGATCTCGTGCAGGCCCGGATTGTGCGCGATGATCAAAAGGCGCCTCGGCTCGTCCTGAACTGTGTGGATAACTTCGAGAATGTCGGACGGCTCTGCCATGTACAATTCGCCGACGTGCTCCACCGGGATGCGGCGGATCGCTTCTGGCAGCAGGTCCCAGGTCTCGCGCGTGCGTACCGCGGTGGAGACGAGGACGCGGTCCGGCAGCGCCGAGTGCCGCACCATCCAGTCGCCGATGACGCCGGCATCGACGCGGCCGCGCTCGTCGAGGCGGCGGTCGCGGTCGCGCCCGGTCGGGCTGTCCCGTTCGGTCTTGGCGTGGCGCAGAAGCATCAAGCGGCGCATGGCAAAATTTTCCATCGGGTTCTGTCGCGGCCGTGATCAGGACTGACGATCAGGAGCCAAAATTTGGGAGCGGCTGCAGAAAATTGCAGCCCTATGCGAAGGGTCGTCAGCGGCATAGTCAAGGCGGGCTGTCAGAACAAGCCGGCAAACGGTGTTGTGCGTCGCCCCCACGTTCCCTCCACGATAAAAAGGTCTTATGACAGGGATCATGACGCAAACATCGGCCCCGAACAAATCCGAAGGCCCCGCCAGCGCGGGGCCGAGCGAGCGGCGGCGCCTGACGATCGATCGCGACGTGGATGTCTGCATCGTCGGCGGCGGCCTCGCCGGCCTCACCATCGCGCTTGAAGTGGCGCGCAAAGGCGCGTCGGTGGCTGTGCTGGAAGCGCGGCAGATCGGCTGGAATGCCTCTGGCCATCAGCTCGGCTCGGTGCTGCCCGGCTTTGGCGCGGCGATCGAGACCGTCATAAGCCGGGTCGGGATCGACGCGGCGCGCGAGATCTGGGGCCTGTCGGTGGGCGGCATGGCGCTGGTCCGGCATATCGCCGCGGTCTCGAAGGACCCGCGGCTGCGGCGGGTGGACGGCGCGCTGGAGGTCTCCCATGTCGACCACGGCGACGAGTTGGTGCGGCGGCTGGAAATTTTGGGCGAGCTTTTCGGCGCCGATGTCGAGGGCTGGCAGGCCGATCAGGTTCGCGACGTGCTGCGGACGCGGCGCTATTTCCACGCGATGCATTTCCCCTCGGCGTTTCAGGTCGACGACCGCGCCTATCTTGAGCACCTGACGGAACTTGCGCGGCTCGCAGGCGCGCGCATCTACGAGGATACGCCGGTGGTCGGCATCGACTATGCCGGCATCCGCAAGCGGATCGCGACGCCGCTGGCGCGGATGCGCGCCGACCACCTCGTGCTTGCCGGCAATGTCCACCTTGGCGCGCCGTTTCCGCGCCTTGCCGCCACCCTGACGCCGGTGTGGCGCTACGGCGCGCTCACCGCGCCGCTGGGCGAAAAAATGCAGGAGGCGATACGGTTCGGCGGATCGGTGACCGACACTGCGAAGATCGATCATTACCGCGTCGTGGACGGCGACCGGCTGCTCTGGGCCAGCCCGGAGACGACCTGGGCGATGGAGCCGAAGAAGTTTGCGCGAGCGATTGCGGAGCGCATCCGCAAAACCTATCCCGCGCTCGGCCCGGTGACGATCGAGGAAACTTTTGGCGGGGCGACCGGCGAAACCGTCCACGGCATGCCGCAGGTCGGCGAGTTCCGGCGCGGCCTGTGGATCGCGAGCGGTTTCGGCCGTCAGGGCATGGCGACCTCGGCGATGGCAGCGCTGCTGGTCTCGCGCGGCATTCTGCACGGCGACGATCGCTGGAAGCTGTTGTCGCCGTTCGAACTCGTGTGGGCGGGCGGCATGGCCGGGCGGGCGGCGGCGCAGTTCGCCAATCTCTGGATGCGCGGGCAGGCGAGGACGCTCGGTGCGGTGGCCCGCAGCCGGGAAAACGCGCGCGAGCGCAAGGCGCATCGCGAGGCGCGCCGCGCTGCGGCATCGGGGCGCTAGCGCCGGCTCGCAACAATGTGAGTGGCATCGGCGGGCCGCCGTTGCGACATATGAGGCGGGATTCGCTTGCGCGCATTGCCGCGCGCCGCGGCATTGAGGGAGCCTGCCATGATGATCGACCGCCGCATGTTTCTGATCTCGGCTGCCGCGATCGGCGCGCTCGTGTCGCTGCGCGGGCTGCACATTCCGTTCGCCGCCGCGGCGTCCGACAAGACGACAAAGTTCGAGATCGAGAAGACGCCGGAAGAGTGGCGCAAGCAGCTTTCCGAAGAGCAGTTCGACGTGCTGCGCAAACATGGTACCGAGCGGCCCTATACCAGCCCGCTGCTCAAGGAACATCGCAAGGGCACCTTCGCCTGCGCCGGCTGCGACCTGCCGCTGTTCGCCTCGGAGACGAAGTATGACAGCGGCACCGGCTGGCCGAGCTTTTATCAGCCGCTGGACAATGCCGTCGGCGAGAGCCGCGATTCCAGCTACGGCATGATCCGCACCGAAGTGCATTGCCGCCGCTGCGGCGGCCATCTCGGCCACGTCTTCGACGACGGGCCGAAGCCGACCGGCCTGCGCTATTGCATGAACGGTTTGGCGCTCAAGTTCGTGCCCGCGCCGGCATCGGCGACCTGACGGCTTGTTTTGAGAAAAATCGCGCATCGCCTGTGCGGTGCGCGATTTTTGTTGCGGGCGGTCTCAGCTCGCCGGGCGCTCGTCGGCGATCACCTTGCCGTCGTTCGCCAGCGTGCCGGGCGCGACCAGCTCGACCTTGCCGGATAGTTTCGTCACCGCGCGCAGCGTGTCGCTGACGGCCGCCGCCAGCGCCTCATTCGCCGCCGCCGTCTCCGCCCGCAAGGTCATCGCGTCGCTCTCGCCCTCGCGCGTCACAACGAGGCGCAGCTTCTTCAGCTCGGGATGGCGGGCAGCGATGTCGGCGATCTGTTCGGGCCGCACGAACATGCCCTTGACCTTGGTGGTCTGGTCGGCGCGGCCCATCCAGCCCTTGATGCGCATGTTGGTGCGGCCACATGGGCTTTGCCCCGCGAGCACCGCGCTGAGGTCGCCGAGCGCGAAGCGGATCAGGGGATGGTGCGGATCGAGCGAGGTGACGACGACCTCGCCGACTTCGCCATCGGCCACCGGCTCGCCGGTGCCGGGGCGCACGATCTCGATGATCAGGTCCTCGTTCACGACGAGGCCCTCGCGCGCGCCCGTCTCATAGGCGATGAAGCCGAGATCGGCGGTGGCGTAGGCCTGATAGGCATCGACGCCGCGGCTCTTGATCTCCGCCTGCAGGGACGGCGGGAACGCCGCGCCGGACACCAGCGCGCGCTTGATTGAGGATGCGTCGCGGCCGGCGCTCGCGGCGGCATCGAGCAAGATCTTCAAAAAGTCCGGCGTGCCGCAATAGGCCACCGGCCGATAGGCTTCGATCAGCTCGAGCTGCTGCTCGGTGTTGCCGGGACCGGCGGGGATGACGGCGCAGCCGAGCGAGCGGGCCGAGCCGTCGAAGATGAAGCCGCCCGGCGTGAGGTGATAGCTGAACGTGTTGAGCGCCACGTCGCCCTTGCGAAAGCCCGCGGCGAACAGCGCCCGCGCGCCGCGCCAGACATCGCCGTGCGCCGCTTCCGGCTCGAAGATCGGCCCCGGAGAGGTGAACAGCCGCGCGAACGCGCCGGGCGCGCCGGGCACGAAGCCGCCGAACGGCGGGGCCGCCTTCTGCAGCGCCGGCAGTTCCGATTTGCGCAGCAGGGGCAATGTGGCGAGCGCCCGCCGGCTCGTCACCCCCGCAAGGTCGATGCCTTTGAAGCGCTCGGCATAGGCCGGGGCGTGGGTGGCGGCGCGAAGCACATCCGGCAGCCGCGTGAACAGATCGTTTTCGCGGGCCTCGGGTGCGCGGGTTTCCTGCGTGTCAAAGTGATCGGTCACAGCCAGCGTTTCCGTCGTTTGAAGCTTTTGAGGTTTTTGAAGCTCTTGCGCTGATCGCCCGCGCCGCCGAGATAAAACTCCTTGACGTCCTCGTTGTCGCGCAGCTCCTCGGTCGGCCCGTCCAGCACCACCTTGCCCTGTTCCATGATGTAGCCGTGGCTCGCGACCGAGAGCGCCGCGCGCGCATTCTGCTCGACCAAGAGGATGGTGACGCCAAGCTCGCGATTGATGCGCGCGATGATGCTGAACACCTCCTTCACGAGCAGTGGCGACAGGCCCATCGACGGCTCGTCCATCAAGATCATCTTCGGCCTTGCCATCAGCGCGCGGCCGATCGCCAGCATCTGCTGCTCGCCGCCGGAGAGATATCCGGCAAGACCGGTGCGCTCCTTCAGGCGCGGAAAATAGTTGAACACCATGTCGATGTCGCTGCCGACCTCGTTGTCGCTGCGGGTGAAGGCGCCGAGCCGCAGGTTTTCCAGCGTCGTCATGTCGGAGATGATCCGGCGGCCCTCCATCACCTGAAAGATGCCGCGCCGCACGATCTTGTCGGGATCGATGCCGTTGATGCGCTCGTTGTCGAAAACGATGTCGCCGCGGGTGATCTCGCCTTCCTCGGTCTTGAGGAGGCCCGAGATCGCCTTGAGCGTGGTCGATTTGCCGGCGCCGTTGGCGCCGAGCAGCGCGACGATGGCGCCTTGCGGCACGTCGATGCTGAGGCCGCGCAAGACCAGAATGACCTTGTCGTAGACGACTTCGATATTGCGCACCGACAACAGCATGTTCGGCGCCGGGGCGGCGGAAGGCGTCGTCGGAAGGATCGTGGCAGCCTCACTCATGATCGTCACGCAGGTTGGAGGACGCTTGCCGCCGGAGGTGTCGCGGCCCGGCGAATGCTAGTTGCTGTGAAGCAACGTCGCTGCGCGGGGCCTGCCCGCGCAGCCGTTGTCGGTGCCGCGCCGCCATGCCTCATCCTTGCCGGCATGGCACGCAGCTTTGCGGCGCTTACCAGCCGAGCCACTCGGACTTGCGCGGCAGTTCCACCGTCTTGACCTTCTCGAGCTTGATGGTGCCCTTCTTCATCACGTCGTTGAGGTCGCCGTCGGTCGCCCCCGAAACTTTCGAGCGATACAGATCGACGGCCATGGTGCCGCGATGATCCTTCTCGGTCCAGGTCGAGGGATTGCAGACGCCTTCCATCCCGGCCGGCACCCAGTTGGCCTTGTGGTAGAACGCCTTCTGCACGTTCTCGCCGGTGACGCCGCCGTTCTTGGCGGCCCATTCGAGCGCCTCCTTCATGAACAGCGCGCTGCAGACGCCCGCGATGTAGTGCACCGGGCGATAGGCCGCGCCGGACTGGTCGGAGATTTTGGAAATCTCTCCGACAATCTTCATGCCCGGAGCGCTCGCGCCCCAGGCAACCGGCGTGCGCAGCGGAAAGACGACGCCGTCGGCGGCATCGCCCGCGGCCTTGGCGGCGTTTTCATCCATGCCCCACACGTTGCTGAGGAACTGGACGTCGACGCCGGCGGTCTTGCACGCCTTCATCACGGAGATGTTGGAGGCGGCGGTGTTGCCGAGATAGGCATAGTTTGCGCCCGCGCTTTTCAGGCTGAGGCACTGGGCGCTGTAGTCACCCGGCGACAGGGCGAAGACCAGTGGCGGCAGCACGTCGAAGCCGAGCTCCTTGGCGAGCTGTTCGCCAGCTTCCTTCGGCGCGTTGGGGTAGGGGTGGTTGGCGCCCATATGGACGAATTTCGGCTTGCCGCTCTTGCCCTTGGCCTTCCAGTCCTCCGCCGCCCAGGTCAGCTCGGCGCGCAGCGCGTCGGAATAGCTCGGGCCGTAGAAGAAATTATAGGGCGCGGCCTTGGCCTTGCCGCCGGCCCCGGTCGGGTCGGTGAGCTGCGCAGCATAGGAGGCGGAGAAGAACGGGATCTTGTCCTGCGCGACGAAGCCGGTGAGGGCTTCGGTATCGGCCGTGCCCCAGCCCATGATCGCGGCAACCTTGTTGCTGCCGGTCCACTTCTTGTACTGGGCGACGGCGCGCGGCACCTGATAGCCATAGTCGACGGTCTCGATGTCGACCTTGGTGCCGTTGATGCCGCCGTTCTTGTTGATCCAGGCGAAGGTGTCGGCCACCGCCTGCCCGTATGGCGTGCCGACGTCGGACGTGCCTCCGGAATAGTCCGCGAGGTGGCCGATTCTGATGGCGGACTGCGCCAGCGCGCCGCTTGCGCTCATGAGCAGTGTCAGCGCGGCGGTCCCAAGCAGCGTTTTCATTCTCATAGGCTTCTTCCTCCGGTTACAAGTGGAAGGTCAGGGGTTCGGCCCCTTTCGACCTCAGTGTGAAAACGGGTAGAGCTTCCAGTACGCCTTGATCTGCTTCCAGCGGTGGGCGAGGCCGTCCGGCTCGAACACCAGGAAGATGATGATGATCACGCCGATCGCGATCTCGCGAAGGAACGTGATGTTGTTCTTGATGCCGAGCGCCTGGTCGATGATTCCGCCGCGCAGCGCCGCGCTCAGCCATTCCATCGCCTCGGGCAGCAGCACGACGAAGGCGGTGCCCATCAGGGTGCCCATGATCGAGCCGGTGCCGCCGATGATGACCATGGCGAGGAACAGGATCGAACGCTCGATGCCAAAACCCTCGTAGGAAACGACGAGCTGATAGTGGGCGTAGAGCGCGCCGCCGATGCCGGCGAAGAAGGCCGCAAGCCCGAAGGACAGCGTGCGATATTTGGTGAGGTTGATGCCCATCATCTCGGCGGAGAGATAGTGGTCGCGCACCGCGATCAGGGCGCGGCCGTCGCGGGTGCGCATCAGATTGGTGACAAGCACGTAGGAAATGACGACATAGGCCAGCACCACGTAGAAATACTGGTGGTCGCCCTGCAGCGTGTAGCCGAAGATCGAGAACGGCGCGGCGGAAGCCGGCACCGAGCCGCCGGAAAACCATTCGGCGCGGGCGAAGAAGTCGAGCAGGATATACTGGGCGGCCAGCGTGGCGATGGCGAGGTAGAGGCCCTTCAGCCGCGCCGCCGGCAGGCCGAAGACGAGGCCGACCAGCGCGGTGACGACGCCGGCGAGCGGAATGGCGAAGAAGGCCGGGATCGGCAGCTTGGTCGAGAGATAGGCTGAGGTGAAGGCGCCGAACAGGAAGAACGCGGCGTGGCCGATCGAGATCTGGCCGGTGAAGCCGAGCAGGATGTTGAGGCCGAGCGCGGCGATACCGTAGATGCCGATCGAGATCAGCAGGCTCAGCCAGTAGTCGTTGAAGACGAACGGCGCGCAGGCGCAGAGCAGCACGCCGAGGATCGCGGCGTTGCGGCTCGTGACCGTCGGGAAGATGGTGGTGTCGGCCGCATACGAAGTGCGAAAGTCACCGGCGGGGATTTGGGACGTGGTCATCTTCGCTTACACCCGCTCGATGTCTCTGGTGCCAAACAGCCCGTAGGGCTTGATCATCAGGATGATGATCAGAACGTAGAACGGCGCGACCTCGTAGAGATTGCCCCAATGCAGGAATTCGCCGTCGATGAACTGCGCGAAATTCTCCAACAGGCCGATGATGATGCCGCCGAGCACCGCGCCGCCGATGGAATCGAGGCCGCCGAGGATGACGGCGGGGAAGACCTTGATGCCGTAGATCGACAGGCCCGAGGAGACGCCGTTGACCACGGCGACGACGACGCCGGCAACCGCCGACACCGTCGCCGAGATCGCCCACGACATCGCGAACACGCTCTTCACCGAGATGCCGAGCGACTGCGCGACCTGCTGGTTGAACGCGGTGGCGCGCATCGCGAGGCCGTGCTTGGACGACTGGAAGAACCAGGCCATTGCCGCGATCATCGCCATCGAGACGACGAGGCTCATGACATAGACGGTCTGGATCTGAAGCCCGAGAAAGCCGACGCTCTGGCTGGTGAAGATTTGCGGGAACGGCTGCGGATTGACGCCAAAGATCCACTTCATCGCCGCCTGCAGCACCGTCGAGAGCGCAATCGTCACCATGATGACCGAGATGATCGGCTCGCCGATCATCGGCCGCAGGAAGACGAGCTGGATCAGAATGCCGAACACGAACATGAAGGCCATGGTGATCGGCATCGAGAGGTAGAACGGCAGCTGGTATTTCACCATCAGCGCCCAGCACACCCACGCGCCGACCAGGAGCAGCTCGCCCTGCGCGAAATTGACCACCTGCGTCGCCTTGTAGATCAGCACGAACGACATCGCGACGACGCCATAGAGCGTGCCGACGACGAGGCCGTTGACCAGAAGCTGGATGAGAAGCTGTGTATTCATGGGGCTCTGTTTCGGTGGGCTGCTACTTTCAAGGCGATCGCGGATGCTGCGCGGCGGGCGCGGCTCGCAAGCGGGGCGAGGTGCACTGCTGGGCGGCGGCGCGAGGGCGCGAATGCCTTCATTCCGCGGCCTCCGCGGGCGCGGCGGCGATGCCGCGCATGTCGACCATCCGCAGCGTGGTGCGGATGCGCTGGGTGGTGCCGTCCTGAAAGCGGATCATCGTGTCGATGTCGATGTTCGGCTGGCCGGCATAGATCGCATCGATGATCGAGGCGTATTTTTCGTTGATCACGCTGCGCCGCACCTTTCGGGTCCGGGTCAGCTCGCCGTCGTCCGCATCGAGCTCCTTGTAGAGCAGCAAGAATTTCGAGATCCGCTGGGCGGCCGGCAGCGTCGCATTGACGGCTTCGACCTCCTTGCGCAGCAGGTCGTAGACCTCAGGCCGCGCGGCAAGGTCCGAATAGGTAGTGAAGGCGATGCGGTTGCGCTCCGCCCATTTCGAGACGATCGAAAAACGGATGCAGATCATCGCGGCGAGATAGTTCCGGCCCGCGCCGAGCACCACGGCCTCGGCGACGAACGGCGAGAACTTCAGCTTGTTCTCGACATACATCGGCGAGAAGCGATGGCCCTGCGCGGTCTCGGCAAGGTCCTGAATGCGGTCGATCACCACGAGCTGGCGCTTGGCGTTGAAATAGCCCGCGTCACCCGATTTCAGCCAGCCGTTCGCCATCTCGGCGGCCGAGGCGGCGGGATTTTTGTAGTATCCGAGGAACATGTTGGGGTGGCGCACCATGATCTCGCCGACGCCGTTGCTATCGGGCGCATCGATGCGGATCTCGATGTCCTCGCCCATCGGCACGCCGGTGGTGTCGGGATCGACCTCTTCCGGCTTGTGCAGGGTGTAGGCGCCCAAAAGCTCGGTCTGGCCGTAGAGCGTGCGCAGCGGCACGCCGAGCGCGCGGAAGAAGCGGAACGTATCCGGTCCCAGCGCCGAGCCGCCGGTCGCCGCCGAGCGCAGGCGCGTGAAGCCGAGCCGGTCGCGCAGCGCGCGGAACAGCAGCGTTTCGGCGACGGCGGAGCGCTGTCCCTGATCGAGCGCGGCGAGGCCGTTCTTCATGCCGATGTCGTAGAGCTTCTGCTTCAGCGGCGAGGCGTCCATCACCCGCGCGCGCACGTCGGCCGCGATCGACTCCCAGATGCGCGGCGCGAATAGCACGAAGGTCGGCGCGATCTCGCGGAAGTCGTTCATCATCGTCTCGGGCTCCTCGACGAAGTTGACCTTCATGCGCGAGAGCAGCCCCATGCCGAGCGCGTAAATCTGCTCCATGATCCACGGCAGCGGCAGCACCGAGACGTATTCATCTTCCGGCCCCTTGGGGTCGAAGGCGAGATAGGTGGCGCAGTGGCGCAGCACGCTGCCGGCCGAGAGCATCGCCAGCTTCGGGTTCGATGTCGTGCCTGAGGTGGTGCAGAGAATGGCGACCGCATCGCCCTGCGTCGCGTCCACCAGTTGGTCATACAGCTCCGGCTCGCGGGCGGCGCGCTCGCGGCCACGCTTGGCGAGGTCGTCGGCGCTGAGAAGGCGCGGGTCGTCATACTTCCGCATGCCGCGGGGATCGGAATAGATGACGTGGCGCAGATGCGGCAGGCGGTCGCCGAGCCCGAGCAGCTTGTCGACCTGCTCCTCGTCCTCGGTAAAGACGACTTTTGCCTCGCCATAGGTCAGCAGATATGCCACTTCGTCATCGAGCGCATCGCGGTACATGCCAAGGCTCATGGCGCCGACGGCATGGGCGGCGATCTCGGCCGCGACCCAGTCCGGCCGGTTGTCGCCGATGATGCCGACGACGTCATCCTTGCCGATGCCGAGTTCAATGAGGCCGAGCGCGAAATCGCGGGTGCGGGCCTGATAGTCGGCCCAGCTGATGACGCGCCAGAGGCCAAAATCCTTCTCGCGCAGGGCGACCTCGCGGCCATGCTCCTGCGCGTTGAGGCGCAGGATTTTCGGAAAGGTATCGGCGACGGCGGCGCGCGCGTGGTAGTGGCTGCGGCTGCTCATGCCTGCGCCTCCGCGGTTGCGGGTGCGTCGTCGGCGTCGGCCAGCGCCTCGTCCTCCTCGCCGAGATAGGCGCGCTTCACGTGCGGATCGGCCAGCACCGCGGCGGGGTCGCCCTCGGCGATCTTGCGGCCGAAATCGAGCACCACGACGCGGTGGGAAATGTCCATCACCACGCCCATGTCGTGCTCGATCATCACTACCGTCATCCCGTATTCCTCGTTGAGATCGACGATGTAGCGGGCCATGTCCTCCTTCTCCTCGAAGTTCATGCCGGCCATCGGCTCGTCGAGGAGGATGAGCTGCGGCTCCAGTGCCATCGCGCGCGCCAGCTCGACGCGCTTGCGCAGGCCGTAGGAAAGCGTGCCGGCGGTTTCCTTGCGCACCGACTGCAGGTCGAGAAAGTCGATGATCTCCTCGACCTTGCGGCGGTGGTCGAGTTCCTCGCGCCGCGCGCCGGTCAGCCAGTAGAGCGAGCCGGTGACAAAATTGTTTTTCAGGAGGTGGTGGCGGCCGACCATGATGTTGTCGAGCACGCTCATGTGGTGGAACAGGGCGAGGTTCTGGAAGGTGCGCCCGATGCCGATGTCGGCACGCGTGTTCGGCGACAGGCCGGTGATGTCGCGGCCGCGATAGAACAACTGGCCTTCCGTCGGGCGATAGCGGCCGGAGATGCAGTTGACGATCGACGTTTTGCCAGCGCCGTTCGGACCGATGATCGAAAAGAGTTCGCCGTCCCTGATGGAAAAACTGACATCCGTCAGCGCACGCACCCCGCCGAAACGCAGCGAGACACCACGCACTTCCAATGCATCGCCCACACGCTCCTCCTTCAACTCTGTGCTGCGGCGCTTGTGCGCTCTGTGTTCTTGGCCGCGCTTTGTCGCGGGCGTCCCGACAGCAAAATTACCAGTTCGCGGTCGTCTGGCCTATTCGACCTTTATCGCTCCCCCGCGCCGGCGCGGGGGAGTAACGAGCTGTCCGTGTCCTATCCCCCGGGGCCGCGCGGCGCCGGGCAGGGCGGATTGCTTGAAGTCTTGAGTTGGCCGCGGGTCAATTTTTCTTTGTTGCCCGTCACATTGCTTCGATCATATGTGAGGAGCCCGCGGGCGCAAAGAGCAAGTTTTCTTTCTTCGGTTTCAAGGCATAGGCTTCATCGCGGGTCACACTTCGAGCCATTCCCGCCGAACGGCCTGATTGGCCCGCAGCTCGGCAGGGCTGCCCTCGAAGACGATGCGGCCATGGCCCATGATGTAGACCCGTTTGGAGATTTTCAGCGCGATCGACAGCTTTTGTTCCACCAGCAGGATCGCGACGCCGGCTTCGGCGATCCGCACGATGAGGTCGCCGACCTGCTGGACGATCAGCGGCGCGAGCCCTTCGGTCGGCTCGTCGATCATGATGAGGTCGGGGTCGCCCATCAGCGTCCGGCAGGTCGTCAGCATCTGCTTCTCGCCGCCGGAGAGGACGCCTGCGGCGGTGTCCGCCCGCGCCGCGAGGTTGGGAAAGAGTTCCAGCATTTCCTCCAGCCGCCAGCGGCCCGGACGCCTCGTGTCCTTGACGCCGAGCAGGAGGTTCTGCCGCACCGTGAGGCCGGGGAAAATGTCGCGATGCTCGGGCACGTAGCCGAGGCCGAGCCGGGCGATGCGATAGCTTGGCAGCCCGGCGATGTCCTCGCCCTTGAAGCGGATGACGCCGTGCGGCGGCACCTCGCCCATGATCGCCTTGACGGTGGTGGAACGGCCGACGCCGTTGCGGCCGAGCAGGCTGACCACTTCGCCGGCGTCGATATGCATGTCGACGCCCTGCAGGATGTGGCTCTTGCCGTAGTAGGCGTGAAGATCTTTGACTTCGAGGAGCATCAGTCGGCCTCCTCACCGAGATAAGCTTCCCGGACCTTGGGATTGGCCCGAATTTCTTCCGGCGTGCCGGAGGCGATGATGCGGCCATAGACCAGCACCGAGATACGGTCGGCGAGGCCGAACACGACGCTCATGTCGTGCTCGACGATCACCAGCGTGCGGCCTTCGGTCAGGCGGCGGATGAGGTCGACGGCGCGTTCGGTCTCCGCCCGGCTCATGCCGGCGGTCGGCTCGTCGAGCAGGATGACGCTGGCGCCGCTGGCGATGGTGATGCCGATTTCCAGCGCGCGCTGCTCGGCATAGGTGAGCAGCGCGGCGGGAACGTCGCGGCGGGAGAACAGGTGGATGTCGTTCAAGATCTCCGCCGTGCGGTCGCGCACTTCCGGCAACTTGTCGACGTTCTTCCAGAAGGCGTAACGCTGGCCGGTCGCCCACAGCACCGCGCAGCGGATGTTCTCCCACACGCTCATGCGCCCGAACACGTTCGTGACCTGGAACGAGCGCGAAAGGCCGCGGCGGTTGATGGTGTAGGGCGGCAGGCCGCCGATGCTCTGGTCGTTGAGCAGAATCTCGCCGGAGGTCGGCGTGAGATAGCCGCTGATCAGATTGAAGGTGGTCGACTTTCCTGCGCCGTTCGGGCCGATCACGGCATGGCGCTCGCCCTGTTCGACGCGCAGGTTGAGGTCGTGGATGATCTTGACGTTGCCGAAGCTCTTTTCGACGGCGCGCAGTTCGATGGCGGCGCTCATGCGAGATATCCTTTCTCGCGGGCTGCGGTCATGGCGCGGTCCCAAGCCGCGGCGATGCCGCGCCAGGTGATGCGGGCGACGATGAACCCGCCGATCAGCAGCACCGCCGTGATCAGCCATGTCAGCGGCTTGGTTGCGTCGAACGGCACGCCGAGCAGGCGGATGACTGGGCTGTCGCCGAGGTGGACGGTGTAGCGCGCCAAAATCTCGATGGCGAGGATGAGGCCGCAGACGAAGGCGAGTGTCGGCACCAGCGCGATGAGATAGGACGGAACGATCATGCCGAGCGTGCCGGCGCGCACCAGCGGGCGGTGCATCATCAGGATGCCGGCGATGCCGTGCGGCGCAAACATCACCATGCCGATGAAGATGATGCCGAAATAGAGCTGCCAGACCGAGGTGAGGCCGGTGAGGCCGAGCTGGAGATAGGTGACGAGAATTGCGCCAAGGATCGGGCCGAAGAAGAAGCTGACGCCGCCGATGAAGGCCGAGAACAGCACCATGCCGGACTGAACGACGCCGAGATAGGCGGTATTGGCGATTTCAAAATTGATCGCGGAAAGTGAGCCCGCGATGCCGGCGAAGAAGCCCGCGAAGCAGAAGGCGAGATAGCGCACGACGTGCGGATCGTAGCCGATGAACTCGACGCGCTCGGGATTGTCGCGCACCGCGTTGCAGATGCGGCCGAGCGGCGTGCGGGTGAGAGCGTACATCGCGATGGCGGAGATGATCAGCCACCCCGCGATCAGGTAGTAGATCTGGATCTGCGGCCCGAACCCGTAGCCGAAAAATTCCGGCAGGTCGGTGCGGTTGGTGGTGACGCCCGCTTCGCCGCCGAAGAAGCTGCGCAAAATCAGCGCCGAGGAGGCGACGAGTTCGCCGACGCCGAGCGAGATCATCGCGAACACGGTGCCGGCGCGCTTGGTCGAGACCCAGCCCAGCACGATGGCGAAGAACAGCCCGGCAAGGCCGCCGATCAGCGGCACGAACGGCAGCGGGATCGGCCAGGCGTTCTTGACGATGGCGTTCATGCCGTGGATCGCGAGAAAGCCGCCGAGTCCGTAGTAGACGGCGTGGCCGAATGACAGCAGGCCCGTCTGTCCGAGCAGGATGTTGTAGGACAGCGCGAAGATGATCGAGATGCCGATCAGGCTGAAGGTCGTCAGCGCGCCGGCGGATGAAAAGATCTGCGGCAGCACCAGCACGATCAGGCCGGCCACGATCCAGGTGCCGTAGAAGCGCAGGTTGCCGGCGGCGGCGTTCCGGCGCTCGTGCGCCGGTTCAATGCGGGCAGTGTCGGTCATGTTTCGCGCGTCCCCAGCAGGCCCATGGGACGGACGATCAGGATCAGCACCAGCAGCAGGTAGGGCATGACCGGGGCGATCTGCGCGATCGTGACGTTCCAGACATCAGTAAGCAGCGACGGCCCGATGCTCGGATCGAGCGGGCCGAACAGGCTGGCAAGCGAGCCGTTCATCGACACCGCAAAGGTCTGCACGAGGCCGATCAGCAGCGAGGCGATGAACGCGCCGGGCAGCGAGCCGAGGCCGCCAAGGACGATGACGACGAACAGGATCGGTCCGAGCAGCAGCGCCATGTCGGACTGCGTGACCAGCGCCGGGCCGGCGATGACGCCCGCGACCGCCGCCAGCGCCGTGCCGACGCCGAACACTATCATGAAGATGCGTCCGACATTGTGGCCGAGATGGGCGACCATGTGCGGATGGGTCAGAGCCGCCTGCACGATCAGGCCGATGCGGGTGCGCTTGAGCACGAGCAGCAGCACCAGGAAGATCGAGATCGACACCAGCAGCATGAACATCTTGTAGGCGGGATAATTGGTCGAGAAGATCGTGAAGGCCGGAAAATCGAGCGCGGCCGGGACCCTGTAGTCCATCGGGCCCTTGCCCCAGATCATCTGCACGATCTCCTCGATCGCGAAGGCGAGGCCGAAGGTCAGCAGCAGCTCGGCAACGTGGCCGTGCTTGTGGGTGTTGCGCAGGCCGAACCGCTCCACCGCCATGCCGATGCCGCCGACCAGGAGCGGCGCGAGCACAAGGGCCGGCCAGAAGCCGATCCATTTGGTGAGCTGGTAGCCGAAGAAGGCGCCAAGCATGTAGAAGCTGGCATGGGCGAAGTTCAGCACGCCGAGCATGCTGAAAATAACCGTCAGTCCGCTCGAGAGCAGGAACAGCAGCATGCCGTAGAGCACGCCGTTCAGGGTGGATATGACAACCAGTTCAAGCACGGGGCAATCGTTCTCTTCTGGTGGTTAGCGCGACCGCGGACGCTGGCGCGCGATCAGCGGCGGGCAAACCGTTGGCGAGGTGCACGGCAGCGGTGCGCGGCCGGTGGCGGCTGCGCATTGCTGCAAGGCTAGCTGCAAGAGTGGCCGTGGACGTCCCGCCCGGAACTAGAGCCGGGCGGGCGCCATTTGCGGATGAGCGGCGAACCGATCAGGGACGCTTCATCTTGCAGGTGGTCGGGACAGTCGCCTGAGGCGTGTCGATCCGGGCTTCGACCCTCCAGCCCCAGCCGGTCTTTTCCTCGTCGAGCGGCTCCTTCGCGGTGCGCTCGCCGAACGAGGCGATGTAGATCGGCTGCAGGAACTGGTGGTCGTCCTTGCGCATCACGCCCTTGCCGCCGTTGAGGACATCGAACTCCATGCCTTCGAGCGCAGCGGCGACCTTCACCGGATCGTCTGACTTGGCCTTTGCGGCCGCGGCGGCAAGCATCCGCATCTGGTTGACGGCGCGCGGATAGAAGTTGGCGACGCCGGCCTTGTCGCGCAGGCTCTTTTCGAACGCCAGCGCGTTGTCGTTGCCGCCGTTGGCGACGCCTTCGACGATCTGGAACACCTGATGGTTGAGGTTGGCCTGCTTGATCGCGGTCGGGCCGCCCGCGCCGCCGGCATAATAGGTGTACCAGTTGACCTTGAGGCCGGCGTCAGCCGCGGCCTTGAGGAGGAGGGCGAAGTCCTGGCCCCAGTTGCCGGTCACGACCGAATCCGCGCCGGAAGCCTTGATCTTCGCGATGTACGGCGCAAAGTCCGTCACCTTCAGCAGCGGATGAAGCTCGTCGCCGACGATCTCGACGTCCGGCCGCTTGGCGCCCAGCATCTTGCGGGCTTCGCTGCGCACCGACTGGCCGAAGGAATAGTCCTGATTGATCAGGTAGACCTTCTTCACCGCGGGAACGCCCTTGATGTAGTTGGTGAGGGCTTCCATCTTGATGTCGGAGTTGGCGTCCCAGCGGAAGTGCCAGTAGCTGCACTTTTCGTTGGTCAGCACCGGGTCCACGGCGGCATAGTTGAAGTACAGAACTTCCTTGCCGGGATTGCGCGAGTTGTATTTTGTCACGAAATCGGAGAGCGCCGCCGCGACCGCCGAACCGTTGCCCTGCGTCAGGTAACGCACGCCGGAATCGATCGCTTTTTGCGCCTGGATCAGGCTTTCCTGTGGATTGGTCTTGTTGTCGAGCGGAACGATCTCGACCTTCTTGCCGAGAATACCGCCCTTCGCATTAGCTTCGTCAGCCAGGTACTGGAAGATCTTCAGTCCGATTTCGCCGACGCTGGCGCCGCCACCCGAGAGCGGATCGATATAGCCGATCTTGAGTGTTTCCTGTGCAGTCGCCGAGCCTCCAAGCAACGGCAACAACACGGCAGCCGCCATCATATACTTGCGCATACGTTTCCCTCCCTGAATTGTTGATCGCAGGCGCCTGCCGCTGGGCAAACACCCACATCTCGCTCGCCGACCGTGAATATTTTTTAGTTCACTGTGTCGCCCAGCCAATCGGTCCAGCGATTGTGCGCGATCGTTTTCGTGCTGGCAAGCCTGCTTCCGAACTAAAACCGGAACGGGGCCGGATGCGCTCCAAAGTTTGACCCGCGCCGGCCTTCGCGCGAAGGGCGCCCGGTACCGCCGGAAAATCGCGCCGGGGCGGCGAAGTTCTCGCTTCGCTCTTGCCGAGCGCGGCGCGATGGGGGATAGGGACGCGATACGTTCCCGCCCGCGGTTTTCCTCTTTGAAGTTGCCTGCCTGACATGTCCGATCATCAATTCGTGCTGACCCTGTCCTGTCCCGACCGCCCCGGCATCGTGGCTGCGGTTTCTGCGTTTCTGTTCGATCACGGTCAGAACATTCTCGACGCCCAGCAATATAATGACGTCGAGACCGGCCACTTCTTCATGCGCGTGGTGTTCGAGGCGAGCAGCGCGCCGGTCGGGCTGGAGGCGCTGCGCACCGGCTTTGTCGGCATCGCCGACCGTTTCCGCATGGTCTGGCAGATCCGCGACCGCGCCGCCCGCCGCCGGGTGATGCTGATGGTGTCGAAGTTCGACCACTGCCTCGCCGACGTCATCTATCGCTGGCGCACCGGGGAACTGGCGATGGTGCCGACCGCGATCGTCGCCAACCACCCGCGCGAGACCTATAACGGCATCGATTTCGGCGACATCCCGTTCCACTACCTGCCGGTGACGCGCGAGACCAAGGCGGAGCAGGAGGCGGCGATTCTGCGGCTGGTCGCGCAGACCGAGACCGATCTCGTGGTGCTGGCGCGCTACATGCAGGTGCTGTCGGACAATCTCGCCTCCAAGCTGGCGGGCCGCTGCATCAACATCCACCACTCGTTCCTGCCGGGCTTCAAGGGCGCAAAGCCCTACCATCAGGCTCATGTCCGCGGCGTGAAGCTGATCGGCGCGACGGCGCACTATGTCACCAGCGATCTCGACGAGGGGCCGATCATCGATCAGGACGTCGAGCGCATCAGCCACCGGGACACGCCGGACGACCTGATCCGCAAAGGCCGCGACATCGAGCGCCGCGTGCTGGCGCGGGCGATCCACTACCACCTCGAGGACCGGGTGCTCCTCAACGGCCGGAAAACCGTGGTTTTTGTCGACTGATGCGTAAGCTGCCGGTCAGCGGACCGGCAGCCGCGCGGCCAGTTCGCGCAGTGTCCGGGGCGGAAGATCGACCCCGGAGAGTTTCCACCCGAAGCCGTCGAGGCGCATGCGGACGGCGCCGTTGTTGTCGCGGTCGATATTGCTGCCGATGCGAATCGCGATCTCGCGCAGCTTGATCATCCTGATCCGACCGGCGAGGCCCTGAATGTTCTTCAGGTTGAGGTCAGCAAGGCGCGGCAACTCGGTCAGGGCGATGTTCTGCGACGGATTGAGCAGCTTGCCCTCGCGTAGAATGAGAAGAAGCCCCTCGGTCGTCAGCGCCTGACTGATCAGGGCGTCGGCCAGCGTGGTGCCGACTGTGTTGGCCAGAAACCGCTCGGAGGTGCTGATTTTGCGCGTCTTTCCGACCTGTTCGAGATAGGCCCAGACGATCTGATCGGCGACCGACTGTTTTAGCCGCACGCTGTCGGTGCGTGCGACGATCCGCTCGGCATCCCCCGTCCGGGCAGCCGTCACCAGATCGGAGAGGGCGACATAGGCCGATCCGAAATAGGTAAATAATATCAAGACGATGGCCGCCAGAGTGGCCAGAAACCAGCGCATGTCACGATCCGGTGGCAGTTCGGCATTGCGGGCGCATGGTATCCCGCCAATGCGGCCGGCAAGACGACGGCCGCCGGTCCGATACCGGCGTGATGAATTCGCGGCCGATTGTCAAATGGAATTGGCCTGAACCGGCCCCCGGCGGCGCCGGCCAGCGGCGGTTCTTGCCCGTGCGGCGGCCGGGATGGGGGCAAGTCCGGCTACGCTGCACTGCAATGACGGTTTCGCATTGATCTGGTTCGGGCTTTGTGATCGTTGACAGCTCAAGAGTTTTTGGCGGTCGGGGGAGGGCTTTTCTGGCGTCCCGCGGCCGCTGCGGCACGTTATCCAGTGTGGGCAGAAGCGCCGGGCCGGCTCAGCCGGGCACGGCGAAGCAGGGGAGAATGGTCCATGTTGACACGTCGGAAAGTGGTTTTGCAGGCGG
Organism: Xanthobacteraceae bacterium; assembly: GCA_035565775.1. Lineage (GTDB taxonomy): Bacteria > Pseudomonadota > Alphaproteobacteria > Rhizobiales > Xanthobacteraceae > PRO6. The sequence continues at coordinate 215,625 of DATMRW010000021.1, read as the reverse complement.
TGGCCTGTGCGGTCGCGCTCGGCGGCCTGAGCGGCGCCGCGCAGGCGCAGGAAACGGTGAAGATCGGCCTCATCGTTCCGATGACCGGCGGCCAGGCGTCGACCGGCAAGCAGATCGACAACGCCGTAAAGCTCTACATGCAGCAGCACGGCAACACCGTCGCGGGCAAGAAGATCGAGGTCATCCTCAAGGATGACGCCGCCGTGCCGGACAACACCAAGCGGCTGGCGCAGGAACTGATCGTCAACGACAAGGTCAACGTGATCGCCGGTTTCGGCGTGACGCCGGCGGCCTTCGCCGCGGCGCCGCTCGCGACGCAGGGCAAGGTCGTGCAGATCGTGATGGCGGCGGGAACTTCGATTATCACCGAGCGTTCGCCCTACATCACCCGCACCAGCTTCACCCTCGGCCAGTCCTCGGTGATCATCGGCGACTGGGCGGTGAAGAACGGCATCAAGAAGGTCGCGACGCTGACGTCCGACTACGCGCCGGGCCATGATGCGCTGAAATTCTTCAAGGATCGCTTCACCGCCGGTGGCGGCACGATCGTCGAGGAAGTCAAGGTGCCGCTGGCCAACCCGGACTTTGCGCCGTTCCTCCAGCGCACGAAGGACGCCAAGCCCGACGCGATGTTCGTGTTCGTGCCCGCCGGGCAGGGCGGCAACTTCATGAAGCAGTACACCGAGCGCGGCCTCGACAAGTCGGGCATCAGGGTCATCGGACCGGGCGACGTGATGGACGACGACCTGCTCAACAACATGGGCGACTCGGCGATCGGCGCCGTCACCGCGCACATCTATTCGGCCGCGCATCCCTCGCAGCTTAACAAGGACTTCGTCGCCGCCTACAAGAAGGCCTACGGCACCCGTCCGGGCTTCATGGCGGTCGGCGGCTATGACGGCATCCACCTCGTCTATGAGGCGCTGAAGAAGACTGGCGGCAAGGCCGACGGCGACACCTTGATCGCCGCGATGAAGGGCATGAAGTGGGAAAGCCCGCGCGGCCCGATCTCGATCGATCCCGAGACCCGCGACATCGTGCAGAACGTGTATATCCGCGAGGTCAAGAAGGTCGACGGCGAGCTCTACAATGTCGAGTTCGAGACGTTCGAGGCCGTGAAGGATCCCGGCAAGACCGCGAAGTAAGATGCCGCGCGGCCGTTCTCGCGCCGCGCTGCCAACACTGTCATTCCGGGGCCGCACGCTTCTCGGCTTGCGTCCCGGAATGACGGACTCTCTGTTCTTTTCTACCTCAGATGGCTGTGTCCCAGCCCTGCCTGATCGCGGATTGACATGACCCTCCTGACGATCCTGTTCGACGGCGTTGCCTACGGCATGTTGCTGTTCGTGCTCGCGAGCGGCCTCGCCGTGACGCTCGGCCTGATGAATTTTGTCAATCTCGCCCATGGCGCCTTCGCCATGTTCGGCGGCTATGTCTGCGCCGTGCTGGTCAACCGGTGGGGCATGCCGTTCTTCGCCGCGCTGCCGATGGCTTTCGTCGCCGGCGCGCTCAGCGGCGTTGTTGCCGAGCGCACGATGTTCCGCCATCTCTACGGCCGCAGCCATCTCGATCAGGTGCTGTTCACGGTCGGCTTCGTCTTCATGGCGGTGGCGGCGGCGGACTACGTGATGGGATCGGCGCAAATCTTTATCAATCTGCCGGAGTCGCTGCAGGGCCAGATCGACCTGTTCGGCATCGGCGTCGGGCGCTACCGGCTGATGATTATCGCGATCTGCGGCCTGCTGGCGTTCGGCATTCAGCTCACGCTGGCGAAGACCCGGTTCGGCGCGCGGCTGCGCGCGGCGGTGGACGATCCCCGCGTCGCTGGCGGCATGGGCATCAACGTGCCGCAGGTGTTCGCCTTTACCTTCGCTTTCGGCTGCGGCCTTGCCGGCCTCGGCGGGGCGCTGGGCGCGGAGATTTTGGGGCTCGATCCCTATTTCCCGCTGAAATTTCTGATCTACTTCCTGATCGTCGTCACCGTCGGCGGCTCGTCCACCATCACCGGGCCGTTCCTGGCCTCGCTGGTGCTCGGCGTCGCCGACGTTGCCGGCAAATACTATGTGCCGAAACTCGGCGCATTCGTCATCTACACCCTCATGATCGTGATCCTGATCTGGCGCCCGCATGGCCTGTTCGGCCGCGCCGCGACCCGTTGAGCGCGCAATGACAAATCAATCCGAGATCGCTGTCAGTGCAGCCCGCACCGGCCGCTGGCGCTGGCAGGAAATCGTGTTCTGGCTCTTGGTGCTGGCGAGCTATGTGCTGTTCTCCAACCGCTACCTGATCCTCACCGAGATCGCGTGGCTGGCGCTGTTCGCGCTCTCGCTCGATCTGATCATGGGTTATGCGGGCATCGTTTCGCTCGGCCATGCCGCGTTCTTCGGCGTCGGGGCCTACAGCGTCGGCCTCCTTGCCAAGTACGGCATCATCAACGAGCCGGTGATCGCGCTGGTCGCGGCCGGGCTGATCGCGATGGTGCTCGGCTTCGTCACGAGTTTCCTCGTCATTCGCGGCACCGACCTATCGCGGCTCATGGTGACGCTCGGCATAGCGCTGCTGCTGCGCGAACTCGCCAACCGCTTCTCCGACATCACCGGCGGCTTCGACGGCCTGCAGGGATTCACCATCCAGCCGGTGCTCGGCCTGTTCGAGTTCGATATTTTCGGCAGCGTCGCCTATGTCTACTGCGTCGCCGTTCTGTTCGTGCTGTTCCTGATCGCGCGGCGCATCGTCAATTCGCCGTTCGGCCTGTCGCTGCGCGCGATCCAGAACAACCCGCTGCGGGCCGCCGCCGTCGGAATTCCCGTCAACCGCCGCCTCGTGACGATCTATTCGATCGCGGCGTTCTACGCCGGCGTTGCCGGCGCGCTGTTCACCCAGACCACCGCGCTGGCCTCGCTCGATGTGTTCTCGCTGGAGCGCTCGGCCGACCTGCTGCTGGTGCTCGTGATCGGCGGCGGCGGTTATCTCTATGGCGGCATCATCGGCGCGGTGGTGTTCAAGATCCTGCAGGAAGTCTTTTCCACCATCACGCCGCAATACTGGCAGTTCTGGATCGGCTTCGTGCTCGTCGCGATCGTTCTGCTCGGCCGCGACCGGATGCATCGCTGGGTGATGTGGGGGCCGGATTTCCTCATCCGTCGCCTCGGCTTGCGGCCGGCGTCTGCAGTCCGTCCCGAGGGAGGCCGGTCATGACCCTCGCGCTGGAAACCATCGGCCTCGAAAAGCACTTCGGCGGCCTCAACGTCACCCGCAACCTGTCGCTCCAGGTCAAGGCCGGCGCGCGCCACGCCCTGATCGGCCCCAACGGCGCGGGCAAGACGACGGTGATCAACCTGCTCACCGGCGTGATTGCGCCGGATGGCGGCAAAATTCTCCTCGAAGGCGCCGACATCACCGCAATGCCGGTGCATCGGCGCGTGCGGCAGGGGCTGTCGCGCACGTTCCAGATCAACCAGCTCTTTGCGGACCTCACTCCGCTGGAGACCATCGGCCTTGCGGTCGCCGAGCGCCTCGGGCAGGGCACCCAGATGTGGCGCCGGCGCGGCACGCGGCCCGAGATCAACGACGAGATCGAGCAGCATCTGACGAATTTCCGCCTGCTCGACGTGATGAACGAGCCGACCGTGACGCTGCCTTACGGCAAGCAGCGGCTGCTCGAAATCGCGCTGGCGATCGCCACCGGGCCGCGCGTGCTGCTGCTCGATGAGCCCGCAGCCGGCGTGCCGGAGATCGAGCGCCACGATATTCTGGCGGCGGTTGCCAATCTGCCGCGCGATGTCACGGTGCTTCTGATCGAGCACGACATGGATCTGGTGTTCTCCTTCGCCGACCGCATTTCGGTGCTGGTGAGCGGGGCGCTACTCGTGGAGGGCGCGCCGGACGAGATTGCGCGCGATCCGCAGGTCAAGGCGGTCTATCTCGGCGAGGCCCATGATGCGTGATCTCCTCGTCATAGATTCCCTCCGCGCCGGTTACGGCGAAGCGGTGGTGCTGCCGAATTTTTCGCTGAGCGTGAAGGAAGGTGAGGTGCTCGCGCTGCTCGGCCGCAACGGCACCGGCAAGACGACGCTGATCAACTCCATCGTCGGCGTGACGCGGCGCTTCGCCGGCTCCTTGATGCTCGACGGGCAGGACATCACAAGGCTGCGCGCCGACCAGCGCGCGCGCGCCGGCATCGGCTGGGTGCCGCAGGAGCGCAACATCTTCCGCTCGCTCACCGTCGAGGAAAACATGACGGCGGTGGCGCAGCCGGGGCCGTGGACGGTCGAGCGCGTCTACGAGATGTTTCCCCGGCTGCGGGAGCGTCGCGGCAATTTCGGCAACCAGCTTTCCGGCGGCGAGCAGCAGATGCTGGCGATCGGCCGCGCGCTCACGCTCAATCCGAAAATTCTCCTGCTGGACGAGCCGACCGAAGGCCTCGCGCCGATCATCGTCGATGAACTGTTGGCCGCGCTCGGCCGCATCACCCGCGCCGGCGGGGTCTGCACCATCGTCGTCGAGCAGAACGCCCGAAAGATTCTCGGTCTGGCGGATCGGGTTGTGATATTGGAACGGGGCGGGATCGTTCACGATGCCGAAAGCGCAGCGTTGCGAGGCGACGCGGCGGTTCTCGAAAAGTTTCTGGGCGTTTCGGGCGGCGCCAAAATCAACCCGGCGACGCCCTAGCCGCTCATTACCTTGTGTGATCTGGGAGAACAGAATGAAAAGAACCAAGGCTCCATTCCGCGCTGATCAAGTCGGCAGCCTGCTGCGCCCGGAGCGCATCAAGGAAGCGCGCGCGAAACTCGCCGCCGGCGAAATCAAGGCCGACGAGCTGCGCCGGATCGAGGACATCGAGATCGAGAAGGCTGTGCGCCGGCAGCGCGACGTGGGCCTGCAGCTCGCCACCGACGGCGAGTTCCGCCGCTCGTGGTGGCACTTCGATTTCCTTGCCCATCTGACCGGGTGCGAGCTGTACCAGACCGAGGGCATTCACTTCGCGGGCGTGACGACGCGCGGCGAAAACATCCGCACCGTTGGCAAGATCGACTTCCCCGACGATCACCCGATGCTGGCGCACTTCAAGTTTCTCAAGGAAAAGACCGACGCCGTCGGCGGCCTCGTGCCGAAGATGACCATTCCCGCGCCGCCGGTGCTGCACTTCCGCGGCGGCCGCCGGGCCATCTCGAAGGAGGTCTATCCCGATCTCGCGCCGTTCTTCGAGGATCTCGGCCGCGCCTACCGCAAGGCCGTCAAGGCGTTCTACGACGCCGGCTGCCGCTATCTGCAGTTCGACGACACGGTCTGGGCCTATCTCTGCTCCGAGGAGGAGCTCAACAAGGTTCGCGCCCGCGGCGAGGAAGTCGACAATCTCCAGCAGATCTATGCGCGCGTCATCAACTACGCGATCGCCGATCGCCCGAGCGACATGGTGATCACCACCCACGTCTGCCGCGGCAACTTCCGCTCCACCTGGATTTCGTCGGGCGGCTATGAGCCGGTCGCCGAGACCATGCTGGCCGGCACCAACTACGACGGCTACTTCCTCGAATACGACAGCGAGCGCGCCGGCGGCTTCGAGCCGCTGCGCTTCCTGCCGAAGGGCGACAAGGTCGTCGTCGCCGGTCTCATCACCTCCAAGAGCGGGGCGCTCGAGACCAAGGACGACATCAAGCGCCGCATCGACGAAGCCTCGAAATTCGTCGCTCTCGACCAGCTCGCGCTGTCGCCGCAGTGCGGCTTCGCCTCGACCGAGGAAGGCAATACGCTGACCGAGGACGAGCAGTGGGCCAAGCTGCGCCTCGCGGTCGAACTCGCTGAAGAAGTCTGGGGCAAGTAAGTGCCACGCGCCCTGACCGGTCACAGGACCTTGCAGGGCTTGATCATCGCTCTGGCGCTCGCCGCCGGAGCAATGCCTGCGGCGGCACAGGCCGGGCATTGGAGCGGCGACTGGCAGCAGATCGCCTCCAATGCGGGCCGGTGCCCGTCGTGCCGCATCGCCGTCGCTGGAGACGGGCGCACTCTGACCGTCACGGCCAACAACGGCTGGTTGGCGCAACTTGCCGCCGGCAAGGATGGCGGTCTGACTGTGGCCAGCGGCGAGGGCCGGTGGGCCGGGCGGCTGGCAGATGCGCCGTTCCACATCCGCATCGTCGAGCGCGGCATGCGCCTCTACATGACCATGGAAGTTTTCACGCCCGGACGGCCAAAGTCGCCGATCCGCGCCGTGTTCGGCCGATCCTGGGTCGGGGCCTGAGCCAAACATCAGCCTTTGAAATCAGCGCCAGGGTCACCGGGTTGAGGCGATTGCCGGGTTCCCGGCAAACGCGCCCCAAAAGACCCCTTACTCGCTCGCCGCCATCGTCGTTCAACCCTGTGGATGACCGGGGTCATTCCGCAGGCCGCAAGAATGCGGTTTGCGCCGTGGGCAAAATACGATAGGAAGTCGTTCGATAGATCGTCTGCCCATTTCTCGCGCCCATCACCCCTCATGAAGAACGAAGCGCTTCTGGCCAAGATTACCGAGCATTGCCGCGCGAACGGCATGGCGGAATCGACCTTTGGTCGCCGCGCTGTGAACGATGGGAAATTGGTGTCGCGCCTGCGCGAGGGCAAGCGGATTACCATCGATACGCTGGAGCGGATCGAGAATTTTCTCTCCGAAGGGCTGCCGGAGGGGGCGCCCAAGCCGGAATTGCGCGATGTGCCGCTGGAGCGGCGCGACCCGCGCTCAAACTTCCGGTTCTTCGAGAACCGGCAAAAATACCTGCTGTTCGTCCACACCTGCAGCGAGAAGCGGGTGATCGCCCAGCGCGTCGCGATGGAGCTGGGAGCGATTCATCCGCGCCCGCCGGCGGTGCGCCTGTTCGATGCGGGCATCGGCGACGGCACGGTGCTGTCGCGGGTCTTGCGCTCGCTGCACGGGCGCTTTCCGCATATGCCGTTCTACATCTCGGGCAAGGAACTAAGCCTCGAGGACGTCAAGCTGACGCTGGACAAGATCCCGGACCGGCTGTTCGAGCATCCGGCCAGCGTCTTCGTGCTCACCAACATGAATTACAACGAGGCGCCGTGGCTGACGCCGCGCTCCGCCGCCGCGGCTTCCTCGATGCTGTGGCACGACGTGCCGCTGCGCGGCAGCTCGTCAGGGGAATTTGCCGACCAGATCGCCGCGCTAGAGCCGTTTCTTGAGGAAAACTGGCGGGCGAGCGTCAGCATGCGCTCAGGCATGCCGGTCTATGAGCGCCCGGTGGTGATCGTGCTCTACCGCGACGATCATCGCTTCCTGCTCGATTCGGTCATCCCGCGCGCCGGGCGGGCGGAGGCGAATTTCGACCTCATCATCGCCTCCCAGCCCTACCGGGCCAAGTCCTCGGTAAATTTCCGCGCGCGAAAAATCATCGCGCCGCTCGCGCGGGCGCTGCGCGCCGGCGGCCGGCTGATCGGAATTCATTCTCACGGCCACGACCCGGCGATGGAAATCGTCCAGGCGATGTGGCCGGGGGAGAATCCTTTTCCCGTCAGCCGTCACGAGCTGCTGCGGGCGGTAAAATATGAGCTGGGGGCAGCCGGCCGGGATCTTAACTTTAATGCTTATGCCGATAGCCGCTCGATCTTTCGCTATGATATGGAAGCGTTGCCGACCGAGGTGACAGGCCCAATCGGCACATCGACAGCCTTCGCGGCCTGGAACGCGGCGGTTTACGTGGCTCAGGTGGAGGACGATCGTCTCGCCGAGGCCACCGAGACCGGTCGCTACCTTGAGACCACAAGAGACGTTCTGCGCCGGTACAACGGGCTTTGGTTTTACGACGAATCCTACGTCATTTCGCGCCGCCGCGAATGACACCTCAGGATAAATCACGGAGCGAGCCGCCTGGCATGGCGGGAAGGGGTTTTTGATGCGTCAATCTTATTTGTTCACCAGCGAGTCGGTGTCCGAAGGTCACCCGGACAAGGTCTGCGACCGGATCTCGGACGAGATCGTCGATCTGTTCTTCCGCGCGGGCGCCAAGGAAGGTATGGACCCCTGGGCGATCCGCGCGGCCTGCGAGACGCTGACGACGACGAACAAGGTCGTCATCGCGGGTGAAACGCGCGGCCCGAGTTCGGTCACCAACGAGGTGATCGAGGGTGTCGTCCGCGCCGCGATCAAGGATATCGGCTACGAGCAGGACGGCTTCCACTGGCAGCACGCCGACGTTGAAATCCTGCTGCACCCGCAGTCCGCCGACATCGCGCAGGGCGTCGATGCCATGCAGCCGGGAACCAACAAGGAAGAAGGCGCGGGCGACCAGGGCATCATGTTCGGCTATGCCGTCAACGAGACCCCGGACCTGATGCCGGCGCCGATCTTCTACGCGCACAAGATTTTGCGCCTCATTTCCGAAGCCCGCCACGCCGGCATCGAGAAGGTTCTGGGCCCGGATTCCAAGAGCCAGGTCACCGTCCAGTACGAAAACGGCCGCCCGGTCGGCGTGACTCAGATCGTTGTCTCGCACCAGCACCTCGTCGAGGACATGACCTCGAACCAGGTGCGCGAGCGGGTCGAGCCCTATGTCCGCAAGGCGCTGCCGGAAGGCTGGATCTCCGACAAGACCGTGTGGCACGTTAACCCGACCGGAAAGTTCTACATCGGCGGCCCCGACGGCGATTCCGGCCTTACCGGCCGCAAGATCATCGTCGACACCTATGGCGGCGCGGCCCCGCATGGCGGCGGCGCGTTCTCCGGCAAGGACCCGACCAAGGTCGACCGCTCGGCGGCCTATGCGGCGCGCTACCTTGCTAAAAACATCGTCGCGGCCGGCCTTGCCGATCGCTGCACGCTGCAGCTTGCCTATGCCATCGGCGTCGCCCGTCCGCTGTCGATCTACATCGACACCCACGGCACCGGAAAGGTCGACGAGGCGGTGCTGGAGAAGGCAGCAGGCGAGGTGATGGACCTCACCCCGCGCGGCATCCGCCAGCACCTCAACCTCAATCGCCCGATCTACGCCCGCACTGCGGCCTATGGTCACTTCGGCCGCACGCCGGATGCCGACGGCGGCTTCTCTTGGGAGAAGACCGACCTCGTCGAGACGTTCAGGAAGGCCGTCTGAGCCGCCACAAAACAGCCCGGCCGCGACCATGTCGCGGTCGGGCTTACATCTGATGATGCCGCGATGAGTTTTGGAAGGCGCTCGCAAGTGCGCCTTTTGAATTTTTCTGATCGCGAAACGCGAATGGCCAAGCCCGGCACCCGGCCGGACATGACCGACGAACGAACCGAATGCTGCGGCTTCGCCCAGCCCAAGACCTGAAGGATCAGACATCATGACCGCCCCTGCCGGATTCACCGACTACGTCGTCAAGGACATCTCGCTCGCAGACTTCGGCCGCAAGGAGATCGACCTCGCCGAGACCGAGATGCCGGGCCTGATGGCGATCCGTGCCGAATACGGCCCGTCGCAGCCGCTCAAGGGCGCGCGCATCGCCGGTTCGCTGCACATGACCATTCAGACCGCGGTGCTGATCGAGACGTTGAAGGCGCTCGGCGCCGACGTCCGCTGGGTGTCGTGCAACATCTTCTCGACGCAGGATCACGCGGCGGCCGCGATTGCGGCAGCAGGCATCCCGGTGTTCGCCTACAAGGGCGAGACGCTGAAGGAATACTGGGACTACACCGCAAAGCTGTTCGACTGGCACGGCGGCGGCACCCCGAACATGATTTTGGACGACGGCGGCGACGCCACCATGCTCGTTCACAACGGCCTGCGCGCCGAAGAGGGCGACACCGCGTTCCTCGACAAGCCGGAGTCGGAAGAAGAGGAAATTTTCTACGCGCTGATCAAGCGTCTGATGGCCGAGAAGCCGAAAGGCTGGTTCGCCGAGCTCGCCAAGAGCATCAAGGGCGTTTCGGAAGAGACCACCACGGGCGTGCACCGTCTCTACAAGCTCGCCGAAGCCGGCAAGCTCCTGTTCCCGGCATTTAACGTCAACGACTCCGTCACCAAGTCGAAGTTCGACAACCTCTATGGCTGCCGTGAATCGCTGGTCGACGCGATCCGCCGCGGCACCGACGTGATGCTCGCCGGCAAGGTCGCCTTCGTGGCGGGCTTCGGCGACGTCGGCAAGGGCTCGGCGGCCTCGCTCCGCCAGGCCGGCGCGCGCGTCATCGTCTCGGAAGTCGATCCGATCTGCGCCCTGCAGGCGTCGATGGAAGGCTATGAAGTCACCACCATCGAGGAAGCGCTGCCGCGCGCCGACATCTTCGTCACCGCGACCGGCAACCGCGACATCATCACCGTCGATCACATGCGCAACATGAAAGACCGTGCGATCGTCTGCAACATCGGCCACTTCGACAACGAAATTCAGGTCAACGGCCTGAAGAACTTCAAGTGGACCAACATCAAGCCGCAGGTCGACGAGATCGAATTCCCGAAGGGCAACCGCATCATCCTGCTGTCGGAAGGCCGCCTCGTGAACCTCGGCAATGCGATGGGCCACCCGTCCTTCGTGATGTCGTCGTCCTTCGCCAACCAGACGTTGGCGCAGATCGAGCTGTGGGCCAACCCCGGCAAGTACGAGAAGAAGGTCTACACGCTGCCAAAGTTCCTCGACGAGAAGGTCGCGGCGCTGCATCTCGAAAAGCTCGGCGTGAAGCTGACCAAGCTTTCGAAGGATCAGGCGGATTATATCGGCGTGCCGGAGCAGGGCCCGTTCAAGCCAGAGCACTACCGCTACTGATCGCCTGGCCTTTTTGGCTATGCATCGAAGAACAGAAAAGTCCGGCCTCGTGCCGGACTTTTTTGTTGGCTGGCTTCCTCTTTGTGCGTCGTCTCAGCCCGCGATGTTCTCGCGACCGCCGCTTGCATTCGGCATGGCGTGCAAGCACTCTGTATTCGCGTGTGCATCTTGGGGCCGCTGGTTGTCGGACGAAAGCGATTTGGGACGCTTGCGATGAGATTGATATTTGCCGCCGTCGCGCTGATGGCATTGAGCTCGCCGCTTCAGGCGGATGACGCTGGAAAAATTGTCGTGCGGCCGGTTCTGTCGGCGACCGAGACCTCCAGCGGGCAGCCGATCGTGCTGCCGAAAAACAATCCGCTGGTGCTGGTGTCCACTTACGAGATACCGCCCGGCATGGTGCTGCCGAAGCACAAGCATCCCTATCCGCGCTACGGCTATGTGCTCGCGGGCACGCTCAAGGTCACCAATCTCGACACCGGCAGGAGCGACGATTTCAAGCCCGGCGATTTCATCCTTGAGGCGGTCGATCAGTGGCATCAGGGTGAAAGCACCGGCACCGAGACGGTGAAGCTGCTCGTTATCGACATGGTTGAAAACGGCGCGAACAACACTGTGTTGTTCAAGTAGGGGACCGGTGCCCAGCGGTCGATCACAACGAAGAAAACCCCGGATCGGTCCGGGGCTTTTGTCGCGAGGACGCTGCTTGTGTTGACCTGCGACTACGCCGTCGCGGCGATTGACGTCAAAAATCCGTCGATCTCGCTTTGCAGCGTGTTGGTATTGTCCGACAGGCGCTTTGCCGAGTTGAGCAGGTGCGTGGAAGCGGCCCCCGTTTCGCTCGCGCCGCTATTGACCTCGGCAATGGTGCCGGCAACCTGTGTGGTGCCGCCGGCGGCGCCCTGAATGTTGCGGGCGATGTCCTGCGTCGCCGCGCCTTGCTCTTCCATCGCGGCGGCGATGGTCGAGGTGATCTCGGAAATCTGGCCGATGGTGGCGCTGATCGACTTGATCGAGGCGACCGCCTCCTGCGTCGCAGTCTGCATCCCGGCGATCTGCGTGCCGATTTCCTCGGTCGCCTTCGCGGTCTGCGAGGCCAGCGCCTTCACCTCCTGCGCGACCACGGCGAAGCCGCGGCCGGCATCGCCGGCGCGCGCCGCCTCGATGGTGGCGTTGAGCGCCAGCAGGTTGGTCTGTTCGGCGACGGAGGTGATCAGCTTGACGACGTCGCCGATGCGGTTGGCGGCCTGCGACAGTGCGTTGATCCGGGCATCGGTCTGCTCGGCCTGCTGGACGGCACTGGCCGCGATGCTGCTCGACTCGTGCACCTGTTCGGAAATCTTGGCGACGGAGCTTGCAAGCTGCTCGGTGGCGGAGGCGACGGTCTGCACGTTGTTGGAGGCGTCGGACGACGCATTGGCCACGACCGATGCAAGGCGGATGGTGTTTTTGGCGTTGCCGCTCAGTTGCTCGGCGGTCGCCTCCAATTCCTGCGAGGCGCCGGAGAGCGTGGTGATCAGCGTGCGGAAACGGTCGCGGGCGTCGCTGATGGCGTCGCGGCGGTTCTGGCGGTTGGAGCCGAAGTAATTTGCGACCGTCACTTCCATGTCGAAGAACGAAATTTTTGTCAGGGTCGCGACCAGCGCCGCGATTTGCGCACGCGCCTGCATCTGCGATTTGGCGCCGAAGCGCGGGATCTCGATGTGGTTCTGCGCCGCTTCGCGCAGGTGGTTGGCCTGAAACAGCAGACGCGAGCCGATATACCAGGGCGGCGCGACGCCGGCGCCGTGGTGGTAGGTGCAGATCTCCACCGCCGAGCGGCTGAGGTCGTCGCCGAAATTGCCGCTGAGGAGCTTGTCCCAGTGCGCGACCTGCAGGCGGATCGCGCCTTGCACGAAGACCGGATCGCGAAGGCACGCGGTGTCCGGCTCGTTGGACGCGGCATAGGCGTAAAAGGCTTCGAGGATGCGCGTCAGATTGCCGGATATGATCGGCCGCAGCTCTGCCAGATGCTGGCGCGCGTCATGATCGATGCCGCACAGTTCAAGGCGAACGGAAGTCCAGTCGCGAACCATGATGTCGTCCCCCACAGGGTATAATTTTGGCCCGTCATTCAACTGAGCGACGATTAAAAGAATGCAAATGCCGGGGCTAAGCCATTGATCCGCAAGGTATGATGATGGGGCTCGCGTGTGTTTTTTTGAAGTTTCGCGTAGCTTTCAGGCAGAGAAGCGCCCCGGCAAGCAAAAAGCCCCGGCATCGGCCGGGGCTTCTTTCCTTTCGGTGATCAGGCGATGAGGGCCGTCACGCGGCCTTGCCGATGGTGACGCTGAGCGTGCCGATGCCGTCGATGCCGCATTCGACACGGTCGCCGGCGACGACCGGACCGACGCCCGCGGGCGTGCCGGTCATGATGATGTCGCCTGCCGCGAGCGTTACCTGCTCGGAGAGCTTTGCGATGATCTCCGGCACGTTCCAGATCATGTCGGCGACGTCGCCGGTCTGGCGCTCGGCGCCGTTGACCGTCAGCCAGATCCGCCCGGTGGTCGGATGGCCGATTTCGGAAGCGGGCCGCAGCGCGCCGATCGGCGCGGAGTGATCGAAGGACTTGCCGATCTCCCACGGCTGCTTCTTTTCGCGCGAGGAAAATTGCAGGTCGCGGCGGGTGAAGTCGATGCCGACGGCGTAGCCGTAGACGTGATCGAGCGCCTCGGCGGTGCTGATGCGACGGCCGCCGCTTTTCAGCGCGACCACGACCTCGACCTCGTGATGGAAATTGGTGGTGATCGGCGGATAGGGAATGGTCGCGCCGTCGGCCTCGATCATGTCGGCATGCTTGCCGAAGAAGAACGGCGGCTGGCGCTCGTCATTGCCCATCTCGCGGACGTGTTCGAGATAGTTGCGACCGACGCACCAGATGCGGCGCACCGGAAAGGTCTTGTCGGTGCCGGAAACGGCGATGCTCGGCTGCGCGGGCGGCGCAATGACGTAGGACGAAGAACTGCTCATCGGAAAAACCGCTTTGAGGTTGCAATCGCTGGGGAAGGGCGGCGAGGAAGCGCCGCCCGCTGAAGTCGCGAAAGCTTACGCGGATGCCAGCTTCGCCGCCAGTGGGTTGGCCTCGCGGTGTTGCAGCCGGAAGAACGAGGCGTAGCGGCCGTTGGCGGCCAAAAGCTCGTCGTGGCCGCCGGCCTCGACAATGCTGCCCTTCTCGACGACGAGGATCGTGTCGGCGTGCATGATGGTGTGCAGGCGGTGGGCAATCACGATCGTGGTGCGGTTTTCGCACAGATGCGCCAGCGCCTGCTGCACCAGCGTCTCCGATTCCGAGTCGAGCGCGGCGGTCGCCTCGTCGAGCAGGATGATCGGCGCATTGCGGATCAGTGCGCGGGCGATGGCGACGCGCTGACGCTGGCCGCCGGACAGTTGTGCGCCGTGCTCGCCGACAGGGGTGTCATAGCCCTGCGGGAAGCTCATGATGAAGGTGTGTGCATTCGCCGCCTTCGCCGCGGCGATGATCTGCTCGTCGGTCGCGCCGAGGCTGCCGAAGGCGATGTTGTCGCGGATGCTCGCACGGAACAGATAGACGTCCTGCCCGACATAGGCGGTCTGGCTGCGCAGCGACTTGCGGGAGACGTCCGCGATCGACTGGCCGTCGATCAGAATCTTGCCGTTCCTGACCTCGTAGAAGCGCAGCAGCAAGGAGAGAACGGTCGATTTTCCGCCGCCCGAGGGGCCGACCAGCGCCGTCACCTTGCCGGGCTCGGCGACGAAGCTCATGTGGTTGAGCACCGGGTCGTTGGCGCGGTAGGCGAAGGTGACATCGCGAAACTCGACGCGGGCCTCGGTGAGTGCGAGCGCCGGCTTGTCGTCGTCCGACGGCTCGGTTGCCGGGCGGTCGACCAGTTCGAGCAGCATGCGCGCCGCGACCATCTGGCTGTTGAGTTCGAGGTTCAGCCGCGCCAGCCGCTTCGCCGGCTCATAGGCGAGCAGGAAGGCGCTGAGGAACGAGAAGAACTGCCCCGGCGTCGAGCCGGTCTCCAGCACGCGGTAGCCGCCATACATCAGCGATGCCGCCACCGCGAAGCCGCCGAGCGTTTCCATCAGCGGGCTCGAGCGGTTCTGCACCCGCGCCATCTTGTTGGCGGTCCTCTCGACCTCGCTGATGCTGGCATCGATCCGCGCGCGCATCGTGTCTTCGAGGGTGAAGGCCTTGACGGTGCGGATGCCCTGCAGCGACTCCTGCATCGTCTCCAGGATGTCGGTGGTGCCGGTGAACTGGGTGAAGGCGAGGCGCTTGATGCGCTTGACCATCTTGCGCAGCATCAGGATCGCGGGCGGCGCGACCAAAAGGCCGAGCAGCGTCATCGTCGCGTCCTGATAGACCATCACGCCGAACAGGCCGATGAGTGACAACAGGTCGCGGCCGACCGACGTCACCAGCATGTTGAGGATCTGGGCGATGGCGCTCGCGCCCTGCGTCAGGCGCGCAAGGAATTCCGACGAGTGGCGGTTCGAGAAGAAGTCGAGATTTTCGCTCATCAGCTTGCTGAACATCTTGCGCTGATTGTTCGCGAGGATGGCGTTGGAGATTTTTGCCAGAATGATCGAATGGCCGTAGGTCGCCGCGCCCTTGACGATGAAGAGGGCCATGATCACCAGGGACAGCCGGATGATGGCATCGATGTTGCGGTCGATATAGGCTTGGTTGATCACCTCGCCGAGCAGCCAGGCGGGCAGGGCGGTGCCGGCCGCGCCGACCGCCATCAGGGCGAACGCCACCGCATAGCGCCGCCAGTAGGCTACGCCTTGTTCCTTCACGAGACGGCTGATCAGCGCCGCAGCGGCATAGGGGTCGTCAGTGACTTTGGTCGGGGTCTTGGCCATCCGCGCTCTTGCCAGATGTGGAACTTCCGCACCATGCGCGGAATGACCCGCCTCCCTTGCCTGCTCTCGGGCCGCATTTCAAGCGGCAGCGGCCGGGAAAGGTTTTAACCGCGCAGATTGGCAAATTGCGTGGGATAACTGCCGGTTGCAAGTCGCGCGGACTTTCGCGAGCGGCTCAGGCCCGCTCCAGCAGGTGGCGGTCTCGCGCCAGCTTCTGTTCCCAATGCAGCGCGTCGGTGACGATCTTTTCGAGATCGGCATATTGTGGGGTGAAGTCGAGATGCGCCCGCATGTGGCTGTTGTCGGCGATCATGGTCACGATGTCGCCGGGCCGCCGCGCCGCCGGATTGACCATGAAGGCCTGACCGGACACCCGGCGGACGGTTTCCACGACCTCGAGCACGGAGTAGCCCCGGCCGTAGCCGCAATTGAAGGTGTTCGAGCGCCCGCCGGCGACGAGATAGGCGAGCGCGGCGCGGTGCGCCTCGGCGAGGTCGCTGACGTGGATGAAATCGCGGATGCAGCTGCCGTCCGGCGTGTCGTAGTCCATGCCGTAGACGTCGATGCCCGGCCGCTGGCCGGTCGCCGCCTCGACCGCGAGCTTGATCAGGTGCGTCGCCCCGGCGGTGGCGAGGCCGACACGGCCCTGCGGATCGGCGCCGGCGACGTTGAAATAGCGCAGCACGGCAAAGCGCAGGCCATGGGCATGGGCGACGTCGTGCAGCATGATCTCGCTCATCAGCTTCGACGTGCCGTAGGGCGACAGCGGCCGGGTCGGCGCGTCCTCGCGCACCGGAACCTTGGCCGGGTTGCCATAGACGGCGGCGGTCGACGAGAAGATGAAGTGCTTGACCCCGCAATTGACGGCGGCGCTGAGCAGGTTCCGGGTCGCCATCGTGTTGTTGCGGTAATAGCCGAGCGGATCGCGGATCGAGTCCGGCACCACGACCGAACCGGCGAAATGGATGATGGAGCCGATCTTGTGGGAACGGATAACGTTTTCCACGAGATCCTGGTCGGCGACATCGCCGATCACCAGCGGCACGCCTTCGGGGACGAAGGCGGAAAAGCCCGTGGATAGATTGTCGATGACGACCACCTTCTCACCGGCGGCCAACAGTGCGAGCACTGTATGACTGCCGATATAGCCGGCTCCGCCTGTCACTAGTATCGTCATGAACTTCAAAGCTCCGTATTGCGGGCGCGCCGGCCGACCGGCCGGGTTGCGCTCGACTGGCCGTCAGGGTCCAGCCTCGGCCGGGTCCTTCGCCCCTGCATCTCGCCTGTTGTTCCGCGCAGCATGGGTCCGCGAAAGTGCAATTAAGGTTTCCAGCGCGGCGTTTTTCGCGCCAAGACGCGTTTATGGTTGCCAAAGGATCACTCTTACACGTGGTATTTTAGACAAATCCGATTTGTGGCGAATCCGATTTGTGGCATGTGGCCCGGATGAAAAAGTTCCTATTCGTCAAAACGTCGTCGATGGGGGATGTGATCCACCATCTGCCGGCGATCACCGACACGAGGCGGCACCATCCGGACGCGCGGATCACCTGGCTGGTCGAGGAGCCGTTCGCGCCGCTGGTGCGGCTGCATCCGGCGGTGGACGAGGTCATCACGGTCGCGGTGCGGCGCTGGCGCTCGCATCCGTTCAGGGCGGCGACCTGGCGCGAATTCTCCGAGGCGAAGGCACGGCTCAAGGCCAGCCCGTTCGATCGCATCATCGATGCGCAGGGCTTGATCCGCTCGGCGCTGCTGGTGAAGCTCGCCCACGGCGAGAGCCACGGCTACGACGCGGCGAGCATCCGCGAGCCGGTGGCGTCGTGGTTCTACGATGTCCGGCACGCCGTCTCGCGAAGCCTTCACGCGGTGGACCGAAACAGGCAGATCACCGCGCTGTCGCTCGGCCATGCGGTCGATACGCCGATCGACTACGGCCTGCCGCGCAGCGCGCCGTCCGGCGCCGCTCCCTATGCGGTGCTGCTGCACGGCACCTCGCGCGCCAGCAAGGAATGGCGGGAGTCCGACTGGATCCGGCTCGGCAAGTTCTTGCGCGAGAAAGGCCTCGACGTGCTGCTGACCTGGGGCAACGAGGCGGAGCGGCTGCGCAGCCAGCGCCTCGCCGGCGGCATCAAGGGCAGCCGGATCTTGCCGCGCCAGCCGCTCGACGAGACGGCGAAGGTGATCGCGGGGGCATCGCTGGTGGTTGGCGTCGATACCGGCCTCCTGCATCTGGCCGCGGCCTATCAGGTGCCCTCGCTCGGCCTGTTTCTCAGCACCGATCCGGGCCTGACGCGGCCGGTCGGCGCGGGATCGATCAAAATCCTTGGCGGGCGCGGGGTCTATCCGGAATGCGTGGACGCGATGGCGGCGTCCGAGGAGCTGCTCGGCGGGACGGGCGCGGCCTAGGTCGCGAGCCGGCGCAGCACGTCGCCGACGAAGGCATCGAGGTCGCCGCCCGGAAACAGGAAGCCGGGAAGGCTCGCGGCGGTCGCCGCCTCGATGTCCGAGGACTTGTCGCCGATCATGAAGCTGCCGGCCTGCTGCACAGGCCAATGCCGCATCAGGTCCAAAATCATGCCAGGCTGCGGCTTGCGCCAATCGCTGTCCTGAGCATAGGCGGCGATGGTGCCCTTGATGTGGTGGGGGCAGTAGCGCCAGTCGTCGATCCTGGCATCGGCGCGGGACAGCTCATCGGCCATCCACTGGTGCAGGTCGCGCACATCGGCCTCGGAGAAGAAGCCGCGTGCGACGCCGGACTGATTGGTGACGACAAACACCAAGTAGCCGGCCGCGTTCAGCGTGCGGATCGCCGCCGCCGCGCCCGGCATCCAGCGCAGGCGCTCGCGCGTGCCGATATAGCCGTCATCGAAATTCAGTACGCCGTCGCGGTCGAGAAAGGCCGCGGGCCTGTGTGGCAGCCCCGCGGTCATGCCGGGCGGAGGGCCGCGCCGGGGTCGGCGACCAGCGCCTGTTCGATCGCGTCGCAGATCGCGTGGGCGGCGGTCATGTGGATCTGCTGGATCACGGCGGCCTGATCGCTCGGCGCGATGAACAGGTGGTCGGCCGAGGCGCGCATGGCCTCGCCCTTCGATCCGGTGAAGCCGACGACCGTAATGCCGAGCTTGCGCGCCATCTCCGCGGCGGCGAGCACGTTGGGCGAGCGGCCGGAGGTCGAGAGCGCCCACAACACGTCGCCGCGTGCGCCCAGCGCCTCCACCTGGCGGGAAAAGATCTGCTCGAACCCGTAGTCGTTGCCGATCGCGGTCAGCGCCGAGGTGTCGGTGGTCAGCGCGATGGCCGGATAGCCCGGCCGCTCGCGGCGATAGCGCCCGACGATCTCGGCGGCGATGTGCTGGGAGTCGGCAGCGCTGCCGCCGTTGCCGACGATCAGAATTTTTGCACCGCTGCGTAGCGCATCGATGCTGACCTGCGCGATGCTGCGCGTGCAGGCGAGCAGGACCTCGTCCTGCGCCGCGCGGTTGAGCGCGGCGAGTGAGTGCTGGAAGTGGTCTGCGACCGGATCGTTGTTCAACGCCTCAACCATCGTTCTGGAGCCTGGTCGGTGTTAGTGCCTTTTTGCGGCGAACGCCACGAAAACCGGGTCAATCGGCCGCGGCGAGGGTGGCGAGCGCCGAGCGGGCTATCTCGATGACGTCCGCCGCCGGGACGGCGGCGATGTAGGAGGGGTCGGTTGTTGCCGCGATCGAATGATAGGGCATCTCCTTGCCGCGCAGGTCCGGCGGCTGGACGACGCCCGCCAGCGGATTGAGCGGCGCCCAGTGCCACGGGCTGGTCGGGCCGAAAACGGCGATGGTCGGCGTGCCGATCGCGGCCGCGACGTGAAGCAGGCCGGAATCGTTGGACACCGCGAGATCGGCGGCGGCGAGGGCCAAAATGCCGTTTCGCAGATCCGTGCCGGTGAGATCGCGGACCATCTCCCCGCCGGCGGCCACGATCTGCGCCGCTGCCTCCGCCTCGCCCGGTCCGCCGACAACCCAGACCTCGCAGCCCTCCGCAACGAGGGCCTTGGCCAGTTCGCCATAATAAGGCCAGCGCTTGTGGGCGCCGACCGAGCCGGGCGCGAGCGCGACGGTGGGGCGGCTGCCGACGCCGTTCGCGCTGCGCCATGCGGCGATCTCTTCGTCCGGGACCGCCATCTGCGGCGCGGGCCAGTTTTCCGGCCGCGGCGCGCTGGCGGGCAGCGCCAGCACGGCGTTCTTGTCGATGAAGCGCGGCAGGGCGCGCTCGCCCCAGCGCCATTGATTGATGAGGCCGAATCGGAACTCGCCGACGAAACCGACGCGCTCCGGGATGTCGGCAAGGGCCGGGGCAATCGCCGATTTCCACGTTCGCGGCATCACCAGCGCGGTGCCGTAATTCTCGGCGCGCAGGCGCTTGGCGAGCGCGAACTGCTTGTCGAAGGCAAGCTGGGAGCGGGGCAGGTCGTGCACTATTCCGGCGCGGACGCCTGGCATGTAATCAACCAGTGGTTGACAGAGCGGCGTCACGAGGATGTCCACCGGCCGGTTCGGCCAGCGTTGCTTGACGATCCGGACCACGGTATGACCGCGCACGAAATCGCCAATCCAGTTATACGGCACGATAAGCAGGGGCCGAGTGTCCCTGTCATCAACCGGCCCGAACGAGCTGAGTGGCGAATTGAGATTCATGGTTTGAATGGGGGCGGCTGGGTTCCGGCAGACTTTTTGGTCATCCGTCGGTATCTGCTCCCAACCGGGCCGTAAAGGCCTCAATCGCTCGCTGGCGACGGAATATTCATTCCGAGCGCCTAGAAGAGATTGAAGCCGGCCTGCGGCCCGTCCCATGAAGGGGGGCGATTGCCCGAGGAGATTGCATGTATCTGGTCACTGGCGGAGCGGGATTTATCGGCTCTTATATGGTTGCCGCCCTCAATGAGGCCGGCCGGGCCGATGTGGCAGTCTGCGACACGCTGGGCCATGACGGAAAATGGCGGAACCTCGCCAAGCGGCAGCTCGCCGACTTCGTTCCCCCGACGGAACTGATGGCCTGGCTCGCCGGGCGCAAGCTCGACGGCGTGATCCATCTCGGCGCGATCTCGGAAACGACCGCGACGGACGGCGATCTCGTCATCGAAACCAATTTTCGCCTGTCGTTGCGGCTGCTCGACTGGTGCACGCAGACCGCGACGCCCTTCATCTACGCCTCGTCGGCGGCGACCTATGGCGACGGTGCGCAGGGCTTTGCCGACGACAATTCGTTCGAGGCGCTGCGCCGGTTGCGGCCGATGAATCTCTACGGCTGGAGCAAGCACCTGTTCGATCTGGCGGTCGCCGAGCGCGTCGCCAAGGGCGAGGCGATGCCGCCGCAATGGGCGGGCCTGAAGTTCTTCAACGTGTTCGGCCCGAACGAATACCACAAGGGCGCGATGATGAGCGTGCTCGCCAAGCGATTCGACGACATCGCGTCGGGGCGCAAGGTCGAATTGTTCAAGTCGCATGTCGAGGGCATCGCCGACGGCGATCAGCGCCGCGACTTCATCTATGTCGACGATGTCGCGCGGGTGATCCTGTGGCTGCTGAAAACGCCGAGCGTCAGCGGCATCTTCAACGTCGGCACCGGCGAGGCGCGCAGTTTCCGCGAACTGATGCTGGCGGCCTACAGCGCGCTCGGGGCGACGCCGAATATCGTCTACATCGATATGCCGGAGCACATCCGGGGCAGCTATCAGTATTTCACTCAGGGCGAAATCGAGCGTCTCCTGCGTGCAGGCTACAATGGCGGGTTCACGTCATTGGAGGACGCCGTTAGCAACTATGTGCGTGGTTATCTGGCGGCGTCTGATCGCTATCGTTGACCGTCACTCACCTGCAAGGCCGTTCGATGTTCGATTTTGATTTGCTGTCAGCGGAATTTTCCAATCAGACCGTGCTGTGCATCGGCGATCTGATGCGCGATGAATTCGTCTACGGCGACGTGTCGCGGATTTCGCCCGAGGCGCCGACGCCGGTGATCGCCGTGCGGCGCAGCGAAAGCAATATCGGCGGCGCGGGCAACGTGGCGCGCGGGGTCGCGGCGCTCGGCGCCCGCTGCATCTTCATCGGCGTGATCGGCGAGGACGATGCCGGTCGGCTGCTGCGCGCCGATCTTGCCGGCATTCCCGCGATCGAGCCGGTGCTGGTGGTGGCGAGCGACCGGCCGACCACGCGCAAGGTGCGGTTCGTTTCGGACCACTTCTCGACGCACATGCTGCGCGCCGATTGGGAAGTCGTGACTGCAATCGATGCCGAACTTGAGCAGCGCGTCGTCGCCGCGATCGAGGCCGCGTTGCCGCGTGCCGACATCGTGCTTCTGTCCGACTACGCCAAGGGCGTGCTGACGCCGCGGGTGATCCGCGCGGCGATCGAGGGCGCGCGCAGGCTCGGCAAGCGCATCGTCGTCGATCCCAAAAGCGCCAATTTCGACGACTACCGCGGGGCCACTGTGCTCACGCCGAACCACAAGGAATTTGTCGCGGCCACGCGAAAGCCCTCTGGCACGACGGCGGAAATCGTCGCGCTCGCGCATGCCTGTATTGGCGAGGCGGAGTTCGAGGCGGTGCTGATCACCCGCAGCGAGCAGGGCGCCACACTGGTGTCGCGCGACGGCAGTCACGTCCACGCGCCGGCGTTCCCCGTGCGGGTGCGGGACGTCTCTGGCGCCGGCGATACGATCGTCGCCGCCCTTGCGGTGACGCTGGCCGCGGGCGCGGACTGGGAGACGGCGCTGCGGCTGTCCAACGCCGCGGCGGCGGTCGCCGTGAGCAAGACCGGAACGGCCACGGTCTCGGCCGATGAAATGCGCAAAAAAATCCTGCCGCCGGCTTCGCTCGCCGCCGAGCAGAAAATCGCGCTGACGCGCGAGGCCTTGAACGAGCAGCTCGCCGATTGGCGTGCCGAAGGCCTGCGCGTCGGTTTCACCAACGGCTGCTTCGACATTCTTCATCCCGGCCATGTCCGCGTGATCACGCAGGCCCGCGCGGCCTGCGACCGGCTGGTGCTCGGGCTGAACAGCGATGCGTCAGTCCGCCGGCTCAAGGGGCCGGAGCGGCCGGTGCAGACCGAACGCGCCCGCGCCGAAGTTCTCGCCGCGATGGAGGCCGTCGACCTCGTGGTGATTTTTGACGAAGATACCCCGCTCGAACTGATCAAGGCGATCAAGCCGAATGTGCTGGTCAAGGGCAGCGACTATTCGGTGGAGCAGGTCGTCGGACATGATGTCGTGACGAAACATGGCGGCAGCGTCGTGCTGGTCGATCTTTTGCCGGGCTTCAGCACCACGGCCGTTGTCGAACGAACGCGAGTGAAACGACTATGAGCATGGTTGCCGTTTCTCCCTTCGCACGTGCCAGATTGGCTTTCGCCTACTGGCAAAGTACGTCGCCCTGGATGAGGACGGTGGATATTTTCGCGATCCTCACCGTGGGGTCGCTGCCGTGGTCGACATCGCTGCCGGCAATTTTCACGACGCTGTGGGTCATCTCGCTGGTGCCGATGGTGATCCGGGATTCCGAGACCTTTTCCCGGCTGATGAAGGAGCCGGCGTGCTTTCTGCCGCTCCTCTTCGTCGCCCTGGCGGTTGCCGGCTTGTTCTGGTCAGAGGCGGATTGGAACGAGCGCCTCTACGCGCTCAAGCCCTTCGGCAAGTTCCTGATGATTCCGCTGATCATCTATCACTTCGCCCGCTCCGAGCGCGGCGCGTGGATCTTCGTGACATTCCTTTTGTCATGCACGCTGCTGATGCTGCTGTCGTTTCTGGTCGCCTACGATCCGAGTTTTGCGATCAACACCAACGACTCGCCGGGCGGCTATGGCGTGCCGCTGAAGAACTATATCGACCAGAGCCACGAATTCGCGCTGTGTGCGGTCGCGCTCGCCTGGCCGGTTCTGCAGTTGTACCGGCAGAAGCGCTATCGGCTCGCCTCGTTGCTGATCGCAATCGCCGCGGCGTTTCTTTTCAACATGTTCTTCATCACTGTATCGCGCACGGCGCTCGTGACGCTGCCGGTGATGTTCGCGGTGTTCGCGCTGTTCAGCCTGCGCTGGCGCGGCATTTTGACCGCAGTGGCGAGCCTCGTGCTGGTCCTTGCAGTCGCCTGGGCGGTATCGCCCAAGGTCCAGGCCAAGCTGGCCAGCATCGGGGCAGAATATCATCGCTATCAGACCTCGTCGGACGTGACGTCAGGCGGCCTGCGCCTCGAATTCTGGCGCAAGTCGGTGCTGTTCATCTCCGAGAATCCGTTTTTCGGCCATGGCACTGGCGCCGTGCTGGGACTGTTCGAGCAGGCCGCCGAGCATCAGGCGGGCGTTGCTGCGGAGGTTATCGCGAATCCTCATAACCAGACGCTTCACGTCGGCATCCAGTGGGGTGCGCTCGGCATCACCATCCTGTACTGGATGTGGCTGACGCATCTTGCGCTGTTTCGGAATCCGCCGCCGGCGCAGAGGCTGGCCGCATGGGTCGGTCAGCTCGTGGTTGTGCAGAACATCGCAAGTTCGATTTTCAACTCGCATCTCTTTGATTTTCATGCTGGCTGGATGTACGTCCTTGGCGTCGGAGTCGCCGGGGGGATGATCATCGGCATGCAACGCGACCACGCGGGGACGAAGTGAAAAACCTAAAATTTGAGATGCTTTGGGGCCGATGACCGGGATCTCCCAATTCACGCTGCGTAACTGGATCATCGCTGCGCACGATGTGACCGTTACGGCGCTTGCGGTGCTGTTCAGCTTCTGGCTGCGTTTTGATGGAGAAAACTTCTCCGATCGCCTGCCGCTGCTCGCCGCCATTCTCCCGTATTTCATCGGCCTCGCTTTCGTCGTCTGCTATATGTTTCGCCTCACGACGACGAAGTGGCGCTTCTTCTCGCTGCCGGACCTTTTGAATATCGTTCGCACCGCCACGGTCTTGTCCGGTGCGCTGCTGGCGCTCGACTATGTGTTTCTGGCGCCGAACGTCTACGGCACGTTCTTTCTCGGCAAGACCACGATCATCATCTACTGGTTTCTCGAGATTTTCTTCCTGTCCGGCTCGCGGATCACCTATCGATATTTTCGCTATACGCGCACGCGCAACCAGGCGCTTGCCAGGGATGCCGCATCGACGCTGCTGATCGGGCGCGCCGCCGATGCAGAGATTTTCCTGCGCGGGATCGAAAGCGGAGCGGTGAAGCGGCTGTGGCCGGTCGGCATCCTTTCGCCGGCGCGGTCCGACCGGGGTCAGATGATCCGCGGCATTCCGGTGCTGGGCGGACTCGATGACCTCGTGCACGTCGTCGAGGATTTTGCGTCGAGCAAACGGCCGATCGAGCGGCTGGTGATGACGCCTTCGGCATTCGAGCCCGAGAGCAATCCCGAGACCATTTTGAGTCAGGCCCGCAAGCTTGGCCTCATTGCCAGCCGCCTGCCGTCGCTCGAGGAAAGCCGCGACATCCCGCAACTGATCCCGGTCGCCGTTGAGGATCTGCTGCTGCGGCCCGGCGTGCGGATCGACTACAATCGCCTCGAAGCCTTCGTGCGCGGCAAATCGGTGGTCGTCACCGGCGGCGGCGGCTCGATCGGATCGGAGATCTGCGACCGCGTCGCGACCTTCGGCGCCGCGCGCCTCCTCGTGATCGAAAATTCCGAGCCCGCGCTGCACGGTATCCAGGAGCGGCTCGCGCAGAAGGTCTCATCGGTCAAGATCGAGGGCCGGCTCGCCGATGTCCGCGACCGCGAGCGCATCATCCGCCTAATCGGCGATTTCAAGCCGGATATCGTTTTCCACGCCGCCGCCCTCAAGCATGTGCCCCTTCTTGAGCGGGACTGGGAAGAGGGCGTGAAGACCAACATCTTCGGCAGCGTCAACGTCGCCGATGCCGCGGTCGAAGCCGGCGCCGAGGCGATGGTCATGATCTCGACCGACAAGGCGATCGAGCCGGTGTCGATGCTCGGGCTGACCAAGCGCTTCGCGGAAATGTACTGCCAGAGCCTCGACCGCGAACTGTCCGGCCGCGACGACGGCAAGCGGCCGATCCGGCTGATTTCGGTGCGTTTCGGCAACGTGCTGGCGTCGAACGGCTCGGTGGTGCCGAAGTTCAAGGCGCAGATCGAGGCCGGCGGCCCGGTGACCGTCACGCACCCCGACATGGTCCGCTATTTCATGACCATCCGCGAGGCCTGCGATCTCGTCGTCACTGCGGCGACCCATGCGCTCAGCCCGTCGCGGAACGATGTGTCGGTCTATGTGCTCAACATGGGGCAGCCGGTCAAAATCGTCGAGCTTGCCGAACGGATGATCCGCCTGTCGGGTCTGCAGCCGGGCTACGACATCGAGGTGGTGTTCACCGGCATCCGCCCTGGCGAGCGGCTGAACGAAATTTTGTTCGCCGAGCAGGAGGCGACCACCGACGTCGGCATCGCCGGTATCGTCGCCGCTCGGCCGAACGAGCCGCCGATGGCTTCGCTGCGCAAATGGCTGAACGAGCTGCATCGCGGGCTGTCGAGCAAGGACCAGTGCGTCATTGCAGAGGTCTTGAAGGACGCCGTGCCGGAATTCCGCAACGTCGATCCGGCAGCCTGACACCAGTTATCGCGGCGATGAAAAACGCCGCAGCACCAGCCCGACAAGCGCGGCCCCGGCGGCGACCATCGCAACGCCGAAGGCGGCGGAGCCGCCCCACACCGAGGCGAGGGCGAGGGCGGCCAGCGCGATGTTGAGCGCAAAGACGTGGCCGACCACCGCGATGACCGAAAAGCCGTTGCTGGTAGCCCGCTGATAGAAATGCGAGCGGTGCGCGGTCCAGATCGCCTCGCCGCCGAACAGGCGACGCAGCAGGGTCAATGTTGCGTCCATCAGATAGTAGAGCGGCAGAAGCAGCGCGGCGGCGTAATGGCCGTGCTGCGCAAGACCAAGCAGGCACCAGCCGAGCAGAAGGCCGATCGGCAGGCTGCCGCCGTCGCCGAGAAACAGCTTTGCCACCGGCCGGTTGAACGGCGCGAAGCCGAGCATGCCGCCGAGCAGCGCGGCAGCGATGACGAGTTGCGCCGCCGGCAGGTTGCCGAGCATGCCGAGCACCACCAGCGCCAGCGTCACCGGAACGGTTTCCGCCACAGTCAGCCAGTCGAGCCCGTCCATGAAGTTGACGAGATTGACGAACCACAGCCCGGCAAACAGCAGGGCGAGGCGCTCGACCCACAGCGGCAGCCATGGGCTGACATGGAAATCGGCGGGCACAATCCACAGCGCGAGGCCAACCGCTGCGCCCTGTCCGAGAAGGCGGGGCAGCACGGGGACCGATTTGAGATCGTCGGCGACGCCGAGGACGGTGATGCCGATCGTGGCGGCGAACAGCAGCGCCAGCGCAGGCAAGCTGATCGCGGGAATGATCGCCAGCGCCGCGCCTGCAACCAGCAGGGTCGCGGCGATGATGCCGATGCCGGCGCCCTGCGGCGTCGGCACTTTGTGGGACGAGCGCGCATTGGGACGGGCAAGCGCGTACGCCGTGAGCCAGGGACGAATCAGCCGGATCAGCCCGGCCGAGAGGATCGCGGCCGCGACGATCAGCGTCAGCACTGTCATCACGCTTAAGCTTGAGGCATTGCCGGACATAAGTGATCGGACATTCGCGGGAGGAAACAGATCGGCCGAAACCGAAGGTAAACCGGTGTCACAAGGCCCTCTTAGGCGATGGGCTATGACGTGTCCGCTGTATATCGGCTCGCGTCTTTTCCGTCGACTGGCTCAAGCCGGAACGGTATCTGAAGCCTTCTAGAAAGGAGGGTGGTGGTCATGCCCGCAAAAGTGCGGTATTTCCGGAGGTGGCCGCTGCGAAGCGAACCTGCCGGATTGTTCACGCTTCGCGCGTCCCCACGGAACCGGATTTATGCAGCAGATTCTTGATCGCCTTCTCCTGGCCTGGAATGAGCGCGCATGGGCGCTCAAGGCGATCAGCTTCGCCGCCATCGGCGTGTTCAATGCGCTGGTCGATCTCAGCGTTTTTCTGACGGCATATCACGTGTTCTCGCTGCCGCTGGTGCCGTGCAACGTGCTCGCGTGGATTGTCGCGGTGTCGTTCTCCTATGTGATGAACACCTACATCACCTTCGGCCCGGAATCGGGACGCAAGTTGCGCTTTCCGGTCTATTTCACCTTTGTGCTCTCGGGCGTCGCCGGTATGGTTGCAACCACGGTGACCCTCGTGATCCTGGCGAATTTTCTGGATGTTTTGGTCGCCAAGCTGCTGTCCATTCTCGTCAGCTTCGTGGTGAATTTCTCGCTCTCGCATTTCATCGTGTTTCGCAAGCGCCCCGCCGCCTGACGCCCGGCGCGGCGGCATGGCCAAGCGCCGTGTCCGCGCGTGCGGACACTGACCGGAGATCCCCACAACAATGTCGGATCAGGCGATACTCGTGACCGGCGCGGCCGGCTTCATCGGCTTTCACCTGTCGCAGCGGCTGATGAAGGCCGGCTACCGTGTGGTCGGCGTCGACAATCTCAACGATTATTACGATCCGTCATTGAAACAGGCGCGGCTCGACATCCTGCGCGCCGATCCCGCCTTTACCTTCCTGAAGCTCGATATCGCCGACCGCGAGATCATCGATCTGGCCTTCGCCGCGTATAAGTGCGAAGTGGTGATCCACCTCGCGGGGCAGGCGGGCGTGCGCTACTCGCTGGAAAACCCGCACGCCTATGCGCGCGACAATCTCGTCGGCTTCACCAATGTGCTCGAAGGCTGCCGCCATCACGGCTGCCGCCATCTTTTGTTCGCGTCCTCGTCCTCGGTCTATGGCGGCAACACCAAGCTGCCGTTCTCCACCGCCGACAGCGTCGATCATCCGGTGAGCTTTTATGCCGCGACCAAGCGGGCCAATGAGCTGATGGCGCACAGCTACAGTCACCTCTACCGCCTGCCGATCACCGGGCTGCGGTTCTTCACCGTTTACGGCCCATGGGGCCGGCCGGACATGGCGATGTTTCTGTTCGCCAATGCGATCGTGTCGGGGCAGCCGATCCGGCTATTCAACCACGGCAACATGAAGCGCGACTTCACCTATGTGGACGACGTGGTCGAGGGCATCGTGCGGCTGATCGACCGCCCGCCGGCGGCCCGCGGCGCGGGCGAGCCTGCGCCCGGCCCGGCGGACAGTTTTGCGCCGTGGAAAATCTACAACATCGGCAACAACCGGCCGGAAGAGCTGATGCACGTCGTGGCGCTTCTGGAGAAGGAGCTCGGCCGCAGCGCGATCAAGGAGCTGCTGCCGGTGCCGCCGGGCGACGTTCTGGCGACCTTCGCCGATATCGATGACCTTACCCGCGACACCGGGTTTCGCCCGGTGACCGCCATCGAGACCGGCATCCGGCAATTTATTGCATGGTATCGGGAATATCACCGCATCGGCGGCTAGGCTTAGGACCTATCCCGGAGCGCGGCCGCCTGCGGCTATGACAGGTACGCCGTCCCGCCGGGATGCCTGAGTATCACAGCCGAGGCGATTAGCGCTCCTAGCAACAGTTTCGAAGTCATGATTCACCCTCGGTAATGCACCCTAGTTCCGCTCATTATGGTTAATGGGGTCTTACTCGCGTTTACCGAGCATCTATACTGGTTGTGCTTGCACTTTTTCTCCGCCACCTGCGTTGCAGCAACCGGGCTCTGCCCCGTAAGTGCTGAGCCCAGACGCAGCGACGGGCGGCCCGGTTAGATCCCGGTTCCACCCAATAAAGCCGGGCCGAAACCCCAAATCTTCTCAAAAAATCCAAGATTTCTTTCAAGAAACGCTGGTTCAAAGAGGCAAGTCTTTCAAAAAGCACTGTAATCTTTTGAATCAAAACGTGTTTGACAACTCGCTCCCTTCCTTCGCCTGACGCCCGGCCCCGTGCTAGACAGCACTCAACGCGCCGTGATCGCTGCGCCACGCGCAATCCCCGGCTGCGCCAGCCTTCGTTTTGGCTGCGTCTCCTTCAATGCCTGAACCCGAGTTACGATTGATGAGTTCTACCCAGTCCCTCAACGGTGCAACCGGCGGTGATGTGGCGCCGCTTCGGATCGGCGTGATCGGCGCCGGCGTCATGGGCAGCAACCATGCCCGGGTGCTGGCCACGCTGCCCGGCGTCAACCTCGTCGGCGTGGTCGATCCGCTGGAAGCTCACCGCCAACGAGCGACGCAGCTTGCGGGTTGCCCGACCTATGAGCGCGTTGAGGAACTGCTGGCGGAAGGCGTCGATGCCGTCACCATCGCGGCTCCGACCCATTTGCACCACGAGGTTTCGCTGGCCTGCATCGCGCGCGGCGTCCACGTGCTCGTCGAGAAGCCGATCGCCTCCACGGTCGCCGAGAGCCAGGAGATCGTCAGCGCGGCCCGCAAGGCGGGCGTGACGCTGATGGCCGGACACGTCGAGCGCTTCAACCCCGCGGTCGTCGCGATCAAGAAGGCGATCGAGGGCGAGGACATTCTGTCGATCGCGATCGAGCGGGTGGGGCCGTTCCCGCCGCGGATGTCGAATGTCGGCGTCGTCATCGATCTTGCCGTGCACGACATCGACCTGATCCGCTGGTTCACGAATTCCGAGATCGTTGAGGTGCAGCCGCAGCTTTCCAGCGCGGTGGCTGAGCGCGAGGACATCGCGCTGCTGCAATTCCGCACGGCCTCGGGCGTCCTGGCGCACATCAACACCAACTGGCTGACGCCGTTCAAGGCGCGCAGCGTCACCGTCGCGACCCGCCACAAATATGTGATGGGCGACCTGATCAC
This sequence comes from Xanthobacteraceae bacterium, assembly GCA_035565775.1. Taxonomy (GTDB): domain Bacteria; phylum Pseudomonadota; class Alphaproteobacteria; order Rhizobiales; family Xanthobacteraceae; genus PRO6. The sequence goes on along the minus strand of DATMRW010000021.1, from coordinate 185,272 downwards.
CCGTCAGGTCACCGAATGCTTCGGCTTCCAGCCCGACGGCGCCTACTCGATGCGCCACCTTTCGGTGGGGCATGACGAGCCGCTGCGCGCCGAACTGCTGGCATTCCTCGAAGCGGTTCGCACCGGCGCGACGCCGCCGGTCACCGGCGAGCAGGCCGCCGCCAGCCTCGAGATCGCCATTCAGTGCCTTGAAGCCCGTGCCAACGATATCGCGCCAGCCCACCAGACGCCGCGCCGCGTCGTCGGCTGATCGTTCTTGAACAAGAAGACATACGCATGAACCAGCATATGCCCGTGCAGACCATCCCGTTCATCGACATCGGCGCCCAGCGCCGCCGGCTCGGAACCGCGATCGACGAGGCTGTCACGCGCGTCCTGACCCACTGCCAGTTCGTCAATGGGCCGGAAGTCACCGAGCTCGAGGCCGAGCTGGCTGAGTTCTGCGGCGCCAAGCATGTCGTGAGCTGCGCGAGCGGCACCGATGCGCTGCTGATGGTGCTGATGGCAAAAAACATCGGCCCCGGCGATGCGGTGCTGTGCCCGACCTTCACTTTCTGCGCGACCGGCGAGGCGGTTGCGCTGACCGGCGCTTCGCCGGTGTTCGTCGATGTCGATGAGACCACCTTCAACATGGATGCGGCCTCGCTCGAGCGCGGCATCGCGGCCGCGAGGAAGGCGGGGCTCAAGCCGAAGGCGGTGATCCCGGTCGACCTGTTCGGCCAGAGCGCCGACCACGACGCCATCGCTGCCGTCGCCCGTGCGGAAGGGCTGTTCATTCTCGATGACGCCGCGCAGGGTTTTGGCGCGAGCTATCGCGGCCGCCGTCTCGGCGCGCTGGCCGATGCCACCGCGACCAGCTTCTTCCCGGCCAAGCCGCTCGGCTGCTACGGCGACGGCGGCGCGATCTTCACCGACGACGCCGAGCTTGCCGACATTCTGCGCAGCATCCGCGTTCATGGTCAGGGCGCCGACAAATACGACAACGTCCGCCTCGGGCTGACCGGCCGCCTCGACACCATGCAGGCCGCGGTGCTGCTCGAAAAGCTCAAGATCTTCGACGACGAGATCGCAGCGCGGAACGCGGTGGCGGAACGCTATGCCGAGGGACTGAGCAACGTCCTGATGCTGCCGCAGGTTGCGCCGGGCAACGTCTCGATCTGGGCGCAGTACACCGTCCGCGTGAAGGCGGGCACCCGCGACGCCTTCGCCGCCGCGCTGCGGGCGCAGGGGGTGCCGACAGCGATCTACTACGCCAAGTCGCTCCACCAGCAGACGGCCTATGCGCACTATCCGGTGGCCGAGGGCGGCCTGCCTGTCAGCGAGCGGCTGTCGGAGGAGGCGATCAGCCTGCCGATGCACCCCTATCTCGATGCGGCGACGCAGGACCGGATCATCGCGGCGGTCCGCACCGCGCTGGCCTGAGCCGGCCGATGGGCGGCCGGGCGGCGGCGATTACAGGATGTCGCGCCGCCCGCGGATGCGGTAGAAGCGGCTGATGCTGGGACGCATATTCACCGTCGGCGGCTATACGCTGCTCTCGCGCGTGACAGGGTTTGCGCGCGACATCCTGCTGGCCGCCGTCCTCGGCGCCGGCCCGGTGGCCGACGCCTTTTTCGTTGCGCTTCGCCTGCCCAACCACTTTCGCGCGATCTTCGCCGAAGGCGCGTTCAACGCCGCCTTCGTTCCGGCCTACGCCCATGTTCGCGGCGACAAGGGCGGGCTGGCGGCGAAGCTGTTCGCCGACCGTATTTTTACGCTGCTGTTCGTCTCGCAGGTCGTCCTGCTCTTGGCGGCATGGCTGTTCATGCCGCAGGTCATCTCGTTGCTTGCGCCCGGCTTCTCCGACGATGCGGGCCAGCGCGCGCTGGCGATCGAGCTGACGCGCATCACCTTTCCCTATCTTCTCCTGATCACGCTGGTGACGCTTTACGGCGGCATGCTCAATGTGATGAACCGCTTCGCCTCGGCGGCGGCTGCACCCGTCTTTCTCAACCTGTCGATGATGGCAGCGCTCGCGCTGGCTGCCTTCTTCCCGAGCGCAGGCCATGCCGCCGCGTGGGGCGTGCTCGCCTCGGGCGTGCTGCAGTTCCTGTTGCTGGCCGGCGACACCGCCCGCCACGGCGGCCTGCCGCGCTTTGCGCCGCTGCGGCTGGACGAGGATGTCCGGGCCTTTTTCCGCGCGCTTGGCCCGGCGACCCTGGGCTCGATGGGCGTGCAGGTGGCGCTGTTCGCCGATACGATCATCGCGACCTTTCTTGCCAGCGGCGCGCTGTCGGCGCTGTATTACGCCGACCGGCTGAACCAGCTTCCCATCGGCGTGATCGGTATCGCCATCGGCACCGTGCTGCTGCCGGACATGGCGCGGCGGCTGACCTCGGGCGATCACGCCGGCGCGCAGGCGGCGCAGCGCCGGGCGTTCGATTTCACGCTGCTGTTCTCCGTGCCGTTCGTCGCCGCCTTCCTCGCGGTGCCGGACCTGATCATGCGCGCGATGTTTTCGCGCGGCGCATTTTCCTCGGCGGATGCCGCCGCTGCCGGGGCGGCGCTGGCGGCCTACGCCGTCGGCCTGATCCCCTTCGTGCTGATCCGCAGCGCGGTTGCGGCATTCTATGCGCGCAAGGACACTGCGACGCCGGTGAAGGCGGCGCTCTGCGGCGTCGCCGTCAACGTGCTGCTCAAGATCGCTCTTATGGGACCGCTGGCGCAGATCGGCCTTGCGTTGGCGACTGCGGTCGGCGCGTGGGTGAACCTGCTTCTGGTGCTCGGTTTCTCGATCCGCGCCGGCTATCTCGACATCGACCGCGCGTTGGTGCGTTCGCTGGCTAAATTTGCGCTGGTGGGGAGCATCCTTGCCGCCCTGTTCTGGGCGCTGGCGACGTGGCTCGGCCATGCCCTCGCCGGATGGCACTGGCTGCGCGATGAAACCGCGCTCGGCGTGCTGATCGTGGCCGGCACCGTCGTCTACGCCGCCGGCATCTGGCTGTTGTTCGGCCGCGCCTGGCTGAAAAACCTGCTGTCGAAATAAAGACGGCGGCGTTTGCGCGCCACCGCGAACTTTGCCAACATACCCAAAGTGAAAAACCGGAACCCGGAGACAACCGATGGCTCCTGTAAAATTTGGCGTTGGCGCAAGCGTGCGACGCAAAGAGGATGACGCTCTCATTCGCGGCCATGGCCGCTACACCGCGGACCATTCGCCGGGCACGATGCTGCACGGCCTGATGATGCGCTCGCCGCATGCCAGCGCGACATTCACTATCGATGCGTCCCGCGCCTCCGCAATGCCGGGTGTCCGCCTCGTCCTCACCGGCGAGGACACCAAGGATCTCGGCAATCTGCCGTGCCTGTTCGCGCTGCCGGACACTCCCTTCAACGTGCCGCCCTATCCGATCCTCGCGCGGAGCGAGGTTCACCACGTTGGCGATGCGATTGCCTTTGTCGTTGCCGACACCATCGATCATGCCCGCGATGCTATCGAGGCGATCGAGGTCGACTGGAAGCCTCGGCCGGCGGTGATCGGCGCGAAAGCCGCGGTCGCGCCCGGCGCGCCGCAGGTCTGGCCGCAACATCCCGGCAACGTGCTGTTCGACATTTCGCTCGGCGACAAGAAGGCGACGGAAGCGGCCTTCGCCAAGGCGCATGCAGTCGCCGAGGTCTCGGTCGTCAATCCGCGCATCGTCACCAACTACCTCGAGCCGCGCGCTGTCGTCTGCGAATACGACGCCAAGCACGATCATCTGACGCTGACGCTCGGCAGTCAGGGCAGCCACCGGCTTCGCGACATTTTGTGCCTGAACATTTTGCATCTTCCCGTCGAGAAGATGCGGGTGATCTGCCCGGACGTCGGCGGCGGCTTCGGCACCAAGCTGTTTCCGTACCGGGAATACGCGCTGGTCTGCGTCGCCGCGCGCCAGCTCAAGCAGACGGTCAAATGGGTGGCTGACCGCTCCGAGCATTTCGTCGGCGACAGTCAGGGCCGCGACAACGTTACCACCGCACGCATGGCGCTGGCCGAGGACGGCAAGTTTCTCGGCCTCGATGTCGATCTCATCAGCGACATGGGCGGCTATCTTTCGACCTTCGGGCCGTACATCCCGCATGGCGGCGCGGGCATGCTGCCGGGCGTCTATGACATCACCGCGTTCCACTGCCGGCTGCGCACCGTGTTCACCAACACCGTGCCGGTGGATGCCTATCGCGGCGCCGGGCGGCCCGAGGCTTCCTATGTGCTCGAACGGCTGGTCGATGCCAGCGCGCGCAAGCTCGGCATGACGCCGGATGCGATCCGGCGCAAAAACTTCATTCCCCCGCGCGCGATGCCCTACACGACCGCAACGAGGAAAGTTTACGACTCCGGCGATTTCGCCGGGCATCTCAAGCGCGCGCAGGAAATCGCCGATTGGAAGGATTTTCCCAAACGCGCCAAGGCGGCGAAGAAGGCCGGGCTGGTGCGCGGCATCGGCATCGCGACCTATGTCGAGGTCTGCGGCTCGATGGGGCCGGAGCGCGCCGAGGTCCGGCTCGATCCGAATGGCGACGTCACGGTGCTGATCGGCACGCAATCCAGCGGGCAGGGCCATCAGACCGCCTATTCCCAGCTTGTTGCCGAACAGTTCGGCCTGCCGCCCGAGCGCGTGCATGTGCTGCAGGGCGACACCGATCTCATCCGGACCGGCGTGGGGACGGGCGGCTCGAGCGCGATCCCGACCGGCGGCGTCTGCGTCAAGCAGGCGGTGGAAAAGCTCGGGCGGAAGCTCAAGGAGCTGGCGGCCGACAATCTCGAGGCCGGGCCGGGCGATCTGGAAATCAGCGATGGCACGATCCGAATCAGCGGCACCGATCGCGCGGTGTCCTTCGCCGACCTTGCCGGCAAGCCGGGCATCGATCCCGAGAAGCTCAAGGCCGACGACATTTTTGGAGCGGAAGGCACCTTCCCGAACGGCACCCATATCGTCGAGGTCGAGATTGATCCCGCCACCGGCGAGGTCCGCATCGTCAACTACGTCATCGTTGACGATTTCGGGCAGACGCTCAATCCGATGATGCTGGAAGGACAGGTGCATGGCGGCTCGGTGCAGGGCATCGGGCAGGCCTTGATGGAGCAAGCGGTCTATGATCCGCGGGATGGCCAGCTCGTCACCGGCACGTTCATGGACTATGCGCTGCCGCGGGCGTCCGACACGCCATCGTTCACCTTCGAGACCAAGAACGTGCCGTGCGCGACCAATCCGCTCGGCGTCAAGGGCGCGGGCGAGGCGGGGGCGATCGGCTCATGCCCTGCGGTGATGAACGCAATCATCGACGGGCTTTGGCGCGAATTCGGCATCGAACACATCGACATGCCTGCGACATCCGAGCGCATCTGGATGGCGATCGAGCAAAGTCGCCGCAAACATCGCCTCTAGTGCGGCGGCAAACCGGATCTGACGGCATGTTGATTTGCTCGCAAACATAATTCCGTCAATCCTGTTGTCTCTGATTCCTGGCTGACATCCCAAACCTGTTGGAGAAACTATAAAGCGGATCATAGCTGTTGCCGGACTTTTGACCTTGGGCATCGCGATGAACCTGGGTGCCGTCGTGGCCCAGGAAAATCTGGTGGCAAAGCGCCAGGAGGCGATGAAGGCGGCCGGCAAGAACAGGTTCGGCTCGCTCGGGCAGATGGCGCGCGACAAGAAGCCGTATGACCAGGCCGAAGTTGACCAGGCGCTGGCCCATCTTGCGACCTTCGGCAAGACGATCACGCCGCTCTATCCCGAAAGCACGAAGGGCGCGCCGCGCAGCGGCGACTATAGTGCTTCCGACAAGATCTGGACCAACAAGGCCGATTTCGTTTCCCACATCGCCAATCTGGACAAGGCCGTTGCCGCCCATGCCGGCAAGATCCAAAGCCTTGAGACCTTGAAGGAAGCGTTTCCGGTCATGAGCAAGAGCTGCTCGGGCTGCCACGAGACCTACCGCATCAAGAACAGCTGATCAGAACGAAGCGCATTGTTGAAATCGACGCATAAATTTCGCGCCGCGGCGTGGCTCGGTATTTTCGCGCTGGCGCTTGGCGGCGCAGTCGGCTTTGCGATCACCTCGCCAAGCGCGGTGGGCGGGCAGCTGCCGCCGCACAAGGCCGACCTTGCCAATGGCGAAGCGGCGTTCAATGCCGGCGGCTGTGCATCGTGCCACACGACGCCCGATCAGCCGGAGCGGTTACTGCTCGGCGGCGGCCTTGCCATTCACTCGCCGTTCGGCACGTTCTACGCGCCGAATATCTCCCCGGATAGCGAGGACGGCATCGGCGGCTGGAGCGAGCGCGATTTTGTCACCGCGATGACCAAGGGCACCTCGCCGAAGGGCCAGCATTACTATCCGGCCTTTCCCTATGCCTCGTATCAGCACGCCAGCATCGGCGATCTGCGCGACATGTTCGCCTATCTCAAGACCTTGCCGGCCGCATCCGGCAAGGTCCGCGACCACGACCTCGGCTTTCCCTTCAACATCCGCCGCGCCGTCGGTGTGTGGAAGGCGCTGCATCTCGGCAGCGACGATGCGGCGCTGACGAAACCGTCGGCGGACGCCAAAATCAATCGCGGAGCCTATCTCGTGAACGGGCTCGGCCACTGCGCCGAATGCCACAGCCCGCGCGACACGCTTGGCGGCATCGTCGCGGGACAGCGGCTGGCGGGCGGGCCGAACCCGGAAGGCGAGGGCTGGGTGCCGAACATCACCCGGAAGGGCCTCAAGGACTGGAGCGAAAGCGACATCGCCCATTTCCTCAAAACCGGCGAAACGCCGGACGGCGACACGACCGGCGGCTCCATGGTGCGGGTGGTGCGCAACACCGCGCGGCTCAGCGACGCCGACCGTGCGGCCATTGCGGCTTATCTCAAGTCGCTGCCGGCGGTCGAGGGACCGGCGCGGCCGAAGCGCTCCTGAGCCATCGCCTGCGCCAAGTGCTCTTGCAAACAAACGGACAGGCTGTCGGCATTGGCCATGAGCCACGCTGCCGGCAGCCCGCCGCGATCGATCATCGATGCCCCAGCCTGCTTATTTCTTCACCTGCCCGCGGATCTCTCCGGCAGGATGCGCGGCGGTATGGACATTGACGTAGTACTTGCCGGCCAGCAGATCGGCGGCCTGCGCATCGGACAGCGTGACAGTGCCTTCGGCGGTGGTCGGGCCGAGATTCGGGATCGGAACGGCGACGGCCGCGTTCTTGCCGGGTTCGGCCGGCCCGTGGAAATGCGCCATCGTGGGCGGACCGGTGAGGTTGGAATAAGTCAGCTTCCAGCTCAGCTTCTTGGTCGCAGTGTCATAGTCGATGTCCGCGGTTCCCTTTCCTGCGGTGGTGACGGGCGGCACCTCGTTCGCGCCCGTCATATCGACCTTCATCATCATTTTTTCAGCGGCTGCAGGCCCGGCAAGGGCAATGCAGGCGCCAAAGGCAACAGAGGCTACCGCGAGATACCGGGCATTCATGATGATCTCCCCTATGTGACCTGGAATGAATCGGGCTGCGAAAACTGGCAAAGACCCATCAACTAGATTCACCAGAGCCGGCCGGGTTCCGTCAGGCGACCGGCTTTTTTCGGGATTGCCGCGGCGATTGGCGCGGCAGAGCGCGCACCGGCGCGTCCGCGCCGTTCGCCTGCCATGGCCGGGAATTCGCGATGCCCGCAGGCGACGCGCCTAAGGATCAGAATGCCTTGAAGGTGATGATCGTGTGGGTGTCCTGGATGCCCGGAATCACCTGCACCTTCTCGCTGACGAAGTGGCCGATATCGGTTCCTTCATCGACGTAGAACTTGACGAGCAGGTCGTAGTCGCCGGCGGTCGAATAGATTTCCGACGCGATTTCCGCCTCCGCGAGTGCATTGGCCACGGCGTAGGACTGGCCGAGCTTGCATTTGAACTGGACGAAAAAGGGGACCATCGCAGGTTTCTCCGGAGCGGCGCTTGTCATCGCGGGCAATAGAGCCGAAAACGGGCTGAAATGGCAAGCAAGTTGCCGCCGGTTCGGGCGCGTTTCTGGGCAATCCCGCGTCCGCTCACCGACTTCATGCGGAGATGACATGACGATTCGCATTGCGCTGACAATCGCCGGCTCGGATTCGGGCGGCGGCGCCGGCATTCAGGCCGACCTCAAGACCTTCTCGGCATGTGGCGTCTTTGGCGCGTCGGTGATCACCGCCCTGACCGCGCAGAACACCAAGGGCGTGACCGGGATCCATGAAGTGCCGGCCGATTTCATCACCGCGCAAATGGACGCGGTGTTCAGCGATCTCGACATCGCGGCGGTGAAGATCGGCATGGTGTCGCAGCCGGAGGTAATCGAGGCGATCGTCGCTGGCTTGACGCGCTGGAAGGCCGCGCATGTCGTTGTCGATCCGGTGATGGTGGCGACCTCGGGCGACCGGCTGCTGGCGCCGCAGGCGATCGATGCGCTGCGCCAAAAACTCATTCCGATCGCCCAGATCATCACGCCGAACCTGCCGGAAGCGGCGGCGCTGCTCGATACTTCCATCGCCGAGAGCGAGGACGAAATCGCAGCGCAAGGGCGGGCGCTGCTCGCGCTCGGCTGCCCGGCGGTGCTGATCAAGGGCGGCCATGCCAGCGGCGCGGAAAGCGTCGACTATCTGATGCAGGGCGAGGATGTGCTGCGGCTCGCCGCGCCGCGCATCGATACGCTCAACACCCACGGCACCGGCTGCACGCTGTCGTCTGCGATCGCTGCGGGACTTGCCAAGGGCGAGCCGCTTGCAGAAGCCGTGCGCAACGCGAAGGCCTATATTTCAAAGGCGATTGCTGCATCGGATCAGCTCTCGGTCGGGCGCGGCCATGGCCCGGTTCATCATTTCTCCGCATGGTACTAACGCCGGCTCTGGCGCGGCGGACAAGCCTCGCGTGATCATCGCCGCATAGTTTCTGCGCGGCCGTTCCTGTCACTCGCGTGTCATATCGTCCTGCTATTGGCGGCGGCATGATACGCGAGACACAAGGCGAAGCTTGTCGTGGCGAAGGCGTCGCAGAAAGACGCTTTCGCACCCTTTTCATCTCCGACGTCCACCTCGGCACCAAAGGCTCGCAGGCTGACCGCCTGCTCGATTTTCTTCGCGAGCACGACGCCGACACGATCTACCTCGTCGGCGATATCGTCGACGGCTGGGCGCTGAAAAATCACTGGTACTGGCCGCAGTCGCATAACGATTTTGTCCAGAAGATGCTGCGCCGGGTCCGCAAGGGCGTGCGTGTCATCTACGTGCCGGGCAATCACGACGAGTTTCTGCGCGACTACTACGGCACGCATTTCGGCGGCATCGAGGTGGTCGAGACGGCGATCCACGAAAGCGCATCAGGGCAGCGGTTTCTCGTCATCCACGGCGATATCTTCGATCTCGTGGTGCAGCATGCACGCTGGCTCGCCCATCTCGGCGACAAGGCTTACGACCTTGCGATCCGGCTCAATCGCCTCGTCAATCTGGCGCGGCGCCGGCTCGGCGTGCCTTACTGGTCGCTGTCGCAATGGGCCAAGCTGAAGGTCAAAAACGCGGTCAACTACATCGGCGCGTTCGAGCAGACGCTCGCCGGCGAGGCCCGCCGCCTCGGCGTTGACGGCGTGATCTGCGGCCACATCCACTGCGCCGCGATCCGCGACGAGCACGGCATCCGCTACATGAACTGCGGCGACTGGGTCGAGAGTTGCACCGTGCTTGCGGAGCACGACGACGGCCGTTTTGAAATCATCACCTGGACCGATCCGGTGCGGCGGCAACTCACCGTCGTTCCGGTCGCAGTGCGAGCTGCCTGAATGAAAATTCTGATTGCCACCGACGCCTGGTATCCGCAGGTCAACGGTGTGGTGCGAACCCTGACGATGACGGCGGAAGCGGCGCGGCGGATGGGGAGCGAGATCGTCTTCCTGACGCCGAACGAGTTCCGCACCTTCGGCTTGCCGACCTACCGCGAAGTGCGGGTCGCGCTGCCGGGCGCAAGGCGCGTCGCCGAGCTTATCGAGGCGCATGAGCCGGATGCGATCCACATCGCGACCGAAGGACCGCTCGGGGCGGCGGTGCGGCGCTATTGCCTGCGCCGGCGGATCGGCTTCACCACGAGTTTCCACACCCGCTTTCCCGAATACGTCTCGGCGCGACTGCCGGTATCCGAAGAGTGGGTCTGGGCGTGGCTGCGGCGTTTCCACCGGCCGAGCCGCGCGGTGATGGCGGCAACGCCGTCGTTGCAGCGCGAGCTGCGCGAACGCGGCTTCTCGCGGGTCGCGATCTGGCCGCGCGGCGTGGATGCAAAACTGTTTCAGCCGTGGGACATCGATCTCGGCCTGCCGCGCCCGATCTTCATGTCGGTCGGCCGCGTTGCCGTCGAGAAGAACCTCGAGGCATTCCTGTCGCTTGATCTGCCCGGCACCAAGGTCGTGGTCGGCGATGGCCCGGCGCGCCGGACGCTGGAGCGGCAATTTCCCAAGACGGTGTTTCTCGGCGCCAAACAGGGCGAGGCGCTGGCCAACGCCTATGCCGCGGCGGACGTGTTCGTGTTCCCGAGCCGCACCGATACCTTCGGGCTGGTGCTGCTGGAGGCGCTTGCGAGCGGCGTGCCGGTCGCGGCCTTTCCCGTCGCCGGCCCGCGCGATGTCATCGGCAGCGCGCCGGTCGGCGTGCTCGACGAGGACCTGCGCAAGGCCTGCCTTGCCGCGCTGGAACTGTCGCGGAGCGATTGCCGCGCCTTCGCGCTCCGCCATAGCTGGGACGAGGCGGCGCGCGCCTTCATCCAAAACATCGTCGCGAGCGGGGCGACCGAGCCGGTCGGCGCGCTGGGACGGTTGGCGGCGGCGGCGCGGGCGATCAGTTAGTATTTTCAAACCGCGCAAGGCTGGCTAGATTGCCGGCATGGATCATACGCAGCCGCTTCCTGTCTCCATCGCCGATATCGACGCCGCCGCGAGCCTGCTCGCGCCCGTCGCGACGCGCACGCCGCTGCTGACGTCTCCCGCGCTCGATGAGCTGACCGGCGGGCGGATTTTTCTGAAGCCCGAAGTGCTCCAGCGCACCGGCTCGTTCAAGTTTCGCGGCGCCTACAACAAGCTGGCATCGATCGCGCCGGGAGCGCGGGCGGCGGGCGTCGTGGCGTTCTCGTCCGGCAATCACGCGCAAGGCGTTGCCGCGGCCGCGCGACTGTTCGGCATGCCTGCCGTCATCGTGATGCCGTCGGATGCGCCGGTGTCGAAGCGCGAGCGCACCAAGGCTTACGGCGCCGAAGTGGTGCTCTACGACCGCCACAACGAAAACCGCGAAAAAATCGCCGCTGGCATTTCCTCCGAACGCGGCGCGACCTTGGTGCCGCCGTTCGACGATCGGCACGTGATCGCCGGGCAGGGCACGGTCGGCCGCGAGATCGCCGAGGATCTGGCGCGCGAGGGCATCGTACCCGACATCGTGGTTGCGCCGGCCTCCGGCGGCGGCCTGATCGCGGGCATCGCGGTTGCGACCAGGGCGCGCTTTCCGGGCGCCGACATCATCATCGCGGAGCCGGCCGGCTTCGACGATCACGCGCGCTCGCTGGCGAGCGGCGGCCGCCAGACCAACGCTCCGGGCGGCAGCACGATCTGCGACGCGCTGATGTCGCCAGCGCCGGGAGAATTGACTTTTGCGATCAATTCACAGCTCGCCACGTCCGGCGTTTCCGCCAGCGATGCCGAAGTCGGCGCGGCGATGGCCTTCGCCTTCCGCGACCTCAAGCTCGTGGTCGAGCCGGGCGGGGCGGTGGCGCTTGCCGCGCTGATGGCTGGCCGCATTCCGGCCAAGGGCAAGACGGTGGTCGTCGTGCTCTCGGGCGGCAATGTCGATGCGGAACTTTTCGCCAGAATGATCGCGTAACGCGCGGAAAACGCCGCAAATAGCGCTGCATGGCGGCCTGCGGTTTTGAACCCTTCAAATATTCGGCGAAAAGTCCTAGAACCACGATCATTTTTGTCTCGAGGTCGGGTTGCGCCCGGCCTCTTCAGACCATTCGCAAGGCCTTGCCATGAACGCACCCGTGACTCCGCCCGCCGACGCTTTGCCGCCCTACCGGCACACCCCCCTGTTCCCGCTCGGGAAGGACGAGACGCCGTATCGCAAAATCTCCGATGTGGGCGTGAGGGTCGAGACGATTCTGGGCCGTGAGACGCTGGTGGTGAGCCGCGCCGCGCTGCAGACGCTGGCGGAAGCCGCGTTCATCGATATCAACCACTATCTGCGCCCCGGCCATCTGGCGCAGCTGCGCAAGATTCTCGACGACGCGGAAGCGAGCGACAACGACAAGTTCGTCGCCTTCGACTTTTTGAAGAACGCCAATATCGCGGCGGGCGGCGTGCTGCCGATGTGCCAGGACACCGGCACTGCAATCATCATGGGCAAGAAGGGCGCACGCGTCATCACCGATGGCGACGACGAGGCCGCTTTGTCGGAAGGCGCGCGCGACGCCTACCTCAAGCGCAACCTGCGCTATTCGCAGGTCGCGCCGCTATCGATGTTCGAGGAAAAGAACACCCGCAACAACATGCCGGCGCAGTGCGAGATCTACGCCGAGGGCGACGACGCCTATAAGTTCATGTTCATGGCCAAGGGCGGCGGCTCGGCCAACAAGACCTTTCTTTTCCAGGGCACGCCCTCGCTGCTCACCAAGGAGCGGCTGCACGCTTTCCTGAAAGAGAAGATTTTGACGCTCGGCACCGCCGCGTGCCCGCCTTACCATCTGGCGATCGTGATCGGCGGCACTTCGGCCGAGCTGAATCTCAAGACCGTGAAGCTCGCCTCCGCGCGCTATCTCGATGCGCTGCCGACGACGGGGTCGGAAGACGGGCACGCCTTCCGCGATCTCGAGATGGAGGATGAGATCTGGAAGATGACGCAGTCGCTCGGCGTCGGTGCGCAGTTCGGCGGCAAGTATTTCTGCCATGACGTTCGCGTCATCCGCCTGCCGCGCCACGGCGCGTCGCTGCCGATCGGCCTTGGCGTGTCCTGCGCCGCCGACCGCCAGGTGCTCGGCAAGATTACCCGCGACGGCGTGTTCCTTGAGCAGCTCGAGCACAACCCGGCGCAGTACCTGCCGGATGTTGGCGACGCCGCGCAGGGCGGCGAGGTGGTCAAGATCGACCTCAACCAGCCGATGAAGGACATTTTGGCGACGCTGTCGCAGCATCCGATCAAGACGCGCCTGTCGCTGACCGGCACGATGATCGTGGCGCGCGACGCCGCCCACGCCAAACTGCGCGAGCGGCTGGAAAAGGGCGAGCCGCTGCCGGACTACTTCAAGAACCACCCGATCTACTACGCCGGTCCCGCCAAGACGCCGACGGGCTATGCTTCCGGCTCGTTCGGCCCGACCACCGCAGGCCGCATGGACTCCTTCGTGGACCAGTTCCAGGCCGCAGGCGGCTCGATGGTGATGGTCGCCAAGGGCAACCGCGCCGCTGCGGTGCGCGACGCCTGCAAGAAGTATGGCGGCTTCTATCTCGGCTCGATCGGCGGCGCGGCGGCCAATCTCGCCGAGCACTGCATCAAGAAGGTCGAGGTCGTGGAATATCCCGAGCTCGGCATGGAGGCGATCTGGCGCATCGAGGTCGTGGATTTCCCCGCCTTCATCGTCATCGACGACAAGGGCAACGACTTCTTCAAGGCCCTCAACCTCGGCTAAGACAACATCAGGCCCGGCTCGTCGCCGGGCCTGATTGCTTCTGGCGCGCGTTCACGGGAGCGCAGCGGCGTCCGCCGTCTGGCCGCGAAGGATGCGGCGGCGGATGATGATGCGAAAGGCGACGTACTGGATCGCGAAAGCCGCGATCTTGGCGCCGACCGCCACCACCGAGACGTAGAACGCCCAGAGCTTGAGATCGCCGGTCCAGGCCACCACGACCGTGCCGATGCCGAGCGCGATCATCAGCACCGCCCAGCTATAGCCGGCGATCATCGCAAGGTCGGCGCCGTGCTCGCGCACCACCGGCGGCGAGTAGCGCAGCATCCATCCCGGCCGCAGCATGATTGCGCCGATGGCGAAGTGGGCGATGCTCGGCTTGATCAGCACGAAGCGCGGGTCGTTTGTCATTAGCGTCGCGCTGCCGAGGACGAGGACCAGCGCGAGGCTGGCCCACGTCATCACATCGAGCCGCTGGTCCTTGAAGCGGGCATAGGCGAATTGCCCGATGGCCCCGGCGATGGCAACGCCGGTCGCCAGCAGCACGCTGCCGCTGGCGAACATGACGATCAGAAAGATGATCGTCGAGAGAAAGTCCGCTGCCAGTTTACGGAATACGTCCGACATGTCTGCCTCGCTGCTCATGCATCTGGAGTGGGCTTGGCGTTAGTCGTTCACCCAGTTGCCGTGAAAACCGTCCGGCACGCGGTGGCCGAGTTTGACGAGGGCGACCGGGCCGCTCTCGACATCAAGGGAGTTGAAGACAGCGAGGTCGCTGCGGTTCTCGCGCGCGCGCCACACCGCCGCCAGCAACCAGCCCTCGCCCTCCGCGCCGCCGTCGCGCTGCGCGAAGACCGGCTCGGAAATGGTATCGCCGATGGGCAGAAGATAGCGCGAGCGCCGGCCGCTGGTGGCATCGACGTGAATGATGCCCGAAAGCTTCGTCGCCGAAGGCGGCGCATCGGGGTTGGCGCAGGCGTACCAGCCGTGGCGATAGGAAAGGCCGGAGCGGCGCTCGTCGATGCGCGGAAACTCGCCGGTATCGTCGTGAAGATAACGGCGCGTGAAGCGGTCGGTGTTGCCGGCGAGGTCGAAGGTCCAGCGGCACAGCCGGGCGACGGCCTTCTTCGGATCGGTCGGGCGGCCGTCGGGATGCGGAAACAGCGGCGCCTCCTCGAACTGCATGACGTCGGCGTGGATCAGGTTGCCGTCCTCCCACGCATTCATGACGTGGAAGACGTAGCAGCTCTCGCCGCGGAACCAGATGATGTCCTTGGTCGAGCCGCCGCGCTTCATCACGCCGACATAAGCACCCTTGTCGGGCTCCCATGCATAGGGCGGGCGCCCGGACATCGCGCGCTCCATGCTGCCGGTGAGCGGCAGGATCGGAAACAGGACATGCTGCGCGGTGACGATGAAGTCGTGCACCATGCTGGCATAGGGCGTTTCGAAGTGCTCGAACTGGGTGACGATGCCGGAGGCATTGACGCTGCCGAACGACATCGTCGGGGTGAGCGGGCCTTTGGCGTTGTAGCCGAAGAACAGCATTTCGCCGGTAACCGGATCGAACTTGGGATGGGCGGTGAACGGCCCGGCGATGGCGCGGCCGTAGTCGTGATAGCCGCGTGTCTTGAGCGTCTTCGGCTCGATCTCGGTCGGCAGGTGGCCTTCCTCCAGCGCCAGCAGCTTGCCGGCGTGGTGGATGATATTTGTGTTGGCGACGCCGGTGTCGAGGTCGGCCGGCGCGCCTTCCAGCTTGCGGCCGAAACCGGCGGAGAGTGCGCGCCCGGCATCGTGTTCGGCCAGCCATTTCGGCGTGCGGACCCAGCGGTTGCGGTAGCTGGCGCGGCCGTTCTCCAGTGTGAAGGCGTGCAGCATGCCATCGCCTACGAACCAGTGCGAGCCGGGCGCATCGAACTGCGGATTGGGGCCGTTGCGATAGAGCGTGCCGTTCAGCTCGCGCGGCAATTCGCCTTCGATCTTGAGGAAGTCCGCATCGCACTCCATCGGGATCGGGCCGATATTGCTGAGCGGGGCATCAGGCTGCGCGAACGATGTTTCACTGGTCGTGGATGCCTGAGCGGAAGCTTGGCTCGATGCGGACATTTTGTTCTCCTTGGGCAAACGGCGGTCTGGTTGTTGTGCGTTGAGGATTTTGGGTTTTTCTGAAGATCAGGCTGCCGGACAGATTTCGCGACGAAACAGCGCGCGGCGATATTTTGAGTACCAGCCGGTGAAGAATGCGGCGGCGTTGCGCGCGGCGAAGGTGACGGCGACGCAGGCCCAGACCGGCAGCGAGTTCAGGTAGAGCGATGCGATGTCGGCGATCACCATCATGAGGAACGCTCCGCTCCATGCCCAGGTCAGCACGTAGTTGGTGCGAATGAAGGCGGGCTGCGCCTTGATTTCCGGCTCAACCATCTCGCGGGCATATTGCAGGGTGAAGGGCGCGCGCAGCGCGATCGAGACCAGCCCGATCGCGAGCAGGCCGAAATCGATGACGAGGCGGGCATCGACGCTGCCCCACCCCTTGGCGCCCACGAGACCATAGAGGCCGAGCGCCGTGAACAGCGCAGTGGCACCGGCGGCGAGCACTTTAACCGAGCGCCCGCGGAGAAGGTCGACAATGATGGACGCGGCGGCGATGGCGGCGCCGGCGAAGAGGCTGATCGTTTCCGTTGTCACCAGCATCAGACCGGCGAATGCGGCGAAGGGGGCGAGGATCACGAACAGGAACATGGCGGGCCTCTTGTGGAACTTGGTCGGGCTCAATCTTTACGCTGTCAAGATGCTTATCTGCGGCCTAATTTGCCGTCAAGCGAAATCTTGACGCTGTAAAGATCGTGCGGCATGGTAATCGCATGATCAGCAAGACCACCACCAAGCCCGTTACGGGCAAAAACGACGCTCCCGCCGTCCGAAAACCCCGAATTGCGAAGAAGGATGCCTCCGGCAAGACCAAGGCGGCGCCTTATCATCACGGCACTTTGAACGAGGCACTGCTCAAGGCCGCCGAAACCGTGCTCGAGCGCGACGGCCTACCGGGGCTGACGCTGCGCGCGGTCGCGCGAGAGGCGGGCGTTTCACATGCCGCGCCGGCGCATCACTTCGGCGATCTGACCGGCCTTCTCAGCGAGCTGGCCGCCATCGGCTTTCGCCGGTTCAACGAGGCGCTGGCCGCCGCCAGTCGGGACGCCAAATCCCCCGGCGAGATGATGGAAGCGCGGGGCATCGCCTATGTCGCGTTCGCCCGGGCCTATCCAGGCCTCTATCAGCTCATGTTCCGCACCGAGCGTCTCGATATGTCGCGGCCGTCATTGAGCGCGGCGGCAACGGCGGCCCTTGCGGGCCTCACCGGCGCGGCCGCCGCCAGCCGCCATGAACCGATTTCAAAAGATGCGCTGACGCTGGCG
This sequence comes from Xanthobacteraceae bacterium, assembly GCA_035565775.1. Taxonomy (GTDB): domain Bacteria; phylum Pseudomonadota; class Alphaproteobacteria; order Rhizobiales; family Xanthobacteraceae; genus PRO6. The sequence goes on along the minus strand of DATMRW010000021.1, from coordinate 168,185 downwards.
CAGGCCGGCAACATCGTCTGGGCTTGGTCGTTGGTTCACGGCTTTGCGTCGCTTCTGATCGACGGACGGCTCGAAGATATTTTGGAGCGGATCGAGGGCGGCGCGGATGCGGATACCTTGCTCGGCGCGATGCTGAGGGGCGCTCGGCCCCCCGCCGCGCCGCCGGCCAAGAAAGACGGCTGAGAGGGACGTCAGGTGCGAGCCGATTGACGCTGGCATGGCCGAGGCGATCAACTACGATACGAATCAGCGCTCATGATTGAAGTGAACCATGTCAGATCAGTCCTCCGATAAGCCTTATCGTGTCGGCCGCTCCCGCACAGGTCTTGGTCTTTTTGCAACCGCGCCGATTGCGAAAGGAACGGAGATCATCCGCTATGTCGGCCGCATGCTCGATGCCCGCAACAAGGACGACGACGCCGTCGAGAACAAGTATCTGTTCCAGATCAACGGCCGCTGGACCATCGACGGCTCGGTGCGCAGCAATACCGCGCGCTACATCAACCACGCCTGCCGGCCGAATGCGGAGTCGCATGTCAGGCAGCGCGAACGCACCGTGACGATCCGCGCCATCAAGAACATCAAGCCGGGCGAAGAGATCAACTACGACTACGGCACCGAATACTTCAAAATGTACCTCAAGCCGATCGGCTGCAAATGCACGAGCTGCGAGAAGCGACGCGCCAAAAAGCTTGCGGCCGAGGCCGGCAACGGCAAGGCGAAGCCTGAGAAGGCGGCGTCGAAGGCCAAGTTTTTGAAACAAGAGCCCTCGAAGAAGGAAAAACGCTCGAAGAACGCTGCCAATGGCAAGTCGGCGACCGCCAAACCGACGCCGACCAAGTCTTCGCCTAAAAAGCCATCGCCTAAAAAGTCTTCGTCAAAGGCCGCACCGCCAAAGAAGGCTGCGCCAAAGCGCGCGGGCAGGAAGGCCGCGGCCTCCTGACCCGGCTCGCCCCATCGAAAATTGAAGCCAGCGGCACTGGTCGCTGGCTTCAATGACGCGGCTCGCGCTACGCGCATCATTCAGGCGGGAAGCTGCGCCCCGCTGCGGCGAAGGCCGATATATTGCAGCTCCGCAAACAGCCCGACGACCAGCGCCTGCGCGGCGATGAACAGTTGCCCGAGCAGCGAGGGCGCGACCAGCTCAGTGAAGAGAAGGCCGATGCTTGCCACCACCCAGGCGGCATTGAGTGCGATCACCGCCCATACGAGGCCGGTGCCGGGGTCGGTGCGACGGGCAACCCATCCGACGAAGGCGACATAGGCGACCAGAAACAGCCCGACATTGCGCAAAAACGCGGCCGGCAGCGCAAGCCATGGCGCGAGCAGGCTCGCCGCCAGGATGAGAAGCAGGGCCATGCCGCCGCTGATCACGGCGTCGGCGAGAAGGGACTGGCGGAGCAGGGGAGAGGGATGGATCATGATGGCCTCCTGTCGGATGGATCCGGGCGACCGGGTACGGTTTCGCCATATCGGGCAATTTTCAGCGAGGCGCGGAGGCAAATCGATTACCTCGCAGGTCATGGAAAGCATCGCCGGGCGGTGTTAGCCTTTTGCCATGATCACCTCTCCCGCCGCCAAATCCGCCCCCGACCGCAGCATGGCCGCATCCGAACGGCGGCCGTTCGGCGCGCACCTGCGTGAATGGCGGCAGCGCCGCCGTCTCAGCCAGCTAGATCTTGCGCTTGAGGCCGAGATCTCGCCGCGCCATTTATCCTTCGTCGAGACGGGGCGCGCCGCGCCCTCGCGCGAGATGGTGCTGCGGCTCGCGACGCGGCTCGATGTGCCGCTGCGCGAGCAGAACGTGCTGCTGGTCGCTGCGGGCTTTGCCCCGGCCTTTCCGCAGCGCGGGCTCGACGATCCGGCGCTCCATGCCGCGCGCGCTGCGATTGACACCGTTCTCGCCGCGCATGAGCCGAACCCTGCGCTCGCGATCGACCGGCAATGGAATCTCGTCGCCGCCAACCGTCTCGTCGCGCCGCTGCTCGCCGGTGTCGCGCCAAAACTCCTTGCGCCGCCGATCAACGTGATGCGGCTCGCCTTCCACCCCGAAGGCCTCGCCCCGGCTACGCTCAATCGCGCCGAGTGGTGCGGGCATCTGCGCGAGCGGCTGCTGCACCAGATCGAACTCACGGCCGACCCCGGCCTGATCGCCTTGGCCGAGGAGCTGAAAACCTATCCGATCCCCTCGCGCAGCGCGGCGGAGCTGCGCGCCGCGGACAAGATCGCGGTTCCGTTTCGCCTGCGGTTCGGCGATGCGGAGCTGTCGTTCATTTCGACGACGATGGTGTTCGGCACGCCGATCGACGTCACCCTGTCGGAGATCGCAATCGAGACGTTCTTTCCCGCCGATGCGGGGACTCTCGAAAAGATGAAGGCGCTGGCGGCATCGCTGTGATAGCGTCTTTGCATCTTGCGTCGGGAGATCATCATGCCAGCCCTCAAGCCGCTCCATCTCGATGTCGTTTCGGATGTCGTTTGCCCCTGGTGCTACATCGGCAAACACCGGCTCGAGCGGGCGCTCGCATTGGTCCCCGACGTGCCGGTCGAGGTGGCGTGGCGGCCGTTCTTTCTCAATCCATGGGTGCCGCGCGAGGGCATCTCGCGGAACGAGTACCTGACCAGAAAATTCGGTTCGCCCGAAGCGTATTATCATCGCGCGCAGGGGGTGGTGGACGCCGCCGCCTCGGAAGGCCTTGCCTACCATCCGCACGACGTGAAGCGCCAGCCGAACACGACCGATTGCCATCGCCTCATTTACTGGGCGAGTGCCGACGGCAAGGCCGCGGCGATGAAGCAGCGGCTGATGGAATTGTATTTTCGCGACGGCGGCGATCTGACCGACGCTGAGGTGCTGGTTCAGGCGGCCGCGGATGTCGGTCTCGACGCCGGCGAGATCCGTGCAAGGCTGGCGTCCGATGACGATGTCGATCTGATCTCGGGTTGGGCGCAGGAGGCGAGCGACAGGGGGATCAGCGGCGTGCCGACATTCGTACTCGACGGCAAATATGCGCTTTCCGGCGCGCAGGCGCCCGAGCTTTTGGCGCGGGCGATCCGGCAGGTCTCGGCAGCGATCAACCAGACCGCCGCCGAATAGGCGGCGGCGCCGGGATCGCTGGCGCTGGCGAAGCGGCGCGCGCCGTTATTTGTTCTTCAGATAGTAGTTGGCATCCTTGCCGAGCGCGATGCGCCGCAGCACGCTCCGCATCGCCATGGATGAACGCAAGGGACGGATCGCGCCAACGGCGGCGCGATAGAGCGTGAGTTTGGCGGCGTCGGCGAACGGCCGGCGCCCCGGCGCCGGCTGCGGCATGCCGAGCCGGCGCAGCATCGAATTGCAGTAGTGCAGGTCGTTGTTGCGGCGGACATGCGCCGTCTTCCAGGTGATCGCCATCGAGATCGAATAGGAGCCCGCGGTGCGCACCCAGTGCGGCCACTGGTAGGGCACATAGCAGCCGTCGCCATCGAACAGGTGAAACTCGACGCCGCGCGGCGCAAAACTGTCGTCGAACTTCAAGTTGCGGTGCTGGGTCATCGATCGCTCGATCTCGTCATCGGACACGATGCTGCGGTCGGCGTTATCGTAGATCGCGAAAAACTTTTCGCCGTGGATCTGCACGAAAAAATTGTCCTCGCTGTCGAGATGGAAGGGCGTCGTCGAATTCGGCGAGGAGACGAACAGATAGCCCTCGACCTGCTCGAAGCCGGCCTCGTTGAGCGAGGCAAAGCCGCGCGCCCGCGCCACCGACAGCAGCGTATCTTCGAGGAGCTGCCTGTAGCTGGGATCGTTCTCGATGCGCTTGAGCACCATCCACGCGCCAGCGGTTTCGATGCGCTCGACGATCTCGATCGGGTTGAGCTCGATCATGGGGACCGTTTTGGGGTCCTGGCTCACCGCCACGTGGCCGGAATTGTATTCGATCAGATCGCGCGGCAGCTTCGCCGCAAGCTTTGCGATGTTCGGCAGGGTCAGGAGCGGATGGCCCGCAAGCTGGTGGCGGATCGCAAAGGGCTTGAAGGGAAAGTCGCGCCTGAGTGCATCGTTTTCAGCCGTGATGACAGGAGCGACAGTGGTCGTGGAGTTCATGTCAGTTACTCACTCTCTTACGGGCCAGGTGGATGAGGTCGCGGGCCTTTCGGCGTACGGCCGCTCTGGCGGTGGCTGCAGTGGCAATGAGGCTGGTGATCGGATCGTGGCGTCTCAAAGGAATCAGCACGTCGCCCATGTGAAGGCGTCCGCGCCAGATGGCGTCGATCATCGGATGATCGGGAGCGGCCGATGAATCCGCCCGCGCGATGCCGGGCGCATCGCAAAGATGGCGCGTGATGTCGAGCGTGAGCTGCACGCCCGGCGACTGTTTGGCGAACGCCTCGGCGACGCCCATCTTGAAGAAATAGGCCCGGCTGCGGTCGCGCAGGATGACCCCCGCGGCGACGGGCTGGCTGCCGGCGTGGAGCGTGACGATTTCGCATTCGCCGCGTGCCGCAAGCGTGGTGACGGCTTCGCGGATGAACCGGCTGTCGCCGGTGTGGCTGAGCAGCGCGGTGCCGCGCTCGCCCTTCCAGCCGCTGGCCTCGAGCTTGAGAAAATCCTCGAGTGCGCCGGGGATATCCTCGCTCGTCCTCGCCACGCTGAAGCGGACTTCGCCGTGCTCGGCCAGCCGCCGCCGCTGGCGCCGCAGCTCCTTGAGCTTCTTTGCGCCCAGCGCGTCGCGCAGCAGGGCTTCGCCGTCCTGCGTGGCATCGAGCTCGGCGCGGCGGTAGGCCTGGATGATGCGTGGCTGCATGCCGCGCTTGGCGAGAACTTGTGTAAAGAGCTGCATCACCGCGCCGTCCAGCGGCAGCTCGCGAATGATCAGCGCCCGTGCTCCGGCGGTGCGCGCCCGCGCCATCAGCGCCTCGATCGCAGCCTCGGCATTCTCGCCATCGATGAGCGGGGTGCCAAGCGGGCCATAGGGATCGGCGCTGATCAGGGCCGGTAGCGGAATTTTCCAGGCGCGCCACAGCGAGACGACCGGCAGCAGCCCGATGAGCTGGCGGGCACCGACGTTGGGTGCGCCCGTCCATGCGCTGAGCGCCGAGACGTTGGCGCGCTCGCGCGCATGCGCGTTCACCGCCGCCTGCCAGTCCGCGAGGTAGTAGCCGTTCGGCTCAAGCGACCGCGCGGCAAGCGCGCGCCACGGCTCGCGCGAAATGGTGGCCAAGGGCGTGAGCTGGTGATCTGTCAAAGTCTGTCCCGTCAGCGGCAAGTCGTCAGGATGCGCATTCAAGCTGCGATGACGTGCTGCCCCGGCAAGCAACCGCCTTGGCGCGATCTCGGTCTTTCCGTAATCAATACCATTGATGGTCGGCATCTTGTCGTCCGGCAGGAGGATACATCACGCCTGAGGATAACTACATGCAGAGTCCGGAATATATCGTTGCGGCGAACCCCGCAAATCCGCGCGTTTCGCTTAACCGATTGTTTAGCCCGTTGCCGCGCGCGGAGGTTCGATGGCCCTTTTTAGGGGCCGATTGTAAGCAATCGTAGAGACTGGATCGGCTAGTCTTTCGGGCAGGATCAGGCCCTTTCGGGCCCCGCCATGCAGGCAATAGGGAGAACCCGGTGAGGACACGCTTTGCGGACTTTGTAAAAAATACATCCGGCGCGACCTCGATCGAATACGCCCTGCTGGCATCGGGCATCGCGATCATGATCCTCGCTGCGGTCAATCTGCTCGGAGGCGCCGTGAATCAGAATTTTACCGCGGTGCGCGACGGCCTCGAAGCGCAGAGGAAGTAAGCTGCCTCGGCTATCTGGTGCCGCAGCGCTTGTCGAGCAGTGCGGAGGCCTTGGGGCCCATCACGCGCTGGCCGCCGGCAAGCAGCACCGTTTCCGTGAAATCCGCTGAACTCATCGACGCGCTCGGCCGGGGGCTCCACTTGCCGTCCGGCGTGCGCGCCCAGTCCTTGCATTCTGCGCCGATCTTCGAGCCTTCGTCGCGATTGGCGAGGGCGGCAGACGGCGCAAGGCAAAGTGCGGCGGACAGGCTCGCGATCCCGAGCGCAAGCAGTGACATCCGGCGGCCGCGCGCAGAAGATCGGGGAAATAGGACGGTGAATATGCTTTGGGACGATCGGATCATGGCCACTCAATAAACCAAGGCCGGATTTTCATCGAATCGTTTCGCACGCGCGTGGATTAGTTTTTTCCGCTGAAAGGCTCCGCACGCCGCCGGCTTGGCGGTCCGCGCCCGGCATTGTAGTCTGCCACCTTCGCGGTGCCCCTGCGGCGCCTTGAAGCGAGTTGGCGATCGGACGGATTTTACGATGACACGGATCAGACTTTCCGCAATGGCGGCAGTGGCAGTATTCGCGGCGGCGGCCGCGATGTTTGCGGGGGCAACGGTGAAACCGGCCCATGCCCAGAGCGGGGTCAACCTGATGCCGGACAACGATATCACGTCCGAGGAGAAGGCGCGCCGCAAGCAGGTCGAAGACGCCTACCGCGCAAAGCTTCGCGCCATTCCCGACGCCAAGGACAACGATCCATGGGGCGGTGTCCGCAGCCCGGCGAAGCCGACGGCCAAGGCGACGCCTGCGCCGGCTGGCCGCAACGTCGACTGGGGCGCGCTGAACGGGTCGCCGAAGCGCTGAACACGAGGCTTTTCGCGCCTCTGCCGCATGCGCCGATTGGCTGCGCGCATTAAGCAAAAATTTAGGTTTGGCCCTCTCGAGAACGCGCGAACCGCAAAAAGAACATATTGCGAACATGGAACATACAGTGTACAAATCTTCATGAGCCGATCCCGGCCGCGATTGTCCCCTTTGCGAATCCCGTTCATAAGGAGCGTGACCTATGTCCCAAGCCGCCCTGCGTATCGTCGAAGGATCTTCCATGGACAAATCTAAGGCCCTCGCGGCCGCGCTTTCACAGATCGAGCGTCAGTTCGGCAAAGGCTCGGTGATGAAGCTGGGCAAGAACGACCGTTCGATGGATGTCGAAACCATCTCTTCGGGATCGCTCGGACTGGACATCGCGCTTGGCACTGGCGGCTTTCCCAAGGGCCGGATCATCGAGATCTACGGCCCTGAATCTTCCGGCAAGACCACGCTCGCGCTGCACGCGGTGGCGGAAGCCCAGAAGAAGGGCGGCATCTGCGCGTTTGTCGACGCCGAGCATGCACTCGATCCGGTCTATGCCCGCAAGCTCGGCGTGAATGTCGACGAGCTCCTCATTTCCCAGCCCGACCATGGCGAGCAGGCGCTCGAGATCGCCGACACCCTGGTGCGCTCGGGTGCCGTGGACGTGCTGATCGTCGACTCGGTCGCCGCGCTCGTGCCGCGCGCCGAGCTCGAAGGCGAGATGGGCGACGCGCTGCCGGGCCTGCAGGCCCGCCTGATGAGCCAGGCGCTGCGCAAGCTGACCGCCTCCATCAACAAATCCAACACGATGGTGATCTTCATCAACCAGATCCGCATGAAGATCGGTGTGATGTATGGCTCGCCGGAAACCACCACGGGCGGCAACGCGCTGAAGTTCTATGCCTCGGTTCGCCTCGACATCCGCCGCATCGGTGCGATCAAGGAGCGCGACGAGGTGACGGGTAACCAGACCCGCGTCAAGGTGGTGAAGAACAAGCTCGCGCCGCCGTTCAAGCAGGTCGAGTTCGACATCATGTATGGCGAGGGCGTGTCCAAGATGGGCGAGATCCTCGATCTCGGCGTCAAGGCAGGTATCGTCGACAAGTCCGGCGCGTGGTTCTCCTATGACAGCCAGCGGCTCGGGCAGGGCCGCGAGAACGCCAAGGCGTTCCTCAAGGCCAATCCGGATGTGACGAACAAGATCGAGGCGGCGATCCGCCAGAACTCGGGCCTGATCGCCGATCAGATTCTGGCGGGAAGCCCCGAAAGCGACGCCGACGGCGTGGAGCCGGCCGACGAGTGATTTTTTCGGCGGGACGCACTTTGGGGCCCGCCGGTCGCAGGAATGAAAAAGCCCCGCTGAAATCCAGCGGGGCTTTTTTGTTTCGTTCGTTTGAGGTTTGAGCCCATTTGGTTTGAATTTGCTTGTTTGGGCGTCGGTGTCATTTCTCCCGTTCCCGGGCCGGCTCTTGGCAGGCGCGCCATGCGGAAGGTGAAGGCTCCGGCTGCTCGCGAGCGTTCCGACATTAGGCGAGGACAAGAGAAAAAGGCCGGAAAAGCTTTTGCTTTTCCGGCCTTTGCTGAGGCACTTTGCGCGGCCTGACTTGAGGCCCCGCAATATGTTGCGGTGATCGACCGCCGCTATTCGGCCGCGGCGGCGAGGGCATAGTCCTCCATCGGCGGGCACGAGCAGACGAGGTTGCGGTCGCCATAGGCATTGTCGACGCGCCCGACCGGGCTCCAGTACTTGTCGGTGCGCGACGTCCCCTTGGGGAAACAGCCCTCAGTGCGGGAATAGGCCCGGTCCCAAGTGTCGTCGGCGATGTCGTGCACGGTGTGCGGCGCCAGCCGCAGCGGCGAAGCCTCGACGGCGAAACGCCCGCCCTCGATCTCGGCGATTTCCTCGCGGATCGCGATCATCGCATCGCAGAAGCGGTCGATCTCCGCCTTCGATTCCGACTCGGTCGGCTCGATCATCAGCGTGCCGGCAACCGGAAAACTCATCGTCGGCGCGTGGAAGCCGTAGTCGATCAGGCGCTTGGCGATGTCGTCGACCGTGACGCCGGCCGAGGTCTTGAACGCGCGCGGATCGACGATGCATTCATGGGCGACCCGGCCGACATGGTTGCGATACAGCACCGGGAAGTGCGGATCGAGCCGCGTTGCGATGTAGTTGGCGTTGAGGATCGCGATTTCCGTGGCGCGCCGCAGCCCCGCGCCGCCCATCATCAGAATGTAGATGTAGGAGATCACGAGGATCGAAGCCGAGCCGTAGGGCGCGGCCGAGACCGGGCCGACGCCGTCCGCCGGCACCTCGCGGTTGCCGTCGCCGGGCAGGTAAGGGGCGAGGTGTGCCTTGACGCCGATCGGCCCCATGCCCGGCCCGCCGCCGCCATGCGGAATGCAGAACGTCTTGTGCAGGTTGAAGTGGCTGACGTCCGCGCCGTAGTCGCCGGGGCGGGCGAGCCCGACCTGCGCATTGAGATTGGCGCCGTCGAGATAAACCTGGCCGCCATTGGCATGGACGATGTCGCAGATGTCGCGGATATGTTCCTCGAACACGCCGTGGGTCGAGGGGTAGGTGATCATGATCGCAGCCAGGTCGTCCCGATGCTTCTCGGCCTTGGCGCGCAGATCGTCGACATCGACATTGCCGCCCGCGTCGCAGGCGACCACCACCACTGACATGCCGACCATGTGAGCGGACGCCGGGTTGGTGCCATGGGCCGATGATGGAATGAGGCAGATCTTGCGATGGCCCTCGCCGCGCGCGGCGTGATAGGCGCGGATGGCGAGGAGGCCCGCATACTCGCCCTGCGCGCCGGAATTCGGCTGCAGCGACACGGCATCATAACCGGTCATGGCGGCGAGCGCCGCTTCGAGGCGGGTGAACATCGCGTGGTAGCCGGCGGCCTGGTCGCGCGGCGCGAAGGGATGCAGGCTGCCGAACTCCGGCCAGGTCAGCGGGATCATCTCGGTGGTCGCGTTCAGCTTCATGGTGCAGGAGCCGAGCGGGATCATGGCGCGGTCGAGCGCGAGATCTCGGTCCGAGAGCCGGCGCATATAGCGCAAAAGCTCGGTCTCCGAGCGGTGGGCATGAAACACCGGATGGGTCAGGAAAGCACTGGTCCGGCGCAAGCCCTCCGGCAGCCGGTCGGCGGCCTTCGCTTCGATGTCGTCATAGGCGAGGGCGCCGCCGAACGCGCGCCACACCGCTTCCACGATCTCCGGCGTGGTCGTCTCGTCGAGCGCGATGCCGAGCGTGTTGCCGGTGACGCGCAGGTTGAGGCCGGCATCCTGCGCGCGGGCGAAAATCGCGCTCGCCTCCGCGCCGGCATCGATGCTGAGCGTGTCGAAGAACTGGTCATGGCGCGGGGCGTAGCCGAGCGCGGCGAGGCCGGCGGCGAGCACCGCGGTGCGCTGGTGGATATCGCGGGCGATCTGTGTCAGCCCCTCGGGGCCGTGATAGACCGCATACATGCTGGAGATCACCGCCAGCAGCACCTGCGCGGTGCAAATGTTAGAGGTCGCCTTTTCGCGGCGGATATGCTGCTCGCGGGTCTGCAGCGCCAGCCGGTAGGCCGGCTCGCCGCGGGCATCGATCGAGAGGCCGACGATGCGGCCGGGCAGCGAGCGCTTGTAGGCGTCGCGTACTGCCATATAGGCGGCGTGCGGGCCGCCATAGCCCATCGGTACGCCGAAGCGCTGCGCGCTGCCGACTGCGATGTCAGCGCCGAGTTCGCCCGGCGGGGTGAGCAGCGTCAGCGCCAGCAGGTCGGCGGCGATGATCGCGAGCGCGCCCTTGGCCTTCAGCGCCGCGATGGGCTCCCGCAGATCGCGGATGACGCCGCTGGTGCCGGGATATTGCAGCACGCCGCCAAAAACCTCCGCGCCTTCGAGGTCGCGCATCGGATCGCCGATGATGATGCGCCAGCCGAGCGGCTCGGCGCGGGTGCGCAGCACCGCAAGCGTCTGCGGATGCACTTCGTGATCGACAAAGAACGCCTTGGTCTTGACCTGCGACATCCGCTCGGCAAGCGCCATCGCTTCCGCGGCGGCGGTGCCTTCGTCGAGCAACGAGGCATTGGCGATGTCGAGAGCGGTGAGGTCGCCGATCATAGTCTGGAAGTTCAGCAGCGCTTCCAGACGGCCCTGGCTGATCTCGGGCTGGTACGGCGTATAGGCGGTGTACCAGGCCGGGTTTTCAAGGATGTTGCGCTGGATCACCGTCGGCAGGATGGTGCCGGAATAGCCCTGGCCGATCAGCGAGACCATCAGCCGGTTCTGCCCGGCAAGCTCGCGCATATGCGCGAGCGCGTCGGTTTCGCTGAGCGCCGGGCCAAGGTCGAGCGGCTCGCGCTGGCGGATCGCCGGAGGCAGCGTTTCATCCATCAATGCGTCGAGGCTGTCGGCGCCGACTGTCGTCAGCATCGCCGCCACATCCTGCGCGGAGGGGCCGATGTGGCGGTCCGCGAATGTGACGGCAGCTTTGGCGGCGGCGGGGTTCGGCTTGGACATCTTCTGTCTCCTGGCGCGGCGCGCGCGGGGTCAGTCAGGCAAACGGTCAGGCGATGTGCGCCTGATAGGCGGCTTCATCCATCAGACCGGCCAGTTCGCCCTGATCGGCGATCTTCAGCTTGAAGAACCACGCGCTCATGGAATCGGAATTGATCTGCGCGGGATCGGCGACGACGGCGTCGTTCACTTCGATCACTTCGCCGCCGATCGGGGCGTAGACGTCGGACGCCGCTTTCACGGACTCGACGACGGCGGCGGCCTCGCCCTTCTTGAGCTGGCGGCCGACCTTCGGCAGTTCGATGAACACCACGTCGCCGAGCTGCGACTGGGCGTAATCGGTGATGCCAATCGTCGCGGTGTCGCCCTCGATGCGGAGCCATTCGTGATCGTCGGTGTAGAGGGTCGTCATTGGGCGATCCTTATCGCTTGTAGGAGTGTGGGACGAAGGGCGTGGCCGAAACCCTGACCGGCAAGCGCTGGTTCCGGACTTCGGCGAAAACGAGAGAGCCGGTGGCGGCATGGGCCGGTGGCAGGTAGCCCATCGCAACCGGGGCGCCGACGCTGGGGCCGAAGCCGCCGGAGGTGACGAGCCCGATCGGGGCGCTCGCCTGCTCGTCGGCGAACAGCTTGGCGCCCTCGCGAACCGGGGCGCGGCCCTCAGGCCGGAGGCCGACGCGGCGGCGCACCGCGCCGTTCGCAAGCTGCGGCAGAATGACGTCAGCGCCGGGAAAGCCGCCGGCGCGGGCCCCGCCATCGCGGCGGACTTTTTGGATCGACCAGCCGAGCCCGGCTTCGATCGGCGTCGTCGTAGCGTCGATGTCGTTGCCGTAGAGGCAGAGGCCGGCTTCGAGGCGCAGGCTGTCGCGCGCGCCGAGGCCGATCAGCCAGACATCGGGATTGGCGAGGAGGGTGGTGGCGAGCGCCGCGACCTCGCGGGCCGGGACGGAAATCTCAAAACCGTCCTCGCCGGTGTAGCCCGAGCGCGAGACCACGCAGGCGATGCCCATGATCGACAGCGGCACCGCGTCCATGAAGCGGAGCGAGGCGGCCTCGGGGCAGAGCGCGGCGAGAATTTCGGCGGCCCTTGGTCCCTGCAGGGCGATCAGGCCGCGATCGGTCAGCGGCTCGATGATGCAGGTGCCCGACAGATGCGCGCGCAGATGGGCTTCGTCCGCGTCCTTGCAGGCGGCGTTGACGATGAGGAAGAGGTGGTCGCCGCCATTGGCGACCATCAGATCGTCGCGGATGCCGCCTTGGTCGTTGGTGAAAAGCGCGTAGCGCTGCCGGCTGGGCTCGAGGCTCAGAATGTCCTGCGGCATCAGGGCCTCCAGAGCGCGGGCGGCATCGGCGAGGTTGCCGGATTTCGGCCGCAGCACGATCTGGCCCATATGCGAGACATCGAACAGGCCGGCGGCCGCGCGGGTGTGGAGGTGTTCCTTCAGCACGCCGGGGCCGTAGTTGATCGGCATGTCATAGCCGGCGAACGGCATGAACTTGGCCCCATGCGCGGCGTGGAGCGCGTGGAGCGGCGTTTGTTTGAGAGAGGAGGCGATCGGCGTGCAGACGGTCATGAGAGGCTCCTGGCGATCAATGGGAACGATTCCCTCGATTTCGCCGAAGCCCCATCTGTCGCTGCGCCTGAGAGCATTATCCCGTCGGCGGACGCGGCTGGCACAGGCCATCCACGCCTCTTTCCAGATTTAGGTCGATCACGCGGTCCTTTTGCCTGAGAGTTTCCGGGGCGGTTGCTCCTTCGGCGCCGGCCCGAGGGCCAGTCTCTCCCGACGTGATCGTCGAATGATGTATGAGGAAAACACGCCGCCGACAAGGCTGTCAACGCGGGTTCCGACATATCCAAAGCCTTCCATCAAGGGGCCGTTCGGCCCCCGCATAAGGGCGCGCGGCGAGCCCGCCGGCGGTGCAGTGATACGCCGGGCTGCGTAGCCTCGCTGCATCAGCCGCCATCCCCAGTTCCGGTGAAGAAAGCCCTGATGCCATATACGTTTGTGGACAGCACGACGCCCCACCGCTAAAAGCAGAGCGGAAAATTTGGGCCCGCGGCAGACTTGCGCGCGGAGCAAAGGGCGCTGTTGGAACAAAGATGAGTGGCGTAAACGAAATCAGGTCGTCGTTCCTCGACTACTTTGCGAAACAAGGGCACGACATCGTTCCGTCCTCGCCGTTGGTTCCGCGCAACGATCCCACATTGATGTTCACCAATGCCGGGATGGTGCAGTTCAAGAACGTTTTCACCGGCGTCGAGAAGCGGCCATACGTGCGCGCGACCTCCTCGCAGAAATGCGTGCGGGCGGGCGGCAAGCACAACGACCTCGACAATGTCGGCTACACCGCGCGGCATCACACCTTCTTCGAGATGCTCGGCAACTTCTCATTCGGCGATTACTTCAAGGATCGCGCGATCGAGCTGGCGTGGAACCTGATCACCAAGGATTTCGGCCTGCCGAAGGATCGCCTGCTGGCGACCGTCTATGCCGAGGACGACGAGGCCTTCAATCTCTGGAAGAAGATCGCCGGCCTGCCGGATTCCCGCATCATCCGCATCGCCACTTCCGACAACTTCTGGCAGATGGGCGACACCGGCCCCTGCGGTCCGTGCTCGGAAATCTTCTACGACCACGGCGAGCACATTCCGGGCGGCCCACCCGGATCGCCGGATGAGGATGGCGACCGTTTCATCGAGATCTGGAATCTCGTCTTCATGCAGTTCGATCAGACCGCGCCCGGCGAGCGCACGCCGCTGCCGCGCCCGTCGATCGACACCGGCATGGGGCTGGAGCGCATCGCGGCCGTCCTGCAGGGCAAGCACGACAACTACGACATCGATCTGTTCGCGGCGTTGATCCGCACGATCTCCGAATTCACCGGCGTCTCGGGCTCCGGCCCGCAGAAGGCCTCGCACCGCGTGATCGCCGATCACCTGCGCGCCTCCTCGTTCCTGATCGCCGACGGCGTGCTGCCGTCGAACGAAGGCCGCGGCTATGTGCTGCGCCGGATCATGCGGCGCGCGATGCGCCACGCCCAGTTGCTCGGCGCGCGCGATCCGCTGATGTGGCGCTTGGTGCCGTCGCTCGTGCACGAGATGGGGCAAGCCTATCCCGAGCTGATGACGGCGCAGGCGCTGATCACCGAGACCTTGAAGCTCGAGGAAACCCGCTTCCGCAAGACGCTGGAGCGTGGCCTTGCCATCCTCGATGACGAGACCAGTGCGCTGAAGTCCGGCGATCGCCTGAAGGGCGAGACGGCCTTTACGCTGTACGACACCTATGGTTTCCCGCTGGATCTCACGCAGGACGCGCTGCGCGCCCGCGGCATCGGCGTCGATGTCGATGGCTTCAACGCGGCGATGGAAGAGCAGCGCGCCAAGGCGCGGGCGTCGTGGGCCGGCTCGGGCGATGCAGCGACCGAAAGCGTCTGGTTCGGCCTCCGCGAGGAAAACGGCGCGACCGAATTTTTGGGCTACGAGACCGAGTCCGCCGAGGCGGTGGTCGCGGCGCTGGTCAAGGACGGCGCGAAGGTGGCGAGCCTCAAGGCCGGCGAGCAGGGCGCGGTGGTGATGAACCAGACGCCGTTCTACGCCGAGTCCGGCGGCCAGATCGGCGACACCGGCGTGATGCTCGGCGAGGGCGTGCGCGCCCGCATCACCGACACGCAGAAGAAGGCCGGCGATCTGTTCGTCCACATGGTCACGGTCGAGGGGGGCGAGCTGCGCCCCGGCGCGGCGCTTCAGCTCGAGGTCGACCATGCGCGGCGCTCGCAGATTCGCGCCAACCACTCGGCGACGCATCTTCTGCACGAGGCGCTGCGGCAGGTGCTCGGCGATCACATCGCCCAACGCGGTTCGCTCGTCGCGCCGGATCGCCTGCGCTTCGACTTCGCGCATCCGAAGCCGATTTCGCCCGATGAAATCCGGCAGATCGAGGACCTCGCCAATGACGTCCTGCTGCAGAACACCGAAGTCACGACGCGCCTGATGGCGGTCGATGACGCCCGGGCCTCCGGCGCGCGCGCGCTGTTCGGCGAAAAATACGGCGACGAAGTGCGCGTGGTATCGATGGGCGCGGGCTCCGGCAACACGCTCGGCTGGTCGGTCGAATTGTGCGGCGGCACGCACGTCAAGCGCACCGGCGATATCGGCCTGATCTCCGTTCTCGGTGAAAGCGCGGTTGCATCCGGCGTGCGTCGCATCGAGGCGCTCACCGGCAATCAGGCGCGCCATGCCGCCAATGCGCGCACCGAGCTTGCCAAGAGCGCGGCGGCCGAGCTGCGCACCACGCTGGAAGAGATGCCGGCGCGCATCGCGGTGCTCATTGAGGAACGCAAGAAGCTTGAGCGCGACCTCGCCGATGCCCGCAAGAAGCTTGCGATGGGCGGCGTCGGATCGGCCGATGGCGCTTCGGCCAATGGTGCGGGTGCACGTCAGATCGGCGATACGAAGCTGCTCGCGCGCCGCGTCGAAGGGCTCGAGATGAAGGATCTCAAGAGCCTTGCCGACGATGGCAAGAAGCAGATCGGCTCGGGCGTCGTGGCAATCGTCGGCATCAATGATGACGGCAAGGCCGGCATCGTGGTCGGTGTCACCGGCGACCTCGTCGGCCGGTTCAACGCGGTCGATCTCGTGCGCAAGGGTTCGGAAGCTCTCGGCGGCAAGGGCGGCGGCGGCCGGCCGGACCTCGCCCAGGCCGGCGGCCCGGACGGCACCAAGGCGGATGCCGCGCTCGACGCCATCGCCTTGGCGATGGGCGCCTGAGATTTATTCCGAAAGTGCGGGCCGGGCCAAAAGCTCAGGCCCGCATTTTTATTCCCGCGCGCGCCCTAAGCGGCCGCCAATGTCAGGTCTTTGAGCCGAGCAGGGCAAAGAGTGCGCCTGCCGGGTCCATGCACTGGACGATCCATCGGCCGCCCGGAACTTCCATCGATCCCATCAGGACCTGGCCGCCGCCTTTCTTGACCCGCTCGGCGGCGGGGTCGACCGCATCGACATCGAAGTAGAACATCCAGAAGGGCATCGGCACGGTCGGCGGCTTGCTGAACATGCCGCCGATCGGGTGCGCGCCGGCGGAAAAGAGCTGGTAGGTGCCCATCTGTCCCATGTCCACCGCGTCGGCCTTCTGCCAGCCGAACATCTGTTGGTAAAAATCAAAGGCCTTCTGCCAGTCCTCGGCCATCAACTCGTGCCAGCCGACGTGTCCGCGCTCGCCGAATTTCGTCGGCGGGGTTGAGCCGGCGTCCTTGGATTTGAAAAGCGCAAGGCTCGCGCCCTGCGGATCGGCGATGACCGAAAACCGGCCTACGTTCGGAATGTCGCGCGGTGGCACATGGATCGTGCCGCCCTGTGCCTTCGCAAGGTTGGTGCTTTCGTCGACATCGTCGACCGCGACATAGCCGATCCAGCTCGGTGGCACGCCTATTTTGCGGGCCTCTTCCGGCAGCGTCATCAAGCCGGCGACATGAACATTGTCGAAGGTGAAGAGCGTGTAGTTCATGCCGGGATGCGAGGCATCCTCATTTCCCCAGCCGACGACATCGCCATAGAAGGTTTTGGCCCGCTCAACATCGGTGGTCATCAATTCGTACCAGACAAATTGTCCTCGGTGCGCGCTCATGAGACTCTCCCTTGGTGAGGGCGCGCAGCTTCCGCGCAGAAAATGTCGCGAGTGCGACCCGGCGGTTCCGGGTTTCAGGCAGCAAAAAGCCCCGGTTTCGGCGAGAAACCGGGGCTCTTCGTTTCTTTTGCGAGCGCGGCCGGGGCTGCGCTCAGCGCCGGGCGATCAGCCCATCGCCTTGTTGAGGTTTTCCGCGACCTTGTCGAGGAAGCCTGTGGTCGAGAGCCAGCGCTGCTCGGCGCCGACCAGGAGCGCGAGGTCCTTGGTCATGTAGCCGGCTTCGACGGTCTCGACGCAGACCTTCTCCAGCGTGTTCGCGAAGCGGGCCAGCTCGGCGTTGTCGTCGAGCTTGGCACGGTGGGCGAGACCACGGGTCCAGGCGAAGATCGAGGCGATCGAGTTGGTCGAGGTCTCGTTGCCCTTCTGGTGCTCGCGGTAGTGGCGGGTCACGGTGCCGTGGGCGGCTTCCGATTCCATCACCTTGCCATCCGGGGTGAGCAGGACCGAGGTCATCAGGCCGAGCGAGCCGAAGCCCTGGGCCACGGTGTCGGACTGCACGTCGCCGTCGTAGTTCTTACAGGCCCAGACGTAGCCGCCCGACCACTTCATCGCAGCCGCGACCATGTCGTCGATCAGGCGATGCTCGAAGGTGATGCCCTTGGCCTCAAAATCCTTCCTGAACTCGTTCTCGTAGACCTCTTCGAAGATCTCCTTGAAGCGGCCGTCGTACTGCTTGAGGATGGTGTTCTTGGTCGACAGATAGACCGGATAGCCCTTCGACAGGCCGAGGTTCATCGACGAGCGGGCGAAGTCGCGGATCGACTGGTCGAGGTTGAACATGGCGAGCGTCACGCCCGGCCCCGGCGCCTTGAAGACTTCGCGCTCGATCACCTTGCCGTCGTCGCCGACGAACTTCAGCGAGATCGTGCCGGGGGTCGGGAACTTGAAATCGGTCGCACGGTACTGGTCGCCGAAAGCGTGACGGCCGATGATGATCGGCTTGGTCCAGCCCGGAACGAGGCGCGGCACATTGCGGCAGATGATCGGCTCACGGAACACGACGCCGCCAAGGATGTTGCGGATCGTGCCGTTCGGCGAACGCCACATTTCCTTGAGGCCGAATTCCTTCACCCGGCCTTCGTCGGGGGTGATGGTCGCGCACTTGACGCCGACGCCGACCTTCTTGATCGCGTTGGCAGCGTCAATGGTGATCTGGTCGTTGGTGCGGTCGCGCTCCTGGATGCTCAGATCGTAGTACTGCAGTTCGATATCGAGGAAGGGGTGGATCAGCTTGTCCTTGATGTACTGCCAGATGATCCGGGTCATCTCGTCGCCATCGAGTTCGACGACCGGGTTTGCGACCTTGATTTTTGCCATGTGCGATCGGGCCTTGTCCTTGGATGTTCTTGGAAAGAGGCGGGGGAACCGGGAGTGGCTCCGGTTGGCGTGGCTATAGCACCGCAAGTTCACGAGCGGAAGGCATCCGAGCCTTTGTATCCATCCAATGCCCCGGAAAGCGATCGGATGGTCAGAACGTCGTTCAGAGCGCCCCTCAGAACGCCACCTGGGTGGCGGTTCCGGCGACGATATACCAGGTGACGAGGAGGCCGCAGATCACGGCGCCGGGCAGGCTCGACCCGGTGCGGCGGTAGGTGAAGGTGCTGATCACCGCCACTGCGGCCAGAAGCGGCACGAACTGGATCGCGATGATCGTCGACAGCGGCACGAAGGCCGGATCCGGCAGCGGGTTGATCAGTCGGCCGTTCATCCACAGCGCGCCGTACTGCACGGCAAGGAGAACGATGAACCCGAGCGTCAGGGCGGCAATCGAGGTGAGATAGGCGCGCGCCGGATGCGAATCGGTGCGGCTGAAGTTGCGGTGCAGCCCGTGCAGCGCGATGCAGAAGAAGGCGGTGAACGGGACCAGATAAATGCCGAAAATCGTGAGCTGCTTTGCGCTCATCAGCTTGAGCGCCACCGCCGAGAAGCGGAAATCCGTTTTGAAGGCGACGTCGACGAGCTTGAGCGCGACATAGCCGACGATGATCGTGATCAGCGCGATTGCCACGGATGAGAACACGAAGCTCACGCCTCTGGCGCGCTTGACGGAAAGCGGGACCAGCGCCAGCGCGATCACGGCGTTGACCAGCGCCCAGATCATGACCTGATTGGTGACGCCCTGCGGCAGCGCCTTCATCGGGGTGACGAACGTGCCGGCAAGCGCGAAGGCGGGATAGTAGGTCAGCGCCGGAACCAGCGCGACGAGCAAAAACACCAGCGCGCCACTGATGCCCTTGGGCATGGGGGTGAACTCGTTCGTCGGCGTGCGGAGCACCAGCCGGGAAAACGCGGGCATCCCGATCAGGAGGTCAAAGGTGCCGAGCAGGAGAAGGATGAATCCGACCAGCGCCGTCAGCGTGCCGAATTCCTTGCGCAGCCAGATCTGGTCGTCATTCGGCAGCGGCTGGGCGCCTTGCAGCGTCTTTCCGAACCATTCGAGGGTGCTGGCGAGCGCCGTGCGGGAAAGGAGCGCGCCGGGGTGGGTCACCTCCGGTATGAACAGCGCGCGGGCCGTCCCCTTGCCGAACTCGCCGTAGATCTTGCCCGGCTCGACCGCCTGGGTGGCGCCGAACAGCGCCCACAGCTTTGGACTGGCGGCGACCTGCCGGCCGCGGCTCACGCCCCACATCAGATCGGAAAACTCGTCGTACTGGCCGAACACGACCGCGACGTTGCGCGGCCAACTCGGCGTGCCGTCGGCGGCGAAGGGGGCGCCGGTGGAGGAGCCGACCAGCGCCATCGACTTGTAGTCGTTGGGCGCGGCAGCCGCGGCGGCGAGCACGGCCCAGCCGCCCATCGAATGGCCCTCGAGGCCGATATTATTCTTGTCGACGAAATCGAGGCCGCGCAGATAAGCAAGGCCATCCGGGGCGCCGAAGCCGTGGGCGAAGGCCGGCGGATCACTGTAGCCGTGGCCGGTCTGGTCGATCGCCAGCACCACATAGCCGCGGCGCGCGAATTCGATCGCGTAGGCGCTCTGCGTCTCGCGCGAATTGATATAGCCGTGAACCGCGAGGATCGCGGGAGCGGGGGTCTGGACCGTTGCGGTCGGGGGCAGGTAGAGCAGCGCGCTCATCGTGTTGCCCGCCGCGCCCTTGAAGCGGATGTCCTGGATGCGGATGCCGCCCGAGGTCTGGGTTGCGTGTGCCAGCCAACTGCCTGCGACGATCAAGAGAATCCCGGCAATCAACCAAACCCATCTGCCGCGCATCATGCATCCTTTTCCGATTCCGGCCGGCGCCGGCCAAACCTGTCGCGGGCCGATCCTTAGTCGAAAGGCGATGAGGTTCAAGCGCGCGAGGGCCTGATCGGCCCCGATATGGGCGAAAAGCGGTTCGCAATTCCGCTTCGCCAACAAAAAAAGTCCGAGAAATTGCTTGAGTTCCGCGTTCGGACGCGCAATGCGAGGGCCGCAACTCACGTTCTTGAAGGTATATGCCGATGTCCGGTGCTGGCACCGACCAATCGAAGCCGTCCGGCAATGGGGCGGCCCCCGTCGTAATCCTTGTCGAGCCGCAGCTTGGCGAAAATATCGGGATGGCGGCGCGCGCCATGGCCAATTTCGGCCTGTCGCGCCTGCGGCTGGTGAAGCCGCGCGACGGCTGGCCCAATGTTCACGCGCGGCGGGCAGCGTCGGGGGCGGATCACATCATCGACAATGTGGAGCTGTTCGACACGGTCGAGGCGGCGGTGGCCGATTGCTCGCTGCTGTTCGCGACCACGGCGCGGGCGCACGATCAGGCCAAGCTTGTCGTCGGCCCCGAGGCGGCAGCGACCGAGGCGATCGGCGAGGCCGCCGCCAGCGGCACGGTCGGCGTCCTGTTCGGACGCGAGCGGATCGGGCTTCTGAACGAGGAAGTTGCGCTCGCCAACCGGATCATCACCTTCCCGGTCAACCCGGAATTCTCGTCCCTCAACCTCGCGCAGGCGGTGCTGCTCGTCGGCTACGAGTGGTTCAAGCAGTCGACCCGCGGCGCGCTGCCATTCGTGATGCCGGAGCGCTCCGAGCGCGGCTCGCAGCACCAGATGAACGTATTTTTCGACAATCTTGTCGAGGAGCTGGACAAGGTGGAATTTCTGCGTCCGCCGGAGAAGCGCGAGACCATGCTGGTCAACCTGCGCAACATCTTTGTCCGGATGGAGCCGACCCGGCAGGATCTCCACACCCTGCACGGCGTGGTGATGGCAATTGCGGATGGCCGCAAGGGGCCGGCGAAGGGCGGGGTGATGGACGGCGAAGGGGCGACGCGCCTGCGCGCGCTGCTGGCCGAGCACGGTGAGAGCCGCTCGCCGCATGAAAGCGGCACGGTGCGCGGGCTGGCGCGGCTGCTGCGGCGCAATCCCACCGATGCCGAGCGGATTCTCTGGGGTGAGCTGCGGTCGGACCGCCGCTTTGCCGGCGCCTTCAAGCGCCAGACCCCGATCGGCCGCCATATTCCGGATTTCGTGTCATTCCCCCGGCGAATGGCGATCGAACTGGTGAACCCGGAGGAGAGCGACGTGGTGCTCCGGGACCGGGCGACGCGCAAGCGCTGGCTGGAGGCGCGGGACTACGCCGTGGTCGA
Organism: Xanthobacteraceae bacterium; assembly: GCA_035565775.1. Lineage (GTDB taxonomy): Bacteria > Pseudomonadota > Alphaproteobacteria > Rhizobiales > Xanthobacteraceae > PRO6. The sequence goes on along the minus strand of DATMRW010000021.1, from coordinate 146,794 downwards.
GGTGAGGGCGGCCGAGGTGGAGCAAGACGTCGCAGCGGTGCTGGACCTGATCCACCTCGCCCAGGTTCGTCATGAGGCGACGCGATCGTAACGGCGGTCGCGTCGGCAAGTGAGGACTGGCGGAGGCTGATTACTCGCCGGCCTTGATCTGGGCGGCGGCTTCGGGAAGCAGGGCGTCCATCTTCTGGCGGATATCCTGGGCGGTGATGCCCTTGCCCGCGAGGTCCTGGGCGACCTTGCGCAGCACGTCGTCATCGCCGGGTTCGTCGAAATCGGCGGCGATCACTTCTTTGGCATAGGCGTCGGCTTCGGCGCCCGATTTGCCAAGCTCTGCGGCGGCCCACATACCAAGCATCTTGTTGCGCCGGGCGATTGCCTTGAACTTTTGCTCCTCGTCGAGGGCGAATTTCTTCTCAAAGCCTTCCTGGCGTTGGTCGAAAGTTGTCATGGGCTTGGTTCCAATGGCAAGAGAGAGGCTGGCCCGCCATTGCGACGGTGCCAGTGCGTGCATAAATACGTGGCTGAGCAAGCTAAAACAACGGCCGCGGCGTCGCACGGGGCTGGATAAACCCCCAGATCGCGGCGGCGTCGATTGTGCTGACCAACTCAATGGGCTAGGTTGGCCATGGGTCTGGTTCGCGTTCTGTTTCCTTCCGGCCCTCGCGGCAGCTCCGCTGCGGGTAGAGCTGTCACACGGAGCACATCCAATCCATGGATTTCAACAAAACCCGGTACATTCCTATGAGCCGTCGACGCCGCATTTACGAAGGCAAGGCCAAAGTGCTTTATGAAGGCCCTGAGCCTGGCACCCTGATTCAGCACTTTAAGGACGACGCGACCGCCTTCAACGCCAAAAAGCATCAGGTCATCGAAGGCAAGGGAGTCCTGAACAACAGGATTTCGGAATACGTCTTCCAGCACCTCAACGACATTGGCGTGCCGACCCACTTCATCCGTCGTCTCAACATGCGCGAGCAGTTGATTCGCGAGGTCGAGATCGTTCCGCTGGAAGTCGTCGTCCGCAACGTGGCGGCCGGCTCGCTGTCGCAGCGCCTCGGGATCGAAGAGGGCACTCAGCTGCCGCGCTCGATCATCGAGTTCTATTACAAGAACGATCAGCTGAACGACCCGATGGTCTCGGAAGAGCACATCACCGCGTTCGGCTGGGCGACGCCGCAGGAGATCGACGACATCATGGCGTTGGCCATCCGCGTCAATGACTTCCTGTCCGGCCTGTTTCTCGGTATCGGCATCCGTCTCGTCGATTTCAAGATGGAATGCGGCCGCCTGTTCGAGAACGACATGGTGCGGATCATCGTCGCCGACGAAATCTCCCCCGACTCCTGCCGCCTGTGGGACGTCAAGTCGAACGAGAAGCTCGACAAGGATCGCTTCCGCCGCGATCTCGGCGGGCTGGTTGAAGCTTATACCGAAGTCGCAAAGCGCCTCGGCATCATGAGCGAAAATGAGCGGCCGGCGGGCACCGGCCCGGTACTGGTAAAGAGCTGAGGACAATGAAGGCGCGTGTGACTGTTACGCTGAAGAACGGTGTCCTTGACCCGCAGGGCAAGGCCATAGAGGGCGCGTTGAAATCCCTGGGCGTCGCTGGCGTCGCCAGCGTTCGCCAGGGCAAAGTTTTTGACATCGAGCTCGACGGCGCGGCCGACAAGGCCAAGGCCGAGGAGCTGGTCACGGCTGCGGCTGAGAAGCTGTTGGCCAACACGGTGATCGAGAACTTCCGGGTCGAAGTGGTCGGATAAAACTCAATGAAATCTGCCGTTCTCGTCTTTCCGGGGATCAACCGTGAGCGCGACATGGCTCACGCCCTCAAGCTGATCTCGGGCGTTGAGCCGACCATGCTGTGGCACACCGAGACGGAAGTGCCCGCGGGCACCGATCTCGTGGTCGTGCCGGGCGGCTTTTCGTTCGGCGATTATCTGCGCTGCGGCGCCATTGCCGCGCGCTCGCCGGTGATGAACGCGGTGCGGGCCTTCGCCGATCGCGGTGGCCTCGTGCTCGGCGTCTGCAACGGCTTTCAGGTGCTGTGCGAGACCGGGATGCTGCCGGGCATCCTGATGCGCAACAAGCAGATCAAGTTCATCTGCCGCGACGTGCATCTCAAGGTCGAACGCTCCGATACACCGTTCACCCGCGGCTATAATGCTGGGCAGGTCATCCGCGTGCCGATCGCCCATGGCGAGGGCAACTATGTGGCCGACGACGCCACAGTCGAGCGGCTCGAGGGTGAGGGGCGCGTGCTCTATCGCTATTGCGGGCCGAACGGCGAGGTGGACGAAGAGTTCAACCTCAACGGCGCATCGGCCTCGATCGCAGGCGTCATGAACGACAAGGGCAACGTCCTTGGCATGATGCCGCACCCGGAAAACCATATCGAAGAGATCATGGGCTGCACCGACGGCCGCGGCATCTTCGCCGGCCTGGTGGAGCATCTTCAGCGCGCGGCCTGATCCGCTCTGCCGCTGTTTCATCGGCTCCGTGCAAAATAAAAAAAGCTGGCCCGGTCATCCGGGCCAGCTTTTTTGTTGTGTCCTGCTGCTCCGCGCCCCCGTGGGGCTGCGAAAAGCCTTGTCAGGCGACGCGCAGCGCCTTGAGGAAGTTGTCGACTTCGGTCTGCAGCATCTTGCTTTCGACCGTGAGCGTCTGCGCGGAATTGTGCACGTCGGCGGCCGCATGGCCGGTCTTCTCCGCACCCTTGTTGACCGCGACGATGTTCGCGGCGACTTCGGACGATCCCGAGGCGGCCATGTTGATGTTGTAGCTCATCTCGCGCGTTGCCGAGTTCTGCAGATCGACCGCTTCGAAGATCGCCTGCGAATTGCGGGAAATCGCCGCGATGGTGTTGCTGATCTCGGAAATGGCGCCCACCGCGACATCGGTGGAGGCCTGCATGCCGTTGATCTGCGAGGTGATTTCGTCGGTCGCGCTGGCGGTCTGCGAGGCCAGCGCCTTGACCTCCTGGGCCACCACGGCAAAGCCCTTGCCGGCCTCGCCAGCGCGTGCGGCCTCGATCGTCGCGTTCAGCGCCAGAAGGTTGGTCTGGGTGGCGATCGCGTTGATGATCTTGATGACGTCGCCGATCCGGCTGGCAGCCTGGCTGAGCTCGGCGATGCGGCCGTTGGCGCTGTCGGCCTGCTGCACGGCTTCATGAGCGATGCGCAGCGATTCCTGGACCTGCTTGGAAATCTCGGCAACGGACGAGCCGAGGTGCTCGGTGCTGGCGGCAACGGACTTGACGCTGGCCGATGCCTGCTCGGAGGCGGCGGCGACGTTGGTCGACAGCACTTCGGTCTCGCTCGCGGTGGCCTTCAGCGAATCCGCCGAGGAGCGCAGGCCGTCGGACATCGAGGTGACGTCCTGCAGGATCTTGCGGATGTTCTCGTCGAAAGTGACGGTCACCTTCTCGAGCTCGCTGTGCTTTGCGCGGATGCCGGCCTCGAGATAGATCGAGATCACAATGTCCATGTCGAGCATGGCGGCGGTGAGCAGCGCATCGATCATCTCCGCCTTCTTCTCGTACATCGCCTGGCGCGGGAAGCGGGCGGTGATGCTGGTCTCGATGTGGCGGATCATGTTCGACAGCATGTGACGGTAGCCGCCGATATACCAGCGCGGCTCAAGGCCGAGGCGCTGGTGCGTCTCGCCGATCCGCGTCACGGAACGAATATAGGTGTCGTCGAATTTTGCGTCGAACAGCAGTTCCCAGTGCCGCGCCTGCGCGGATTTAGCGCTGTTGACGACTTCCTGCCGCGGGAACAGGCGGCTGATCTCGGGCGTGCTCGTGACTTTTGCGTAAAAGTCGTCGAGAACCTTTGGCAGGTACTCCATGGCGATCGGGCGCAGATCATTGAGGGTCCGGCGGGTGGAGTCGTTGATGTTATTGAAAGCTAGGCGGCTCGCGAGCGTATCGTCGAATGTCATTGCAACAAAACCTGCCGGGCGACGTCGTATGGTCGCATTGTCAGCCCGGCTCAGGACAGACATTGCGAGTTCCCGCAATGGGAGATATTTTGAGAAACGGGACCCATTTTCGAGCCGTTTCCCCAATGGTTATGGCGGCCCGGTTAAGGCTTCATGAATGAAGTTCCACCTTGATAAAGATTGTGGGACAACGATCTGACAGCACAAGCGGAGAGCGGCCCGCTCCTGTCCCCAACTTTGGCCTCGTGTCTGAAAATAAACGACAAATGGGCCTTTCCGCGCCTGTCCTATCTTCGTAAAGAGGGGGGCACCCCGCTAGCCCCGACGGATCCATGATTTCCAGCGAAACCAAAATCACTCCCGAACTCGTTGCGTCGCACGGTCTCAAGCCCGACGAGTATGAGCGCATTCTCAAGCTGATCGGCCGCGAGCCGAGCCTCACCGAGCTTGGGATCTTTTCGGCGATGTGGAACGAGCATTGTTCGTACAAATCATCGCGCATCCATCTGCGCGGGCTGCCCACCAAGGCGCCGTGGGTGATCCAGGGGCCGGGCGAGAACGCCGGCGTCATCGACATCGGCGACGGGCAGGCCGTGGTCTTCAAGATGGAAAGCCACAACCATCCAAGCTACATCGAGCCGTATCAGGGCGCAGGCACCGGGGTCGGCGGCATCCTGCGCGACGTCTTCACCATGGGCGCGCGGCCGATCGCGGCGCTCAACGCGCTGTCCTTCGGTGCGCCGGAGCACCCCAAGACCCGGCATCTCGTGTCCGGCGTCGTCGCCGGCATCGGCGGCTACGGCAATTCCTTCGGTGTGCCGACCGTCGGCGGCCAGATGCGCTTCCACACCCGCTATGACGGCAACGTGCTGGTGAACGCGATGGCCGTGGGCCTCGCCGACGCCGACAAGATTTTTTATGCGGCGGCTTCCGGCGTCGACATGCCGATCGTCTATCTCGGCTCCAAGACCGGCCGCGACGGCATTCACGGCGCGACGATGGCCTCGGCCGAATTCGACGACGCCAGTGAGGAAAAGCGCCCGACCGTGCAGGTCGGCGACCCCTTTGCGGAAAAGCTGCTGCTCGAGGCCTGCCTCGAGATCATGGCGAAGGGCTGCGTCATCGCCATTCAGGACATGGGCGCGGCGGGCCTGACCTGCTCGGCCGTCGAGATGGGCGCCAAGGGCGACCTCGGCGTCGACCTCGATCTCGATGCGGTGCCGACCCGCGAAAGCGGCATGACGGCCTACGAGATGATGCTCTCCGAGAGCCAGGAGCGCATGCTCATGGTGCTGAAGCCGGAGAAGGAAAAGGAAGCCGAGGACATTTTCCGCAAGTGGGGTCTCGACTTCGCGATCATCGGCACGACCACGCCGACGAAGCGTTTCGTCGTGCGCCATGGCGGCAAGGTGATGGCCGATCTGCCGATCAAGGAGCTGGGCGATGAAGCCCCGGTCTACGATCGGCCGTGGGTGCCGACGGAAGGGCGCCCGGTGATCCATGCGCGCGAGATCAACGCGCCGGTGCCGAACCTCGAGGCGCTGGTCAAGCTCATCGGCTCGCCGGAGCTGTCGTCGCGCCGCTGGGTGTGGGAGCAGTACGACCATCTCATCGGCGGCAACACCGCGCAGCGCCCCGGTGGCGACGCGGCAGTCGTGCGCGTCGAGGACGGGCCGAAGGGGCTTGCGCTCACCGTCGACGTCACGCCGCGCTATTGCGAAGCTGATCCGTTCGAGGGCGGCAAGCAGGCGGTGGCGGAAGCCTGGCGCAACATCACCGCGGTCGGCGGCCGCCCGCTCGCGATCACCGACAACCTCAATTTCGGCAATCCCGAGCGCCCGGAGATCATGGGCCAGTTCGTCGGCTGCCTGCGCGGCATCTCCGAGGCGTGCACGGCGCTCGATTTCCCGGTCGTCTCCGGCAACGTGTCGCTCTACAACGAAACCAACGGCCGCGGCATCCTGCCGACCCCGTCGATCGGCGGCGTCGGTCTGCTCGAAGACTTCACCAAGTCGGCGACGCTTGCGTTCAAGGCCGAAGGCGAAGCCATTCTGCTGATCGGCGAGACCCATGGCTGGCTCGGCCAGTCGGTCTATCTGCGCGACATCTGCGGCCGCGAGGAAGGCGCCCCGCCGCCGGTGGATCTCGCCGCCGAGAAACGCAACGGCGATGCCGTTCGCGGCATGATCCGCGCCGGCACTGCGACGGCGGTGCACGACCTGTCGGACGGCGGCCTGCTGGTCGCGATCGCCGAAATGGCGATGGCCGGCAATATCGGTGCGACGCTGGACGCCGCACCGGCAGCGACCGTCCCGCACGCATGGTGGTATGGCGAGGATCAGGCGCGCTACCTCGTGACCGTGCCGGAGAAGCACCTTCTCGCCGTGATGACCAAGCTGAAGGCGGTGGACGTGCCCTGCGTCCAGATCGGACGCACCGGCGGCACCACGCTCGAGATCGAAGGCGAAGGCTCGGTCGATCTCAAGAAACTGTCGCACGCCCACGAGAGCTGGCTGCCGCAGTACATGGCAAGCCGCGACTGACGCTGCTGCCGGATCAGACAACAGAAAGCCCGCTCCGGATGTCCGGGGCGGGCTTTTTTCGTCGCGCTCACACCGGCTGCGTCAGGCGGAGGCGTGATATTCGCCGCTGATGTCGCGACCCGTGTAGTCGACCATCATTGCGGTCGAGATCAGGCTCAGCACCGCGCAGGCCGCGATGTAGATCGCGATCGCGTAAGACGTCTGATAGGTGCCGAACAGCCAGGTCGCGATCAGCGGGGCCGGGCCGCCAGCGATGACGGAAGCGAGCTGGTAGCCGAGCGACGCGCCGCTGTAGCGCAGCCGTCCCGTGAAGCTCTCGGCGATCAGTGCCGCCTGCGGGCCATACATCATGTCGTGGGGGATCAGCGACAGCACGATGGCGAGGAAGATGATCGACGCGATCCCGGTATTCACCATGCCGAAATAGATGAACCCGAACACGCCGGTCACTGCCGCGCCGATCATGTACATGTTCTTCCGCCCGATCCGGTCGGACATGTGGCCGAAGAACGGGATCGAGAAGAACGACACCACCGATGCGACGAGCACCGCGGTCAGCAGAAAGTCACGCGACACGTGCAGCACGCCGATGCCGTATGAAAAGATGAAGGCGGTGAAGATGTAGAACGGCGCCTGCTCGGCCATTCGCAGAAGCGCGGAGAGGATGATCTCTTTTGGATGCTCCCTGATGACCTCGAGGATCGGCGTACGCTCGATCTTGTTCTCGGCGACGAGCTTGGTGAAGATCGGCGTCTCGAGTATGCCGAGCCGGATGTAGAGGCCGATGATAACGAGGAAGAGGCTCAGCACGAACGGGATGCGCCAGCCCCAGGCCAGAAACTGCTCGCCCGACATCTGGCTGAAAGCGAGAACCGCAAGGTTGGCAAGGAACAGTCCGCATGGCACGCCGAATTGCGGCCATGATGCGATGAATCCGCGGGAGTGGTTGGTTCGAGCCCATTCCATCGACAACAGTACCGAGCCGCCCCATTCGCCGCCGACGCCGATGCCCTGGATGAAGCGGAGAATCGTAAGGATCACCGCGCCCCAGATGCCGATGCTCTCGTAGGTCGGGACCAAGGCCACGGCGAAGGTTGCGAGGCCCATCAGCAGCAGCGTGGCGATCAGCGCCGATTTGCGGCCGATGCGATCGCCGTAGTGCCCGAAGATCGCGGCTCCGATCGGCCGGGCCACAAAGCCGACCGCGTAAATTGCGAAGGCTTCGAGCGTGCCGACCCACGGGTCCGAATTTGGGAAGAAGAGTTTTGCGAAAACGAGGCCGGTGACCGTGCTGTACAGAAAGAAGTCGTACCATTCGATCGACGTGCCGACCGCGGATGCAATCACGGCGCGGCGCAGTTGCGTCCTGTGCTCTGACTCTGAAAGGCCGGAGGGAGTGAGGTCTGAGGTTGCGGAGGCCATGGGCGTTCTCCGAAAACGGCCGCCACAGCGCATCGCCAGTCTCATCGGGCGGTTTCACGCCGCGTGGCGGCATGCAATCAATTGTGAAGGAACTCCTCGAAGGCTGTGAAGTTCCTTATGGTTTTGCGTTTTTGCTGATGCCACGGTGAAATTGTCGTGAGGTGTGCGGCCTCACCACATTGCGCGCTGCAGTTCGCTACAGCACCTGCGTCGCTCCGGGGATTTTTCGCAGGGCTTCCGTCGTGGCCCAGCTCAGCGGCAATGCCAGTGCAAAGACGATGGGCGCCTTGACGAGCGCGGGCAGATCGACGTTGAACAGCCAGTATTGCAGCCACAGCACGAACGGATAGTGCACCAGAAAGATTCCGTAGGCGGCGTTCTGCATCGGGTCGAGGATGCTGCGGCCGTAGGCCATGTATTTGAGGAAGACCGAGAGGATGGTGAAGGCGAGCGCACCGCTGAAGATCGTGAAGGCGACGCCGTAGCTCGCTTCATACCAGTCCGGCAGCGGGCTGGCGTTTTCCAGCGGCACCCGCTTGATATAGATCAGCCCCCACAGCGCGCAGTATGACGCCAGCGCGATGATCGCGTAAGGCCAGGCGTTTTTCGCGAGCGCCCCGTCGACGCTCAGCAAACCTTCCTGCAGCTTGGAGGAGCCGACGGAAGCGCCGAGAAAGAAGCAGGAGGCATAGAGCAGCACCCGGCTGGCCTGCAAGGAGAACGGCCCGAACTCGAACCAGTAGTTGGGGCCGAAATAGACCCGCAGCGGCACATAGGCGATCAGCGTGATGACGAGGAAAGTCAGGAAGAAGCCGAACGGCTTCTCGCGCGCGCCGCAGGCCAGCCGGTTGAGCGGCACGAGGGCGTTGGGCGCGAGGCGATAGAGTAGGCCGCCGACGATATCGAGAACGAGCAGAAACCACACGAACCACACCGGCCCGCTCGGCCACGGGCCGACAGTGACCGTCTTCCACCAGAACGCGGCAAAGCTGGTCGCCGTATTCTGCTGCAGGGCGAGGGCATAGTAGGCGAGGGGAATGACGGTCAGCGCGGCAATCGCGAACGGCAGGCCGAGGCGCAGCAGCCGGTCCTTGGCGAAAACGCCGGGTTCGCGGCGGGCGAGGCTCGGCCATAGGAAGATGCCTGACAGGAAGTAAAACATCGCCATGAAGAAACTGTCATTGGCGAGCACGATCATGTCGAAGAGGACGGTGGATTTCGGATCGGTATGGCCGAAGTAGGTGTAAGCGATCACCGAGTGATGGATGACGACAAGGACCGTCAGAAACGTCCGGGTGCGATCGAGCGACAGATTGCGCTTCACGGCCGCATGGCCTTCCTGCCGCTGCACTGCCGCGGTGGGAGCTTCCATGCCGGGATAGGGGATAAGCGTCATCTTGCGGCCTCTGAGTTGCGGCGGAGTGTGCCGCTGTCCGGCGGCGACGGCAAGGGCGCAGTAGCGGGCGCGCCTCCGATCCACGCTGAAACTCGCCCCGGCGGGCAGAATCTGCCATGGTGAGAAAAATGTCGGCGCCACGCGGCGAGGACGACAATTCTGACCACAGGAGTAGCTTGGGATGCCGATGGATGCGCGGGAAATCGAACGATTGATCAAGGCGGCCCTGCCGGATGCCGAGGTCACCATCCGGGATCTCGCGGGCGATGGCGACCATTATGCCGCAACCGTGATCTCCGAGGCGTTTCGCGGCAAGTCGCGTGTGCAGCAGCACCAGATGGTCTATCGCTCGCTGCAGGGCCAAATGGGCGGCGAGTTGCATGCGCTGGCACTGCAGACGTCCGCGCCGGAACAATAAGCCGGCGATCTTCGCGCGCCGCTGGCGGTTTCAGTCGGCGCGCAGCAGATGAACCGAGAAGATGGCGGCGGCGTCTGTCCATGACGATACGGGCCGCCAGCCCGACGAGCGGGCGAGCGTTGCGAACCGCTGAAGGCTGTATTTGTAGCTGTTCTCGGTATGGATGGTTTCACCGGCGCGGAACGTGATCGTCCGGCCGAGCACCTTCACCGTCTGGGCGGCCAGGCTCACCAGATGCATCTCGATGCGGTGGCGCTCGCGATTGTAGATGGCGCGATGGCGGAAAGCATTGAGATCGAACGTGCCGCCGAGCTCGTGATTGATCCGCGTCAGCAGGTTGAGGTCGAATTTGGCCGTGACGCCCGCCTCGTCGTTATAGGCGGCGCGCAAAATATCCTCCGCCTTTTCCAGATCGACGCCGATGATTAGCGATGAGCCATCGCCGAGAATGTCGCGCATCGACCGCATCAGCTGCGAGGCCTCATGCGGCTCGAAATTGCCGATGGTCGAGCCGGGAAAGAAGCCGACCTTGGCCATGCCCTCGATCACCGGCGGCAGCGTGAAGGGCTCGGTGAAATCCGCGATCACCGGATGGATCGGCAGCTCCGGCAGGTCCTCGCGCAATTGCGCCGCCTGGCCATTCAGAAACTCGCCGGAAATATCGACAGGGACATAGGCCCCGAACGCCTTGGCCTCGAGCAGCAGCCGCGCCTTGGTGCTGGAGCCCGCGCCGAATTCGATCAGTGCCGCCTTCTCGGGCAGCGCCGCGTCGATCATGGCGCCCTGATCGCGCAAAATGCCAAGCTCGGTGCGCGTCGGATAATATTCCGGCAGCCGGGTGATCTGCTCGAACAGTTCCGAGCCGGCGGCATCATAAAAATATTTTGGCGACAGCCGCTTGGGGGAGCCGGTCAGGCCGCTCAGAACATCGGCGGCGAACGCGGCGGTGGCCGCATCACGCATTGCCTCGGCGTGCGATTGAAAATGGGGGGTCGACGTTGCAGCGCGTACGCTCATGGTCTCCTCCTGCGAATGTCTTGCGCATTCGCTTCGATTGCGTGAATTAGTCGCTGTAGTCGGCGAGACGTAGGCCGGTGAACTGCCAGCGATGATGCGGGTAGAAGAAGTTGCGATAGGTGACGCGGCTGTGATTTTCCGGCGTCACGCATGATGAGCCGCGCAGCACGTACTGGCTCACCATGAACTTGCCGTTGTATTCGCCGAGTGCGCCGTCGATCGGGCGGTAGCCGGGATAGGGGGCGTAGGAGCTGCGCGTCCATTGCCAGACGATGCCGAAGGCATCGTCGATGATGTCGGCGCGCGCCGCGACCTCCCATTCCTGCTCGGTCGGCAAATGCAGCCCGCGCCAGCGCGCGAAGGCGTCGGCCTCGAAATAGCTGATGTGGCAGACCGGCAGGGCGGGATCGACAGGCTGCATGCCGCCGAGCGTCATGACGTGCCACGCGCCGTCGATGTTGAACCAGTGGCCGGGCGCGGCCCACTGGTCGCCGCTCGCTTTTGCAAAGCCATCCGAGAGCCAGAGCTGTGCGGTGGTGTAGCCGCCATCAGCCATGAATTCGAGCCACTCGGCATTGGTCACCAGCGCGCGGCTGATTTTCACCGGCCCGACCAGCGCGCGATGCACCGGCCGCTCATTGTCGAAATGAAAGCCGTTTTCGGCGTGGCCGATCGTGAAGATGCCCTCGGAGATGGTGTCCCATGCGCTCGTCGTGCTGCCGCCACGGCTCACCGCCGGCATGCGCCATGTTTCATCGTAAGCGGGGGCGAGGGGATTTTGCGCGAAGGCGTGAAGAATGTCGGTGAGTAGCAGCTCCTGATGCTGCTGCTCGTGATTGAGGCCGACCTCCATCAGTTTGCCGAGCGTTCGCAGCGTCGGCTCATCTGTGCCCTCGATACAGCGCACCACGGCCTCATCGACATGGCGGCGATAGGCGGCGACCTCGTCGGCCGAGGGTCTGGTCACCAGCCCGCGCTGGGCGCGGGTATGCCGCGGCCCGGCGCTCACATAGTAGGAGTTGTAGAGATACGCGTAATCCGGGTGGAAAGCCTGATAGCCCGGAAGATGCGGTTTGAGGATGAACTGCTCGAAAAACCAGGTCGTGTGGGCTCGGTGCCACTTCGCCGGGCTCGCGTCCGGCATCGACTGGATCACCTGATCCTCGGCCGAAAGGGGGGCGGCGCGGCGCTCGGTTTCATTCCGCACCTTTCGGAACGCAGCGACAAGCGCCGCCGGGCTGGCTGATGGGATGGCCTGCGGACGGGCCGAGTGGCCGAGCGGATCCTCGCGATCCGGACTGGCCTGTGGCGCCTTTGAATTTCGCGCCGCTGCTGGATGCGGTAATCCTGACACAAGCCACCTCCGCCGAAAAAACGCCAGCGTGCGAGAACGGTTCCGCAGAATATTGTTCCAAGAATGCGGCGAAAGCGCTCGTCAGGCAAGCTCGCGGGGAAGCCGTGTTCGCGGCTGCCATGGTCGGCAGGCGAAATTCACCTGCGACCCTCTTGGGAAGCCCAGTGTTTCCGGCTACATATAGGGCAATCACTCACCGGAATGACTGCTGTGCCGGGCGCGGCACCGGCTTATAGGGAAATGATGATGAGCATCGAGCAATTTATTGCCAATGAAGTGAAGGCCAACGACGTTGTGCTGTTCATGAAGGGCACCCCGCAGGCGCCGATGTGCGGTTTCTCTGCGCAGGTTGTGCAGATCCTCGACCACGTCGGCGTGACCTATGTGGGCCACAACGTGCTGGCCTCGGAAGAACTGCGCGACGGCATCAAGATCTTCTCGAACTGGCCGACCATTCCGCAGCTCTACGTCAAGGGCGAGTTCATCGGCGGCTGCGATATCGTCCGCGAGATGTTCCAGCACGGCGAGTTGCAGTCGCTGTTCGCCGAGAAGGGCATCGCGACCCGTCAGGCCGCCGAGTAAGCGGACTGCCCTTGCGTCGCCAGATTGGCAATGCATGGCTCGAGGTTGTCGTTGCCGACATCACTACCCTGCATGTCGATGCCATCGTGAACGCCGCCAACACATCGCTGCTTGGCGGCGGAGGCGTTGATGGCGCCATTCATCGCGCGGCAGGGCCCCAGCTTCTGGAGGCCTGCCGTGTGCACGGCGGCTGCGCCACCGGCGATGCAAAGCTCACGGGCGGGTTCGATCTTCCGGCCCGCTACGTCATCCACGCCGTCGGCCCGATTTGGGCGGGCGGCATGGAGCAGGAGGACGAGGCGCTGGCGTCGTGCTATCGCCGCGCCCTCGATCTCGCGCACGGCGAGGCCTGCGCCTCCATCGCATTCCCGGCGATCTCGACAGGTGTCTACCGCTTTCCCGCGGCCCGCGCGGCAAGCATCGCCGCCGCGACGGTCTGCCAGACGCTGCCAAGCGTTTCCTCAATCCGACAAGTGATTTTCTGCTGTTTCTCGGCCGAGAGCGCACGCCTCCATCAAGAGGCGCTGGCGCAGGCTGAACAGAGCGAGTGATGACATGCGGCACCTAGGTTCGTCCCTTCGATCGGCTGTCACTGCAATCGGCCTGACGGCTGCCATGGCGATCGTGCCGCTGCATGCCTCCTTCGCCGAGGGCGGCTTCAATCTGCCTGCGGGCGCGAAATTTTCTGCCGACAAGCTTGAGCGGATCGGGCGGTTTCTCAAGAACGAAATCGCATCCGGCAAGATTCCCGGCGCTGCGTTTCTGATCAGCCACAACGGCAAGCCGGTGTATTCGAAGATGTTCGGCGTCCGCGATGTCGAGACGCAATTTTCGATGTCGCCGGATACGATCTTCCGCATCCATTCGATGAGCAAGGTGATCACCAGCGTCGCCGCGATGATGCTGATCGACGAGGGCAAGATCCGGCTCGATGACCCGGTGGCAAAATACATTCCGGCCTTTGCCGAGGCCAAGGTCGGGACCGAGACCGAGAGCGAGGGCGGCAAGGAGCTGAAGCTCGCGCCGCCGAAGCGGCCGGTCACCGTGCGCGATCTGATGCGCCACACCGCCGGCATCACCTACGGCTTCTATGGCGACAGCCTGGTCCGCAAGGCCTATACGAAGGCTGAAATCTACAAGGGCGATTTCGACAACGCCGAGTTCGCCGAGCGTCTCGCCAAGCTGCCGCTGGCGGAGGAGCCCGGCACGCTCTGGAACTACGGCCATTCGACCGATGTTCTCGCTCGCGTGATCGAGGTCGCTTCCGGCCAGTCGCTGTATCAGTTCCAGAAGCAGCGGCTGCTCGATCCGCTCAAGATGGTGGACACGAAGTTTTACATCGATCCGGCGGATTTCTCGCGTTTCGCCGAGCCGATGCCGAACGATTCCGATTTCCGGGTTGGCCGCAAGCGCTCGCCGCGCGAGCCGATGAAATGGGAATCCGGCTCGGGCGGCATGGTCTCCACCCTCAACGACTTCAGCCGCTTCTGCCAGATGCTGCTCAATCGCGGCGCGCTCGACGGCAAGACCTATCTTTCGCCGGCGACGTTCGACCTGATGGTCAGCGATCAGGTCGGCCCGACGTCGGGGATCGCGCGCGACTATTTCTACTTCCCGGGCGACGGCTTCGGCTTCGGCCTCGGCTTTGCCGTGCGCACCGATCCGGGCCATGCCAAGCCGCCGCCACCCGGCTCGCTGGGCGAAATCAAATGGGACGGCGCGAGCGGCACCTATTTTGTCATCGACTTCAAGCAGAACATGTTCTTCCTGCTGATGCAGCAGTCGCCGTCCGAGCGCCAGCGCATTCAGCGCACCATCAAGCAGCTGGTCTACGACGCGCTGGCGAACTGACCGCGCGGGCAGCCTGCGCCAGGGTCAGTCCTTGCGCAGCGCGTCGCGCACAACGGCGATGGTCTCCTCGATCATCGCCGCATCGACATCGAGATGGGTGCAGGCGCGGAGCCGCCCGCCAAGCGTGGTGAGAAGAATGCCATGCTGGCGCAGCGTCGCGATCAGGCGCTCCGGCGTCAGCGGGTTGTCGAGCTCGAAGAACACGAGATTGGTTTGCGGTTGCTGCACCCTCACGCCTTCGATCTGGGCGAGGCCACGCGCGAGCGCGCGGGCATTGGCATGATCGTCGGCAAGCCGCTCGATGTGATGGTCGAGCGCATAGAGGCAGGCTGCCGCCTCGATGCCCGCCTGCCGCATCGCGCCGCCGATGCGCTGTTTCCAGCGCCAGACCGCGTCGATGAAATCGCGTGAGCCTGCGATCACCGCGCCGAGGGGCGCACCGAGCCCCTTGGTAAAGTCGATCCAGACCGAATCCCAGCCGGTTGCCATCGCCCGCGCCGTCACGCCGGTTGCGACGCAGGCATTCATCAGCCGTGCGCCGTCCATGTGGGTGGCGAGGTCGTTGGCTTTGGCGAAGATCGTGAGCTGCGTCAGCACCTCGAGCGGCCAGATCGTGCCGCCGCCGATATTGGCGGTCTGCTCGACGCTGAGCAGGGTCTGCGCCGGCGCGTAGCGTGAGCGCGTCCGCGTCGCTGCGCGCAGGGTATTGAGGCTGAATAGCCCGCCGTCGCCCCGCAGCGGCAAAATCTGCGCGCCGCCGAGCGCGGCATGCACGCCGCCCTCGCTGGTGACGATGTGCGCGGTCTCATGAGCGAGGATTTCGTCGCCGCGGCGGCAATGAACGAGCGTCGCCACGACGTTGCACATCGTGCCCGACGGCAGAAACACGGCGGCTTCCTTGCCGAGCAGGTCGGCGACGCGCTCGCACAGCCGGTTGACGGTGGGATCGGCGCCGAGCTGCTCGTCGCCGACATCGGCCCGCAGCATGGCCTCACGCATCGCAGGCGTGGGGCGGGTCTGCGTGTCGGACAACAGGTTGATCCGCACCGGCGGCAAAGTTTCGTTGATCACTGCGGGCGTGTAGACCATGGTTCTCTCCCGGCAAGTGGGGCGTGTCGAGGCGGCGCGGGAACATAATGCACCGGAGGACGATTGTCGGTCCATGCCGATCGTCAACAGGGAGATGACCGATGAAACTGCGACCTCTTGCTCTCGCTGCGGCAGTCGCGGCCCTTTCCGCCGCAGGCGCGGCGCATGCGGACCAGCCCGGCGCCGACTGGCTGACGGCCGATCAGGTGATCCAGAAGCTGATGGCGCAGGGCTATACCAATATCAGCAGCCTCGAGGCCGATAACGGCCGCTGGGAAGCGAAGGCGGTGCTGAACGGCGCGCGCCAGAAAATCTATCTCGAGCCGCGCACGGGCCAGGTGCTCGGCCACAAGCCGACGAAGTAGCCTTCGGCGATGGGCGAGTGCCGCGCCAATAAAAAAGCCCCGGTGGAACCGGGGCTTTTTCCATTCTCTGCTCGCAGAAATCAGCGCGAATAGAATTCGACGATGAGGTGCGGCTCCATCTGAACCGGGAACGGCACATCGGCCAGGTTCGGAATGCGCACGAAGCGGGCGGTCATCTTGGAGTGATCGACTTCGAGGAAGTCCGGCACATCGCGCTCGGCGAGCTGGGAGGCTTCGAGCACCAGCGCGAGCTGCTTGGAGGCTTCCTTGACCTCGATGACATCGCCCGGCTTGACCTTGTAGCTGGGGATGTTGACGCGGCGGCCGTTCACCTTGATGTGGCCGTGATTGACGAACTGGCGCGCGGCGAACATCGTCGAGACGAACTTGGCGCGATAGACAAGGGCGTCGAGACGGCGCTCGAGCAGACCGATGAGGTTCTCACCGGCGTCGCCCTTCATGCGGTTCGCTTCCACGTAGATGGCGTGGAACTGACGCTCG
Organism: Xanthobacteraceae bacterium; assembly: GCA_035565775.1. GTDB lineage: Bacteria > Pseudomonadota > Alphaproteobacteria > Rhizobiales > Xanthobacteraceae > PRO6. The sequence continues at coordinate 130,317 of DATMRW010000021.1, read as the reverse complement.
GAAATGTTGGCGTAGTAGCCCTTCAGCTTCTGCTTGGCGCGCAGCTGCACGCCGAAGTCCGAGAGCTTGCCCTTGCGGCGCTGGCCGTGCTGGCCGGGGCCGTATTCGCGCTTGTTGACCGGGCTCTTCGGGCGACCCCAGATGTTTTCGCCCATGCGGCGATCAATTTTATACTTAGCCTCTGCACGCTTTGTCATCGCGTCCTCTGTGAGTTCGAGTGGATCGAGGAAACGCGCCCTCCTGTGTACCGGAAGAAGTGATCCGGCACCGACAGGCTCCTTCTTTAGCGAAAAGTCGGAACCACGGGTCGCGAAACGCCACGCGGGCCAGAAGCGGCCCGCGAGCAACGAGGTTTTAGGAGGAAGTCCGTCCGCTGTCAAATCGCGCCCCACCCATCAGGACGCGATTTCAGGGGATCGCCAACGGCGCTTTAACGAATTGAATTATATCGGGTTTTCTTCGCTCGCGCGATCCGCCGGGCAGTCGAGCAGGTTCCGCAGGCGGCGGATGAGGGCGGCCTCATTACGCCCGGAGGTGAAACGGAAGGCGACGGCGCCGGAATCAGCCGTGCCGGCAGCGCCGCCCAGAAGCCCGAAGGTCCTGCGCGCGATGGCGGGGGCCGGGTCGATCCACTCGACCGGCCAGGGGGCGAGCGCAACCATCCGCTGCAGCAGCAGCGGGTAGTGCGTGCAGGCGAGTACGACCGTATCGGTGCGGTTCGGCCCACCGACGAAGCATGGCGCGATCTCGGCCAAAATCTCCGTATCGCTCACCGCCTCGCCGGCAAGTGCGGCTTCGGCGAGCGCGGCCAGCTTCGGCGCGCCGACCAGATCGACCGCGCAGCCATTGGCGAATTCTCGGATCAGAGTTTGCGTATATTCGCGCGCGACGGTGCCGCGCGTTCCGAGCACGGCGACACGGCGGGTGCGCGACAGTGCGCAGGCCGGCTTGATCGCAGGCACCGTGCCGACGAAGGGCACGTCATAGGCCGCGCGCAATTCGGACAGCACCAGCGTCGAGGCCGTGTTGCAGGCGATCACGACGACATCGGGGGAGGTGGCGGCGATCAATTCGCCCATCAGGGGCACGACGCGGTCGATCAGCGCGCTTTCGCCATGGCCGCCATAGGGAAAGAAGGCGTCATCGGCAGCGTAGGTATAGGCGGCGGGGCAGAGCCGCAAAATCTCGCGCAGCACCGTGAGGCCGCCAAGGCCGGAGTCGAAGACGAGGATATTGGGGCGTGATGTGTTCACCACGCACCCATGGTTGAAAGCCGCGACAACGTCATTCGCCGGTGTGGCATGCGATGTTTCGGCATGGCTCGCCCAATGCAGCCCGAGGCGGTCGAGGTTGGATCAGGCCTCGCCGAACACCCGCTGGAAAATGGTGTCGACGTGCTTGAAGTGATAGCCAAGGTCGAACTTTTCGTCGATCTCGGCGCCATCGAGATACTTTTTCACCTCGGCATCGGCCTTCAGCAGCGTGCGGAAGTCGCCTTCGCCGCGCCACACCGGCATGGCGTTGCGCTGCACGAGACGATAGGCGTCCTCGCGCGAGCAGCCCTTCTGCGTCAGTGCGATCAGCACGCGCTGCGAATGGACGAGGCCGCCGAGCTGGTCGAGATTCTTCTGCATGTTCTGCGGATAGACCACGAGCTTGTCGATCACGCCGGTCATGCGGTTGAGCGCGAAATCCAGCGTCACGGTCGCGTCGGGGCCGATCATGCGCTCCACCGAGGAGTGCGAGATGTCGCGCTCATGCCACAACACGACGTTCTCCAGCGCCGGGGTGACGTAGCCGCGAACGAGGCGCGCAAGGCCGGTGATGTTTTCGGTGAGCACCGGGTTGCGCTTGTGCGGCATCGCCGACGAGCCCTTCTGGCCTTCGGAGAAGTACTCCTCGGCTTCGAGAACTTCGGTGCGCTGCATGTGGCGGATTTCGGTGGCGAGGCGCTCCATCGAGGATGCGATGACGCCGAGCGTGGCGAAGAACATCGCGTGGCGGTCGCGCGGGATCACCTGCGTCGACACCGGCTCCGGCGACAGGCCGAGCGCCTCGGCGACATGCTCTTCGACGCGCGGGTCAATCTGCGCGAAGGTCCCGACCGCGCCGGAGATGGCGCAGGTGGCGACTTCCTTGCGGGCGGCGACCATGCGCTCGCGGTTGCGGGCGAATTCGGCATAGGCGTAAGCGAGCTTGAGGCCGAAAGTCACCGGCTCGGCATGAATGCCATGCGAGCGGCCGATCGTCGGCGTCAGCTTGTGCTCGAAGGCGCGGCGCTTCAGGGCGGCCAGCAGCTTGTCGAGATCGGCGATCAGAATGTCGGCGGCGCGGGTGAGCTGCACGTTGAGGCAGGTGTCGAGCACGTCCGACGACGTCATGCCCTGATGCACGAAGCGCGCTTCGGGGCCGACGATTTCAGCGAGATGGGTCAGGAAGGCGATGACGTCGTGCTTGGTCTCGCGCTCGATCTCGTCGATGCGGGCGATGTCGAAGGTCGCGTCCTTGGCCTTGGCCCAGATCGTCTTGGCCGCTTCCTTGGGGATGACGCCGAGCTCGGCCAGCGCATCCGCCGCGTGGGCCTCAATCTCGAACCAGATCTTGAAGCGCGTTTGCGGCTCCCAGATCGACACCATTTCGGGGCGGGAATAACGGGGGATCATAGCAACGTCCTGTCTCGATAAGATCAGATCAGTTCGCCGCGCGCGGCGGCGGCGGCCTCGCGAATGGCCTTGATGTTGGCAGCGTAGGATTCAACGGTGCCGCCCTTGAAGACGGCGGAGCCGGCGACGAATGCGTTGGCGCCGGCCGCGGCGATAGCGCCGACGGTCTGCGCGGTGACGCCGCCGTCGACCTCGATCTGGATCGGCCGGCCGGCGATCAGCGCGCGAGTGGCGCGGACCTTCTCGATCGCGGAGGGGATGAAGGCCTGCCCGCCGAAGCCGGGATTGACCGACATCACCAGCACGAGGTCGATCATGTCGATGACATTCTCGATGGCCGACACCGGGGTCGCGGGATTGAGCGACACGCCGGCCTTCTTGCCGAGCGCCTGGATCGCCTGCAGCGAGCGGTGCAGATGCGGCCCGGCCTCGGCATGAACGGTGATGCGGTCCGAGCCTGCCTTGGCAAAGGCCTCGAGATACGGATCGCAGGGCGCGATCATCAGGTGGGTGTCGAAGAACTTGTTGGTGTGCGGCCGCAGCGATTTGATGACGTCCGGGCCGAACGAGATGTTGGGGACGAAGTGGCCGTCCATCACGTCGAGATGGATCCAGTCGGCGCCGGCCTGATCGACCGCGCGGACTTCCTCGCCGAGACGCGAAAAGTCGGCCGCGAGTATCGACGGCGCGATGACGAGCGGGTGGAGCGCGGGCGAAGACGACATGAACCAAAACCTCGGTGAGATGACACTGCCTCGCGCGGCACTCGGCTTCTCGGCGGGTGGGGGAGGCCCGCTTCGCGTATCACGCCGCCCGCCGAGGGGCAAATATCCGTGTCCCTCCCGCCATCGCCCGGTGGAAAGGTGGCCTCACCGGCGCGAGGTTCCCGCCGGCGAGGCCGGGTTCCATCAGCCGAATTGATCCTTCCAGGCGGGCAGCGCGCCGGGGAAGGGCAGTGCCGCCGCTTCATAGACGCCGCGCGCCATCGCCCGCGCCACAACATTGGCGGCGACCGCGCCGAGGTCGCTGAGGCCGTAGAGCGGGTCGATCGGCTTCTCGCCAGTGGCGGAGGCGAACAGGATGTCGCCGTCGAGCGGCGCGTGGACCGGATAGATCGCGCGGGCAAAACCGGTATGCGCCATCATCGCGAGGCGCTTGGCCTGCGGCTTGGTCAGAATGGCGTCGGTGACCACCAGCGCCAGCGTGGTGTTTTGCAGCGGATTGAGGTCCGGCGCGCCCTTGAGGCGGATCGCCAGCATGTCCGGCGTCACCTGTGCCGGCCAGCCGCGCCCGCCGAATTCGCCGTTCTCCTCGAAGGCGGCGGCCCAGAAATGCGGGGTGTCGCCCATGGTCACGCTGCCCATGGCGTTGACCACGGTGAGGGCGGCGACCTTGACGCCGTTGGCGAGGGTCGCCGACGCGGAGCCGACGCCGCCCTTGAAGTTCACTGTCGTGGCCCCAAAGCCCGCGCCGACGCTGCCGAGCCTGAACGTGGTGTCCGCCGCCGCAGCAGCCGCGAAGCCGAGCTCGCGATAGGGCGAAAACCGGCCCCAGTTCTTGTCGCCGCCATTGATCATGTCGAACATGATCGCGCCGGGAACGATCGGGATGCGCGCATCGCCGACCTGAAAGCCGCGTCCCTGCTCGGCGAGCCACGCCTGAATGCCGCTGCCGGTGTCGAGGCCGAAGGCGGAGCCGCCGGAGAGCGCGATCGCGTCGACCTGGTCGACCGTATTGGCGAGGTCGAGCAGTGCGCTTTCGCGGGTGCCCGGTCCGCCGCCGCGGATATCCACCGCCGTGACGGCGGGCTGGTCGAAAATGATGGCGGTCGCGCCCGAGGCAATCTTGGCGTCGTCGGCGTGGCCGACACGAACGCCGGCGATGTCGGTCAAGAGGTTTTGGGACGTCGGTGTGGTCATGGGCTCTCCATCGCTACGGCTGTTCGCCGCTGGCGCGATCAGAGCATAATCACAACCTCATGAGGAACCCCCGAAGCCCTTGCGTCCCCCGCTCTTTCGGGCGATGGGGAGACACTTGTCCGGCGAGTGCCTCGCGCCAATGACCATTCGCCAATACTCTCAATTCAGACCATGGAGGCGGACATGAGCATGACTGCTGCGACCAAGCGGAACATGGCCGGATGATCCAGGACGTTTCCATCCCTGCAGCGTTCGCCGCAGGCATCATCAGCTTTCTGTCGCCGTGCGTGCTGCCGCTGGTGCCGCCCTATATCGTCTACCTTACCGGCACGACCGCCGAGCAGGTGGAGGTCAGCGGCAAGGGCGCGCGCCGCGCCGTGCTGCTCGCCGCGCTGATGTTCGTGCTCGGATTTTCGACCGTTTTCGTCGCGCTCGGCGCCAGTGCGAGTTTCATCGGCTCGCTCGTGCGCGCCTGGTCGGCGGAACTGGCGATGGTCGCTGGCGTCGTGATCATCATCATGGGGCTGCATTTTCTCGGCCTGACGCGGATCGGCTTTCTGATGCGCGAAGGCCGGGTGCAGGTGGCGCAGCCGGCTGGCCTCGGCGGGGCCTATGTGATGGGCCTCGCCTTCGCCTTCGGCTGGACGCCGTGCATCGGGCCGATTCTGGCGGCGATCCTTTCGGTTGCTGCGTCGGAGGCAACGGTGATGAAGGGCGCGGGGATGCTGGCGATCTATTCCGCCGGTCTCGGCATTCCGTTCCTGCTGGCCGCGGTCGCCGTCGAAAGCTTCGCGGCGCTGTTCGCGCGCTTCAAAAAACATCTTGTGACGGTCGAGCGCGTGATGGGCGTGCTCCTGATCGCAACCGGCATCGGCTTTCTCACCGGCGCGGTTTCCACCGCGAGCATCTGGATCCTCGAAATGTTCCCGGCGCTGGCCAATTTCGGCTGACGCCGCGCATCAGAGCTCTGCGACAAAAAAGAGGCGGTGTTTTGCGCCGCCTCTTTTTTTAGCCACCAGGTCAACCGGCCATCTGCTACGGAGCAAGCTCGGCATAGTTGCCGGTCTTGTCCCACTGATAGACGACGTAGTCGATCACCTTGAGATCGCCCTTGGCGTCGAAGGACAGCTTGCCGAGCACGGTATCCCATTCGCCGGCCTTGATCGCGGCAGCGACCTTCGCCGGATCGGTGGTGCCTACCTTCTTCGCTGCCTCGGTCCAGACCTGAATGGCGGCGTAGGTGTAGAGGGTATAACCTTCAGGATCGATGCCCTTGCTCTTGAAGGTCTCGACGATCGCCTTGGCGCTGGCCTTCTTGCGCGGGTCGGGGCCGAAGGTGAACAGTGTGCCTTCCGCGACCGGGCCGGTGATCGAGGCGAACTCCTTGTCGTTGAGGGCGTCGCCTGCCATCAGCACGGTCTTGAGGCCCTGATCGCGCATCTGGCGCAAAATCAGGCCGGCTTCCTGATGGTAGCCGCCGACATAGACGAGATCGATGTTGTCGCGCTTCAGCCGCGAGACGATCGAGTTAAAGTCCTTGTCGCCCTTGTTGTAGGCCTCGTACATCTTTTCCTGAAAGCCGGCGGCGTTGAGCGCCTTGCGGGTCTCGTCGGCGAGGCCCTTGCCGTAGGTGGTCTTGTCGTGAAGGATTGCGACATTCTTTCCGGCAAAGGCTTTGCGGATGTACTGCGCGGCAACGAGGCCCTGCTGATCGTCACGGCCGCAGACGCGGAAGACGTTCGTGAGTTTGCGCTCGGTGAAAAGCGGGTTGGTCGAGCCGGGGGTGATCTGCAGCACATTGCCTTCGGCATAGGCCTCGGATGCCGGGATCGACGACGACGAGCAGAAATGGCCGGCGACGAAGGGAATGCCTGCCCCGGCGATTTTCTCCGCAACGGAACGTGCCTGCTTCGGGTCGCACGCGTCGTCTTCGACATTCAGCGTGAGCTTCTTGCCGAGCAGCCCGCCCGCGGCATTGACGTCGGCGACCCCCTGTTCCGCGCCGTTCTTCATCTGCCGGCCGAAGGCGGATTCGCCGCCGGTCATCGGGCCCGCGACGGCGATGGTGATGTTTTGTGCGGAGGCCGGGGTGGGCGATGCGATTGGCGCGAGAAGCAGCGTTGCGCCGATGGCCAGGCCGATGAATTTCAAAGAAGTCATTCCCTGATCCCTCGTATTGGCATGTCGGCGCCGGGCCGACCCGGTTGAAGCAAGATATTCTCAGACGGATTTTTGATGATGTCATCGGCAAAATGCAGGCCGCCAGGCCGGCAATCCTGCGCACGTTGACGCAGCCGTCCGGCGGGTCTTCCTATGGGCGCGGCGCGGCTCATGTGCGCCGGCCGCCTTCGAGATAGGCGGAGCGGATGTCGGGCCGGGCGAGTAGTTCGAGGCCGGGACCGCTCATCGTGATCAGGCCGTTGACGAGAACATAGGCCCGGTGCGCCAGCCGCAAGGCGTGGTTGGCGTTCTGCTCGACGATCAGGACGGTGAGGCCGTCCTCTCGGTTGAGCTGGCGGATGGCGTCGAAGATCTGGCGCGCGATCAGGGGCGCAAGGCCGAGCGAGGGCTCGTCGAGCATCAACAGGCGCGGGCGGCTCATCAGCGCCCGGCCGATGGCGAGCATCTGCTGCTCGCCGCCCGAGAGGGTGCCGCCGCGCTGCGTCAGCCGCTCCGCAAGGCGCGGAAACAGCGCAAACACGCGTTCGAGCCCGGCCGCGCGCTCGCTCTCCGGCGTGTCGGTGGCGTCCGCCCCCATGCGAAGGTTTTCCGCGACCGTCATGCGCGGAAAGATCCGCCGGCCCTCGGGCGACTGGGCGATGCGCAGCCGCGCGACCTCATGCGAGGGCAGCTGGGTGATGTCCCGGCCATCGAACAGGATGCGGCCGGCATGAGCGCGCGGCTTGCCGAACACGCTCATCATCAGCGTCGATTTGCCAGCGCCATTGGCACCGATCAGCGACACGATCTCGCCGGGATGCACGACGAGATCGACGCCCTTGAGCGCCTCGATCCGGCCATAGCCGGCGCGCAGCCCCTCGATCGCGAGCAGCGGCGCAGCGGCGCTCATTGATCCTTCTCCATCACCGCGATCGCCGTGTCCTCGTCGCTGCCGAGATAGGCGGCGATCACCTTGGGATCGTCGCGCACGGCGGCGGGCGGGCCATCGGCGATCTTCACGCCATGGTCGAGAACGCAGATGTGGTCGGAGATTTCCATGACCACGGTCATGTCGTGCTCGATCAGCAGAATCGAGGTGCCATGGGCCTCGCGGATCGACAGCAGGAGTTCGCTGAGCGCGCCGCTCTCGCGGGCGTTGAGGCCGGCGGCAGGCTCGTCGAGGCAGAGCAGCGCCGGATTGGTGCACATCGCGCGCGCGATTTCGAGCCGCCGCTGATCGCCGTAAGGCAGGTTGCCGGCGGCATCGTCGGCGCGCTCGACAAGGCCAATGCGCTTCAGCCATTCACGTGCCAGCTCGACGGCGCGGCGCTCGGCGGCGCGATAGCCCGGCGCGCCAAACAGGCCGAGGAAGGTGAAGCCCGAGGCGCGCATCAGCGGATTGTGCTGCGCCACCATCAGGTTTTCGAGCACGGTCATGCCGGGGAAAAGACGGATGTTCTGGAAGGTACGCGCCACATGCGCCTGCTTGGCGATGCGGAAGTCATTGAGGCGATGCAGAGCGATTTCCCTGCCGTCGGCATGGGTGAGGCGAATGGTGCCGCCGCTCGGCTTGTAGAAGCCGGTGATGCAGTTGAACACGGTGGTCTTGCCGGCGCCGTTCGGGCCGATCAGCGCTGTGATCTTGCCGCGCTCTGCGGTGAAGGAAAGGTCGCTCACGGCATGGATGCCGCCGAAGCGCATCGAGAGGTTGTCGACGTTCAGGATGACGAGCGGCCCGTTCATCCGCGGCCTTCTTGGACAAGTTCGGCCGAGATTTTCGTCCGCGCGCCGAGAAAGACGGTGGGGTCGCGATGGCCGACGAGGCCGCGCGGCCGCCACACCATGATGAAGACGATCGCAAAGCCGAAGACCAGCATGCGATACTGATCGAAGCCGCGAAACAGCTCGAAGCCGCCGATCATCGCCAGCGCGGCGACGGCGACGCCGAGCTGCGATCCCATGCCGCCGAGGACGACGATGGCGAGCACCAGCGCGGACTCGTGAAAGGTGAAGGATTCCGGGCTGATGAAGCCTTGGCGCGTGGCGAAGAAGGCGCCGGCGAAGCCGCCGAACAGCGCGCCGATGGCGAAGGCGGTGAGCTTGGTCGAGATCGTGTTGATGCCGAGCGCGCGGCAGGCGATTTCGTCCTCGCGCAGCGCCTCCCAGGCGCGGCCGATCGGCAGGCGGCGCAGGCGGATCGTCGCCCAGTTGGTGAGCAGCGCCATCACCAAAATGAGATAGAACAGAAGTACGACGCGGTGCGTCGGCGAGAACGGAATTCCGAGCTTCGCCGCCAGCCCGTTCTCGCCGGGGATCAGCGGAATGCCGAAAAACGTCGGGCGGGGAATGCCGCCGATGCCGTTCGGGCCGCCGGTGAGCGACTGCCAGTTGAGCAGGACGAGGCGGATGATTTCGCCGAATGCGAGGGTGACGATCGCAAGATAGTCACCGCGCAGCCGCAGCACCGGAAAGCCGAGCAGGATGCCCCAGAAGGCCGCGAGGATGCCGGCGAGCGGCAGGCACTCCCAGAAGGTGAGGCCGAAATTCGTCGCCAGCAGCGCATAGGAATAGGCGCCGACGGCATAGAAGGCGACATAGCCGAGATCGAGCAGGCCCGCGAGGCCGACAACGATATTGAGGCCCCAGCCCAGCATCACATAGGTGAGCACGAGGATGCCGAGGTCGAGCAGGTAGCGCTGCTCGTAAAAGATCACCGGCACCAAAAAGGCGAACACCAGAAGCGCGGGGCCGATAAAGCGCGCGGCAACGGCGAGCGCCTGCGTGATGCGGAGAGGCTGCAGTTGCGCGGCGCCGCGCGCCTCCCACCACTGGCGTATGAGGCCGAGGATGAGCGTGCCGGCAAAGACGAGTCCGACCATCGTGAACAGTTCGCGAAAGCGCGTCCAATAGATAAGCTGGCCGGTCGGTCCCGCTTCGGTGCGGATGCCGATCATCAGTGCGAACAGCGCCAGCGCCACGCCGGCGCTGATCAGCGCGCGTTTCAGGGCTGCAATCGGGTCCAATGCTGCCGGGCGCGATGGCGGTGCGGGGACAATCTGACCGGCTAGCGTCACGGCGTTGCCCTCTGTCAGACTTTCTCGACCTCGGGCCGGCCGAGAAGGCCGGTCGGAAGGAAGATCAGAACGAAGATCAGGATCGAGAAGGCGGCAACGTCCTTGTATTCAGCGGAAAAATAAGCGGACCACAGGGTTTCGATCAGCCCGATGGCCAGCCCGCCAAGCATCGCGCCGGGCAAGGAGCCGATGCCGCCGAGCACTGCGGCGGTGAACGCCTTGATGCCGGCCACGAAGCCCATCGCGAAATCGACGACTCCGTAATAGAGCAGGTACATCAGCCCGGCGACGGCGGCGAGAGCTGCGCCCGTCACGAAGGTCATCGAAATGGTGCGGTCGACATCGACGCCGAGCAGCGCGGCCATGGTCTGGTCCTGTTCGCAGGCGCGCATGTCGCGGCCGAGCCGGGTGCGCGACACGAGCCAGGTGAAGATCGCCAGCAGGGCCACCGTGGTCAGGACGACGACGATCTGCACATTCGAAAGCTGAACAACGAAGCCCTCATGCTCATAGAGCGTGTAGCCGCCGGGGATGATCGGCGGCACCGGCTTCACGCGCGCGCCCTGCGCCACCTGCGCGAAGTTCGCGAGCACGAACGACATGCCGATGGCGGACAGCATCGGTGCGAGCCGGAATGATTGGCGCAGCGGGCGATAGGCGATGCGCTCCACCGCCCAGCCGTAGATCGCCGTGGTGAACATCGCTACCAGCAGCACCACGAGCAGGATGAAGGGAATGGAGCTGAGGCCGAACGAAACGAGGATGAGAAAGACGATCAGCGAGGTCAGGCCGCCGATCATGAAGATGTCGCCATGTGCGAAATTGATCATGCCGACAATGCCGTAAACCATCGTGTAGCCGATGGCGATCAGCCCGTAGATCGAGCCCAGTACGATGCCGTTGATCAGTTGTTGCGCCAGGTACGCCATCGCCCCCCGCAGTTGTTACCCAATTCTTAACAGCGGGTTTTTGCAGCGGCAACGGGGACTTGCACGATCGGCAAGCGCGGACGCGATAAAGCGCATCGTGGCACGCTACGCTCTGGTGGAAAGTCGATCCTTTCGCGCGTTTTGCGGTCATTTCCCGTCTCTAGCGGCAAGTCGCGCTTTTTCCACAGGGCGGCGAGCGGGCGGTTAGGGTTAACAGAGAGTTTAAATTGTCGCCTTCGACCGAAAGGCATTAGCTCGCGTTTTAGCTAAATGGTCGCGATTACGGCCAGACGCACCGGGCATTTTGAGCGCTCCGGCAACGGTATTTTCGGCATTGCATCGATCCTGCGCGCCGCTTCGCGCAAAGGTTTTGCCCGAGGCGGACGCAGGACCCCGTTTTTGATCCATGGATTTCGGCAGGAGCCGAAGATGATCGGCACGTGGCGTATCAGTACCTACAATGCAGCGCTGACGGCGCTCTATTTCATCCCGGCGTGGACATTGGCGAGCTACAAGATCGCCATCGCCCCGATCCACGGCCTCTACGATCGGCCTAACATCGCTTTCGGGATCTTTTTCAGCGACTATCTGCAGTTGAGTTCGCTCGGCACGATCCGCGCGGCGTGGCTGCTCGTGGTGCTGCGGATGACGACTGTCGCCTTCTTGGTGGTTTTCGTGCTGCAGGTTGCGCGACCCTCGAGCCGCTTGAAGGGGGAGGGCAACGAGGCCTTTCTCGTCGCGCTCGTGATCGGCTCGATCATGAGCCTGCTGGCGATGTGCATCGCGGCAGAGGCGGGCGAGGCGGCCGCGCTGCACCTGCACGCGACCGAGACGCTGCTGCTGGCCGCGTCCGCCATTCTCGCGCTGGCGGAGCCCTGGTTGCAGCCGCGCGGCAGCGACAGTCTCACCCCAGCGCGCTTTGCGCCGGCTCCCGCTATGACGGGAGCTGCCCCAATTCCTGAAGCACGGCAGATGCTTCCTTGATGGCGTGATTGGCTGCCGGCACGCCGCAATAGATCGCCTGCTGCAAAATAATCTCTTTGATGTCGTCCGGCGTGAAGCCGCCTTCGGCCAGCGCCGCGCGGACATGCATGCGGAATTCATCCCACTGGCCGAGCGCCAGCATCGTGCCGATCACCAAGACGCGGCGCGTGCGCTCGTCGAAATGCGGGCGGGTCCAGATCTCGCCCCACGCATAGCGGCTGATCAGATCGAGAAAGTCGGCGTTGAAGGCGTTCTTGCCGGCTGCGGATTTGTCGACCCAGGCATTGCCGAGCACCTTGCGCCGCTTCGCGGTGCCGTCATTGCGGCGTTGTTCATCGTCCATGGCGAGTTTCCCCTTCGCGCCGTCATGCCCGGTCGCGCCGGGCATTCGTCTTTGTGATGAGCCGCCGGGCCATGGTGCGGTCCGGCGGCAAGTGTTCGTTGTTGAGGCGAGGCTTACTTCTGGTTGATGAAGCCGATCACCGCCTCGGTGAAGGCGTCCGCCTGCTCGACGTTGGAGATGTGCGCAGCATCCAGCAGCGTCATGCTCGCGCCGGGGATCAGGCTGCGGATCATCTCGCCCGCTTCCACAGGGGTCGACTTGTCCTGACGGCCGGCGATCACCAGCGTCGGCGCCTTGATCTTCGGCAGGAGCGCGCGCTGGTCGAGAGTCGAGATCGCTTCGCAGCTTGCGATGTAGCCCTCGACCGGCGTTGCGAGCAGCATCGCCTTCATGCGGGCGGTCTCGGCCGGATTGGATGTGCGGAAATCTTCCGTCAGCCAGCCGCCGATCGCGGTGTCGGCGATCGCCGCGAGGCCGCCCTCGCGCACGGTCTTGACGCGCGTGTTCCACATGGTGGCGTCGGGATAGTAGCAGGTGGTGTTGGCGAGAATGATCTTTTCAAACCGCTCCGGCGCGTTGGCGCCCAGCCACTGGCCGACCATGCCGCCCATGGAGAGGCCGCACCAGTTGGTCTTTTCGATCTTGAGATGATCGAGGATAGCCAGCACGTCGCGGCCATAACGCTCGATCGAGTAGGGCCGCGGATCGATGCTCGACTTGCCGTGCCCGCGACGATCGTAGCGGATGACGCGGAAGTACGGGGTCAACGCCGCCATCTGCGGCTCCCACATCTCGAGCGTGCAGCCGAGCGAGTTCGAGAACATCACGGTGGGGCCGTCAGCGCGGCCGTCAACCGAAACGTTGAGTTGGCAGCCGTCGCCGGCGTCAATCATAGGCATTGTGGTCTCCTTGCTTGAAAAGCGTCGTTAGTTGTTGTCGAGGCCGCCGAGCAGGCGGTCGATAAAGTCCTGGGCTGCGCCCTGATAGGCCATCGGCTCGAACAGGCCGGCGATGGCGACGGGCGTCAGGTGGGCGACGACGGCGGGGTCGTCGCACAGCACATCCTGGAGCGCGCGCTTGTCCTTGACGGCGCGCTTGCTCGCGGCCTCCACGAGGTGATGCGCCTGCGCCTTGCCGATCTTTTCGGCCAGCGCCATGGTCACGGCCTCGGCCATGATCAGCCCGTGCGTTGCGTCGAGATTGTGGCGCATGCGCGCGGCGTCGATCTCCAGCCCCTCGGCGATGTCGACGGCGGCGGCGACCGCGCCGGACGTCACGAGCAGAAGCGTCGGCAGGGTCGGCCATTCGGCATGCCAGGGACCGGCGCTGCGCTCGTGATCCTGGACCTGCGCTGCAAAGATGGTGGCGGCAAGGTTCGGCGCCATGGTGGCTGCCCCGAGCGCGGCGGCGGAGGCGACGGGATTGCGCTTGTGCGGCATCGTCGAGGAGCCGCCGCGGCCTTCGCCCGACGGCTCGAACGCCTCGGCGACGTCGGTCTGCATCAACAGCGAAATGTCGCGCGCGATCTTTCCGCAGCTGCCGGTGATGATCGCCAGCACGCCCGCGACCTCGGCCACCCGGTCGCGGTGGGTGTGCCAGGGAGCGTCGGGCAGCGCCAGCTCCAGTTCGCGCGACAGCTGCTCTGCGACCGCAAGTCCCTTGTCGCCGAGGGCGGCGAGAGTTCCGGCCGCGCCGCCGAACTGCAAGGCGAGCGTCTCGTTGCGAAGCCGCTTCAGCCGCCCGCGCGAGCGGTTGAGGGCGGCGGCGTATTCCGCCAGCTTGAGGCCGAACGGCATCGGCAGAGCGTGCTGCAGCCAGGTCCGGGCGACGGCTGGCGTGTGGCGGTAGTTGCGGGCCTGCCGGGCAAAGCCGGCAATGGCGCGGTCGAGGTCGGCGGCGAGGGCGTCGATGGCGGCGCGCAGCGTCAGCATCAGCGCAGTGTCGATCACGTCCTGGCTCGTTGCGCCCCAATGGACATAACGCGCGGCCTCAGTGTCCGCCCGCGCAACCGCTGCGGTCAGCGCCTTGACCAGCGGAATCGCCAGATTGCCCGACCGGCTCGCGGCATTGGCAAGCTCGGTGCGGTCAAAGGCATCCGCCCAGCACGCGGCCTCGATCGGGGCCACGGCGGAGGCCGGAATCACCCCGACGGCGGCTTCGGCGCGGGCAAGGGCCGCCTCGAAGTAGAGCATGTGCTGAAGGGTGGCGCCGTCGTCGCAGACGGCGCGCATGGCGGCGCTCGAAAACATCGGCGCTAAAATCGGGGAGAGTGCGGTGCTCATGGGTGGCCGCACCCTAAACAATTTGTGTCGGCAGTGCCAATCCCTCCCGGGTTTCGTCCCGTGTTTCATCTGCGGCCGGGCTGTGCTGCGCTGCACATCGGCGCGGCGGCCGGTCGCGCGATAGAACCATGTGCACCCTGCGCGTGGTCTCTTTCCATTATGCCGCCGCTGGTTTAGGTGGAGGTAGAGTGCGGACGACTTTTCGGCCGGTTTTTGAGACCGGCCGTTATTTATTGCTGAACAAGCGTAGTCGTTCGCATCCAGCTCTAGGGAGCGATTGTTGGCTGCAAAGCCAAAGATGAGGAGTAGACGCCATGGCGATGACAATGAGCGGTGAGGTCCAGCTTGCGGCACCTCGCGAAGTGGTCTGGGAAAAGCTGAACGATCCCGAGGTTCTCAAGGCCTGCATTCCAGGCTGCGAGGAGCTGGAAAAGACCGACGAGAACTCATTCCGCGCCACGGCGAAGATGAAGGTCGGGCCGGTGTCCGCCCGCTTCAAGGGCCGCGTTTCGCTGACTGATCTCGACCCGCCGAACGGCTACAAGATCTCAGGCGAGGGCGAAGGCGGCGTAGCCGGGTTCGCCAAGGGCGGCGCGAGCGTCGAACTGCAGGACAAGGACGGCGGCACGCTGCTCGTCTATAATGTCGAGGCCCAGATCGGCGGCAAGCTCGCGCAGCTCGGCCAGCGCCTGATTGCCGGCACGTCAAAGAAGCTCGCGGACGAGTTTTTCAACAAGTTCGCGGCCGCGGTCGTCAGTCAGACCTGACGGCTGGCGCGGCGGGTCGCGCTTTGGGGCGTTGCTGCGGGCCTTCCCGCAGCAGGTTCCCTGACCCCAACGGTGCCCGGCGTTCTGCCTCAATTCGCGCGACTTTTCGCCTGCAGATGGGCGAATTTGCACTCGCGCCATATGTTGCTCAACGCCGGATTGCCACTTAATATGCGTCTGGAACAGTTTTAAAAAAGGTCCGGCGGCGCAAGCTTCCGGCGATAGCCCCGAGGGGGCCAATGGCCAAAATCTCGCTTATCGTAAACGGCAATCCCGTAACCGCCAATGTCGATCCGCGCACGCTGCTGGTGCAGTTCCTGCGCGAGCATCTTCGCCTGACCGGCACCCATGTCGGCTGCGACACCTCGCAATGCGGGGCCTGCGTCGTCCATCTCGACGGCAAGGCAATCAAGTCCTGCACCACGCTGGCCGTGATGGCGGACGGGCACAGCGTCACCACGATCGAGGGGCTGGCCGCCGACGGCGGGCCGCTGCATCCGATGCAGGAGGCTTTCCGCGATCACCATGGCCTGCAGTGCGGTTTCTGCACCCCCGGCATGATCATGACGGCCGTGGATCTCGTCCACCGCAAGGGGCACGACCTGAGCGACGAGGTGATCCGCGAGGAGCTGGAAGGCAATTTGTGCCGCTGCACCGGTTATCACAACATCGTCGAATCGATTGCGGCCGGCGCCAAGGCGATGGCCAATTCGGATCTCGCCTGAAGATCATGAGCGAAGCGCGTGAAGGCGCGCGGGGACCTGCAGATGTACGAGTTCAAATATCATCGTCCGGAAACGGTTCGACAGGCGGCCGGGCTGCTCGCCCGCAATGAGGACGCCAAGCTGATCGCCGGCGGGCAGACGCTGATCCCGGTCATGAAGCAGCGCCTCGCCGCGCCGCCGCATCTGGTCGATCTCGGCGCTGTCGCCGATCTCGAAGGCATCGAGCTGAAGGGCCGCTCGCTGGTGATCGGCGCGATGACCAAGCATGCCGATGTCGCCGCCTCCGCGACGGTCGCGGAAGCCATTCCCGCGCTCGCCGAACTCGCCGGCATGATCGGCGACCCGGCCGTGCGTCACAAGGGCACGATCGGCGGCTCGCTCGCCAACAACGATCCGACTGCGGACTATCCGGCGGCGGTGATGGCGCTCGATGCCACCATCGTCACCAACAAGCGCAAGCTGAAGGCCGAGGAGTATTTCCAGGGCCTGTTTTCGACCGCGCTTGAGCCGGACGAGGTGATCACCCGCATCAGCTTCCCGCTGCCGAAGAAGGCGGCGTACCAGAAGTTCCGCAATCAGGCGTCGCGTTATGCGCTGGTCGGCGTCTTCGTCGCCCGCCGCCCGTCCGAGGTGCGCGTCGCCGTCACCGGCGCGGGCAGCGACGGCGTGTTCCGGCTGCCCGAGTTCGAGGAGGCACTGCAGAAGCGCTTCTCGCCAAAATCCCTTGAAGGTCTGTCGGTCTCGGCGGACAATCTCAACAGCGATATCCACGGCAGCGCCGAGTATCGCGCCCATCTCATTGGCGTGCTGGCCCGCCGCGCAGTTGCCGCGGCGAGCGAACGGGCCTGAACTGCATAGGCGGAAATCAGCATGACCAAGCCATCGGCGCTGCCGCAGACCGTCGATGAGACGCTCGAGATGCTCACGAAGCAGGGCTACCTGGCCGAGCGCTCGCTGGCCACGGTGGTCTTTCTTTCGTTGCGCATGGGCCGGCCGCTGTTCCTCGAGGGCGAGGCCGGTGTCGGCAAGACCGAGATCGCGAAGGTGCTGTCGAAGGCGCTGGGCCGCAAGCTGATCCGCCTGCAGTGCTATGATGGCCTCGATGTCGCGTCCGCCGTCTACGAGTGGAACAGCGCGGCGCAGATGATCGCGATCCGCGTTGCGGAGGCGAGCGGCGAGATCGGCCGCGACCAGCTTTCGCATGATATTTTCGCCGAGCAGTATCTCATCAAGCGGCCGCTGCTGCAGGCGCTCGAGCCGGATACGGCCGGCCCGCCGGTGCTGCTGATCGACGAACTCGACCGCGCCGACGAAGCCTTCGAGGCGTATCTGCTCGAAATCCTGAGCGATTTTCAGGTCACGATTCCCGAGCTTGGCACGGTGCGCGCGCCCCATCCGCCGATCGTGATCATCACCTCTAACCGGACCCGTGAAATCCACGACGCGCTCAAGCGTCGCTGCCTCTATCATTGGGTGGGTTATCCGGCCGCCGAGCGCGAGCTCGCGATTGTGCGCTCACGCGTCCCCGACATTCCCGAGCAATTGTCGGGGCAGGTCGTGGCTTTCGTGCAGGCACTGCGCGAGCAGGATTTTTACAAGTCGCCCGGTGTCGCCGAGACGATCGACTGGGCAACCGCGCTGACTGCGCTCGATGCACGCGCGCTGACCCCGCAGGTGGTCGGCGACACGCTCGGTGCCCTGCTGAAGTATCAGGACGACATTGCGCGGGTGCAGGGCGACCTGCTCAACAAGATGGTGAAAGAAGCCGTCGATCCTGTGCTGTGAGGTCTGCCGTGACCCAGGGCGAAAAGGTTCAGATGTCCGGTCTGATCGCCGACAACATCGTCGGTTTCGCCCGAGCGTTGCGCGCCGCCGGCCTGCCGGTCGGCCCCGGCGCGGTGCTGGATGCGCTGGCCGCCTTGCGGATGATCGACATCGGCCGCCGCGAGGACGTCTTCACCACGCTGGAAGCGATTTTCGTCAAGCGCCGCGATCATGCGCTGATCTTCGCGCAGGCTTTTGACCTGTTCTTCCGCGTCGCGGAGGAGTGGAAGCACCTCCTCGAATCGATTCCGCTGCCGGACGAGGCCAAAAAGCCGCCGCCGCCCGCCGCGCGGCGCGTGCAGGAGGCCTTCGCCGAGTCGGAGGTGCGCGAGGCGCCGGAAGTGGTCGAGCAGGAAATCCAGCTCTCGGTTTCCGACCGCGAGGTGCTTCAGACCAAGGACTTTGCGCAGATGAGCGCCGCGGAGATCGCGGAGGTGACGGCCGCGGTCGCGCAGATGAGGCTGCCGCAGGCGGAGTTCGCGACACGCCGCCTGACGTCGGACCCGCGCGGCCACCGCATCGACCTGCGCCGCACGCTCCGCGGCTCGCTGCGCACCGGCGGCGAGATCGTCAATTTCAGCCGTCTCGGGCGGATCGAGAAGCCGGCGCCGATCGTGGCGCTGCTCGATATCTCGGGCTCGATGAGCGAGTACACCCGGATATTTTTGCACTTCCTCCACGCCATCACCGATGCGCGCAAGCGCGTCTCGGTATTTCTGTTCGGCACCCGGCTGACCAACGTGACGCGGGCGCTGCGCATGCGCGATCCCGACGAGGCGCTGGCGGCGTGCTCTGCGACGGTGGAGGACTGGTCGGGCGGTACGCGGATCGCGACCTCGCTCGAGACCTTCAACAAGCTGTGGGCGCGGCGGGTGCTCGGGCAGGGCGCCATCGTGCTGCTGATCTCCGACGGGCTGGAGCGCGAGGCCGACAGCCGCCTCGAATTCGAGATGGATCGCCTGCACCGATCCTGCCGGCGGCTGATCTGGCTCAACCCGTTGCTGCGCTATTCCGGCTTCGAGCCCAAGGCGCAGGGCATCAAAATGATGCTGCCGCATGTTGACGAATTCCGCACAGTGCACAACTTAAAGTCTGTTCAGGCGCTGATCACGGCGTTGTCGGCGCCGCCGTTGCCAGGCCGCCGCGAGAGCCCCCGCCCGGCGGCATGACCGCCCGGATTTCGCAAGGCCCGCAGTTCACAGAGGGAAAGTGAGGTTTGCCATGTTGAGCAATGATCAGGACATCTTGAGAGCTGCGGAGGACTGGCACAAGGCCGGGCATGGCGTTGCGCTGGCGACCGTTGTCGAGACCTGGGGCTCGGCGCCGCGCCCAGCCGGCTCGAGCCTCGTGATCAATGACGAAGGCGCGTTTCTGGGCTCGGTGTCCGGCGGCTGCGTCGAAGGCGCGGTCGTGACCGAGGCGCTCGACGTCATTTCCTCGGGCGCGCCAAAACTGCTCGAGTTCGGCGTCGCCGACGAGACCGCGTGGCAGGTCGGTTTGTCCTGCGGCGGCACCATTCGCGTGTTCGTGGAAAAGCTTGGCGGCAAGGGCGCAGTGTCATGACCCCTGAAAATCTTTCGATCATCAATGCCGAGCGGGCGGCCAGGCGGCCCATTTTTGTGATTACCGATATATCCAGTGGTGATCAGCGCCTGGTTCTGGCGAAAGAGGCCGCGAACGATCCGCTCCGCGAGACGCTGGAGAAGCAGCTCCGTCTCGGCAAGAGCACGACCATCGAGCATGAAGGCAAAAAGCTCTTCATCCATGTCCACGCCCCTGCCGCACGGCTGATTATGATCGGCGCGGTTCACATCAGCCAGGCGCTCGCGCCGCTGGCCAAATCGCTCGACTACGACGTGACGGTGATCGATCCGCGCACGGCTTTTGCCAGCGAGGAACGCTTTCCGGATATTCCGCTGATCGCCGATTGGCCGGAGAACGTGCTCGATGATCAGCATGTCGACCGCTACACCGCGTTTGTCGCGCTCACGCACGATCCGAAGATCGACGATCCGGCGCTGCTCCATGCGCTGGAGCGCGAGTGCTTTTACATCGGTGCGCTCGGCTCGCGGAAGACGCATGCCAAGCGCGTCGAGCGTTTCCAGGCCAAGGGCGTCAGCGATGCCGCGATTGGGCGCATCCATGCCCCGATCGGCCTTGATATCGGCGCGGTGTCGCCGGCCGAGATCGCGGTCGCGATCATGGCGCAGATCACCGCTGCGTTGCGTTTGCCAGAGAAGGTTGCAGCATGAAGTTCGGACCAGCCACGCCGCGGGAAGCCATCGGCGGCGTGATTGTTCACACCATCCGGCAGGGCGACCTCGTCCTGAAGAAAGGCACGCTTGTCGGCGCCGCTGAGGTGGAGGCGATGGAGCGCGCGGGCGTCGCCGAAGTTGTCGTCGTCCGTCTCGAGGCGGGGGAGGTTTCGGAAGACGTTGCCGCCGGGCGCGTCGCGGCAGCGGTCGCGGGTCCGGGCGTCGAGGTCGAGCGGGCCTTCACCGGCCGCGCCAATCTCTTTGCCAAACATCCGGGCGTGCTGATGGTTGATCGCGACGCGGTGGACCGCATCAACCGCGTCGACGAGGCGATTACCTTCGCCACGCTGCCGCCGTTCAAGGCGGTGGTCGCGGGCGAGATGATCGGCACGGTGAAGCTGATTCCGTTCGGAGTCGCGTCCGAGCTATGTGACGCCGCGGTCGCCGCAGCCAGCCACGATATTTTGCGGGTCGCGCCTTACACCGTGAAGCGCGTGGGGGTGATCTCCACTGTGTTGCCGGGGTTGGCGGCGAAGGTGATCGAAAAGACCGTGCGCGTCACCGCCGAGCGCCTGAAGCCCGCCGGCGCCGAGATCGTCGCCGAAAAGATCGTGCCGCACGACGAAAAGCTGCTCGCCGCCGAAATCCGCGCCATGCTCGATCGCGGCGCGGAGATGGTGCTGGTGTTCGGCGCGTCCGCGATCTCGGACCGGCGCGACGTCATTCCTGCCGCGCTCGAAGATGTCGGCGGCAAGATCAATCATTTCGGCATGCCGGTCGATCCCGGCAATCTTTTGCTGGTCGGCGAGGTCGATGGCGTGCCGGTGCTGGGCGCGCCGGGCTGTGCGCGATCGCCGAAGGAAAACGGTTTTGACTGGGTGCTGACGCGGCTTCTTGCCGGGCTCGAGGTCAGCCGCGCCGACATCACGGCCATGGGCGTCGGCGGGCTGCTGATGGAGATCGTGACGCGGCCGCAGCCGCGCGCCCCGGCCGCAACGGACGTCAGCCACAAGGTCGCTGCGCTCGTTCTCGCCGCCGGGCGCTCGACCCGGATGGGCGGCCCGAACAAGCTGCTCGCGGAGCTGAATGGCAAGGCGCTGGTGCGCTCCGTCGCCGAGCAGGTGTTGGCGTCGAAGGCTTCGCCGGTGATCGTCGTCACCGGCCATCAGCGCGAGCTGGTGGAAAAGGCGCTGGCCGGGCTCGATGTGCGCTTCGTGCATAATCCGGATTTCGCCGATGGGCTGTCGAGCTCGGTGAAGGCGGGCATTTCAGCGGTGCCGGAAGATATCAATGGCGCGGTCGTCTGCCTCGGCGATATGCCGTTGATCCGGAGCGCGCTGGTCGACCGCCTGATCGATGCGTTCGCGCCGGAGCGCGGCGCGCTGATCGCTGTGCCGGTGAGCGGCGGCCGCAGGGGCAATCCGGTGCTGTGGGCGCGCCGCTTCTTCGCCGATCTGATGAAGATCGAAGGCGATATCGGCGCGCGTCATCTGATCGAGAGCTTTGGCGAGGCGGTAACCGAAGTTGCCGTAGACGGGCCGGGAGCTTTTCTCGACATCGACACGCCGGAAGCACTGGCAAAAGCTTCTGCGACGGTGGGCGCCTGACCCTCAGGCGCCCCGGACTCATCTTTTGTTCACCAAGTTGAAACGCCCGTCTGTTAGGGTCGCCGAACGGGTACTGGGATGGGGAAGAACGTGTCCATCAATTTGGCGGTGCGTGAACGCGCGCGTCTTTTTTGCGCAACCATCGCGGTTTTCGCGGGGCTGCTCGCGGCGTCGCCGGCATTTTCGGCCGGCGCGCTGGCAATCGGCAAATGCGGGTCTTACGGGCAGGCATTCGATTATGCCTCGGAAGGCGCGGCGATCACCGCCGCGCGCAACAAGTGCAAGGGGCAGTGCACGGTCGTGCCGATGAAGCGCGCCTGCGCGGCACTCGCGATTGACATGACGGACCCCTGCGGCGCGCACGGCTATTCCGTTGCGCCGAAAATCTCGGGCGCGCAGAACAAAGCATTGCTCGAGTGCTACAAATACGGCGGCAAGGAATGCGTGATCCGCGCCTGGGCCTGCGACGCGCGGGGCTGAGTGCGCCCGCCTAGTGGCGCACCAGTATCGAGGCGCGGGCATAGGCGCTGGAGCGGCTGCTGTTGTCGCGTGCGAGCCCCGCGCCAAGACTCCATTCGAACCAGCGGGTTTTCATGCCGGTGAGGTGCGCGCCGGCGCGCATCTGGCGATAGACGCGGTCGCCGGAGATTTCAAATTCGGGGCCGATCCAGAAGCGATCGTTCAGTCGCCAGCCGCCCGCGATCCGCGCACCGTAGCTGGAGCCGATCGAGGCGAACGTCGCCGACGACGTCACCATCCAGTTTCGAGCAGGCTCCCACCACAGGTCGGCGGCGATGCGCCATCCGGCATGGGTGCCAATGAGCGGATTGCGATAGTCGTGGGGCACGGTCTTGTGCACCTGCACATCCGCGCCGATGAAGGCGGTGACCTCGAAGCCCGGTCTGGTGAAGCGCCAGCCCGGTAGCAGCGATACGAGATCGTGCGCGCCGATCACCTGCTGGTCGCTGGAAACGTAGCGATAGAAACCGCCGGCATAGAGCAGCTTCAATACGGGGCCGTTGTTGTACAGCCCCTGATGCGCCCAGACGAATCCGCCATAGAGCGTGCCGCTGTTGTACCAAAGGTCGAAGCCTGCATAGAACAGATAGCGCTCCGGCTTGTCGCCGCCTGCCAGCAGGGAAAATGACGGCGCGTCGCTCACATATGCAGCGGGCGCGCCAGCATCCGCCGCAGACGCAGCGCCGGCTCCCCACAACGCGCAAGCACTCCCGACGACGGGCAGCAGTGCCGCCGCCGTGCCCCAGCCCAAGCGACGCACAGGCGACCTCCGCTCGAATGCGTGTCATTCCCCCGACCGGATTTAAGCGGGAGAACCGCGCGGGAGTCCAGCGGCGATGCGAGAACGAGGGAGGAACGTTTGAATTAAATTTTTTAGATTCTTTCTTCGAGGTAGAAGAAAGTAAGAAAATTTCCGATCCAAAAGGGGTCGTGCACGAGTTCAGATCTGGGCTGCGATGAGGTTTTTCGTCGTGGTTTTCTCTCGCGCCTCGATGACTTCCGCGATGAAGCGGCGATGGCAATGCTTGTGGTCGCGCTCATAGCAAAGGATGCACACGGGCCCTGCGTTGCGAACGAGCGTGGCGAGTTCGTCCATGCTTTCCCTTGCCTGCGGCGTGGCAAGGTGCGCCAAGTAGATGCGCTCCAGCTCATCATCGTGGCCGCTGCGCGCGGCAAGGCGGCCTTCCTTCGGCGTGCCGAGATCGCGCAGATGGATGTAGGAAATGTTGCGCTCATTGAGGCCCGCCGCAAGCTGCGTCTTGGAAAAGCCCGGCCGCCGCGATGCGGCGACGGCACGAACGTCGACAAGCAGCTTCACGCCCGCGCGCTCGAGCTCGTCGAGAACGGCGGCGATCGGCGTCTGCTCGTAGCCGATGGTGAAGAGGGTTTTCTTTTTCGCCATGGATGGCTCCGATTGGGAGAAGATGTGCGCCGGGTCTTGCAGCCGAACATATGAGCTAGACGCGGCGGATCAATTCCATCGCGCCGGCTGGCGCGCGGACCTTGCCTTCGTGAATGACGTAAGCGAACACATCGCGCGGCATCGCTTTCGCCGGCGTGTCCGAAACGTAAGGCAGATCGTCAGGCGCCTTGCCGCTGGCCCAGGTTTCAAGCCGTCCGGCCCAGGCGTCGAGCGCCGCAGGCGGATAGCAGGTCGAAATGTCGTCGCGGCCGGTCTGCAGGCGGGCGTAGATGAAATCGCCGGTGATGTCGGCAATGCGCGGATAGCTGTGGTGGTCGGCATAGACCACGGGCACCGCAAACTGCCGCAGCAGCGCGATGAAGGCCGGCGTGCAAAAGCTGTCGTGGCGCACTTCGACGACATGGCGCAGGCGCAGCCCATCCATTTCTTGCGGCAGCAATTCCAAAAACTTTCCGAAATCCGCTTCGTCGAACTTTTTCGTTGGCGCGAACTGCCAGAGCACCGGGCCGAGATGGGGGCCGAGTTCAAGCACGCCGGAATTGTAAAAATGCTTGATCGAGTCTCCGGCCTCGCCGAGCACCCGGCGGTTGGTGGCGAAGCGCGGGCCTTTGACCGAGAACACGAAATTTTCCGGTACCTCGCTTGCCCATTTGCGAAAACTCTCCGGCTTTTGTGAGCCGTAATAGGTGCCGTTGATCTCGATTGAGGTCAGTTGGCGGGAGGCGTAGTTGAGCTCCTTCGCCTGCGCGAGCTTGTCGGGGTAGAACACGCCGCGCCATGGGGCGAAGGTCCAGCCGCCGACGCCGATGCGGATCGTCCCGGCGCCGGCCGGCGCAGGCTTCGCGGCCTTTGCGGCCGGTTTAGGCTCGACGCTGAGCTGCCCCTTGAGTTTCTTCGGCGCCGATTTGGTTGCCGATTTGCCCGCTGCCTTGGGTGCGGACTTGGACGCCGATTTGGCCGCTGATCTCGGCGCTGTCTTGGCTGTTTTTGTTGCCGGTTTTGCCGCCATTTGAGTTCGCTCCCAAAAAATGTCCTCGGCCGATTATTGGCAGATTCTATTGCCGACCTGCCGTTGCCAGATTTTTGGCATGGCCCCCTTGCAAAAGCGGATAGGTCACCCCATTTTGTTTCTAACGGCGGCGTAGACGCACCTTGAGCTCCGCTGCCGGGACGACCACAGAACGCTTTCTGCGCCGGATGTACGCGCTAAAGACGTTCGTGGTCGTTGGCGTTTCAGGCCCTTTTTCCAGACGCTAAGTCCGCAGAAGATCCGTGCCAAGTGGTTTCGGGGCGCTTTTGCGCGCTTTCATCCGGCAGCGGAACCTTGGAATCCGGCCTTGGGGCGGGTATAGCAATTTCATGACCGAACTCGCCAAAGCTGCTCCGCTTGCCGGAAGCTACTCGGAACATCCGGCAGGCAGGCTGGCCGCTGCTGGCCGTCGGCTCGCCGCGCCCGAACTCTCTGTCATTGTGCCCACCTTCAATGAGCGCGACAACGTACCGGTGATGATCGAGCGGCTCGATGCGGCGCTGGTCGGCATCGCCTGGGAGGTCATTTTCGTCGATGACAATTCGCCGGATGGCACCTGGCAGCTCGTGAAGGAACTCGGGCGGCGCGACGACCGCGTCCGCGCGGTGCGGCGCATCGGCCGCCGTGGCCTGTCCGGCGCCTGCATCGAGGGTATTTTGGCGTCGAGTGCGCCTTACGTCGCCATCATTGATGGCGATCTGCAGCACGACGAAACCCGGTTGCCGGTTATGCTTGCCAAGCTGAAAGCGGGCGAGGCGGATCTCGCCATGGGCAGCCGCTATGTCGAGGGCGGCAGCTCCGCCAGCTTCAACAAGCACCGCCAGGGCATCAGCTCGGCCGCCACTTCGCTGGCCCAGCGCCTGTTGCGCATCGATGTCGCCGACCCGATGAGCGGCTTCTTCATGGTTCGCCGCGACAAGTTCGAAGAGATCGCGCCAAAACTCTCGGTGCAGGGTTTCAAAATCCTGCTCGATGTGCTGGCGACGGGGCGCGGCTCGCTCCGCGTGGTCGAGGTGCCGTTTGTGTTCCGCTCGCGCCATGCCGGCGAGAGCAAGCTCGACTCGATGGTCGCGATCGACTTCTTCGGCCTCTTGCTGGCGAAGCTTACCAACGACCTCGTGTCGCTGCGCTTTCTGCTGTTCGCCGTGGTCGGTGCGTTCGGCTTCGCCATTCACCTCGCGGTGCTGTATCTGGTGCTTCATGTTTTCGCGCCGTCGTTTGCACAGGCGCAGACCATCGCCGCGATCTGCGCGATGACCAGCAATTTCCTCTTCAACAATTTTCTCACCTATCGCGACCAGCGCCTGAGGGGCTTTGCCGTTCTGCGCGGCCTTGCGCTGTTCTACCTCGTGTGCAGCGTCGGCCTGCTTGCCAATGTCGGCGTCGCGTTCTCGGTCTACGGCCAGCAGCCGGTGTGGTGGCTGGCGGGCACCGCCGGAGCGGTGATGGGCGTGGTGTGGAATTATGCGATGTCCGGCCTGTTCGTCTGGCGGAGGCGGTAAAATTTTGACATCAGCGATGCGCGCGCGAGAGCGTGACGCACAGTTGCGAACCCAAGCAAAAACCCCGGCATTGCTGCCGGGGTTTTTGCTTTTCGGGGCTCCTTTGAACTGTCCCCCAAACAAGAAGGGCGCGGTTTGTACCGCGCCCTTTTGCATTCGTGATGGATCGAAAATCCATTCAGCGGCGATTTCTGACGCCTGGCGTCAGAAATCCATGCCGCCCATGCCGCCGCCCGGAGGCATGCCGCCGGCCGGAGCTGCCTTCTTCGGCAGTTCGGCGATCATCGCTTCGGTGGTGATCAGCAGGCCCGCGACCGATGCCGCGTTCTGGATGGCCGTACGCACGACCTTGGTCGGATCCAAAATGCCCTTGGAGAGCATGTTGCCGTATTCGCCGGTCTGCGAGTCGAAGCCGAAGGAATACTGCTCCTTCTCGAGGATCTTGCCGACGATGACGGCGCCATCCTCACCCGCGTTCGTGGCGATCTGACGAGCCGGAGCCGACAGGGCGCGACGGACGATCTCGACGCCGGTCTTCTGGTCGTCGTTCTGGGTCTTGACCTTCTTGAGCTGCTCGGAAGCGCGGAGCAGGGCGACGCCGCCGCCTGGGACGATGCCTTCCTCGACCGCAGCGCGGGTCGCATACATCGCGTCATCAACGCGATCCTTGCGCTCCTTCACTTCGACTTCGGTCGCGCCGCCGACGCGGATCACCGCGACGCCGCCAGCGAGCTTGGCAAGACGCTCCTGCAGCTTCTCGCGGTCGTAGTCCGAGGTGGTCTCCTCGATCTGCGCCTTGATCTGGGCAACGCGGGATTCGATGTCGGCCTTCTTGCCGGCGCCGTTGACGATCGTGGTGTTTTCCTTGTCGATCATCACCTTCTTGGCACGGCCGAGCATCTGCAGGGTCACGTTTTCAAGCTTGATGCCGAGATCTTCCGAAATCGCCTGGCCGCCGGTGAGGATCGCGATGTCCTGCAACATGGCCTTGCGGCGATCGCCGAAGCCCGGAGCCTTGACGGCTGCGACCTTGAGGCCGCCGCGCAGACGGTTGACGACGAGGGTGGCGAGCGCTTCGCCTTCGACATCTTCCGCAACGATCAGGAGCGGCTTGCCGGTCTGCACCACCGCCTCGAGCAGCGGCAGCAGTTCGTTCAGCGACGACAGCTTCTTCTCGTTGATGAGGACGTAGGCGTCTTCCATCTCAACGCGCATCTTTTCCGCGTTGGTGATGAAGTACGGCGAGATGTAGCCGCGGTCGAACTGCATGCCTTCGACGACGTCGAGCTCGGTCTCGAGCGATTTGGCTTCCTCGACGGTGATCACGCCCTCGTTGCCGACGCGCTTCATGGCGTCCGCGAGGAACTTGCCGATCTCGGTGTCGCCGTTGGCGGAGATGGTGCCAACCTGCGCGATTTCGTCGTTCGAGGTGATCTTCTTCGAGTTCTTCTGAAGGTCGGCGACGACAGCCTCGACGGCGAGGTCGATGCCGCGCTTGAGGTCCATCGGGTTCATGCCGGCGGCGACGGATTTCGCGCCTTCCTTGACGATCGCCTGGGCGAGAACGGTCGCGGTGGTGGTGCCGTCGCCCGCGAGATCCGCGGACTTCGAGGCCACTTCACGGACCATCTGCGCGCCCATGTTCTCGAACTTGTCCTCAAGCTCGATTTCCTTGGCGACGCTGACGCCGTCCTTGGTGATGCGCGGTGCGCCGAAGCTCTTGTCGAGGACGACGTTGCGGCCCTTGGGACCGAGCGTGACCTTGACGGCGTTGGCGAGGATGTCGACGCCGCGCAGCATCTTGTCGCGCGCTTCTACCGAGAATTTGACTTCTTTGGCTGCCATTACAGAATTCCTTGTAGATCAAATATTTGGAAGGTGTCAGGCGGATTTTTTCTTGGCCGGCGCGGCTTCCTCGAGCACGCCCATGATGTCGCTTTCCTTCATGATCAGGAGATCTTGGCCACTGATCTTGACCTCGGTGCCAGACCACTTGCCGAACAGCACGCGATCACCAACCGCGAGATCGATCGGGATCAGCTTGCCCTGTTCGTCACGCCCACCCGGGCCGACCGACACGACTTCACCCTGAGAGGGTTTTTCCTGGGCGGAATCAGGAATGATGATGCCACCCGAGGTCCTCTCTTCAGCGTCAACACGCTTGACCACGATGCGGTCGTGAAGCGGACGGAATTTCATGCAGTCCTCCTAAAGATTTGACGTAATTTGCATATTTGCAAAATTGGCAGTCACAATCAGCGAGTGCTATTGCAACTAGAGCCGAAATAGGCCGCCGCGTGCGGCGGATCAAGAGTGTGCCGCGAAAAAATAAGCACTCTTGCGATGGGAGTGCCAAAACCCGAGCAATATCGTTAACAGCGGGGCCTTCGGGCCTGTGCATATGGTTGGCAGCAATCGCGGCGGCCTGCTGATAAGATATTGATTTCAGTGAAATAACCTGTCGTTTTGCTTGAGCCTTGAGCGGCCGGGCTCTACCTTTTAAAAAGGAGGAGGTCGGAATATGTCGAACCGCTCTGTTTCCGCCGATTTCACCGCCCAGATGTCCGGCTACGGGTTGACCACCGCGGAGATTCTCTATCGCAGGCCGGACCGGCCCTGGCTGCTCCAGACCTATGTCTGGCAAAACTACGATCTGTTTCCAAAATTTCCCGAACTGCACAGCTTTCTCGAATTTTGGGAAAGGTCGCTGGATGGCCCGCTGGTCGCGGTGACGGTGGCGCATTCGCGCTTGATCCGGCCGGCGGAGCTGCGCACACTGGACCGCGAATTCCGCTTCCACTGAGAGGGTGGCTCTTTCGGTTGTCGCGGCAACAGGCCGGGGATAGCCTGTTGCCAGCGGCGATCGTTTTCCTCCGCGCAGAACGATGACAACAGGGGAGACGGACCAATGGCGGTTTCCAGCCCTCAACCAACTCGGCCGGCACAGGACGTCGCCGTGAGTCACTACAGCAACGCGGACTTCGCCGACGGCCTTCGCGACTACGCGCAGTATCGCGATCTCGGCGTCGCGGCTGCGACCCATGGTCTCGCGCGTGCGCATGTGCTGCGTTTCACCCGGCCATGCGATCCGGCGGACGTCTCAAAACTCCACTGGCACGATACCGAATTTCAGATGGTTTATGTGCTCAAGGGCTGGGTAAAGACCGAGCTCGAGGGAAAAGGCGAGATCATGATGCGGGCCGGCAGCGCCTGGACCCAGCCTCCGCGCATCCGGCACAAGATCAACGATTACTCCGACGACTGCGAATTGCTCGAAATCATCCTCCCGGCGGATTTTGAAACCGGGGAGGTGGTCGCCTGAAGCCAGGCGCGGCGGCTTGCTTCGTGATAATCAGGGGCACCTAACTATCGCGACGCAAACCGGATTGAGGGGCAGAATGCGCAAAGTCTTTTGGGGTTTTTCCGGACTGCTCCTCGCCGCCATCGGAGTGATGGCGGCGATTTTGATCTTTGATGCGCCGGTCAAGCCGCAGCCGCTCAAGTCGATCAGCGATCCGTTCGCAGCGGTCGATTTCCGCGACCTGCCGCAGCCTCAAGCCTATTCTGCTCGCGACGGCGCGCAGCTCAGCTATCGTGCCTATCCCGGGGCGGGGCCGCAGGTGGCGGTGCTGATCCACGGCTCGTCGGACGACGGCACCGGGTTGCACGCGCTGGCAAAGGCGCTGCGCGATGACGGCTTCTCGGTCTATGTCCCATCCCAGCGCGGCCATCGCAATTCCGGGCGCAGCGGTGATATCGACCATGCCGGCCAGCTCGAGGAAGACCTCGCCGATTTCGTCGCATCGCTGCGGCCGCGCCATGACGGCGCCAGCATGAGCCTTATCGGCTTTTCCTCCGGGGGCGGCTTTGTGCTGCGCACGATCGGCAGCGCGAATGAAAAGCTGTTCGATCGCTTCATCATGATTTCGCCGGCGCTGCCTCCCGGCTCGCCCACCATCCGGCCGGGTGTCGGCGGCTGGGTGTCGCTGGCGATGCCGCGGATCGTCGTGCTGACGATGCTCAATCGCATCGGCATCGACTGGTTCAACGGACTGCCGATCATCGCCTTTGCGACGTCGCCAAAGGTGACGAACCTCACCAGCACCTACTCGTACCGGCTGACTTTCGACTTCGCCGCCCCGCGCGATTACCTCGCCGCGCTTGGCCGCAGCAAAAAACCGGCAGCGCTGCTCGTCGGCGGCGCGGATGAACTGTTCTACGCGGACCGCTACGCGCCGCTGCTTATGCCGGTGCGGCCGGATCTGCGCATCACGGTCGTGCCGGGCGTCGGCCATATCGGCATGACCGTATCGCCGGAGGGCATCGCCGCCGTGCGTGCGTCATTGCGCGAGCTGATGGCGTCCGGGGCGAGCTGACCCCGGACTTCGCTTGCGGGAGCTCTCTCAGCCTCGGCCGACGAACGGCATCTTCGTCGCCATCACCGTCATCGACAGCACGTTGGCATCGAGCGGCAGGCTGGCCATATGGACGATCGCGTTGGCCACCGCCTCCACATCCATGCGCGGTTCGGGGATTTTCCGCCCGTCGGGCTGCAGCACGCCTTCGACCATGCGCGCGGTCATTTCGGTGGCCGCATTGCCGATATCGATCTGGCCGCAGGCGATGTCATAGGCGCGGCCATCGAGCGCGGTGGATTTGGTGAGGCCCGTGATTGCATGCTTGGTCGAGGTATAGGCCGCCGAGAACGGGCGCGGCGCGTGGGCGGAGATCGAACCGTTGTTGATGATCCGCCCGCCGCGCGGCTTCTGGTCCTTCATGATGCGGAAGGCATGCTGCGTGCAGAGGAACGGAGCGGTCAGGTTGGTGTCGACGACGGCCTTCCACTGCTCGACCGTGACATCCTCGAGCGGCACGCCCGGCGCGCCGATGCCGGCATTGTTGAACAGAAGGTCGAGCCGGCCGAAGGTTTTGCGGACGGTCGCAAACAGGGCATCGATCGATTTCGGATCGGTCATGTCGGCGGCGACGACGAGGCTCTTGCCGAATTTGGCGCCGGCCTTGGCGGTTTCTACGAGCTTGTCGGCGCGGCGGCCCGTGAGCACCACGGTATAACCGGCTTTCATCAGCGCCAATGCCGAGGCGCGGCCGACGCCGGAGCCTGCGCCGGTGACCAGCGCGATCTTTTGGTTGTTGACGTCCGATTTCTTCGATGGCGCGGCCTTGGCGGCCGCAGCTTTAGGCGCGCTGGCTTTGCTGGGGGCTTTCTTCTGTCCCGCCTTTGCCGGCGCAGTCTTCGCTTGAAATGCCATGGTGTTCCCGCCGCTGGTTGTTTTCAGTCATTTTGCACACCATGCGCGATGAAACCGGATTTCGGCAAGATCATTTCGCAGCACTGCCGTCGCAAGCTGCCGCAATGGCGTGCGCGGACGCGCCGCCGCGGCTCTGGCGCAGCCTCCGCTCCTGCGCAAAAATATGGGGAAGGGAGTGCGTTTCCGGGAAAAAACCGTGACAGGCCTCGCCCCACCGCGCAATGTCCGGCCAATGGAAGTGAGGATCAGAGCAATGAGCGATATTGTCACCGCCGGTCTGCTTGTCATTGGCGACGAGATTTTGTCGGGCCGCACCAAGGACAAGAATATCGGTTTCATTGCCGAATATCTGACCAATATCGGAATCGACCTCACCGAAGTTCGCGTCGTGGGCGATGACGAGGATGCGATCGTCGGCGCGCTGAATGCGATGCGCGAACGCTACAACTACCTTTTCACGACCGGTGGCATCGGGCCGACCCATGACGACATCACTGCCGACTGCGTCGCCAAGGCCTTCGGCGTCGGCATCGATCACCATCCCGAAGTGGTGGCGCGTTTCCGCGAGCGGTTCTCCGAGGCCGAGCTCAACGAGGCGCGCCTGCGCATGACGCGCATTCCCGATGGCGCGTCGCTGATCCAGAGCGCCACCATCCTTGCGCCCGGTTTCGTACTCGGCAATGTTGTCGTGATGGCGGGCGTGCCGTCGATCATGCAGGCGATGATGGACATCGTTGCGCCGCAGCTCAAGTCGGGCCAGCGGATGCTGTCCGAAACCGTGCGGGCCAACGCGCGCGAGGGCGATGTCGGCGGTCCGCTCCGCACCATCGCCGAGGCGCATCCGGGCACGATGATCGGCAGTTACCCGTTCATGGACGAGAACGGCAATCCCAATACCAGCCTCGTGGTCCGCTCGCGCGATGCCGACCTGTTGCGCAAGGCAATGAACGACGTCGAGGCCATGCTGGCGAAGCTCGCGAGCGAAAAGGGCGCGTGAGGCCGCGCAGAGATTTTGTGGCGATGAGCACTGACGAAAAAGGCGGCAAGCCGTTTCCGGTCTCGTGGGACCAGTTTCACCGCGACTGCCGCGCGCTGACGTGGCGGCTGGACGGCCTCGGCCCGTTCCGCGCCGCCGTTGCCATCACCCGAGGCGGCCTCGTTCCGGCGGCGATCGTGGCGCGCGAGCTCGGCATCCGCACCATCGATACGATCTGCGTCGCCAGCTACGACCACACGCAGCAAAAAGACCTCAAGGTACTCAAGGGCATTTCCCCCGAGGTTCTGGCGCTCGGCGAGGGTCGCGGGCGGGGCCTCCTGATCATCGACGATCTTGTCGACACCGGCAAAACCGCGCGCCTCGTGCGCGAACTGTTGCCCGAGGCGCATTTCGCGACGATCTACGCCAAGCCGATGGGCAAGCCGCTGGTCGACACGTTCATCACCGAGGTATCGCAGGACACCTGGATCTACTTCCCGTGGGACACGGGGCTGACGTTCCAGCCGCCGCTACGGGACGGCGCGGCCTGATTTTGTCGTCCGGCAAAAGGATAGGGTGACACCAGGCGCGCGGATGGGGCTATCATTGGTCGAACCCGCCTTGCCCGGAGAGTCACATGATCGACCTCTTTTACGCGCCGACGCCGAATGGCTGGAAAATCTCCATCATGCTGGAGGAGTGCGGCCTGCCATATACGCTGCACAAAATGCAGCTCGGCCGCGGCGACCAGCACAAGCCGGACTATCTCAAGCTCAACCCGAACGGACGGATGCCAGCGATCGTCGATCGCGAGCCGCCGGGCGGCGGCGCGCCGGTCACGGTCTTCGAGAGCGGCGCGATATTGATGTATCTCGCCGAAAAGACCGGGCGCTTCATGCCGGCCGACATGCGTGGCCGCTATGAGGTGATTCAATGGCTGATGTGGCAGATGGGCGGGCTCGGCCCGATGCTCGGGCAGAACGGCCACTTCCTTCTTTATGCGCCGGAGAAGCTGCCCTATGCCATCGACCGCTACGGCCGCGAGGCAAGGCGGCTCTACGGCGTGCTCGATCGAAGGCTCGGCGAGAGCGAATATCTCGCGACAGATTATTCGATCGCGGATATGGCCTGCTTCCCCTGGATCATGACGCACAAGGCGCAGGGGCTGTCGCTTGATGATTTTCCGAACGTGAAGCGGTGGTATGCGCTGCTGCGCGCGCGGCCGCTGCTGCAGAAGGGCGTCGCGCTCGGCAAGGATGCCAGCAATCCTCAGCCGCCATCAGACCCCGAGGCGCGCCGCATCCTGTTCGGCGTCACCGCGCCGCCCCATACGCAAAGGTAGTCTCTTCAAAAAAATATCATGCAGCCAAAAGTGCTGCCGACCGGGAGAAACGCCGATGATCGAATTCTTCTTCGATTGCTCCAGCCCGTGGACCTATCTCGCCTTTCACAACATCCAGCCGTTGGCGAAGGAGTTCAACGAGCCGATTTCGTGGCGGCCGATTCTGGTCGGCGGCATTTTCAACACGATCAATCCCAGCGTCTATGCGTCGCGTGAAAAGCCGGTGCCCGTTAAAGCGCGTTACGCCAAAAAAGATCTTGCGGACTGGGCGCGGCTGGCCGGTCTTGCGATCAAGATGCCGCCGACCGTCTTTCCGGTGAACAGCGTCAAGGCGATGCGCGGCTGCATCTGGCTGGGCGATCATGAACGGATGGTGCCGTTCGCACGGGCGCTGTTCGAGGCCTATTGGGGCGAGGATCAGGATATCTCGAACGATGAGGTGCTGAAGAAGGTGTGCGAACGCGCCGGCGTCGACCCCGAAAAGTTCTTTTCGGGAATCGCCGAACAGGGCGTCAAGGACCAGCTCAAGGCCAATACCGAGGAATGCATGCAGCGCGGCGGCTTCGGCTCGCCGACGATCTTCGTCAATGGCGACGACATGTACTTCGGCAACGATCGGCTGCCGCTGATCCGCGAGGCGCTGCGGGCGCGCGCCGCCAAAGGATAGTATTTTTTCATGCTGAAGAAGATTGTTTGCCGCGAGCTCGGTGCGCCTTGCGTTCTGCGCGTCGAGGATTTTGAGGCGCAGCCACTCAATGCTGATGAGGTGCGCGTCGCCGTGCGCGCGGCGGGACTGAATTTCCCGGATGTGCTGATGGTGGCGGGCGGCTACCAGCTCAAGCCGGAGCTGCCGTTCACGCCGGGCATGGAGGCGGCAGGCGATGTCATCGAGGTCGGCTGCGATGTGCCCGGCATCGAGGTCGGCGACCGCGTCATGGTGAAGCTACGGTTTGGCGCATTCGCCGATCAGGTCGTGGTCTCGTCTGCGCAGCTCGCGCCGCTGCCATCAACGTTCGACTATGCGGAGGGCGCGACGTTTCTGGCGGCTTACGGCACCGCCTTTCACGCGCTCGTCGATCGCGCCGCGATCAGGCCGGGCGAAGTGCTGTTGGTGCATGGCGCGGGCGGCGGCGTTGGCCTTGCCGCAGTCGAGCTCGGCAAGATGCTGGGCGTGGAGGTCATCGCGGTGGCGTCGAGCGAGGCCAAGCTCGCGGTGGCGCGAGCGCGCGGCGCGGATCATGCGCTGCTGACGGGGCGCGAGCAGCTGCGCGACGCGGTGAAGCGCATCACGCACGGCCGCGGGGCGGATGTGGTGTTCGATCCGGTTGGCGGCGCGGCGTTCGAGGAGAGCTTGCGCTGCGTCGCGTGGGGCGCGCGGCTTCTGGTGATTGGCTTCACCGGTGGCATCGGGGTGGCGCAGACCAACCTCGTGCTCATCAAGGGGCTGAGCGTGCTCGGCGTGCGCGCGGGCGAGGCGGCGCGCCGCGAGCCGCAGCGCGGCGAGCAGCGGCTCAAGGCGCTGCTGCAACTCGCCGAGGAGGGGCGCATTCGCCCACATATTTCGCACCGGCTGCCGCTCTCGGAATGCGCCGCGGCGATGCAGCTCCTGCTCGATCGCAAGGCCATCGGCCGCGTGGCGCTCGTGACCGGGTGATCAAAGCTTCCCGTTGCCGGCCGGTGCGACCGGCAGCGCAAACGGCGCGCGCTATTTGTACTCGCGCTCGTCCCACCACGGAAAATAGGACGGCATGTCGGTCGATACCTTGTCGGTGAACCGCGCCGGCCGCTTCTCCAGAAAGGCGACGACGCCTTCCTTCACGTCGTCGGATGCGCCGCGCGAATAGATGCCGCGGCTGTCGATCTTGTGCGCTTCCATCGGGTGATCGGCGCCGAGCATTTTCCACATCATCTGGCGGATCAGCGCCACTGCGACGGGCGCCGTCTTGTCCGCGATCTCGCGCGCCAGCGCACGCGCGGCCGGCAGCAGATCGTCTGGCGGCACCACCTTACTGACGAGCTTGCCGTCCAGCGCCTCCTGCGCCGGAAAGACGCGGCCGGTGTAGGTCCACTCCAGCGCCTGCGCGATGCCGACGATGCGTGGCAGGAACCACGTTGAGCACGCTTCCGGCACGATGCCGCGCTGGGAGAACACGAAGCCGAAGCGCGCGGCCTCGGACGCGATGCGAATATCCATCGCAAGCTGCATGGTCATGCCGATGCCGACGGCCGGGCCGTTCACGGCGGCGATGACCGGCTTGAGGCATTCAAAGATCCGCAAGGTCACGCGGCCACCGCCATCGCGCACGCTGTCGTGGCTCCAGTCCACTTCGCCGTTCGGCAGGAGCGGCGCGGCCCTGCTCTGGTCGCGTGCCGCGCGGTCGAATGTTTTCGCGCCCTCGCCAAGGTCTGCGCCGGCGCAGAATGCGCGGCCCGCGCCGGTGACGATCACCGCCCGCACGTCGTCCTCGGCATCGGCGATGTCGAACGCCTCGATCAGTTCGCGCTGCATCGTGTGATTGAAGGCGTTGAGGCGTTCGGGACGATTGAGCGTGATCGTCAGGATCTGATCGGAGAGGTCGCAAAGGATCGTTTCGAACTGTTTCATTGCAAGAGCCACCGGACGTATCTCCCGTTCTTGTTCTTTGAAGCGATCAGCGTGCTGCCGCTGGCGGCTTCTGTTAGAGTGGCCACCATGCGAAAGCGTATCATCATCGTGAACGATAAAATGCAGCAGGGCTACAGCTATGCGCTCGTGGCGGCGGCCGGCAAAGATTTCGATCCGGAGTTCGAGCCGGAGCTGACGCCTCAGGAGATGCTCAGGCTCGGCGTGTTCGGCGGCAAGTACATGACCGACTGCACCGGCGAATTCCCGGCCGCCTGGTTTCGCGACGCAAAGCTCTCACCCGAGCGTGCGGACCCCGCGCTGAATTTCTTTGGTGTGGCGGCGAGCCAGCCGCTCTCGGTCTGGCGCGCGAAGGGCTGGCTGCACGCGGATGATCCACGCGGCTGGTTTCAGTGGTACTGCCGTTACTATCTCGGCCGCCGAATGGCCGACGAGGACCGGCGGCAGATCAAGCGCTGGCGCGCGATGCGTCGCCACGTCCGCCAGATCCAGCGCGGCTGCGAGCCGGGCGAGTTGACCTGCCGCAAGCGCCAGCGGCAGGCGTTGCTGCACTGGGCCTATGACAGCCGGAAGATCTGACCGGCATGTAGCCCGTGTTACTTGCCCGGCGGCGGCCGCCGGGCGGGATTTTGCTTGGATGCGTTGAGCGGGTCGTCGTAGCCGTAGCGGCTGCTGTAGAACACCAGCACCATCAGGCCCGCGCCGATCACCAGCGAAAAGATGATGCCGAGCGTCATCGCGATATAGCCGTGGATCGACATTTCGTTCGGGCCGGACATGGCAACGCCCTGATAGACGAAGACGCCGGTTCCCCCGAGCAGAGCCATCAGGAACAGGACGAGCAGCGTGTTGCCGTAGCGCATTCTGGTCTCCAACACCTTGGCGACGGCGCGCGTTACGCGCGGCATCGAGCGGTGCTGGGTTACGACGATCTCCCGGCATGATTGTTGTGCAATCGCAAACAAGCACGGTTTTCCGGTAAAAGCGCGAGGACGCTGGCCGTCAAGGGCAGTTTGAGGTTGCAGCCGTCCGGCGACGCCAACAGGTTTTCCGGGCGCCGGGGAGCGTTTTGCAGATTCGGGGATTGCAATTGTTGCCTAAGTCATTGAAATGGCTGCATGCGGACGTGGCGGAACTGGTAGACGCAAGGGACTTAAAATCCCTCGATGGCAACGTCGTACGGGTTCGATTCCCGTCGTCCGCACCAAGCACCAACGCCCTTCGATTGACCGGCATCATCTTGCCATCGGGCGATGCTCAAAGCACTGTGCGAATCCCGCCCGGCAAAACTCGAGAAGGACCTCATGACCGACCGATACGTTCCACTGCGGATGAGGGCCGTTTCGCTCGCCGTCCTTTTGGCCGCGACGCTCGGCGTTGCCGGCTGCGCCGGGACGATGGAAAGTGCCACCGACGCCTTTGTCGATCCGTCGATCTACGACCTTTATGATTGCAAGCAGCTTGCTGCGGAGCGCACCGCGCTTGCCTCGCGCCTTGCCGAGAACGAGCGCCTGATGAGCAAGGCGCGCACCGGGGCAGGCGGGGCGGCGGTGGCGGAGGTCGCCTATCGCAACGAAAACCTCTCATTGCAGGGGCAGATTAGGTTGGCCGACAGGATGTGGGCGAAAAACCGCTGCGAGAATGAGCCGCAAGTGGCGCCTTCCGCCACGGCCAAGCCACGGCGCTGATCCTCAGCCGCCGTCGTCGCGCCAGCGATAGATCCAGTCCTGGCGCCTGAGCAGCCGCTCGCCGCCAAGTGCGGCCATGGTGAGATTGCGCGCGAGCGCGATCGGGCCGCTCAGATGATAGATTTTGTCGTTCTGCCGTGCGGTCCGCTGCACGCGGGTGACGCGGCGTTGCCGCAGCGCCTGATAGCGGGCGAAGGCCTGCGCGGGCGCGTCGGGGCTCGCGGCAAGGCAGCGTGCCAGCACGGCGGCATCCTCGATGGCCATGGCCGCGCCCTGCGCCATGAACGGCAGCATGGCGTGGGAAGCGTCGCCGAGCAGCGCGACGCGGTCGCTCGCCCATGCGCCGCCATCGGGCATGGCGAACAGGGCCCACCGGCGCCATTCGCCGACGGCATCGACGAGGCGGCACACATCGCCCGCCCAACCGGCTGAAACCAGCCAGCGGCGGAGTTCGTCACCGTCGCCGGCGGCGCTCCAGCCTGGCTCATGCCACTGGCCGGGCGTGAATGCGACGAGATTGACCCGCCGGCCGCCCGACATCGGATAGGCGACGAGATGCATCGCCGGGCCAAGCCAGAGCTGCACCTCGCGCGGCGGAAACGGGCGCGCGAGCCGGGCGGCGTCGATCGTGCCGCGCCAGGCGATGCGATTGGCGAATTGCGGCTTGATCGCCGGGAAGAACTGGCTGCGCACGGCGGACCAGACGCCGTCGGCGCCCACCAGTCCGGCGGCCCGGATTGTTTCCTCGGAAGACGTGCGGCTGACGATGACCTCAACGCCATCGCCGGTAGGGGCGGCGTGACGGAACTGGGTTCCCAGCCTCAAGGTGATTGCGGGGTCGGCCTCGACCGCAGCCAAGAGGACGGCCTGCAAGTCGGCGCGGTGCAGCACCCAGTAGGGCGCGCCTGCGCGCTGCGCCGCCGC
Source organism: Xanthobacteraceae bacterium (assembly GCA_035565775.1). Classification (GTDB taxonomy): domain Bacteria; phylum Pseudomonadota; class Alphaproteobacteria; order Rhizobiales; family Xanthobacteraceae; genus PRO6. Next base: position 91,488 of record DATMRW010000021.1, on the reverse strand, counting down.
CGCGCCAAGCGGAATGCGCGTGATCGGCCGGCCGCTGCGGGCGGCAAAAATGCCGATGGCTTCGGGCGCGATGGCGCGGGCGGAAAGATCAGCGCCGAGGCCGAGCTTGATCAGGAGGCGGCTCGCATTCGGCGAGAGCTGCAACCCAGCGCCGGCTTCCTCAAGCCGTTCGGCTCTTTCGACAATGGTGACGGCAAATCCGCGGCGGGCGAGCGCAAGCGCAGCGGTCAGGCCGCCGATGCCGGCGCCGCAAACCGCTATCGTTCGGGAGGCGCTCACGGCGACGGCTTCTCCGCGTGCGCTGGTGCGAGAAATTCAGGGCGGGAACTGGATGGTGAGCGCGAGGCCGGTGTCACGGTCGCACCCCGGCCGGTCAGGCGGCCTTGTGGTTCAGCACCGATTCCGGCGGGCGGGCCGCGCCGGCGGCGAGGTCGGGCACATGGCGGTACAGCGTCGAGCAGTAGGGGCAGATGATCTCCGATTCGCTTCCCATATCCAGGAACACGTGCGGATGATCGTAGGGCGGGTTCGCGCCGACGCACATGAACTCGCGCGAGCCGATCTCGATGACGGCCACACCGGCGTCATTGTGGAAATGAGGAACGACGTGATCGGACATGAACTCCACCTGTTTTTCATCGGACCGGCGCCGGCGTCGAATCGTGCGCCAAATCTGCCGCCTGCCTGCAGCGCCACAGGAGGTGCCTCATTTTGGCGGCAGGCGCAACTTTTCGGAAGGCGCCGGAGCCAGTCATTAGCGCCTGCGGCAAAAAAGGTCATGCAAAATCGACACATTCTCATGGTGAGGAACCCGCTCATGGCGAGGAACCCGAGCGTTGGCGTTCCCCTCCAAAGGTCCGACCCAAGGCAATCGCCGAGGCCAATGTGAGACGCGGATTTTATAGACTGAGGTCGCACCCTGTCGTCGCGGTGGCGGGGGCGGTGGTCTGTTCGCTCGCCGCCGTGCTGGTTTGGCCGCAGGCGGTCGGCGCCGCACGGCTGTTTGCGGCGCAGGGCGACCCCGCTGTCCTTGCCGATCTCCGGCTGGCGGAGGCGTTGGAGGACGGCGGCGCCACGATCGTCACCGGGCAGATCGAGGCCGCGCTTGCCGACAACGACGCGGACCTCGCTAGTAGCTTTGTCGAACTCGCCGACGCGCAGGGCATCGCGCTGCCGCCGGAGACCGTCGCCCGCGTCGCGGCGGCGGTGATTGATGAGGCCTCGCCCGGCAACGTCGCCTATCGTTTCGCGGCGGGCTTCGTCACCGGGCGCGCCGATGACATGGCGAGCCTCGGCGGCACGGTCGCGGGCGACCTGACGCTCTACGGCGATATCCGGGACGTGGTCCGCGAAGGCGGACGGCTCGCCTCGGGAGGGGAGGCCGACAACCTCATTCTCGGCCTTTCCGCGGCCGGCATTGCGATCACCGCCGCAACCTATGCCACGGCAGGGGCGGCCGCACCCGCGCGCGCCGGGCTGAGCATGGTCAAGGCCGCGCGCAAGGCTGGCCGGATCGGCGAGGGGCTCGCCGCCTGGGGCGCCCGCTCGGCGCGCGGCGTCGTCGATGGTCCGGCGCTGAAGACTGCCATGCGGTCGGCGGCCTCATCGCCCGCGGCCGCCGCCAATGCGATCAAGGCCTCGTTCAGGGCCGAGAAGGCTGGTGCATTGGTGCGGCTCGGCAGAGATGTCGGCCGCATCACTGGCAAGGCGGGAGGGCGCGGCGCGATGGACGTGCTCAAGATCGCCGATGGCCCGAAGGACGTCGCGCGCGCGGCGCGGCTCGCCGAAAAGAAGGGCGGCCAGACCCGCGCAATTCTCAAGCTGCTCGGCCGCGGCGCGCTCCTCATTACCGCCGGCGCATTCAATCTCGCGCTCTGGCTGTTCAGCGCCTTGACGGCGCTGTGCGGCATGCTGATATCACTCAAGGCAACCACCGAGCGCTTGACGCAGCGCTGGCTCGACCGGAAAAAGGCGCGGCTTGGGCGCCGCCGCGCGCTGCCAACAACCTTGACGCCCGCCGGGCTGGTTATCGCGCCAAACGGCGTCTAGCATGCCGGCCCCGCACATCGAATGACCCCGACGAACCCCGGACAAGACATTGGCTGACGAGATGGCGAGCTTTCGCAACGGCTCCGTTGAAATTGCGTATCTTGATGAGGGCGACGGCGAGCCGATCGTGCTCGTTCACGGCTTTGCATCCAGCAAGAACGTGAACTGGGTCTATCCGGGCTGGGTGTCCGAGTTGCGCAGGGCCGGACGGCGGGTGATCGCGCTCGACAATCGCGGCCATGGCGAGTCGACGAAGCTCTACGACTCCGAAGACTATTTCATCAGCATGATGGCGGACGACGTTCGCGCGCTGATGGATCATCTCGGCCTCGAACAGGCCGATGTCATGGGCTACTCGCTCGGCGCGCGGATCACCGCCTATCTCGCGCTTCACAAACCGGATTATGTCCGCGCCGCCATTCTCGGCGGGCTGGGCATCGGCCTCGTCAGGGGCGGAGGGCCGGGCGAGAACGTCGCCAAGGCGCTTGAGGCCGATTCACTCGAGGACGTCAGCGACCCGATGGGGCGCACCTTCCGCGCCTTCGCCGATCAGACGCGCTCGGATCGCCGGGCGCTCGCGGCGTGCCTGCGCGGCTCGCGCCGACTCCTGACACAGGATGAGGCGGAGGCGATTTCGCGGCCTGTGCTGATTGCCGTCGGCACCACCGACGATATCGCCGGCTCGCCGCACGCGCTCGCAAAAATCATCCCGAATTCGGAAGTGCTCGATATTCCCAACCGCGACCACATGCGGGCGGTGGGCGATCGGGTCTACAAGCAGGGCGTTCTTGATTATCTCTCACGCCGTGGGTGACGGGTGATCGTCCGGCTCTCCGATCGCGCCGTGCTCGACATAGAGCGCGGCCGCGATCAGGACGGCGAACACGGCGAGCCACACCATCCGCGCGCCGTAGCGGTCGTGGGGGCCGGATAACCCGCCGCATAGGAAGGCGTTGCCAAGCAGCGCCAGCGTCACCATCCCGACGAACAGCGTCAGCTCGTCGAGCCGGCGCCGCCACACGGCGAGGGCCAGAATGCCGCCGAGCGCCGCCATCGACAATAGCGCGACCGGAACGTGGATCCTGTTCATGGTGCCGAAGTCGAATTCATAGCGCTGCTGCCGCGCCGCGCGCATCGCCGGCAATTCCTGCGGCAGATAGGTTTCAAAAATGCCCCAGGTGTGAGCGAGCCAGTTATGCGAGCCTTCGCCGGTCGCGACCGACACGAGCTGCGTGCCGGTGGCGCGCAGGGCCGCGGCCGCCTGCTGACCCGGGTAGGCCGCCAGCGAGCGCCACATGATGTGGGCCATTTCCTCGCCCAGCCCCTCGAAGCGGCCGAGCTCGTTGAACATGCTCTTGCCCCAGAGGAAGTCATCGCCGGTCGGCGGCAGTTCGTTGCGGTAGGGGCAGAGTTTGAGCGGCTCGCGGTCGCAGTGCTCGTTGAGATAGCGCGCGACGAGCCCGTCCTGCAGCATCCGACCAAAGGCGATAGCAGAGCCGCCCGGCGTCCAGGCGACCTTGCCGGACAGCGCGAAATTGGCGGCGACCAGCATCGCCGCGCCGAGGACGAGCGCCAGGGCGCCGTCGAGCAGGCCGCGCAGCGGCAGGCGCGCGCCAAGCCAGGGCCGCAGCACCACGCCCGCACAGACGAGGCCGAACAGCACGCCGAGGGTCGCGCTGTGGCTGGCCGCCGAGAACGCGGTGAAGACAATCAGGCAGAGCTTTTCGACCAAGCCGAAGGCCCGACCGTGGCAGACTACGAGGAACAGGGACAGCACCGACAGGCCGGCGAAAATGTCGGTGAGCAGCATGCTGGTCAGCACGGGCAAGGCGGTGGTCGCACACAGCGCCGCGGCGATCGCTCCGACCTGCAGCGGCCGGGCGATGCCAAAGATGCGTAGCGTCGCCTGCAGCAGCCAGAGAACGGCAAAGGCCTGCACGCCGAGCGTCAGCCAGAAATGCGAGAATTCGCCGAAATGAAGGTAGAGGCCATAGGCCGTGGAGCGGCTAGGGACGAGATAGCCCTCATACCATCGCGCAAGGTAGCCGCCGGTGTCATATTGCAGAAGGGCATAGCCGTTCCACAGGGCCGGAATGACAAGCATCAACGGGACCGCAATCGCCACAGCGAATGCAGTCAGTGCGCCAGATCTGCTGCGCAGCGTGTCGGTCTGAATGGACGTGGTCCCCGTTCCCCCGCTGCAATATGCTGAAAATTCGTGATCACCGCAATCGGTCCGACAGGCTGCCGGTTTGGAAAAATTTTCTCCAACGGGCCTGTGAGACAGATGCGAGCAGATTATGTTATACCGTTCCTGGAATGAAGGGATGGCGCGAACCGGCATGACACAACAACTCGGAACCTCTTCGGCTGCGAAACTCTCGACAGTCGATCCGGTCTGGCAGCGGGTGCGCAGCGAGGCTGAAGACATCGTGCGCCGCGAGCCCGAGCTTGCGAGCTTCCTCTATTCGACCGTTCTGCATCACGACCGGCTCGAGGCCGCCGTGGTGCAGCGTGTCGCCGACCGGCTGGACCATCCTTCGCTGTCGGGCGACTTGATCCGTCAGACCTTTTTCGAGGCACTGCGCGCCGACCCGGATATCGGCAATGCGATCCGCAGCGATCTCGTCGCGGTCTATGATCGCGATCCGGCGACTTCGCGCTTCATCGATCCGCTTCTGTATTTCAAGGGTTTTCACGCCATCCAGACGCACCGTCTGGCCTTCTGGCTCTGGGGCCAGGGCCGCAAGGACTTTGCCTACTACCTGCAGAGCCAGGCATCGGCGGTGTTCCAGGCCGACATTCATCCGGCCGCGAAGATCGGCCGGGGAATCTTTTTGGATCACGCCACCGGCTTCGTCGTCGGCGAGACGGCGGTGATCGAGGACGATGTGTCGATCCTGCACGGCGTGACGCTCGGCGGCACCGGCAAGGAGAACGAGGATCGCCACCCAAAAATCCGCTATGGCGTGCTGATTGGCGCCGGCGCCAAGATTTTGGGCAATATCGAAGTCGGGCATTGCGCGCGCATCGCCGCCGGGTCGGTGGTGGTGAAGCCGGTGCCGAACAATGTCACCGTGGCTGGCGTGCCGGCGCGCGTGGTGGGCACGGCGGGCTGCGCAGAGCCGTCGCGGACCATGAACCAGATGCTGAGCGCATCCACCGGGCAGCAGGACTGAGCAGCGCCTGCCGGAAAAACAAGCTGGCACGACGAGGGCTCGCGCAGTAAAGCTGGGCGCGAGCAGATGATGCGTCGACGGCGTATGGCGCCGAAATTAGAATTTTGGAGATTACTGTGAACGTTCAAGAAGTTAGAAAGCTCGACGCTTATCTCAAGCGGGTTTTTAACAATCCGAAGATCCGCGTCGTGCCGCGTCCGAAAAAGGACGACTCGGCGGAGGTCTATATCGGTGAGGAATTCATCGGCATCCTGTTCGTGGATGACGAGGACGATGATCGCTCGTTCCAGTTCCAGATGGCGATTCTGGAAGAAGACCTCGAAGACACCGAGTAAGTCTGTCCCAGGCCGTCACACAGAAAAATGCCCGCATCGCTGCGGGCATTGGCGTTTTTGGGCCCCGGTTTCAGCGATGTCGGCGATGGAGCCGGGTGGTGAGCGTGTCGAGCGCGTCGCCGACTCTGCGCCAGTCGGACAGCCAGCTCCGCGGAAAGCGGTAGGTCAGTTCCGTATCCTCGACGCGCCGCTCGCTCATGCACATGCCCGGTGTTGCGCCATCCCGCGTGCAGCGCGCCACCAGCGTGGGTGAGAATCCGATTGCGAGATCCTCATTGGCATAGGGCGAGCCGTCGCGGAACGGCGTCATCGTCAGCCCGTCAGTCTGGGTGGTGGCGGCTTCGTCGAGATAGCGCGGATAGATGGTGCGCAGGCGCTCCTCGGGAGAGACGACGTCTTCGCTCACGGCAATCGACAGGAAGATGGCGTCGATCGGCAGCGTCTCTTCAATGACCGATTCCGATGTGACCCGCTTTCGCGGCGGCGGCGGTTGCAGGGAAGGATAGTCGAATTCGAGGTCGATCCGCTCCTGCGTGCCGGAATGGCGTTGGATCTTGCGGCGCAATGCAAGGGTGGGAACATTGAACACGGTGTTGCCGATGCTGACCGGCAACTCGCTCGCCTCGGTATTGTTTTGCGGCGTCCAGGTCGGCCACAAAAGATATGACACCAGCGCCACCGCGGCACCGGCGAGCAGCACCGAGGCGACCACCGGCATGGCGGAGCTGCGGCGGCGGCGCTGATCGGCGCCGCCGTGGCGGCGGCGTCGGCGATTGCGGAAAGGCGAGCGGGACTTGGTCATGGATGGCGCGTTACTTGGTTCGCGGTCGGCACGGTCCAGCCGCTGCGGGTTCAGGGAGCGGCCGCGGGGGCCGATTCATCAAAAAAATTCCGAGGGATGGTCGAAAACCACGACAAAGCGACAAGATCGAGTCCGCTCGAATCGCCGCCGATGATGCCGCCGCGGCGTTAACCGTTTCTTAAGCATGAGATGGCGGCCGGCCGCGGAATTTGCAAAGTTCGGTCCACAGGCAGATGGCGCCCGGAGGACCGACCGATGTCAGCAGACTTCGCGAATGCCTTGCTCCAGCTTCTGATCGGTTTTGCCCTCGCTGGAATGCTGGTGAGCGGCTATCAAGCCCTGCTGAACCAGCCGCCCTGTTTCGATCTCCTCCACACTCAGCCGGCGCCGGCCGCGCTAGCTACCGTGCCGTTTCTCGTGTTCGCCGCGCCGTTCATCATCATGCGCAACACGCTGACCGACAGCGGGCGGCAGCCCCGCCGCTTTGCCTTCGTCATGCTTGCGACGATTCTGGTCGGCTTCTGGAGCATGATGTCCGGCATTCTCGTGGTCCGGGTGCTTGGGGTCGTCGGCGTGATCGCCTGAGATCCACTGCAAGAGATGTTGTCGCGCGCGGCGCACCCTCGCCAATCGCCGGCGAATTGTGGCACTGTCTCCGCAAGCGAGGAGACTTTGAATGGCGATCTACGAACTCGACGGGCACGCGCCCATCCTGCCTGAAAATGGCGACTACTTCATCGCTGAGACGGCATCGGTGATTGGCAAGGTGCGCCTGCATCCCGGCGCCAGCGTATGGTTCAATGCCGTGCTGCGCGGCGACAACGAACTCATCGACATCGGTGAAGGCTCTAACGTGCAGGACAACTGCACTTTGCACACCGACGAGGGTTTCCCGCTCAGCGTCGGGAAGGACTGCACGATCGGCCACAACGTGATCCTGCACGGCTGCACCATTGAGGATGGTGCGCTGATCGGCATGGGCGCGGTGGTGATGAATGGTGCCCGCATCGGCAAGGGTTGCGTGATCGGCGCGGGAGCGATCGTCACCGAAGGCAAGGTGTTCCCCGATCATTCGCTCGTTCTTGGCGCGCCGGCAAAAGTGGTGCGCTCGCTCGATCCGGCTTCATCGGCCGAATTGTTCAAGGGCGCCGAGCGCTATGTCGCCAACGGCAAACGCTTCAGGACCGGGCTCAGGAAGCTGAAGTAATTTTTTCTTCCCCTCGATCAGCATCGAAAACAGTGCGGCCAGCTTTGGGGGGGAAGCTGGCCGCGCGCGAGCCGGTCTGGACGGGGAGGGGGAAATGTGACCGGGCCGCGAAGTCCGGCAGACAATTCATTCCGTCTTGGTCGTCATCTCGTCTGGATCGGTGCGACGACGGCATGGGCCGGCGCCGGTCGTCTGTATCAGTGGTTGCCCGCAGTGGCGGTGGCGACCGCGGGGTGATTGATGCCGAGCGAAACCCAGGCATTCGCATCGGTCTGCGACTGGCGCTTGACGAAGCGATAGCCGGTCTCCGTCCACGGCAGCACGGCCTCATTCTGGTTGTCGAGAACGAATTCGCCCTTGTCGGTTTTCACCGTGAGAACGGCGTGGCCATCGCCCTGATGATCGCGCACCACGGTCACGAGCAGCGCCTCCACGGGCCAGCCGGCATCGATCAGCGTCTTGCGCTTCAGCAGTACATAGTCCTCGCAATCGCCATAGCCGTCGGTCGGATACGACCACTTCTCGACGACGCCCCAGTGGTCCATGTCGGTGAGCGGCTTGACGCTTTCATTGACCCATTTGTTGACGCGCACGAGATCTTTCCACGCCGCCTTCGTGAGCACGATGTCGCGCGGCTGGCGAACCTTGGTCTGGCAGTCTGCCGGATTGTCCTTGCAGAATTCGACCCACCCGATCGGCGCGCGTGCGGCGTCGCCGATGCTTGCGTACTTGTTGCTGTCAGTCGCTTGCGCCGCCGTCGTCAAACCTAGCAGTGCAGCGATTAAAATTCCTAACCCCCGTCCCCGAATTTTAAACATCTGTCTGGCCCCCGTTTCTTTTGTTGGGGCCATCATTCCGCAAACGATTTTCGCCGCGGCTAAGTCTGCAAGGCGCAATTAAATCGAATGCGAAGCAAACTTGAATCGAATTTGATTACAATTTTAGCGACTTTCAGATCGCTCGAATTTTAGCAATTAAGCATTTTTCTGCCGCGGAATCGCGCGATCCGCGCGTCACCGCGGGCGGCGTTAACGCTTATCCCCACGCGACAGGGGCGCGACGAGGCGTCGTTTCGGAAAAGACTGTTGCAGCGTGCGGGAGAATGCAGCGGACCGCGTTTACCGGGCGGTGACTCTGTCTTCGAGTGTCTCGATCGGCTGCTCGTGGGTGAACTGCAGAGCAAAGCCATTGTCGAGGTGTCGGACTACGCGCGCGGGCAGCACGCCGATCGTCACCAGCGTGCCGATCTGCGGCCGGAATTTTGCCGCGACGGCCGCGCCGGACTGCGAGACGTCGATGAGATTGCAGCTCAGTTCGAGGCCGTCATCGAACACGATACGCGCTGTCGGGTGCTGCGGCACCACGCGCTCGTGGCGACGATCCTCGACCAGGTTTAGGATCTCGCGATTGGCCAAATAGGTGAGCTGTGACGCCAGCTTGTCGCGCTTGCGCGCGGTCGCCTCGATCGACATCGCAAAACCGCCATCAATGTGCCGGGTGATTTTGCCTTCGATGCGGCCGATGTGGTCGATGTAGGCCACGACGCGATCGCCGAGAAAGCCGACCGCCTGGCCCAGCAGCGCGGCACCGCCCGGCGACATGTTGACCACCTGGCACGGATATTCCTTGCGGTTCGGCAGCATGTAGCGGCCCAGCAGGTGAACCCTCACGCGCTGAAAACGCCGCCGCTCGTCAGGGGTGGCGGCCGATTCCGGTTGCTGTTGTGCCAAAGCAGACATTGTCACCAGGGTCGAGCTGGATCGAGATTATTAAGGACGTTAGGTCCCTCAAGGTTAATGCCGGGTTTATTGCAGGTCCGGACTGATTTTTCTAGTTGAGATTTTATGGCAGCTCGCCTGTGGATTGTTGCTGCGTGCTTTCGCTGCCCGGCGCGCTTCTCAACTCTTCCCCTCATAGATCGTCCAGCCGGGCACGGGCATGCGCTTTTGCAGGGTGCGCGGCTCGATCGGCCGCAGGCCCGGAGCCTCCGGAAGGTCGAGATGGCGCCATGACGTCAGGGTGAAGTCCCGCAAGGGCGAGGTTGTGGTCGTGAAGGGGGACAGCAGGCCGGTCATCGCCCCCGGCAGGTACCCGCGGCTCGCAAATGGCAGAAGAAGCAGCTCAAATCCGTGTGCGGTGAGTGCGGGGGAGGTCGCGGTCACGCCGGCGACGACCGCAACGCTTTCCTCGGCGATCGCGGCGAGCATGCCGCCGAGTTCGCGCCGGCTGGCCGGGACGAAGAGGTGAAGAAAATTCTCGCCAAAAATGTCCCTGCAAAACCGGGAGCAGATGCGCGTGCCGGCGACGCGCACGGGATAGCTCTTGGCGGATGCCGCTGCGGCGAGCACAAAGCTGTCGGGCAGGAAATGACGGAGCGAATCCGGCTTGAATGCGGTGCGGTCCGGTGCCCGCCTGTGCCCACGACATTCATTCCAATAGTCGAAATAGTCGCGGCTCGAAGGATGCTTCATCGTCTCCCCCGTGCGGATGGGAAGGCTCCGGTTGTCCGGATCCGGGACACCGCAGGACACATCAGGCATTTGGAGCGAATGAAGCAGACTTCGTGCCGCGGCGCGGCGACGCCGGACTCCGATAAAATTAAGGTTAAATTTACGGTAAGGTTCGGGTTTGGAACTTGTTCCGCTATAACGACGCATCAGTTTGCGAAGCCGGTCTCCACGACGGCGGATCAACTGGCTGGGGGCTTAAAACAGAAAACGGTCTGGCGCGGGGAGGGGGAATGCCCGGCACCAACGACCGACGGAGCCGAAAGGGAGGACCGCGCGTCCTCCCTTTTTCGCCGGCACGCGGACAAGTTCGAGAGTTATTGAAGTCGCGCGGTCTCGCTTGGCTTGCGCGAGTGATCTAACGTCTTTAACAGGGCTGGGCCCATTCACGAATTAGCCGGATTCCGATTTTGAGTGCTCCGCGCGAACCGATCCTCAACCTGCCGGCCGCGCTGACGGCCTATATTGGCCTCCTCGCGGCAGTGCATGCGGTGCGCCTTTTGCTGCCGCCGGATCTGGATCTGTGGGTGATCGAGGTCTTTTCCTTCGTTCCCAAGCGTTACGACACCTCGCTGCTCGCGGTGCCGCTGCGCGGCGGCGAGGGGGCCAAGATCTGGACCTTTCTGACCTATTCGCTGCTGCACGCAAATCTCACGCACCTTGCGGTCAACACGCTGTGGCTGCTGCCGTTCGGGAGCGCGGTGGCGCGGCGCTTCGGCGCGGTGCGCTTCTTCGCCTTGATGGCGGTGACGGCGATTGCCGGGGCGGCGGCGCATCTCGCCACCCATCCCAACGAATTCGTCCCAATGATCGGGGCTTCGGCGTCGGTGTCCGGCGCGATGGCGGCGGCGATCCGCTTCGCCTTCCAGCGCGGCAGCTTTTTGTCCTTTGGCCATCGCGGCGACGCCGACGAGGCCGCGACCGTGCCAGCGGTGTCGCTGGCGCAGGCGCTACGCAACTCGCGCGTGCTGGTCTTTCTGGCGGTTTGGTTCGGCATCAATCTGGTGTTCGGCCTCGGCTCGGTCGGCGCCGGCGACGAAACCCAGAGCGTGGCCTGGCAGGCCCATATCGGCGGCTTTCTGGCTGGCCTCGTGCTGTTCTCGCTGTTCGATCCGATCCCGGAGCAGAAGAAGCAGTCGGAGAGCGTGCCGGAGCGGGACTGATCACGCAGGCCGGGCATTTCCGTCGCGCTATCGCTTCGGTGCAGGATAATACCGACGCCCATTGCCTTGCCCTCCCGAATTGCGCCATCATTGCAGAACCAAAATTGCGACTAGCCGTTTTTCTAGGTTGAAAGCGGCTGCGCTCTGCGCGGCCGCGGTCGATTGCAGGGAGAGCGACAATGACGGTGAGGGCAATTCTCGAAACCAAGGGACATAGCGTCGTCAGCGTCCCGCCCGATGTGACACTGACAGCCGCAGTTCAATTGATGTCCGAGCGCCGGATCGGCGCCGTGGTCGTTCTCGCAAACAACATCGTTGAAGGCATTCTGTCCGAGCGCGATGTCGTTCACGCGTTGGCGGAGCGCGGATCTGTGGCGCTGGATGAGCCGGTGCGCACGGTGATGACGCGGAAAGTCGTGTCCTGCCACACGTCCGATACGGTTGCCGCGATCATGGAGACGATGACCGAGAAGAAATTCCGGCATCTGCCCGTGGTCGTCGATGGCCAGCTGGTCGGCATCATCTCGATCGGTGACGTGGTCAAGTGGAGAGTCAACGAGTACGAGGCAGAGCAGGAAGCGCTGCGCGATTACATCATGACCACCTGACCAAATGGCTGCCGCCGGCCGGCGGCAGCCACGTCTTTCGCAAGTGTGCAGAGGAAAGTTTGCAGAGGAAAGGCTTTAGAGCGGCTCCTGCTGTGTTGTGCCGTGTGGGTGGCTCGCGACGGTCGGGGAGATGATCTGGATCGCTTCCTGCACTGACTCGATTGCGCGCTCTGCCGCGCGGGTGCCATGGGCGATGGTTTCGGCCGCCTTGTGAAAATCGAACCATCCGGTCCGCCCGACGCGCGGCGAGATCAGGACGTCCGGCGGATCGCCGGCGAGGCGGGCGCGGGTGATGCGGTCCTGCATGATGTTGAACGCGTCCACCATGACGGTCGAGATGCCAGGGCGGGTGGCGCTGCCGAAAAATTCGCGCTTCATCGCGCGCTCGGCGGAGAACAGCCGGCCGAAACGGCCCTTTTGCGGCGGCGGATCGGCTTCCTCGTCGGCCACGTCGGGCGGCGTGCCGAACGCGGCGATGGTCGCACCATGGCCGGCGATATCGGCGCTGACATTGGCGGCGATGACGATCTCCGCGCCCATTGCCCGGGCGACCGACACCGGCACGGGATTGACTAGCGCGCCATCGACCAGCCAGCGCTCACCGATCCGCACCGAAGCAAAAATTCCCGGCAGTGCGTAGGAGGCGCGCAGGGCGTCGATCACCCGGCCGTGGGTCAGCCAGATTTCGTGCCCGGTCTTGATCTCGGTTGCGACGGTCGCGAATTTCAGCGGCAGGTCCTCGATCTTGAGCTGGCCGAGGAGAGGTTCGAGCTGGGCCGCGAGCTTTTCGCCGCCGATCAGCCCGGAGCCGTTCAACCGGACGTCGAGATAGCTCAAGATATTGCGCGGCTGCAGGCCGAGCGCCCACTCTTCCAGCTCGTCAAGGTGGCCGGCGGCGTAGCAGCCGCCGACGACCGCGCCGATCGAGGTGCCGGCCACCACGTCCGGGACGATGCCGTTGGCGATCAGGGTCCGCAGGATGCCGATATGGGCGAAGCCGCGAGCGGCGCCGCCACCGAGCGCAAGGCCGACAACCGGCCGGCGGGGCGTCGCTGTTTCCTTCTCGGCGGAGTTCTTTCGGTTGCGCCCTCCCAAAATCTCGAGCATTCGGGAACCTCCTTCCTGAACGGATCTGCGCATCACCGTATCCTGGCACCAATGTAGCCCGGATAGGCCTGCCGAATCATGAATTTTGCTTCGGGTGCCTTTTTGGCGGGCCACTATGGCCGGATCGGGACACCTGCCGCCCACGTCCCGATCGCCACGAGCCCCCTATTTCGCGGCCTTTGCCGGAGGCTTGGGTTTCATGGCTTGAATTTGCCGCGTTTTCGGTGAAGAAGCGAGGCACATGACCGCATGGCATCCCAATATTGCGTGGCGCGGGCAGGGTTTACTGGCGATCGCGCTGATGGCGCTTTTGCTGACACCGCGTGCTGCATCGGCCCAGATGTTCACTGCACAGGCATCGCCTTCTGCAGCGCCTGCGGCTGCGCCGGGTACGCCCGGAACGAGCGCGCCTGCGCTCGCGCCGTCCTCCAGCCTGCTGTCGACTCCCGACCTGCCGCCCCAGCTCGTGCAGCCTCCAGTGTCCGGCGCCGGGCCTGCCGCCGCCCCGATGCCGCCGCCGATGACACAGGGCATTTTGGCGCTGTCGGCGCGGTTCGGCCGCGATCTGCCGAACATCACTGGCGGCCTTATCTGGCGGATCTATTCCGACAAGCCCGATCCCGCGACCGGCGCCTTTAAGCTGGTGCGCGAGGACCGCAGCGCGACGCCGAGCCTGCCGCTGCCGCCGGGCAACTACATCATTCACGTCGGGCTCGGGATGGCGACGGCAGTGCGATCGGTCGGCCTGCGCCAGGACGTGGTTAGGGAGGTTTTTGACCTGCCCGCAGGCGGGTTGCGGATCGAGGGGCGGGTCGGCGCGGCAAAAATCCCGAACGGCCAGATCTCGTTCAACATCTACAACGGCAGCCAGTTCGATGTCGGCGAGCGCGATCCGGTGGTCTCCAACGTCGCCGTCGGCGACGTGGTGATGCTGCCGGAGGGCACCTACCACATCATCTCGAACTACGGCGACGCCAACTCCGTGGTGCGATCGGACATCCGCGTGCAGATCGGCAAGCTCACCGACGTGACGGTGACCCATCGCGCGGCGGCAATCACGCTCAAGCTTGTCAGCGAGAAGGGCGGCGAGGCGATGGCCAACACCGCCTGGTCGGTGCTCACGCCGGGCGGCGACATCGTCAAGGAATCGATCGGCGCCTTCCCGAACGTCGTGCTGTCGGAAGGCGAATACCGCGCCGTCGCCCGTAACGAAGGCAAGGTCTACGAGCGCAAGTTCAATGTCGTGAACGGCGTCGACGGCGACGTCGAGGTCGTCGCGCGCTAAGGGTTCGTGCGCCTTGGTTTGCGCGTCCTCGCGCGTGCCGAGGACGCACAGCTTTCACGACAGTCAGCCGAAACGCGTGACAATGTCCGCAAGCGCCGGGCGGGCGCGATCTTCCGGCTTCTGGTCGACGCTGCCGATATGGATGAAGCCGGCAAAGCGCTCCTCGGGCTTGAGGCCGAATGCGGTCATCACATCGCGGTCGAAGGCGAACCAAGTGGTGAGCCAGTTGGCGACATAGCCGAGCGCATTGGCGGCGATGACAAGGCTCATGGCACTGGCGCCGGCCGACAGCTCCTGCTCCCACGGCGGCACTTTCGGATGCTCGCGCGGCGACGAGACGACCGCGATCACCAGCGGCGCGTTGGACATAGCCTTGCGCGCGCGGTCGATGTCTTCCTCCGCGGCTTCGGGATTCTTTCTCACAAAAATATCGGCGATCAGCGCGCTCGCTTTGTTGCGGGCCTCGCCTTCGAACACGATAAAGCGCCACGGCGTGACGCGGCCATGGTCGGGCACGCGCGAGCCGATGGTGAGAATGGTCTCCAGCTCCTGCGGCGTCGGGCCGGGGCCGGTCATGTCGCGCGGCTTCACCGAGCGGCGGGTCTTCAAAAGTTCAACAGCGTCAAGCATGCCTGATCCGTTCGGGGGCGCACAGATCCGCGCGAAAGCGCGTGCGGCCACCATGTTGTTCTCACGGGAGCGGGCGGGGCCACCTGTGTGATCCCGCCCGCTCCAGCTTAGCCTGCAATTTTCCGGTGTCGACTGCCTGCGGCAGCCGCTTACTTAGAATGCCTCGCACGCCGGATGTCCGGCGGCGTGGCTTCCTCGACGAGGCTTGCGAGGGCTTCATCGAGCGGCAGCACGGTCTGACCTTCGCGGCCGAGACGGCGGATCGAGACGGTATTAGTCTCGGCCTCCTTGCGGCCGACGACGAGCAGCGCCGGAATTTTCGCCAGCGAGTGCTCGCGCACCTTGTAGTTGATCTTCTCGTTGCGCAGATCGATGTCGACGCGCAGGCCAGCGCGGCGAGCCGCTTCCGCCACCTGCCTGGCATAGTCATCGCCCTCCGAGGTGATCGTCGTGACGACGACCTGGATCGGCGACAGCCAGAGCGGGAAGTGGCCGGCGAAGTGCTCGATCAGAATGCCGAGGAAACGCTCCATCGAGCCGCAGATCGCGCGATGGACCATCACCGGCGCCTTCTTGGCGCCGTCAGCGTCGATGTAGAATGCACCGAACCGCTCCGGCAGGTTGAAGTCCACCTGCGTCGTGCCGCACTGCCAGTCACGGCCGATCGCGTCACGCAGCACGTACTCGAACTTCGGCCCGTAGAACGCGCCTTCGCCGGGATTGATCGCGGTCTTGATGCGGCCGCCGGACTGCACTTCGATCTCGCGCAGAACCGTCGCCATCACGCGCTCGGCGTGATCCCACATCTCGTCGGTACCGACGCGCTTGTCCGGGCGGGTCGAGAGCTTGACCGTAAGCTCGCCCTCGAAGCCGAAGTCGGCATAGGTCGACAGGATCAGGTCGTTGATCTTCAGGCATTCGTCTGCGAGCTGATCCTCGGTGCAGAACACGTGAGCGTCGTCCTGCGTGAATGCGCGCACGCGCATCAGGCCGTGCATCGCGCCTGACGGCTCATAGCGATGCACGATACCGAACTCGGCCATGCGCAGCGGCAGGTCGCGATAGCTCTTCAGGCCGTGCTTGAAGATCAGCACATGGCCGGGGCAGTTCATCGGCTTGATCGCGAACCAGCGCTTGTCCTCGGCCTCGTCGCCCGCCGACTGCGCCGCAAACATGTTTTCGCGGTACCAGTCCCAGTGGCCGGAGGTTTCCCACAGCGACTTGTCGAGGATCTGCGGCGCATTCACCTCGTCATAGTCGCCGGCGAGGCGCCGGCGCATATAGGCGACAAGCTGCTGGAACAGCGTCCAGCCCTTGGCGTGCCAGAACACGACGCCGGGGCCTTCTTCCTGGAAATGGAACAGGTCCAGTTCGCGGCCGAGCCGGCGATGGTCGCGCTTCTCGGCTTCTTCGAGCTGATGCAGATAGCCGTCGAGGTCGGCCTGCTTGGCGAAGGCGGTGCCGTAGATGCGGGTCAGCATCGGATTATTGCTGTCGCCGCGCCAGTACGCGCCGGCCACCTTCATCAGCTTGAAGGCGTTGCCGATCTTGCCGGTCGAGGTCATGTGCGGACCGCGGCACAGATCGAACCAGTCGCCCTGCTTGTAGATGCGGATGGTCTGGTCTTCGGGAATGGCGTCGACCAGTTCGACCTTGAACAGTTCGCCCTTGTCCTTGAAGACCTGCTTGGCTTCGTCGCGGGTCCAGATTTCCTTGGTGAACGGCGCATCGCGCGCGATGATCTCGCGCATCTTCTTCTCGATCGCCTCAAAGTCGTCCGGGGTGAACGGCTCGTTGCGGGCGAAGTCGTAGTAGAACCCGTTTTCGATCACCGGGCCGATGGTGACCTGCGTGCCCGGCCACAAGGCCTGCACCGCTTCGGCCAGCACGTGGGCGGCATCATGGCGGATCAGTTCGAGCGCTCGCGGATCCTCGCGATTGATGAAATCAATGGTCGCGTCGGTCTCGATCGGCTCGGCGAGGTCGGTCAGTTCGCCGTTCAGCGCCATCGCCACGGTGCGCTTGGCAAGTGAGGGCGAGATGCCCTTGGCGATATCGAGGCCGGTGGTGCCATTGGCGAATTCGCGCTTGGCGCCGTCCGGGAACGTTATGGTGACCATGCTCGATTCAACCGGGGTAAGATTGGCGAGCTTGAAGACGTAACCTGAAGCCGCGTTTTTTTCTTCCGTCATTTCCATCTCCGTTTGGCTCACTCCCGCGAACGAGCGCGGGTAAGCATGGGCTTGCGATATATCAGGGCTTCGCCCGCTGCAACTCCCGCAGACGTCCGCTCGCGGCCCGCGATCACACAAAACGATCAGGGGTTGCATAATTTTAGATGCAAATGCATTGAAATTGGATATTGTGGGCAAATGACTCGTGCATTTGCCCCCACCGCCCTGCTGCTCGGAAACTTCGCGACCGGCGTTACCGTGATCGGCCCGACAGCGATGCTGAGCCAGCTCGCGCTCGGCCTTAATGTCGGCATTCAGGAGGCGGGGCTGCTGATCACCTTCGGCGCGATCGTACTCTGTATCGCTTCGCCGGTCACGGCATGGCTGACCAGCCAAATTGACAGACGTGCACTGCTTACCTTCACCGCGCTGGCGATGGCGGCGGGCAACTTCATTTCCGCGTTCGTCGCCGACTATTCCGCGGTGATGGCGGCGCGGCTCATCGTGCTCGCCGCGGCTGCGCTGTTCACACCGCAGGCAGCGGGCGCCGCCGCGATGCTGGCACCGCCCGAGCAGCGCGGCAGCAGCATCAGCTATGTCTATCTCGGCTGGTCGCTGGCGATTGCGTTCGGGCTGCCGATCATCGCGCATCTCGCAGGCACGTTCGGCTGGCGCGGGGCGTTCGGGTTCATCGGCGGCGTCGCGTTCGTCAGCGCCGCGCTGCTGGCGTGGCGGCTGCCGGGCGGCCTCAAGGGCGCGCCGGTGGACCTCAAGACCTGGGGTGGCCTGATGCGCAGCCCGGTCATTCTCACGTTGCTGGTGATCACCACGCTGCAGATGAGCGGCCAGTTCACCATTCTCACCTATGTCGCGCCGTTGCTCTCGACGCTGACGGGCGCGGAGTCCGGCAGCATTGCCATCGCCTTTTTCGTCTATGGCGTGGCGGGCTTTGTCGGCAACGTGGTCGCGAGCCGCATCGTCGACGGTTTCGGCGCCTATAAAACCTCGCTTCTCGCCACGAGCCTGCTGTTTTTCGGGATCGGCACGTGGCTGCTCGGCGCGGGAAGTTTTGCGCTGATGACCGCCGGGATCCTTGTCTGGGGGCTCGGCTTCGCATCGTCCAATTCGATGCAGCAGGTGCGGCTGTCGATTGCCGCGCCTGCAGAGACCAGCGCCTCGGTCTCCCTCAACACCGCGGTGCTCTATATCGGCCAGTCGATCGGCTCGGGCGTTGGCGGCTTTTTCTTCGTCCGCGAAATGTACAACGCGATGATGCTGTTTTCGCTCGCCTCGTTGTGCCTTGCGATCACGTTGATCTTTTTCACACGCCGTCGCATGGCGCTGGCCGTGCCGCTTCCCGCTGATCGTTGACGCCGCGCCAGCGCGCATAGCGCCACGGCAGATACCAGCGCGCGTCGCCGCGCAAGGTCAGCGGAACGTTGTCGATGCCGTAAGTGCCCCACGGATTGCAGCGCAGGAGGCGCGCGAGCGTCATCCAGCCGCCTGCCCAGAGGCCGTAGCGGCTGATCGCTTCATCGCCATAGACCGAGCAGGTCGGCATATGCCGGCAGTTGTAGCCGACGAGCGGCGACAACGTGTGACGATAGATCCAGATCAGCGCGCGCCCGAGATTGCGCGGCAGCCTCGCCAGCGTCGGCAGACAGTGAGGGCAGATCGACAAACGGAACATGGAAACTTCTTGGCTGCTTTCGTGACGCTTGCTTTTCGCCGTGGCTTCAGCGGGCCGATCGATGGTTGAAGTATGAAAGTCTCTCGCTGAAAACGAAGTGAAAAGTTCCGGGAACAGCTACATTTGGGTCACACTGTGCGAAATATCTAGGATCAGGGACCGAACACAGCAAATGGTATCTGGACGCGGGCAGCCTGCAGACCTAGTTTTTCGAGCAATCGGAAAATCGTAACCGCCGAATTGTTCCCGCCTCGCCGGATTTTTTTCTGGCGATGCTTCAGGGGGCCGTTCGGGGTAGGAGAATTGCCTTTGTCGGTCGTTGGGTCGCTGGTCGCTCGCGGTGGGCTTCGCCGTGCATCGATGTTTGTTGTTGGCGCTGTCGGACTCGTATGTGCATCGATGCTGTTCGGCCCCGGCTTTGCGCCGCCCGCGCAAAGCGCGCCGCAGAACCGCAAGGCGCCGATGCACTTCACGTTCCATCCCAGGATCGGTCTGAGCGATTGCGAGCCGCAGTGCAATGGCGTGATCGAGGCGGTGGGTCTGGTCACGGGCGATACGCCAGCAGCGTTTGAAAAGCTTGCGAGCGCGCATGATCTGCGCGGTGCGATGATCGTGCTCAACTCCGGCGGCGGCTCGGTGCTCGACACGCTGACGCTCGGGCGCCGCTGGCGGGCGCTCGGCGTGACGACGACGGTCGGCGTCGCGGTCCCGCTTGCGGGCAGGGGCGGCGAGAACGACAAGCGGATTGCGATCCGCCCCCAGGCGAACTGTGAATCGATGTGCGCCTTTTTGCTTCTGGCGGGCGAGCAGCGCTCGGTGCCGAGCGGCGCGCGGGTGCGGGTTCACCAGATCTGGATGGGCGATCGCGCCGACGACGCGAAGTCGGCGAGCTACAATGCCACCGACATGACGACCGTGCAGCGCGACGTCGGCCGTCTTGCGCAGTACACCTTCGAGATGGGCGGATCCGGTTCGCTGCTCGCGCTTGCGCTCAGCGTGCCGCCGTGGGAGCCGCTGCACGAACTGTCGGCTGATGAACTCGTCGCCGCCAATCTGATCACCGGCGCTGACGGGCAGGCGATGGCTGCGAACGCGGCTGCGCAGGGCCGGACGAAGGCCGTAACAGAGCGGTTCGAGAGCGATCCACGTAACGGCGACGCGGCGACCGTGACGGCGGAAGCGGGCCGTTCGGCGAGCGGAAGCGCGGTGGTGAAGGATCACGAACCGGCGCCGCGGGCACGGGCGACGATCCGCTAAAAAACGAGACTGCCGGCTGCTCGCAGTCGGGCAGTCTCTGTCACTTGGCGAGGATGCCTT
This sequence comes from Xanthobacteraceae bacterium, assembly GCA_035565775.1. Lineage (GTDB taxonomy): Bacteria > Pseudomonadota > Alphaproteobacteria > Rhizobiales > Xanthobacteraceae > PRO6. Next base: position 71,435 of record DATMRW010000021.1, on the reverse strand, counting down.
GGAGTCCGTGATCAGGAATGCGCCGCGTCGAGGTCCGCAGCTGCCGCTTCGGGCTTTCGCTTGGCCTCGATCTGGCCGATGGCATCGACCACGGCGTCGAAGGTCAGCATGGTCGAGGCGTGACGCGCCTTGAAATCGCGCACCGGCTCCAGAAGCGCAATATCGGCCCATTTGCCTTGCGGCGGCGCGCCATTCTCTTTGAGCATCCGCCAGACGGTGTCGCGGAGCTCGCGCAGTTCCGCGGCGTTCGAGCCGACGACATGGGCGGCCATGATCGAGGAGGAGGCCTGACCCAGTGCGCAGGCCTTGACGTCGTGCGCGAAGTCGGTGACGACCGGCCCGTCCATTTTGAGGTCGACTTTAACGGTCGAGCCGCACAGCTTGGAATGCGCCGTCGCTGACGCATCGGGATTTTCGAGACGGCCGAGGCGGGGAATGTTGCCCGCAAGCGCGATGATCCGCTTGTTGTAGACGTCGTTGAGCATGGTGGCGCAAAGCTCGCTTGAATTCGTTCGGCGTGGCGAGGGCAACCTGCATCGGGCGCGGTAATGGGATGCAAAGAGCAGGCTTGGCGATCGCGATCAAGAGCTTATATAAGGTGCAATCCCGGGAAAACACCATCCTGGGCGTTTGGACCTGAACCAGGAACCAATCGTGGTTTTTTGCGTCCAACCATTGATATTGCAATTTGTCGGGTGTCAGGCGCCCGGCGGCCTTTGGTGAAAGGTTGCCATCCGTCTGCCCGGTGACACTCCGATCCAGCCGGATCGGTCGAACGGAGTCGAGATGGACGCATTGACCAAGCCGCTGCGTGCGGAAATGCCTCAGAACCCAAGCCACAAGCCGACCTCGCTGGACCCTTCCGAGTTCCAGATACCGGTCGTTCCGCCGCCGGCCGAGCGCCCGTCGCGCGCCGAGGCCGAACAGGCGGTAAAGACGCTGATTGCCTATATCGGCGAGAATCCCGCCCGCGAAGGACTGGTCGACACGCCGCGCCGGGTGGTCGAGGCGTATGACGAATTGTATCAGGGCTATCACCTCAGCCCGGCCGAAGTACTCAACCGCACCTTTGGCGAGACCGCGGGCTACGACGATTTCGTGCTGGTGCGCGACATAGTCTTCCACTCGCATTGCGAGCATCACATGATGCCATTCTACGGCCGCGCCCACATCGCCTATACGCCGGTCGACCGCGTCGTCGGCCTGTCCAAGCTGGCGCGGCTCGTCGACATCTTCGCCCACCGCCTGCAGACGCAGGAGCATCTGACCGCGCAGGTGGCAGGGGCCATCGAGGCGATTCTCAAGCCGCTCGGCGTTGCGGTGATGATCGAGGCGGAGCACACCTGCATGTCGGTGCGCGGCATCGGCAAGGACGGCGCGCTGACCATGACGACGCGCTTCACCGGCGTGTTCCGGGACAACCCGCATGAGCAGGCGCGCTTTTTGTCGATGGTTCGCGGGCCGCGCTGAATCTTTGGGAGTGACGCTCGCCGCTCCCTGTATCTTTCTCTTTCTCCCAATTCCCTTTGACGGGGCCGATGAGCACGCTCATGCCGCAGGACTTGCAGCAACAGCATTCACATGATGTCGAGGAGGGGCTGGTTTTCCGGCCAAAATTCGACGCCAGCGGCCTCATCACCTGCGTCGCGACCGATGCCGCCTCGGGCGACGTTTTGATGGTTGCCTTCATGAACGAGGAGGCGCTGCAAAAGACGATCGCCAGCGGCGAGGCCTGGTACTACAGCCGCTCGCGCAAGGCGCTGTGGCACAAGGGCGAATCGTCCGGGCATGTCCAGCGGGTGGTCGAGATCCGCACGGACTGCGATCAGGATGCGATCTGGATCCGCGTCGAGCAGATCGGCGACGCCGCCTGCCACACCGGCCGCCATTCCTGCTTCTATCGCGCGCTGTCGCAGGGCGAGGACGGCGCGGTCAAGGTATCCTTTGTTGACGCCGATCAGGTGTTCGATCCCGCGGCGGTCTATCGCAAGGGTGAGTGACCCTATTCCGGTGCCGCCCGCAGGCGCCGATTAACCCCGCATTAACCATAATCCGCCACCTTGTCCGCGATGCGTCGGCAGGGCGGGTTCGATGCGGCATGGCGAAACCGCCGCCGCCTTCGCCAGGGGCCGGTGCGGGAATCGGAGAGGGTTCTGATTTCTGATTGATCCAGTTTTGCCGGAGAGCGGAGCCTGCGGATGGCCATCGATAACCTGTTCTCCCTGATGCAAAAACCGTCGCGCCAGCAGATCACCGGCGCGATCCGGCAGGCCGCCGATGCGACCGGCGCCAATTTTGAATATCTGCTGACCACCGCAAAAATCGAATCGAACTTCAACCCGCGCGCTTCCGCCTCCACCTCGTCGGCGCGGGGCCTGTTTCAGTTCATCGAGCAGACCTGGCTCGGCACCGTGAAAGCCGCCGGGGCTGCGCTCGGCTTCGGCGATCTCGCCAATGCGATCACGCGCTCGGCCTCGGGGCAGTATTCTGTCGACGATCCCTCGGCGCGCGCCGACATTCTGAAGCTGCGCGAAGATCCGTCGGTCAGCGCGGCGATGGCCGGCGTGCTGACGCGCTCGAACGAAATCAAGCTCGGCCGCATGCTCGGCCGCGAGCCGAACGATGCAGAGCTGTACATCGCCCATTTCATGGGCGTCGGCGCCGCCGGCAAGCTGATCACCAGCGCGCAGAATACGCCCGGCGTCTCCGGCGCTGCGCTGTTTCCCGCCGCCGCCGAAGCCAATCGTTCGATCTTCTACGATCGCAGCGGCGCGCCGCGCAGCGTGCAGAGCGTTTACGCGAACCTGACGAGCCGCTATGCCGCGGCAGCCGGTTCGCAGGCGACCCGCCTTGCCGCCGGCGACGCCGCATCTGACAGGCCCGCCGCAGCGGCGGTCGACAACGCTGCCTATCTCGCGAGTTTCCCGCAGGCCAGGAATACGTCAGGCACGCCGACCCCGCTGCTGGCCTCGGTCGACACCCAGTCGCCGTCGTTCCGCTCGCTGTTTCAGGGCGGAGACCGCGCCGAGCCGGTGTCGCCCGCCATTCAGGATCTCTGGGGCCGCCGAACCGCCTCCGCCGAGGTGCGCTCGCCGGTGGCCGAGCGCTGGCCTGTCGAGCAGGTGCGCGCGCAGGGGCAGCAGTCTGCGCCGCTTGACCTGTTCAGCGATCGTTTCGGCCGCTTCAGCAGCTGACGGCGCCGCGCCCGCGCGCCGAAAAACTACGATTTCTTAACAGGTATTATGGTGAACGCTTTGTTAAGCGTCCCGTCGCATACTTCGTGCGGGTTTCTCAAGAAAGCCAGCCGCGGCCATGATCGTCCGTCATTTCATCAACTGGGTACGAACCGCCTCCGCCGGTGACCGGGCCGACGCCACGCGCGCGCTGGCGCGGGCCTGGCTGGTTTCCGATCTGTCTGAGGATGACCGGGCAGCTGCCGAAGGCGCGCTCCTGATGATGCTGGATGATCCCTCGCCATTGGTGCGACAGGCGATGGCACAGGTGTTCGCCCGCAGCGAGGATGCGCCGGCGGTGATCGTCCGCGCCCTCGCGCAGAATCCGGCGTCGGTCGCCTCACCGGTGCTGGAGCATTCGCCATTGCTCACCGAAGCCGACCTCATCGACATCGTCGCGACCGGCGATTGCGAGGTACAGTGCGCCGTCGCACGCCGCGTGCACCTGACCGCACCGATCTGCGCCGCCATTGCCGAAGTCGGATGCGCGGAAGCGACCCTCGAACTCACCGAGAACCCGCTCGCCGACGTGCCGCGCTTCTCGCTCAGCCGGATCATCGAGCGTCATGGCCATCTCGGCGCCATTCGCGAAACGCTGCTGGCGCGCGACGATCTGCCCGCCGCGAGCCGGGCGGCGCTGATGGAAAAGCTGTCGCAGACCTTGACCCGTTTCGTCGCCGGCAAGGACTGGCTCAGCAGCAGCCGCGCCGAGCGCGTGGCGGTCGAGGCCTGTGAGCGGGCCACGATGCAGATCGCCTCGGCCTCGCACGATGACGATCTCGCGGCGCTCATCACCCATCTGCGCCTCACCGGCCAGTTGACGGCGGGGCTGATCCTGCGCGCCATCCTGTCCGGTAATTTCGAGCTGTTCGTCGACGCGCTGAGCCAGCTCACCGATCTGCCGCCCGGCCGCGTCGAGCAATTGCTCGAGCGAAGAGGCGCGGGCATCGATGCGCTGCTCGGCCGCGCCGGGGTGCCGGCTTCCACCGTTCCGGCATTTCGCGCCGCGATCGAGGCCAGCCGCGCGATGGGCTTCGCCGCCTCGCTCGGCGGCGGCACGCGGCTGCGGCGTCAGCTCGTCGAACATGTGCTGGCGCAATGCGAAAACGACCCGTCGGTCGCCGATGGCCCGCTGATGATCTTGCTGCGGCGCTTTGAAACCGAGTCCGCGCGCGAAGAGGCGCGGCTGTTCTGCGATGAACTTGCGGTCGGCGGCGACGTCCACTTCCATGCCGACCACCGGATGGCTGCCTGACCCAAACAAAAAGCGCGGCTCACTTGCATGAGCCGCGCTTGGTGTTTGGAAAAACGGTCTTCAGAACATCAGTTTTCAGGCGCGCTGCGGGGCGCAAGCACCGCTTCGAGATGCTCGGGCCGGTCGCGATTGGCGTGCGTCAGAAACTCGTCCGCGAGCCGGCGCAGGCGGCCGCTCAGTTCTTCGGCGGTCGCGGTTTTGTCGTTGCTCTGGTTCTCGCGAACGATCGCGGCGATGGCATTGACGTGATGGCCGAGAAGATCGTCCGGGATTTCGGACAGCTTCGGCGCGTGCTCGATCAGTCGGCAAAGGCTTTCCGCCGTGTGCGCGGCGGTGGGGAAGCCGAACGTCGCGCCTGCGCCCTTGATGTCGTGGGCGGCGCGAAACAGCTCATCGGTGTTTTCGGGCGAGAAGCCATTACGCTCGATAGCCTGATAGGCCGCCGCGAGGCGCGCGCACTCCGACTCCATCCAGTTCTCGAACTCGCCCGACAGCTCCGCAAGCGCTTCCTCGGCGCGGGCCACCGTATCGTCGATCGCATTCTCGTCGACCCGGCGCACCGCAGCCCGCAGCGGATTGGGCTGGGTAATGACGACGTGATCGGCGAAGCGTGCGATCTCGATCTCGTCTTTTTTCTTGTTGGTCATGGTGTCCCTGAATTTCGTTGAGTCAGCCGGGTGTGCGCGCCTTGTCGAGCAGCGACTGCTGCGGAACGACGTCGGCCTTGCCGCCGGCGCGGCGTTCCGGGCCGATGTAGGAGTTGGACGTGTTGCGACGGCGGTCCGGCCCGAAATAGGTTTTGGTCTTGATGAACGGGCGCGGATTGACGACGACGTTCAGCAGCCGCTGATAGAGGGCGTTCGCCGAAATCGGCTTCGCCAGAAACTCGGTGACGCCGGCATCGCGCGCCATCGTCACGCGGCGCTTCTCGGAGTGGCCGGTCAACATGATGATCGGAACGTAAGGATTGCCGAAGGCGTCCGGCTGCCGGATCATCGTCGTCAGCTCGATGCCGTCGAAAATCGGCATCGCCCAGTCGGTGATGATGATGTCCGGCGCGTAGTGGCTGAACATCTCCAGCGCGGTCGCGCCTTCTTCGGCCTCATAAACTTCGCGCGCGCCGAACGAATGCAGCAGTGTGCGAAGAATGCGCCGCATATGCGGATTGTCGTCGCATATGAGAACTCGCAACTTGTTGAAGTCGATGCGAAACATGCACAGGCTCTCGCTGGAAGGCTGACGTCGAGGCGACGCCCGAGGATAGGATTCTGCGATTAATGATTGATTGCGTGGCAGCGTGATGAAGTTCTAGCGGTGCTCACGTCAATATCCAAATTGTTCGCTCAGAATGCGCTCTTCGAGGCTGTGTCCGGGATCGAATAGCATGTGCATTTTGATCGTCTTGTTGGACCGGATTTCGACACGCTTGACGTTGCGCGCCTCGTCATGGTCGGCGACGGCAGCGACCGGCCGTTTCTCGTATTCCAGCACCTCGATGACGACGCGGGCGGTGTCTGGCAGGAGGGCGCCGCGCCACCGCCGCGGGCGAAACGGGCTGATCGGCGTCAGAGCCAAGAGCGCGGCATTGATCGGCAGGATCGGCCCCTGCGCGGAAAGATTGTAGGCGGTCGATCCCGCAGGCGTCGCCACCATCACGCCGTCGGCGATGAGCTCCGGCATGCGCTCGCGATCGTCGATGAGGATTTTGAGCCGCGCCGCCTGGTGGGTCTGCCGGAACAGCGCGACCTCGTTGATGGCGTGGTGGATATGTTCGATGTCGTGGATATCCAGCGCCCGCATCTGCAGCGGATTGATGGTGGTGATCTCCGCGTCCTGGAGCCTTTCCATCAGCCCCTGCGTGGCGAATTCGTTCATCAGGAAGCCAACTGTGCCCCGATGCATGCCGTAGATCGGGCGCTCCGAATGCATGTTGGCGTGGAGCGTCTGGAGCATCAGGCCATCGCCGCCGAGCGCGACGATCACGTCGGCTTCGTCGGCGCTGCAGTTTCCGTGGATGGCGGTAAGTTGCCGGAGCGCTTCCTGGGCCTCGGCGCTTGGACTGGCGACGAAAGCGACCCGCTCGTATCGTCTAGGCTTGGTCATCATCGTCGCTTCCAGACCCGGGATTTTGATCGCCCGTTCGCGCAGGGCAAGCTGTGGCGCGCAAACGGTTTTTCCGATCAATGGTTTATAGGATCTGTTTATACGATCATGCTCGGCCGTGTCGAGGAGGGCCGGCCGGCATCCTCAGGGGTTATTCGCTGGGCCGTCCGGTCAGCCGGCGGATCGGCATTACGCTGTCGTTGTCGTCCGGCGCCAGCGGCGGCACCGCGTCCGCGTCGGCGGGAGCGCCCCAGACGAAAACCGAGTTCCGGCCGGAGCGTTTGGCCTCGTAAAGCATCTTGTCGGCGCGCCGGACCAGCTGCCACAGCGTTTCACCGACCTTTGCCTCGGCGATGCCGAAACTGGCGGTGACGGTCTGCGGCCCGACGTCGGCGAACGGGCGCCGCGTTTGAAAGACGATGCGGATGCGATCCGCGATCCCGTGCGCCTTTTCTGGGGGACACTGCCGCAGCAGGAAGGCGAACTCCTCGCCGCCGATTCTGGCGCCGACATCGCCATTCTGCAGGCGTTTTGCGGCGGTCATCGCAAAACTCTGCAGGATCTGGTCGCCGGCGGCGTGGCCATAGTTGTCGTTGACGTTCTTGAAGTTGTCGATATCCGCGACGATGATGCTGACGGGCCTGGCGCTGAGGTCACCCAGCAGGAGATCGCCGCGCTCGTCGAAGCCGCGCCGGTTGAGCAGACCCGTGAGGGAATCGGCATCGCGATCGGCGCGCAGTTCATCGATCCGGTCGATCATCGCGCCGGCGAGCAAGGCCAGTGACATCATGACGCCGAGCAGTGCCGCGGAAATGTGAAAGGCGATCCAGAACGGCGAGGTTTCGAACTCGACCTCGCCGATGGGGACGTTCAGCCCAATCGTCGCGGCGACCCGTGGGAAAAAGTGGATCGCGATGAAGGTGAAGATCCAGAAGATGACCTGATCGATCAGCTTGCCGCGGCGCAGATTCTGCATCCGGCGGGTCGCTAGAAGCATTGTAATACCGGCGCCGAAATTCTGCGTGTAGATGCGCGCGACGACGTTATCGCTGACGTAGTAGAAAATGAACGTCAGGCCGATGATCGTGCTCGCGACGACGACGAGAAAGAGGCGGGTCATGCGCTCGCCGCCGCGCCTAGCCACGCCTTCGGCGAGGCTGAGCACGCAGACGGTATAGAGCGCGCCCGGGATCATGACATGCAGCCCGAAATTGCGCGGCCACTGCGAAATCTGCACCGCCGAGCCAATGCTGAAGGCGAAGAACCCGCCGGCGAGGATCAGGAGATATGTGCGCTTGCGGTCAAAAAGCCACGTCAGGAGGAAACCGAACGCAAGGATTGCGATGGTTGCAGGACCCAGTAATGCAAACAAACTCCCGTAGGGAGATATCTCTGACAAAACGAATGTGACCCGCGAGGCAATGATCAATTATATGGGGTCATTACATACTGGGAAATCACGAGGGGGCAATCACGCAGACTGCGCGAGCGGCCAAATTTCAGGGGGCAGGCAGCCCGGCGCGTAGGAGCGACGGCCAAAAGGTATCGGGAGGCCGTCGAAAGTGGCGTGCCCGGCGACGACGGCGCCGCCAGGCACGCTGGCTGATCTCAAAGCTTGAAGCCGGCCTTCAGGAGGTAGGTGCGGCCCGGAAGCGGGTAGGCGTTGAAGGCGCCGGGGGTATAGGCGCTGGCCACCGCGTAGTCGTAGTAGGCGGTGTTGAAGAGGTTATTGACGCTAACCGACCAGAAGAACCGATCGATTTCGCCGCCAAGCTTCAGGTCCACGGTCGCATTGGCCGGAATCTTGCCCTGCTTGTTGGCCTGATCGTTGTCCATGTAGCGCGCGCTCCAGAAGCGGGCGGTGGCGTCGAGCACCAGCTGCTTCTGCATGATGTTCCACGAGAAGCCCGCGCTTCCGGTTAGGCGCGACACCAGCGGCACGTCGTTGCCGGCAAACTGTCCCTCGCGGAATTGCGCGCGGGTATAGGCGATGCTGCCCTTCAGCAGGAAGTCGTCGTTGATGCGGAAGCTCGCGCTCGTCTCGCTGCCGTAGCGGCGGGTGGGGTCGAGATTGTAGTTGTAGAAGTTGACCGGGTCGAAATGGATCTCGTTGGTCAGCTCCATGTAGTACAGGCTCGACTGGACGTTGAGCGGGCCGTAGGCGAGCCGCACGCCGCCCTCGACATCGAACGAAGTCTGGGTCTTCAGCGCAAAGGTCTGCGGGATCGGATTGAAGTTGATGTCAAAGCCGGGGCCGGTGGCGAGCCGCTCATCGACGTTCGGCGTGCGGAAGGCGCGGGCCGCGCGGGCGAACACCGCGACGTTGCCGTTGATGCGATGGTCGAGGCCGATATGCAGCGCGTAGTTGTTCTCGGAGGTGTCGAGTGGGGTGTGCTCGGCATCATAGGCGCCCGGCGCAAGCGGATTGAACTTGTCGCGGGCGCTCAGGCTGGTGAGCTGCCAGCGGCCGCCGTAGGAGAAGTCGGTGGCCGGGGACAGGCCCAACGTCTGCTGCCAGTAGGTGGCAAAGCTGCGCTGCGACAGGTTGTAGATGTGAATCGGCGCACTGTTGCGGAACTGGCTCCGGGTCTGATCGTAGGCCGCGTCGTAATAGTCGAGGCCGGTCAGAATCCGCGAGCGCAGGCCGAAGGCGTCCGACCTGATGTCGAGGCGAGGCGTCACCGACCAGGTCTGCAGCGCGCTGTCGACATAAGCCTCGGCGAACGGGCTGAAGAACGCTCCCTGCTGCTTCTTGCTGCGCACGCCGCCGTCGACGATCAGGTCGACCGTGTCGGACAGGCGATAGGTGAAGCCCGCTGTGGCATTCAGGCCCTGCTTGTCGGCGTAGTCGCGCGGCGTCGTCGCACCGCGGGGATCCGTGACAAGTTCGTTGATGCCGAGCGCCGGATTGACATAGCGAGCGCCGGGCAGGCCGAGGTGCTGATCGTCCGCGGACAGGTTGAGGAAGGCCGAGAACTGCGGGCCGATATAGCGGATTTCGCCGACTGCGTTGCGCTGGGTCTGCTTGTTGTTCTCGCGATAGCCGTCCGTCGTCAGGCTGTTGGCGAACACGGCGGTCGACCACGGGCCGGACTGGGTGGTCAGCGATATGCTGCCTTCGCGCGTGTTGAACGAGCCGACGCCGGCTTCAGCGCGGGCGGACACCGGCTTGCCTGTCGCCGCGCCGGTTTTGGTGATGATGTTGATGACGCCGCCGACCGCGTTATCGCCGTACAGCACGGCGCCGCTGTTGCCGCGGGTCACCTCGATCCGCTCGATGGAATCGCGCGGCACCGTGGTGAAATCGACGCCGGCGAGGTCGATGTCGTTGATGCGGCGACCGTTGATCAGCACCAGCGTGTTGGCGGCGGCGAAGGCGCCGAAGCCGCGCAGATCAACCGTCGTGGCGATGCCGCTCACGCCGCCGTAGAAATTTTGAAGTTGCGCGCCAGGCACGCGCGCAATGATCTCCTGCAGGGTGAGATTCGATGCGCGGTTGATTTCCTCCGCGGTGATGACGCTGGTGGATGCGCCCACGATATTGTCGTTGATCAGGCGGGTGGCGTTGACGTTGATCGTCGGCAGCACGTCGCCCTGCTGCGCAGCGGCAGGAGCCACCAGCGCGGTCGTCGCGCCGAGCGCCGCGGCCAGCGTCATTGGCCGGGCAAATCCGGATAGGTAGTTACGCATCGTCGTTCTCCGAGACAGTCAGACGGAGACGGACGCTGGACCGCGACACAGGCATGCCTTCAGGAGCGCTGCCGCGCCGCCGGTTGGTGTGTTCACGCCAGTGGAAACGAGCCATCGGCCGGTCTTCCGCAAGGGTTGCACTAGTCACCGCTGCGGATAGACCCGCCCCATGCACGCAACCCCGCGCGCAGGAAGGATGACTGGCTCAGGCAGGTCTCCTGGCTTGCGGGTCATCGCTGTTGCCCGCCTTCCCGAGCATTCGCTCAGTGGCATTGTGGACAACGGCTTACCGCTTACAGTTGCGGGGGCAGCTCCGGTATTGGCCCTGCCGATCAAGGCTGGCCTCACCGGATTCCCTATTCGCCGGCTCGCGCCGGCACCTGGGCCTCGGCGGCAATCAACCGCCCGGCCGTATTGTTGTCAATGCTTGGGCGCGCGGAAAGGCGGGCAGAGGCCATTTGCCGGGCGGGCGTTGCAGATCTGCGACGGCTCAAGGTGTCGTCACCGGCGCGGCGGCACCTCGAATCGAAGCATTGCCAATGCTCTTCCCGCAAATGCTCACGCCGTGCTGGAGAGGATGAAGTAAAGAGCCCATTGAAAGTGGGTGGTCGAAGCTTGCTGCGGTGAAGTTCACCGCGGCGTGACTGCAATGCGCGAACGAATCCTCTTCATGCCTCCGGAAGCGTAGGGAAGCGCGGGCGTGGAGGAATCGGTTTGATCAAAACTGCTTGATGAGAATCGGAGGCGCCGGACTCGAAATCTCGCGGAGTCGCAAGACAGCGCGAGAAAAACAAATTGAGTGACCGCACCAAAAAGCTTCGCTCAAATACACCTATGGAACGCACGATTCGAGGATCCAACTCAGACGCACGGCGTTATCCCGGTCTCGGCCTGACATTGTCGGCTGCGCTGACGATAGCTTGCCTCGCCAATCTGGTGTGTCTGTATAGCTATCTCTGACTGCCGGCCTATCGCGGCGGAGCAAATATCCGCGCTCATTTCTGGCAGAGAACCGTTCGGGGTCATTGGGACCTAGCAACGTATCGGAGACTACTCCGAGCGGGCGTGAAGGTTCGCGATGTCTCAAGTCGCAAGCGGAGCAGGCGGCACTGGCCGCTCAGGACGTTGCCGGATTGTTAAGAATTTCGTTCGCATCTTACTCAATCCGATCGTCCTCGGCCGGTGTTGTTTGCGGAGGGAATTGCGTATGCGTGCCCATCACAAAACGCCAACGCTTGGTGCAGCGTTTCTGGGAGTGACGGTGCTTGGTCTCACTGCACTCATGACCACATTGCTCGCCGTCGCGTTCTTCTGACATGCAATGAAACGCTGAGCTCAAACGCAGCCCAAAGCGGGCAGCGTGCTGTTTCTGAGCCCGCCTTCTGCAAAAACCTCAGTCGGCAGGCGCAAGCAGTTGCGGCCGCTCTTGCATGTTCTTCGCGCGGTTGATTGCCCGCACTGCATCGCGCGCAGCCGCGGATTTATCCCACAGCAAAAGAACCCGAGGCTGTAACCATTGGTGACGCCGTGCGCGAGGGAGTTGCCGCGTGTCGCTGCCATAGCTATCCGGCCGAGCACCGAATGCATGATCGGAATACCGTTTGCGCTTTGCCGGTTCGCCCGGCCTGAAATGTCCACAGATAAATTTTTGGGCAAAATCGGCGTTTCAATACCGCTCGGCGGTAGCCGCATCCAGTTTGCCGCTCGCCTCTCCGTCGCAGTTCGGTGCGAATCGATTTCTGCGCCTTGTTGCAAGTCAACACAAAAGTAAAGTTAAAAAATTCCTAAAAATTCTTTTGTGAATGAACTGCCAAAAGCATTTTGAGGAGGCCGCGATGGCTCTGGATCAGCTTCAGGCGAAAGTTCAGGCACTGTACATCGGGTATTTCGGCCGCGCAGGAGAGCCGGCCGGTGTCAGCTACTGGCTCGGACAATTGGAGAGCGGGACGCCCTGGGAGAGCGTCGCCGCGGCGTTCATGCTCCAGCCCGAAGCAAAGGCCGAATACGCGTTCCTCGATGATCCGGCCAATGGCAACGCGGCCGCCTTCATTGCAGCGATCTACCGCAACGTGTTTGGGCGTGAACCTGATGCAGCCGGGGCGCAATACTGGATCGAGCAATTTGAGGCGATGGATGGCCGGCCCGATGCCATCGGCAGACTGATCCTGGATATCATTTCCGGTGCATATGGCGAGCAGGGAAGTGCCGCAGACATTGCCTGCATCGAGAACAAGATCGAAGCTGCGTCGCACTTCATGGCGCTGCTTCAAGCCGCCGGAATCGCCGGCAATCATATCGATGAGCATGGCAGGGCGGTGTTGGACGCCAATCTCATCGATGCGTCGAGAGCTTCAGTTTCCGCGGTGACGTCGGATTTTGCGAGCGTTGAGACGGCCTTACGCTCGATTGATGCCTTTGTCAGAGAGATCGTGAATCCCGCCTTGGGCGATGAAGACGGGAATGCCCCGGGTGGCCTTTTTGAAGAGACAGACGAATCGACGGAGCCTGGCAGCGTCGATGGCAATGTAGAGCCGGGCGCGCAGGACGGCGGGGATGGCGACGAAGAAGATGAAGAGGAAAACGAAAATGAGGTTGGTATAGGGGGTGGCGGGAGCAACGAAGAGGAAGGTGAGGACGAAGACGAAGACGAAGATGAAGATGAAGATGAAGATGAAGATGAAGATGAAGTAGTAATAGGGGGCGATGGGAGCGACGAGGAGGAGGACGGAGGGGGAGACGGAGAAGGAAAAGAAGGGGAAGGAAAAGAAGGGGAAGGAAAAGAAGGGGAAGGAGAGGGAGAAGGAGACGGCGCCGGGACAGGCGGCGGCGACGAAGAGGAAGATGAACACGAAAATAAAACTGAAAAGGGGGATGACGACAACGGCCATAACGACAGCGGCGCGCAATCGGGGTTCGACGAGCGGACCCTGACCCCGGGCGTTGACGAAATTTTGTGGGTGGATCGGCCGTTGAGGATTGAGGCCGTTCTCGGGGGCGATGCGCCGACCTTGAACGAGGGCGACAGTATCGACGGTGATGGCGGCTCGGGAAGTGAGATCAACATCCACGCACACGGTAAGAATCTGTTGCCGGCAGGGGCGATACGAAATATCGACATCGTCAACTTCATGAATGCCGCCGACGTGTCCGGTGCAATCGAAACCGAATACATCGAGAACTACCGGGAGCTTTGGCAAAGCGGCCATGCGGTTGACGTGCACGGCGTCGGCAACAGCGAGATCGTCGGCTTTCGCGATGTCGATGCGAGCAATGCGACGGTCGCATTTTCCGGCGGCTTTGCGAATATCAGGTTCGACAACGCAACGTCAGGTGCTGCCAACCAACCGGGAGCCGGGCTCACGATCGCTGGCCCTTATGTCAGCGAATTGAACGTCACAGGCTCGCTGCGCCCGGCGAGCGAAAACGATCTTGCGGTTTTGAAGCTGCAGTTTGATCAGACCCTTGAGCGTATCAGTAAGCTCTCATTGTTTCTCGCCGGCGCCACCAGTATCGACCTCGCCGGCCCCGGAGTCGCAAAGATCGAGGAGATTGACGCAAGCGGCTCCGACGAGGGTATTCAGACATCGCTGGCTGGAAGCGATCTTGCACTGAGAAAAATATTGACGGGCATCGGCGACGATAGCATCGAGGTCGCGGCGAAGGTCGTGCGTAGCGGGTTACTGCAGATCGACGCTGGCGGGGGCGATGATGTAATCACCCTCGATTACAGCAACGGCGAGCAGGGGAATAATCTGATGATCTGGGTGACCCTTGGCGAGGGCGCCGACACGCTGAAGATCGTCAAGGGCGGCAACCTCTTGTCTGACGATGAGGGCGACATCGAGGACAATCTCATCACGGTTTTGGATTTTCGACCGGACGAAAGCGACCGCATCGACCTTTCGGATTTCGGCTTCACCGGCTTCTTCGATCAGGCGACGATCAACGCCGTGGTGGACACGCTGAAGGGCTGCGGCCTCAAAGATATTTTGACTGCGGTGGCGGAAAAGATCGGCCAGCGCGCGGCAGCACAGTTTTCGTTTGAAGGAGCGACATTCGTCTTCATCAACGATGATGAGCGGGAGCTCGGCAGCGGCGATACGTTGATCAAGCTTGCGGGCGTGCACGAGCTGCTCGCGGAAGGAGATGTCGTCTTCCGGACGGTCTGAGGCCGTTCCACGCGGACGGGCTGTGCTTTCTGCGCGCGGCTCACTGTCGCAGTCTTCGTGCGCTGAGCGGCGATGTGCTTTTCGCTTTTCTGATTGCGGCCGCGCTGTTCATCTCGGTTTGACCCAGCTTATCGCCTCACGGTCGCGTAGGTTTCGTTTTGGTTTCCCGTTCCGCCGGGCGCTGAGCCCTGTCTCCCATCGTTACCGCCGGCCGAGTTCATCGCAGCCCTGCCGTTGCATGCCCTTTTCCGGCATTGATGAGGCGATTGCGCTTTGCGGGCCGGCGCCGTGTGCTCCACTTCGCGCGATGGCGGCGGAGCCATGCTCCTTGGCTCCTAGCCATCGCGACCAAGGTCTGGGAGGCGTCAGAAGATTCTCCCGATGAACGTTGGAATGGAACAGACCCATCACAATGTTGCCACGAGCAAGCCAGCGCGCTTACCGACTGGTGGTTTTGCCCGCCAGCAAAGCTATGTTCGATGCGACGATGCTAATGCGTTGCTGCCCGAGTTGACGCCGCCCCACAAGCTGCCATAAACAGGCGCACGAAGCTGATCGGGCGGAAGATGGATAACCGTACCTCTCGCCAATCAGATCGTCTGCCATTTCAATTGGTTGGCCGGCTTAGCTCAGCGGTAGAGCAGCGGTTTTGTAAACCGAAGGTCGGGGGTTCAATCCCCTCAGCCGGCACCACTTTCAGCCTTGCCCTTCCGGTCTCCTTCACCCCACTCAATCGCGCCCATGCGGCCTGCGGAGATCATGGCCGCCCGATTGCGAACGCCCCTCGCGAACGTGCATTTCCCTCCGCGTCGGTGACCATCATCGGGGCTGTCCGTCGTAGCGTCGGCTACAAGCTAGCCGCGATGAGGATCATCATGGCGCGGCCGGGCGCGGCGGCCGTTGCCAGTTGCACATGGCGTCAGGTCCGCGGCACGCGGCGCATGAGCTTAACGAAACGATAGCATGGCCCCGCGCAATTGCCGGGTCGACGATGTTTTCCGTTAGGCTTACCGGCAGATCGCGCCATCGTCTTAACCCTCGCCGGAGCGGCATTGATTATTCTGGCGCCGCAACAGAGGTCAAAGTCATGCGTGCGTTCGTTACGGCACTTTTCGTCATTGTCGGCGGGGGAGCGGCCCTTGCCGATGCGGGATTCTCCGTCGTCATCCCCAATCGCCCGGACGTGCCGGTGGTGATCAACGGCTGCGACGCGTCCTATGCCGTGATCGAGAGTGACTGGGGCCTCGCCAAGAACGTCCACATTCAGCCGACGATCTATGGCTGCCGTCCGCCGCTTGCGCGGCCCGTCGGCCATTATTATCCGAGCGCGGGCCGGGTGCCGGGCTATGGCCGGCACGAGATCGAGCCGCCCGCAAATCGCAAGCTGCCGCCAAAGGCGGAGAGCTTCAGCCGCTCCTGGTCGGTGCAATCGGCGACGCCGAACGAGCAGACGGATGTTCCGTCCGATCCGCCCACTGTTATTCTTGCGCCGGGCAGCGTTCCGGGAAGTATTGATTGATCCGGCTTCGCCGGGGCCAGTTGTTACGGGTTGTCAAAATAGTTTGGGAGATTGCCATGCGTCAGGTGTTTACAGGCTGGGCGGCGGCCGCGGCGCTGCTCGGCATTTTCGCAGCGCCGGCTTCGGCGCAGGCCTGCGGCCCTCATGCTGCGTGCTATGGGCCCGGCTATGGCGGCTATATCGATGCCCGCTATATCGGTGTCGAACGTCTGCCGACAATCCCGGTCCCGCGCTATTACGCGCCGCCGCAGTATTTTTGGGTGAACCAGGGGCCGGTCTATAACGGCCCCGGCAACTTTGCGCCCTATGGCTATTATGGCGAGCCTTCCGGCTGGTATGGCGACGGCCTCGGCTACAGCTACAACGGCGGGCCATATGCCAATGCCTATCACCACTACTATCCCGGCATCGCGGCGCGGGGCGGCCCGGTGATCTATCGCTACAATTTCCCGCCGACGCCGCGGGCGCACCGCGCCTATCGTCCCGTGCGCTACGGCCATCCGCCGCGCCACTATCGT
Source organism: Xanthobacteraceae bacterium (assembly GCA_035565775.1). GTDB lineage: Bacteria > Pseudomonadota > Alphaproteobacteria > Rhizobiales > Xanthobacteraceae > PRO6. The sequence continues at coordinate 54,948 of DATMRW010000021.1, read as the reverse complement.
TACGGCGTGCGCTATTCGTCGCCGCGGGTGGTCCGTGCGCGGGCGACCCACGCTCCGCGCGGGGCCTATCGCGCGTCGCAGGCCAGCCCGAATCGCATGCGCTAATCTAACAGGGGGGTGAGGGCGGCGTTTGTCCGCGCCGCCCTTGGCGTCAGGCCGCCGTTCGGGTCGTGCTGATATAAAGTGCGAGCGCGGCGGCGTTCGAGACGTTGAGGCTCTTGAGGTCGCCCGGGAGGTCGAGGCGCGCCACCAGGGCGCAGGTCTCGCGGGTGAGCTGGCGCAGGCCCTTGCCCTCAGCTCCCAGCACCAGCGCCATCGGGCGGCGCAGCGGCGCTGCCGCAAGGTCGGTCGCGCCGGCGCTGTCGAGGCCGACGGTGAGCACGCCGCGCTCGTTCAGCGCGGCGAGGGCGCGGGCCAGATTCTGCACCGTCACCATCGGAACCAGTTCCAGCGCGCCAGAGGCCGATTTCGCCAGCACGCCGGTCGCCTCGGGGCTGTGGCGCGCGGTTGTGATCACCGCCTTCACCGCGAAGGCCGCGGCGGAACGCAGAATCGCGCCGACATTGTGGGGGTCTGTGATCTGATCCAGCACCAGGAACACGCCGTCGTCCGGCAGCATGTCCAGCCCGAGCGCCGGAAGCGGCTCCACTTCGGCATAAAGGCCCTGATGCACCGCATCCGGGCCGAGTTTGCGATCGATCTCGCTGGGCCGCACGATTTCCGGCGTAATGCGGGTCTCGATCCCGGTCTCGGCAAGGCGGCGGGCGGCGTTCTCGGTCAGGGTCAGGCTCTTGAACTGCCGGTCGGGGTTGGCGAGCGCCGCGGAAACCGTGTGCCAGCCATAGAGAATCGCCGGGCCGTCACGGTTGTCCTCGCGATTCCGCCATGCGGGGCGCGGGCCGCCGGCGCGGAATGGGGGCTTCGATGCGGAAAAAGGTGGTTTTCGGGGCGGTTTTGTCATCGCCTGCTTTTGTCACGGCGGCGTCCGGTTGGCAATTTGCAACTAAACGGCTCGACCCGTGGAAAATTTGTCGGCACTCGGTTGACTTTGCATGGGTCGTTCGCCCATAAACGCGCCGAGCCGGACGACGCATTCCGGGTTCGCTTTCAAACGCATCATCAAGGGCCGTCACGGCACTGCGGAAGCGGAAAGCCTCCACCGCGTCGAATGGGGAAGTGTCCCGAGTGGCAAAGGGAGCTGACTGTAAATCAGCCGCCGTATGGCTTCGAAGGTTCGAGTCCTTCCTTCCCCACCATTCTGATTTCATTGCACAAGATGAGAGCTAGGCAGGCGCGCGAGCGGCGCTTGTTAGTTGCTGTCTGTCCTTTTCGCGTTCCGGCCCCGCGCGTGTCGCTACTCGCTTTCGGGCAACGGGGCGCGTGATTTCATTCTCTCCACCCAAAATAGTTTCTGTAGCCGGGCGAGTGCTAAAACATCCGCTCGATGGAAGCCGTTTGTTCGCGCCACGATGAGTACTTGCAAGCGCGCGGAGGCTTGCTTGGGGCAGCCGCGCCCACAAGAAGTACTCTGGCGCCAGCCAGTACGCGCGCAGCCCGTGAGAGTTCCGCTATTTATTCGACTGAGTATGGGCGGTTGTTGTGTGTTTGTGGGCGAGTTCGCTGTGCTCTTTTGCGGCCTCAGCGTGCTTCTTCGCTTCCTCATGCTCACCGAGGGCGTGGTGGTGTTCAGCTGGTGATGATGGGCTGGGGCATGGTGATGACACGCGGCCGTGTGGTGAATGTGGTGCTTGCGCCATGTTCTTCTCCCTTGAGACTGGGCGTTTGTCCGCGCCAGAGCCTGGCAACTAATGGTTTTGTTTCTCTTTGGCCTATTCAACCGCGAGCATCCATTCACGATTGGTGCGCAGGCTCTGTCCGCTCTTCTGCGGGAGGCCGTTCTTGCAGGGCAGGGTGATCGCCGTACTTTCTTTTCGTGGACGGTCCTTAGGCACCGTTATTTGTTAACCATCTGCGCGGCAAGTGGCGCCCCGCTGCGAATATCTCGCACGCAATTCACTCAGGAAATTTTTCCTATGTTTCTTCGGCTCTCCATCCGAACCAAAATCACGGCCATCGTCTCGCTGCTGCTGCTTGCGCTCGCCGGTATGGGCGCCTTTGCCGTCCAGAATATGAGTTCGATCAACGCCTCGACTGTCGATATCTCGACCAACTGGCTGCCGAGCATGCGTGCACTGGGCGACGTCCGTGCCGCGACCTTGGCCTACCGTTCCGTCGTTCGCGGCTACCTGTTGGCCGAAGACGAGGCCGAGAGGACCGCGATCGAGAAGAGCATGATCGGCTATCAAGACAATCTTGCGAAGGCGCTCAAAGCCTATGAGCCGTTGGTCTCTTCCGAAGAGGAGCATGCCTACCTTCGGGAGTTCTCAAAACTCTCAGGCGAATACCGGTCCGGTGTGGATCAGGTTCTGGCATTGGTCCACAACTCTCAGGACAAGGCGGCGCGGGAGCTGAACCGCAAGGTCAATCTCATTGGCGTCAAGATCGACGAGTTGCTGCAGAAGGCCGTCAGCCTCAACAATGCAGGGGCGCTGGCCGCGAACGACCGCGCTGCAGCCACCTATGACCTGGCCTTCAAGGCGGTGCTTGGCCTGCTTGGGATTGCGGTCGTGGTCGGCTTCGGTGCGGCTTTTCTGGTCGTCCGGAATGTCACGACCGGCATTGCGTCGATCGTCGCGCCGATGCAGTCGCTCGGCAAGGGCGACCTGACGGCAGCGGTGCCCCACCAGGGCGAGAAGACCGAAATCGGCGCCATGGCCGATGCGCTCCAGGTGTTCAAGCAGGCGCTGATCGACAAGCGTGATGCGGATGCTGCCGCGGCTGCGGATGCGGAGGAGAAAATCCGCCGCGGCGAGCGCGTGAACGCCATTACGAAGAGCTTTGAGAACATGATCGGCGAGATCGTCGAGATGGTGTCCTCGGCATCGATCGAACTCGAGGCCGCCGCCGGCACCCTGACCGCGACCGCTGCGCATTCGCAGCAGCTCAGCGCGGTGGTGGCCTCGGCCTCCAGCGAAGCGTCGTGCAACGTCCAGTCGGTCGCCTCGGCGACTGAAGAGCTGACGTCTTCGGTCAACGAGATCAGCCGCCAGGTGCAGCAGTCCGCCGGGATCGCCGGCGAGGCAGTGGAGCAGGCGCGCGCCACCAATCATCGCATCGGCGAGCTCGCCAAAGCCGCATCGCGGATCGGTGACGTCGTCGAACTCATCAACACGATCGCCGGCCAGACCAATCTCCTGGCGCTGAATGCGACCATCGAGGCCGCTCGGGCGGGCGAGGCGGGTCGCGGCTTCGCCGTGGTGGCATCCGAGGTGAAGGCTTTGGCGGAGCAGACCGCACGGGCCACCGGCGAGATCAGCCAGCATATCAGCGGCATGCAGACTGCGACCGACGAGTCGGTCGATGCGATCAGGGAGATTGGCGACACGATCAGCCGGATGTCCGAGATCTCGTCCGCGATCGCATCGGCGGTGGAGGAACAGGGCGCGGCGACGCAGGAAATTGCCCGCAATGTTCAGCACGCGGCCCATGGCACCAGCCAAGTGTCGTCGAACATTGCCGATGTCGAGCGGGGCGCGACCGAAACCGGGTCGGCCTCTTCGCAAGTCCTTGCCGCCGCGCAATCGCTGTCCAGCGAAAGCACGCGCCTCAAGACTGAAGTCGGCAAGTTTCTCGATGCCGTCCGCGCCGCCTGAGTCGCGCAGAGAGCTCAAGGCTTAAAGTCTGCCGTTCCAATCGAAAACGACGCGGTCTTCCGCGTCGTTTCTGTTTTTTGCATCGGCCGAGGGCATAGTTCGTTCGCCAGCTTCAGCCGAGTGCGGAGCACTTTAGGAAACCGCGGAATCGCGCTGGTCTTTGCCGATTCCTTGGCTCAAATCCTTGGCGCGATCGCTCTGACAGGCCGCTCGGCTCTGCCGGGCCCAAGCCGCCGACCGTTATGCACATGTCGCAATCCTGCGTAGCAGGCGGATCTGAATAAAATTGATGAGGTTCGTTGCCGAAATGCAACGTCCGCGCGCCGAGTTCCATTTCGTGCTGGCGGGCAGTTGCAGTCGATGTCGGGTTCCCTCTATCAGGGTCGGACGAATCCAACTGCTGAGGAAGCAAATGAAGAAGTTTCTGCTCGCGTCTGCCGCACTCGTCGTGCTGAGCGCTCCTGCACTGGCCGCTGATCTGGCTGCCCGTCCGTACACCAAGGCTGCGCCGGTTCCGCACGTTGCTGCTGCCAACTGGACCGGCCTCTACGTCGGTGCCTTCGGCGGCTACGGCTGGTCGGATCGCGTTCGCGCGAGCAACGTGTTCGTTGGCGGCGGCTCGGTTGCGAGCAACGACCTGAAGGGCGGCTTCGGTGGTATCACCGTCGGTTACAACTGGCAGGCCCCGGGCAGCCAGTTCGTCTGGGGTGTTGAAGTTGATGCCGCCGGCGGCAACATCGGCGCCAGCGCGACTGATTCCGGCGTCACCACCAAGGACTCGATCCGTGCGTTCGGCAGCGTGACCGGCCGTGTCGGCTTCGCCGCGAACTCGGCGCTGATCTACGTCAAGGGCGGTTACGCCTGGGCCAACAACAAGGTTTCGGTGTCCGCTGCTGGCATCAACCTGTACTCCGAGTCGAACACCCACTCGGGTTGGACCATCGGCGGCGGCCTCGAATACATGTTCGCCCCGAACTGGTCTGCCAAGGCGGAATACATGTACGCCGACTACGGCAAGAAGAACTACGGCGCAGGCCTCGTTGTTGGCGGCATCGACGTCGGCGCGTCGGTCCACACCATCAAGGCCGGTGTGAACTACCGCTTCAACTGATAAGGCGCGTCAGCGCCGGGCTTTCGAGCCCGCTATCCACGAGTTAGAACTTAGCCCAGCCTCGCGCTGGGCTTTTTTCTTGTCATCTTCTGGATCGCAGAAAACGCCGCGGGAGAGCGCACCCGCGCATGCGCCAAACATCCTTGCGAAACGCGCCGGCTGGGCTCAGCTCTTCTTGCCCTGCTTCAGCAGTTCGTCCCGCTGCTGGAGAAGCGCCTCGAGTTCCGCAGTTTGCTGTGCAATTCGGTCAGATGCGCGGGTCTCGTTCGCTTCGCCGGAGACGGCCGCAGCCTGTTCGACGAGCTCACGGATATTGGCGCGTAGAATAGCAATCGCGCTATCAAGTTCTGACAAGGAATGCGAGGCGTTCATTGAACGGTCTCCCTGCTGGAAACGTACGGTCGAAGTCTGTTGCGAGGCTGCAGGCTATTTTTTTCGCGGCCGGGACTCGACAGGTGCCGGCTGCCACGCGGTTCTCACGCCAGGCGTGGCGACGTGAATCTTGTTCTTGCCTTTCTTTGGTTTCTTCTTCTCGCGGTAGCTCCGCACTTCTCCTCTGGGCATGGTCTTTTCCTCCACGGTTGGAGAAATTTCATTATACCACAGATTGAGGTCTCGGCATGGGTTTTGGTTGCCGGGCGCAACTGCGGTCGGCGGCAGGATGAACGCCGAAAGCCCGGTTCGCAAAAGGCGGGGCGAGCGGAACCGAGGGTAGTAGCCCCTGGCTTTTCGATTGAGGCTGGCTGCCCTGGGCCGCTTAAAAAAGTGCCGCGACCAGGGCTCGGCCGGTCATGAAAATCAAAATGAGCGATCCGATGGTCCAGAACGTCGCCCGCATGTCATGGGTCTGCGCGGTGAAATAGGCGGCGAAGTGCAGCAGCCGCGAGACGACGTAGCCGTAGAGCAATAGTTGTGCAAGGAGCAGCGGCGGCTCGGTGAGGATGTAGAGGAAGGCCGCCACCAGAAAGTAGGGCAGGCTTTCCAGATCGTTGAGCTGGATGCGGCGGATGCGCTCGACCCGCTCGTTCGGCAGAAGCTGCTCCGGTGCGGGATCGGGATTGAGCGGTGTTTTCCGAAGATCCTCGGGCGAGCGAAAGCCGCCATTGGCCTCAAGCATTCTGACAACCGTCAGCCAGGACATGGCGACGGCTTTCAGGATCATAAGGGTCGCCGCGATGACATATGTGCTGAACAATGGATCGTCGAAGCTGATGGCCATTGTCGCTGACCTCCCGGTGCGGGAAGTAAAACACCCGGTCCCGTTCGGCGCAAGTAACGTTCTGACGGGCCGCTTCGCAAAACGGTCCGCCTGACGGTTTTTCCGACGCCCGATCAGTCCGTGCGGACGGCGCGTTCACGCCGCCGACAGCGGGATGCTTTGCGGGAAGCGGAAGAGGTTTTCGGAATCGTACTTGCGCTTGATCGTGCTCAGCCGCGCGAGGTTGTCGCCGTAGTAAGCCTGCTGCCAGTTGCTCAGCTCGCGGCTAGGAAAGTTCACATAGGCGCGTGGCAGCACAAAGCGCTGCATGTCAGCGACGTAGTCGGTAAGCCAGGCGCGCTGCCGTTCCACCATCTCCGGTGTGTCGCGCGGCCCCCACGAAGCCTCCATCTCGAACAGGAAATTGCTGTCGCGGTGGGGATAGGCGGTCTCATCCGGCCGCTTGGCTCTGACCGCCCCGCCGATCGCAAACAGGATGCCCATGTTGTCCTGATGCAGCGAGCCGCCCGGCCATTTCGACATCCATTGCAGCATGGCTTCGAGGCCGGCATCGCTCAGCCGTTCGCCCACATAGTTGGCGCGGATGTCGTAGAAGCCGGTCGGATCGTCGGTGACGAGGTAGTCGCGGGCGCTCCAGTACTTCATCGTGTTGATTTCGCGGACCCTTGGCTCGAGCAGCGCAAAGGCCGGCTGGAAGATCTCGCGAAGCTGGCTTTCCGTGCCCCAAAACAGGCCGAGGGTCGTCACGGCGAGCGAATTGATCGAGGGGAATGCGGCGCCGGTCACCGGCACCGCCTTGGTGCGCGTCGACATCGTCGTCGCATTGGCGAGCTGGATCGTCTGCATCAGCGACATCAGCTCAAGGGCGCGGCCCGCAGGCCAGGTGATGTTGAAGGTGACGACATCCGTTACCGGACGCAGGCGGAACGTGAACGAGGTGTGCACGCCGAAATTTCCGCCACCGCCGCCGCAGGCTGCCCAGAACAGGTCGGGCGCTTCCGTTTCGCTGGCGGTGATCTTGCGGCCGTCGGCGAGAACCACTTCGGTCGAGACCAGGCTATCACAAGTCAGTCCCGAGCGGGTCGCCGAGAAACCCCAGCCGCCGCCGAGCACGAGGCCGCCGACGCCGACGGTGGGGCAACGGCCGGAAGGGATGGCGAAGGGCAGGCCGCGCAATGCACCGGCGCTGCCGTCATTGTTCACGCCGCCCTGCAATGTCGCGGTGCCGTTGCCGAGGTCGATCGTGGCTTTGTTCAGGCCCTTGAGGTCGATTAGCAGGCCTTCGGTGGTCGAGAAGCCGGCATAGGAATGGCCGCCCGAGCGGACGGCGAAAGGCTGGCCGTTGTCGCGGGCCCAGTTGATGCACAGCGCAACATCCTGGTCGTCGGCGCAGCAGGCGATCGCCTTGGGGCGCACGCCCGACCAGCGGGCATTGTTGGGCATGGAGGCGAATGCGTAGGCATGGTCATCGGGGAGTAACAGCCTGCCGCCCAGATCGCGCCCGAGCAATCTGAGGCTCTGATCCGTCGCGCCCGCGGCGTCGCGCGCCCGTGCCATCGGGCTCAGGCCAAAGGCGCCGGCCATAGCGGCGGCGCCGCCTGCTTTCAGAAAGCTGCGTCGAGCGATTGTCATTTTTGTAACTTCCCCATCTGGCGCGCTGATTCTCGCTCACCCGGTCTAAAAAATCCGTATAGGAGCGGCTGGGCGGCAACGCCGGTCGCGAGGAGACGGTCTCTTGCCCGAACGCATTCGGCGCGAGAGGATGCGGCAGAGAAGCCGCCTCAAAAGCAGCGCGGCGAAGAAACGGGAGGATCGCGATGAGGCTTGCGGGCAAGGTCGCGCTGGTCACGGGTGGCGAAGTTCGTTGCAGCCATTCCGCTTGGCCGCATGTCGCGACCCGGGGATGTCGCGCGGGCGTGCGTCTATCTGGCCTCCGACGATGCCGGTTTTATCACCGGCATCGTGCTGCCGGTCGACGGCGGCCGAACGATCTAGCCGTATCCCGGAAAATCGCTGGAGCGATGAAAATTTCGCTCCTAGACTGACAGTGACGAAAAGCAAAAACAACGGAGTTGGCGATGAAGCCGGTCAAGGTGCAGTTTTTGTTCGATTTCGGAAGCCTGAACGCCTATTTCGCCCACCGCGTGATCCCGGCCATCGAGCAGCGCACGGGCGCCACGTTCGAGTACGTGCCGATCCTGCTCGGCGGCGTCTTCAAGCTCACCAACAACCGCTCGCCGCTCGAAGCCTTCGGTCATGTCGAGAACAAGTGGCGCTTCATGCAGCTCGAGATCGAGCGGTTCATCAAGCGGCATGACATCAAGGGCTATCACTTCAATCCGAACTTTCCCGTCAACACGCTGCAGTTGATGCGTGCGGCCATCGCCGCGCGCTCGGAAAATATGCTGGCGCCCTATGTCGAGGCGGCCTTCCATTTCATGTGGGAAGACCCGAAGAAGATGGACGACATCGAGGTGGCGCGCGCTGCGATTGCATCCGCCGGGATCGATGCGGACAGGCTGTTTGCACGGGCGCAGGACGCCGACATCAAGGCCGAGCTGATGCGCGAGACGCAGGCCGCGGTCGATCGCGGCACATTCGGCTCGCCTACCTTCTTCGTCGGGGACGAGATGTTTTTTGGCAAGGACCAGCTCCGCGACGTCGAAGAGGCGATCGTCGCCGCGCAGAAGGCGTGAGCACCGCTGCAAGTCGTCAACATCGAAACAGGGAGGCGGCGTTGATCAAGAGAAATGCGACGGCGGCGGTGATCGGGGCCGGCGACTATATTGGCAGCGAGATCGCCAAAAAATTCGCGGCGGAAGGTTTTGTCGTGTTTGCCGGGCGGCGCAGCGTCGAGAAGCTCAAGCCGCTGGTGGAGACCGTCGAGAACGCCGGCGGCCGCATCGAGGCACGCGCGCTCGATGCGCGCAACGAAGAGGAGATTGCCGCCTTCCTCGGCGAGGCGGATGCGCATGCGCCGCTGGAAGTGTGCATCTTCAACGTCGGCGCCAATGTGAACTTTCCGTTTGTCGAAACGACCGAGCGGGTTTTTCGCAAGGTGTGGGAGATGGCGTGCTATGGCGGCTTCCTCGCCGGGCGCGAGGCCGCCCGCCTGATGCTGCCGCGTGGAAAGGGCCATATCTTCTTCACTGGCGCAACCGCGAGCTTGCGCGGCGGTGTCGGCTATGCGGCGTTCGCCAGCGCCAAGGCGGGGCTGCGGATGACCGCGCAGGCCGCCGCGCGCGAATTGTGGCCGAAGAACATCCACGTCGCGCATCTCGTCATCGATGCGGGCGTCGACACGGCCTGGGTGCGCGAGCGGCTGCGCCAGCGCGGAGGGCAGGCGGCGCTGGACCAGCTCGATCCGGACCGCCTGATGCCGCCGTCGGCGGTCGCGGATGCCTATTGGAGGCTCTATCAGCAGCCGCGCAGCGCGTGGACGTTTGAGGAGGAAATCCGGCCCTACGGCGAGCCGTGGTGAAGGGGCGGCGGACGATCGCGGCGCGTTCCACTGGCATTCTGGGCAGGTGCGGCAACAGTGCGGAATTCGCGCCAAGGTGTTGAGCCTGCCAAACGGTTATGGTACAGGCATCACCATACGCGCATTGCAACGGCGGAATGGCGGTTTATCTGACCGGGTGCCGGGCAATTGTCGCTTCGCGGGTGTAGCTCAATGGTAGAGCAGCAGCCTTCCAAGCTGAATACACGGGTTCGATTCCCGTCACCCGCTCCAGTTCAATAAGTCTTTATTGATCAAGTCTTTCCGACCCTTCCGAAGCGGGCAATACGTCGAACTTGGCCGTTGTCCGTACAAGCCCATACAAATCGCCTTATCTCCGTTCCCGGTTCTGTGCGGCCGGCTATGCGACCTTGCCACTCGCGCCCGGCAGCCTCGTGCTTCTCACCTCCAGCGGTGCCTCGGTGGCGGGATACAGACCAACGACTGCGGTGAGAACTCTGAGCTCCGCGAGAACGCCACGTCATGGAAGAAACGCCGTCATGGAAGAGAAGCTATTGACGAGCGCGATTAGAGAACTTCAAAGGGCTTCCCTCATTTTGAAGCATGCGATGGATCCAGAATCCGTCAAGACCAGGCCTCCTAGATCGCGATGATCGGAAAGGTCCATTGTTCGTACCGGCGTTTTTTCCTGTCTCGAAAACCCTGCCAGCAGTCCCTCGCATCGCCGCCGCACACGGCGTGCTTGGACATCTTCTCTCCGTTGGCTGGCGAGAGCGACGTATCAGCCAGCTCGATCGGCTCAGTTTGAACGAAACGAAGATTGCGCCAGGATCGGTCCGGATGGCGCTCGATATCTCGCGCCGGTTGGCTGCGGTATGCATGGTCGTCTCCAGAAGGTTGGTTGAGCAGCCTCACCCTGCCAGAGTGTCGGCAGCTATGGCGCGCGCGCCCCGCGGCGCGTGACCGTCAGGGCTCGCGGATGCTTTCGTCGAGTCCGCGCAGAACCGGGTACAGGAAATAGGAAATGACGCTTCGGTTTCCGGCGCTCAATTCCGCCGTCAGAGTCATGCCCGGCATCATCTGAAAGGCGTCAGGCAAGTCCCTCAGATGGGCGTCGCTCACGTCGATCAGCACGCGATAATGCAGCGAGGCGGATGGGGCGGGGCGGTCACTTTTCGTCTCCGGATTGAATGAGTCCTGGCTGACCACGCGAACGACGCCCGAGCCGGTGCCGTGCTTCTGGAACGGGAACGCGTCAAACTTGAGCCGTACCGACTGGCCGACTGCCACACGGCCGATGTCCTTGCCGTCGATATTGACTTCGGCCTGCAGCGGCACATCGCGCGGAACCAGCGAGAACAGCGTTTCGGCCTCGCGCGCGACGGAGCCAACTGAGCGGCTGGCGATCTCCAGCACCACGGCATCGACCGGCGCGGTCAGCACAACCAGCTTCCGCCGCAATTCGGCTTTCCTGAGCTCTTCCATGGCGCTGTTCCGCTTAGCGCGCGTCTCGACCAGCTCCTGATAGGCATTGCGTCGGAAATCATCGATGAAGACCTGCCGCTCCGCCTGCGCCTTGTCCAGACGATGACTGTAGTCTATTTCGCTGCCGCGGACGCGCGAGAGGTTGTTCTCGACGTCGAGACGGGCATCGCGCGATTGCAGGAAAAGCAACTTGGACCCGAGCTTCTGGTCCGTCAGCACGCCGCGGATCTGTTCGATCTCCTTCAGCGTATCGAGCCGCTTCAGCAGCAGTTCTTCCTCGCCGATACTGGTCTTGAGATTGGCCTGTGCGCTGGCGACCTGCGCGTCATAATTGCGCAGCGAGGAGTCGTAAAATGCTTTCCGCTCGGAATAGAGCCGGTGCTGGATCAGTTCGTCCGCATTTTCCGGATTAGGGTTGCCGAGGTGGGAGCCGTTCATCTCTGCGTTGAGGCGATCGATTGCCGCGTCTAGTGCGGAGACGCGCGTACGCAACTGATCGACATCGGCCTGCGAGAATGTCGGATCCAGTGTTGCCAGCGGCTGGCCGCGTTCGACGGCTTCTCCCACCTTTACGTGGATATCGCGAATGATCGAAGTTTCCAGCGGCTGGACGACGACATTGGGCCTTGTTGTGATCAGCTTCCCGGGCGCCGTTACGATGACATCGACATACGACAGAGATGCCCATGTCACGGCCGCGGCAACGAGCGCGACGACACAATAGAGTGTGATGCGGGCCAGTCGGGGCGGACTTCGTTCTTCCACTTCCACGGCGTCAGGCTGAAATTCCGAGACGGCCTTGGGCTGCGTCGGCGTCCAGTGAAACAGGGGCCGTCGCCTCCGCTGCTCGACGGTTCTTGGCGCGAAACGACGGCCGGAGCTCGCATTCGATGGCTCATTGTTGAGGCTCGTCATGCGACATGCCTCGCCTGCTGATTCCAGAGATGGCGGTAGCTGGTGCATCGCATCAGCAGCTGATCGTGCTGACCAATGTCGGCAATCCGACCCCGGTCGATTACCAGAATGGTTCCAGCGTCGGCCAGCATCGACAGGCGATGGGACACGATGATGACGGTGCGGCCCTCGGCGATGCGCCGCAGGTTCCGGCGGACGATCGTTTCGCTTTCCGAATCCAGTGCGCTTGTTGCTTCATCAAGGATCAGCAGGCGCGGATTGGTGATCAGCGCACGTGCGATCGCGAGTCGCTGCCTCTGACCGCCGGAGAGGTTTTCGGCATTCTCCTGCAGCACGGTGTCGAAGCCGCGCGGCAATCGCTCGATGAACTCGTTTGCACCGGCAAGCCGCGCCGCATGTGCGATCTCCTCGAAAGTCGCGTCGCGTTTGGCGCACGCGATATTGTCGCGAACGGTGCCATGGAACAGGAAGTTGTCCTGCAGTACGATGCCGAGGCTCTTTCGCAGATGGACAAGGTCGAGTTCGCGAGCGTCGTATCCATCCACCCGCAGGATTCCCTGCTGGATCGGATAAAGCCCTGCGATCAGGCGCGTCAGGGTGGTCTTTCCGGACCCGCTGCGGCCGACAATCCCGAAGATGCTGCCGGCGGGAATCGTGAAGGAAACGTTGTCGAGGGCCGGTGCGCCATCCGGACCGTAGCGGAAGGAGACGTTTTCGAACTCGATCTGTCCGCTCAGATCGGGGTGCAGTCCATCGCGTTTGCCCTCGCGCTCAAGCGCGCGGTTCATGACCCCGCCGAGCATCTGCACGGCCAGCGCGACCTCCTGATACTCGTGCACCATCGTGACCATCTGCACTAACGGCCCCGAGACGCGCCCCGCCAGCATGTTGAAGGCGATAAGCGCACCGACCGTCATTTCATTGTTGAAGACGTAGAGCGCGCCGATCCCGATGATTGCAAGGGTCGTCAGCTTTTCCAGGAGACCAGTCACGGATTGCGCCGCTGCGGATATCTTTTCGACTTCGTAGCGTGTCGACACGGTTTGTGCGCAACGGTCGTCCCAGATACGGCCCTGCAACGGCTCCATCGCCAGCGACTTGACCGTGCGCATACCGTGCACTGTTTCCACCAGGAGGGCCTGCCGCTCGCCCTCGGCCTGGTAGAGGCTGTAGAGCCGCCGCCGGAACGGTCCGACCAGCAGGGTGACGACGAGGCCGGTGAGCGCAGTGAATGCGAGCACCAGAAGCGTCAGCTTCACGCTGTAGAGCGCAAGCACGGGAAGGAAAACGAGCAGCGACAGCGCATCCAGCATCGTCAGGAACAGCCGGCCGGTCAGGAATTCCCGGATACGGCCGGCCTGCTGCATGTGTTTGACCAGCACGCCGGCTGAAATGGTCTCGAAGAAGGTGATCGGCAGGCCGAGGAGATGACCGAACGTTTTGGTGGCGACGCGGATGTCGACCTTGTTGGTCGCATAGAGCAGCAGGTAGCGCCGCAGAAAATTGAACACCGCATCGAAAATCAGCGCGATGGTCGCGCCGGCGGCAAGGACATACAAGGTCACGAAGCTTTCATGCAGAAGTACCTTGTCGACAACCAGCTGAAAGAAGATCGGGAGGATCAATCCGAGTAAATAGAGAAGCACGGCGGCGACGGCGACGTCGGCAAACAGCCGGCGTTCGCGGAATAGTTCGGGAATGAACCAGCGAAAGCCAAATGGTCGCGTCGACGCAGTCGATGCCCGCTGGCGCTTGATCAGTAGGATCTGGCCTCGCCAATTGTTGCAAAACGACTTCTGGCCGACGACCAATGGTTCGGGATGCTTCGCCAGCGGATCGAAGATATTCAGCACATCCTGGCCGGCGCCGTCCTTTCCCGCCGTGAGCACGATGACCCAGTTGCCATTCGCGAGCGGGGCCAGCACCGGATAGGCGTCGCCCAGCCGCAGCAGCGTAGCCCAGCTCACGTTCGCTTGCCGCGCCCGCAGCCCGGCGTCTTTGGCCATACGCAGCACCAGCGTCGGCGAGAGCGCACCGGGGCCGACGGCATATGCGTGGCGCAGGCGATCAACCGACAGGTCGACGCCATGATGGGCCGCGATTTTTGCCAGGCACGGAAGGGCGGTCTGGGGATCAGGCTGTTGGGACTGAGACTGCTCTTGTACCGAACGATCGCAAGAGGCGCCGACGTTCGCGTCAGCTAAAGTTGACCGAGCCATTGGTCTGCCTCGGATCGTTGGGTGGGGTAGCCACCGGTCCTGGGTCGATCGGGGGCGGGGGCGATATCGTCTTAGGGTGGCTGCGTGTCACGATGCCGGCGTCGGCCAGCCCGCGCAGCGCGTTCTGCATCACCTCAACCGAATTCGCGAAGGCTTCGGGCGAAAATATCAGCCTCTGACAGAAGACCTTTTTCGGCAAGCCGTTGCTGTCGCGCTCGGTAGGCGAAAGGCTCACCAGATCGACGCGGACGATCGAACCGGTGATGGTGATTTCTTCGATACCGTCGGTGTAAAGTTCGGCGTGCATTGTCTGGTCCTGCGCTGCCGGCCGGGTCTTGAAGGGGGCATCGGCCTGGTGGCTGTTCGATTGAGTCGAAATCGTCCGCTGTCCTTGACCTCCTAGGCGGCGAGTTGCGGTCGGAACACGACATCCGCGTAATAGTTTGCGGCGGCGAAGGTGCTGGTCGGGAAAATGCCGGCGGTGTTGGTGCCGCCGTAGGAGTAAACGCCGTTGCCGCCGGCTGTGGTGGTGGAGGGCGCCGTCAGCGGGCTGCTGGTGACGGCGGAGGTGAAAAAGTTGTCGGTCGCAACGTAGGCGCCGGACGTGTGATACGAGGCGACGTAGGTGGTGTTGGCGGTAATCGTTACCGGGGAGGCCAAGGTCACGGTCTGCCAGCCGCTCGCGGATGTGTTGCTGAAGGTGGCACTGGCGAGCTTGGTGCCACTGGCGCTCCACAGGTCGAGCAGGTCGGTGCCGGTGTCGCCCGGGCTGCGGTAGAACTTCAGCGCCGTGATCTGGCCGGCAACGGAAGAGGTGAACTTCACGCCGACCTCCAGCGGGGTGCCGTCGTTCAAATTGGTCTGCGCCGGTGTGTTCGATGCGGTGAACAGGCTCACTGTCGCTGGCGCGGTCGTCGTCACCGCGATGTTGAACGTCTCGCTGGCGGAGAGGCCGCCGGGGTCGGTGGCTGAGGTCTTGATGTTGACCGTGCCGACGTTTGCGGACGTCGGCGTGCCGCTGAAGGTCCGGGTCGAGGCGTTGAACGTCAGCCAGGTGGGCAGCGGCGAGCCGTCGGCGGAGGTGGCCGTATAGGTCAGCGGATCGCCGTCGGCGTCGGTGAAGGTGCCGGCGGGCAGCGTCAGCGAGAAGGCCGAACCGACCACCGCGTTCTGGTTGGCGGTCTGGATTGCAAGCACCGGTGGTGTGTCGGTCGTTGTCGAACTGTTGAACACCACATCGGCCCAATAATTGGCGGCGGCGAAGGTGCTGGTCGGGAAAATGCCGGCGGTGTTGGTGCCACCGTAGGAGTACACGCCGTTGCCGCCGGCTGTGGTGGTGGAGGGCGCCGTCAGCGGGCTGCTGGTGACGGCGGAGGTGAAGAAGTTGTCGGTCGCAACGTAGGCGCCGGACGTGTGATACGAGGCGACGTAGGTGGTGTTGGCGGTAATCGTTACCGGGGAGGCCAAGGTCACGGTCTGCCAGCCGCTCGCGGATGTGTTGCTGAAGGTGGCGCTGGCGAGCTTGGTGCCGGTCGCGCTCCACAGGTCGAGCAGGTCGGTGCCGGTGTCGCCCGGGCTGCGGTAGAACTTCAGCGCGGTGATCTGGCCGGCAACGGAAGAGGTGAACTTCACGCCGACTTCGATCGCTTGTCCGTCATTCAAATTGGTCTGCGCCGGGGTGTTCGACACCGTGAACAGGCTCGCCGTCGTCGGCGGCGCGGTCGTCGTCACCGCGATGTTGAACGTCTCGCTGGCGGAGAGGCCGCCGGGGTCGGTGGCCGAGGTCTTGATGTTGACCGTGCCGACGTTTGCGGACGTCGGCGTGCCGCTGAAGGTCCGGGTGGAGGCGTTGAACGTCAGCCAAGTGGGCAGCGGCGAGCCGTCGGCGGAGGTGGCCGTATAGGTCAGCGGATCGCCGTCGGCGTCGGTGAAGGTGCCGGCGGGCAGCGTCAGCGAGAAGGCCGAACCGACCACCGCGTTCTGGTTGGCGGTCTGGATCGCAAGCACCGGCGGTGTGTCGGTCGTTGTCGAACTGTTGAACACCACATCGGCCCAATAATTGGAAGCGCCGTAGGTGCTGGTGGGGAAAATGCCGACGGTGGTGGTGCCGCCGTAGGAGTAAACGCCGTTGCCGCCGGCAGTGGTGGTGGAGGGCGCCGTCAGCGGGCCGTTGGTAAAAGCAGTGGTGAAGTAATTGGCAGTCGCCACGTAGGCGCCGGACGTGTGATACGAGGCGACATAGGTGGTGTTGGCCGCGATCGTCACCGGGGAGGCCAAGGTCACGGTCTGCCAGCCGCTCGCGGATGTGTTGCTGAAGGTGGCACTCGCGAGCTTGGTGCCACTGGCGCTCCACAGGTCGAGCAGGTCGGTGCCGGTGTCGCCCGGGCTGCGGTAGAACTTCAGCGCGGTGATCTGGCCGGCAACGGAAGAGGTGAACTTCACGCCGACTTCGATCGCTTTGCCGTCATTCAAATTGGTCTGCGCGGGCGTGCTGGACGCGGTGAAGAGACTCGGCACCGATGAACCGGTGACGTTGAGACTTACAGTGGCTGGAGTCGTCTGTAGATTGACGCTGTCGTCGGTTGCGCGCGCCTCAAGGATATGCGCGCCGGCGCCAGACGCATTCCATGTATAGGTCCAGTTGCTTGTTCCGACGGCCGGATGCCAGGTTGTGCCGGCGTCGGTCGAAACCTCAATGCCCGCTACACGGCCGCCGGCGTCCGTCGCGGTGCCGGTAATCGTGACAGGCTGTCCCTCGCTGACACTCGCGCCCCCGATCGGGGAGGTAATGACGGCGACCGGCGGCGTGTGGTCGGTGGAGGCCTGCGCAAGCACGAGGCTCGCCTGCAACGATTGCGGCGTCACGCCCATGTCGGCAAACAGGTTGACCATGGCTTGCTGCACGGCCGGGCTGACGGGCTCGGTGAGACCGCGGTAGGGGGCATACTGGTTCGACAAGCCCCACGACCACATGACCGTACCGGCGCCGAACACGAGAGCGCCGCTCGTCGTATCGCGATAAAGCGTTAAGCTGTGGGTTGCCGTGCCTGGCCCTGTCGTCGCGCCGTTGTCCAGCAGGAGTGTGCTGACGTTTAACGTCGTCGATGACAGGTCAATCAATCCGGCCGGCCGCCAGCCGTTGTCGAGGTCGCTGTCCCATTCGTAACCGAGCAGGCCAGTCAGCGTGCCGCCATTGCCACTGGCGATGCTGGTGTTCTTCCAGATGCGAAGCTGCGACATGCTGGCCGGAACGGAGATATTGCTGAGCGTGCCAATATCGTCCACCGTGAAGATCGTTCCGGAGAGCGAGTTCTCCGGCGTTCCAGGCCCGTAGACGGGGTCGCGGAAGAGACCCGCTCCGCCATTCGCCGTGCCGCTCGGGTCGAGTTGCGTGCCACTCCAGATGTCCTTGTATTCTACGATCGTCCGGTTGGGGGTGTGGCTGGCGTCGTAACTCGGCGCAAGCTCGGTGTCCCAGTAAATCTGATTACCGCTCAGGAAGGCGAGGTCGACCCCCGCATCCGCAGCAGCCTTTACGTTGGCGAATTGCGATTGCGTCCAATATTCATCGTGGCCGACGTCCATGTACGCAGTTGTATTGAGCAGTAGCCCGGGGTTGGTTGCGGCATCAACGCCGGAGATGTAGCTGACGTTGTAGCCGTTCTGCTCCAGCCAATAGATCGCAGCGTACTCCTCGCCGAACAAGAAATCCTGCGGACCCGCCAAGTTGGCCGTCGAATTCATCGCGATGGGGCGATTGTAGCTGACCGCGTATGCGCGGTCGGCGTTCGTGCGGCTCGGGCCTTGATACAGGTTGTAGCCGCCCCATGGATTATACGCTTCCCAGGTCGAGTCGCTCGTCTGGAACAAAAGGCTCGACGCAGTGCCGTCATTGCGGACCACGAACGGAATCATATTCTGGTAATTGCCGCTATCCGTCGTAAGCTTCGCGAAGTAGACCCCCGACACGGCCGTGCTGGGGATTGCCCAGGAGTCCGTCACGGACCAGTTGCCGGCGTCAACGGTGTTGGTTGCGGCGTTGAAGATCGGGGCAGGCTGATTGTCAGCTCCGCTGTGGTGCATTGACGTAACGAGGCGCGCGCCATTGCCGCCGTAGTAGCCAAGCCGATAGATATCGAGGGTGTAACCGCTCGAAGCAGTATTGATCTTGAAGGAAACCGTTTGTCCTGCGTTGGTGCTTATTTGAGTTGCGAAGCCCTCGATCTGGGTGTCGCCCTGGTTGGCGATCGAGCCGTGGATCGACCACACGCTCTTGGGCGTGCCTGCGAGAAGGTTCTCCGCTACAATTTTATTCGATGCATCGCTGAACGTCGTCGTCGCGGTCTGGCCGTCAGACGCAACCGTGGCCAGCAAGCGGGCACCGGTGGCGCTGCCGTCGGCGGGGACTTGCCATGTGGCGATGACGGTACCGTTCGCGACGTGGTCCATATCGCCGGTGCCGCCATCCGTGACACGGAACGGCGTATAGATGTCGACGACGCCATTAAAGCCGGGGTCGCTGCTCAGGTCGGCGATCTGGAACGCGACTGAACTTCCCGGATGGACGCCGCTCACCGTGAAAGTGGCAATGCTCCCGGGCTCGTAGTCCGGCTGGTCGGTTGTGATGGTGAGTGATTGTGTTGCGGGGGTCGGCGACGAAGGCCCGAATACGGCAGCCGTTGTGGGGGCGGCGTTATGGGTCTGTGGCGGCGGCAACGTACCATCATCATATGCCTTCGGCCCGCCGGCCGGGGCGGTGGCGACAGTGCCGAAGTCAGCCGACGCCGACAGCGATGCAGGGTCGAGGGCTTTGGGCGCATATACGCCGTAGCTGAGCGGCGCGGGCTGCCCGCGGTGGTGCGCGTAGGTGGCGACCGTGTCGGCAGGCGCGTGATTCTCGTCCCACCGGGGGGGAGACCAGGGCACGGTGTGCGGTGAGTGTTGCTCGCGTTCGTCTTGCTTGACCTTGCGCGACTTGGCCGGAATGCCCAACAGCGACGGCCAAAAAACCAACTGATGATTATCCACGATACCACCCGATAGCGCGACGTTGTCCGCAATTGGAAGTCTGGTGGGAGCTCTTATTTAATTCTTTTAATTCAATTTAATTCGATGGTCATTAAAAAATTTAAAATACATCTAACGCCCGATGTTTATTGAGAAAATTCTGATATGCGACGTTCTCTGTTAATCGGCGCGAGGGCAGATTGCCGCTGGTAAAGTCCCTACCGTTATTAAGGTAATCAAAAAATATGGTTGGGATGGGGGATTTCGTCAGTCATCTCAAGGCGTTGCCGCTGCATGCTAACGGGCTTTCATGGCGCTGCTTGCGGGCCTCGTCCGCCACCAGCATGCCAGCGGTCGCGGGTGTACCTCGAACAGGCCGTCAAGGAAGGCAGCGACGCGGCGCATCTGGTTCTCGGCCTAGATAAGTGCTCGGCCGGCGTGACGAAGTCGCCTTCGGGGTCGAGGATGGTCCGCTGCACCCAGGCGGCGCTCTGCTCGAGCGGGCGGCGCAGGAGGTAAGAGCAGGCCAGTGGCCAGCAGCTCCTCGAGGACTGTCCCGGACCGGCCCGTTGGGGCGTCAATCCATCGTCACGCCGCGGGCGCCCTCGACATTCTGCGATGAAGGCGTCCGTGCGGCTACGATGTTCGCGTAAATCCCAGATTGTCGCCGATCACGGTGGTTGGTCCGATCGGCAGGATTTCGGGATTTGAAACGTTGAGCTTTACGAACTCGATCTTCTCCTTCCAGACCTTCCGCAAAAAATCTTCAAAGACCAGGATTGTGAGTTGCTCGCCGGGGCAACGGCGATACCCGAAACCGAAGGGCGCGAAGCCGGCGTAGTCGCACACCGGCAACGGCTTGCCGTCGACGATGCCATAAACCGTGCCGAAGCCGCTATTGTGCATGGCCGCTT
Source organism: Xanthobacteraceae bacterium (assembly GCA_035565775.1). GTDB lineage: Bacteria > Pseudomonadota > Alphaproteobacteria > Rhizobiales > Xanthobacteraceae > PRO6. The sequence goes on along the minus strand of DATMRW010000021.1, from coordinate 34,905 downwards.
TACGGCCGTCCTTGACCTCAAAGGCGGTTCGGTCGAACGGGCATTTGGCAAAGCCGATCTGCTTGCACTTGGCCTCATCCACCTGGTTGCTGGTTGGAGCGGAGTTGTAGCGATCAGGATCGAATTTTTCCGGCTCCTTCCAGTGGACCGGATCGAAGCTCGTTGCCGTGTGGGGGCTGACGACGTAGCCGTTGCGTTGAAACGGCGGCGTCCTTGTTTCTTCCATCGCCGAGATGCTTCCGCCGTTCGGCGAGATTGTCCGGAACAGCTCCATCACAAATCGTTCGAGCGGCGTGAAGGCATTTCCATCCGGCTGATCGAAGTTGCTTTCCATCGTCTTCTTGAATGAAGCCCGAACATCAGGATCGCCGGCATTCCTGCTGAGTTTGAGCATGATGTTGTAGATCGTGTTGCCCCACTGGCTGAAGGCGACGAAGTTGTGAAAACACTCGAAAACGATGTCCTTCTTGCTGAAGTTCTGGCCGTCGCCGGCGTTCTTGATCCACCAGTAGACGAATGTCTTTTTGGAGTTCGGAATTTTATCGCTGGTGAGGTCCGCGACCCTGTCGTCGATCCATGCCTTCAAGTAATTCAGATTCGAGCGCACCGTCATGTAGTTGTCGTAGACGATTTTCTGCGTCGGATCCCGATAAGCGAGAACGGTGTTAAAGCTTTCGCCGATCTGGCGGACGCGCGCGGGAATGGCGTCGCCCTTCACGCCGAGGTGCAGGTCCCAATAGACATCGAAATAGCCGTCGAGATAGGGGCGCATCAGCGGCTTGTTGATGTTGTTGCTGCTGAGCAGGGTGTCGAAGAACAGCGCGACCTTGTCGTGATACATCGGCTCATACAGATCCGGCGTCAGCGCCGATTGATAAATGCGCTTTCGCTCGTTGGCCGGGCCGCGCTTTTCTAAGGCCTGAAGAAAAACGGTGACGCCGTCTTGAGGATTGATCTTCCAGTTTTCGCTGAGCAGGCCCCAAAGATCGCGCGGGATGGCATTCTCTTTCGTGAACGCGACATCGATCATCGGGAGGACTGGTTTCTCTCCGTAATAGGTGCTGACGAGAAACCACGGCACGATGACATTCTCGACATAGGTCGGATCAAAGTCTCTCAAAAACTGCGCGCGAAGGCGAGCGACGGTCGATTGCAGATCGGTGAGGGCGAGCGGCTGCCCCGCGGCTGGCGGAGACTGGGCGTTGCCTGCCGAAGGTGGGGCACCGACCAGGGTTGCTGCGCCGGCGGCCGCACTGGCGGAGCCGACCAAAAACTCACGTCGCTGCATGATAACCTCCGTGTCTGACGGGTTGAAAGCGAACGCGCTGCAAAATTCACCCCTGTATTCTCCTGGATGAAGTTCATTGCCGAAGCGGCGTACCGGGCCGCTCGTTGCTCATGTCGGAATTGTTGTCCGCATAATGTAGCAGGCGCGTCTGAACAGCGGCTTGGTCGGATCTCGCACGCCCCTCGTTGTTTCAGCGCATGCAGCCGCGGATATATCCAAGCCGCTCCAAAAACCCCATGTTCTTGGCGAGCGCTTCCTTCCGGCAGGCTTCCAGCCGATCTATTCGCAGTTCGCTTTTCTGAACGAAGCCGATGCCAGTGTCGCTCGAAAGACCAATCGTCCCGCTCTTGGCCGCAAGCTGATCTTCGTTGATCGTCGGACCGTCGCTGGCGGCGATAGCAGTACCTCGCAAGCGCTTGATATCTTCGGGCGTCAGGGTCGGTCTGTCGATCGCAAGGGTGATTCTCTTGATCTTTCCGGTGAAGGCGAATGGCACGTGATAGTCGGCATCGTCGACCGGGGTGCCGGTATCGGAGCCGACGTCGAGACTCTCGTCCCACTGCAGGATGAAGGGGATGGTGTGCTCCATCTTTTCGGTGGCAACGGCGGTGCCGTCCACCTTGAGAACGCCGGTGCCGCCCTGGCCGATGCCTGAGAAGCTGCCGAACGCCATCGTCGCCGGGCCAAGCCCGTCATATCTGAAATCGAACTCGATCGTGTGCTTGCCCGGTGACAGCTCGGCTCCTTCCCAGCGGACGCGCTTGAGATCGACCAGATTCCAGACGAACACCGGTTTGTTCTTGAGGACATAGAATCCATAGCCGCCAAACCGGCCACCTTGCGTGATCAGCATGCCCTCGGCGCCGCCCTGCGGGATCTCGACTTCGGCCTTGAAGTTGTAGGAGGCATTCAGCACGCTCGGCGCATCGCCGTTTGGCGTGCCGGTGAGGGGCGATGTCCAGGTGAAGACATTGCGGCCCGCGCTCAAGCTGGGTCGGGGCGCAATGATACGCTCAACGACGGTTCCGTCTAGCGGCAGGACCTGGTATTTTTCGGCTTCCTTCCAGAACAGGGCCTGCAACTCTTTCAGCTTGTCAGGATACTTGGCCGCGACATCCTCATATTGTGTCCAATCGTTCCGCAGGTCGTAGAGCTCCCACGGATAGTTGAGGACGCTCTCCTTGGGTTCGACTGTAATCCACGGCGGACGCATCACCTTTGTGCTGGCGATCCAGCCATTGTTGTAGATTGCTCGATCGCCGAACATTTCAAAATACTGTGTCGTATGCGTCGACTCGGCGTTCGCATTCTTTGCATCGAACGTATACGCCATGCTCACCCCTTCGATCGGCTTCTGCGGAATGCCGTCGACGATCGTCGGTTGTCGGATCTGCGCGCATTCGAGAATGGTGGGTACGATGTCGATCACATGATGAAACTGGCTTCGGATGCCGCCCTTGTCCTTGATCACGGCGGGCCAGGAGATGGCCATGCCCTGACGGGTGCCGCCGAAGTGGGAGACAATCTGCTTGGTCCACGAGAACGGGGTATCGAACGCCCAGGCCCATCCGATCGACATGTGATTGTAAGTCTTGTTTGTGCCCCAGACATCGTAAAAGTATTTTAGCTGTTCTTCGACTGATGGGTTGGCCTGGTTGAACATCGCTACTTCATTCGGCGTGCCGTTCGGCTGGCCTTCGGCGCTGGTTCCGTTGTCGCCCTCGATATAGATGATCAGCGTATTGTCGAGCTTGCCCATGTCCTCGACCGCCTGAATCACCCGGCCGATCTCGTTGTCAGCATAGGCGGCGTAAGCTGCGAATACGTCGGCCTGCCGGATGAACAGTTTCTTCTCGTCATCGGTCAGCTTGTCCCATGGCTTGATCAGATCGTCCGGCCACGGCGTGAGGTTTGCCGATCGCGGGATGACGCCGAGCTGTTTCTGGTTGGCGAAAATCCGGTCGCGCAGCTTGTTCCAACCCTGATCGAACAGGTGCATGTCGCTGATCTTCTTGACCCACTCCGGGGTCGGGTGATGCGGCGCGTGTGTCGCGCCCGGGGCAAACTTGATGAAGAACGGAGTATCCGGCGACAGTGCATTGATGCGGTTCATGTAGTCGATGGCTTCATCCGCCATCGCGGTCATCAGGTTCCAGCCCGGTTTGTCGAGATAGGGATAGATCGGCGTCGTATTGCGGACGAGGTTGCCCGGTTCCCATTGATTTGTGTCGCCGCCCATGAAGCCGTAGAAATATTCGAACCCCATCCCCGTCGGCCATTGGTCAAACGGGCCGGCCTGGCTTGCCTGGTATTCGGGCGTGTTATGGTTCTTTCCGAACCATGCGGTGTGATAGCCGTTGTCCGTCAGGATTCGGCCGATGGTCGCTTTGTCCTTGGTGATGATGCTGTCATAACCCGGATAGCCGGTGGCCTGCTCCGCGACGACGCCATAGCCGACCGAGTGGTGATTGCGACCGGTGAGCAACGCCGCGCGCGTTGGCGAGCACAGTGCTGTGGAATGGAAATTGATATAGCGCAAGCCGTCACGGGCAATGCGATCGAGCGCCGGCGTCGGTATGACGCCGCCGAAGGTGCTCGACACGCCATAGCCTGCGTCGTCGGTAATGATGAGCAGCACATTTGGTGCGCCCTTTGGCGGAACGACGCGAGCAGGCCAATACGGTTTTGAATTTTTGGCGTCACGCTCGATCTTTCCCCCGAATTTCTGCGGAGGCGGCGGAAGCTGATCGCCGCTAATGGTGGTCGTTGCGCCGGGGGAGCCGGGCGGAGGCGTTGCTGGTGTTTGTTGTGCAAGCGCCGATGTCGATAGTGCGAATGTCAGAGCGAACCCGGAAATGATAGATGAAAAGCGGCTCATCCGAGTTCCTCCATAAATACATAAAATAAAATCATCCATCAGCATCGCTCAGTGAGCTTTGACATAAGTCAAAGAGCGGCGTGCCGCGTGAGGGAGCGACCCTGTGGATGCTTATGTCTCTATAGATGGATGCGTCGGCGCCAGTGAGCGGTTCCCCGCGAGCCGAGCGACCGTTTTGAATCGGCGCATTGGTCTTGCCAAAGCCACTCGCAGCACTTTGCAGAACATGAAATGCCACTTTGCAAGTCGCGAGATGCGCATCGTTTACAAGCCTCTGATCTGATTTGTGTCGACCGTGTGACAATCTGATGAAGGCTATGTGAAATCGCGCTGCGCTTTAAAAAGTGTGCGATTTACAAGACGTTCTGATTATTCATTTGTTAGTTTGCGATGCGATAAACGGTCCGCGCTCAACAGGCACAACGGATCATTCGCATGTTCAAACCCAAGGTTCACGCTCGCACTCAATCGGGATTTTTTCCGCGATTACGCATCGGCCTGAATGTCCAGATCTTTCTGCTTGGGGTGACGGGTGTGCTGTTCGTTGGAGCGGTCTGCATGGTCGGGCTGAACCTTGCTGCTACGGCCCAGAGCGTATCCGATCAGAGCGTGAAGCTGCGCCTGCAGGTCATGGGGCTTGCCGCCAACTATCTCGAGGCCGGGCAGATCGCGACCGAGTTTCTGCGCAAGCGCGATGAAAGACTGATCGAACGGCATGGCGGCGTGGTCGAGGGCGCGCTTCGGCATCTTTCGAACATCGAAGGCGTCGTCGAGACTTTTGAAGAGGGCGATCCGCTGAAAAAGATCAGCGGTCTGCGCTCCGGGCTCAATCTCTATCAGACGCGCTTCAACAACCTCGTCTCGATTCAGCGCACGCTCGGCCTGAATGAAACGCGCGGCCTGCAGGGTGAGCTGCGCTCGGCCGCCCACGTGCTCGAGAAGAGGCTCGCGGAGTTCGACCAACCGAGGTTGTCGATCCTGTTGCTGATGATGCGCCGGCACGAAAAGGATTTTATGCTGCGGGGCGACGAGAAATCCGGCGACCTGTTCGGCGAGCGGCAATCGGAATTCGAGGACGCGCTGGAGACGTCGGAGCTTGCAGCCGAGGTGCAGCGTGAACTGTCGTCGCTTCTTAAGGCATACGGCGACGCATTCCTCGCATTCATGGTGACGCAAAGCTCGCTGAACGAGGAGGTTGACGACTTCGCCACGATTTTTGTGCGGAATCGCCCGGCACTCGATGCGGCAGTGAAGGCGGCGGACGACAGGTATCAGGCATCCGAGGCGCGTTCCGCGAAGCTGCGCGAGATGCTGCTCTGGATCATCGCCGGCGCAACCTTCTGCGTCGGCGTGCTCGCGATGTTTTTTGGCCACCGTATCGCGAGCGCGATCGCAAGGATGACGCAGGCGATGAAGAAGCTCGCGGCCGGTGATTTCAGCGTCGTCCTTCCGGGCCTTGGCCGGCGCGACGAAGTGGGCGACATGGCGCAGGCGGTCGAGACCTTCAAGATCAAGGCGCAGCAGAAGGCCGATGAGGAAGTCGCCGCCCGGATGAAGCAGGATCTGCTTGTCGCCGCGGCGCGAAAGGCGGACATCAACAAGCTCGCCGACGTGTTCGATGGCGCCGTCGGCCGGATGATCGATGCGGTGTCCACCGCGTCGATGGAGCTGGAGGATGCAGCCGGCAGCCTGATGGTGACGGCGGAGCGATCCGAGCAATTGACGAACATGGTCGCCGCGGTGTCGTCGGATGCGTCGTCGAATGTCCAGTCGGTCGCCGCCGCGACCGAGAAGATGCTGTCTTCGGTGAATGACATCAGCCGGCAGGTTCAGGATTCCGCAAAGATCGCCAGCGAGGCGGTGGAGCAGGCGCACATGACCAACAACCGGGTGAGCGAGCTGTCGACCGCGGCCAGCCGGATCGGCGATGTGGTTGAGCTGATCAATGCGATTGCCGGGCAGACCAATCTGCTCGCGCTCAATGCGACCATCGAGGCGGCGCGTGCGGGCGATGCCGGCCGAGGCTTCTCGGTCGTCGCGTCGGAGGTGAAGGCTCTGGCGGCACAGACCGAAAAGGCGACGGGCGAGATCAGCCAGCAGGTCAGCGGGATCCAGAACGCAACGCGGGAGTCGGCGATGGCGATCAAGGCGATCGGCAGCACCATCGAACGGATTGCGGCCATCGCTTCAACGATCGCCGCCGCGGTGGCGGAGCAGGGGACGGTGACGCAGGAAATCTCCCGCAACGTCCAGCGGGCCGCGCAGGGCACGGTCAAGGTGCGCTCCAATATCATCGACGTGCAGCACGGCGCGAGCGAAACGAAGGAGGCGTCCTCTCAGGTGTTTTCGGCGGCCCAGTCGCTCTCGCGCGAGGGCAGCCGCTTCAGGACCGACCTTGCCTCGTTCCTGAAATCCGTGCGCACGGCCTGAGAGCGTTGTGGCCGCGCTCAAGCCTGCGGCAGCGTTGACGCAAATGTCAGTCTGACGGTGCCGAGGCGACGAGCGCTTGCCTGTCGATCTTGCCGGTGCCGGTTTTGGGGATCTCCGCCACGTATTCGATGATGCGCGGATATTTGTGCGGCTGCAGGCGCGACTTGACGAAAGCGACAAGAAGCGCCGACCTGTCGTCGCCGCCCGCAATTCCCGTGCGGAGCCGGACGACGGCGCGCAGCGTCATGCGCAGGTCCGCAAGCTGGTGGGCCAGCACGGCGCACTCCTGCACGTCCGGGTGCTCGTTGAGGCAGCGTTCGACCTCGAGCGGCCAGACCCATTGGCCCGACACCTTGATGAGATCGTCGGCCCGGCCCTGGAAATAGTAGTAGCCGTCCCGCTCGATGAAGCGGTCGCCGGTGTAGATCCAGTCGCCGCGCATGGTTTCCTGCGTCTTGTCGGGCCGGTTCCAGTAGCATGGCGCGGAGGAGTGGCCGCGCACATACATCACGCCTTCCTCGCCGGGGCCGACCGGGCGGCCGTCCGGCGTTTCGAGGCGGATCTCATAGCCCGGCACGCGGGCGCCGGCGGAGCCGATGCGATGGTCGTCGGTGCGATTGGAAAGGTAGATGTGAAGCATCTCGGTCGAGCCCAGTCCTTCGGTCGGGCCGTGCCCGGCGAGACGCTTCCAGGCGCTGTAGACTTCCTGTGAGAGCACTTCGGCGGCGGACATCGAAAGGCGCAGCGAGGACAGGTCGCGGCGCTCGACACCTTCGCTATGGACGAGCGCGGTGTAGAGCGTCGGCAGGCCGAAAACGACGGTCGGACGATAGCGCTCGATCGCATCGAGCACCGCGTCCGGCCGGGGCTGGCCGGGGAGAAGCAGGCTCGTGGCGCCGATCGAGAACGGAAACAGCAGCGAATTGCCGAAGCCGTAAGCGAAATAGGCTTTGGGCACCGAGAAGGCGATGTCGTCGGTGCGCAGGCCGAGAAGGTGTTTGCCGAAGGCAGCCTGGCTGTAGGCCATGTCGTGATGCAGGTGGACGATGCCTTTGGGGCGGCCGGTCGAGCCGGATGAATACATCCAGAAGGCCATATCGTCGGGGCTGGTGTCGGCGCAGGGCAGGCTGTCCGGCTGGCCGCGCAAAAATTCGTCGGCGGCGAGATGGTCGGGCGCCCCGGCGGGGCCGTTGACGATGATGGTTTGCTCAAGGGGGGTGCCGGCAAGGACCTCACCCTCAAAGTTCTCTGCGAGCGACGCCTCGCAGACCGCGATACGCGCGCCGGTGTCCTTGAGAAAGAAGTTCAGCACATCCGGCCTAGTCTGGATGTTGAGCAGCACCGGCACGAAGCCGGCGCGAACCGCGCCGAAGAAGGCGGCGGGAAACGCGGGCGTGTCGTCGAGATAGAACGGAATCCGGTCGCCGCGCGCAAGGCCCGCCGCCTTGAACGCGTGGCCCCAGCGGGAGGCCTCCGCGATAAGTTCGGCATAGGTCAGTGCCCCCGCCGGCCCGATGACGGCGAGCTTGTCGGGGTTGCGCGCAAAATTGTCCCACAGCGTCGCCGAGCAGTTGTTGTGGTCCTCCTTGCGAAAGCCGATTTCCAGCGTCCCCGGTGTGTCCTGCCCCACCGGATCGATGATGCGCGGCGGCTGGTTGCATTTCTCTTCCTCATAGCGTGCCATGAACTGGGGCGCGATCTGCCTGAGGCGCTCCATGTCCATACGGCCCGAGCGGCTGAGATAGTCAAAGGCGAAATCCAGCGGCGGCAGATCCATCTTCGTCGCAAAGTTCTCGTACCAGACGGCCGAAGTGTTCGCCGCGTTCACGATCTTCTTTGCGATCGGCGGCCGCTCGGCCTGATAGGCTGCCAGAGCGTCATCGACGTCGGAGATCGAAGCGAGATTGCCGACCAGCGCGAGGGCATCTTCCAGCGCGAGGCGCGTGCCCGAACCGATTGAGAAGTGGGCGGTGTGCGCGGCGTCGCCGATCAGCACATGGCGGCCATTCACCCAGTTGTCGCACCAGAGTTTTGGAAACTGGCGCCACAGCGATTTGTTGGTCATGAGGGCCGCGCCGCCGAGCGCTTCGGCGAACAGGCTTGAGCACAGTTTTGCGCTGTCGTCCTCGCTCATGGCGGCGAAGCCGTAGCGCGAAAAGGTCTCGTCGTCGCATTCGACGATGAAGGTGCTGCGATCCGGCGCGAAGCGGTAGTGATGGGCGTTGAGCGCGCCGCGATCGGTGCGGATGAAGGTCTGGGTCAAGGTGTCGAACGGCCGGTTCGTGCCGAACCAGGCAAAGTGGTTGGTGAAATGCTCGACCGAGGGCCGAAACGCCGGCGCAGACGTGTCGCGAACCAGCGAGTTGAGCCCGTCCGCGCCGATGATCAGGTCGGCGCCGAGTTCGTCGAGGCGCGTGACCTGATGCGCGAAGCGGATTTCGATACCCATCGCCTCTGCCTGCCGGCGCAAAATCTCGATCAGTTCGAGGCGCCCGATGGCGGAGAAGCCGACGCCGTCCAGCACCACGCTGCCTTGCGGCAGGTTGAGCGTCATGTTTCTCCAACGCTCCATGCGCGGGGTCACGAGATCATGGGTCGCGGGATCGGACGCCTTGAGGAAGTCGAGGGCCTGATCGGAGAAGACGACGCCGAAACCGAAAGTCGCACCGATGGGGTTCTGCTCGGTCACGCGCAGCTTCACCGCAGGCATCAGGCGGCGGATGAGGATGGCGGCATAGAGACCGGCGGGCCCACCTCCGAGAATATCGACACTTGTAAGCCGCGCCATGTCTCCTCCGTTTTTTGCGTCCGGCTGTTTTCGCCGGCTGATTGAGTTTCAAAATATACAGCGAGTTTTTCGATGCGGAAGAGAGCACGTCGCCTCGGCACGGCGATAGCGTTTGCGCGGCGCTGCGCGGAAGTGCGGCGGTACCGATGCGATCAACGGCTCGTCATGACGGCGATCACCGCGTCGGCAAAGGCCTGCGGCGCTTCCTGCGGCAGGTTGTGCCCGATCCCTCCCTTGATGGTCCGGTGCGAATAGTTGCCCGAGAACATTTTGGCGTAGGCCGATGGCGGCGGATGCGGCGCGCCGTTGGCGTCGCCTTCCATGGTGATGGTGGGAACGGCAATGACGGGAGCCTGAGCAAGCTTCGTTTCCAGCGCGTCATATTGCGGTTCGCCCTCGGCAAGGCCCAGCCGCCAGCGGTAATTGTGGATCACGATCGGCACATGATCGGGATTGTCGAACGCCTTTGCGCTGCGCTCGAACGTCGCATCGTCAAAATTCCATTTCGGGGAGGCGAGCTTCCAGATCAGCCGTGCGAAATCGTGCCGATACTTGTCATAGCCGTCGCGGCCGCGCTCGGTGGCGAAGTAGAATTGATACCACCATTGCAGTTCGTCATCTGGCGGCAGCGGCGTTTTGCCGGCCGCTTGACTGCCGATGAGATAGCCGCTGACCGAGACCAGCGCGGCGCAGCGCTCGGGCCAGAGCGCCGCGATGATGTCGGCGGTCCGTGCGCCCCAGTCAAAGCCGGCGAGCGTCGCCTTTTCGATCTTGAGCGCGTCCATCAGCGCGATGGTGTCGACGGCGAGCGCCGAGGGCTGGCCATTGCGGAACGCGGCGTCGGAGAGGAAGCGCGTCGTGCCGTAGCCGCGCAGATAAGGGATGATCACCCGGCAGCCCTTGGCCGCAAGGAGCGGCGCGACGTCGACAAAGCTGTAGATGTCGTAAGGCCAGCCGTGCAGAAGAATGACGATTGGCCCATCTGAGGGACCGGCCTCGGCATATCCGACATTCAAAGCGCCGGCATCGATCTGTTTCAGCGGCCCGAACGAGGTGTGCGTTCCCGCGCGCGGGCTCGCGGGTTTCGTGCTGCCGGATTGGGCATCGGCTGACCTGCCGAAGGCGAACTGGGCGGCGGCCAGAGCTGCAGCCGCGGCGCCAAGGAAGTGGCGGCGATGGGGGTTGATCGCGTCTGGCATTTTGCTGGTCTCCCAAACGTGTCTGCCTAACGAGTTCGAGAGCGCGGCCGGGGACGGACGCGGCGCGCCGCTGCATCAACGCGCCGCGGGGCTTTCTTCTCCCCCAGATTTGCAAGGCGCTCGGCGTCTGAAGCATTCACGCCAGAGTTGCGGGGAGCGCGCCAACTGCGCTGCTCAAGAAATAAGCGCAAATTGCATCGCTGCTGAAAATCGCAGCAGGCGAAGCAGCATTTCTTCGGAGGTTCTAAAAAACACAAAATAATTCAGTGATTTATCACGAGTGAGGTGCTGGCACACCTCTTGCTTTCTTCTCCCGCAGATGGTTGCGAGCCCCTTCGCAGCCCCGTCCTGTCAGGGAGATCGGGTCTCATGTCCAATCCGTTGAACCGCTTGATGGAAACACCGTTCAGCCGGCGCGGCTGGCTCACGCTGAGCGCAGGTTTGCTTCTGGGATGCACGATGCTGTCGCCGGCGAGGGCCGATGACACGATCAAGATTGGCATTCTCCATTCGCTGTCCGGAACCATGGCGATCAGCGAGACGACGCTCAAGGACGTCATGCTGATGCTGATCGACGAGCAAAACAAAAAGGGCGGCGTCCTCGGGAAAAAGCTGGAGGCCGTGGTCGTGGACCCCGCATCGAACTGGCCGCTGTTCGCCGAGAAAGCGCGGGAGCTGATCACCAAGGACAAGGTCGCGGTCGTGTTCGGCTGCTGGACCTCGGTGTCGCGCAAGTCCGTGCTGCCGGTCTTCAAGGAGCTGAATTCGATCCTGTTCTATCCGGTGCAGTACGAGGGCGAGGAGAGCGAGCGCAACGTCTTCTACACAGGCGCAGCGCCCAACCAGCAGGCGATCCCGGCCGTCGATTATCTGATGAAGGAAGAGGGGGTGAAACGCTGGGTGCTGGAAGGCACCGATTATGTCTATCCGCGCACCACCAACAAGATCCTCGAAGCCTATCTCACCTCCAAGGGCGTTGCGCCTGAGGACATCATGATCAACTACACGCCCTTCGGCTTTTCCGATTGGCAAACCGAAGTCTCGAAGATCAAGACTTTCGGCTCTGGCGGCAAGAAGACCGCCGTGGTCTCCACCATCAATGGCGATGCGAACGTGCCGTTCTACAAGGAGCTCGGCAATCAGGGTATCAAGGCGACCGACATTCCGGTGGTGGCGTTCTCGGTCGGCGAGGAGGAGCTGGCGGGCATCGATACCAAGCCGCTCGTCGGCCATCTTGCGGCCTGGAATTATTTTGAATCGATCAACACGCCCGCCAACGCCGCCTTCATCAAGGAGTGGCACGCCTTCACCAAGAACCCGAAGCGCGTGACCAACGATCCGATGGAGGCGCACTATATCGGCTTCAACATGTGGGTGAAGGCGGTGGAGAAGGCCAAGTCGTTCGACAGCGACAAGGTGATCGATGCGCTGCCGGGCATCAAGCAGCCGAACCTCACCGGCGGCGTATCGGAGATGCTGCCCAACCATCACATCACCAAGCCGGTATTCATCGGCGAGATCCAGGCGGACGGCCAGTTCAACGTCGTCTCGCCGGATGATCCGACCAAGGCGAAGCTCGTACCCGGCGATGCCTGGTCCGATTACCTCGAAGGCTCCAAGGACCTTGAGGCCGACTGGGTGACGCTGAAGTGCGGCAACTACAACACCAAGACCAAGAAGTGCGGCGGCCAGGGGCTGTGATCGTCCGCGCTCGAATTCTCTGATCCATTCCGCCGGAAGGCGGCGCAGCGCCGCCTTCCTCCTCCCGCAACCGGGGGTTCACGTGATCGCTCTCAAACGATTTGCCTTGCTGGCGATAGCGCTTGTTCTGCTCGCCGTCTCGAACCAGCTCGCTCAGGCCGGTACGTTCGAGGACGCGGTGGCGGGCTTTGCTGGAGGTTCCTACAGCCAGTCGGAAAAGGCCGTCGCCACGATTGCCGCCAGCGGCAACCCGCTCGCCTATCCGATCATTCAGGCGCTGCAGGACGGGCGGCTGTATGCCGATGCCGCGGCTGGAAGGGTTTTTATCCAGACGACCGACAACAAGGTGATTGACGCCGCGAGCGGCGCGGCGGTCGCGGCGCTTCCGGCCACGGCCAGCGCCGTGCGCCTCAACAATCGGCTGCGGCGGTCCGTCGAGGTCGCGCTGGGCAGCCTGACGCTGTTCTCGCCGGATCCGGCCCTGCGCATCCAGGCGGCGCAGACCGCCTTCAGTAACCACGATCCCGCGTCCCTGGCGCCAATCGACAAGGCGCTGGCGAATGAGACGAATGCCGATGCCAAAGCTGCCCTGACCGAAGCGCGCGCGGCAGTTCTCCTGTTCAGCCCCGATGCGAGCGATGCCGACCGCGTCGCGGCGCTGGAGGTGATGCGCGAACGCGGCGATCAGGAGGCTCTGGCGCTGGTGACAAACCTGCCGGCTGGCCTCTCGCCCGCGGTCGCGAAGGTGGCGAGCAATGTAGCGAGCGCGATCGAACGCAGGCTGACGATCTGGAGCGCAGTGGAAAGCGCCTGGTACGGGGTCTCGCTCGGCTCGGTGCTGCTGCTTGCGGCCATCGGCCTTGCGATCACCTTTGGTGTGATGGGCGTGATCAACATGGCGCATGGCGAGATGGTGATGATCGGCGCCTATGTCACCTTCGTGGTTCAGGAAATCATCCGCGGCTCGAACCCGGAATTGTTCGGCTACTCGCTCTTGATTGCGCTGCCGCTCGCCTTCCTTGTCGCGGGCGCAATCGGCATCGTGATCGAGCGAACCGTGATCCGCTTTCTTTATGGGCGCCCGCTCGAAACCCTGCTGGCCACCTGGGGCATCTCGCTGATTTTGCAGCAGGCGGTGCGCACCGTGTTCGGCCCGACCAATCGCGAGGTCGGCAACCCGTCGTGGATGAGCGGGGCCTTCGAGTTCGGCCAGCTCACCATCACCTATAACCGGCTGTGGACCGTGGTGTTTGCCTTCGCGGTGTTCGGCGTCCTGCTGGCGATGCTGCGATACACCCGCTTCGGCCTCGAAATGCGCGCGGTGACGCAGAACCGGCGCATGGCCGGATCGATGGGGATCGCCGCCGCGAAGGTCGATGCGCTGACCTTCGGCCTCGGCTCAGGCATCGCCGGGATCGCCGGGGTCGCGCTGTCGCAGATCGACAATGTCAGCCCCAATCTCGGGCAGGGCTATATTATCGACTCCTTCATGGTCGTGGTCTTCGGCGGCGTCGGCAATCTCTGGGGCACGCTGGTCGGCGCGCTTACGCTCGGCGTCGCCAACAAGTTTCTCGAGCCGGTTGCGGGTGCAGTGCTCGGCAAGATCGTCATCCTCATCCTGATCATCCTGTTCATTCAGAAACGCCCCCGCGGCCTGTTCGCGCTGCGCGGCCGGGCGGTGGAGGCATGATGGGGCACCCGTTGACCCGCTCGCTCAACCGCAGCGCCGCACTGTTCGTGCTGATTGTCGCCGCGATCGGCATCGTCGTGCCGTTGCTCAATCTGCTGACGTCGGCAACCTCGCCGCTGCATGTATCGACCTATTTCGTCTCGTTGTTCGGCAAATACGCTTGCTATGCGCTGCTCGCGCTTTCGATCGATCTGATCTGGGGCTATTGCGGGATCTTGTCGCTGGGGCATGGCGCGTTCTTCGCGCTCGGCGGCTACGCCATGGGCATGTATCTGATGCGGCAGATCGGCTCCCGCGGCGTCTACGCCGATCCGGTGCTGCCCGACTTCATGGTGTTTCTGAACTGGAAGTCGCTGCCGTGGTACTGGCAGGGGTTCGACAATTTCTGGTTCGCCGCGCTGATGGTCGTGGCGGTGCCCGGCGTGTTCGCCTTCGCCTTCGGCTGGTTCGCCTTCCGCTCGCGCGTCACCGGGGTCTATCTTTCGATCATCACGCAGGCGATGACCTATGCGCTGATGCTTGCCTTCTTCCGCAACGATTTCGGCTTCGGCGGCAATAACGGTCTGACCGACTTCAAGGACATTCTCGGCTTCAACGTTCAGGCCCCGGCGACCCGCGCGGCGCTGTTCGCGCTGAGCTGTGCGGCGCTGATCGCGGGGTTCCTGGTCTGCCGGGCAGTCGTGTCGTCAAAGCTCGGCAAGGTTCTCATCGCGATCCGCGATGCGGAGGCGCGCACGCGGTTTCTCGGCTACCGCGTCGAGTCCTACAAGCTGTTCGTGTTCACGCTTTCGGCCTGCATGGCCGGCGTTGCGGGGGCGCTCTATGTGCCGCAGGTCGGCATCATCAATCCCAGCGAGTTCGCGCCGGCCAATTCGATCGAGGCGGTGGTGTGGGTAGCGGTCGGCGGGCGCGGCACGCTGATCGGGGCGACGGTCGGCGCGGTTGCGGTCAATTATGCCAAGACCGTCTTCACCTCGGGCGTGCTCGCGCCTTACTGGCTCTTCATTCTCGGCGGCCTGTTCGTGCTGGTCACGCTGCTGCTGCCGCGCGGCATCGTGGGCACGGTGCAGGGCTGGTGGAAATCGTATCGCGAGCGCCGCGCCTCGCGCGCCAAGCTCGACTGCACCGACAAGCTTCATCTCGTGGAGTAGGCCATGACCGATGCGCGCGCCAATCCTGCGATGCTCTATCTCGATGGCGTCAGCGTCGCCTTCGACGGATTTTGGGCGATCAACAACCTGTCCCTGACCATCGCAGACGGCGAGATGCGCGCCATCATCGGCCCCAACGGGGCCGGCAAGACGACCATGATGGACATCATCACCGGAAAAACCCGCCCCGACGCCGGAGACGTGCTGTTCGACGGGATCCATGATCTGACGAAGCTCGATGAAGCGCAGATCGCCGAACTCGGGATCGGGCGGAAGTTTCAGAAGCCGACAGTGTTCGAAAGCCAGTCCGTGGAGGACAACCTGGTGCTGGCCCTGAAGGGCGACCATCGGGTGCGGGCAACCTTGTGGTGGCGTCAGAGCGCGGACGAAGCCGCGCAGATCAAGCGGGTTCTCGAGACGGTGCATCTGACAGGCGTCCGCCGCCGCCTCGCCGGAAGCCTGTCGCATGGCCAGAAGCAGTGGCTGGAGATCGGCATGCTGCTTGCGCAGGAGCCGAAGCTTTTGCTGGTCGACGAGCCGGTCGCCGGCATGACGGACGTCGAGACGCACCAGACCGCCGAGTTGCTCAAGGCGATCAACCGCGACAGGACCGTCGTCGTCGTCGAGCACGACATGACCTTTGTCCGCGAACTCGGCGTGCGGGTGACGTGTCTGCACGAGGGCGCGGTGCTGGCTGAGGGTTCGATCGATCAGGTGTCGGCGAACGAACGCGTCATTGAAGTCTATCTGGGGCGTTGATCATGCTCGCGATCCGTAACATCAGTCTTTACTACGGCGCCGCCCGCGCCCTGCATGACGTCTCGATGACCGCCGACGTCGGCAAGGTGACCTGCGTGCTCGGCCGCAACGGCGTCGGCAAGACCAGCCTCTTGCGGGCGATCGCCGGCCAGCAGCCGATCGCCGGCGGCAGCATCGATCTGGACGGCATCGATCTTGCTGCGCTGAAGCCCCATGAGCGGGCGCGGCGCGGCATCGCACTGGTTCCGCAGGGGCGGGAGATCTTTCCCTTGCTGACCGTTCACGAGAACCTGATCACCGGCTACGCGTCGCTCAAGCGCGACGACCGCAGCATTCCGGATGATGTGTTTTCGTTGTTTCCGGTGCTGCAATCCATGCTCGGCCGTAAGGGCGGCGATCTTTCGGGCGGACAGCAGCAGCAGCTTGCCATCGGCCGTGCCCTCGTGATGCGCCCAAAACTCCTGCTTCTGGATGAGCCGACCGAAGGCATCCAGCCATCGATCATCAAGGACATCGGTCGAGCGATTTTCTACCTCCGCAGCCTTGGCAACATCGCCATCGTGCTGGTCGAACAGTATCTCGACTTCGCCTGCGAGCTGGGCGATAGTTTCGTCGTCATGGACCGTGGCCGGGTCAAGTTCACCTGCGATCGGGGGAACCTGGATGCGAATGAACTAACCCGGGCGATGGCGCTATGACGGCCAAAGGGTCCAAGCTGGACAATCGAAGCGAGGCCAACAAAGCAGGGCCAGGCCGATGGCGCTTCTGAACGTTGCTCCGGCGTCTGAAACTTTCGCGGCCAACCGCGCAGTGGGCGAGGTCGCGTTCGATGTCCGCGCGAGCGGCGACGTCACCCGCCGTGGCGCGGTGCGCGAGGCAGGCTCGCTGCGCGTCAGATTTCCCTCGCCCGAGCAGGCCGGGCTGTCCGCCATGCTGCTCAACACCGCTGGCGGCATTGCCGGCGGCGACCGTTTCGACATCGAAGCAAGCGTCGGCGCGAATGCGGCGTTGACCGTGACGACCGCCGCCGCGGAAAAAGTCTATCGGTCCCATGGGCCGGACGCGCTGGTGAACATCAGGCTCAAGGCGGAACAGGGCGCGCGCCTTTCCTGGCTGCCGCAGGAGACGATCTTGTTTGATCGCGCACGCGTGATGCGCTCGATCGAGATTGAGCTGGCGGAGGAAGCCGCTCTGGTGCTGGCGGAGATCGTCGTCTTCGGCCGCCTTGCCATGGGTGAACGCGTGAGCTCCGGGCGGTTCATCGATCGCTGGCGGCTGCGCCGGGGCGGCAAGCTGGTGTTTGCCGAAAACGTCCGCCTCGACGGTGACGTGGGCGCCGCGCTGCATCGGAGTGCGTCGGCGAATGGCGGCATCGCGATCGGCACGGCGCTGGTCGTGCCGGGCGACGAGGCGGTCGTTGCGCGCGTGCGCGAAGCATCAGAAAAATTCGGCAGTGAGGTCGGTGCTTCGGCCTGGAACGGCTTTGCAATGATCCGCTTCTGCGCGCACGACCCGGTGTGGCTCCGCGCCCACATGGTGGCTGTGCTGACCCATGCGGTATCCTTGACACCGCCAAGACTTTGGCTGAGCTGACGGCTCGACTGCGAAGGGCGCGGCGGCCGGATGAAGGAACATTTGCAAGGCGGGCGAGTTTGAACAACGGCGAATTTAGGTGGCGCTACCATGAATTTGTCTCCCCGTGAAAAAGACAAGCTCTTGATCTCGATGGCCGCAATGGTCGCGCGCCGCCGCCTCGAGCGCGGCGTAAAACTTAACCATCCGGAAGCCGTGGCGTTGATCTCCGACTTCATTCTTGAAGGCGCGCGCGATGGCCGGACGGTATCCGAATTGATGAAGGCGGGGGCGGAAGTGCTGGCGCGCGATCAGGTGATGGAAGGCATTCCCGAACTGATCCCCGACATCCAGGTCGAGGCGACGTTTCCCGATGGTACGAAGCTGGTGACCGTCCATCATCCGATCCGCTAGCAATCAACTTTTGGAGAAGCGCAGATGAGCCGACTGGTGTTTCTTCTGGCACTTTTGGTGCCGACTGCCGCAATGGCCCATCCCGGCCATTCGGGAACCGCGGGCTTCCTTGCTGGCGTGCAGCATCCGCTGAGTGGCATTGATCACATCGCGGTGGCGCTGGCGGTGGGTCTTTGGGCCGCGCTCAAGGGCGGCCGGGCGCTTTGGGTTTGGCCGGCTGCATTCGTTGCCCTGATGCTGGTCGGCGCCGGATTGAATCTGGCGCATGTCGCGCTGCCGTTCGTGGAGCCCGGCATTCTGGCGTCGGTGGTGGTAGTCGGCCTGATGGTCGCCTTCGCGGTCGATCTGCCGGTGTGGCTGGGCGGCGTGATGCTTGGCGCGTTCGCGCTGTTTCATGGCTATGCGCATGTCGCCGAAGTGCCGGAGAACGCCAGCGGCTTCGAATTCATGTTGGGCTTCACGCTCGCCACTGCGGCGCTGCAGGGCATCGGCATCGCCAGCGGAAAGGCTTTGACCTCGGCCCGGCGGCAACCCCTGGTGCGTGCCGCGGGCGCGGCCTGCGCAGTGCTCGGCGTCGTTCTTGCGGTGCAAGTGCTCTGACGGTGCAAGTGCTGTGCTCTGAAAAGGTGAGCTGACATGGCAATGATTCCGGGCGAAGTTTTCGTCAAGGATGAGGACATCGAGCTGAACGCCGGCCGCCAATCGGTGGCGGTGACAGTTGCCAATACCGGTGACCGTCCGATCCAGGTCGGCTCGCACTATCATTTCGCGGAGACCAATCCGGCGCTGGAGTTCGATCGCGACAAGGCACGCGGGATGCGGCTCGACATTCCAGCGGGCACGGCGGTGCGCTTCGAGCCCGGGCAGACGCGCGAGATTCATCTGATCCCGCTGGCGGGCAACCGCGTCGTCTACGGCTTCCGCGGATATGTGATGGGTCGTCTTTGAGCGCATGTGGCCGAAGCCTCCAACCCCACGAGGACTGCGATGTCGGTGAAAATGAGGCGCTCCGCTTACGCGGACATGTTCGGCCCGACGACCGGCGACCGGGTGCGGCTTGCCGACACGGATCTGATCATTGAGGTCGAGAAGGATTTCACCACCTATGGCGAGGAGGTGAAGTTCGGCGGCGGCAAGGTGATCCGCGACGGTATGGGGCAGTCGCAGGTCACTAATGCGGAGGGCGCTGTCGACACTGTCATCACCAACGCGCTGATCGTCGATCACTGGGGGATCGTGAAAGCGGACGTTGCGATCCGCGACGGGCGGATTGCGGCCATCGGCAAAGCCGGCAATCCGGACATCCAACCGGGTGTCGACATCGTGGTCGGGCCGGGCACAGATGTGATCGGCGGGGAAGGCAAAATTCTCACCGCCGGCGGCTTCGACACCCACATCCACTACATCTGTCCGCAGGAAATCGAGCATGCGCTGATGGCCGGCGTCACGTCGCTGCTCGGCGGCGGCACCGGGCCTTCGCACGGCTCTTTCGCTACCACCTGTACGCCGGGCCCATGGCATATCGCGCAGATGATCCGGTCGTTAGATGCCCTTCCGATGAATTTCGGCATCTCCGGCAAGGGCAACGCCTCGCACCCTGCGGCCCTGATCGAAATGATCAAGGCCGGCGCCTGCTCCCTCAAGGTCCACGAGGATTGGGGCGCGACCCCAGCCGCGATCGACAACTGTCTCAGCGTTGCCGACGATCACGACATCCAGGTGATGCTCCACAGCGACACCCTGAACGAATCCGGCTTCGTAGAGGACACGATTGCCGCCTTCAAGGGGCGCACGATCCATGCCTTCCACACCGAAGGGGCGGGCGGCGGACACGCGCCCGACATCATCAAGGTTGCCGGGCTTCCCAACGTGCTGCCGTCGTCGACCAATCCGACACGCCCGTTCACGCGCAACACCATCGACGAACATCTCGACATGCTGATGGTGTGCCACCATCTCGATCCGTCGATCCCTGAAGACCTGGCATTCGCCGAAAGTCGCATCCGCAAGGAGACCATCGCCGCCGAAGACATTCTTCACGATATCGGGGCACTGTCGATGATGTCGTCGGACAGTCAGGCGATGGGCCGCATCGGCGAGGTGATCATCCGGACCTGGCAGACCGCCGACAAGATGAAGCGGCAGCGCGGGGCATTGCCGCAGGACAAGGCGGGCAACGATAATTTCCGCGTCAAGCGCTACATCGCAAAATACACTATCAATCCAGCGATTACGCATGGCGTATCGGACCTCATCGGGTCGATCGAGAAGGGCAAACTGGCCGATCTCGTGCTGTGGTCGCCGGCGTTCTTCGGGATCAAGCCGGTTTGCATCATCAAGGGTGGAATGATCGTGGGCGCGCCGATCGGCGATCCCAATGCCTCGATTCCGACGCCCCAGCCGATCCATTACCGCCGGATGTTCGGAACGTTCGGCGGGGCCGTCGGCGAGACGTCGGTGATCTTCTCCTCGGAGGCCGCTGTATCGTCCGGTCTCGCGCAGCAGCTCGGCATTCACAAGAAGCTCTATCCGGTGAAGAACACCCGCGGCGGCATCTCGAAGAAGAGCATGGTGCACAACGATGCGACGCCGGACATCGTGGTCGATCCGGAAACCTATGAGGTTCGCGCGGACGGCGAGCTTTTGACCTGCGCGCCGGCGGAGTTTTTGCCGATGGGGCAGCGCTACTTCTTGTTCTAGATATTGCGGCTGGGGGAAGGTGGGTAATGATCCGCGCGACAAACGTTCTGCCTCAAGGCGCATGGCGGGAGACACCAGCGGATACGGTGGTGCTCGACTTCGACGAACGGCATCGGAGGCGGCTTGCGATGGTCGGCACGCGCGGCACCGCGTTCCTGCTCGATCTGGAGAAGGCGGTGGCGCTGCGCGGCGGCGATGCGTTGCGGCTTGAGGATGGCCGCCTGATCGAGGTCGTCGCCTCGCCGGAGCCGCTGGTCGAAATCCGCGGCCGCGATGCCGCGCACACCATGCGCATTGCCTGGCACCTCGGCAACCGGCATCTGCCGACGCAGATTGCACAGGGGCGCCTGCGCATTCGTCGCGATCACGTCATTGAACAGATGGTGGAGGGCCTCGGCGGGCGCCTCGTCGAGATCGAGGCGCCGTTTGATCCCGAGGGCGGCGCCTATGCGGGCGGCCATGCCGACGTCGCGCATCATGCAGCGCATGATCACGATCATCACCACCACCATCATGACCATGAACACAACCATGAGCATTGACGCGAGGAGCGCCGCGCGCATCCGGCTGGACGAAGAGCATCAAGACGGGCCGACGGCCGCAGCGCATTCCGCGCCGGCTGCTCTTGGCCATGGCGCAGAGACGGCGGAAGTCTTGGATCCCGCCGCGCTCTATCGCCTGATGACGTGGTTCTCGCCGTCGTTCCCGGTCGGAAGCTTTGCCTATTCCAGCGGCATCGAGTGGGCGGTGGAAGCCGGCAGTATCACCAATGCCGCGACGTTGCGGGACTGGCTTGCCACGCTGCTGGCGCATGGGTCCGGTTTCGCCGATGCGATCCTTGCCGCGCATGCCTATCGCGCGGCGTCGGCATGCGACCGCGCCGCCCTTTCGGATATCGCGGAGCTTGCGGCGGCGCTGGCGCCCTCAAAGGAGCGGCAACTGGAGACGCTGGCGCAGGGCGGCGCATTCGTCGAGATCGTCCGCAATGCCTGGTCCTGCGATCGGCTTATCCAGGTGCTCGATGGCTGGGATCAGCCGGTCGCCTATCCCGTCGCGGTCGGACTCGCCGGTGCGGCGCACGGCGTTCCGCTGGCGCCGCTGCTGCATGCGTTTCTTCACGCTCTGGTGGCGAACTGGATTTCCGCCGGCGTGCGGCTCATCCCGCTGGGACAGACCGAGGGCCAGCAGGTGCTCGCTGCTCTGGAGCCGGATGTCGCCGCCATTGCCAGGCGAGCGCTCGATGCCTCCCTCGACGATCTCGGCAGCGCGACCTTCTGCGCCGATCTTGCCAGCATGAATCACGAGGCGCAGTATACGCGCCTGTTCCGATCCTGATGGGGCTTAGTTACGTCAAGCATCAGGCGACAGATCGAGAGGCCAACATGGCGGAACATCATGGTCCCCTTCGCGTCGGCGTCGGCGGCCCGGTCGGATCGGGCAAGACCGCGCTGATGGACTTGCTCTGCAAGGCGATGCGTGATCGCTACAACATCGCGGCGATCACCAACGACATCTACACCAAATGGGATGCGGAATTTCTGGTCCGCTCCGGTTCGCTGACGCCGGACCGCATCGTCGGGGTCGAGACCGGCGGTTGCCCGCACACCGCGATCCGCGAAGACGCCTCGATGAATCTGGCTGCGATCGCCGACATGCGAGCGAAATTTCCCAATCTCGATCTCGTGCTGATCGAGTCCGGCGGCGACAATCTGGCGGCGACGTTTTCGCCGGAGCTCGCCGACATCACGATCTATGTCATCGACGTCGCGGCGGGCGACAAGATCCCGTCGAAGGGCGGCCCCGGCATCACCCGTTCCGATCTGCTCGTGATCAACAAGATCGATCTTGCGCCTTATGTCGGTGCGTCGCTCGAAAAGATGGAAACCGATGCAAAGCGCATGCGCGGCACGCGGCCGTTCGTTATGACCAATCTGAAGACCGGCAAGGGGCTCGATGTCATCATCCGCTTCATCGAGACGGCCGGCGGTCTCGTGCCTTCGATGCAGCCGCAGGGTTGAGGTCCTATCTCGGAATTGAACTCTCTTCGCGGAGCTCCGACAGGGTGCCCTTGGCGAGCAGGAACAGCCACGTCGTCAATACGAACGGGGCCGTGAGCACCGGCACCTGCAGCAGCGCAAAGGCGCTGCTGAAACTGCCGTAGAGAATTGTCGAGACGCACACCGCGAGGACTGCCAGCACGGCCGTGAGGGCGCGCATGGGAAAGAAGACGCCGCCGATCGCGATCGCTGTCAGAACCCCATTGAAACCGAACAGCCCCTCGGAGATGGCGATTGGCGCGGCGCCCAGCAAAAGCGCGACGCCAAGGCCGATCAGGCTGCCAAGCGCGGCGACCGCGCAGGAGAGGCGGGAGTTGATGGCGATGGCGACCAGAAAAATTGCGCCGGTCAAAGCGTTCTGCTGCAGCATCACCTGGGCGACGCCGTTCAGAAAGCCAGCACCGAGGTCAGTGATGCTGAGCTGGGTGAAGGTCGGCACCGCGCCTGAAAGCGCATGCTGCGCGCCGAGCGCCGCCGCGCCATGCAAGCGCTCGTAGCTGAGAAGGGGGCTGACGAAGATCCAGGTCGTCAGGACAAAGGGGCCGGTGAGCGGGTATCCCTTGGCGCCAAAGATGTCCTTGATGGCCGCCGTGACGATGGTGACGAACACCGAGGCGACGATGACATAGACGAACAGCAGCGCGTCATGCTCGAGCGAGAACGCGAGGCCGATGCCCGTGAGCGTGCCGTTGAAGCCGGCTAGCCCGTGACGAACCTTGTCGCTCGGTGCGCCGAACAGCCACGCGCTGGCGGTCGCGACGGCCGTCCCGAGTATCGCGTAGAGGCCTGAGACCCAGTCGCTGATGAAAATGCCGATGAGAAAGACGAGGCCGGTGATGGCGTTGTCCTGCAGCATCACCTGGCCGACACCGCGCAGGCACCACACCGTGAAATCGGATGTGGCATTCCAATACTGGTCGCGCGTGAGCATGGCTGTTTTGCTAGCTCTGTCGTCTTGAGGCGGCGTAGATCAGTCTTCTACTTCGCACCGGACAATCAGAATAGGACGAAGACGCGACACTTCAATCTGTAACGCGCAGTTCCGCCGCATGTCGCGATCACTGGTTCGTTAGCCTGGGCAGGCTTTGTGCGTGGAACACGTCTTGGCGATTGCTGTTCCATCACGCGGCGGCGGTGAGGCGTTTGCCGTCGGTGGCCTGCATGGCGGCGACGGCGAGCCAGTCGCGATAAAGGCCCAGATCCTCCTTGGAGAACTGTGCTCGCCGCTTCAGATCGTCGAACCGGTCGTCAGGGTGGCATCGATCGTATTCGTCGCAAATGAGAGCTTCGAGGAACGCGCGCTCGGCATCGTCCCTCGGGGAAACGTAATGGAGATCGTTGCTCAGCATGTTGGCCTTTCTCTTCCCGGTCGTCGCGATGCGCGGAACCGATTTTCAACGGCAGAGATGCCAAAATTGTTCAATCAACTTACAAGTATACTTTCCATATAAGAAATAATTGCAATATGTCTTAATGCATGAAAGCCATCTTGGAATATATCCTGATTCCGACTGTTTGACGCGGCAGAAACGCGCGCGATGCCCCGGGGGGCTCAGGCTTCGGACAGAACCCTGTCCCAGATTTTTCTGCTGAGATCCTGATAATCGGCGATCATCGCCGCGAGCTCGCGATACTCAACGCCCTGAACCATTTCCGGCGGAAGCAGCGGATCGCGCAGCATCTGGCCGATCAGCGCCCGCCCGGTGAGCAGGGCATCGCGCGCCGCAGCGGCGGGAGCAAGTTTGTCCAGCCGCCGCTTGCTGGCCTCGAGCCGTGCAATCATTTTTTCGTAGTCGCGGCGCAGCGCCGGGATGTTCCACAATCGCACGACGGCGTTGGTCTGCTTTGAATCGAAGGCGGTCGCGACGAAGAGTTGCGTGGCGGCGGCAAGGCCGAGCCCGGCGAGCTCAACGCGGAGCGCCTCGACGCCCCCGCGCCAGTTGTTCGGCCGCAGATGGAGGCCCGGCTTCCATTTGCGGAAGCCGCGCAGCAGCAGGGCGCGCTCGTGCCGGCGGAGTTTCGTCTTGTCGTGCCGCGCGATTGCGCCGTCGTGGGCAGCGATCCAGCCGCCGTCCCAGGCCACGGCCCAGCCGGTCCGCTCGCGCCAGTTTTCGACGTCGAGCTGCAGGCGGTTCTTTTTGACGTCGAGCGCATATGTCGCGCGCCCGAGCTTCAATATCTTGCCGCGCTGGGACAGGCGGGTGAGGGCGACGCGCATCGGCGCCTCGCCATAGCCCATGACCGCACCCGCACGGCACAGATCCTGCGCCGACATCCGCCGCTCGGCGTTTGCAGCCAGAAAGTCGAGGACGAGCGTGGTTGCGCTCGGAAGTTTCAGTGCCATGGTCGCGATCGGTCCATGCTTGACATTGCTTCCGCAACATTTCACATTTTGCTGGAATTGAACAAGTAATGAAATAGGAGGAGCCCTTGGCGCAGGCGGCGGTCAGGGTGGAGCGCGATGGCGCGATCACCACCATCATCATGAGCCGGCCCGAGCGGCGCAATGCCGTGGATGGCCCGATGGCGCAGGAACTGCGCCGCGCGTTTCATGCCTTCGAGGCGGATGACAGCCAGAAGGTGGGCGTCCTGTGGGGCGAGCACGGCGTGTTCTGCGCGGGCGCGGATCTGACCGCGGTGAATGACCCGGCGCGCACCCACGAGCTTGATCTGGAGGGCGGCGGCGATGGCCCGATGGGCCCCTCCCGGCTGGCACTGTCAAAACCCTTGATTGCCGCGGTGGCCGGCTACGCTGTCGCCGGCGGGCTGGAGCTCGCCTTGCTCGCGGACCTGCGCGTAGCTGAGGAAAGCGCGACATTCGGCGTCTTCTGCCGGCGCTGGGGCGTCCCCCTGATCGATGGCGGCACCGTGCGCCTGCCGCGCATCGTCGGCATGGGGCGCGCGCTTGACATGATCCTGACCGGCCGCGGCGTCGGCGCGCAGGAAGCCTACGCCATGGGCCTTGCCAACCGCGTGGTGCCGGATGGGCAATCGCGCGCCGCCGCCGAACAGCTTGCCAGGGAAATTGCTTCCTTCCCGCAGGCCTGCATGCGGGCCGACCGGCGATCAGCCTACATGCAATGGGATTTGCCGCTCGCCGAGGCGCTGCGGCAGGAGGGGCGCCTCGGCGCGCCCATCGTCGCCAAGGAAGGCAAGGCCGGCGCGATGCGCTTCGAGCGCGGCGCGGGCCGTCACGGCCAATTCGACGAATAGCACCAACAGGAGTTCGCCATGGGTTTCACCGGTCCGACCTACCTTGAATTGATCGAACGCGGCGCGCGGCAGAACGCCGACAGGATCGCGCTCGTCTTTGGTGACAAGCAGCAGACATTCGCCGAGGTCAATGCGCGCGCCAATCAGTTCGCGCATGCCTTCCGCAGCCTCGGCGCGCAGCAGCATGCGCGGGTGGCGCTGCTGGTCAACAACAGCCTGCTCAGTGTGCCGCTGGATTTCGGCTGCGTGAAAGCGGGCATCAATCGTGTCCCCCTCAATTCGCGCCTGTCCGCCGCCGAGCACATCCGCATGCTGCAGGAGGCACAGTGCGATATTTTGATCTTCGGGGATGATCTCGCCGAGCGCGCGGCGGAGCTGAAGGTCGCGTTGCCCAAGCTGCGCGCCTATGGGCTGAATGCAAGCGTGGCGGCGGACGGCGATTTTCTTGCAGTCGCCGAAAGCCAGCCGACGGATGCGCCGCAGATCACAGTTCGTCCCGACGATATCGTGCTGACGCTCTACACGTCCGGCACCACCGGCGTGCTCAAGGCAGCGCAGCATACGCAAGGCTCCTATGCCGGCATCTGCCGCAACGTGCTGCTCAACCTTTTGCCGGCCGAGCCGGGTGGCTCGATGCTGCACTCGGCCTCGCTGATCCATGCCAGCGGCACCTTCGTGCTGCCGTTCTGGCTGCGCGGCGGCAAGACGGTGATCCTGCCGGGCTTTGCGCCGGCCTCGTTCCTTGAGGCGATCGAGCGATATCGCATCACGGCAATCAACCTCGTGCCGACCATGTTGCAGATGTTGCTCGAGCATCCGGACCTCGACAAGCGCGACCTGTCCTCGTTGCAGCAGATCATCTATGGCGCCTCGCCGATGCCGCGCGCCGTCATCGACCGCGCCATCGCCAAGTTCGGCCAGCATCGGTTCTGGCAATACTACGGGCAGACGGAAGCGCCGCTGTGCCTTGCGGTGCTGCGGCCGGAGGATCATGCCGGCGATCTGCTCGGCGCCTGCGGGCGGCCGGCCCTCGACGTCGAGATGCGGCTGGTGAACGACAAGGGAGAGCCGGTGCCGCAAGGGGAGGCGGGCGAGATCGTCATTCGCTCGCCGATGACGGTCGCGGGCTATTTCAACGCGCCCGAACTGACGGCGGAGACATTTGCGAAGGACGGCTGGGTGCACACCCGCGATGTCGGCTTGTTCGACGAGCGCGGCTTCCTGCATCTGCGCGACCGGACATCGGACATGATCATCTCGGGCGGCTACAACGTCTATCCGCGCGAGGTCGAGGACGCGCTGCTGACGCATCCGGCGGTGCTCGAATGCGCCGTGGTCGGCGCGCCGGATGAGAAGTGGGTCGAAGCCGTCATGGCCTTCGTCGTGCTGCGTCCGGGGCAGGCGGCGGGTGAGCGCGAACTGATCGCCCACGCGGCCTCAAGGATCGCCTCGTACAAGAAGCCGCACCGGATCTCCTTCGTCGACGGCATTCCGAAAACCGCCGTCGGCAAGCTCGACCGGAAGGTGCTGCGCGCCCGCGTGAGAGAGGCGTCCGCGGCGATGTGATTTCGCGGGGCCAAACGCCATCAGTGTTCAGGGCGTGCTGGGCGAAGGCGCGGCACGCTCGGGAGCGCTCGGCGCGGTCAGCGCCAGCGTGGCGGCTTCGACCACGCGCGCGATGACGCCATTGACGTCACTGAGGTCGCAGGCGCCGCCGGAAAGCCGCTGCAAACGCTCGTTGGCGTTGATCGTTTCGTGGCTCATCGCCAGCGCAAAATGCAGCCCCCAATAGATGTCGGCCGCAGGCATCTCCGGCAGCGAGCGCTGCATAGCTTCCGCAAACTGCCGCAGGTGGCCGATCTCCCGTGTCTTGATCTTGCGGATCACCGGCACGGATTCGGCCGAGGCGCGGATCATGAACCGGGCGGCGGCCGAGCGCTGCCGGTCCGGGTCGAGGCAGCCGCGCAGCGGCGGGCCGACCAGCGCGCGGATAACGTCGCGGATCTCCGCGCGGCCGTTGCCGGCTTCCTCCGCCGCCTTCAGCTCCGCGAGGCGTTCGCGGTTCAGCGCGATGCTGCGGCTGACATACAGCTCCGCAATCAATTCGTCCTTCGAGCCAAAGTGATAGTTCACCGCCGCGAGATTGACCTGAGCCTCGGAGACGATGTCGCGCAGCGTCACGTCGCCAAAGCTGTGGTCGGCGTAGAGCCGCTCGGCGGCGGTGAGGATGGCGAGCCTGGTCTGATCGGTGGACATGGTCTGGGCTCTTCGGCGGGGCGGAAAGCTGATGATTGCAATTCAAACGCTTGTATGAAACTATTGTTTGACGGCGGGCGATGTCAATCGTTGCGACGGTAGGCGGCGCCCCGACGACCGCGCCAAATGCTGCATTCGGCGGCTTCACAGGCTGCCGCTCTTGCGCGTTTCGGCTGGCAGGTCGAGATTTGCACCAAGAAGTTTAAGAGCTTTCAGCCAGCACGAGGAACGTCCGATGGATTTCACGATGTCCAGCCGCCAGATCGAGTGGCTCGATCGCGTAACCGCTTTCATGGATAAGCATGTTCGCCCGGCGGTTCCGATCTACAACCAGCAGGACGCCGAGGGCGAGCGCTGGAAGGTGATCCCGATCATCGAAGACCTCAAGAAGAAGGCACGCGCCGAGGGCCTGTGGAACATGTTCCTGCCGCCTTCGTCCCATGACGACGCGGAGTTTCACGGCGCGGGCCTGACTAATCTCGAATATGCCCTGCTGTCCGAGCAGATGGGCCGCATCGGCTGGGCATCGGAAGTGTTCAACTGCTCCGCGCCCGATACCGGCAACATGGAAGTGCTGATGCGCTACGGCACGCAGGAGCACAAGCGCAAGTGGTTGCGGCCGCTGCTCGACGGCGAGATCCGCTCGGCCTTTCTGATGACCGAGCCTGCGGTCGCCTCGTCGGACGCGACCAATATCGAGACCGAGATCCGCCGCGACGGCGACGAATACGTCATCAACGGCCGCAAATGGTGGTCGTCCGGCGTCGGCGATCCGCGCTGCAAGATCGCGATCGTCATGGGCAAGACCGACAAGTCCGCGCCGCGGCATCAGCAGCAGTCGCAGATTCTGGTGCCGCTCGACTCGCCCGGCATCACCATCGAAAAAATGCTGCCGGTGTTCGGTTTCGACGATGCGCCGCACGGCCATGGCCAGGTGCTGATGGAGAACGTCCGCGTTCCGGCCAGCAACATTTTGCTCGGCGAGGGCCGCGGTTTCGAGATCGCGCAGGGCCGCCTCGGGCCGGGCCGCATCCATCACTGCATGCGCACCATCGGCAAGGCCGAGGAGGCGCTCGAGAAAATGGTCAAGCGACTGTCGTCGCGCGTCGCCTTCGGCAAGCCGATCATCGAGCAGTCGGTGTGGGAGCAGCGCATCGCCGAGGCGCGTATCGACATCGAGATGAACCGCCTCCTGTGCCTCAAGGCTGCCGACATGATGGACAAGGTCGGCAATAAGACCGCGCAGCTCGAGATCGCGATGATCAAGGTCGCGGCGCCGAACATGGCACTGAAAATCATCGATCAGGCGATCCAGGCGTTCGGCGGCGCCGGTGTTTCCGACGAGGCCGGCCTAGCGCGGGATTATGCCAGCATCCGCACGCTGCGGCTTGCGGACGGCCCGGACGAAGTCCACAATCGTGCCATCGCGCGGCTGGAATTGCGCAAATATTCCAATTCCCCGGCAAAGCACTGAGAGAGGGCAGGCGTGGTCGATTTCCGGCGGGACGAAGACTATTCGGGCACCAAGCCTGTCGAGGAGCGTCATCGGATTGACGAGGCCGCCCTCGACGCCTGGATGCGCGAACACGTGGAAGGCTATCAGGGGCCGCTGACCGTCCTGCAGTTCAAGGGCGGTCAGTCCAACCCGACCTATCGGCTCGACACGCCGGGGCGCTCCTACGTTCTGCGGCGCAAGCCGTTCGGCAAGCTGTTGCCGTCGGCCCATGCCGTGGATCGCGAGTTCAAGGTGATCTCGGCGCTCGGCAAACAGGGCTTTCCGGTTGCGAAAGCCTATGCCCTGTGCACCGACGATGCGGTGATCGGCGCGGCCTTCTACATCATGTCGATGGAAGAGGGCCGGGTGTTCTGGGATCCGACCCTGCCGAGCCAGCCGCGCGAGATGCGGCGGGCGATTTTCACCAACAAGATCGAGACGCTGGCAAAGCTGCACGGATACGATCCCGAGGCGATCGGGCTCGGCGACTACGGCAAGCCGGGCAACTACTTTGCGCGGCAGGTCGATCGCTGGACCAAGCAGTATCGCGCCTCCGAGACCCACGAGATACCGGAGATGGACCGGCTCATCGCGTGGCTGCCGCAATCGGTGCCGCACCAGGAGCGGGTATCGGTTGTCCACGGTGACTTCCGGCTCGACAACATGATCTTCCACGCCACCGAGCCGCGCGTCATCGCCGTGCTGGATTG
Source organism: Xanthobacteraceae bacterium (assembly GCA_035565775.1). Lineage (GTDB taxonomy): Bacteria > Pseudomonadota > Alphaproteobacteria > Rhizobiales > Xanthobacteraceae > PRO6. Next base: position 4,604 of record DATMRW010000021.1, on the reverse strand, counting down.
GGAGCTGTCGACGCTGGGCGATCCGCTCGCGGACTTCACCTATCTTTTGATGCAGTGGACGATGCCGGGCCTCGATGGCGCGGACTATGCGGCGCTCAACATTCCGACGATGGAAGAGGCCGCCGAGATCTACTGCAAGGCGAGCGGGCTCGCCGGCATCCCGAACCTCAACTGGTATTTTGCCTACAACCTGTTCCGGCTTGCGGGCATCACCCAGGGCATCGCCGGCCGCATCCGCGACGGGACCGCCGCCAGCGAGAAGGCGAAGGAAGCCGCTGCACGCACCGTGCCGCTGTCCAAGGCGGCGTGGGGCTATGCGCTGAAGGCCGGAGCGGCTTGAGCGACCCGCGAGAACGAGCGTGATCGAGTTTTTGCAAGCAAAGAGCGATGGCCGGGACATTCCCGGCCATCGTCATTTTGCTGATCGCGCCAGGCTGGAGCGGGAGTCAGATCGGTTTTCCGGCGTAGGGCATCGAGGCGGTGAGACCGCCATCGACCGGGAAGGCCTGGCCGTTGACATAGGACGCGTCGTCGCTGGCGAGGAACAGCGCCATCGCGGCAATCTCGTGCGGCTGGCCGGCGCGCTTGAGCGGATTGAGCTGGCCGATCTTGTCGTCGGTGCCGCGCTCCTTGGCGCGGTCGAACATCGGCTTCGTCATGCCGGTCTCGATCAGGCCGGGACAGATGGCATTGATGCGGACATTGGTGCCGGAGAGCGAATAGGCGGTGGTTTGCACGAGGCTGATAACGCCGGCCTTGCTTGCCGCATAGGGGTGGCCGCTCGCGCCCGCCTTCAGCCCGGCGACCGAGGCGGTGCAGACGATGGCGCCGAAACCTTGCCGCGTCATCAGCGGAATCGCGTGCTTCACCGCGAGGAACGGGCCGATGAGATTGACGCGCAAGATTTCCATCCAGTGTTCGGGCGTCTGCTCGGCGATCGGCACCAGGCCCCCGCTGATTCCGGCATTGGCCCAGATCGCATCGAGCTTGCCGTAGGTCGCGACCGCCTTTGCGATGAAGTCCGCGACATCGCTTTCGGAGCCGGCATCGCCGATGACCGCCTCGGCGGTGCCGCCCGCCTTGCGCACGAGTTCGACGGTTTCCTTGACGCCGTCGGTGACGTCGACCGCGATCAGCTTTGCGCCTTCCTTGGTGAACATCAGCGACGCGGCGCGTCCGATGCCGCTCCCTGCGCCGGTGATGACCACAGATTTGCCTTCGAGGCGGCCCATGCGCATTCTCCCTTTGTGACAGCCGTTCTTGTGACAACCGTTGCCGCGGCGGCCGCGAGCGCATGCGCTCTGCCGTCGTCGTTTGCTTGATGCGAAACAGTATTGAAGGGTTTTTGTGATGTCCAACTCCAAACCGCACCCCGTCTCCGGAATTCCGCCGCAGCCGGAAGGCGTCGAGATCACGAGGTGGTGGTGGGTGCGCCATGCGCCGGTGCGGGTGGACAACGGCCACATCTACGGCCAGCAGGATCTACCCTGCGACTGCACCGACACTGTGGTGTTCGACGCAGTGGCCAAAATTCTGCCGCGCACGGCGGTCTGGTATTCGAGCCATCTGCAGCGGACGCATCAGACGGCGGCGGCGATCTTTGCCGCAGGCATGCACGAAGTCGCACTGCGGCAGGAGCCGGCATTCGCCGAGCAGCATCTCGGCGAATGGCAGGGCCGCAATCGCCTCGAATTTTTCGCGAGCCGTGCGCCGGAGATCGGCAGCTACTGGTTCGCGCCGGCCGATGAGCGCGCACCCGGCGGCGAGAGCTTCAACGATCTGGCCGAGCGCGTCTGCGCCGCGATCGATCGGATCAACGCCATGCATCGCGGCGAGGATATCGTCGTTGTCGCCCATGGCGGGCCGATCAAAGCTGCGATCGCCCATGCCCTCGGACTGCCGCCGAAGGCGGGCTTCGCCTTTGCCATCGACAACTGCTCGGTCACGCGCCTCGATCATCTGGCCAACGAAAGCCACATCGGCTGGCGCGTGCCGATGATCAACCAGCAGCCGTGGATCGCCGATCGTTCGCATGCGGCGATGCATCAGCCGGCCGGCCCGGAAATTGCCACCAGCAACAAGCTGGGCTAGGACGCAGAAAAAAAAGCGATCCGGCGAAAAACGCGGATCGCTTGAACAAATAATTACAACAGGGAGAGAAGCGCATGAATCTGTTCGATATGTCTGGCAAGGTTGCCGTCGTCACCGGATCGTCCCGCGGCATCGGCCGCGCGATCGCCGAGCGCATGGCCGAGCACGGCGCGAAGGTGGTGATCTCGTCGCGCAAGCAGCAGGCGTGCGACGAGGTCGCCAAGTCGATCAATGACAAGGCCGGCAAGGAAGTCGCGCTGGCGGTGGCCGCCAACATTTCGTCCAAAGATGAGCTGCGCAATCTCGTCGATGAGGCCAATCGCGCGTTCGGCCAGATCGATGCACTGGTCTGCAACGCGGCATCGAATCCCTATTACGGTCCGCAGTCCGGCATCTCCGACGATCAGTTCCGAAAGATTCTGGACAACAACATCGTCTCGAACCACTGGCTGATCAGCTTCGTCGCGCCGCAGATGATCGAGCGCAAGGACGGCTCGATCATCATCATATCGTCGATCGGCGGGCTGAAGGGCTCAACCGTCATCGGCTCCTATTGCATCTCGAAAGCGGCCGACATGCAGCTCGCGCGCAATCTCGCCTGCGAGTATGGCCCGCACAATATCCGCGTGAACTGCATTGCGCCGGGCCTGATCAAGACCGACTTCGCCCGCGCCCTGTGGGAGAACCCGGATACGCTGAAGGCATCGACCGCCCGCTCGCCGCTGCTGCGGATCGGCGAGCCGGATGAGATCGCAGGCGCTGCGGTCTTCCTGGCGTCGGCCGCCGGAACGTTCATGACCGGTCAGACCATGGTGATCGACGGCGGCGCCACGATCAGCTGACGTTCGGCAAACTGGAAAACCTCGACCGCGTTTGTGGCGGTCATACGCCTGTCATGAATCTTCCTCCGCAAACGCGGAGGAAGATTCCAATGTGGCGGTCATGATCCCGTTAAGGGGTGGCCTTCGAGCGGGGGTCAGTCCTCGATTGCCGCGTAGACGAGGCTGCGGATCTGGGTGCGGAAAAATTCCCGCTGGCCGGGACCCTGCGACAGAAAGACCGCGAACATGTCCTCCTTCGGATCGATCCAGAAGAAGGTCCCCGCCATGCCGCTCCAGAAGTAGTGGCCGACGCTGCCGGCGAAGGGGGCGAGTCCGGCATCGGTGCGAACGGCAAAGCCGAGGCCGAAGTTATGGCCGGGCGGCATCAGCGGGCTGTTAGGCTTGACGTCCGGGGCGAGGTGGCTCGAGGCCATGAAGGCCAGCGTGCGCGAGCCGAGGATGCGGACGCCGTCGAGCGTGCCGCCGGACAGCAGCATCTGGCAGAACCGTGCATAGTCCATCGCGGTCGATACCAAACCGCCACCGCCGGATTCCATCTTGGGCTTTTCCAGCGGATCGAACAGGCGGACGTCCTCGCCGCTCCACGGGTCCTTGTCGAAAGGCTGGGCAAGCCGCGACTTGTTGTCGGCGCTCGCGAAAAACGCCGTCTCGTTCATCTGCAGCGGCGCAAGAATCCGCCGGTGCAAAAACTCGCCAAGCGTCTGGCCGGAGACGACCTCGACGACGCGGCCCAAAATATCTGTGGAGCGGCTGTAATTCCATTCCGCGCCCGGCTGGCAGATCAGCGGCAGGCTCGCGACCATCGCCGCGTGCTCGGCATTGGTGATGTCGCGGCGCGACAGTTTCTGGTCGCGGTACATGCGTTGCACGAGGCCGTCGCCGGTGATCTCGTAGGTGATGCCGGAGGTATGCCGCAACAGGTCCTGGATCGTGATCGGCCGGTGGAGCGGCCTCAACTCCAGCTTGCTGCCGACCTCGACGCCGACCTTCTGATCGGCGAATTCCGGGATGTATTTTTGCAGCGGATCGCTGAGCAGGATGCGCCCTTCCTCGACCAGCATCATGATGGCGACCGAGACGATCGGCTTGGTCATCGAAAAAATGCGAAACATCGAGGTCTGGCTCATCGGCGTGTCGCTGCCGGGAGCCTGTTTGCCGAGCGCGTCGAACCAGCCGATCCGGCCGCGCCGCGCCACCATCACGACGATGCCGGGGATGGTTCCCTTGTCGACTTCGCGCTGGAAGGCGTCCGACATCCGCTGCAGGCCGGCGATCGAGAAGCCCAGCTTGTCGGGGTCGGCAGTCGGCAGGGCCGGTGTGGGCGACTGGGCAATGGTGGCTGATGGCTTCGACTGGACGTTCATCGTCGCTCCCCGTTTGTTTTTGTCGTCGCAAACTATCATATCTTGGCGCGCGGGCCTCTTGGAACAGATTGGACCAGAATTTGGGCCTTGAATAGAGGCGGTTTCCGAAGTAACCAGCCCGCGCTTGAAGCCGCACGGATGGGCCCGGCCGGCGAGGATGGATACTATGGCTAAAGAGAAATTTGAGCGCACGAAGCCCCACTGTAACATCGGCACGATTGGTCACGTTGACCACGGCAAGACGTCTTTGACGGCAGCGATCACGAAGGTTCTGGCGGAGACCGGTGGCGCGACGTTCTCGGCGTAC
>DATMRW010000020.1:0-1595 GCA_035565775.1 Xanthobacteraceae bacterium | reverse complement strand
CTTGTCGCCGCCGGTGGCCTTCTTGGCCGCCGCGGGCACGCGCTTTTCCAGGCTTTCGAGATCGGCCAGCATCAGCTCGGTCTCCACCACTTCGGCATCGCTCAGCGGATCGACCTTGTTGGCGACATGTTGGATATCGTCATCCTCGAAACAGCGGAGCACATGGACGATCGCATCCACCTCGCGGATATTGCCCAGGAACTGGTTGCCCAGGCCTTCGCCCTTGCTGGCGCCTTTGACCAGCCCGGCGATGTCCACGAAAGCGAGCTGCGTGGGAATGATCTTGGCGCTGCCGGCGATGGCCGCCAGCTTGTCCAGCCGCTCATCCGGCACCGCGACCTGGCCCACGTTGGGCTCGATCGTGCAGAACGGATAATTGGCCGCCTGCGCTGCCTGCGTCTCGGTCAGGGCATTGAACAAGGTCGACTTGCCGACATTCGGCAGGCCCACGATCCCGCAGCGGAAACCCATGAATAACTCCGGAGGTGAGGTTTGGCGCGCGGATAAGCGGTGCTGGGCGGAAAAGCTAGGCTCGAGCGTCGATGACCGCTTTCGATACTTTGCCGACCTTCCCGCGCAGCGTAAAAGCAACTCAATCAAGCGGCGATAGGCGCAGACCGGTTGGACGGGGCTTGGCCCAGCCAGCGAGCCGATAGCCGCCTGCCTGGAGGACGTGTGAAGGATGAGCCAGCATAGCGGAAGCTGCCATTGCGGGCGGATTCGCCTGACCCTGCACGAAACGCCAGTTGAAGCGAGCGAATGCAATTGCTCGATATGCCGGCGTACCGCCGGGCTGTGGCATTATTGCCCGTCCGCCGCGGTTGCCGTGGAAGGCGAGGGTGTCTCGTACCAGCAGGGCGATCGCGCGCTCGACCTGTGGCATTGCCCCACTTGCGGCTGCATCACGCACTGGACGCCGACCGATCCCGGCTATCCGCGCATGGGGATCAACCTCAGGATGTTCGATCCCGCCTTGTGGCGCGAGTTGCCGCGCCGCCTGATCGACGGAGCGAGCTACTAGCGCGCACCGTCTGACGCCAGCGTTCCACTCGAGGCCGGCTCAATCTCGGTCCTGCTGCCTCAGCGCCACGTCGTTCATGAACCGCGCGTCGTCGTCCTTCGCCAGCCATTCCGCCTCGCTGCCGATTGCGCCGAGCATTTCCACGAGGTCGTCCATCTCCGCCTTGGCGTAGTTGCCGAGGACATGGCCGGTCACGCGGTCCTTGTGTCCCGGATGGCCGATCCCGATGCGCACCCGGCGGAAGTCCGGCCCCAGGTGCTGGTCGATCGAGCGCAGCCCATTGTGCCCGGCGGTGCCGCCGCCGCGCTTCACCTTGACCTTGAACGGCGCCAGGTCGAGCTCGTCGTGGAACACGGTCAGCGCCTCCACGCCCAGCTTGAAGAAGCGCATCGCCTCGCTGACCGAGCGGCCGCTTTCGTTCATGAAAGTGGCCGGCTTGAGCAGCAGGATCCGGCTGCCGCCGATCCGGCCTTCCTGGAACCAGCCCTGGAACTTCTTCTGCACCGGGCCGAAGGCGTGCATCTCGGCGATCACGTCGATCGCCATGAAGCCCACGTTGTGCCGGTGCATCGCA
>DATMRW010000019.1:0-2076 GCA_035565775.1 Xanthobacteraceae bacterium | reverse complement strand
TAGCGCGGCTGACGGTGACAGTGGCGCATTTCTCGGTGTCCTGCTGCGCCCGGGCTGAAACAGGCAGGATCAGCGCCAGAACGAAAGCGGCGAAGAGATGGCGCATCATCATCATCTTGCTCCTAAATCGTTGGCGCGGCGAACGCGTATGGATGCTCGCCCGGGAGATTGCTCTCAAGGCCGAACTTCCAGGCCAGGTAGCCTTCGACACGTTGTCGTTCGGTCGTGGTCAACGCCTCGTTGCAGTCGATCACCTCGGCGATCTGGCCGTCGAAATAATCATTATAATACCCTGCCCCAATCGCAGGGGTAGTGCCGAAGGCCACGGTGTTGGCGATCAGGGTGTGGACCGCGCTGCCATCAACATAATAGCGCCAGTCGTTCGCGGCGGATTGGAACGAGGCGAAGCGCCAGTCGGCAAGGCTCGGTCTCGCCGCGCTGATCCCGTAACGCGTATTCGTCCCATAGGCGGAATAGATGTCGCCGGTCGTATAGGGGTAGAACTCGCCCGACCCATCGGTGCCGAACCGCCCCACCGGCGGCGCGAAGTCCCTGGTATTCGGGTCGAAACTGTTCTTCGATACGAAGAACGTAGAGGACGTCGATCGCCCGTCCAGGTATCCGGTCGGCAGCGTGAAATGCCCCTGCCGCACGCCGTCCATGTTGACGACATTGAACCCGTTCAACGCGGCGATCTTGATGCGCGGCTTGCTGCTCGATCCGGCACTGGGGACGGCCACTGCGTTGCCGCTCGAATCCGTCCAAGCGTCCATCTCATCGTCGTCATCTCCGACGATGTCCTCCGGCCGCAACCAAAGCGCCAACTTAGAGCCCAGATCACTCGGCGCCCACAAGCGCGATCCAGCGCCGGCCGTCGTTACCGAATAAGTCGCGCTGGTTGTGCCGATGGTCGCCGTCACATCGGTTTGCACTGCCGGGTCGGCCGAGGAATGATTGCGGACGCTGATCGTGTCGCCGTTGACCACGGTGCCCGAACCGTCAGTTACGTAAGCCCCTCCGTTCCTGGAGATCGCGCCGCCCGCGCTCACCGAATAGGGGCGGGTCTCACTCGGGTAGAGCCCGGCTACGGTGTATGGCGCGCTGTCGTAATCCGTGTCTGCATCGGCCGCCGCCAGAGGTTCGAACGCGAAGTCGAGCGGCTCGTTGGGGATGCCCAGCGCATGATTGATGACAGGCGCGAACACCCGCTTGAGCAAGGCATGGCCGGCGGCCGTCGGATGGAGCCCGTCGCCATAGAAGGCGGCATTGAGCTGCGCGCCCCAGGCTCCCACTTCGCTCGTCGCGAAATCGACCAGGAAATCGAACTCCGTCCCCTCGTCGAGCCGCAAGCGGGCGTTGAACGCGTCCATCTTGTCCTGCCACCCCGAGGAATCGCGTGGAAGCACCGTGCACAGAACGATCGTGGTGCCGGCCGCCTTGAACGGCGCTAGGTAGGCATAGAGCCGAGAGACATAGGCTGTCGTGTCGCCGGCCAGATCGTTCGCCCCGATCAGAAGCACCAGATGCGTCGGCTCATAAGCCAGTGCATCTGCTTGCCGCGCATAGAGGGTATTCGCCGGCAGCGTGTCACCCGGGAAGCCAAGCTGCGCCCCGCCGACAGCATGGTTGGCGTAGGCGACGGTCAGATGATCCGCCGCCCAGAGGCGCGTGAAGCTGGCCGGATCGGTGGACGCCGAGATACTATCGCCTTCGGAGAGGACCTTCGGTGGAACCTCGCCCCCTGCCTCGGCCGCCGTGGTATAGCCGATCTCACGCGTCTCGCCCCCGATGGTCAAGGTCACCACGGTGGCCGTCTTCCCCTCGGCGCTGGTAGTCAGCCGGAGGTCGATCACGTCTCCATTATAGATCCGCCCGATGCGGGTGGCGTAAGCGCCGCCGTTCAGCCGCACCTCGCAGCCGGACACGGAGACCCCGGATGCAAGCCCCTTATGAGCAATGCCCGAGATGACGAATCGTCGCACGAGTTGAGCCTCGGTCGCCAGGCCATCCTCATCCTCCGGCCACACCTTGCCGTAAGGCGCATTGGCATTGATACGCGTCGCATCCGCTATGCTG
>DATMRW010000018.1:0-2156 GCA_035565775.1 Xanthobacteraceae bacterium | reverse complement strand
TATACCTTCGACTATGACAGCAATCCGCCCCTCGGCGCCGTTTCGACCGACACCTTGACCCGGTTCACCCTCGTCTATGGCTTCTGAAGCGCCTCGCTTCGCTTTCACGGTCGACGCTACGGACGGGAAAGCCCGGACCGGTCGCATCGCCATGCGGCGCGGCGAGATACGCACGCCGTCGTTCATGCCGGTGGGCACCGCCGCCACGGTGAAGGCGATGAAGCCCGAAGCCGTGCGCGCGACCGGCGCGGACATCATCCTCGGCAACACTTATCACCTGATGCTGCGCCCTGGCGCGGAGCGGGTGGCACGGCTCGGCGGGCTGCACCGCTTCATGAACTGGCCGCGCCCGATCCTGACCGACAGCGGCGGCTATCAGGTGATGAGCCTGTCCGATCTTCGCAAGCTGACCGAGGAAGGCGTGGAATTCCGCAGCCATCTCGACGGATCGAAGCATCTGCTGACCCCGGAACGCTCGATGGAGATCCAGCGACTGCTCGGCTCGGATATCGTCATGGCGTTCGACGAATGCCCGCGCATCGATCAGCCGCACGATGTGATCGCTCGCAGCATGGAACTGTCAATGCGCTGGGCCCGGCGCAGCCGTGCGGCTTTCGATGCGGGCGGGGAGCACGCCGCGGGTGCGGCGCTGTTCGGCATCCAGCAGGGCGCGCTCGACGCGGACTTGCGCCGGCAAAGCGCCCAGGCGCTGACCGAGATCGGGTTCGATGGATATGCCATCGGCGGGTTGGCCGTGGGGGAAGGGCAGGAGGCGATGTTCGCCACGCTCGATTTCGCGCCCGGCCAGTTGCCGGAGGATCGGCCGCGCTACCTGATGGGCGTCGGCAAGCCCGACGACCTGGTCGGCGCGGTGGAGCGGGGCGTGGACATGTTCGATTGCGTGCTCCCCACGCGCTCGGGCCGCAACGGCCAGGCGTTCACCTGGTCCGGCCCGCTCAATTTGCGCAACGCGCGCTTCGCCGAGGATACCGGCCCGCTGGACGAACGCTGCACGTGCCCCACCTGCGCCCACTATTCGCGCGCTTATCTGCATCATCTGCAGAAGGCCGGCGAAATCCTCGGCGCGATGTTGGTGACCGAACATAACCTGTCGTTCTACCAGCAGTTGATGGCGGCGATGCGCGAAGCGATCGGCGCGGGGCGTTTCGCGGCTTTCGCTGGCGATTTCCGGCGGGACTATCTGAGGTAGCCATTGGTCCGCGCGGAGACGCGGAGAAAAGAACAGCTTCCCGCTCCTCCCACCCTTCGTCATCCCCGCGAAAGCGGGGATCCAGTCGGCTCTTGATTGAAGCGCTCGTCCAAATGGAACGCCCGTGACGCAAGCGGAGCCGGCGCCGGCCACCCATCCAGTGCGGCATTCGCACATGCCGGATCGCCTCATCTCGCTCGCAATGACGAGTGAAGGCTGCGCAATCGCGCCTTTAGAGACAACTGGTCCCCGCTTTCGCGGGGATGACGAAGGGTGGGTGCGCGCGTTGTCCGATATCCGATCATGCCCGCACGCCAAGTCGGCAACTCGATCTTGGCGCCTTTCCGGAGAAGCTTTTCTTTTTCTCCGCGCCTCCGCGCCTCTGCGAGCGCAAACAAAAAGGGGCGGCCCCACAGGACCGCCCCTCTTGTTCCGTAACTGGAAGCCGGATCAGCGCGAGTAGAACTCGACCACCAGGTTCGGCTCCATGGTCACCGGATAAGGCACCTCGTCGAGCTTCGGCACGCGGGTGAAGGTCACCTTGTCGGTACCGTCGGGCGCGACATAGTCGGGGATGTCACGCTCCGGCAGGCTCTGCGCTTCGATGATCAGGGCCATTTCCTTGGCCTTGTCGCCCAGGCTGACGACGTCGCCCGGCAGGACCTTGCGGCTCGCGATGTTGCACTTCACGCCGTTCACGCGGATGTGCCCGTGGTTGACGATCTGGCGCGCGGCGAAGATCGTCGGCGCGAACTTGGCGCGATAGACGACCATGTCCAGCCGCTGCTCCAGCAGGCCGATCAGATTGAGGCCGGTATCGCCCTTCATGCGGGCGGCAGCCTTGTAAGTGGCCTTGAACTGCTTTTCGGTGACGTCGCCGTAGTAGCCCTTGAGCTTCTGCTTGGCGCGCAGCTGCAGGCCGAAGTCGCTCATCTTGCTCTTGCGG
>DATMRW010000017.1:0-2863 GCA_035565775.1 Xanthobacteraceae bacterium | reverse complement strand
TAGCGCGGCTGACGGTGACAGTGGCGCATTTCTCGGTGTCCTGCTGCGCCCGGGCTGAAACAGGCAGGATCAGCGCCAGAACGAAAGCGGCGAAGAGATGGCGCATCATCATCATCTTGCTCCTAAATCGTTGGCGCGGCGGACGCGTATGGATGCTCCGCCGGGAGATTGCTCTCAAGGCCGAACTTCCAGGCCAGGTAGCCTTCGACGCGTTGCCGTTCAGTCGTGGTCAACGCTTCGTTGCAGTCGATCACTTCGGCGATCTGGCCGTCGAAATAATCGTTATAATACCCTGCCCCAATCGCAGGGGTAGTGCCGAAGGCCACAGTATTGGCGATCAGCGTGTGGACCGCGCTGCCGTCAACATAATAGCGCCAGTCGTTCGGCGCGGATTGGAACGAGGCGAAGCGCCACTCGGCAAGGCTCGGTCTCGCGGCGCTGATCTTGTACCGCATATTCGTCCCATAGGCGGAATAGATGTCGCCGGTCGTATAGGGGTAGAACTCGCCCGACTCCTCGGTGCCGAACCGCCCCACTGGCGGCGCGAAGTCCCTGGTGTTCGGGTCGAAACTGTTCTTCGATACGAAGAACGTGGCGGACGTCGATCGCCCGTCCAGGTATCCGGTCGGCAGCGTGAAATGCCCTTGCCGCACGCCGTCCATGTTGACGACGTTGAACCCGTTCAGCGCGGCGATCTTGATGCGCGGCTTGCTGCTCGATCCGGCACTGGGAACGGCGACGGCGTTGCCGCTCGAATCCGTCCAGGCGTCGATCTCATCGTCGTCATCTCCGACGATGTCCTCCGGCCGCAACCAAAGCGCCAACTTAGAGCCCAGATCACTCGGCGCCCACAAACGCGATCCAGCGCCGGCCGTCGTTACCGAATAAGTCGCGCTACTCGTGCCGATGATCGCCGTCACATCGGTTTGCACTGCCGGGTCGGTCGAGGAATGATTGCGGACGCTGATCGTGTCGCCGTTGACGACGAATCCAGCGCCATCGATGACGTAAGCCCCTCCGTTCTTGGAGATCGCACCGCCCGCGCTCACCGAATAGGGGCGGGTCTCGCCCGGATAGAGCCCGGCCACGGTGTATGGCGCGCTGTCGTAATCCGTGTCCGCATCGGCCGCCGCCTGGGGTTCGAACGCGAAGTCGAGCGGCTCGTTGGGGATGCCCAGCGCATGATTGATGACAGGCGCGAACACCCGCTTGAGCAAGGCATGGCCAGCGGCCGTGGGATGGAGCCCGTCGCCATAGAGGGCGGTATCGAGCTGCGCGCCCCAGGCTCCCGCTTCGCTCGCCGCGAAATCGACCAGGAAATCGAACTCGGTCCCCTCGTCGAGCCGCAAGCGGGCGTTGAACGCGTCCATCTTGTCCTGCCACCCCGAGGAATCGCGGGGAAGCACCGTGCACAGAACGATCGTGGTGCCGGCCGCCCTGAACGGCGCGAGGTAGGCATAGAGCCGCGAGACATAGGCTGTCGTATCGCCGGCCAGATCGTTCGCTCCGATCAGAAGCACCAGATGCGTCGGCTCATAAGCCAATGCATCCGCTTGCCGCGCGTAGAGGGTATTCGCTGGCAGCGTGTCACCCGGGAAGCCAAGCTGCGCCCCGCCGACCGCATGGTTGGCGTAGGCGACGGTCGGATGATCCGCCGCCCACAGACGCGTGAAGCTGGCGGGATCAGTGGCCGCCGAGATACTATCGCCTTCGGAGAGGACCTTCGGTGGAACCTCGCCCCCTGCCTCGGCCGCCGTGGTATAGCCGATCTCACGCGTCTCGCCGCCCATGGTCAAGGTTACCACGGTGGCCGTCTCCCCCTCGGCGCTGGTATTCAGTCGGAGGTCGATCACGTCTCCATTATAGATCCGCCCGATGCGGGTGGCGTAAGCGCCGCCGTTCAGCCGCACCTCGCCGCCGGACACAGAGACCCCGGATGCAAGCCCCTTATGAGCAATGCCCGAGATGACGAATCGCCGCACGAGCTGAGCCTCTGTCGCCAGGCCGTCTTCATCCTCCGGCCACACCTTGCCGTAAGGGGCATTGGCATTGACCCGTGTCGCATCCGCTATGCTGTCCAGCGCCGCCGCGAACTGGTCGTAAAGGCGGTTCTGCCCGCCCGTCCCGTTCACCGCATCGAAGGCGGTCGGATACATGCCGTCGGCATAGAGCGCGCTGCCGATCTCCGCCCAGTCGGGATGCTCGGCCAACGGCAGGTAATAATCCGCCCACTGGCCCCACACCGCCGGATCGCGCGCATCGGCCATGACGATCGCCCGCTGCGCCGTGAAACTGGCGTAAGTCGATTGGCTCTGGTCGGGGTTGTAAGGAAGGGGTGCGGACCAGGCCACGCGGCACCCTGGCCGACGCGCCTTCACGACGGCATGCCAGGCGATGAGGTTCGCCTTGCATGTGGCCGCACTGCCGGTCGATAAGTCATGTCCGCCGATCAGCGCCGTGATGAGGTCCGGCTCATAAGCCATGTCCTCAGCCACCTTGCCGATCAGCGAATTGCCGCCGTCATCAAGGTTCGCGGCCGTCCCGATAACGCGACCTTCCTGCGCCCGGACCGCGATGGCGAGGTCCGGCCGGCTCTCGGCATAGCGATAAGAGTAGAAATCGTTTGATGGGACCGAAGGCAGTGCCGAGGTGATGCCGTCGCCTTCGATGACCACGGTGGAAACCCTGAAGGGTGGTGCGGGTTCTCCACGCGCCACGCTGTGGGTCGCCGGGAGCCCGGTGCAGGAGATGGACGCGTCCAGCATCATGCCAGCGCCACCAGGCCGCTCGCCGTGGTGCCATTCGCACGAACATAGAGCGCCCTCAGGGGAAGGATCTGGCCAGCCTGAACCTCGAGCGTGAC
>DATMRW010000016.1:0-50208 GCA_035565775.1 Xanthobacteraceae bacterium | reverse complement strand
GCGGTCGTGCTGCTGGCGCTGCTCGTCGTGCCGATCCTGTCCTACGAGCGCCTGCAGCAGCGCACCCTCGAGGGAGACCGCTGATGCGCCGGTTCTCTCCGATCAATGTCACCGCGGTGGCGCTCGGCCTTGCCTTTCTCTATCTGCCGATCGCCATCATGGTGATCTATTCGTTCAACGCCTCGCGCCTCGTCACGGTATGGGGCGGCTGGTCGCTGCGCTGGTATGTCGAGTTCTTTCAAGATGAGGCGATGCTCGCCGCGGTCTGGATGAGCCTGCGCGTCGCCGTCGTCTCGGCGACCGCCGCGACACTGCTCGGCACGCTCGCGGCGCTGGCGTTGTCGCGCGGCGAAAAGTTCAAGGGCCGGACGTTGTTCTCCGGGATGCTCTATGCCCCGCTGGTGATGCCGGAAGTGATCACCGGCCTTGCGCTTCTGCTGTTGTTCGTCGCCATCAACGCCGAGCGCGGGTTCTGGACCGTTACTATCGCCCACACCACGCTGACGATGTGCTTCGTCACCGTCGTGGTGCAGTCGCGGCTCGGCTCGCTCGACCGCAGCCTCGAGGAGGCGGCGATGGATCTCGGCTGCACGCCGGTCCGCGCCTTTCTGTCCGTGACCTTGCCGCTGATCCTGCCGGCGGTAGCGGCGGGCTGGATGCTGGCCTTTACGCTCTCGCTCGACGATCTCGTGATTGCGAGCTTCACCACGGGGCCGGGTTCGGCGACGCTGCCGATCCGGATCTATTCGGAGGTCCGCCTTGGCGTAAAACCGCAGATCAACGCGATCTGCACACTGATCGTGGCGTTGCTGACGCTGGTGATCATCGCCGCATCGATGGCGACGAAGTTCGGCGCCAAGGGCGAAAGCGCCGCGCCGCTCTAAGCCGAGGGAGTTCGCCCCTCAGCGCTCGCGGGGCCGGACCTGTCGCAGCGAAACCCGGATGACGATCCTGATTTTTTCACCAAAGGGCCGCCCCTCGCCGGGCGGCCCTTTTTGCTTGAGCTACCCTCCTCAGGGGGGAGGTTTAGCGCCAGATAGCCCTAAAATACCGCCAAAACTCCAAGTTCCCCTCTGTCCATGAGCATCGCGCGGCCCGCCTGGGCGAAATGTTCTGGAAATAAACCGAACGGTCGTCTTAAATATTGTCAGGTTGCCGGGAGTGCTCTATAGGTGGGGCAACAAAGATCGAGGGAGGAAGAATGTCCGCTTCCGCGCAAGCAATCGATTGGGGCCGTCTCATCGAGACGGATCGCGTTCACGGCTCGCTCTATTCGGACGAGGCGATCTTTCAGGCCGAGATCGAAAAAATCTGGTCGCGCTGCTGGGTTTATGTCGGCCATGCCAGCGAGGTGCCGAACGCCAACGACTACGTCACCAAATGGATCGGCACGATGCCCGTCCTCATGGTGCGCGACCGCGACATGAACATCCGGCTATTGCTCAACCGCTGTCCGCACCGCGGCAATCAGGTTTGCGCGCTGGAAAAGGGCAATCGCCCGACATTCACCTGCCCCTATCATTCCTGGACCTTCGCCAACGACGGCCGCCTGATGGGCTATGCCTTTCCCGACGGCTATCGGGATGTCGACAAGTCCGAGCTTGGCCTCGGGAAGGTCGCGCGCATCGGCATCTACAAGGGCTTTGTCTTCGGCTGCCTTTCGGAAGAGGGGCCGACGCTCGAAGAGTATCTCGGCGGCGCGAAGGATTCCATCGACCAGCTCGTCGCCAATTCGCCGGAGGGCGAGGTCGAGATTACGGCCGGCTTTCTCAAGCACCGGGGCAAGACCAACTGGAAATTCATCCTCGAGAACGAATGCGACGGCTATCACCCGGCCTTCGTTCACGCCTCGATCTTTTCGGTGGCGGACAGCGGCATCGGCGCGCTCTACGGGGCCAGTTCGACCGCGGTGACGCGCGATTTCGGCAACGGTCATGTCGAGGTCGACCTGCGGCCGGAGTTCCGGCGGATCGACAAGCCACTGAACTGGTTCGGCACTTCGGAAGCGCGGCTGCCGGATTACGTCGCGAAGATGAACGCGGCTTACGGCGAGGAGAAGGCGCGCAAGATCATGATCGACGGTACGCCGCATATCATGATCTTTCCCAACCTGTTCATCGCGGAAATCCAGCTCTTCGTCATTCAGCCGGTGGCGGTGGACGAAACGATCCAGCACGTTACCGCGCTGCAGTTCAAGGGCGCGCCGGACCTCAACCGGCGGATGCGCCAGCAGACCATGGGTTCGGTTGGCCCGGCCGGACTCCTGCTCGCCGACGATACCGAGATGTATGAGCGCAATCAGCGCGGCCTTGCCTGCAACGAGCCGGAGTGGCTGTTCCTCGGGCGCGGCAATCACCGCGAGCGCCGCGACGAGAACGGCTACGTCATCGGCCATGCCACCGACGAAGTGCCATCACGCGGCATCTGGCGCCACTATCGCAAGCTGATGGAGGCGTGACATGAGCCGCGACGCCATCCTGCAAGAAGTGACGCAGTTCATCTATCGCGAGGCGCGCCTGCAGGACGCCCACGAATATGACGACTGGGAAGCGCTCTGGACCGACGACGCCATCTACTGGATTCCGGCGAACGGCGAAAACATCGATCCCGAGCGCGAGATGTCGATCGTCTACGACAACCGCTCGCGCATCGCGCTGCGGATCAAGCAGCTGCACACCGGCAAGCGCCACTCGCAGACGCCGCGCTCGCGCCTTGCGCGGGTCGTCTCCAACATCGAGCTGCTCGGCGAGAACGGCAGCGAGATCAATGTCGCCGCCAATGCCATGGTGTTCGAATCCAACATGCGCGGCGAGACGCTTTGGGCGACGCGCAACGAATATCTGCTGCGCCGAGTGGACGGCCAATTGCGGATGGCCCGCAAGAAGGTCATCCTCGTGAACAACGACAAGGCAATCTACACGCTCTCATTTCTGATCTGACCGTAATGGTGGGGACCAGCACCGTGACAGCCACAGCCACCCAACCCGCCGAACAGGTCGTCGCGGACGGCCCGGTCCTCCTCGACCTCATCGGCGATATCGCAAAGATCCGCCTCAACCGACCGCAGGCGTCGAACGGCATCAGCATCGAACTGCTGAAGGCGCTCTATGAAGTGATCATGATCTGCCACGGCGAATCGCGCATCCGCGCGGTGCTGCTGAGCGGGGAGGGGCCGAACTTCTGCGCCGGCGGCGATGTCCGCCAGTTCGCCGCCAAGGGCGAGCAGCTGCCGGATTTCTTGCGGCAGGCAACCGCCTATCTGCAGATCAGTGCCTCCGCTTTGATGCGGCTTGAGGCGCCGGTGATAGCGGTGGTCCAGGGCTATGCCGCCGGCGGCGGCGGCCTCGGGCTTGTCTGCGCGTCCGACATGGTGATCGCCGGGGCGTCGGCGAAGTTCATGGGCGGGGCGACGCGCGTCGGCATGGCGCCGGATGCCGGCCTTTCGGTGATCCTGCCGCGGCTCGTCGGCTTTCGCCGCGCGACCGATATTTTGATGACAAACCGCGTGCTCGGCGCAGCCGAGGCGCTGGAGATCGGCCTGATCAGCCGGATTGCCGCCGATAACGAATTGAATGATGAGGCGATGAAGCTGGCGCGCCAGATCGCCGACGGTGCGCCGCGCGCTCTCGCGGCGACGAAGCGCCTGTTGTGGAATGGCATCGGCCTCAGCGTCGAAGCGTGCTTGCCGGAAGAGGCGCGAACGGTGTCCGAGCTTTCCGGCACGCAGGATTCGCGCGAGGGTCTCGCCGCCGTGATCGAGCGCCGTGTGCCGCGCTTTGTCGGGCGCTGACGCTCATGGATAACGCAGCGTACCTCACGCGCCTGAAAGACTGCCGCGCGGTGGTGACCGGCGGCGCAAAAGGTATCGGCGCTGCGATCGTGCGCCGGTTCATCGCCGAGGGTGCAAGGGTTCTGATCTGCGACTGGGACGAGGCTGCGGGCAACGCCCTGCAGGCCGAAACCGGCGCGCGGTTCGCCTGCCTCGATGTTGCCGATGTCGGGCGCGTCGCCGAGGTCATGCGGCGGGAGGGCCCGTTTGAGATCGCGGTGAACAATGCCGGCATCGACCAGCATTCGTTCTTCACCGAGACGACGCCGGCCGAATGGCGCAAGCTGCTCGCCGTCAATCTGGAATCGGCATTCGCGGTCACGCATGCGGTGCTGCCGACGATGCAGGCGGCGCGCTATGGCCGCATCGTCAACATATCGTCGGAGGCGGGGCGGCTCGGCTCGAAAGGCGGCGCGGTATATTCCGCCGCGAAGGCCGGGATGATCGGCTTCTCAAAATCCATCGCGCGGGAAAATGCCCGCTACGGCATCACCTGCAATACGGTGGTGCCGGGGCCGATCGACACGCCGCTGCTGCGGCAGGCGACGGACGCGGGCGGCGACAAGCTGCGCGTGGCGATGGAGAGTGCCACGCTGATGAAGCGCATTGGCGATGCGGAAGAAGTGGCTGCGGCAGTGGCGTTTCTCGCTTCGCGCGAGGCGTCCTACATCACCGGCGAGGTGCTCGGCGTCTCGGGCGGCATGGGGCTCGGCTGACAGGGGGCGTGGCGGCGTGCGGCGATGCTGGCGCAATACGCCGAACGGCTCGCGGCGATCGAGACGCTTGCGCCGCTGGGCTTCCACCACCGCGACGACTTTGCCAAGGACTGGCGGCTGAAGGAGGGCATCGCCCCCCGTGCCATCGGGCAGATCGGCGCAGGCTGGGTCACGCCGCCGTAAATCCGCGGATGAAGAGGTCGGCGGTCATCTCCGCATATTCTTCCGGCGGCACCGAGCCCTTCGGATCGTACCACGTGAAGGTGTAGTTGATGATGCCGAACAGCATCATCGTATAGGCCTTCTTGTTGCGCGTGGTGACGCGGTTCTGCGCGTCGATGCGGATCAGGATGTCGGAGACGAGCTCCGTCATCTTACGCTGCTTGGCGACGATGTCCTGCTGTTGGCCGGCCGCAAGCTGTGAGAGCTGATTGAGGAGCACGATCTGTTCGTTGTGCGACTCCGCATTGCGCACCACGATGGTACGGATGATCGCGCGGCACTGGTCGATCGGGTCCTTGTGGGACGTAACCGAGGCCTGGAGTTCTTCGTAGAGCCGGTTCACATGCCCTTCGAGGATGTGGAACAGCATCTCTTCCTTGGACTCGAAGTAGTGATAGAGCGCGCCGCGAGACGACTCGCAGGCTTCGGCAAGATCGATGATCGTCGTGCCGGCATAGCCCTTCTCGGCAAACAGCCGCGCTGCCTGCTTCAGGATGTTCTCACGGATCTCAGGATATTTTTCTGACTGCGTGCGAGCCAATGCACTCTCCCCCAGACAAGCCACCTGTTCCCCATACAAAGAACAAACCGCCTGTTCAACTTATTGAAGCGTTCTTTGGATCGCTTCCTGTTCGTTTCCGAAAGCCAAAAGTCGGCGCTACATCTGTCGTAAAGCGTGTGAAAAGAATTTGCGCCAGCGCAAAATATTAATTGAACGGCTGTCTGGATTATATTAGCTTTCTTCCAACAACAAACATCGGTGCCCATGATGGCGGCGATGATGGGTGAGGAGAGCCGATTTGACCGAAGCATCGGAATTTGGCGCTGTCGTCATTGGTGCCGGGGCGGGCGGGTGTTGCGCGGCGGCGCGCCTCTCCCACGCGGGAATTCGCACCCTGCTGATCGACGATCACGCGGCGCTCGGCGGGCGGGCCTCCACCGAAATCATCGACGGGCATCTGGTCAATGTCGGCGCGATTGCGCTCGAGGCCGGCGGCGTGTTCGAGGAAACGTTCGAGCTGGTGGGCGCGCCGTTGCCGATCCGGATGCCGACGCCCGCGAATGCTTTCTATCTTGATCGAAAAGTTGTCGATGTCGGCAAGGGCGGGTGGAGCTTTCTTCTCGGCAGCCTGACCAAGCAGGCGGCAAAGATTGTCGAACAGTTTGCCAGCGCCAAGAGCGGCACGTTGCCGGACGGGCGGCTCTCCACCAAGGACTGGCTCTCGGGCTATACGAAGAACGAAAGCGTCCACGCGATTTTCCGAAATCTCTGCGCTGCGATCTTTGCCTGCAATGCCGATGAGCTGCCGGCACGGGCATTTTTGACTTACTTCACCTCGAAGGGCGCGTTCAAAAAGTTCGGCTTTCACCCGGAAGGCACCATCGGCGCTTGGAAGGCGCTGGCCGCTGCGGTGGAGCGCAACGGCGAGGTGTGGCTGCAGTCGCCTGCCGAGAAGATCGAGATCGAGAACGGTTCTGCCAAGGCCGTTGTCGTGCGCCGCAATGGCGAGGCGGTGCGCATTGCCGCCGACATCGTCATCAGCAATGCGGGGCCGAAGACGACCGTCGCACTCGCCGGTGCGCAGCATTTCCCGGCCGAGTATCTGCGCCTTATCGACGAGCGCCTGAAGCCCGCCGCCAACATCGTGTTCAACTTCGCCTCGCGCGAGCCGTTGCTTGCCGCGCCCGGCATCGTGACCTTCGGCAAGACGAGGCGGCTGTGCAATCTGGCCAATCTCACCGCCACGTGCCCCGAGCTCGCGCCGCCCGGCTGGCACCAGTATGTCGCCTATGCGGTGCCCGTGCCCGCGCTCGGCGATTTCGACGAGGCGCAGGAAATCGCGCTGGCGCATGAGGATCTGCGCGACCAGTTCCCCGGCTTCGACGACAAGGTGAAGATGCTGTCGGTGCGCGTGATGCGCGGCGACTGGCCGGCGCAGCGCTCCTGCGCGGGCTATGACCTGCCGCGCGACACCGGCATCTCGGGGCTGTGGTGCGTCGGCGATGCCGTGAAGGAATATGGTAACGGCGGCACGCAGGCTTGCGCGGAGACAGCGAAGCTCGTTGTCGATGCGGTGCTGGCGCGCGCCTCGCAGCGGCCGGCCGCCGAATGAACGCGCAGATGGCGACGAATGGCCCCGCCGCAGAGCCGGCGCCGACCCCCGGCGAGGCGCTGCTCGCCATCAACAATCTCAAGATCGTGTATGACGGCGCCATCGAGGCGGTGCGCGACGTGTCGCTGGCGGTGCCGCAAGGCGCGATCGTGGCGCTGCTCGGCTCCAACGGCGCAGGAAAGTCGTCCATTCTCAAGGCAGTGTCCGGCGTGCTCGCCATCGAGGAGGGCGAGATCGAGAAGGGCGCCATCCACTTCGACGGCCAGCCGATTCACGAACGCACGGCGGAAGAGGTTGTCCGCGCTGGCCTCGTGCAGGTGCCGGAAGGCCGGCGGCTGTTCGTCAACCTCACGGTCGAGGAAAATCTGATGATGGGCGGCTATCTGCAGTCGCCCGCAAGGCTGCGCGAATTGCGCGATCTCGTGTTCGAGCTGTTTCCCCGCGTCGCCGAGCGCCGCGACCAGATCGCCGGTTATCTCTCCGGCGGCGAGCAGCAGATGGTTGCCGTGGGCCGTGCGCTGATGGCCTCGCCGAAACTGTTGGCGTTGGACGAGCCGTCGCTGGGGCTGGCGCCGCTGATCATCGAGGCGATCTACGACACCATAGTGCGGATGCGCAAGGAAATCGGCCTGACGATCCTGCTGGTGGAGCAGAGCGCGGCGCAGGCGCTGGCCGTCGCCGATTACGCCTACATTCTCGAGAACGGCCGCGTGGTGCTGGATGGCGACGCGGCGAAGCTCAGCCGCAACGCCGAGGTGCAGGAGTATTACCTCGGCTATTCCGCGAGCGCCGCGCGAAAGAGCTTTCGCGACGTCAAGCACTACAAGCGCCGCAAGAGGTGGCTGTCGTGATCGCACCCCTGCTCAAGCTCGAATCCGTTTCAAAGACCTTTGGCGGACTGTCTGCGGTCAGCGACGTGTCGCTGGAGGTGCGGCCAAAGGAGATCTTTTCGATCATCGGCCCCAACGGCGCCGGCAAGACGACGCTGTTCAACCTCATCTCCGGCGTGCTGCCGGTCTCCTCCGGCCGCATCGCGTTTGACGGGCAGGATCTCGCGCGGGTCAAGCCCTGGAACTACGTCACGCTGGGCATCGGCCGCACATTCCAGAATCTCGCGCTGTTCAAGCATGGCACCGTGGTGGAGAACATGCTGATCGGCCGCCACCGCCACATGAAGACCAGCGTGGTGGAGTCGCTGTTTCACTATGGCCGTTGCCGGCGCGAGGAAATCGCCGCGCGCCAGCGTGTCGAGGACATCATCGAGTTTCTCGAGATCGAGGCGATCCGCGACAAGGTCGTCGGCAATCTCTCCTACGGCCAGCAGAAGCGCGTCGAGCTTGGCCGCGCGCTGGCTTCCGAGCCGAAGATTCTGCTGCTCGATGAAATCGTCGCCGGGATGAATCAGGAGGAGACGGAAGACATCGCCCGCTTCATTCTCGACATCCGCGACGAGCTTGGCATCGCAATTCTGTTGATCGAGCATGACATGCATCTGGTGATGGACATTTCGGATCGCGTGCATGTGCTCAATTTCGGCCGCACGGTAACTGAAGGCGCGCCGGCGGAAGTGCAGAACCATGCCGGGGTGGCGGAAGCCTATCTCGGCACGAACCGGCAGCGGATGGCGTCATGACAACGGCGGCCTTGCTCTCGGAATCGCGGATCCCATCGCCATCCGCAGAGCGGCAGGAGGCGATGCTGCCGCGCAATCACGATCCGCTGGCCGCGGAAAATCTCGCGGTCGGCAACACCACCTTGCCGCGCCTGTTGCGCGCCCAGGCGGCGCTAAAGGGCAGCTCGCTGGCCCTGCGCGAAAAGGAGCACGGTGTCTGGAAGCGCTACGACTGGGCCCACTATGAGCGCCAGGCGCGGCGCTTTGCGCTGGCGCTGATCTCGCTCGGCTTTGGTCGCGGCGACCGCATCACCATCGCCAGCGAGAACACGCCGGAATGGTACTACGCCGATCTCGGCGCGGAGATGATCGGCGTCATTCCGGTCGGCATCTATCCGACCAATCCGTGGCCGGAGCTGCAATACATCGTCCGCCATTGCGGCGCGCGGCTCGCGGTGTGCGGCGATCAGGAGCAGACCGACAAGGTGCTCGATGCGCGCGCCAACGACGGCGGCTTGCCGGATCTCGAGCACATCGTCTGCGTCGACATGAAGGGCATGCGCAACTATCCGCAGGACGATCTCGAATCTTTCGAGGCGTTTCTCGCGCGCGGCGATGCCTATCTCGCCCGCCATCCGGACGCGGCGGCGCGGCTCGATGCGATGATGGACGAGACGTTGCCCGACGACGTGGCGCTGATGGTCTACACCTCCGGCACCACCGGGCCGCCGAAGGGCGCGATGCTGAGCCATCGCAACATCATCTATTCGACCTACAACTACGCCGGCGCCATCGGCATGCATGGCCGCCACTATGAGGCGGTCGGCTATCTCCCGCTGTGCCATGCGGCGGAGCGCTGCTACTCCATGGCGATGCAGCTCGTGCTCGGCGGCGTCGTCAATTTCGCCGAGAGCATCGACACGGTGGCGATCAATGTCCGCGAGATCGCGCCGACCTTCTTCATAGGCGTGCCGCGCATCTGGGAGAAGCTGAAAGAGAATTTTGAGTTTCGCGTCACCGAAAGCGGCCGCCTGCAGCGCTGGATCACCGGGCGGCTGATGGAGATCGGCCGCAAGCTCGATGATCGCCGCGCCAGCGGGGCAGACCGCCTGACCGCGTTCGAAACCTTGCAGGGATGGCTCTGCTACGTGCTGCTGTTTCGCAACATTCAGCGCCACTTGGGCCTGAACCGCACGGTGCACCGGCTCTGTGCCGGCGCGTCGATCTCGCCGGAGATGCTGCGGTTCTTTTCTGTCATCGGCTTGCCCGTGAGTCAGGGCTACGGCATGACCGAATCCGGCGGCTGCGTGTTCATCCAGCGCGGCAAATATCACGCGCTCGGCGGCTGCGGCCTGCCGATCGAGGGCACGGAATATCGGCTGGAGGAGGATGGCGAGATCCTTCTGCATGGTCCGGCGACCTTCAAAGGCTATTTCCGCGACGAGGCCGCCACCGCCGACACCGTGAAGGACGGCTGGCTCAAGACCGGTGACATCGTCAAGGTGTTCGACAACGGCGAGATTTCCGTCGTCGACCGCAAGAAGGCGATCATCATCACCTCCGGCGGCAAGAACATCGCGCCGTCCGAGATCGAGAACGCGCTCAAGGACAGCCCCTACATCAAGGAAGTGATCGTCGTCGGCGATGGCCGAAAGTTTCTGGCTGCGCTGATCCAGGTCGATTTCGACAATGTCGGGCGCTGGGCGAGCGACCAGGGCGTGGCCTACACGACCTACAAATCGCTGACCGAGCTCGGCGAGGTGCGCGAACTCGTGCAGCAGGTCGTCAATGACGTGAACAAGCGGTTCGCCCGCGTCGAGAACGTCCGCAAGTTCGTTCTGCTCGAAAAGGAGCTGGATCACGACGACGGCGAATTGACCGCGACGCAGAAGGTGCGCCGCGCGATCATCGACAAGAAATTCGCCCGGGAGCTTGCGGTGATCTATGGCGAGGAGGGCAGCCGATGACCTATCTGTTGGAACTGCTGCTCTCCGGCCTGTCGATCGGCGCGATCTATGGCCTGATCGCCATGGGCTTTGCGGTGATCTACAAATCGACCGGCCTCGTCAATTTCGCGCAGGGCGAAATCGCGATGATCGTCGCCTATGTCGCGTGGACGATCTCGACCCATGTCACCGGCAATGTTTTTATTGTGACCTTCGCCGCCATCCTGTTCGCCTGCCTGTTCGGGCTTCTGATTGAGCGCATCGTCATCCGGCCGATGATCGGCGAGCCGGTGTTCGCCACTATCATGGTGACGATCGGCATCGCCGTGATTCTGCGGTCCTCCATCGTGTTCCTGTGGGACGCGGTGCCGCATTCGCTCGACGTCGGTATCGGCCGCGAGATCGTGTCGATCGGCGATGTGCGCATGCGCAGCGGCCAGATCGCCGTCATCTTGCTGCTGGTTGCGGTGATGGCCGGTTTCTACGTCTTCTTCCGCTGGTCGCGCTTCGGCGTGGCGATGCGCGCGGTGGCGAGCGACGACCGCACCGCGATGCTGATGGGCGTCAGCGCGGCGCGGGTGCAGGCGGTGGCATGGGCGGTTTCCTCGGTGATTGCAGGAATCGCCGGGGTCATGTTTGCGATCATTCATGAGCTCGCGCCGACGATGTTCGTGCTCGGCCTCAAGGCCTTTCCGGCAACGATTGTCGGCGGCCTCGACTCCGTGCTCGGCTCGGCGCTCGGCGGCCTGATCATGGGCACGGTGGAAAATCTCACCGGCGGCTACATCAATCCGGGCATGAAGGACGTCGCGGGCTTCGTCGTGATCATCGTGATCCTGATGGTGCGGCCGTTCGGCCTGTTCGGCGAGAAGCGGATCGAGAGGGTCTGATGCGCAGCGGTTACTTCAAGGAAACCATCGGCCAGCAGATCAACCTCACCGACTCACATCTGGTGAGGGCGTGGCTTGCCGTGCTGGCGGTAGCGCTGATCGCCGCGCCGTTTTTCCTCAATCCGTTCTATCTGTCGCTGCTCACGATCATCGCCATCACCTCGGTCGGTGCGCTCGGCCTCAACGTGCTCACCGGATGGACCGGGCTGATCTCGCTCGGCCATGCCGGCTTCATGGTGCTCGGGGCCTATGCCTATGCGATCGCAACTTCGACCTGGAAACTCGATCCGCTGATCGGGCTGTTGCTGGCGGGGCTGGTCCCGGCGGCCGCCAGCATCATCGTCGGCATTCCTTCGCTGCGGCTCACCGGCCTTTATCTCGCGATCACGACGCTGGCCTTCGCCTTCATCATCAACCACCTGATCCTCGAATTCGACGGGCTGACCCGCGGCGCGCGCGGCATCTTTGTCACGCGGCCGACGATTTTTGGCATCTCGTTCAAGAGCGACATCGCGTTCGCATTGCTCTGTCTGTTTTTCGCTGCGCTGACATTGGTGGCGACGCTCAATCTGCGGCGCAGCCGCGTCGGCCGCGCGCTGGTTGCAATTCGCGACAACGACATCGCCGCCCGCGTGATGGGCATCGATCTGCGCGCCTACAAGCTCTACGCCTTCATGACGAGCTCGTTCATCATCGGCCTGTCCGGCGCGCTTTACGGCATCTTTCTCAGCTATGTGACGGTGGAGGGCTTTCCCTTCCTGCTCTCGATCGAGGCGCTTGCCATTCTCATCGTCGGCGGCATCGGCACTGCGCTCGGTGCGGTGCTCGGCTCGGTCTTCATCGTGCTTCTGCCGGAGCTTTCGTCTGCCGCCTTCGCACTGCTTGGCGAGGAGACGGCGCGGCTGCTGTCGGTCGGCGCGCACGAACTCAAAAGCATGATTTATGGCGTGGTGATCATTCTTTTTCTGCGCTTTCAGCCGCACGGGCTTGTCGGCCTGTGGCTCGACGCCAAGCGGCTATGGGTGAACTGGCCGCTGCGGTACTGAACGACAGGCCGCAGCAGGATCGACGCATCAAACAAACAAGCCTCGGAGGATACGCAGATGAATTTTGGACCTGTCCTGAAATCCGCATTGGCTGCCTTGCTGCTCTCCGGCACCGCCGCGCTGGCTGCCGATCAGGGCGTGACCGATACTGAAATTCTGCTTGGC
The DNA here is from genome assembly GCA_035565775.1 of Xanthobacteraceae bacterium. Classification (GTDB taxonomy): domain Bacteria; phylum Pseudomonadota; class Alphaproteobacteria; order Rhizobiales; family Xanthobacteraceae; genus PRO6. The sequence continues at coordinate 37,668 of DATMRW010000016.1, read as the reverse complement.
GAGGTGGAGCCGTTGTCCGGCCCGCCGGCGCTGCTCGGCGTCGCGCACAATCTGGGCGTGCGTCTTGCGCTGGAGGAAGCGAACGCGGCTGGCGGCATTCATGGCCGCAAGCTGCGGTTGACCGCGCTGGACGATGGCTATGTCAGCTCGCGCACCATTCAGTCGCTCAAGAAACTGATCTCGGTCGACAAGGTATTTGCGCTGACCTCGCTGTCGGGCTCCGGGCAGGCGGTGGCGTCGATCCCGGTGGTTGAGCAGGCAGGCATTCCCACGATTGTCTCGATCGGCCCGGTGACGCCGCTCTATGAGCCGCCGCGCGAGAATGTGTTCGTCGTCGGCCAGGCCTATGAAGAAGGCATGCACCAGCTCGCGCTGTTTCTCGCCGACAAGTTCCCCGGCAAGAAGTGGGCGATCGTCACCCAGGACGACGACTATGGCGTGGCGCTGCGCGAGGGCCTGAAGAAGGCCAAGGACGAGAAGAAATTCAACGTCGTCTTCGAGACGATCTACAAGCGCAACCAGCAGGACTTTTCGTCGGAGGTGCTGCGCGCCAAGGATGCCGGCGTCGAGGTGTTCATTGCCGGCGGCATCATCAGCGAAAACGTGGCGATGCTGAAGGAAATGGAAAAGCTCGGCATCAAGCCCGCGGTCGGGATCTTCTGGCCGGGCCGGGTCGAGGCGATGCTCAAGCTGGCGGGGCCGGCGAGCGACGGCATCTATGCGGTGGACTATGTCACGCCGTTCGGCAGCGAGGAAGGCAAGGCATTTTATGAACTCGCCAAGAAACACCTGTCGGCGGAGGAGATGGCACGGATCAACCGCTATACCATGACTGGTTATTCCGGCGCGCGGGTGCTGCTCGCGGCGATTGAGAAGTGCGGCAAGGATCTGACCTGGGCCTGCACCAACAAGCATCTCGCGGACACCAAAAATCTCGACGTCAAGGTGATGGCGCCAATCTCTTTCGCCAAGGGATCGCGGTTCTCGAACCAGGCAGTGCAGATCATGCAGGCCGATTTCGCGACGCTGTCCTTCAAACCCGTCAAGTAACCTGTCGGCGCGGTCGGCGGAAAGGCCGGCCGCCTCCACATGCGAGATTGCTCACCGTGCCATCAGACGCCGACCAGACCGAAACCCTTTCCCCAATCGATCGCGTTATCGCCCGCGTCCAGAAAACCTATCGCAGCTGGACGCGGCATACGACCGATCAGGAAATGCGGGCCGACTGGGACGCCCTGATGTGGTCGGATGCGGCGCCGGCGTCGGTTGTCGAGACGTCTGCGGGCGGCGTTCCCGCGGCGTGGATCGCGGCGCCGAACGCCGATGCAGCCAAGGTGGTCATGTATTTTCATGGCGGCGGCTTTCGGGTCGGCTCAGTGCGCTCGCACCGCGATCTGATGGCGCGGATTTCCGCCGCGAGCGGAAGCCGCGTGCTGGGCATCGACTACCGTCTTGCGCCCGAGCATCGCTTTCCTGCCGCGCTGGATGATGCGTGCGCCGCCTATGAGTGGCTGCTGGCGCAGGGCTTTGGTGGCGGCGACATCGCGCTTGCGGGTGACTCCGCCGGCGGCGGGCTGGCGCTGTCCCTTGCGCTGGCCTTGCGCGAGAGGAAGCGCCCGCTACCTGCCGCGATCGTGACGCTGTCGGCCTGGACGGACCTTGCGGCGGAGCGGCAGAGCTATCAGACGCGCAAGGAGGCCGATCCGATCCATCAGCGCCAGATGGTGCTGATGATGGCTAAAGGCTATCTCGGCGCGGACGCGGACGCGGATCCGCGCGATCCGCTCGCCTCGCCGCTACATGCGGCGCTGCATGGCCTGCCGCCGCTGCTGATGCAGGTGGGTGATCGTGAAACCGTGCTCGACGACAGCCGCGATTTCGCTGCCAAGGCGCAGGAGGCCGGTGTCGATGTCACGCTGGAGGTGTGGGACGGCATGATCCACGTCTTTCAGCAATTTCCCGAGGAACTGCCGGAGGCGACCCAGGCAATCGCGGCAATCGGGCGGTTCTTGCAGCGCCATTTCGGCGCAGGTGCTCGGGCGGTCTAGATGTTGAAACAGAGATTGACAGTGAGTGCGTTGCGCACGAACCTGCCTTCAAGAGCGCGCCGGGACAGGCGCGCGAAAATATGCGCGGGGAGAGGTGAGGAATGACCGGAATTGTCGGCTATGGCAGCTACATTCCCCGGCTGCGACTGAACCGGCAGGCGATCGCGCAGGCCAATGCCTGGTACGCGCCGCAATTTGCCCGCGCCAGCGGCTCCCGCGCGATGGCGAACTGGGATGAAGACAGCATCACCATGGCGGTGGCGGCAGCGCGTGATTGCCTCGGGCCGGGCGAAGGCCGGGATGCGATCCGCAGCGTCATGCTTGCATCCAGCACTCTGCCTTTCGTCGAGCGGCTCAATGCCGGCGTGATTTGCGAAGCTCTCACGCTCGATGAAAATGTCGAGGCCCGCGACGTTACCGGCTCGCAGCGCGCGGCGCTGGCCTGCCTGAGCGATGCAATGGCGCGCGTGAAGGCCGGCGAAGGCGATGCGCTGGTGCTAGCGGCGGACAACCGTCACACCCGTGCCGCCAGCTCGCAGGAGCTCGATCTCGGCGATGGCGCAGCGGCGCTGCGGATCGGCAATGACAATGTGATTGCCGAATATCTCGGCAGCGCGGTGCTCACAGTGGATTTCGTCGACCGCTTCCGCATGAGCGGCGAGGATATCGACTACGCCTGGGAAGAGCGCTGGGTGCGCGACGAGGGCATCACCAAGCTCGTGCCGCGCGTAGTGCGGGACGCGCTCAAGACGAGCGGCATCGAAGCCGGGCAGGTCGATCATTTCATCTTCCCCACCACCTTCCGCAAGATCGAGGGACAGCTCGCGAAGATCTGCGGCATCCGCCCCGAGGCGGTGGTCGATGGGCTTGCGGACAATATCGGCGAGACCGGCACAGCGCATGGCCTGTTGCTGCTGGCGCAGGTGCTCGAGCGCGCAGGGCCGGGGCAGCACATCGTTCTTGCGCAGTTCGGCAGCGGCGCGCAGGCCGTGGTGCTGAAGACGACCGAGAGAATAGCGTCGTTCCGGCCGCAGGTCGGCGTCGATGGCTGGATCGCGCGCGGCGTCGCCGAGAACAGCTACACAAAATTCCTGTCGTTCAAGGGCCAGCTTCGGCTGGAGCGTGGGCCGCGCGGCGAACAGGACAAGAAGACCGCGCTCAGCACCGCCTATCGCCATCGCCGGGCCATTCTCGGCCTCGTCGGTGGGCGCTGCGAGGTCACGGGCAAGGTCCACTTTCCGCCGTCACGGCTGTCCTACGACCAGTCGACGCCTGCGCTCGATACCCAGCGGCCCTACAAGCTTGCCGACCGCCGGGCCCATGTACTGAGCTGGTCGGCGGAATATCTGTCCTTCCACATGTCGCCGCCGAATTACTATGGGCAGGTCGATTTTGAAGGCGGCGGCCGCATCCTGATGGAATTTACCGATATCGACCGCGGCGAGGTCGCTTCCGGCACCGAGGTCGAGATGGTGTTCCGCATCAAGGATGTCGACGAGCGCCGCGGCTACACGCGTTACTTCTGGAAGGCGACGCCGGTACGCAAGGCGTCCTCGCCTGCCGCTCTCGTGCATGCAGACGCAGCTTCGGAGTAAATCATGGCAAAGGGTATCAGGGACAAGGTCGCCATTCTCGGCATGGGGTGCAGCAAGTTCGGCGAACGCTGGGACGCCAGCCCCGAAGACCTCATGGTCGAGGCCTATACCGAGGCGATGGCTGACGCCGGCATCACGCCCGAGCAGCTCGATGCGGCCTGGTTCTCCAACCACATGGACGATATCGGCGTCGGGCGCGGCGGCACGCCGATGAGCATTGCGCTGCGTCTGCCGAATATCGGCGTGACGCGGGTGGAGAATTTTTGCGCGGGCGGCTCGGAAGCCATCCGCGGCGCGGTCTATGCGGTGGCCGCTGGTGCCTGCGACATCGCCATCGCGCTTGGCGTCGAGAAGCTGAAGGACACCGGCTACGGCGGCCTGCCGATGGGCTCGGTCGGCACCTATATTCCGCAGTGGTACCCGAACGCGGTGGCACCGGCGAATTTTGCGCAGCTCGCCTCGGCCTATCAGCACAAGCATCGCGTCGATGCTGGTCTCCTCAAGCGCGCTATCGCGCATGTCTCGGTGAAGAGCCACGCCAACGGCGCGCGTAATCCCAAGGCGCACCTGCAGAAAGCGATCACCGTGGAGCAGGTGCTCAACGCGCCGACCGTGGCCGAGCCGCTCGGCCTGTTCGACTGCTGCGGCGTGTCGGACGGTGCGGCGGCCGTGATCGTCACCACGCCGGATATCGCGCGCGGCCTCGGCAAAAAGGATCTCGTCACCTTCAAGGCGCTGCAGGTTGCAGTGTCGAACGGCTGGGAGATGCATTCCAACGATTGGGATGGCAGCTATTTTCACACCGCGCGGATTGCGGCGAAGCGCGCTTATCAGGAAGCGGGCATCGAGCGGCCGCGCGAGCAGATCAGCCTCACCGAGGTGCATGACTGTTTCTCGATCACCGAGCTTGTCACCATGGAGGATCTGTTCCTCTCCGACGAGGGGCAGGCGGTGCGCGATGTGATGGATGGCTTCTTCGATGCCGATGGCGGCGTGCCCTGCCAGATCGATGGCGGGCTGAAATGCTTTGGCCATCCGGTCGGCGCGAGCGGCATCCGGATGCTCTACGAGACCTATCTGCAATTGCAGGGCCGCGCGGACAGGCGGCAGTTGTCCGATCCGTCGCTCGGCCTCATTCACAATCTCGGCGGCCAGCCGTCGCAGAACGTGTGCTCGATTGCCATAGTCGGGCACGAGGGCGCCTGAGTTTCTGCTACGACCATCCGGCAGCCGCACGCGGCGGCCGGAAAATGACGACCGAAGCGCGGGACAAAATCATCGGCAAGATGATGGCCGCCTGCGGAAGACCCACAAGAAGATACAAAACGCAGAAGACAAAAAGTCGCGTTGCCTCAGCTTGCCTGCGACCGGGCGCGAATTCCGGCGAATGGGCGGCGAGGCAGAGGTTCTAGGTGAGGAGGGAGCGTGCTGGTCGTCCAGATCATTGTCGCGGGGCTTGCGCAGGGCTGCGTCTACGGGCTGATCGCGCTGGGTTTTGTGCTGATCTACAAAGCCACTGAAACCGTCAACTTCGCCCAGGGCGAGCTGATGATGCTCGGGGCGTTCTGTGGCTTTGCCTGCATCGCGATCTTCAACGCGCCGTTCTTTCTCGCCGTGATCGTCGCGGTGATCGTGATGGCGTTGTTCGGCTGGCTGATCGAGCTTGCGATCATCCGGCCGGTGCTCGGGCAGCCGGCCTTTTCCATCGTGATGCTGACCTTCGGCCTCGGCTATATCGCCCGCGGCGCGGTGACGATGGTGCCGGGCATCGGCACCGACACGCATACTCTCGCGGTGCCTTACAAGGACGCGGTGATCAAGTTCGGCAGCGTGGTGCTGGCCGGCGAGCAGCTCGTCATTATCGCTGCGACCGGTGTCCTCTGCGCGGTGCTGTTCGTCATTTTCCGCTTCAGCAAGATCGGCATCGCGATGCAGGCGTCGTCGCAGAACCAGCTCGCCGCCTATTACATGGGCATTCCGGTGCAGAAGCTGAACGGGCTTGTCTGGGCGCTTGCGGCGGCGGTCGCGGCAATTGCCGGCATCCTGCTCGCGCCGCTCACCTTCGTGCACGCCAATATGGGTTTCATCGGGCTCAAGGCCTTTCCCGCCGCCATCGTCGGCGGCTTCAGCAGCCTGCCGGGCGCGATCGTCGGCGGGCTGATCATCGGCCTCGTCGAGGCGCTATCCGGTTTCTACCTGCCCGAAGGGTTCAAGGACGTGATGCCCTATGTCGTCGTCCTGCTCATGCTGGCCGTCAAGCCGACCGGCTTGTTCGGCGACATCTCTGGCAAAAAAGTGTGAGCCATGCGGTTCGTTTTCAAAACCAGCTACGATCAGGACATCAATCTCGCCAGGCATGGCGGTGACCGGTTCTGGTATGGCGTCTTGCTTGTGGCGCTCGTTCTCGCGCCGTGGCTGATCTCGGAATACTGGCTGGCGCAGCTCAGCTTCATCCTGATCTACGGCATCATCGCCGTCGGGCTGATGCTGCTGGCCGGCTACACCGGGCAGTTCTCCATCGGCCATGCCGCCTTCGTCGGCGTCGGCGCCTATACCGAGGCGGTGCTGATCGCCAAGGGCTGGCCGTTTCCGGTGTCGATGGCCTTTGCGATGGTGATCGCCGCGGCTGTCGGCATGGTGGTCGGGCTGCCGGCGCTGCGCGTCAAGGGCATGTATCTGGCGATAGCGACGCTCTCCTTCGGCTTCATCGTCGAGGAGGTGCTGGCGCGCTGGGAAAGCGTCACCGGCGGTAATGCCGGCAAGAGCGTGATGAACCCGTCGATGTTCGGCTGGAGCATCGATACGACGGAAGGGTTTTACTGGCTTTGCCTTGTCTGCACCGTCGCCTCGACGCTGCTGGTGCTGAACCTGTTGCGCTCGCCGACCGGCCGCGCGTTCGTCGCCATCCGCGACTCCGAAATCTCCGCGCAGAGCATGGGCATCAACCTTGCCCGCTACAAGACGATGTCGTTCGCGATCTCGGCGGCCTTTGCCGGGCTCGGCGGCGCGCTCTATGCGCACAAGCTGCAATTTCTCTCGCCGGACCAGTTCGGCATCGTGCAGTCGATCGATCTTTTGCTGATGGTGGTGATCGGCGGCCTCGGCTCGATCCACGGCGCGTTTCTCGGCGCGATCTTCTTGATCGGCATGCCGCAGCTCATCGCGCTCGGCAAGGATTATCTGCCTGCCGCCATAGGGCAGGCGACCGGCTTGCAGAGCGTCATCTATGGCGTGGTGCTGATCGCCTTCGTGATGCTGGAGCCGATGGGCATGTATGGCCGCTGGCTGAAGATCCGCACCTGGCTGCAGATCTATCCCTTCTACCGGCGCGGCATGTTTAAGCGCCAACGCGCGTTCCAGAAGTCGGAGCGGCTGAAATGACGAACCCTCACGATGTCCTGCTGAGCGTGTCCGATCTCAGCATCAGTTTTGGCGGCGTGCGCGCGGTCAATGGCGTTTCCTTTGATGTGAAGCGCGGCGAGGTGTTTACGCTGATCGGCCCCAACGGGGCCGGCAAGACCACGGTGTTCAACCTGATCAGCCGGTTCTATACGCCGAGTGCCGGCGAGATCCGCTTCGAGGGGCAGCTTCTCAGCCGCGTGCCGACCCACGAGGTCGCGTCGCTCGGCATCGCGCGGACGTTCCAAAACATCGAGCTGTTCGAGCACGCAACCGTTTTGCAGAACCTTCTGATCGGCCGCCACATTCGCCGCCGCACCAATCTGTGGAGCGAGTTTCTGTTCACCCGCGCGGTTCGCGAGGCCGAGCGGGAGACGCGGCGCAAGGTCGAGGAGATCATCGATCTGCTCGAGCTGCAGCACTATCGCGAAGCCATGGTCAGCGGCCTGCCCTACGGCATCCGCAAGGTCGTGGAGCTGGCGCGGGCGCTCGCGACCGAGCCGAAGCTGTTGCTGCTCGACGAGCCGTCGTCGGGGCTCAATGTCGAGGAGACCGACGACATGGCGTTCTGGATCGAGGATATCCGGCGCGATCTCGGCATCGCCATCCTCATGGTCGAGCACGACATGGGGCTGGTATCCAAAGTGTCCGACCGGGTGCTGGCGATGAACCAGGGGCAGATGCTGGCGATCGGCACGCCGGCCGACGTGCAGGCCAGTCCCGAGGTGATCGAGGCCTACCTCGGCACGATCGACGACGTCAGTTCGCTGCGGCGGCAGCCGGGCGAGAGGTTGCCGGCATGAGCAGGACAGGAGCAGGCGGCGGCAATGGCGCCAGTGATCGCGATGTGCTGGTGCTCAGCAATGTCGAGAGCGCCTACGGCCCGGTGAAGGCCATCCGCGGCGTCAGCCTCACCGTGCGCCGCGGCGAGATCGTCACCGTGCTCGGCGCCAACGGCGCGGGCAAGACCACGATCCTCAAGACGATCTCCGGCATCATCGCGCCGCGCAAGGGCAGCATCACGTTCTGCGGCGAGGACATCACCGCAAAGGACCCCGCGATGATCGTCCGCCGCGGCCTCAGCCATGTGCCGGAAGGGCGCGAGGTGTTTCCGCTGCTCTCGGTGCATGACAATCTGATGATGGGCGCCTTCACGCGCTCGGACCGGGATGCGGTCGTGCGCGATCTCGAGACCGTCTACGGATATTTTCCGATCCTGCGCGAGCGGGCGAAACAGGACGCGGGCCTGCTCTCCGGCGGGCAGCAGCAGATGCTCGCGATCTCCCGCGCGATCCTCGCCGGGCCGCAGCTGATCCTGCTCGACGAGCCGAGCCTCGGCCTCAGCCCGAAACTCACGAAGGATATCTTTGAGATCGTGGTGCGCATCAATCGCGAGCGCGGCACCACCATCCTCCTCGTCGAGCAGAATGCCAACATGGCGCTCAACGCCGCCGACCACGGCTATGTGCTGGAGAACGGCCGCATCGTGATGGACGATAGCTGCGAGCGGCTGCGCGAGAAGGATGACATCAAGGAGTTCTATCTCGGCATGAAGGAAGCCGGGGCGCGCGGCGAGCGGCGCTGGAAGAAAAAGAAGACGTGGCGATGAGGGAGGCGCGGGCGATGGCAGGGCCGCTGGCAATGCAAAGGTGTTCGCGATGATGGCGATGCCCAACCTGTGGGATCACGAGCGCGTCATGCGGCCGCGCGGCAGCGGCCTTGGCGGCGACACCCTCACCGAGATGTTTTGGAATGGCGTGGCGGCGCGCGGCGACCAGGCGCTGCTGCGCCAGAAGGACCTTGGCATCTGGCGCGCGTGGACCTGGCGCGAGGTAGGCGCCATCGTTCGCGAGATTGCGATGGGCCTCGTCGCCGAGGGCCTGCAGCCCGGCGAATGCGTCTCGATCCTGTCCAACACATCGGTCGAATGGGTGTGGTGCGACTTTGCGGCGCTCTCGGCCGGCGCGGTGTCGAACGGCATCTATCCGACCGATTCCAGCGATCAGGTCCAGTTCCTTTGCGAGGATTCGGGCACCACAGTTCTGATCGTCGAGGATGAGGAGCAACTCGACAAGGCGCTGATTGCCCGCGAAAGGCTGCCGCTGCTCCGCCGCATCGTGTTGATCGACACCAAGGGCCTTGCGACCTTCTCCGATCCGATGGTGACGACGCTCGATCGCCTGCGCGCGCTCGGCGCGGAGCATGACACAAACAATCCCGGGCTGTTCGAGGCGCGGCTGAAAAGCCGCTTGCCGGAGGACCTTGCGATTCTGGTCTACACATCCGGTACCACCGGCCGTCCGAAGGGCGCGATGCAGTCCCATGCCGGGCTGATGGCGGCGATCCGCTGCCTCGCTGCCGAACTGCCGCAGGGCGAGGACGACGAGCGCATCTGCTTTCTGCCGCTGTGCCACGTCGCCGAGCGGGTCGTAGGGCTTTATGCCTCGCTCTATGCCGGCGCAAAAATGAACTTTGTCGAAAACCCCGACACCGTGCCCGAGAACGTGCGCGAGATTGCGCCGACGGTGTTCGGCGGTGTGCCGCGCACCTGGGAAAAATTCTACTCGGCGGTGACGATCGCGATCAAGGAAGCCGGCAGCGTGCAACAGATGGCCTATCGCTGGGCGCTGTCCGTCGGCCATGAGGTCGTGGACCGCGTGATCGCCGGCAAGCCGGTGCCGTTGTGGCTGAAGCTGAAATATCATCTCGCGGGCGTCGCCGCGCTGAACAACGTGCGGCGCTTTATCGGCATCCACCGCGCGCGCTTCCTGATCACCGGCGCGGCGCCGATCGCGCCGGACCTGATCCGCTGGTACCTCGCTCTCGGCGTGCCGATGCTGGAGGTGTGGGGGCAGACCGAGACGGCAGGAATCTCGACCTCGATGCCGGCGAATGCGATGCGCCTCGGCACCATCGGCAAGGCGATCGCGGTGAACGAGGTGAGGATCGACGAGGCGACCGGCGAGCTGCAGGTGCGCGGGCCCAACCTGTTCATAGGCTATCTCAATCGTCCCGAGCAGACCGCCGAGACGTTCACGAGCGACGGGTGGCTGCGCACCGGTGACGTCGGCGCGGCGGACGGCGAGGGCTATTTCCGCATCACCGACCGGATGAAGGACATCATCATCACCGCGGGCGGCAAGAACATCACGCCGAGCGAGTGGGAGAACGAGCTCAAATTCTCGCCATATGTCACGGACGCGGTCGTGATCGGCGATCGCCGCGCTTACCTCAGCGCGATCATCATGATCGATCAGGAGAACGTCGAAAAATTCGCGCAGGACCGCGACGTGCCGTTCTCCAACTATGCCAGCCTGACGCGCGCGCCCGAGGTGGTGGAGCTGATTCAGAGCGAGATCGACAAGGTGAACGCCAAATTCGCCCGCGTCGAACAGATCAAGGCGTTCTTCCTGCTCGGAACGCAGCTCAGCGCTGAGGATGAGGAGCTGACGCCGACGATGAAGCTCAAGCGCAAGCTGGTGGAGCGAAAATATGCCGAGCAGATCGACGCGATGTATCGCTAGGTGCGGCGATTGGGTTGATTGTTGAAAGCCGGACGAAGTCCTTAAACTGACCTTGAGAAAAACGAACAACAGCGTTGGAGGAGACAAGGATGAGAAGGATCGGATTTGCTGCAATGATGCTGTCGGCGGGCCTGCTCGCCGGACAGAGCGCGATGGCCCAGCAGCAGGGCGTGAGCAAGGATGAAATCCTGATCGGCACGATTCAGGATCTGTCCGGCCCCCTCGCGGGCTATGGCAAGGACCTGCGCAACGGCATGCAGCTGCGCATCGCCGAGGCGAACGAGAAGGGCGGGGTCAACAACCGTAAGATCAAGCTCTTGGTCGAGGACTCCGGTTACGACCCCAAGCGCGCCGTGCTCGCCGCGCAGAAGCTGGTCAATCAGGACAAGATTTTTGTGATGGCCGGCTCGCTCGGCACCGGCGTCAACAATGCCGCGCTGCCGGTGATCACAGGCAAGAACATTGTCAACTTCTTCCCGGCGGCCCTGTCGCGCGACATGTATGAACCGCTGCATAAACTCAAGTTCGCGTTCGTCTCGTCCTATTACGAGCAGATCGTGCCGGCGGTCGGCATTCTCTACAAGGAGAAGGGCGCGAAAAAGCCCTGCATCATCTATCAGGACGACGAATACGGCCTCGAGATTCTGCGCGGCGCCGAGGCGGGCCTCAAGAACATCGGCGTCGAGCTTGGGGAGCGCACCAGCTTCAAGCGCGGCGCGACCGACTTCTCCTCGCAGGTGGCGCGGCTGAAGGCGGCCAATTGCGATTTCGTGGTGCTGGGCACCTTGATCCGCGAAACCGTCGGCACCATCAACGAGGCGCGCAAGCTCGACTTCTCGCCGGTGATGCTGGGCGCGTTCGGCACCTACACCGATCTCATTCACAAGCTCGGCGGCAAGGCGATGGACGGGTTTTACTCGACCATGACCGTGCAGCATCCGTATGAAGACAACGCGCCGGAGGCGATCAAGCCGTGGATGGCGAAATATCGCGCAATGTTCAATGAGGCGCCGACTGCGTACTCGATCTACGGCTACACCATCCTTGATCGCCTGATCATGGCGATGGACAAGGCCGGCGCCAACCTGACCACGGACAGCCTGGTGGATGCGATCGAGACGCTGAACGTACCGGTCGATATGTTCGGCTTCCCGGCGATGTCGTTCTCCAAGACCAAGCATCTCGGCTCGGACGCCGCGCGCCTGTCGCAGATTCAGGACGGTCGCTGGAAGGTCGTGCTCGATTACGACAAGATGAAGCCGTGACGCTCTGATGGAGACGGCGGCATCGCCGTCTCCATCAATCGTTCGCATTTCTTGATCAGGGGCTGCGGAGCGGTTGTGGCGAATGGCCTGATCGTGAGTGGTGTTCGCCGGGTGGTGTGATGAAGCGAGAATTGTTCGCGCCTGAGCATGAGCTGTTTCGTGACAGCGTGAAGGCGTTTTTGGCCCGCGAGGTGGCGCCGCATCTGACGGAGTGGGAAGAGCGGGGCGGTTTTACCCGTTCGGTCTTCAATGCCGCCGGAGAGGCGGGGCTGTTGTGCCCGGCGGTGCCGGAGGCTTACGGCGGGCCGGGTGCGGATCGGCTCTACTCCGCCATCGTGCTGGAGGAGGCAGCGCCCTACAGCAATTTCGGTCTGTCCTTCGCGATGCATTCCGACATCGTCACCAATTACTTCCTCAACTATGCGAGCGAGGAGCTGCGGCAGCGCTACCTGCCGCGCATGGTGCGCGGCGAGGTGGTCGGCGCGCTGGCCATGACCGAGCCGAATGGCGGGTCCGACGTGAAGGCGATCCGCACCACGGCGGTGCGCGACGGCGATCACTATGTGCTCTCAGGGATCAAGACCTTCATCTCCAATGCTACGGTCTGCGACATGGTGATCGTCGTCGCCAAGACCGATCCGGCGGCGGGAGCGAAGGGCCTGAGCCTGCTCGCGGTCGATGCCGATCTGCCGGGCGTGACCAAGGGCACGCCGCTGAAAAAACTCGGCCTGAAATCGCAGGACACGGGCGAGCTGTTCTTCGACCAGGTGCGGGTGCCTGCCGAAAATTTGATCGGCGAGGAGAACCGCGGCTTCTTCTATCTGATGAATGAACTGCCGTGGGAGCGGCTGCAGATTGCCGTTTCCGCGATTGCCGCGGCGCAGGCGGCCTACGACTGGACGCTGGCCTATGTGCGCGAGCGTACCGCCTTCGGCCAGGCGGTGGTGGAGTTTCAGAACACCCGCTTCACGCTGGCCGAGCTGAAGACCGAGATCCGCATTGGCCGGGTGTTCGTCGATCATTGCCTCGAGCTGATGCTGCGCGGAGAGATCGACGCCCAGACTGCCTCGATGGCGAAATACTGGACCACCGACCTGCAGGGCAAGGTGGTGGATGCCTGCCTGCAGCTGCACGGCGGCTATGGCTTCATGTGGGAATATCCGATCGGCCGCGCCTATGTGGATGCGCGGGCCCAGCGGATCTATGGCGGCACCAACGAGATCATGAAGGAGCTGATCGCGCGTGATCTGTAGGGGTGGGGCGGCTGCGAAAACTTTGCGCTTTAATAATAAACCGGCTTGCCGGTCTATGATAAAATCTGGTTAGCTTGGGGCAGGAAACGCCGCGCCCGCACAAACCGGGGGCGCAGGACAATGAGGGTCTGAATGACCGAGTTCGAGTTCAACGAGCCGGATCTGCTCGATGACGATCTGCGCATGATCCGCGCGCAGGTCCGCCGCTATGTCAACGAGGTGATCATCCCGCAGGCCGATGCGTGGGAGGCTGCGGGCCGCGTGCCGCGCGAGGTGTTTCGCGACCTCGGCAATCTCGGCCTGCTCGGCATGCGCCATCCGGTCGAATACGGCGGCGGCGGGCTCGGGGCGATGGCCTCGGTGATCCTCGGCGAAGAGCTGTCCCGCTGCTCCTTCGGCGGGGTCGCAACCGCGCTCACCGTTCACAGCGACATGTCGATCGGGCACATCGCCCATCGTGGCACGCACGCGCAGAAGCAGCGCTATCTGCCCGCCGCCTGCGCCGGCGAGAAAGTCGGCGCGATCTGCGTGACCGAGCCGCATGCGGGTTCCGACGTCGCCGGCCTCAAGACCCGCGCGGTGCGGGACGGCGACGGCTGGGTGATCAACGGCTCGAAGACCTTCATCACCAACGGCGTCTGCGCGGACATCTACATCGTCGCCTGCCGCACCGACATGGAGGCCAAGGGCAGCCGCGGCATATCCCTGTTCATCGTCGATCGCGGCACGCCCGGCCTGTCGGTTTCGCGCGAGTTCGACAAGCATGGCTGGCGGGCGTCCGACACGGCCGAACTGTTCTTCGACAATCTGCGCCTGCCCGCCGATGCGCTGCTCGGCGAGGAGGGCAAGGGCTTCTACTACATCATGAGCACCTTCCAGAACGAACGTCTGGTGGCGGGCGCGATGAGCGCGGGCCAATGCGCCAAGGCGATCGAGCTGACGGTGGACTATGTGCGCCAGCGCAAGGCCTTCGGCAAAACGCTGTGGGAGCAGCCGGTGGTGCGCAACAAGATAGCCTGGCTCGCGTCAAAATCCTTCGCGGCGCGCAGCATGGTCTATTCCTGCGCGCAGATGATCGACGAGGGCAAGGACACAGTGCGCGAGGTGTCGATGCTCAAGGCCTATGCCTGCGAGACATTGCAGGAGGTCGTGCATGGCTGCCTGCAGCTTCACGGCGGCACCGGCTACATCATTGGCACACCGATTGAGCGCATGGCGCGCGACGCCCGCATTCTCACCATCGGCGGCGGCGCGACCGAGGTGATGCTCGAGGAAGTCGCCAAGCGGATGTAGCGCCGCAGCTCAAACGCACCGAGACCCGCCGGAAACGGCAATGTTTCAATCCTTGTGCCTGTGCACACAACCGGCAGCAAACACTCGAAGGACACAAGATGACGGAAGCCTATATCTACGACGCCGTTCGCACGCCGCGCGGCAAGGGGCGGGCATCGGGACGCCTGCACGAGGTCGCGCCGGTTCGCCTTGCCGCGGGACTGTTGAAGGAATTGAAATCCCGCCATTCACTCGACACGTCGAAGATCAACGACGTCATTCTCGGCTGCGTCGAGCCGGTGCATGAGCAGGCGGCCGATATCGGCAAGGCGGCGGTGTTCGCCGCGGGCTATGACGATGCGGTGCCGGGCGTGCAGCTCAACCGCTTCTGCGGCTCTGGTCTTGAGGCCTGCAACTTTGCTGCGGCGCTGGTGAAATCGGGGCAGGCGGATTTCACCATCGGCGGCGGCGTCGAAAGCATGTCGCGGGTGCCGATGTTCTCGTCGGGCGGGCCGTGGATCACCGACCCGCAGATGACGATCCCGAACCGTTTCGTCCCGCAGGGCATTTCCGCCGATCTCATTGCGACGCGCTACGGTTTCTCCCGAGAAGACGTCGACAGCTACGCCGTGGAAAGCCAGCGCCGCGCCAAGCACGCATGGGACAACGGGCACTTCAAGAAGTCCGTGGTGCCGGTGCGCGATATCAACGATATCGTCGTGCTCGATCAAGACGAGCACATGCGGCCCGACACCACGATGCAGTCGCTCGGCCAGCTTGAGCCGTCCTTCGCCGTGCAGGGCGAGAAGCACGGTTTCGATGGCGTCGCCCTGATGCGCTATCCCGAGCTTGCGACGATCGATCATGTCCATCACGCCGGCAATTCCTCAGGTATCGTCGATGGCGCGTCCGCCGTGCTGATCGGCACCGCCGAGGCGGGCAAGGCCCACGGCATGAAGCCGCGGGCGCGGGTCGTCTCGTTCGGCACCATTGGCTCGGAGCCGACCATCATGCTGACGGGGCCTGCGCCCGCCGCCGAGATGGCACTTAAGCGGGCCGGAATGACGGCGGCCGACGTCGACCTGTTCGAGTGCAACGAGGCTTTTGCCGCCGTGGTGCTGCGCTTCATGCAGGCGCTGAACATTCCACACGACAAGGTCAATGTGAACGGCGGCGCGATCGCCATGGGCCATCCGCTCGGCGCGACCGGCGGCATGCTGCTCGGCACGGTGATCGATGAGCTGGAGCGCCGTGATCAGACTGTCGGGCTGGTGACGCTCTGCGTCGGCGGCGGCATGGGTTCGGTGATGGTGGTGGAGCGGGTGTGACGCGACGGAACGTTTGCGCGCGAACAGCCCTGCAATGAGCGACCGAGGATTTGACGAGATGATTGACTATCGCCTGGATGATGACGGCATCGCGACCCTGAGCTGGAATGTCGCCGACCGTCCGATGAACGTGATGAACGAGACTTCTGTCGCGGCGTTCGCCGCGGCCGTGGAAAAGGCCATTGCCGACGATGCGGTGAAGGGCGTGATCGTCACCTCGTCGCGGCCGGAGTTCGTGGTAGGCGCCGATCTCGATCTGGTGCGCACGGTGAAGACGGCAGAGGAGGCGATGGCGATGACCGCGCCGATCAGCCGCCTGCTGCGGAAGGTCGAGACCTGCGGCAAGCCGTTCGTCGCGGCGATCAACGGCACTGCGCTCGGCGGCGGCTATGAGGTCGCGCTCGCCTGCCATCGCCGCATTGCCGCCGACAATCCCAAGACGCAGATCGGCCTGCCGGAAGTGACGCTGGGCCTTCTGCCGGCGGCAGGTGGCACGCAGCGCCTGCCAAGGATGATCGGCATCAAGAACGCGCTGCCCTACCTGCTCGAGGGCCGCAAGGCGACGGTTGCCCAGGCGCTTGACGCGGGGTTGATCGACGAGGTCGTGCCGGCGGATCAGTTGCTCGCGCGGGCGCGCCAGTGGCTTCTCTCGGATGGCCCGTCGCAGGTGACGAAGCCGTGGGACGCGAAGGGCTTCAAATTTCCCGGCGGATCGCCGCAGGCTCCGGGCCCGACAATGATTTTCTTCGGCATCACCGCCGGCATCCTCAACAAGACGCAGGGCCTCTATCCCGCGCCCGAGGCGATTCTGGCCTGCATCTATGACGGCTGCCAGATCGATATCGACAATGGCCTGATGATCGAGCAGCGCCAGTTCGCAAAGCTCGCGATCTCGCCCGCAACGCAGAACATGATCCGCACGCTGTTCTATGCGATGGGCGACGCCAACCGGCTGACCGATCGGCCGAAGGGCGTCGCGCCGCTGAAGCTGCAGAAGGTCGGCGTGCTCGGCGCAGGCATGATGGGCGCGGGCATCGCCCATGTCAGCGCGCAGGCCGGCTTGCAGGTGGCGCTGATCGATGTCGATCAGGCCGCCGCCGAAAAGGGCAAGGGCTATTCGGCGAAGCTGCTCGATGGCCTCGTCGCCAAGGGAAGGATGGCTGCGGAGGCGCGCGACCAGACGCTCGCCCTGATCCAGCCGACGACGGATTTCGCCGCGCTCGCCGATTGCGACCTTGTTGTCGAGGCGGTGTTTGAAAATCGCGCGGTGAAAGCTGACGTCACGCGCCGCGCCGAGGCGGTGATGAAGCCGGATGCCGTGTTCGCCTCCAACACCTCGACGTTGCCGATCACGGGCCTTGCCGAAGTATCAGCGCGGCAAAACCGTTTTGTCGGCCTGCATTTCTTCTCGCCGGTGGAGAAAATGCCGCTGGTCGAGGTGATCCGCGGCGAGAAGACTTCGGACGAGACGATCGCGCATGCGATGGATTACGTGAAGCGCATCCGCAAGACGCCGATCGTCGTCAACGATTGCCCGGCCTTCTACGCCAATCGCGCCTTCGGCATGTTCCCGTTCGAGGCGATGATCATGCTCAAGGAGGGCGTCAATCCGAACCTGATCGAGAACGCCGGCAAGATGGCCGGCATGCCGATGCCGCCGCTGGCGCTGGTCGACGAGTTCTCGGTCGAGCTGCTTTACAAGGCGATGCAGCAGAACAAGGCCGATCTCGGCAGCGCCTACCATGAGCGGCCGCAGGATGCCGTGCTGATCGACATGGTCGAAAAATTCGGCCGGCCGGGAAGGAGGGCCGGCAAGGGATTTTATGACTATCCGGCGGACGGCAAGAAGACGATCTGGGCGGGCTTTACGGAGCACTATCCACTGGCAAAGGAGCAGCCGGATGTCGAGGAGGTGCGCAAGCGGCTGATGTATTCGCAGTCGGTCGAAGCGGCGCGTTGCATCGCCGAGGGCATCGTCAGCGTGCGCGATGCCGATGTCGGCTCGCTGCTCGGCTGGGGATATCCGCCCGCGTTCGGCGGCGTCATCGGCTACATCGACACGGTCGGCGCATCGGCTTTCGTCGCCGAGTGCGACCGCATGGCAAATGCCTATGGTCCGCGCTTTGCGGTGCCGGATGCGCTTCGCGCCATGGCGGCGCAGGGACGGCGCTACCACGCCTGACGGCGGGTGGCTGTGAAGGGAAGGGAGAGAGCGATGGCCGCGGTCGAGCTTGAAGTGCACGGAGATGTCGCGGAGATCGTTCTCAACCGCCCGGACAAGAAGAACGCCCTGCGCGACGAGGACTGGCTTCTGCTCAGGGATGTCGTCGGGCAGGCCGAACGCTCGCCCGCGCGATGCGTCCTGTTCCGCGGCGCCGGCGACAGCTTTTGCGCAGGATGGGATCTCAGCCAGGCCGATGCCGCGCAGGTCGATGCCAGAAAGACCGTCGGCGAGATCGTCAACCCTGCATTGGTCGCGATCCGCAATCTCAGGCTGCCGACGATCGCGGCGGCCTCGGGCGCTTGCGTCGGCGGCGGGCTGGGCATCGCGATGGCCTGCGACGTCGTGCTGGCGGCGGAGGATGCGCGCTTCGGCAGCCCGTTCCGCAATATCGGCATTCTGCTCGATTCCGGCGGCCATCATTTTCTGCGCGAGCGTCTCGGCCACTACAAGGCGTCGCAACTGATCTACACCGGCAAGCTGATCGACGGGCGCGAGGCGCACCGCATCGGCCTCGTCTGCGAGGTCTATCCGGCCGCCCGCCTGCTCGACGAGGCGCGGGCCATGGCCGCGGGCATCGCCGGCGGGCCGACGGCGGCATTCGTCCTCTCCAAAAAGATCATGATGTCCGGCGCGGACTATAAGGAGACGCTGGCGCTGGAAGCGGACGGGCAGGCAGAGATTTTTGCCACGCAGGATGCTGCCGAGGGGCTGCGGGCGTTTCGCGAAAAGCGTAAGCCGACCTTCATCGGGCGCTGACGGCCCGGCGCTGCATCGAACAACAATCGCAGCTCTGAAAGTTTAGTCGGCGCTCGGCTCGGCCGGTGCGGCGCTCGATTGCGACGGCGCCACTGCGGCGGGAGCCGCGGGCTTGGGACCCGAGGTCAGGCGCTCGATCACCGCGCGGACGGCATCGCGGGTGCGGCGGTCGCGCACGGCGTCGAGCAGCGGTGCGGTCGCGGGCGAGCGGCGGATCAGGCTGTCGGAATCCGGAAAGATCAGCGGATCGTCCCATGGACCCTGAATCACGAATGGCAGCTCGAAGGATGGCGGCGCATCGGCTTTCGGCACGAGGCTGGCGACGCCCTTGAGATCGAACTCGCGCGCCGGGACGGATGCCGTTCCGCTCAGCCGCAGCCGCGCGCCGGGACCGTCGATGAGAATTTCTTCGGCTGTGGCGATGCCCTCGTTGAAGCGCATCGCGATCTTGATGTTGTCGAATGGCGTCTTGCCGCTGCGGAAATTGCCGCCGCCGGAGAGCGGCCGCCGCTCGAGGCGATGCAGAAGCTGCTCGATATTGAAGCCGTTGAGCGCGCCGTTGGCGCCGGTGAGCGTCGCGGTGCCGTCGAGCGACTGGGCGAGGCCGAACGGGCTCGAGCCGGAGGCCTCGAGCGCGATCTTGAGGTCGCCGCGCCCGGAGAGCTTGGTGACGCCGAACAGTTCCTTCACGCAGGCTTCGAGGTCCACGTCGGTGAACTGAAACTGCGTCTTGATGTCGGCGAGGTTGTCCGAGCGCGCGACCACCAGCGAGCCTTTGGCGATGCCGTCGAACACCTGCGCTTCGCCGACGCTCAGGGCGAGGGTGCCGTTGCGCAGATTCGCGCCGATGGCGGTGCGCCCCAGTTTCGATGAGCCGACCATCACCCGCGCGGCGGAGAGCCGCACATCGAGATCGGTGGCGGAGAGGGTGCTGGTGTCAAAGAGCTGCCGGTTCCAGTCGCGCGCGCCCGAGGCGAGCAGCCGCACCGTGTTGATGTAGGGCGTGAGGTCGAGCGCTTCGGCGGCGAGGGTCGCCTGCAGGTGCTGCCGCTCGCCGTTGGTGATGGTCATCACGCCTTCGGCGACATTGCCGTCGACTTCGACATTGACGTTGGTGAGGGCGATCGAGGAGCCGACGACGTTGGTGCGGGCCCGCAGCGCGAAGCGGCCGAAGCCGCCGGTGCCGGGCGGCTCGCGCCCCGCCCAGCGCAGGGCATTGCGCAGCGAGCCGGAATCCGCCGTCAGTGTGCCTTCCAGTAGCAGGCTCGCGCGGTTGCTGATCGTGCCGTCGAAGGCGAATTTGAGCGGCGCGGCCGACATCCGGGCCTTGAGGCCGGATTTGTCGCCTTCGAGCGCGGCGAGGAAATCGCTGACGCTGACGCTGCCGTCGACGCGCTGGCCGCGCCAGTCGAACTGCCCGGTGGCGGCGAAGGATTTTGAAATTGACGGCCAGGCCAGCGAAACGTCGATCTTGCTGACGGTTTCGGTGATGTCGCTCGCCTCATCCTTATAGGTGAGGAGGCCGTCGCTGATTCTGATCTCCGAGAAGGAAATCGGATCGGAACTGCCAGGCTTCATGGTGCGGGAGAGGCGGCCGATCAGCGCCGACCAGTTGCTTCTGCCACTCGCATCGCGGGTCACCGTGATGTGCGGCACGTAAAGCAGCACGTCGGCGATCTGGAACCGCTGCATCAATAGCGGCAAGAGGCGCAGGTTCGCCTGCAGCGTCTCGACATTCAGGGACGGGCCGCCCTCGTCGCCCCCGCCGAGGGCGACATCGTGCATCGCGACATAGCTCGCCGGGAAAACCGAAACGTCGATGGCGCCGTAGGACCGCAGCTCAAGGCCGGTCGCGGCGCGAATCTGCCGTTCCACGGCCTCGCGCACCACGTCACGGTTGACCAGCCAGGATGTGCCCGCAAGGCCGGCAACAACGACACCGAGCAACGCCGCAAGCAGCAATCCCAGGCGTTTGGTTCCTCGGGTCATCGGTGTCCTTGTGCCATCAACATTGAAAAAATCAGGTGAAGGCAGAACCTTCGGGGGGCGGGACCACGTCCAACCGCCCCACGGAGCGGCAATCTGGTCGGTTTTCTTGACGCTTTCAAGGCCGGTTCCGCGGCCATGGTCAATCGCCAGTTGATGAATCAGGGGCTTTGGGGGTACGGGGCCACCGCGGATTTTCGCGCGATTGACGCGGCTTTCAAGTTTCGCCTAATACTTCCGGGCACCAAACAAGAAATAAAGGCGCGTAAAGCCCTTCGCGCGCTCTTTTGTCCTTCATCAGGTTGTTTCAGCATGAACAAGGTCTACCCCGACGCGAAATCGGCGCTCGAAGGAATTTTGAGGGACGGCATGATGGTCATGTCCGGCGGCTTTGGCCTCTGCGGTATCGCAGAGACCTTGTCGGACGCGCTGCGTGAATCCGGCGTCAAGGACCTCACGGTCGTCTCCAACAACGCAGGCGTCGATGGCATCGGCCTCAGCCGCCTGCTCGAAACCCGTCAGATCAAGAAAATGATCTCGTCCTATGTCGGCGAGAACAAGCTGTTTGCGCAGCAGTATCTGGCCGGCGAGCTCGAGCTCGAATTCGCACCCCAGGGAACCCTCTCCGAGCGCATCCGCGCCGGCGGCGCAGGCATCCCCGCCTTCTTCACCAAGACCGGCGTCGGCACCCTGATCGCCGAAGGCAAGGAGGAGCGCGAGTTCGACGGCGAGAGGTACATCATGGAACGCGGCCTGTTCGCAGACCTGGCGATCGTTCACGCCTGGAAGGGCGACACCGCCGGCAACCTCGTGTTCCGCAAGACGGCCCGTAACTTCAACCCGATGATGGCGACCGCCGCCAAGATCACCGTGGCTGAAGTCGAGCACCTCGTGCCGGCCGGCGAGATCGATCCCGATCACATCCACACACCGGGCATCTACGTGCAGCGCATCATCGAGGTCGGAACGTCGCTCAAGCGCATTGAGCAGCGTACCACGCGCAAGCGCCCCGCCTGATCAAACCGGAGGAAAGTCCCATGGCTTGGACCCGTGACCAAATGGCAGCCCGCGCCGCAAAGGAATTGCGCGATGGCTTTTACGTAAATCTCGGCATCGGCATCCCGACGCTGGTATCCAACTACATCCCCGAAGGCGTTGACGTTCAGCTCCAGAGCGAGAACGGCATGCTCGGCATGGGGCCGTTCCCCTATGAGGGTGAGGAAGACCCGGACCTGATCAACGCCGGCAAGCAGACCGTGACCGAACTGCCGTCCACCAGCTATTTCTCCAGCGCGGATTCCTTCGCGATGGTTCGCGGCGGCCATATCGACCTGTCGATTCTCGGCGCGATGCAGGTCGCCCAGAACGGCGATCTCGCCAACTGGATGATCCCCGGCAAGATGGTCAAGGGCATGGGCGGCGCGATGGATCTCGTCGCCGGCGTCAAGCGCGTCGTGGTCGTCATGGAGCATGTCGCCAAGGACGGCCCCAAGCTCCTGAAGAAGTGCACCCTGCCGCTGACCGGCGCCCGGGTGGTTGACATGGTGATCACCGATCTTGCGGTGTTCAACGTCGACAAGCACGGCAATGGCGGCCTGACGCTGATCGAACTCGCCGATGGCGTCAGCCTCGACGAGGTCAAGGAAAAGACCGAGGCCGATTTCCACGTTGCGCTCAGCAACGCGGCCTGACGACGACTTGTGCCGATGCGGTCACTCGGACCGCGTCGGCACATCCGAGAGCCGGGTGAGAAAAATCACCGGCACGACGCTCGCGGCGACGATCAGCAAGGCGGCCAGGGCGCCGTCCTCGAAGCTGCCGCGGCTGGCATACTGATAGATCGACGTCGACAGGGTTTCGACGTTCAGCGGCCGGAGCAACAGCGTCGCCGGCAATTCCTTCAGACAATCGACGAACACGATCACCGCGGCGCTGAGCAGCGCCGGGCGCAGCAACGGCATGTGAACCCGCCACATGGTGGTGAACTGGCTCGCCCCGCTCATCCGCGCGCCGTCGTCATAGTCTTTCGGGATGCGCGCATAAGCGGTGCGGAAAAAACCCGAGGCGACTGCGACGAAGCGGATGACATAAGCGATCGAGACGGCGAAACCCGAGCCGATGAGAAGAAGGCCGGGCGAGGGGAGCCCGGCGCTCGTCAGCAGGCTGTGGACGAAACTGTCGAACGCCACCAGCGGCGCCAGCAGGCCGAGCGCCAGCACCAAGCCGGGAAAGGTGTAGCCGGTGAACGAGATCGCGGTGCAGGCGCGCGTCAGCCGCCCGGGCCACCAGCGATTGGCGGTGAGCACCGCAAGGCCGAGTATCAGCGCGCCGATGGTGGCGGTGCCGGCAAACAGCACCGTGTACATCAGACTCGAGGCGATGCCATCGAGCTGCGCGTAAAGCGCGCGCTGCAGGGTCTGGTAGGCGAGGTAGGCGAGCGGCAGCAGAAAGCCGAGCACGACCGGAATGAGGCAGACGACGAGCGCGGAGATCGCCTTTGCTCCGCGCAAAGGCGCGCGCGCTGCCACCTGCGGATTCTCGGCCGAGAGCGTGAAGCTGCGGCCGCGCACGCCATAGCGCTCCAGCGCCACCAGCGCCGCGACGGCGAACAGCGCGAGGCAGGCAAGCTGCGCCGCGCCCGGCAAGCTGTCGTGATTGAGCCAGACGGTGAATATCGACACCGTGAAGGTGCGCACGCCGAGATATTCGCTGGCGCCGATGTCGTTGAGCGTCTCAAGCAGCGCCAACGCGAGGCCGACCGCAAGTGCGGGCCGGGCCATCGGCAGCGAGATCCGCCAAAAGATCGTCCAGCTCTTGGCGCCGAGGGTGCGCGCGGCTTCGGCGAACTCGGCGCTGCGGATCTGGAACATCGCCTGCATCGACAGGTAGACGTAAGGATAGAGCACCAGCGAGATGACGAAGATCGCGCCAAGCATCGAGCGCAGGTTAGGCAGCGCGCCGATGGCGTCGCGCGGCGGCAGCCACAGCAGCAGAAGGCGATGGACCGGGCCGAGCGGCTCGAACAGGTCGACATAGACATAGGCGGCGATATAGGTCGGGATCGCAAGCGGCAGCGGCAGAAGCCACAGCAGCAGGCGGCGGCCGGGAAAATCATGCGCGGCGATGAGCCACGCGGTGCTGGCGCCGAGCAGCACCGTCAGCGTGCCGACCCCGGCCAGCAATATCGACGTGTCGCGCAGGGTGCGCGGCAGGACATATTGCATCAGGTCCTGCCACAGGCCCGGCACCGGGCGTAGCGCGAGCGTGACCACGCTGACGACCGGCAGCGCGACGATCAGCGCGGTGAAGAGCGCGAGCCCCGTAGCAATTAGGCCCGCGCGCCCAAGCTCCCTCACCGCGTCAATCCGTCTCGATCAGTTGTCAAAGCCGACTTTGTCGACGAGCTGCGACGCCGCCTTGCGGTGCTTGCCGATTTCGGCGACCGGCAGGCTGTCGACCTTCAGCTCGCCATATCCGGCAATCGTCGGATTGACGGCGACGCCGGGCCGCACCGGATACTCGTAGTTGACGTCGGCATAGATCTGTTGCGCCTTCTCGCCGAGCAGCCATTCGATCAGCTTGACGCCATTGGCGCGGTTGGGCGCATGCTTGGCGAGTAGGACGGCGGTCAGGTTCACATGGGTGCCGCCGCCCTCGAAGGTCGGCAGCACGACGCGCGTCGCATCGGCCCAGTCCTTCTTCGACGGGTCGTTGTTCTTCATCAGCGCCCAGTAATAGGTGTTGCCGATGCCGATGTCGCATTTGCCGGCCGCGACATCGCGCGCGGTCTCGCGATCGCCGCCGGAGGGCTTTTGCGCGAGATTGGCCTTCACGCCGCGCAGCCACTCTTCCGCCTTGGCCTCGCCGAGATGGGCGATCGCGGCCGCGAACAGCGCGTTGTTGTAGATGTGCTGGCCCGAGCGGATGCAGATCTTGCCCTTCCATTTCGGATCGGCGAGCTCGTCATAGGTCAGCGCGGTCTGCTGCACCCGGTCGCGAGAGACGTAAAACACCCTCGCGCGCTTGGAGAGGCCGTACCAGTGGCCGTCGGGGTCGCGATACTGCGCCGGGACGGCAGCGTCGGCGACCGCGGACTTGATCGGCTGGGTGATGCCGGCGCGGACCGCCTCGTCGATGCGGCCGATGTCGACGGTCATTAGAACATCGGCGGGGCTGTTCTCGCCCTCCGCCTTGACGCGCTGCTCGAGGCCCGAACTTGCCGAGATCACATTCACCTTGATGCCGGTCTCGGCGGTGAAGGTATCGAACAGCGGCTGGATCAGCTTCGTTTCGCGGTAGCTGTAGACGTTGACCTCGCCGGATTGCGCCGCGGCGCGGCTCATCGCGCCGTCGATGGCAGGCGAGATGAGGGCAACTGTCAGCGCCGCGGCGGCGGCAGGGCGAAGGAGGTTCATTGGCGGGATTCCGGAACCGGAGGATCGCGCATCGACGTGCGCGCACTGTCTGTATCCCAGCGATATATCGCGATCGAAGTGGCGATTGGTCGCGAATGGCCCTGTTTAGACAGATTCAAGATCTGCTGGGGATGTCGCTGCCGTCGTGGCGGCGGGGCGATCAGGAGGCGATTTCCGCCGGTACGCCGAAAATGACCTCGATCAACGTGCCTGTATTCGGCGCGCTTTTCACCGTGAGCGCGGCGCGGTTGGCCTCGATCAGCGCCTTGGTCAGGGTCAGGTTGATGCCTGTGCTCTCGGCTGCGGCATCGCCGGACCTGGAGATGGTGCGAAACGGGGCGACGGCGGCGGCGAGCTCATTGTCGTTGAGGCTGTGGCCGGTGTCGCGGACGCGCAGGGCGACCGTGCCGTTGTCGGTGAGCGCCGTGGACACGATCACCTGGCCGCCGGCATTGGCGAGATTGAGCGAGTTGCTGATCAGATTGGTGGCGATCTGCTCCAGCGCGCTGGCGTCGGCCGCCACCGGCGGCAGCGCCGGGGCGAGCGACGAGCGGATGATGATGCGGGCGCGATTAGCATTCGGCTGGATCGCCGCGATGCATTTTTCGACGATGGCGTTGAGGTTCTGGTTCTCGAAGGTCAGGTCGAACTGGCCAGTCTCGATCCGCGCGAGATCGCGGATGTCGTTGATCGTCGCCAGCACGCGGTCGGAGGCGGCGCGGATGTCGCGCAGGCAGGCGATGTAACGGTCGCTGCCGAGCGGCCCGAAGCGCTCGCCGATCATGACGTCGGCGAAGCCGGCAATGGCGTTCACCGGCGCGCGCACTTCATGGCTGATCCAGGTGAGCGCATCGGCCTTGGCGCTGATCGCGCGCTCGGTCTGCAGGCGCGCATGGGCGAGATCCTTCTCGCTCTGCCGGATGGCGCTGAGATCGCGCAGCACTGCATAGAAACGGTCGCCATAGGCGCAGGTGCGGCCGAGCGCGATCGACATCGGAAAGGTCTGGCTGCCGCGGGCGCGTCCGGTGGCGCGATGGCCGCCGTCGACGAGGCCCGCCTCGGCGGTGGCAATGAGGCCGGCGATGCCGTCGCGGATGATCTGGTGGCTCTCCGGGGCGACGAGATCATAGAGCGTCTGCTGCGCCAGCGTGGCGGCGTCTTCGCCGAACAGTTCTGCTGCGCTGCGATTGCAGGCGTTGATGCGGCCTTCGTGGTCGAACAGCAGGACGCCATCGCCGATGCTGTCGGCAATCGTGGCGAGGTCCGCTGCGATGTCGGCGCGCTCGCTGATTTTTGCCGATTGTGCCGGCGTTTCCGGCGCGGCGGTCGCGACGGCCGCGGGCTCCGCATCGGCTTCGGGCAAGGCGGAGTCCGGCTCGGGCCGGGTGTCGTCGCCTTCGAGACAGGCGGAGAGCCGCCGCGCAAGTTCGTTGAAGGCGCTGTTCTCGCCGGGCGTCAAGGCCGGGGAGGTCCCCGCATCGTTGGCGGGGCGAAGCTGCACGACATTCGGCGACATCAGCGGCGCGGTCGGAAGGTTGCTTGTCACGGCAGCCTGCAGCCTGCGGCGCTGGCGTTGCAGGGCGTCGCCGCCACGGCGGCCGAGCTGCGGCTCCTCGTCCGCCCGCACGGCATCCTGCCGCCGGATGCCGGACAGCCGGGCAAGCCCCTCAAGATCGTGGCACACGCCGAAACCGCGATAACCGGCAAAGCGCTGGTCGCGATCAAACACCGGGATGGCGGAAAGTTCGACCGCAAGCCGCAACGCTGAGCCGTCGACCGGCCACTGAATGACAATGCCGCTCCAGGTGTCCTGGGTGGCGATTGCCTCGGCGACCCGGCCATCGGGATCAAGGTCGAACTCGGCGTTAATCTCGCCCCAGGGGCGGCCGAAGGCGGCGGTCGTCGCAAAGCCGGTCAGCCGCGAGAATTCGTCATAGCCGAGCGAAAAGCGCCCGTCGGCGCTGATCTGCCAGAGAAAGCGCAGCGGATGGCGCTGGGCGACGAGGCGGATTTCCTCGGCAATATCCGAGGCTGCCGAGATTTCATCGGCAGAAGGAGCGGCAGGCCGCTCACTCTCCGGCTCCGTCGTCGTCTGCGCGGGGACGCTGGACGCCGGTTCGCTCGGGATCTCAGCCGCCGGCTTTACCGATTCGCCTGCATCGGGCGGGCTGAAGTCCGCCGTCAGCACGGCGAGAAGCGCGCGGTGATTGCCCTGGCCGATGCGCAGCAGGCGCATTTCGCCGGTTGCGCCCGCGATCTTGGCGGCGCCGTTCTGCAAGGCGGCTGCGCGGGCGTCACTGGGGTCGATCTGGGCAAGGTTCTGAAAATGGGCGAGCGCCGCGGCGGCGGCATCGCTGACGGCGGCGATCGCGCCATCCGCCGCAAAGGCAGCGACCGGCGCGGGATTGCCTTCAACAAGCCGTTTGAGCTGCTCCTCCGGCGCCATTGCCGCGCCATGGGGCTCCAGTGCGACGATGAGAATGCGGCTGCCGCTTCCGGCGAGTTCAAGCCGCGAGCAGGCGCAGGTCATCAGGCCGCCGAGCGGGGCGCCAAAGCCGTGCAGGCGTTGCAGCCGCGGCGTAGTATTGGTGATGGCGCTGGCGAGCTGCACCACCTGCCGGCGGTGAGGATCGGCCGGCTCCAGCGGGCTTGCGACCAGAGTGCGGGCGCTCGTCGCCCCGAACACGGCGGCCCCGGCAGGGTTGGCCCACAACAGGCGCGAGCCGTCCGACGACCACAGCCAGGCAGGCTGGCCGCTCAAGGCATGATCCGCCAGCCGGGGATCAGGCAGACCAAGCAGGGAGTAGGCGTCGTTCGTCATTCGTATCCTGGCAGCACTGCCGACCTATTTGCTGGCTGCCCGCCGGCGGCCATGGAAATGGCTCGAAATGATCGCGTCATCGAAGAATGCAATGGAGACGCAATGTTGGGCCGAAGCAAGGTCCGTGCCTGAATCCGTGCGAGTTTTCCTAGCCAGAATTTGTCATAGTTACCGCAATAGGCTGAACTTTCCTGACTGCGATGGCGTTGACGTGTTGCAGACGTGGGGATGGATCAACTTGGATCACCTGTGATCCGGCAACATCACATCGCGGGACGGAGACACTCGACGCGCATCCTCAAGCGTCAAGAAGGAGAGGTCTGATGACCAGCAACGATCGTTTTGAGATTCCATCTGATCTGCGTGCCATGGCCGAAAACAGCTTTGAGCAGGCCCGCAAGGCGTTTGAAAACTTCGTCAACGCCGCACATCAGACCGCGGCCTCGTTTGAGGGGCAGGGCGAGACGGTGCGCACCAGCGCTCGGGAAATCAGCGCGAAAGCAATCGGTTTTGCCGAGAACAACATGAAGGCGACCTTGGATTACACGCAGAAGCTGCTGCAGGCCAAGGATTTTGCCGAAATCATGCGGCTGAACACGGAGTTCGCGCAGACCCAGATGCGGGCGCTGGCCGAGCAGGGCACCGAAATCGGCCAGGTGATCAGCCGCGCGGCGATGAATCCCACCAACAAGCCGTAAATTGAGGCTGAGA
This sequence comes from Xanthobacteraceae bacterium, assembly GCA_035565775.1. Classification (GTDB taxonomy): domain Bacteria; phylum Pseudomonadota; class Alphaproteobacteria; order Rhizobiales; family Xanthobacteraceae; genus PRO6. Next base: position 9,071 of record DATMRW010000016.1, on the reverse strand, counting down.
GCGGGCGCGTGCAGGCGAGTGCCTGAAGGCGCGCCGCCGGAACCATTGGCTTTTAAAGGAAGCTTTCTCAACTATTAAACGTGTTGCGCCGCAAAAATCGATCTGGTCTAATCCTTACCCGAAATGCTCGTTCCGAGCCGATCCGCCGGGGGGCGGTTTCCGACCGGAAGCAAGAGCGTGTTCGGATAAGGGTTGTTGGCATGATTTCAATGTTTCGGGGCGGCGACGCGCCGCTCGGAGGTTCCTTGAGCGAGGTGCCTGAGGCGTTTCGCGCACTTGCCGAGCAGGGCATGACACAGGCTCGCGAAAACTACGAAAAGCTCAAGAGCGCTGCCGAGACCGGCAATGCCTCGATGGAGGCCGCGGTCGATTCGGCCACCCGGGGCGCCGGCATCTACGCCAACCGGGTGATGGAAATCACCCACGCCAACGCCGAATCGGCGCTGAATTTCAGCCTGACCCTGATGAGCATCACCTCGCTGCCGGACGCGATCGAGTTCTGGAGCGGCCAGGCGCGCAGCCAGATCGAGACCTTTGTCGCGCAGGCCAATGAACTGACCGAACTCGGCCAGCGAGTCGCGTCGGACGCGATTGAGCCCATCAAAGCGGCAGCTTCCAAGGCGATGGATCTGGTTTCCTAACGCCATCCGGGCAATCGGGCAGGGCTGCTGGGCTTCTCCTGTGGCCAGTTTGATTTTCTTGATGGATATGATCATCCTTCCGCTTGCAAAAATGCGGCGCAGCACCTAGTTTCCGCCCGCGATCTGCCGGCGGCGCTGCTGCGGGCGGAAGTGAGATGCAGTTGTAGCTCAGTTGGTTAGAGCGCCTGTCTGTGGAACAGGAGGTCGGTGGTTCGAGCCCACCCAACTGTACCACGCTCAAAATGCCGGTTTTTCCGCAAATCCCTTGACCGGTTTCAACCTCTCCCAAATCGCTGTCTTCCTGTTGTCGCTGGCCGTTCTCTGCTGCCCGCGCCTTTGGTTCAGCCGCGCCCCACCATCACGCGGAGATTGCCGAATCGCAGGGCCCCGCCGCGCGCTTGCGATCTTGCGCGCGCGATTTTTGGGGTTGCGTGCTCCTGTTGTTGCGTTCTCAGGTTGCGACCAGAGGTTGCGCCCGCAACCAGCGGCAGCCCTTTTGGCCGCGACAATCTGATTGGAGGCCAGTGGGTGGCTCGATCGCCGCCCGCGCCGATGAGGCATGCCCGCGGCTGCCGATCCAAGCCTTCTTCCTTCGGCTGTTCGTGTTGCTTGCTTGCGAAGGAGAGGCGCTGCTGAATTACTTTCTTCGACTTGCGGCGCAAGCTGCGTGCGCTGGCGGTTGCGACAGCAGGGATGTGCGCGCCGATAGCCTCCTTGCTTATGTGCATCGATGAGCGAGCCACGGGCGACTACGTAGTTTTGTGACTCACAGGCAACATGCGAAGTAAGAATGATGATCCGTTTTGGCGTTGCCGACCGCCTGGTTTAGTTTTTACTTTCACGAATCAGCAAACTGATTCAGTGTCGCCGCCTAAGGCAATCGGGAGATCAGCGAATGAACACGATTGTTTTTGCGTCGCGTAAAGGTGGCTCAGGCAAGAGCACGCTTGCTGCTCATCTGGCTGCACACGCACACAAAGCATCCAAGCCGTGCCTACTAATCGATGCCGATCCGCAAGGGTCCCTGACGCTCTGGCATCGCATTCGCGGTACCAACGAGCCGCCGATCCGCGCCGCAACACGGTCGGTGAGCGAGATCGTCGCCAAGGCCAAGCGCGACGGATACGAGTGGGTCTTCATCGATACGCCGCCGAATGTCTCGGCTCTGATCACCGATGCGGTGAAGTGCGCGACGTTGGTCGTCATTCCGGCACGCCCCGGAATTTTTGACACCAATGCCGTCGAGCAGACCATTTTGACCTGCCGCAGCGCGCGCAAGCCCTATGCGGTCGTGATCAACGGCGCGCCGGCGCTGCGTGACAATGTCGAAAACCGGATGGTGACGGCCGCGCGCGAAGCCCTGGCGAATTTCGGCGCGCCGGTGTGGAGCGGGCAGGTGACGAACCGCGCCGACCTCATCCTCTCGCTCAGCCATGGTGAAAGCGCGCGCGAATATTGCGCCGATGGCAGGGCCGCCGATGAGATCAGCCGTCTCTGGGCCGCAATCGAGCGCTCGGTGAAAGCCATCCTGGGCCTTGGCGGCGCCAAGGGCGCCATGCACAACAAGGCGGCATAAGTCGCCGAGCCGAACGAAAGAGGGCGCCTTCGGCGCCTTTTTTTGTATGTGTACTGATCATTCCTGCGCGGCATGACGGTGCCGCCGGGATCGCGCTCCCACAGCGTAGAAACTTGTTTCAGAACGGTACATGCGGGCTGCGACATCGATGCGCACAACTCGCTGATGAGATCGCTCCAGGATCCTCTTGCTTCGCCGAAGTAAGAAACGCGCGGCAACAAGATCGCTGGTGAGCGTGCAAAGCAGGCGCGCAAATGAATTCTGCTTAAAAAAAAGCCGGGCTATTGCCCGGCTGAGGTGTTTGGCCATTGGAGGCCGACACAATCACCTTCCAAGAGGGATAGCTTCACGCGACGGTTGCTGGAGGAGGGGGACAAGTGCAACCGCACGCTTAGCGTGTTTCGATTATGGACGTATGGGACACCGCTTCAAGCGTTCCTCCCGCATGTCAGTCATGCGTTCGACGATGTCGCAAAATTAGCGTGAAGTGAGATCCCGCGTACTGCGCGAGCGATTGCAAAAACCACGTAATTGTGAGGGAAAGTGCAATGCGGTGGCAATTGCGTTCCTCTCGGAAGCATAAATCAATGCATCCGCTGCGGCGCTTGAGCCCCATGTAAGTTGGTGCAATAGGTCATAAGACCGCCACATTGCCGGTTGCAGCAAGCGCGTCCCGCAAGCATGGGCGTCGGGTTGTCCCGCACTGATACAAGAAGCCGCCGGCGCGCGGTGTGCGCGCCGGTCAGGATGGCCAGCGCTGCGCCTTGCCGACAACGAAGTCGCGGAAGACCTGAATGCGCGCGACGCTTTTGAGTTCTTCGGGATAGACGAAGAACGTGTCGAGCTGGATCGAGTCTTCTTCGCCGAAGAGCTGCACGAGACGGCTGTCTTCCTCGACGAGATAGTCGGGCAGCGCGGCGATGCCGAGGCCCTGCTGGCAGGCGCGCACCAGGCCGATGACGTTGTTGACCTTGAAGAACGGCTCGCGCGGTTGCCGGCCGTTGCGCCCGGCCTCGATCAGCCACTGCCGGTTCTGCAGGTGCGGCGGCACGTTGGCGTCGCTGAGCATGATGAGCCGATGGTCATCGAGCTCATCGAGCGTGCGTGGGGTGCCGAAACGCTTCACATATTCCGGCGCGCAGTAGGCGTGGAAGCCCATCGAGAACAGCTTGCGCTGTATCAGGTCGGGCTGGGTCGGAATCCGGGTGCGGATCGCGACATCGGCCTCGCGCATCGAGAGGTCGAGCTCTTCGTCGGTGACGATCAGCGAGATCCGGATTTCGGGATAGAGCGTGGTGAACTCGCCGAGGCGAGGGATCAGCCAGTGAATGCCGACGCCGGGAGTGGTGGTGACCTTGAGGTCGCCACTCGGCCGCTCCCGGCTGTCGGTCAGCTTGGCGCGCGCCGCCTGCAGCTGCATGAACACGTCATGCGCCGTGCGGAAAAGCAGGTCGCCCTGCTCGGTGAGGATCAGGCCGCGCGCGTGCCGGTGAAACAGCGACACCGACAATTCCTGCTCGAGCGCGCTCACCTGCCGCGAGACGGCGGATTGCGACAACCCGAGCTGCTCGCCGGCATGCGTAAAGCTGCCGGCTTCAGCCGCGGCGTGAAACACCTTCAGTTTGTCCCAATCCATGTCTGCAAGCCCATTGCGCGTTCGAGCCATAGCGATTCACTCCGCCGCAGCGCGTTCGCTGACGCTTGAGTGGAGAAAACGTTCAGCCTCCAGCGCCGCCATGCAGCCCATGCCGGCCGCGGTGATGGCCTGGCGATAGGTCTCGTCGGCAAGGTCGCCGGCGGCGAAAACGCCCGGCACCGAGGTCGCCGTGGAATGCGGCGCGATCTTCACGTAGCCCGACGGGGTGAGCTGGAGCTGGCCCTTCACGAGTTCGGTGGAGGGCGAGTGGCCGATGGCGACGAATACGCCGTCGGCGGCAAGTTCGGTGATTGCGCCAGTCTTGACGTTCTTCAGCCGGACATGCGTCACCTTGGACGGATCGTCCGAGCCGCAGATCTCGTCGATCGCGCTGTCCCAGATGACGTTGATCTTCGGATGCTTGAACAGGCGATCCTGCAGAATGCGCTCGGCGCGGAAGCTGTCGCGGCGGTGGACGATGTGAACGCGCGAGGCGAAGTTCGTCAGAAACAGCGCTTCCTCGACCGCGGTGTTGCCGCCGCCGACGACCACGACTTCCTTGTTGCGATAAAAGAACCCGTCGCAGGTCGCGCAGGCCGACACGCCGAAGCCCTTGAACTTCTCTTCCGACGGCAGCCCGAGCCAGCGCGCCTGCGCGCCGGTGGCGAGAACGACCGTGTCCGCGAGATAGACGTCGCCGGAGTCACAGCTCACGCGGAAGGGCCGGTGGCTGAGATCGACGGCGTTGACGTGATCGCTGACCAGCTTGGCGCCGACATGGGTCGCCTGCTTTTCCATCTGCTCCATCAGCCACGGGCCCTGAATCGGGTCGGCGAAGCCGGGATAATTTTCCACGTCGGTGGTGATGGTGAGTTGCCCGCCGGGCTGGATGCCCTGGATCAGCACCGGCTCAAGCATGGCTCGCGCCGCGTAAATCGCAGCGGTGTAGCCGGCCGGGCCTGACCCGATGATGATAACTTTCGTCTTTATTGGGGCCGCCATGGGCGGAACCTCCTTGTAACCAAGCCAAATGCAGCCCATCGCGGAGGCACGGTGGCCACCAGAAATGTGTCGCCGTTCAGTCGGAGATAGGCCTAAGTGTATGTCATCTGTGCAGCCATGCAAGAATTGCAACCCGCCCCTGATTTTTTTCCCCAAATGTGATGGGTGATTTGGCGTGCGCAATAAAATTGCTCTCCTCCGGTGGTTCGGCTATGAGGTTTTTTGAGTTTCAACGCTGAGTTTCCGGGCAAGGAATGAGTGTGTCGAAGGGACTGGACGACATCGATCTGAGGATTTTGGCCGAGATTCAGGCCGATGGCCGGATCACCAATGTGGAGCTGGCCAAACGGGTCGGCATTTCACCGCCGCCATGCCTTCGTCGTGTGCGGGCGCTCGAAGAAGCCGGCTATATTCAGGGCTATCGCGGATTGCTCGATCCGCGCCTGCTGGGTTTTGACGTCACCGTGTTCGCCTCCGTCCATCTTGCCAGCCAGGCGGATGCCGACCTGCGCGCCTTCGAGGAGTTCGTGCGGGCGGAACCCTTGGTGCGCGAATGCTGGATGCTGTCGGGCGACATCGACTTCATCCTCAAATGCGTTGCGCCGGACATGGCGACATTTCAGGAATTCGTCTCGCGGCTTACGGGCGCTCCATTGGTGCGCAACGTGCGGACCTCGCTCGTGCTGCACAATTCCAAGTTCGAAGCCGCTGTGCCGCTCGAATTGAAGCCGGAGTGAACGGCTGGCGCGCCGGAGTTCTGCGCTGGGAGCGCGCTCGCCACGCCGAAAGGCGTCTTCACTTTCGCTGCGGGTCGTCTACAACTCAAACCTTGCGATTGAACCAACAAGAACCCCGGATGGCGAACCGGGGATGCCGAACTTCTCAAGGATGAATAGCGACGGTTTCTGCGCGGCAGCGATCCGGGATGAGTGGCCCGAACCGCCGGCCCGGTGGCCGGCGTCGCAACGAGCGGCAGGGAGCCGCTGCTGAAAGGGCTATCGTGACACTCTTTGAAATCGCACTGTTGTCTGTCGCAGGCTTTGGCGCCGGCGTGCTCAATGCCGTCGCCGGTGGTGGTACGTTCCTGACCTTTGCGGCGCTGGTCGCGGTCGGCCTGCCTACGATTGAAGCCAATGCGACCAGTGCGGTTGCGCTCAACCCGGCCAACTTCGCGAGCGTGCTCGGCTATCGCAAGGAGATCCGCACCTATTTCCGCGACATGGTCACCTATTCGATTTTCGGTCTGCTGGGCGGCGCGCTCGGCGCGCTGCTGCTGATCTGGATCGGTGACGCGGGCTTTCGGCCGACGGTGCCGTGGCTGCTGTTGCTGGCGACGCTGCTGTTCGCCTACTCGGATCGCATTCGCGCACTTGCCGCGCCATGGGCCGAGGGCGAGGGCCGGGGCGCCGCGCGCGTCGCCGGGCTCATCATGTTCATCGTCGCGGTCTATGGCGGCTTCTTCGCCGCCGGCATGGGCATCATGATGCTGGCCGCGCTGATCATCACGGAGAAGGGCGACTATCACAAGGCCAACGCCATCAAGATGGTCGCCTCCGCCCTGATCCAGCTGATGTCGTCGGCGACGCTGATCATCGGCGGCCTTGTCCACTGGCCTGCCGCGATCGTCACCATGATCGCCTCGACCATCGGCGGCTATCTCGGCGTCGATATTGCCCGCCGCGTCCCGGCAAAGATCATTCGCGCTGTCGTCATCACCACCGGCGCGGTGCTGACCGTGGTGTTTTTCTTCCGCACCTGATCTGCGCGAATTGTTGAATCGGAAAGGCCCGAGGCGGCGCACCGCTTCGGGCCTTTTTTCGTTCTCTGCCGGATATTTTTCCGCTGCGCGTCAGGAGCGGCGCTTGATTGCGTCGAGGCTCAGAGAGCCGCCGCCCGCGACGGCGAAGTAGAGGAAAAGAAAACACCACTCGATGGCAAGGTTGCCGCCGTTGAGGATCGGGAAGAAGCCCCGCGGGGCGTGGCCCATGAAATAGGCGAAGGCCATCTGGCCGGACAGGATGAAGGCGACCGGGCGGGTGAACAGGCCGAGGACCAGGAGAATGCCGCCGACCAGCTCGATCGTGCCGGCGAGGCCGTAGAGCGAAAAGAGCTGGACGTCCTTGAACATCGGCACGGCAGGCCATTTCAAGATTTTGGCGAGGCCGTATTGCAGGATCAGCAGGCCGCTGACGATACGGAGCAGACTGAGCACCACGGGTCGGAAGGGCGCGGTGAATTTCTCCATGTTTCCCCCTCGAGATTTGCTGGAGCAAGCGTAACCACAGCCAACCCTAGCGGAGGGAACGGTCAAAGGGGAGACTGCCGTGGTTGTGAGATCGCAAACATTTAGTTGATTGCGCCCCCGACCGCCGCGAGGAGTGTACCCGGCGCAAAAAAAACAACGCCCCCGGCAAGGACCGGGGGCGCTGTTTGCAATGCTCAATCGGACAAACAGCTCAGCGCCACTCGACCTTGAGAACCTCGTAGGCCTTCGCGCCGCCGGGCGCCATGACCTCGACCGACGAGCCGATCTTCTTGCCGATCAGCGCGCGGGCGAGCGGCGAGGTGACGGAGATGCGGCCTTGCTTGGCGTCCGCTTCCGATTCGCCGACAATCTGCCACACCGCTTCCTTCTCGGTGTCCTCATCGATCAGCGTCACGGTGGCGCCGAACATGATGGTGTCGCCGGAAAGCTTGGAAACGTCGATGATTTCGGACCGTGCGAGCTTGTCCTCAAGCTCGCTGATGCGCCCTTCGTTGTGCGATTGGGCTTCTTTCGCGGCGTGATATTCGGCGTTTTCCGAAAGATCCCCGTGCGAACGCGCTTCCGCAATCAACTCAATGATTTTCGGACGATCGACAGTCTGGCGCTGTTTCAATTCCTGTTCCAAAGCGGCAAAGCCCGCCTGGGTCATCGGAATCTTTTCAACCATTCATCTTCTTCCTTCAATTTCGCGTGCAGACATACGCCCACGGCGAAACGGTGTGTGGGTCATGTTCCAACGATCGAGTTAGAAATCCTCGCAAGAGAACTTGCCCGGTGCAACCCGGTTCCAACAGATCATCGGAGTGGATCAGGCGAAAATTACGGCTTGGTGAAATAGCTCTGCAACGTTCGTACTTCCAAGTCACCGCCCCTATAGGCCCGGATACCTTGCGCAGCCGCTACCGCCCCGGAAAGAGTGGTGTAGTAGGGGACTTTATGCAAGAGGGCAGCGCGCCGGAGCGAACGGCTATCGGCGAGCGCCTGAGGCCCTTCGGTGGTGTTGAAAACGAGCTGGACTTCGCCGTTGGTAATGGCGTCGACGATATGTGGCCGACCTTCCAATACCTTATTGATCTTTTCGGCTGGCACCCCGTTGTCGGCAAGGAACCGCTGGGTTCCCGACGTCGCGATGATTTTGAAGCCTTCTGAGGCTAACAGTCGCACGGCGTCCAGGATGCGGGTCTTGTCGTCCTCGCGGACCGACACGAACACGGTTCCCTTGCGCGGTACGCGGGTGCCGCCGCCGATCTGGCTCTTGGCGAAGGCGACCTCGAACGAGCGGTCGAGGCCGATCACCTCGCCCGTCGAGCGCATTTCCGGGCCGAGCACCGTATCGACGCCGGGGAAGCGGGCGAACGGGAACACCGATTCCTTGACGCCGACATGGTTGAGCTTCTGCGGTTCAAGCTTGAAATCGCTCAGCTTTTCGCCGGCCATGATGCGCGCCGCGATCTTTGCAACCGGCTGTCCGATCACCTTTGCGACGAACGGCACGGTGCGCGAGGCGCGCGGGTTGACCTCGAGGACGTAGATCTGGCCGTCCTTGAGGGCGTATTGCACGTTCATCAGGCCGACCACGTCGAGGCCGAGCGCGAGTTCGCGGGTCTGCCGTTCGAGCTCGGCGATGGTGGTTGCGCTCAAGGAATGCGGCGGCAACGAGCAGGCGGAGTCGCCGGAGTGAATGCCGGCTTCCTCGATATGCTCCATGATGCCGGCGATGAAGGCATCCTTGCCGTCGGACAGGCAATCGACGTCGACTTCGATCGCATCGGTGAGATAGCGGTCGAGCAGCAGCGGCCGCTTCTTCGACACCACGAGTTCGGACGGCCGGTCGAGATCGCCGGCCAGGCGTGCCAGATAGCGGTCGAGCTGATGCGTGTCGTGCACGATCTCCATCGCGCGTCCGCCCAGCACATAGGAAGGGCGGATGACGATCGGGAAACCCATCTG
>DATMRW010000015.1:0-10158 GCA_035565775.1 Xanthobacteraceae bacterium | reverse complement strand
TCCAGGGCGAGATCGCGATCGTCGGCAAAGCTGAGCTTGCCGTCGATGGTCACGCTGCGCAAGGCCGGCGGAACGACGTCGAGGACGACATCCATGTCCCGCCCGATCACCACCGCATCGCCCTTGCCCGGCACCTTCCCGCCAGGCCAGGCCGCCGGATCGGACCACACCAGCCGCCTCATCGCCACAGGAGACGTATCCACACCCCCATCCGCCTGATCGTGGGCATGGCCGTCCTGGGCATAAGCCCCGGACCCCGCCCCCAGTGACAGCGGAAGAACCAGCGAAAGCATAAGCAGGCGAGATGGCAGGCGCATGACGTGGGTCCCCTCAACCAGGACTGAAAGCCGATATGTTCTGCTTGACCAAATGTGCATCGAACAAGCCGATTTGCCAAGCAACTATCGGCCACGCGCCATACGCGGGCGAGGCAGGAATAATCTTCAACCATAGGTCCATAGACGTTCAGGGTTGTTCCCTTGCCAGACGGGTCGTGGCGGCTGCCGGAGCTTGGGGCGCGCGGCGTGGCCTGAACGGTAGGTATCAGCGCTCTTTGGCAGGCATTGATCTGATCAGCTGATTCAGCGCCATCAGGCTTTGGAAAAGGCCTAGTCCGTGTGGGCCCGCGATGTAGCGGGGCTCCCACCGCGGCGCGAACTTTGCCTTGTATGCACGCAATCCCTTGAAGCTATACATCCTTTCGCCATGACTGAAGGCGAGCGCGGCGACCTTGGCCCAGTTTGGCGAGAGATGGTGCGCCTCTATCCCCGACAAGGGTGCGAGACCGAGCGAAAAACGCTGGAATCCTTTATCTTTTCCCCATTGCATCAGATGGGCAAACAGGAAATCCATTGTCCCCCGCGGCATGTCGTCCCGGTGTCGCATGAGGTCTACGGACAATTCGTTGCGGTTGGCTGTCGCGAGAATATTCGCGAAGGCGACAATCGTCCCGTGATGGCGAACAAGCGCGAAATCAAAACGCGCAAGATAGCCGGGGTCGAAACGGCCGAGGCTGAAGCCCTTTTCCTTCTGCTCCTTGGCTTGCAGCCAGGCGTCGGAAACGCGCTTCAGTTCCGGAAGGAGCCGGGGCACGTCGCCCGCGGGGCAGATCTCGAATGTCGCGCCCTCGCGTGCGGCGCGACGAGCGCTCTGGCGCAGCGCGCGCATCCCTATGCCCTCCAGCGAGAAGGTGGTCAGATCGACCAGGGCTTCCTCGCCATATTTGATGATCTGCAAGCCGAGTTCGATCGCAATTTCGAGTGTATCAGCACTGATCTGATAGAGTAGCAGCCGTCCCTGGGCCGCGTCCGAGCTGGCACGGATCGCCCATAGAAGATCCGGCCAGCGCTCGCGCGGGCCGACGGGATCGGACATCACGATCCAACTGGCGCCGTGCACCTGGTACATCAGGAAGGCATCGCGCGCAGGTGAAAGGAGAAAGCGCTTGTCGCCCGTCAAGGCCAGCATGGCGTCTGTTCGCGTGGCGGTGGCCAATATGCGGTCGATATCCGCTGGATCGGTATGGATTTGAGGCGCGACGCGTCCTGACGAGGCCAGCAGCCGCCAGAGCGCCGCGGCAGCGAGCACCATTCCGACGCCGAGGCTCCCACGAAGAAAGCGCGAAGCATCGCCGCGCCACGCGAATTGCCACCACAGCGCGTTGCGATAATCGACATGCTTATAGGCGAACAAGCCAGTCCACAGCGCCAGGCCAAGCACGGTGCCAACGCATATCAGCCAGGTTGGTGACAGCGGTTGGCTGGTCAACGCCGTGCGGCGATAAAAGGCTGGGCGAGTCCATTGCAGCAAGCCGGCGATCGCGAAGCACACCAGCGCTTCTTCATAGTCGATCCCCTTGATGATGGAGAACACTCCTCCCGCCACTAGCAGCGCGCGCGTCAGGATGAAGGCGCCGTCAAGCCGGTGGTAAAGGCCCGGCGCGAGCAGCAGCAGCCCGGTGCCGGCGATGCTGGCGGCGATATGAGAGGCCTCGACAAAGGGTAGCGGCACGAAGGCGGTGAGAAGCTGCAATCGAGAGTGTGATGCCGGCAGCGAGCCTGACAGGAGAAGGATCGCTCCCCCCCCAAAGCTCGCCGCACTCATCAACGAGGGCGTGATTGCCATCCCCAGCGCTTGCGCACCGGCGAGCGCATGCCTGGCCGGCTTGCGCCAGCGGCGACCTTCGTGCAGTGCCAGCAAGGTGACGCCACAGCCGAATGGCAACAGGTAATAAATGACCCGATAAGCGATCAATCCAGCCAGAAGCGCGGTATTGTCGGCGGGCAGAAGCGCGATCACGGTCGCTTCGAAAACGCCGATGCCGCCGGGCACGTGGCTGATCAGCGCGACGATGATCGCCAGGGCATAAGCCAGGACGAAGTTCGGCAGCAGCGCGGGATCGGCTCCCGGCACCAGCACGAACAGTGCGGTCGACGCGGCGGCAAGGTCAACGCAGGCGATGCCGATCTGGGCCAATGCCTGCCATGGACGCGGGAGCGGTACCTTCCATCCCCACAGGGAAAGCACGCGCGGGCCGAACGCGCAGACGGCAATCGCGGCAACGATCAACAGCAGCGCCAGGGCGCCCATTATGGGCGCGAGGTCCGCAGGTAAGCGAACCGTGCCTAATGCGATGGGTTGCGCGTTGAACAACAATGCCAGGCCGGCGACCGCGAACACCCCCATCCAGAACGTCATTGCCGCGATCGCGATGATGCGCGCGACATCGGGGCCGTCCAGTCCAGCGACGGTATAGATGCGGTATCGGGCCGATCCGCCCGTGATGGGCGAAAGCCCGAGATTGTGACTGAGCGTGTAGCTTGTAAAGGATGCGAGCGCCGCGGTTCGCCATGGCAGCGGTCGCCCGATGATACGCAGCGCCAGCACATCATAGAAGGTGAGCGCGAGATAGCTTGTGCCTGTCAGGAGCAGCGCCACCAGCACCTGCCAGGACGATATGGTATGAAAGGCGCTTCGAACATCGGCCAGATGGATTTCACGGGTAAGTTGATGGAGCGCCCCGAGCCCCAGAAGCATCATCAGCAGGCCGACACCGATGGTGATCGCGGCGCGATAGTGCATCCACAGTTTGCGAAGCCGTTGGGCCGCGACCTCAGCCACGCGGCAGTCGCTCAATGGGGTGCCCGTCCATCGCGCGGATTGCCTGTCGTAGCGCGGAATACAATCCATCGACGTCCCGTCGCAGCAGGTGCCCGCCTGGCAGCGTCACGTGCGTCACATTGGGCATGGCCAGCAACGGGCAAAGGCTATGCTCCTCCTCCGCGCCGTTGATGCAGATCACCGGCACCCAGTCCAGCTTCCGGGCGCTCCGCATGGCAGGCGCGTCGGGCGGGTCGAAGCTGAACAACTCGGAAGGCGAGGCGCGGAATTCGATGGTGTCGCCAGGGACGATCAGCACGACTAGCGATATCTTGTCCCGCAATGCCTGCGGCAGCGTCGACAGGCCGGCATGCAGCATATCAGCGCCAAAGGATTGACCGATCAGCACGATGCGCCGGACGCCGGGCTGGCCAAGTGCGCGATGCACGGCCTGTTCGATCAGCGCCTCATTCTCCGCGGGTGACCTGCGTGTCCGGAAGTACGTGAGCGAATTGACGCCGATCACGGGAATGCCGTCCGCCGCCAATCGGCGCGCGATACGGGGCCCCATCCCGATATGAAAGCCCATGTCGCCGGACAACAGCACCGCGCCGAGGCCCCGTTCGGCCGGACGCGGCGCGGCGGTCGCGGCGACGTTCACGAACACGGGACCGCCAAAATAGCCGATATAGGCCAGGAAGCCGGCAAAAAGCAGCGCAAGCGCCGCCAATATCACCGCGACCCGCCTCAGCCGGCCAGCGCCGCTATGCCGCGAAGGCAGGTGGCGGTCCCCCTTCATGGCTGTTGGGTCTCGACCCGGCCGGTTCGTTCAAGCTTGCCCCAGCCCACCCAGGGACCGCGCAGGGCACTGGCTACGGCGCGAACGACCGCCCCGTACATCAGTTGCCGATAGACGATCCGTTGCGCGACGAGGAGCAGAGCCGGATAGCGCCCTTCACGCCGCTCGAGCCGATAGGCGATCCAGCCGCACACGACATCGACCAGGGTGAAGATCAACCAATAAACCCCCATGCGCAACACGTCGCTCTGGGTCTGAGCCCAACCATGTTGCATGACCCGCACAATCGTACCCGCCAGGCTGACCACCAGAGCGAGGTCGATCAGCGGCGAGATCACCGCGAAGCCGATCTGGAAAACCCAGGCCTGCGGCATGCCGACGTAAGCCAAGCCGGCGGGACGGCCCTGCTTCCATACCGCGCGGTGTTTCCACAGGCACTGCAAGGTTCCATAGGCCCAGCGAAACCGCTGTCTGGCGAGCGCGCGGAAGCTTTCGGGCGCTTCGGTCCAGGCCACCGCGTCGCTGTCGTAAGTGACCCGCCAGCCCCGCCGTTGGATGGCGATCGTCAGATCCTGGTCTTCGGCCAGGGTATCGGTGGGATATCCGCCGACGTCGCCGAGCGCGGCCTTGCGCCAGGCCCCTACCGCGCCGGGCACCACCATGATCGCATCGAACTGCGCAAGCGCGCGGCGCTCCAGATTCTGCGCGGTGACATATTCGATCGCCTGCCAGCGGGTGACGAGATTGATCCGGTTGCCGACCTTGGCGTTGCCGGCCACCGCACCGATCGCCGGGTCGGCAAACCATCGCGTCAGCCGGGCGATCGTGTCCGGCTCGAACTGAGTGTCGGCATCGAGGGCGATGACGATGGCGCCGCGCGCCCGTACCAGGCCCAGGTTCAGCGCACGCGCCTTGCCGCCGTTCTCGAGCGTCAGCAGCCGCACGCGCGGTTCGCGCGAGAAAGCGCGCCTGACGACGGCACTGGTCCGGTCCTTCGAACCGTCGTCGATCACGATAACCTCCACCTCCACCCCGGTGCTGGCAAGGACCCGGCGCACCGAGGCTTCGATCACCGTGGCCTCGTTGAACGCGGGGATCAGCACCGAGACGAATTGGCCGGCGGCCAGCGGCGGCGATATGGGGGTATGGCTGGGTCGGGTCGCCCTAATCGCCAGCGCAGCGAGCACCAGCGCGCGGGCGAGGCCGAGGAATATCGCGACGAAGAACATCCATTTCAGCGCGAAGCCAAGCATGGCGACGACGAGGAACGAGGCGATATCGAAATGCACGGACAGAAGATCCGCGCCTGTTACCGGAGGCATCACCTGATCGCGGCTCAAACCGGCCAATGCCGAAACCGGCACGAAGCGATAGCCCATGGCGTGGAGCCGGTCGATGATCCGAGGCAGCGCCGCAAGGGTTTGCGAACGGTCGCCGCCGCCGTCATGGAGCAGGATCACCTGAGCGGAACTGTCGGGCTTTCCCCTGGTCACCTGATCGATGGTGGCGCGCACGATGGCGTCGATCCCAGGCCGTTGCCAGTCGCCGGGATCGACGTGCAGCCCGACATTGGTGTAGCCGGCGCGCTGAGCGATGAGCGCGGGCAAAAGTTCGTCGGTCGTTGTGGGTTCGGCGTCGCCGAAATAGGGCGCGCGGAACAGCCGCACCGATCGCCCGGTATAGGCTTCGAGGACGCGCTGCGTCGAATTCAACTCGAGCCGGGTGCCCTTGGCCGAAACGTTGGCGAGGTTGGGGTGGGTGAAGGTGTGGCTGCCGATTTCATTGCCTTCGTCCGCCACGCGGCGCACGAGCAGCGGGTGCTGGACCGCGTTCTCGCCGATCATGAAAAACGTGGCTGGGACCTTGCGTGACTTCAGGACATCCAGAATGCGCGGCGTCCAGCTAGGATCGGGCCCGTCGTCGAACGTCAGTGCCACCGTCTTGGGAATGTAGCCGGTGCGCTGCACGACGAAAGGCGTGGGCAGCCTGTTGAAGATTTCATCGACCACGAGATGGCGCGCATCGAGGCGGAGGCTGCGCTTTCCCTGGGTCGGCACGTCGGCAATGCGCAGGATTTCGCCGCTTCCCTCCACGTCGACGTTGCCAACGCCGGATAGCGCGGTGATGTCCGGGAGCGGTGGGTTCGTCGCCGCGCGGTCCGTCGCGTCGAGCACCTTCCAGAAGCCGGCATCCTCCGAACCGAGCCGCCATAATGCAATCCCGGCGGCTCCCTTCTGCCGCGCCGCGCGGATCTGGTTCCACGCAGTCGCAGCGTCGAGCATCCAGACGGTATGCGTCCTCCCGCCATCTTCGTAGCGGAATGTCGGGTTGCCACTGTCGGAATCGAAGGTGATCGGCGCCTCGCTGTCATGGGCCGTAAGCCAGGCTTCTTCCACCGAGAGATCTTTGGCCTGACCCGTGGCGCTCCAGTCATAAGCGTAATTGCCGACGGCGACGATCGCCTTGCCCGCCGGCACCCGGCCGATCGCGGCGTCGAGCTGGGCGACGAACCAGGGCTGCGCGGCGATGGGGCCTGCCTCCCCGCCCGGATAGTGCTGGTCGTAGGCCATGAGGATCAGATGGTCCGCGATCGCGGCGTATGCCTTGAGATCCCAGGCCCGATCATCGACCGGAACCGTAACGGCGATCTGCCAGCCCCGCTTCGCGAACCGCGCCCGCGCTTCACCAAGAAACCGGCGGTAATCGGCCTGGGCCGAAGCGGGCAGCGCTTCGAAATCGAAGACGAGGCCGTCCGCCCTATGCTCCGCCAATGCTTGCGACAGCTGGTCGAGGAACCGGCCGCGTGCGCTCGGATCGCGCAGCAGGGCCGTGACGCCCGCTCCGTCCCAGGTATCCTCGATGGCATTCTGCACCATCGGCATCACCTTGGGTTTGCGCGGCGTCGCCGCCAGGATCGCGCCGAAGTTCGCGTCGGGCCTCACCGTGAAGACATGTTGCGGGCCATTTACCGCGTAAAGGCTGGGTACGACCCAGTCGAGCTGACCGATGTGCCGGGCGAGCGAGGCTCGGCTGGCATCGTCCCAGGGCACGTAAAAGCCGACCGTGATCGGATCGCTCCTGGTCGATGCGCCGCCCGAGGGAAGCCAGGCGGCCACGCGATGCCGCAGGTGGTTGATCTGCTGCTTGAGAGGCCGCGGCGTGGGATGTTCCATCGTCAGTTCGAGCGGGCGAGGAACCGGCACGTCGACCACGGTCGCGGCGAAGGCGAGCGACGCGATGACGACGAGGATCACGAGCGCATAGAAACCCCGGACCGACCAGCGATCACGCTGACCGCTGGCGTCATAGAAGACGGGCCTCTCCACGCTCATGCCGCGAGCACAAGCTGCCTGGATGACGAGGCGCTCCCCCGGCCACCAAGGACTGGTGCGAGTGTCTCGATCGGTCGGCGATGGCGATGGACGAAGCGCTCCACGGCGCATCTACCTTTTTCGCGCTCAGACGCGGCGCCATCGCTGCGACTTGCAGATAAGCCCACCAATAATGCAGCCACTGATCTTGAGGCTGTTCGCATCGATCTGCTCGATCTTCGAATGAAATGTACGCCCCATGTCCGGCACATAGACCGTTCCCTCGTATCGCCCAGGACCCGTCGCGCGATAGTCGCGCAGCAGCTTCGTGCCGATTAGATCGGCGACGCCGCTGTCGCGTGCGTCGGCCTGAGCCTCGGGCGCGGCCCAGACGATCGAGCCGCACAGGCCGCCGGCGCAATAGCTGGTCGCAACTTTCACCGTGCGATGCGGATTGATCCAGGTGCCAAGCACTTCGGGCTCAGCCCCCGCCGACTCGGCCTGGCTTGCCGCCGGCAGCAGAACCAGCGCCGCAGCCGCCATTGCGAGGATATTCAGGTCCATGGCCCTATCCTTTGCATCTTCGATTGATGGAAACGCTTATCGGCCCGCTTGGCTTCCACGGTTCAGGCGCAAATTTATATTTGCCGCGATTTTGAGTAGCAATGGGGCGGTGCACCCGCTCATCGAGGTTCGCCCGATGCGGCGGGCGCGTTCCAGCGGCCACCGATCGCCCGGATCAGCGCGATCGTCGCGACCTGCGTATCCGAGTGCCAACCGTCCGGCAGGATTGTTTGGGCCAAAAATGAGACTACCGAGGAGCCAAGCCGGAAATGGGGTGGCGTCAACGGCGAGCAATGTCTGTCGGGCTAGCCCGTCCGGGCCCCAACCTCTTCGTCATTGCGAGCGTAGCGAAGCAATCCAGGGCGTATTGTGCTGACGCCCTGGATTGGTTGGCCTTTGGCCAGCTTCGCTTCCGTCGCTACGCTCCTCGCAATGACGAGGGTTGGGTTTGGAGGCCGGAGGTCGGGCTGGCTTTTAGGCGGGCCGGCTTGTGCCGCGCGTGTGAGTCAGAGCGCCGACAGGCCGAGGAAGCTCGGGACAGGGCCGTCCATTCGCCGAGTACGGACGCTCCTCGCGCTCGGGCTCGCGGTGAGGTTTTTCGGGTTTGGGGCGCTCGGTGCGCGGTTCCGCCTTGCGGGGGAGGGCCGCGCTACCATCAGATATACTATCAACATGGTGGTATCCGGTGGCACGAAGCCGCTCCGTATAGGATACATTATACCACGAAAAACCCGCAGAAATCAGCCACTTGTGGCATCTTCTGGAACCCTCCGGGAGAGGATTTTGGTGACCCCTACGGGACTCGAACCCGTGTTTCAGCCGTGAGAGGGCCGCGTCCTAACCGCTAGACGAAGGGGCCGGTCTTTCCAGATTCCGGTCACCTTCGGTGGTGACCCCAACGGGACTCGAACCCGTGTTTCAGCCGTGAAAGGGCCGCGTCCTAACCGCTAGACGATGGGGCCACGCCCGAAGGCGAGCGGCGCACTTAGTTGGGGGCGGGGGTGCGGTCAAGCCCCACGCAGCGCGGCATCAATCCGCCCAGGCCGCATCCTCCAGATGGAGCTCGGCCTGGGGGCGGCTGCCCCAGTCGTCGATCTTCGCGCGGCCGGCCAGCCACAGGCGCCGCCCGCGCGCGCCGTGGAGCAGCGCCTGGCCCCATTCGCTCTCGGCCATGCGGAAGCCGATCGCCTTGAATGACGCCCCGTCCTGCCCGCCGGCGACCAGCCGCAGGTGGGCATTGCCGACCACATCGGCCTTGATCAGGTGCACCGGCCCCACCGCCACGCGCGGGCCGGGCCAGCCGACGCCGAACGGGCCGG
Organism: Xanthobacteraceae bacterium; assembly: GCA_035565775.1. Taxonomy (GTDB): domain Bacteria; phylum Pseudomonadota; class Alphaproteobacteria; order Rhizobiales; family Xanthobacteraceae; genus PRO6. The sequence continues at coordinate 1,066 of DATMRW010000015.1, read as the reverse complement.
CGCTGTCCAGCGTTTCCACCAGATCGGGTGTCAGGCCGCGCGGGGTGACCGACAGGTCGAGCAGCGTGGTCCGCTCCGCCGAGGCGGCGGCGACCGCGCCGGCCAGCCGCGCGTCCAGCCATTCCGCCAATGCGTCGATCCTGTCCGCCGCCACGGTGAGCCCGGCCGCCATCGCATGGCCGCCGCCGGCCACCAGCAGGCCGCTGTCGCGCGCGGCGATGATCGCCGCCCCCAGATCCACCCCGGCGATCGAGCGCCCCGAACCCTTGCCCTGTCCCGTCTCGTCGTCGAGCGCGATCACCACGGCGGGTTTTCCGGCCTTTTCCTTGATCCGGCCGGCGACGATGCCGATCACGCCCGGGTGCCAGCCCCTGCCGGCCAGCGTCAGCACCGCGCGATTGTGCTGGGCGGCGAGCTGTTCCTCCGCCGCTTCCTGCACCGCGGCTTCGATCGCGCGGCGCTCGTCATTGAGCTGGGAGAGCTGCTGGGCGATCGCGCGCGCCTCGTCCGGGTCCTCGGTGGTCAGCAGGCGGACGCCCAGCGTCGCTTCGCCCACGCGGCCGCCGGCGTTGATTCGCGGACCCAGGGCGAAGCCGCAATCGCTGCAGCTCGGCGGGCGGGACAGCCGGCTGGCGTCGATCAGCGCGGCGATTCCGGTATTGGCGCGCCGGGCCATGACCTTGAGCCCCTGGGCGACGAAAGCGCGGTTGAGCCCGCGAATCGCGGCGACATCGGCCACGGTGCCCAGGGCCACCAGATCGAGCAGCGCCATCAGATCGGGCTCGGCCCGCGTTTCGAAGAAGCCGCGCCGGCGCAGCGTGCGCACCACCGCCACCGCCAGCAGGAAGGCCACGCCCACCGCCGCGAGGTGCCCATGGGCGGCCGCTTCCGCGCTCTCGTCCAGCCGGTTCGGATTGACCAGGGCGAAGGCACGGGGAAGCTCCGCCGAACACTTGTGGTGGTCCACCACGATCACATCGATGCCGGCGGCGTGGGCGGCGGCCAGCGCCTCATGCGCCATGGCACCGCAATCGACGGTGATGACCAGGCTCGACCCCTGCTGGCC
>DATMRW010000014.1:0-141489 GCA_035565775.1 Xanthobacteraceae bacterium | reverse complement strand
TTCTTGTTCTTCTTGTCGTCGTCGACTTCGGTGAACTCCGCGTCGACCACGTCTTCCTTCTTGCCCGCTCCATCGCCGGCGGCATCCCCCGCCGCGGCGCTGCCTTCCTGCGACTGCTTGTACATCGCCTCGCCGAGCTTCATCGAAGCCTGCGCCAGCGCATTGCTCTTGGCCGAGATCGCACTGGCATCGTTGCCCTTGAGGGCTTCCTTGAGATCCGCCATCGCGTTCTCGATCGCACGCCGATCGCTCTCGCCGACCTTGGAGCCGTGCTCGGCAAGCGCCTTCTCGGTCGCGTGAACCAGCGCTTCCGCGTGGTTCTTGGCCTCGACCTCGGCCTTGCGCTTCTTGTCTTCCTCGGCGTGCGCCTCGGCGTCCTTCACCATGCGCTCGATGTCGGCCTCGCTGAGGCCGCCCGACGCCTGGATGCGGATCTGCTGCTCCTTGGCGGTCGCCTTGTCCTTCGCCGACACGTTGACGATGCCGTTGGCGTCGATGTCGAAGGTGACCTCGATCTGCGGCACGCCACGCGGCGCCGGCGGAATGCCGACCAGGTCGAACTGGCCGAGCATCTTGTTGTCGGCCGCCATCTCGCGCTCGCCCTGGAACACGCGGATGGTCACCGCGTTCTGGTTGTCCTCGGCGGTCGAGAACACCTGGCTCTTCTTGGTCGGGATCGTGGTGTTGCGGTCGATGATGCGGGTGAACACGCCGCCCAGGGTCTCGATGCCGAGCGACAGCGGGGTCACGTCGAGCAGGAGGACGTCCTTGACGTCGCCCTGCAGCACGCCGGCCTGAACGGCCGCGCCGATTGCCACCACCTCGTCGGGGTTGACGCCCTTGTGCGGCTCCTTGCCGAAGAACTGCTTCACGACTTCCTGGATCTTCGGCATGCGGGTCATGCCGCCGACCAGAACGACTTCACTGACTTCGGCCGCCGACAGGCCGGCGTCCTGCAGCGCCTTGCGGCACGGCTCGATGGTGCGCTCGATGAAGTCGTTGACCAGCGCCTCGAACTTGGCGCGCGTCAGCTTCATCGTCAGGTGCTTCGGGCCGGTCGCATCCGCGGTGATGAACGGCAGGTTGATCTCGGTCTGCGTCGTCGACGACAATTCGATCTTGGCCTTTTCGGCGGCTTCCTTGAGCCGCTGCAGCGCCAGCTTGTCGTTGCGCAGGTCGATGCCCTGCTCCTTCTGGAATTCGTCGGCGAGGTAGCCGACGAGACGCATGTCGAAGTCTTCGCCGCCGAGGAAGGTGTCGCCGTTGGTCGACTTCACCTCGAACACGCCGTCGCCGATTTCCAGGATCGAGACGTCGAAGGTGCCGCCGCCGAGGTCGTAGACTGCGATCGTGCCGGTCTTCGATTTGTCGAGGCCATAGGCGAGCGCCGCCGCAGTCGGCTCGTTGATGATGCGCAGCACTTCGAGGCCGGCGATCTTGCCGGCGTCCTTGGTGGCCTGACGCTGGGCGTCGTTGAAATAGGCGGGCACGGTGATGACGGCCTGCTCGACCTTGTGGCCGAGATGCGCCTCGGCGGTCTCCTTCATCTTTTGCAGGATGAAGCCGGAGATCTGCGAGGGCGAATAGGTCTTGCCGTCGGCTTCGACCCAGGCGTCGCCGTTGCTGGCCTTGGCAATCTTGTAGGGGACGAGGCCCTTGTCCTTCTCGACCATCGGGTCGTCGTAGCGACGGCCGATCAGGCGCTTGACCGCGAAGAAGGTCTTTTCAGGATTGGTCACGGCCTGACGCTTGGCCGGCTGGCCAACAAGACGCTCGCCGTCATCGGTGAAAGCGACGATCGAAGGCGTGGTGCGCGTACCTTCGGAGTTCTCAATGACTTTCGCCGTCTTGCCATCCATGACGGCAACGCACGAATTGGTAGTGCCCAGATCGATCCCGATGACCTTTGCCATGGTCCTTTACCTCTCTTCTGCGGCAGGTTGGCGGGCCCAGATGGCGCCGTTGGCCAAACCCCCAAACTCGGTGAGAAACGCGCGTTATTGCGACGCTGTGCCTCATATAGGAGGGGGGGCGATGCCTGCAAGGACTGCGAGCAGCAAAGCCGGCGAAAAGGTTTGGCGCCGTCCGGCTCGAAGTTTCGCTCTGTTAACCATCGATTCTGGCGAATGGCAGGGGCGATTCGGCATGAAGCTGGAGCGCGGAGAAGGGCTGGCGTAGCATTATTTCCAGCCGCGAATCATCGAACGGCCTCATTGCAACGCGAATAATCGAGATATGAAGCGCATATTCCCCGGATTTTTCATCGGTTTCGCGACGGCGTTTGGCGTATTCGCCGCCATCGTCGCGCCGGCTCATGCAGCGGACAAGGTGTTCCCGCCGGGGGCGCGCGTCGGCCTCGCCCCGGTAGAAGGGCTGGAGCCAGCAAAGAATTTTCCGGGATTTTCGGCGGAGGACGATGCGGTTCGCGTGGTGATCACCGAACTGCCCGCCGAGGCCTTCGGCGAGGTCGAGGCCGCGGTGAAGGCCGAGCGGCCGGGACCTGTGGGTGTGAAGCCGCAAAGTTTTCAGACCGAAGCCGGGCCGGCATTCTTTACCTCCGAGACCGGGCAGGACGGTGCAACGGTGGTACGGCGCTACTCGATGATTTTGCGCGGCGATCAGTTCTCCGGCTATGTCGCGATGCAGGTGCCGGCGGACAGCAAGACGTTTTCCGACGAGGTGGTCCGAAAGCTGTTCGCCTCCGCCGAGCTGCGCAAGGACGTGCCGGTTCAGGAGCAGCTTGGCCTCCTGCCGTTCAAGCTGAATGACATCGCCGACTTCAAGCATGTCCGCACGCTCGCGCCGGGCGCCGTCATCTTGCTGGCCGACGACGACGGCAGCGGCGGCATCGATACCTCGCCCTTCATGGTGGTCGGCCTTGTCGCCTCCGTACCGGCGCAGCCCGACGACCGGGGCCGCTTCGCCCAGCAGATGGCCGGGACGATTCCGGGGCTGCGCGAGGCGCGCATCACAATGTCCGAGCCGATGCGGATCGACGGCGCGCCGGGCTATGAGACGCGGATCAACGCCGTGAGCGGCAAGAACAATACGCCGGTGACGGTCGTGCAGTGGCTGCGCTTTGGCGGCACGAGCACCGCGCTGCGGATTGTCGGCTCCTCCTCGCAGGACGAATGGCCCAAGGCCTTTCCACGCTTCCGCGCCGTGCGCGATGGCATTTCCCCCCGCTGATCGGGGGTTTTCTGATTTCTGTTTTTCGTCGATCCGACCGGGCTCGCCCGGCCCGGAAGGGTTTGTCGCAACCAGGGGAGTTGAGCGGTGAGCGAGAAAGCGGGCGCAGCGACGGTATTGATCGATCCGGCATCGGTGCTGATCGTGGTTGACGTGCAGAACGGCTTTCTGCCCGGCGGCAATCTCGGGATTGCCGGAGCCGATGCGGTGATCCCGGTGATCAACCGCATCGCTGGGCAGTTCGCCAATGTCGTGGTGACGCAGGACTGGCACACCCCCGGCCACGTCTCCTTCGCCTCCAGCCATGGCGGCAGGCAGCCGTTCGAGGTGATTGATCTGCCTTATGGGCCACAGGTGCTGTGGCCCGATCACTGCGTGCAGGGCACCGACGACGCTGCGCTGGCGAAAGATCTTGCGATCCCGCATGCCCAGCTCGTCATCCGCAAGGGCTTTCATCACGACGTCGACAGCTATTCGGCATTCATTGAAGCCGACCGCAAAACCACCACCGGACTTGCCGGCTATCTGCGGGCGCGCGGCCTCAGCCGCGTCTTCGTCGCCGGGCTCGCGACCGATTTTTGCGTGGCGTGGACCGCGCTCGATGCGCGCACGGCGGGGTTCGAAGCCTACGTCATCGAGGATGCGAGCCGAGCGATCGACACCAACGGCTCCCTCGCCAAGGCCTCGGACGCCATGGCTGCCGCCGGCGTCGTCCGCATTCTGTCCACGAATCTCGCCGCCGGCTGACGGCGGCGGACAAAAAAAGCGCCGGGCCAGTCTGGCCCGGCGCGTTTGATTTCATCGAATTGGCAAAATTACTCGGTCGCCGCCGGGGCCGGCTTTGGACCGCCCTTGGAGACGCCGACCATCGCCGGGCGCAGCACCCGGTCGCCGATCATATAGCCGGCCTGAATGACCTGGACGACGGTTCCGGCCGGAACCGAGGGGTCCGGAACTTCAAACATCGCCTGCTGCACGTTGGGGTCGAAGCGTTCGCCCTGCGGGTCGAACTTTCTCACGCCGTTCTTTTCGAGCGCCTGATGCAGGGCGCGCTCGGTCAGCTCGACGCCTTCCATCAGCGCCACAAGGCCCGGCTCGGCCGCCGCGCGGGCTTCTGCCGGAACGGCGTCAAGGGCGCGCTGCAGGTTGTCCGCAATATCGAGCACGTCACGGGCGAAGGCGGCGATGCCATAGCTGCGCGCATCCGCGACTTCGCGCGCGGTGCGCTTGCGCAGGTTCTCCATCTCGGCCAGCGTGCGCAGCATCCGGTCCTTCGCCTCGGCCAGTTCCTTCGCCAGATCGGGCGAGGTGTCGATCACCTCGTCGTCCGGCATGACATAAGGCTTTGAAACTTTGGGCTCATTGTCCTGTGCGTCGGGAAGTTCGTTGGGCCCGTTGGGATCGGTCATCGTGCTACCTTGGTTCATTGGAGCGTTCTGGAGCGGATATCATGGCTCCAGCGCGGAAAATCAAGCGGAACGCGGGCCGCGCCGCGCGGTCGGTGTCAGGCTCCGAGCATCTGGCTGACGACGCGCGCGGTGTAATCGACCATCGGAATCACCCGCGCATAATTGAGACGCGTCGGCCCGATGACGCCGAGAACGCCGACGATATGGCCCGCACCGTCGCGATAGGGCGCGATGATCGTCGAGGAGCCTGACAGCGAAAACAGCTTGTTCTCGGAGCCGATGAAAATCCGCACGCCGTCGGCGCGCTCCGCGCGGCCGAGGAGGTCGATGACGCCGCGCTTGGCCTCGAGATCGTCGAACAATAGCCGCACCCGCTCGAGATCCTCCATCGCGTGGAGGTCCTCAAGGAGGTTCGCCTGGCCGCGCACGATCAACTGGCGGTCGTCGGTGTCGCCGCCGGACCAGCCGGCGAGCCCGGCGGAGATCACCTTTTGCGTGAGCTGGTCGAGTTCGGCGCGGCTCTCCTGCATCGCCTGCTCGATCTCGGAGCGGACCTCGGCGAGGGTGCGGCCACGGATATGCGCATTGAGGAAGTTCGAGGCCTCGTTCAGCGCGGAGGTCGGCACGCCGGCCGGCAGTTGCAGCACGCGGTTTTCGACCTGGCCGTCTTCGGCGACGAGGACGACCAGCGCCCGGCCGGGTTCCAGCCGGACGAACTCGATGTGCTTGAGGCGGACATTGGCCTTGGCGGTCAGCACCACGGCGGCGGCGCGGCTAAGGCCGGATAGCCGCGTCAGCGCCTCGCTGAGCGCCGCCTCCACGGTTTCCGCTTTGCCGACGGCGGCAAGCTGGGCCTCGATCGACTGGCGTTCCTGCTCGGAGATGTCGCTGACCTGCATCAGAGCGTCGACGAAGAAGCGCAAGCCGATTTCGGTCGGTAGCCGCCCGGCGGACGTGTGCGGGGCGTAGATCAGGCCCAGCTGTTCCAGGTCCGACATCACGTTGCGCACCGATGCCGGCGACAGCGGAACCGAGATCAGACGCGAGATGTTGCGGGAGCCGACCGGCTCGCCGGTGGCGAGATAATTTTCGACGATTTGCCGAAAAATGTCGCGCGAGCGCTCGTTGAGCTGGGCAAGCCCGCCATGCGGGGCAATCAGGCCAGGCGAATCGTGCTGCGGCAAGGTTCATGCTCCCTGTGCATCGATCACCACGGGCGCGGCCCGACAGGGGGGCCGACCTTGCTTGATCTGATCTGCAGTTGTGGTTCTCATTTGACCATCTGGCGCGGTTGTTTCAAGCATCCTGTTGCAAGGGGGCTCCGCGCGAGACAGCGCAAGCGGGGCGAAAGCGTTTCCCCTTTGAGGGCCGATGTTCTAAAAGCAGCCCCATATTCTCGATGATCCGGAGGTTTTCCATGCGGCCCAGCCGCCGTGCACCCGATGAGTTGCGTCCCATTTCGCTTGAGCGCGGCGTGGTCAAATATGCCGAGGGCTCCTGCTTGGTGAAGTTCGGCGACACCCATGTCCTCGTTACTGCAACGCTGGAAGACCGGCTGCCGCCCTGGCTCAAGGGGCAGGGCCGCGGATGGATCACCGCCGAATACGGCATGCTGCCCCGCGCCACCCATGAGCGCACCCGGCGCGAGGCTTCCGCCGGCAAGCAGACGGGCCGCACGGTGGAAATCCAGCGCCTGATCGGCCGCTCGCTGCGCGCAACCCTTGATCTCGAAGCGCTCGGCGAACGCCAGATCACGGTCGATTGCGATGTCATTCAGGCCGACGGCGGCACCCGCACCGCCTCGATCACCGGCGCCTGGGTGGCGCTGGCCGACTGCGTCAACTGGATGCAGAGCCGCAACATGCTCAAGAACACCAAGGTGTTCCGCGACAACGTCGCGGCCGTGTCGTGCGGTATCTACAACGGAACCCCCGTACTCGATCTCGACTATGCCGAGGATTCCGAGGCCGAGACCGACGCCAACTTCGTGATGACCGGCGATGGCCGCATCATCGAGGTGCAGGGCACAGCCGAGAAGACGCCCTTCACCCAGGACGAGTTTCTGGCGCTGATGGAGCTGGCGCGCAAGGGCGTCGCCCGGCTCGTCGATTTGCAGAAACTGGCGCTGGCCTGACCGGCCTTGCTGTTTTGCGCCGGCCGCGCCTGACATAGGATTGAACGATGCATCGCCGAATCACTGGACGCCTTGTGATCGCCACTCACAATCCGGGCAAGCTCGCGGAAATGCGCGAGCTGCTGGCGCCCTACGGCATCGACGCGATCTCGGCCGGCGAGCTGAACCTCGGCGAGCCGGAGGAGACCGGCACAACCTTCATGGAAAACGCCCGGATCAAGGCGGTGGCGGCGGCGAATGTGGCGGGCCTTCCCGCCTTCGCCGATGATTCGGGGCTGGCGGTCGATGCGCTCGGCGGCCAGCCGGGAATCCATTCGGCCCGCTGGGCCGGACCGTCGAAGGACTTTGCCGCGGCGATGGCGCAGATCGAGCGGCTGCTGCAGGAGCGCGGCGCGACCGAGCCCGCAGAGCGCGGCGCGCAGTTCGTGTCCGCACTGTGCGTGGCATGGCCCGACGGCCACCGCGAGGAGGTCGAGGCGCGGGTCGAGGGCACCCTCGTCTGGCCGCCGCGCGGCGCCGCGGGCTTCGGCTATGATCCGGCGTTTCTGCCGGAGGGGCACGGGCGGACGTTCGGCGAGATGACCAGCGTGGAAAAGCACGGGCTGCCCCCGCTCGGCATGGGGCTGTCGCATCGCGCCCGCGCATTCGTGAAACTGGCGGAGATGTGCCTTGAGCCAAGCTGACAAAGCTGCCTTCGGCGTCTATGTCCACTGGCCCTTCTGCCTGTCGAAATGCCCTTATTGCGACTTCAACAGCCATGTCCGCCACACCGCGATCGACGAGGATCGCTATGTACGGGCCTTTGAACGGGAGATCGAGGCGACGGCGGCGCGGACACCGGGCCGCGAGGTGTCGTCGATTTTCCTCGGCGGCGGCACGCCGTCGCTGATGCAGCCGAAAACCGTCGCCGGCATCCTCGACGCGGTGGCGCGGCACTGGTCGGTGTCGTCCAATGTCGAAGTCACTCTTGAGGCCAACCCGACCAGCGTCGAGGCCACGCGCTTTCGCGGTTATCGCACCGCCGGCGTCAACCGCGTCTCGCTCGGCGTGCAGGCGCTGGACGATGCCTCGCTCAAAATGCTCGGGCGGCTCCACAGCGCGCGCGAGGCGCTCGATGCGGTGGCGATCGCGCGCAGCAGCTTTGAACGCTATTCGTTCGATCTGATCTATGCGCGGCCCGACCAGACGCCGGCGATGTGGGAGGCGGAATTGCGCCGCGCCGTCAGCGAAGCGGCCGAGCATCTGTCGCTCTATCAGCTCACCATCGAGGAAGGCACGCCGTTCTACGGTCTGCACGCGGCGGGCAAACTCAAGACGCCGGACGAGAATGTGGCGCGCGAGCTGTACGACCTCACGCAGGCGGTCTGCGGCGAACTCGGCCTGCCGGCCTACGAGATTTCCAACCATGCGCGCCCCGGCGCCGAGAGCCGGCACAATCTCGTGTACTGGCGCGGCGACGAATATGCCGGCATCGGTCCCGGCGCCCATGGCCGCCTCGACATCGACGGCGCGCGCCATGCGACCGCGACCGAGAAACGCCCGGAGGTCTGGTTGATGCGCGTCGAGGCGCTCGGTCACGGCATGACCGTCGATGAAATTTTGAACTCGGAAGAGCGCGCCGACGAATATCTTCTGATGGGGCTGCGGCTCACCGAAGGGATCGATCCGCGGCGTTACGCAGCCCTCTCGGGGCGCGAACTCGATCCGGCGCGGATCGCCTCGCTGTGCGATGAAGGCGCGATCACCATTGATGCCGACGGCCGCCTGCGCGTGACGCAAAGCGGCTTTCCGTTGCTTGATGCAGTGGTGGCGGATCTCGCCGCCTGATCGCGCGCGTCAGAGGCTGACGATGTCGGCGGCCGATTTCACGTCGACGAATTCGCCGCTCTCGTTGTCGAGGATCGACAGCGCGCCCGTCGCGACGCCGAAGAACGCGCCGTGCAGGGTGATCTTCTTGCGGTCGCTCTGGATGCGGATGCAGGGGAAGGTCAAAAGGTTGCTGAGACTGCGCCGGACCACGGCCCTCTCGATGCGCGAGATCAGCATCTCCTTGGTCTCGTTGGCGCGCGGCTTGAGCTTTTCCGGATCCGGCTCGATCAGCGACATCCAGCGGCCGATGAAATCGCCGGGCGACAGCGGCTCGTTGTCCTCGACGAGCGCCTTGACGCCGCCGCACTGGGCGTGACCCATCACGACGATGTGCTCGACCTTCAGCACCTGCACGGCGAATTCCAGCGCGGCGGAGACGCCGTGCGCTTCGCCGTCCGGCGCGTAGGGCGGCACGAGATTGGCGACGTTGCGCACGACGAACAGCTCGCCCGGGCCGACGTCGAAGATCGTCTCCGGTGCGACGCGCGAGTCGCAGCAGCCAATCACCATGATCTTCGGCTTCTGGCCGTGTTCTGAAAGTTCACGGTAGCGGGTTTGTTCGGTCGGCAGACGATGCGTTGCAAAGGACCGATAGCCCGATAACAACTGAGCTGGAAAACGGAGCATGGGTGCCACTTTTGAAATTGCGCCCCTCATCAACCATAGCGGCTACGGCTGAACAACCCTTTTGAAACAGGAAATTGGGTGTTACGCCATGCGCAAGATGCAAAGCTGGGGACCGGGCGCCATGGCGGATGGCGCCGCCGCCCGAGCAGGATGAAGATTTTTCTCAGGAGACGCCGATGATGCACCGCCCCCGCCGCAGCCTTCTCTACATGCCGGGTTCCAATGCCAGGGCGCTGGAAAAGGCCAAAAATCTTGCCCCCGACGGCCTCATTCTCGACCTCGAGGATGCGGTCGCCCCCGACGCCAAGGCGCTGGCGCGCGAGCAGATCGCCGCCGCGGTGTCGGCGCGGAGTTTCGGCCGGCGCGAGGTCTGGGTCCGGATCAACGCCCTCGATACGCCGTGGTGGGTCGACGACCTGGCGATGGTCGCGGCGGCCCGCCCTGACGGCGTGCTGGTGCCCAAGATTTCCAGCCCCGCCGATCTCGCGACGGTCGCCAAGCAGCTGCAGGTGTTTGAGGCCGCTCCGGAGCTGCGGGTCTGGGCGATGATCGAGACTGCTTTTGCGATTTTGCGCGTCGAGCAGATTGCCGCGCAGGCGCACGATCCGGCGATGCGCCTTGCCGGCTTTGCGATGGGGCCGAACGACATTGCCCGCGAGACCCGTATCCGCATGGTGCCGGGGCGGGCGACGATGCTGCCGGCCTATATGCAGTGCATTCTGGCGGCGCGCGCCCATGGCCTCGAGATCCTCGACGGCCCTTACGGCGATATCGCGGATGCAGCAGGCCTTGCCGAGGAGTGCGCGCAAAGCCGCGACATGGGTTTTGACGGCAAGACGCTGATCCATCCCAGCCAGATCGAGGCCTGCAACGCTGCCTTCACGCCGCCGGCGGACGAGGTCGCGCAGGCCCGCAGGATCGTCGAGGCGTTCGCGTTGCCGGAAAACGCCAATCGCGGCGCGATCCAGCTCGACGGGCGGATGGTGGAGCGGCTCCATGCCGAGATCGCCCGGCGCACCCTCGATATCGCGGATGCGATCGCCGCGCATAATTGAAACGCTTGCACCAAACAAAAATGGCCGGGGCAAGCCCGGCCATTTTCATTTTCAGTGCGTTGATCCGCTTACAGCCACGGGCGCTCAGCGGACGTCTTGGTCTCATAGGTGGCGATCGACGGGGCCTTTTCCATTGTCAGGCCGATATCGTCGAGGCCGTTGATCAGGCAGTGCTTGCGGAACGCATCGATCTCGAAGGAGATCACGCCGCCGTCCGGCCCGCGGATTTCCTGCGCTTCGAGGTCGATGGAAAGCGTCGCGTTGGCGCCACGGTCGGCGTCGTCGAACAGCTTGTCGAGCTGTTCCTGCGAGACGCGTATCGGCAAGATGCCGTTCTTGAAGCAGTTGTTGTAAAAGATGTCGCCGAACGAGGTCGAGATCACGCAGCGGATGCCGAAGTCGAGCAGTGCCCACGGCGCGTGCTCGCGGCTCGAGCCGCAGCCAAAATTGTCGCCTGCGATCAGGATCTTGGCGCTGCGATAGGCCGGCTTGTTGAGGACGAATTCGGGATTCTCGCTGCCGTCGTCCTTGTAGCGCTGCTCGGAGAACAGGCCCTTGCCGAGGCCGGTGCGCCGGATCGTCTTTAGGTACTGTTTCGGGATGATCATGTCGGTGTCGACATTGATGATCTTCAGCGGCGCAGCGACGCCTTCGAGCTTGGTGAATTTTTCCATACTATCCTCGTCGACCCCCGCGGCCGCCGTCAGCCCCTCGGGTTCCGGTCGCGGCCTATCCGTCTGTGTCACGCGGCCTTTTCACTGGCGAAGGCCACGGATGATGGTCCATGCTATGACGCGGCAGCCGGGTCCGGTCAAGCCTTGCCGGCATTGCCGGGGACGGGAATCCGGGGCCGGGAATGCGGCTGGCGCCAAAGCGAGCCACAGCTTAGTCCGGCGCCTGCCTTTTCGCAGATGGCCGTTTGGTTTATCGAGGGGATGTTTCGCGGGCCACAACCTGACCCGCACGACGCGCGGCAAGTTCGCGGACGCAACATCGAGGCGAAACATGCGAATTGGAGCAGCACTCATTCTCACGGCAATCGGCACTGCGGGCCTCACCATGCTGCTGGTGACGGCGGATAGGGCAATGGCGCAAGCGGGCGCGCAGCGGCGCGCGGCGACCCAGGCTGCCGCTCAGCCGGCCCGTCCCCGCGTCCGAATCTATGGCACCAACCGTCCGCTCAGCCCCAATGCGCGGCGGCAATGCGAAGCCTGGTATGAGCAGGAGTTCCGCCCGAGCGGCCCGGTGGTTGTGCCGCGCATGAACTGCTTCTGGGTCGGCGGCTGAGTTTTCAGGGAAGCCGGTCAACAAAAAAGGCGCCCGAGCGGGCGCCTTTTTCATGAGGGAATGGCTTAGCGCCACTCGCGGATGTCGACGAAGTGGCCGGCGATGGCCGCAGCCGCCGCCATGGCGGGCGAGACCAGATGGGTGCGGCCCTTGAAGCCCTGACGGCCCTCGAAGTTGCGGTTCGAGGTCGAGGCGCAGCGCTCTTCCGGGCGCAGCTTGTCGGGGTTCATCGCGAGGCACATCGAGCAGCCCGGCTCGCGCCAGTCGAAGCCCGCCTTGATGAAGATCTTGTCGAGGCCTTCGGCTTCCGCCTGCTCCTTCACCAGACCCGAACCCGGGACGATCATGGCGTTGACGTTGCCATTCACGGTGCGGCCTTCGACGACCTTCGCGGCGGCGCGCAGGTCTTCGATGCGGCCGTTGGTGCACGAGCCGATGAAGACGCGGTCGAGCTTGATGTCGGTAATCTTGGTGCCCGCGGTCAGGCCCATGTAGTCGAGCGCGCGCTGCTTGGAGAGGCGCTTGGCCTCGTCGACGATCTTGGCCGGGTCGGGCACGAGGCCGGTCACCGACACGACGTCCTCGGGCGAGGTGCCCCAGGTGACGATCGGCGGCAGCGCCGCGGCATCGAGGCGGATCTCGCTGTCGAAGAACGCGCCCTCATCGGTCCGCAGCGTCTGCCAGTAGCGCATCGCCGCGTCCCAGGCCTCGCCCTTCGGCGCCATCGGGCGGCCCTTGAGGAATTCGTAGGCCTTCTCGTCGGGGGCGATGAGACCGGCGCGAGCTCCGCCCTCGATCGTCATGTTGCAGACGGTCATTCGGCCTTCCATCGACAGCGCGCGAATCGCTTCGCCCGCGAACTCGATGACGTGGCCGGTGCCGCCGGCGGTGCCGATCTCGCCGATGATCGCGAGGATGATGTCCTTCGCGGTGACGCCGTCCGGCAGCTTGCCGTCCACGGTCACGCGCATGTTCTTGGCCTTCTTCTGGATCAGCGTCTGGGTCGCGAGCACGTGCTCGACTTCCGAGGTGCCGATGCCGTGCGCCAGCGCGCCGAATGCGCCGTGCGTCGAGGTGTGGCTGTCACCGCAGACGATGGTGGTGCCGGGCAGGGTGAAGCCCTGCTCGGGGCCGATGATGTGGACGATGCCCTGACGCTTGTCGAACTCGTTGTAGTATTCGATGCCGAATTCGCGGGCGTTCTCGGCGAGCGTGGCGATCTGCTCGGCGCTTTCGGGGTCCGGGTTGGGCAGCGAGCGGTCCGAGGTCGGCACGTTGTGGTCGACCACGGCCAGCGTCTTCTGCGGCGCGCGGACCTTGCGGCCGGAGGTGCGCAGCCCCTCGAAGGCCTGCGGCGAGGTCACTTCGTGAACGAGGTGACGGTCGATGTAGAGCAGGCAGGTGCCGTCGGGCTGTTCGTCGACCAGGTGGTCGTTCCAGATCTTGTCGTAGAGCGTGGTGGGTGAGGACATGTCGAGCCTTGAAATCAGGGAGTTGAGCTAAAACGCGCGAGGGATCGTGCGGTCCGGATGTGGCGGCGGCGATGGCCGTCAAAGCGAGGCGGGAATGAGCCCTGCCGCAATCGAGGCCGTGAAGCGTCCGAAGAACCGCCACGGCAAACGGCGGCGATCGTCGAGCACGATCCGCCGCGGAAACTCACAACCAATCCTGAGATTGTCTGGAACCATTCCACTTTTTATCACAAAGCCGCGCTCCGAAACAATCAACCTGTTGCGCGGTTGCAGGCTCGGGCACAGCCATAAAAAAACGCGGCGTGACCGCCGCGTTTTTCCGAACTGACGGTCGCTGATGCGCCGCAGATCTGCGAATTACTTGGCGGCAGCAGCCGCGCGGTCGGTCTTCTTCTCGACGATACGAGCCGACTTGCCGCGAAGGCCGCGCAGATAATACAGCTTGGCACGGCGAACCTTGCCGCGGCGCACGAGCTTGATCGAATCCACGTTCGGCGAGTAGATCGGGAACACGCGCTCGACGCCTTCGCCGTAGGAGATCTTGCGAACGGTGAAGCTCTCGTTGATGCCGCCGCCCGAACGAGCGATGCAGACGCCCTCATAGGCCTGAACGCGGGTACGCTCGCCTTCCTTGACCTTGACGTTGACGATCACCGTATCGCCAGGGCCGAAATCCGGAATCGTCTTGCCAGCCGCAAGCTTTTCGAGCTGCTCTTTCTCGAGCTCTTGAATGAGGTTCATCGCAACATCTCCATCGGCGGCGCTCCCGATGTTGGGGCGCGAACCTGCCTTGATCCTGAAAGATTTGTCCCCGGGGGCGCGACAGTTGGCCCGCTCCGGTTCACGGATAGCGCGCTCCTATACGTCAATCAATCCGCTTTGTCACGGTCTATCTCGCTCCGGACGCGTTTTTGGCGGCGCGAGCGGACGACGGGTTCCGGCCGGGCGGCCCAGAGATCCGGGCGGCGGACTTTGGTCAGGCTTTCAGCCTGCTCGCGGCGCCACGCGGCAACCTTGGCGTGGTCGCCGGACACCAGCACCTCGGGAATGGTGCGGCCCTCGAACTCCTGCGGGCGGGTGTATTGCGGATATTCCAGAAGGCCGTCGGAGAAGCTCTCTTCAAGGCCCGAGGTCGCCGCGCCCATGACGCCGGGCAAGAGCCGCACGCAGGCATCGAGAAGTGCCATCGCGGCAATTTCGCCGCCGGAGAGGACATAGTCGCCAATCGAGACTTCCTCGAGTTCGCGGGCGTCGATCACCCGCTGGTCGATGCCCTCGAAGCGGCCGCAGACGATGATCGGGCCGGGACCGGCGCTGAGCGCGGCAACCCGGGCCTGCGTCAGCGGAGTTCCGCGCGGGCTCATCAGAAGTTTTGGGCGGTCGGGAGCCGCCTCCACTGCATCGATCGCGCGGGCCAGCACGTCGGCGCGCAGCACCATGCCGGGACCGCCGCCCGCCGGCGTGTCATCGACGCTGCGATGGCGGTCGGTCGCCGAAGCCCGGATGTCGCGCGTCTCGAGCGACCAGACCCCGGACGCGAGCGCGCGGCCGGCAAGGCTGACGCCGAGCGGCCCCGGGAACATCTCGGGGAACAGGGTGAGGACGGTCGCCTGCCACATGATCACGCCTCCGGCGCGTCAGGGTCGCCTTCAATCTCGACCGGCGGAGCGATGGTGACGGTGCCGGCGGCCAGATCGACTGCCGGCACGACGGCCATGGTGAACGGAAACAACTGCGCGCTGCCGCCGGGGCCGGAAATTTCCAAAATATCGCCGGCGCCGAAATTGTGCACGGTGACCACGCTGCCGAGCGTCTCGCCGCTGGCGCTGATGGCGCGCAGCCCGATCAGGTCGGCATGATAGAATTCGTCGTCGTCGGGCGGCGGCAGACTGGCGCGGGCGATAT
The DNA here is from genome assembly GCA_035565775.1 of Xanthobacteraceae bacterium. Taxonomy (GTDB): domain Bacteria; phylum Pseudomonadota; class Alphaproteobacteria; order Rhizobiales; family Xanthobacteraceae; genus PRO6. Next base: position 126,542 of record DATMRW010000014.1, on the reverse strand, counting down.
AGAGTTCGACACCGTTCAGGGCCTCGGCGGCCTCGCGCGAGGTCACGCCCTCCAGCGTGGCGACAAGGTGGTCCTTGGCCTCGCGAATGCTTTTCAGCGAAAACTGCCGCTTGCCGTCCTTGGTCGTCAGCGGGCCGTAATCGGCAACGCTGAGCGGATCCTCGGTGAAGGTCCAGAGCCGGACATCACCGCGAATCCCATGCGCCGCGCCGATGCGCGCGACGCAGATCTGCGAGTCTCTCTTGCCTTCCGGAAGAGAGGTCGCGGCCTGGCGATCCGAACCGCGATCCGTATCGCCACCCGTGTGGGATTGCCGCGTCACGTCATCGACTGCTTAGGAAGCCGAAGCCTTGCGCTCCTTGCGGGGCACGGCCTTCTCGGGGTTGTTGCGCGGGGTGCGCTTGGCGACGCCGGCGGCATCGAGGAAGCGCATGACGCGATCCGACGGCTGCGCGCCCTTGGCCATCCACTCCTTCGTCTTCTCGAGGTCGAGCTTGAGGCGGGTCTCGTTGTCCTTCGGCAGCAGCGGGTTGAAGTAGCCGAGACGCTCGATGAAGCGGCCATCGCGCGGGAAGCGCGAATCGGCGACGACGACGTGATAGAACGGACGCTTCTTGGTGCCTGCACGCGACAGGCGGATGACCACGGCCATAGTTTGCTCCTGTTTAACTCTGTGTCTGGTTGTCTCGATCGCCACCGCGCCGGCATTGCTGCCCACCCGGATGGCAAAAACTCATTTCTTCTTTCCAAGCCCCGGAAAACCGCCGAGGCCCGGCAGAATTGATTTGCCGCCAAGGCCGGGCAGGCCCGGCAAACCGCCGCCAGTTCCAGTCGGCAGGTCCTTTGGCAGTTCCGGCAACCCGCCCGGCGGCAGGCCACCCGGCATCTTCGATGCCAGAATCTTCATCTGTTCGGGCGAGGGCATGCCGCGGCCCATGCTCGGGCCGAGGCCCATCGCCTGGGCGATGCCGCTGAGTGCGCCACGCTTGCCCTTACCCATGGCCTTCATCACGTCGGCCATGCTGCGATGCATTTTCAGAAGACGGTTGACGTCCTCGACCTTGACGCCGGCGCCGGCGGCGATGCGCTTCTTGCGGCTCGCCTTGAGGACATCCGGATGACGGCGCTCGGCGCGCGTCATGGAATCGATGATCGCGACCTGGCGCTTGAGCAGCCGGTCGTCGACATTGGCGGCGGCGATCTGGTTCTTGATCTTGTTGACGCCCGGCATCATGCCCATCAGGCCGCCGATGCCGCCCATGTTCTGCATCTGCATGAGCTGCTCGCGCATGTCGGCGAGATCGAATGCGCCCTTGCGCATCTTCTCGGCGACGCGCGCAGCCTGTTCGGCGTCGATATGGGCCGCGGCCTTTTCGACCAGCGACACGACGTCGCCCATGCCGAGGATACGGCCGGCAATACGGTCCGGGTGGAAGTCCTCGAGGGCGTCGGTCTTTTCGCCGGTGCCGATCAGCTTGATCGGCTTGCCGGTGACGGCGCGCATCGACAGTGCCGCACCGCCGCGGCCATCGCCGTCGACGCGGGTCAGCACGATGCCGGTGAGGCCGACGCGCTCGTCAAAGGCGCGGGCAAGATTGACCGCATCCTGACCGGTGAGGGAGTCGGCGACCAGCAGCACTTCGTGCGGCTGCGCGGCGTTCTTCACCGCCGCGGCTTCCGCCATCATCTCTTCGTCGAGGGTGGTGCGGCCCGCGGTGTCGAGCAGGACGACGTCGTAGCCGCCGAGGCGTCCGGCCTCGAGCGCGCGCCGGGCGATCTGTTCCGGCATCTGGCCGGCGACGATCGGCAGCGTGTCGATGCCGATATCGCGGCCGAGCACGGCGAGCTGTTCCATCGCCGCCGGGCGGCGGACGTCGAGCGAAGCCATCAGCACCTTGCGCTTGTCGCGCTCGGTGAGGCGGCGCGCCAGCTTGGCGGTGGTGGTGGTCTTACCGGAACCCTGAAGGCCGACCATCATGATCGGAACCGGGGGAACCGTGTTGAGATCGATGGTCTGGCCGTCCGAGCCGAGCGTCGCAATGAGCTGGTCGTGGACGATCTTGACGACCATCTGGCCCGGCGTCACCGACTTGATGACGGTGGCGCCGATCGCCTGCTCGCGGACCTTGTCGATGAAGGAACGGGCAACCTCGAGGGCAACGTCGGCCTCGAGCAGCGCGCGGCGGACTTCGCGCATTGCCGCATCGACGTCAGCCTCCGTCAGCGCGCCGCGCCGGGTGAGCCGATCGAGAATGCCGCCAAGCTTTTCCGACAGATTGTCGAACAAGGATTTGCGCCTCTATGTTGCCGTCGCCGCCGGGTTATTCCGGCCGCACCGAACGTTCCAAACAATAACGCGCCCGAGGGCGCATCGCGCTGTCGGGCGTTGGCCTCCGGCCTCATGGGACCGGTGGGCGGGTCGAAAAGCAGAACTTTCCGAGAAGTGGGTTGACCTTAAAGCGGTCCGGCGCCGAAAAGTCAAGAAAAGCCGTCTTGCGGGAGGCCGCGGGCCAGACGGTCTTTCGCGCGCTGGCGCACCTTCACGGTTCCGCGCCGCGGTGCCGGAACGAGTCCGGAAAATCCCGATAAAGGGCGAAGGCCACGTTCTGAACCTGCGAATTGACCCCGACATGCAGCAATTCGACCGGATCGCGGCGGGCGCCGACCAGGCGGAAGGCGGCGTCGAGCTGGCCGAGATCGGAAAACTCCATCATCAGATGGAATTCGCCGACCGCGGCGGCCGAAAGGCCGAGCTTGCGCCGCATCAAGCGCCAGCCCCGCATCACCCCATCCGCGGTGAGGCGGTCCATATAGGCACGCAGCCGGTCGCAGAATTCGATGTCGCTGGCGCCGGGCTTGAGATCGAACCACGCATTGTAAATATCCAAGTTTGGCTCCAATTGATCGGCGGGCGCTTGCTCTTGCGGATCAACGCGCAAGGCGTACCGCTTGGTCGAAAAAAGTTGTCGCCAGATTATTCGCCCCGCTTTGTCCGTCGCCACCCGGTTTGCCATGCTGACACGCCGCCGCCTGCTTTTGCTGCTTTCAGGGCTCGGAGCCACCGCCGCCACCTCCGCTTTTTGGGCAAGCCAGATGCAAACTTATAAGGGCCCCGTTTCAGACCATTTTGACGGTTTGCGCTTCTTCGACCCCGACGGCTCGCCGCCCAAGAGCCTTGCCGAGGTGCTGCGCTGGCAACTCACCCGCAAACAGGCGAGGTGGCCGGAGTATGTCCCGTCTCCTTTTCGTGACCAGCCGCCGCCCGGCATCGGTCCGGAGCGCATTCGGCTGTCCTTTGTCGGCCACGTCAGCTGGCTGATCCAGACCGCGGGCAAGAACATTTTGCTCGATCCGGTATGGTCCGAGCGGGCCTCGCCGTTCAGTTTCGCCGGTCCGAAGCGCGTCACCGATCCCGGCATCGACTTCGAGGTGCTGCCGAGGATCGACGCCGTGCTCGTCACGCACGGCCACTATGACCATCTCGACGTGACGACGCTTGCGCGGCTGGCGCATCGTTTCGGTCCGCGCGTCATCACGCCGCTCGGCAACGATGTCGCGATGCGCGCCGCCGATCCCGCGATCCGTGTCGAGGCGGTGGACTGGGGCAGCCGGATTGATCTCGGCGGCGGGGTCGTCGTGCATGTGGTGCCGACGCGGCACTGGTCGGCGCGCGGGCTGTTCGACCGCAACAAGGCGCTATGGGCGAGCTTTGTGCTGGAGACGCCGGTCGGCAAACTCTATCTCGTCGGCGATTCGAGCTATGGCGATGGCCGCCATTTTCGCCGCGTGCGCGACGCCCATGGCGTGCTGCGCCTCGCCCTTCTGCCGATCGGTGCCTATGAGCCGCGCTGGTTCATGCGCGACCAGCATATGAACCCGTCGGATGCCGTGATGGCTTTTCGCGATTGCGGCGCCGAGCGCGCGCTCGGCCACCACTTCGGGACGTTCCAGCTCACCGATGAGCCGATCGACGAGCCGGTCGCAGGGCTTGCCGCCGCGCTTGAGGCCGCGGAAATCTCGCCGGAGCTTTTCATCACGCCGCGCCCCGGCGAAGTTTTTGAGATCTAGCGGCGGCAGCACATCGCATCACGCGCCGCCGCCGATATTTTCTGCCCGAGCCGGACTTACTTGCCCGCGCCTTCGGACTTGATGGCGTAGGATACCGCGACGCTGACATGGAGCGTTTCCTCGCCGGTCGCGATCGGGGCCGGCATGCTGTCGGCGGCGAATTTCGCCCGCATCACCGGCATCGGCGCGGAGACCGAGCCTTCGGAAATGCTCAGCGGCGCGCCGAGCGTGACATTGGCCGCCTTGGCATAGATCTCGGCCTTGCGCCGGGCATCGGCCAGCGCCTCGATGCGGGCGTCGTCGAGCAGCTTTGACGCATTCGTCACGCTGAAGCTGACGCCGCTGATCGAATTGGCGCCGGCGGTGGTCAGGGTGTCGAGCGCCTTGCCGACCGCGGTGATGTCGCGGATCTTCACCGTCACCTGATTGGTTGCGCGATAGCCGGTGATCTGGACTGGGCCATCGTTGTTGCGCGCGGCGGTTTGCGGATAGAGCGACAGCCGCGAGGTCTGAACATCCTTTTCGGCAATGCCCGCGGCATTAAGTGCGGCGAGAACGGCGGCCATCGTCTTGTTGTTGGTCTCGGTCGCCTCGCGCGCCGTCTTGGCTTCGCTGGTGACACCGCCGCTGATGATCGCAAGGTCCGGCGCGGCGGCAACCGTCGCCTCGCCCGAGACCGTGATGCTCGGCGGCGGCAGCGGTTCGGCGGCGGCGGGAGCGACGGCACAGGTCAGCGCGAGGCCGGCTGCGGCGAGCGCGACAGGAACGCGCGAAAAGTCCTTCAAACCAGCTTTCATTTCAACATCCCGGATTATTTCAGGGGGACGAAGACATTGATGACGAGCTTGTCTTCGGATGTCTTCAGAGGATCGGTCGTATACTCCTCGATGAACATGTCGCGGGCTTCGAGCTGCTTCTCATCGAGGTGGTTGGTGATCGCCTCGTAGGTGTTGTCCATGTTGTCGTAAGAGCCGCGATGGACGAACTTGAGCACCTTTCCTTCAGGCGATTTGCCGATGCTGAAATTCTTCGGCAGGTCCTTTGGTTCCTGATCGACCGGAATCTCGGTCAGGTAGGTGAAGCCGGAATCGTCGGTCGCGGTGTAGACGACGATGAACGGGCCGGACGGCGAGGTGCCGCTTTTCGCCAGAGCCGCTGACAGTTTTTTGAACGAATCCGACAGCGCCTCGAAGGCGTTTTCCCACGCGGCGGTGCCCTTCAGGGTCACGACGGTCTTCGGCTCGAGCGTCATTTCCTGGCCGAACGGATCGGCCGTCTGCACTTTCTGTTCCGGGGTTTTCGCCGGCTCTGCCGCCTTGTCAGGGGCGGGCGAAGCGGGCGCCGGCGCCGATTCGGTCGCCTTCGGCGCGGCCGGCTCCGTCTCGGGTGCCGCGGGCGCGGGCGCAGGCGTTGCCGGTGCAGTTTCCGCCGCAGGCGCAGCCGGGGTCTGCTCGGCCGGTGCCGGCGATTGCGCTGATGCGCCGGAGATCGCAAGCGCCACGATCAACGGGGCTGCGGTCATCGACAGCGCGATCCGGGCATGGCGAAGGCGGCTAGTCATTCAGCGTCTCCAAAGGAGTTGGACAAGAGGCGGGGATGCAGGGGTGGGGTGCGACGCGCGCGGCGGGCGAGTTTAGCACGGAGCCTGTGTTCCGTCCCAGTGCACATAGGCGGGCAAAGGCGTCATAATCAGGGCATCGCCGGTCGATAAGGCGAGATGGCGGCGCCGATGCGGCACTGGTCAATCGCCGGATATTCGCCATATAAGACCGCCGAGGATTTTTTCGCATGAGCCCACTGGCGAACCAGCGCTTTGTCAAAATGAACGGCATCGGCAACGAGATTGTCGTGCTGGATCTGCGCGAGTCCGCGGCAACGGTTTCGCCCGCCGAGGCGCGGGCGATCGCCGCGCCGGATGGCGTGCCTTACGATCAGCTGATGGTCCTCTACCCGCCGCGCCTTCCCGGCACGGCCGCATTCGTGCGGATCTTCAACAATGACGGCTCCGAGGCCGGCGCCTGCGGCAACGGCATGCGCTGCGTCGCCCGGCAGATGTTTTTGGCAACCGCCGAGAATGCGCTGACCGTCGAGACCCCGGCCGGGCTTTTGAACTGCTGGCGCGGCGAGACGCCCGAGCTTTACACCGTCGATATGGGCAAGCCGCGCTTCGGCTGGCGGGAGATTCCGCTGGCGGAGGAATTTTACGACACCCGCGCGATCGAACTGCAGATCGGGCCGATCGATGCGCCGGTGCTGCATTCGCCGTCGGTGGTCAGCATGGGCAATCCGCACGCGGTGTTCTGGGTGAGTGATGTTCACGCCCATGATCTCGGCCGCTTTGGGCCGCTGCTCGAAAATCATCCGATTTTCCCCGAGCGCGCGAACATCACCATCGCCCAGATCGTCGATCGCGACCACATTACCATCCGCACCTGGGAGCGCGGCGTCGGCCTGACCCTGGCCTGCGGCTCGGCGGCCTGTGCGACGGCGGTCGCGGCGGCGCGGCTCGGCCGCGCCAATCGCAAGGTGACCGTGACGCTGCCGGGAGGCGAACTTATCATCGATTGGCGCGAGGGCGACGATCACGTGCTGATGACGGGCGCGACGACCTTTGAGTTCGAAGGCCGTCTTGCGCCCTCGCTGTTCAGCGATCTGGGGTGAGGGTGTGAGCGTCGAGGTCGTCACCTTTGGCTGCCGTCTCAATGCCTGCGAGTCCGAAGTGATCCGGCAGCAGGCGAGCGGCGCGAGACTGACCGATACGGTGGTGGTCAATACCTGTGCCGTCACCAACCAAGCCGTTTCGCAAGCCCGCAGCGCGATCAGGAAATTGCGCCGCGACAACCCGCAAGCGCGCATCGTCGTCACCGGCTGCGCAGCGCAGACCCAGCCCAAAATGTTCGCCGAGATGGACGAGGTCGACCGCGTTGTCGGCAACGACGAAAAGATGCGCGGCGAAGCCTGGCTCGCGGCGCGGGCGGCATTCGATGCTGCGCCGTCGTTCGGGATCGAGAGGGACGAAAAAATCGCGGTCGCCGACATCATGGCGGTGCGCGAGATGGCTCCGCATCTCGTCGAGGGCTTTCAGTCCGGCCTGCCGCGTGCATTCGTGCAGGTGCAGAACGGCTGCGATCACCGCTGTACCTTCTGCATCATTCCCTACGGCCGCGGCAATTCGCGGTCGGTGCCGATCGGCGCGGTGGTCGAGCAGGTGCGCCGGCTGGTTGCCGCCGGCCATGTCGAGATCGTGCTGACCGGCGTCGACCTCACCAGTTTTGGCGCGGATCTTCCCGGCTCGCCAAGCCTCGGGCGGCTCGTGCGCCAGATTTTGAAACATGTGCCGGAGCTGACGCGGCTGCGGATTTCATCGATCGATTCCATCGAGGTCGATCACGAACTGCTCGATGCCATCGCCAATGAGGAGCGGCTGATGCCGCACCTGCATCTGTCGCTGCAGGCGGGGGATGATCTGATCCTCAAGCGCATGAAACGCCGCCATCTGCGCGGCGATGCGATCGCCTTCTGCGATCAGGTGCGCGAGCTGCGGCCGGACATCGTGTTCGGTGCCGACATCATCGCCGGCTTTCCGACCGAGACCGAGGCGATGTTCGCGCAGTCGCTGGCGCTGGTCGAGGAGTGCGAGCTTTCACTGCTGCACGTCTTTCCTTACTCCGCGCGGCCCGGCACCCCGGCGGCGCGGATGCCGCAGGTTGCCGGCCCGCTGATCAAGGAGCGGGCGCGGCGGCTGCGCGAGGCCGGCGAAGCCGCGCTGCGGCGCAGGCTCCTTAGCGAGATCGGCCACCGGCGCAGCGTCCTGATCGAGAGTGCGAGCCAGGGCCGCACCGAACATTTTTTGCCGGTGGCGATCACAGGCGAGACGCCCGGTGCGGTGCTGCCGCTGACGATCACCGGCGAGGACAGCCTACGCCTCGTCGTCTGATGCGCCTTGCGGGCGTGAAGCCTCGGGTTCGCCCTTCCAGCCGCAGGCCGACAGCCGCTGGTGCATGTGCGGCGGCGGCGGGGCGGTGACGCGGACCGGCGGCTTGTTCCGCGACAGCGGAATGACGACCTCGCGGGCATGCAGATGCAACACCGGTTCGCCGAACCGCGGCCCGTTGCCATAGATGTTGTCGCCGACGATCGGCCAGCCCATCGCCGAGGTGTGGACACGCAACTGGTGGGTGCGGCCGGTGATCGGTTGCAGCGCGAGCCAGGTCAGGCCCTCGCCGCGCCCCATCACCTGCCATCGCGTCTCCGACGGCAGGCCGTTCGGATCGGGTTTTTGCCACCAGCCGCGCTCGGCATTGAGCCGGCCGATCGGAATGTCGATGGTTCCCGCTTCCTCGGCGGGGCCGCCCTCGACCACCGCCCAATAGGTTTTCTCGATCTTGTTGTGCTTGAACAGGAGGCCGAGGGTCGCGGTCGCCTTGCGGTGCCGGCCGAGCACGAGGCAGCCGGAGGTATCTCGATCAAGCCGGTGGGCGAGAACCGGCGGGCGCGGCAGGCCGAAGCAGAGCGCATCGAACGAGGCTTCGAGATTGGCCCCGCCCTTGGGGCCGCGATGCACCGGAATGCCCGGCGGCTTGTCGATGACCAGCATCAATCCGTCGCGGTGGAGAACGCGGGCCAGCATTTCATCCGGGGGCGGTTGCAAAGTATTCATTGGCGGCGGGCGGCTTTCGTTTAGGCGATGAAACGGCTAACACACATTCATGAGTGACAATAAAGCGGAACAACCGAAACAGAGCTGGTGGCGACGGCTCTCCGATGGCCTCAAGCGGACGTCGAGTTCGATCGGCACAGCCGTGGCCGATCTCGTGGTCAAGCGCAAGCTCGACCGCGCCATGCTCGACGACATCGAGGACGTGTTGCTTCAGGCCGACCTTGGAACCGAGGTCGCGGCGCGGATCTCGGATGCCATCGGCCACGGCCGGTATGACAAGGCGATTTCCAGCGACGAGGTCAAGGCTGTCGTCGCCGCCGAGGTCGAAAAGGTGCTGGGCCCGGTGGCCAGGCCCCTCGAGATCGACGGCGCGCACAAGCCGTTCGTGATCCTGATGATCGGCGTCAACGGCTCGGGCAAGACCACCACCATCGGCAAGCTCGCGGCAAAATTCTCGGCCGAGGGCCGGAAGGTGATGCTGGCTGCCGGCGATACCTTCCGCGCCGCCGCCATCGAGCAGCTCAAGATTTGGGGCGAGCGCACCAGGGTTCCGGTGATCGCGCGCGATCAGGGCTCGGACGCCGCCGGCGTCGCCTTCGACGCGGTGGCTGCGGCGCGCGACCAGGGCGCCGATGTGCTGCTGATCGACACCGCGGGCCGTTTGCAGAACAAGGCCGAGCTGATGAACGAGCTGGAAAAGGTCGTTCGCGTCATCAAAAAGGTCGACGCCACCGCGCCGCATGCGGTTCTGCTCGTGCTCGACGCCACCGTCGGCCAGAACGCGCTGTCGCAGGTCGAGGCCTTCAGCAAGACCGCCGGCGTCACCGGCCTCGTCATGACCAAGCTCGACGGCACGGCGCGCGGCGGCATTCTCGTGGCGCTTGCCGACAAGCACAAGCTGCCAGTGCATTTCATCGGCGTCGGGGAGGGCGTCGATGACCTTGCGCCATTCGCGGCGGGGGATTTTGCCAGAGCCATTGCAGGGTTCGAGAAATGACGCCGAACAAGCCGCATCCGATGTTCAAGCTTGCGACCGAGCTCGGGCCGCTGGTGATCTTCTTTCTCGCCAACGCCAAGTTCGGCCTGTTCGCCGCGACCGGCGCCTTCATGGTGGCCATCGTCGCGGCGATCGCCGCGTCCTATGTGGCGACGCGCCACGTGCCGATCATGGCGCTCGTCACCGCCGCGATCGTCCTCGTGTTCGGCACGCTGACCCTGGTGCTGCACGATGAGACTTTCATCAAGCTCAAGCCGACCATCGTCTATGCGCTGTTCAGCGCGACGCTGTTCGGCGGCATGATTTTCGGCCGCTCGCTGATCGCCGTGATGTTCGACCAGATGTTCAACCTGACGGCGGAGGGCTGGCGGATTCTCACGATGCGCTGGGCGGTCTTTTTCGCCGTGATGGCGGTGGTGAACGAGGTCGTCTGGCGCACCCAGAGCAACGATTTCTGGGTCGGCTTCAAGCTGTTCGGCTTCATGCCGATGACGATGATCTTCGCCATGGCGCAGATGCCTCTGATCAACCGCTTTTCGCGCGATCCGGCGACCGCGGAAGCCGACGACGCCGCGCGCGGCAAGATCCACGAAGGTTGATCGGGCAGGCAGCGCTGCAACGAAAAAGCCCGGCTCGATTGCGAGCCGGGCTTTTTGCTGCGCGGATGGACGGTCGCGATCTGCCGGTCAGCTTTTCTGCCTGGCGATGATCTTGTCCTTGATGCTGTTGTAGGTCTTCTCAGGCAGAATCTTCTTCTGCAACAGCTCGTCCTTGCCGCGATAGGGCCGGTTCTTGATGATCGCGGCGGAATAGGCCTTGCCGATGCCGGGCAGCGCATCAAGCTGCTCGGCGGTCGCCGAGTTGATGTCGAGCAATTCCTGCTTCGGGGCGGGCGCCATCTTCTCTGCCGGGGCCATCTTGCCCGCGGGGGCCATTTTCGACGGCGGCGCCATCTGGCCGCCGGGCGCGGTCTGCGGCGATTGCGCGAAGCTGGGCGAGGACGCGAGAAGGCCGATGGCAAGCAACGAGGCCGTCAGGGAAGCAAGCGTGGGGTAACGCATGAAAAGTCCCTCCAAGGAAAACTTCAAAATGTGAAGTTCAGAATTGTCTCAGCGGGAACAGGCTAGCTTTCAATTCATGGCAACGCCATGGCCGCGAAATGAATGGCAGATAAACGCTCAAAATTTATTTTCTTTCGAAGCGACGTCTACCGTGCCGCGGCGCGCGCTTTCTGGATCGCCGGCTTCAGCACCGTCTCGATGTTCTGCGGCGTGATGCCGCCCACCAGCTTGGCGACGATGGTGCCGTCGCGGCCGACGATGAACGTCTCGGGCACGCCGTAGACGCCCCATTCGATCGAGGCCCGGCCGTTGTTGTCGGCGCCGACAATGCTGAACGGATTGCCGTAGCGGCCGAGGAAGCGCCGCGCGTTGCCGGCATCATCCTTGTAGTTGATGCCGATCATCTGCAGGTCCTTGTCGCGCGCCATCTCGACGAGGAGCGGGGCTTCGGTGTGGCACGGGACGCACCACGACGCCCAGACATTGACGAGGCTGACCTTGCCCTTGAACGCCGCTGGATCGAGGCCGGGCACCGGCGCGCCGTCGGCGAGCAGCCCGTCGAGGGCGGACAGTGCGGTCTGCGGCGCGGGGCGGCCGATCAGCGCCGAGGGAATTTTGGACGGATCGCCGGAGCCGAGGCGAAACCAGAACAGGCCGGCGAGCACGGCGAAAGCGACCAGCGGCAGGGCGACGAGCCAGGGCTTGCGGCGCGGGGGTTCGGCGGGCTGGCGAGCTTCGCTCATGACGCGGCCGTTTCGGTACGGGCCGAGCGGCGGCTGACGCCGCTGGCCTCAAGCTCGCGCAGCGCGGCGCGCTGGCGGCGATAGTCGAACATGATCCAGCCGGTGAGCACGGCGACGACGCCGGCGACGACCGCGTAGGATCCGATGATGAAGGTGGCGTACGGTCCAAGCATGGCGGGCGTTTCTATTGGCGGGCTTGCAGCATGCGCAGGCTGCGCACGCGGCGGCGCAAAATTTCGTTTCGCATCGCCGCCAGATGCAGCGTCAGGAAGAGGAACGAAAAGGCGACCGCCATGATCAAAAGCGGAATGAGGAAGGACGGGTCCATCTTGGGGCCGCCGGCCCGCAGCACCGAGGCGGGCTGGTGCAGCGTGTTCCACCAGTCGACCGAGAATTTGATGATCGGCAGGTTGATCGCGCCGACAAGGGTGAGCACGGCGGCGGCGCGGGCGGCGCGCGAGGGATCTTCCACCGAGCGCCATAGCGCGATCAGGCCGAGATACATCACGAACAGGATCAGCACCGAGGTCATCCGGGCGTCCCATTCCCAGTAGGTGCCCCACATCGGGCGGCCCCACAGGGAACCCGTGACCAATGCCAGAAAAGTGAACGCGGCGCCGAGCGGGGCGGCGGCCTGCGCCGACACGTCGGCAAGCGGATGGCGCCAGACCAGCGTGCCGAGCGCGGAGAGGCTCATCACGCCCCAGACGAACATCGACAGCCAGGCGTTGGGAACATGGATGAACATGATCTTGACGGTCGCGCCCTGCTGGTAGTCGTCGGGCGCGACATAGGCCTGCTGCAGGCCCAAAAGCAGCAAAATCACCGTGATGGCGATGCACCACGGCAGCACGCGCTCGGTCAGGGCCAGGAACCGGGTCGGATTTGCAAGATCAATCAGTGCCATAATCATTCCAGAGGGACGGGAGGTTCCCGTCTAGCGCGGAACCCGGATCGGGCGCCGGTCGGGTTGGTCGGATTGATCGCCGCGAATACCGCAATGTCAATCCATCCGTTGCCGCAGGCTCGCCGCGGCCGCGAACGGGCCGATGACGAGGCTCGCCAGGGTCAGCGCGCAGAGGATCGTGAACGGCGCGCCGAACGGCACCGGCCCGGTGATTGCAGCCTGCGAGGCGGCGACGCCAAAGATCAGGACCGGGATCGAGAGCGGGATCACGACCACCGCCAGCAGCAGACCGCCGCGATGCAGGGTGACGGCGAGAGCCGCCCCGATCATGCCGGTGAAGGTCAGCGCCGGCGTGCCGGCGAGCAGCGTCAGGGCAACCGCGAGCGAGGTCGAAAGATCAAGGTTGAGCAGGAGGCCGAGCGCCGGCGTGATGACGACCAGCGGCACCCCGGCGGCCAGCCAATGGGCGAGGGCCTTGGTCGCACAGGTCAATTCCAGCGGCACGCGGCTCATGATCAACAGGTCGAGCGAGCCGTCCTCGCTGTCGCCCATGAACAGGCGGTCAAGCGTCAGGAGGCTGGCCAGCATCGCGCCGATCCACAGGATCGCCGGCCCCAGCCGCTTCAGCGTGGCAAGATCGGGACCGATCGCAAACGGCATCAGCACCACGACCGTCAAAAAGAACAGCATGCCCACCAGCGCACCGCCGCCGATCCGCAGCGCGATGCGAATGTCCCGCCGAAACAGCGCGGCCAGAGCGGTCATGCCGGTCGATCCGCAGCGTTGCCCGCCTCCGGCGGCGTGGCAGGGTCGGACATATTGTCGCCGATCCGCAGCTCCTGCGCATCGATGCCGAGCGGGCCGTGGGTCGCGGCGACGATGAGGCCGCCTTGCGCCAGATGATCGCGCATCAATCCTGCAAAGGCTTTCTGGCCGGCGGCATCGAGCGCCGCCGTCGGCTCGTCGAGCAGCCAGAGCGGGCGCCTGAGGACGAGGAGGCGGGCGATCGACAGCCGCCGCCGCTGCCCGGCGGACAGGTAGGCGGCGGGCAGATGCCCGATCGCGCCGAGCCCGACGGCCTCGAGGGAAGCTTGCGGATCGGCCGGCGTTCCGCCCGGAAAGTCGCGGAAAAACAGTAGGTTCTCGATCACGCTGAGCGATGGCTTGAGCGCGTCGCGATGGCCGAGATAGTGCGCCTGCTCGGCGATCGTGAGCTCATCGCCGCCGCCGTCGAGCGTGATCGTGCCGTCCGCCGCAGGCAAGAGCCCGGCGATGATCCGGAGCAGCGAGGTCTTTCCCGCGCCGTTCCGGCCAGTCACCGCGAGCGCGGTGCCCTGCGCGACGTCGAAGTCGATGCCGGAAAATATATCGCGGCCGCCTCGCACGCATCGAATGCCGCGACCCTTGAGCCGCATCGCCATTTCGCTATTGCAACCTTTGGAAACCAAACCGATCACTTCCCCACCATTGTCGTGTGGCGGTGCAGCTAGAAACATTCTATAGACTGCGACTTGATGCAGCACACAACGCGCGCCCGCAAGCCCATCGCGCTGCCGCGGGCGATGTAACCACCCATCTCGGGTTACTATCATTCTTGAACCGGGACCGCTTCAAATGACTTCGATCGATAGCTTCAAATGCCGGAAAACGCTCAAGGTTGGCGGCAAGACTTATGTCTATTACAGCCTTCCGACCGCTGAGAAAAACGGCCTCAAGAACATCTCGCGACTGCCGTATTCGATGAAGGTGCTGCTGGAAAACCTGCTGCGCAATGAAGATGGTCGCACGGTCACCAAAGCAGACATTCTCGCGATCTCGAAGTGGATGCGTAAGCGCGCCCTCGAACATGAAATTGCTTTCCGCCCCGCCCGCGTTCTGATGCAGGATTTCACCGGCGTTCCGGCGGTGGTCGATCTCGCCGCGATGCGCAACGCGATGCAGGCGCTCGGCGGCGATCCGGAAAAGATCAACCCGCTGGTGCCGGTCGATCTCGTCATCGACCACTCGGTGATCGTCAACTTCTTCGGCGGCAAGTCGGCTTTCGCCAAGAACGTCGCCGAAGAGTACAAGCAGAACAAGGAACGCTATGAGTTCCTGAAGTGGGGCCAGGGCGCGTTCGCCAACTTCTCGGTCGTGCCGCCCGGCACCGGCATCTGCCACCAGGTCAATCTCGAATATCTGGCCCAGACCGTCTGGACCCGCAAGGAGAAGATGACCATCGGCCGCAAGACCGGCACCTTCGAGGTCGCCTATCCGGATACGCTGGTCGGCACCGACTCCCACACCACCATGGTCAACGGCCTTGCGGTTCTCGGCTGGGGCGTCGGCGGCATCGAGGCGGAGGCGGCCATGCTCGGCCAGCCGCTGTCGATGCTGCTGCCGGAAGTCGTCGGCTTCAAGCTCAAGGGCCAGCTCAAGGAAGGCGTCACCGCGACCGACCTCGTGCTGACCGTGACCCAGATGCTGCGCCAGCTCGGCGTGGTCGGCAAGTTCGTCGAATTCTACGGCCCGGGCCTCGACAACCTGTCGGTGGCGGACAAGGCGACCATCGCTAACATGGCGCCTGAATACGGCGCGACCTGCGGCTTCTTCCCGATCGATGCCTCGACGATCGACTACCTCAAGACCACCGGCCGCAAGACCGCGCGCGTCGATCTTGTCGCCAAATACGCCAAGGCGCAGGGCCTCTATCGCACTGCCAAGAGCGAAGATCCGGTCTTTACCCAGAAGCTCGTGCTCGACCTCGCCGACGTCGTGCCCTCGCTCGCCGGCCCCAAGCGCCCCGAAGGCCGCGCCGCGCTGCCGACGATTCCGGACGGCTTCGCCGCCGCGATGGAGACCGAGTACAAGAAGGCCGCCGACATCGCCAAGCGCTATGCCGTCGAAGGCCGCAAGTACGACCTTGGCCATGGCGACGTGGTGATCGCCGCGATCACCTCCTGCACCAACACCTCGAATCCGAGCGTGCTGATCGCCGCGGGCCTGCTCGCGCGCAACGCGGTCAAGAAGGGCCTCAAGGCCAAGCCGTGGGTCAAGACCTCGCTCGCACCGGGCAGCCAGGTGGTTGCGGAATATCTTGAGAACGCCGGTCTGCAGGGCGACCTCGACAAGGTTGGCTTCAACCTCGTCGGCTTCGGCTGCACCACCTGCATCGGCAACTCCGGCCCGCTGCCGGAAGAAATCTCCAAGACGATCAACGAAAACGGCGTCGTCGCCGCGGCGGTCCTGTCGGGCAACCGCAACTTCGAAGGCCGCGTCTCGCCCGACGTGCAGGCCAACTATCTCGCTTCGCCGCCGCTCGTGGTCGCCTATGCGCTCGCCGGCACCGTGACCAAGGATCTGACCAAGGAGCCGATCGGCACCGGCAGCGATGGCAAGCCGGTCTATCTCAAGGACATCTGGCCGACGACCAAGGAGATTAACGCCGTCATCAAGAAGAACGTGACGTCGCGGATCTTCAAGAAGAAGTATGCCGACGTGTTCAAGGGCGACTCGAATTGGGCCAAGATCAAGACCACCGGCGGCGAGACCTACCGCTGGAACATGAACTCGACCTATGTGCAGAACCCGCCTTACTTCGAGGGCATGACGAAGGAGCCGGAGCCGACGACGGATATCGTCAAGGCGCGCGTGCTGGCGCTGTTCGGCGACAAGATCACCACCGACCACATCTCGCCGGCCGGTTCGATCAAGCTGACCTCGCCCGCAGGCAAGTACCTGACCGACCGTCAGGTGCGCCCGGCTGACTTCAACCAGTACGGTACCCGCCGCGGCAACCACGAAGTCATGATGCGCGGCACCTTCGCCAACATCCGCATCAAGAACCACATGCTGAAGGGCGCCGACGGCAACATCCCGGAAGGCGGTCTGACCCGTCACTGGCCGAAGGGTCAGGAAATGACCATCTTCGACGCGGCCATGAAGTACAAGGACGAGAACGTGCCGCTCGTGGTCTTCGCCGGCGCCGAATATGGCAACGGCTCGTCGCGCGACTGGGCGGCGAAGGGCACGCGCCTGCTCGGCGTCCGCGCCGTGATCTGCCAGAGCTTCGAGCGCATTCACCGCTCGAACCTCGTCGGCATGGGCGTGCTGCCGCTGACCTTCGAAGAAGGTACGTCCTGGCAGTCGCTGGGCCTGAAGGGCGATGAGACCGTCACGATCGCCGGCCTTGAGGGCGACCTCAAGCCGCGTCAGATGCTGACGGCCGAAATTACTTCGGCCAACGGTTCGGTGAAGAAGGTTCCGCTGCTGTGCCGCATCGATACGCTCGACGAGCTCGAGTACTATCGCAACGGCGGCATCCTGCATTACGTGCTGCGTCGCCTCGCGGCGTGATCGCCTCACTGCGAATTGAATAGCGAGTGATTGAAAGGCGGCCTATCAAAGGCCGCCTTTCTGTTTTTCAGTTTGCGGCAGATGCGAACGTCTTTTGCAACGCAAAAACGCCGTGCTCTCAAAAGTCCTTTGCCGACGCCATGGGTCTCATGCAGCGAACCATGCTCACCATCCGCGAGGCTCCGGCGATCGAACGAGACTGCCGCCGCACCGCGATCGAAGGCACTGAATTCGGATTATTCGATGCAAGGTTTGGATCACAAGGCTTGCCCAACCCCTCCAGCAGAGATGTCGCCGAGCCGCTGATGCAGATCTTCACCCGCACTCTTCGTTGCCTTGTTGCCGCCGGTTTTGCCGCACTGTTCGTCGTTGCCATTGCCGCCGCTCCGGCGCGCGCCGAGCCGCGCGCGATTGTGGAGCTGTTCACCTCGCAGGGCTGCTCGGCCTGCCCGCCGGCGGACAAGGTGCTGGGCGAGCTCGCGCGCGATCCGTCGGTGATCGCGCTCAGCTTGCCGGTCGACTACTGGGATTATCTCGGCTGGAAGGACACGCTCGCCGATGCGCAGTTCACCGCGCGCCAGAAGGCTTACTCGCGGATGCGCCGCGACCGCGACATGTATACGCCGCAGATGATCGTCAACGGTACCGAGCAGGTGAACGGCCGTGACCGCGCCGCGATCGAACGGGCGATGGGCCAGACCCGCCGCAACGGCCACGTCATGATGGTGCCGGTGTCGGCCACGCCGTCGCAGCGCCAGCTTTCGATCTCGCTGCCCGATGTGGCCAACAGTGCGGCCAAGGGCGAGGTCTGGCTGTTCGCTATCTCGCGGGCGGTCCCGGTCACCATCGAGCGTGGCGAGAACCGCGGCAAGGAAGTGACTTATACCAACGTGGTGCGCGGCTGGCTGAAAGTCGGCGACTGGAACGGCACGGCCGGCCACTGGACGGTGCCGCTCGAAAACATTTTGCGCGACGGCGTCGACGCGGCCGTGATTTATGTGCAGGACGGCAGTCGCGACAATCCGGGAATGATGCTCGGCGCAACGCTGACGTCGCTGCGCTGAAGGCATCGCGCGACGCACAAAAAACTCGCGCGTGAGGCGATCGCGCGCGAGTGTTTTTTTTGCAGGCTTGCCGCGGATTCAGCCGCGCAGCACGCCGCCGGTTTTCTTGGTTACTTCCGCAACGATCTGGGCGGCGACCGCATCGATTTCCTGATCGGTCAGCGTCTTGTCACGCGGCTGCAGCGTAACCGCGATGCCGACCGACTTCTTGTCGTCATCGATGCCCTTGCCGGCATAGACGTCGAACACGGTAACGCCGGTGATCAGCTTCTTGTCGGCTCCCTGCGCGGCGCGCACGATGTCCTGCGCCTTCACATCGCGCGAGACGATGAACGCGAAGTCGCGCGAGACCGGCTGGAACGGCGGCAGATCGAGCAGCGGCTTTGCCCGCGTCGCCTTGGCCTTCGCCTCGGGGAGGCGGTCGAGCACAATCTCGAAGGCCATCACCGGGCCATCGGCGCCGAGCGCTGCCAATGCGCGCGGATGCATCTCGCCGAAATAGCCGAGCACGTTCTGCGGGCCGATCTGCAGCGCGCCGGAGCGGCCGGGATGAAGCCACTCGGGGAAGTTTTTCGCCTGCGCGGCCGGCACGATCTGGATCGCCTGCACCGGCGCGCCGGCGGCGGCGAGCGCTGCGAACGCATCGGCCTTGATGTCGAAAATGTCAGCCGCGGGGCTGCCCGACCAGTGGCGGCCGACGCCGCGCGAGGTGGCGAGGCCGCGGCGCACGCCGCTGGCCGCCGTCATCTGGTCTTCCGGACGATCGCCGCGGAAAATCTGCCCGACTTCGAACAGCGCGACATCCTCATAGCCCCGGTCGGCATTCATCTGCGCCGTGGCGATGAGACCGGGCAAAAGGCTCGGCCGCATGTCGGACAGGTCGGTTGCGATGGGATTGGCAAGCGCGAGGCTGGCCTGGCCGCCGCCGAACAGCGTTGCCTGCTGCTTGGAGATGAAGGACCAGGTGATCGCCTCGACCATGCCGCGCGCGGCCAGTGCGCGCTTGGCGCGGCGGGTGCGAAGCTGGATCGGGGTGAGCACCGGCTTGCGGGCATCGTCGCCGCGCGGGAACGGCGTCATCGGCACCCGATCGACGCCGACGATGCGGATGATCTCCTCGACGATGTCGGCCTTGCCCTCGACGTCGGCGCGCCACGACGGCACCGCCACCTTCACCACCGGGCCGTTGCCCGCGACGGCGTAGCCGAGATGGGTGAGGATGCGGCGGACCTCGACCAGCGGCACGTCGAGGCCGGAGAGGCGCTTGACTTCCGACAGCGGGAATTCGATCACGCGGTCATCGCCATGGGTCTTGCCGGTGACGACGATCTCCGACGGCGTGCCGCCGCAGAGGTCGAGCACCAGCTTGGTCGCGAGCTCAAGGCCCGGCACCATGAAGGCCGGGTCGACGCCGCGCTCGAAGCGATAGCGGGCGTCGGAATTGATGCCGAGCTTGCGGCCGGTCTGGGCGATGTTGAACTCGTCCCACAGCGCCGATTCGATCAGAACGTCGGTGGTGTTTTCGTCGCAGCCCGAGGCCTCGCCGCCCATGATGCCGGCAAGCGATTCGACGCCGTGATCATCGGCGATGACGCAGACATTGCTGTCGAGCGTATAGGTCTTGCCGTCGAGCGCCAGCAGCGTCTCGCCGTCCTTGGCCCGACGGATGGTGAGATTTCCCTTCACCTTGGCCGCGTCGAACACGTGCAGCGGACGCGAGCGGTCGAACGTCATGTAGTTGGTGATGTCGACCAGCGCGTTGATCGGCCGCAGGCCGATCGCCGTGAGGCGCTGCTGCATCCATTCCGGAGATGGGCCGTTCTTGACGCCGCGGACGAGGCGGAGCGCAAAGCCGGGGCAGAGATCGGGGGCCTCGACCTTGACCGCGACCGGGCAGGGGAATTCGCCCTTCACCGGCTTGATGGCCGGGTCCTTGAAGGTGCCGATATCGGCGGCGGCAAGATCGCGGGCGATGCCGTGGACGCCGGTGCAGTCGGCGCGGTTCGGCGTCAGGTTGATTTCGATCACCGGATCGCCAAGGCCGGCATATTTGGCATAGGCCATGCCGACCGGCGCGTCCGCCGGCAGTTCGATGATGCCGTCGTGATCTTCCGACAGTTCGAGCTCGGCTGCCGAGCACAGCATGCCGCGGCTCTCGACGCCGCGAATGGTGCCGACGCTGAGGGTGATATTTTTGGCAGGGATATAGGTGCCGGGCGGCGAGAAGACGCTAATGAGCCCGGCGCGCGCGTTCGGCGCGCCGCACACCACCTGCACCGGATCGCCGCTGCCGGTATCGACCATGCAGACGCGCAGGCGGTCGGCATTGGGATGCTGCTCGGCGGAGATCACGCGAGCGACGGTGAAGGGCGCAAGCGCCTTGGCCTTGTCCTCGATGCCTTCGACCTCGAGGCCGACCATGGTCAGCTTCTCGGCGATGGTGT
The DNA here is from genome assembly GCA_035565775.1 of Xanthobacteraceae bacterium. GTDB lineage: Bacteria > Pseudomonadota > Alphaproteobacteria > Rhizobiales > Xanthobacteraceae > PRO6. The sequence continues at coordinate 106,263 of DATMRW010000014.1, read as the reverse complement.
CGAGGTTCTCGTCGGTGTCGAGATGGTCCTTGAGCCAGGAGAGGGTGAATTTCATGACGACAGCCCTCCCGCGAGCGTCGGAATATCGAGCGGCTTGAAGCCGTAGTGATTGAGCCAGCGGACATCGCCTTCAAACAGTTGGCGAAGGTCCGGCATGCCGTATTTCAGCATCGCGATGCGGTCGATGCCCATGCCCCAGGCAAAGCCCTGATAGACGTCCGGATCGATGTCGCAGGCGCGCAGCACGTTGGGGTGGACCATGCCGCAGCCGAGAATTTCGAGCCAGTCCTCGCCCTCGCCGAAGCGGATTTCGCCCTTATCGCGGCGGCACTGGATATCGACCTCCAGCGACGGCTCGGTGAAGGGGAAGAACGACGGCCGGAACCGCATGTTGATGTTGTCGACCTCGAAGAACGCCTTGCAGAACTCGTGCAGGATCCATTTGAGGTGGCCGAGATGCGAGCCCTTGTCGATGACGAGGCCTTCGACCTGATGGAATTGCGGCGTGTGGGTCGCGTCGGAATCGATCCGGTAGGTGCGGCCAGGGCAGATCACGCGGATCGGCGGCTTCTGGCTGAGCATGGTGCGGACCTGGACCGGGGAGGTGTGGGTGCGCAGCAACAGGCGCTCGCCGTCCTCCTTCGGGTTGAAGAAAAACGTGTCGTGCATCTCGCGGGCCGGATGGCCCTCGGGGAAGTTGAGCCGGGTGAAGTTGTAGTCGTCGGTCTCGATATCCGGCCCCTCGGCGACGGAAAAGCCCATGTCGCTGAAGATCGCGGTGAGCTCGTCCATCACCTGGCTGAGCGGATGGATGCGCCCGGTCTCGGCGAGGCTGTCGCGCACCGGCAGGGTGACGTCGAGCGTCTCCCGCGCAAGGCGAGCGTCGAGCGCGGCGGCGGCCAGCACGTCGCGGCGCGCCGTCAGCGCGGCGGAAACGGTGTCCTTGACGAGGTTGATCGCCGCACCTGCGGTCTTTCGCTCGTCCGGCGACATTTTGCCGAGCGTCGCGAGCAGCGCCGAGATCGAGCCTTTCTTGCCAAGCGCGCTGACGCGCACGGCTTCGAGCGCCGCTTCGTCGCTGCTGCCGGCAATCTCGGCAAGGATGGAGTCTTGGAGTTGGGCCAGATCGGTCATGGCGCGCCTGTGGGTTTGCGGAGAAAAATGTCCGTCATCGCCGGGGGAAGCATCGACCGATACGCATTAACGCATATCGGTGAAGAAGATGCCGCATTAGCTGGCGACGAGCCTGACAGTTCAGCAATGCTGGATCAGACTCGAAGCCCCGGTCGTCCCGATCAGGCTGGCGTGGTCTTGCCACCCTAAACGGGGCTGCCCGGAGCATGTCCGGGCAGGACCAGGATAGGGCCTCGCAGAAGCGGAGAGAGGATTAGGCGGCGCTCGGAAGAGCAGCCTTGGCCTTCTCGACGATGGCCTGGAAAGCCGCGGGCTCGTTGATGGCGAGATCCGACAGCACCTTCCGATCGACCGTGATCCCCGACTTGGCGAGGCCATCGATAAATCGGCTGTAGGTCAGGCCGAACGGGCGCACAGCGGCGTTCAGGCGCTGGATCCAGAGCGCGCGGAAAGTCCGCTTCTTGCGCTTGCGATCGCGATAGGCGTACTGCGCCGCCTTTTCGACCGCAGCCTTGGCGGTGCGGATCGTATTCTTGCGGCGGCCGTAAAAGCCCTTGGCTGCCTTGTAGACTTTTTTGTGCTTGGCGTGAGACGTCACTCCGCGCTTAACGCGTGCCATGACTGTGCTCCTATGAATTTCAACGGGTTGCGGATGTCCGCGCGAGCGCGGCTAAAGCGGTCCTGACGACGATCAGGCGTTCGGCAAAAAGTACTTTTTGACGTTGTCGCCGTCGGTCTTGAACAGCACGCGGGTTCCGCGAAGCTGACGGATCTGCTTTGTGGTGCGCTTGATCATGCCGTGGCGCTTGCCGACCTGGGCATGCTTGACCTTCCCGCTGGCGGTCAGTTTGAAGCGCTTCTTGGCGCCCGACTTAGTCTTCAACTTGGGCATTTGGCTCTCCTAATTCCGGCAATCCCGATGCGCCCGCGAGGGCGCCTGCCGGCCAAATTTGCTCGCTAGAGCGTTGAAAATGCGTTGATTTATCTGGATTGGCGATAGCCAACGCGTTCACCGCCACGGCAGCCCTTGATCAGCCGGGCGATGAAGGATGCGCTTATGACAGAGAGCCCGCCGCTTGGCAACGGGGTCCGGCCGGTCCGCGCAAAATTCAGGCATCCACCAAACCTGCGGCGCCCCTCATCCGGCTCGCCGTTTCGGCGATCCGGCGGCATCGATCAAACTGGTTCGATAGAATAAAAGGCGAGACCGAGGGTCTCGCTTCACAATCGGTGATTTGGCATCGGTGATTTGGCGGCGCGCCTCAGCGCGGCGCCAACACCATCACCACCTGCCGGCCTTCAAACCGGGCGTCCTGCTCGACCTTGGCGAGTTCGGTGACTTCCGCCTTCACCTTGTTGAGCAGCTTGATACCGATATCCTGGTGCGCCATCTCGCGGCCACGATAACGCAAGGTGATCTTCACCTTGTCGCCTTCCTCAAGGAAGCGACGCATCGCCTTCAGCTTCACGTCATAGTCGTGATCGTCGATCATCGGGCGGAGCTTGATCTCCTTGATCTCGACGGTCTTCTGCTTCTTGCGAGCTTCGGCGGCCTTCTTCTGCGCGGCGAACTTGTACTTCCCATAGTCCATGATCTTGCAGACCGGGGGATTGTTGTTCGGCGAGATTTCGACCAGATCCATACCAGCTTCATTGGCCATGCGGATCGCTTCGATCGTTTCGACCACGCCCACATTGGTGCCGCTCTGGTCGATCAGCTGGACCTGAAGGTTGCGAATATCATCGTTGATGCGCGGGCCGTCCTTCGCGACGTGGACGGGGGCTCTGTTGGGACGACGAATGGGTATTTCTCCAATGTTGTTGACAGGCTTGGCAGTGTGAAGCATTCGAACCCGGCGGGCAAGCGAGTTGCCGCCGCAGGCTCGTTGATTCTTGCGGCGCACCGCGTGCTAGATGCAGCAGTGCGCCATCATGGCCCACATAGAGGGCGGCGGCGCGGTTCGCAAGCTGGCAATAGCCCTTACCGCTCCCGGCCGGCGAAAAATCGAGGAGAGATGGCCATGACCGGTTCCGACGTCGCATCGTCGCCGGAGTTCCTTGAAGTCGGCCCGGCGGGCGACCGGCGGCGGATCGCGGTGCGGCGGCGCCAGGGCACGGGGCCGGGGCTGGTCTGGCTCGGCGGGTTCAAATCCGACATGGTCGGTACCAAGGCGGTGGCGCTCGACGATTTTGCCCGCGCACAGGGTCGCGCCTGTGTCCGCCTCGACTATTCCGGCCATGGCGAGTCCGGCGGCGAATTTATCGACGGCACCATCGGGCGCTGGCTCGAGGAAAGCCTCGCGGTGATCGATGCCTTTTGCGAGGGGCCGCAGATCCTGATCGGCTCCTCGATGGGCGGCTGGCTTGCGCTGCTGGCGGCGCGGGAACTGGCGAAGCGCGGGCCCGCGGCAAAGGTCTCGCTCGCCGGCCTCGTGCTGATCGCGCCCGCCCCGGACTTCACGGAGGATCTGATGTGGGCCGAGTTCCCGCCGCAGGTCCGCGCCGAGATCGAGACCAAGGGCGTGTGGCACCAGCCGTCGGAATATGGCGAGCCCTATCCGATCACCCGCAAGCTGATCGAGGACGGCCGCAACCATCTCATTCTCGGCGCGCCGATCGATCTCGGCTGCCCGGTGCGCATCCTGCAGGGCGCGCAGGACCCCGACGTGCCCTGGCGCCATGCTTTCCGCATCATCGAGCGGCTGCCGACGGATGATGTGGTGCTGTCGCTGATCCAGGACGGCGATCACCGGCTGTCGCGGCCGCAGGACATCGCGCGCCTGCTCGCCGCGGTGCAGGAACTGGCGGTCGGCCACCCGTAAGGGTGGCGCCTCCGCCCCAATAGATCAGAAGTCGAGATCGGTATAGGTGCGCGACGCCGGAACGCCGGCGAGCCATTCGGCCAGCAGCGGCCGGAAGGACGGCCGCGACTTGATCCGCGCATACCACGCCTTTGCCGCCTCGTCCTCGATCCACGGCACGTCGCCGAGATAGTCGATCGCCGACAAATGGGCGGCGGCGGCGAGGTCGGCATAGGTGAGGCGGTCGCCGGCGAGATAGTTCCGGCTGCGCGCCAGCCAGCCGATATAGGCGAGGTGATAGCGCAGGTTGGCGCGCGCGACGCGGATCGCATCGGCCGACGGCGGGCCGCCGCCGTCGCTCTGGCTCATGTAGCGCTTGTAGATCCGTTCGGTGACCAGCGGGCCGCTGACCTCGACGAAGAACTTGTCGTTGAACCACGAGGCGAGGCGGCGCACCTCGATGCGGTCCTCCGGCGCCACCGGCATCAGCCGGCGGTCCTCGCGCGCGGCGCCCGCCGTCTCGTCAAGGAACTCGCTGATCACGGCGACACCCGGCACCGGCGGAAAGCCTTCCCCGCTCAGGATCGGGATGGTGGCGGCCGGGTTCATCACCAAAAATTCGTTGCGCCGTTCCCACGGCCGCTCTTCTTCCAGCGCCACGTCGATACGGTACTCTCCGAGAACCAGACGGATGAACCTGGAGTGCGGACAGAACGGATGATGAAAGAGGGTGAGCATGCCTAACTTGATAGTTTCGAAGCCGTTAATAAAACGCTTCTACTTGTGGCCGCCCCTGTGGGCCTTTTGCGACGGCAGATGGAGCGGCGTAGCAGTTTGATGATGTCCCGTTTCCGCGGCAATTCTGGTCAAAACATGATGGCGCGCACAAATTGCGACAGTTTCTCTGAGTGCGCGTTACGGCTGCGCGGGAGGCGAGCAGCGGTTAACCTGCGGGTTCCGCGGTTACCATTCATCAACCGTCGCGCGATTTTCACAGGAGAGGCGGCGCACCGGCGGCCGCTCCCGCGGACCGTGCCGGAGCAATTTTAGACATTGCGGGCCCAATAAGAATCCGCGAAAAATTCCCGGCCATGCTTTTGCCGGCATGGCGGTTTGGATTGGCCGCATCCGGCGGCTTTTTGTCTTACGGACATCGTCGCCACCGATTAGTTTCCCGCCAGGACGTTCGTCGAGATTTGCGCCAGGCGCGCCAATAAGCTTCCACGCGTCGCCCCGCTTCGATGCCTCTCTCGCAACCAGTTTGGACCACGCATGTTCGATCTCTTCAAAGCTCTGCTGCTCGGCGTCGTCGAGGGCCTGACCGAATTCTTGCCGGTGTCATCGACCGGCCATCTGCTGTTGCTCGAGCGTTTCTTCGGCTTCGACGATGACGGCTTCGGTAAAACCTTCGTCGTGCTGATCCAGCTCGGCGCGATCCTCGCGATCCTGTCGGTCTATTTTTCGCGGCTGTGGCGGATTGCGCTCGGGATGTTCAGCGATCCTGCTGCCCGGCGCTTTGTCATCGGTGTGCTGATCGCGTTTCTGCCCGCAGCGGTGATCGGCGCGGCGGCGCATTCCTTGATCAAGGGCGTGTTGTTCAACCCCTGGGTGGTGTGTTTCACGCTGATCGTCGGCGGCGCGGTGCTGCTCTGGGTCGATCAGCTCGAGCTCAAGCCGCGCTATGACGATGCCACCACTTTTTCATTGCCGATGTATCTCGGCATCGGCTTTGCGCAGTGCGCGGCGATGATCCCCGGCGTGTCTCGGTCGGGCGCGACCATCGTCTCGGCGATGCTGTTCGGCGCCAACAAGCGGTCGGCGGCAGAGTTTTCATTCTTTCTGGCGATTCCAACGATGGCCGGCGCCTTCGCCTACGACCTCTACAAAAACTATGGCGACCTCAGCACCCACAACATGCTGGTGGTGGCGGTCGGTTTCGTCGCGTCGTTCTTCGCCGCCCTGGTCGTGGTGCGAACTTTTCTGGAATATGTCTCCCGCCACGGGTTCATGCCATTCGCGTGGTGGCGAGTAATTGTCGGCACGCTCGGGCTGATTGCGCTCGCGATGGGACGCTGAGCGACCAAAACACACAAAAAATGCGGCCTCGCGGCCGCATTTTTTATTTCATGCCGTACAGAGCCTCAGGCGTTCTTGCGCTCGAACTGGCCGGCGCGGCGGAAGCGCCAGAGGTAGGACGGCGCGATCGCGGCCAGCGATTCGGGCGCAATGCCGAGGCCTTCCAGCGTCAGCCCGGCGGCCTTGGCGGACGCAGACACAACGTTGTCGCTCTGCAGCAGGGTGACCTGATCCGGCGTCAGGGTCAGCGGCTGCGGCGCGAACTGCAGCAGCGATGCCTGCAGCCGCGCGAGCTGGAACGGCACCGATACCATCATCCGTTCGCGGTCGATGGTGTCGAGGATGAAGGCGATCACTTCGCGCATCGTCAGAATTTCGGGGCCGCCGAGCTCATAGGTCGTGCCGGCCCGGACGCGGCCATCGACGGCGTCGGCGACCGCGCGGGCGACATCGCCGACGAACACCGGCTGCAGGCGGGTTTCGCCGCCGCCGATCAGCGGCATCACCGGCGACATCCGCGCCAGCGAGGCGAAGCGGTTGGTGAAATTGTCGTCCGGGCCGAACACCACCGAGGGGCGGAAGATGATTGCATCCGGCGAGACGGCGCGAATCGCCTGCTCGCCCGCGGCCTTCGAGCGGGCGTACTGTGATTCGGAGTTCTCATCCGCGCCAATCGCCGAAACGTGCACGACGCGGGCGCCGACCGCCTGCGCCGCCTCGGCGACATGATGCGCGCCCTCCGCCTGCACGGCATCGAAGGTCTGCTGGCCGGAGGCGGCAAGAATGCCGACAAGGTTGATGGCCACATGCGAGCCGCGCATCGCCGCTGCAACCGACGCCGGATAGCGCAGATTCGCCTGCACCGGCATGATCTGGCCGACGCGGCCGAGCGGCTGGAGGTGGCCCGCAAGGTCCGGGCGGCGCACGGCGACGCGAATCCGGAAGTCCCGCTGCGCGAGCGCGCGCACGACCTGGCGGCCGATAAAGCCCGATCCCCCGAAAACCGTGACAAGGGTATCGATGTTCGCGGACATGAGAGCAGCTCCTACGGGAACAGACGGTGAAACGATGCGGTTTAAAGCCGTCTCGGCAATACGTGATGAAAATATTTATGTACAGGCCTATTGGATCTGCAACACGGCATTTGACAAGCGGCCAACACATCCGTAGGTATCGCCCCCGTGCCCAGGTGGCGGAATTGGTAGACGCGCTGGCTTCAGGTGCCAGTGGCTTCACGGCCGTGAAGGTTCGAGTCCTTTCCTGGGCACCACCCCTCTCTTTTTGATGATCAGCAAGCCTTCTCCCGGCAGCGCGTTGCGCATGTCGGATCGGGCCGCGGCTGCGCTGCGCGGCATCTCAAAAAATTCGATTTGGCGGTTGCAATCCGCCTGCTAATCATTCGTCCGTTTGTTGCGGTTCATTTTTGAACGATTGGACGGATTGCCCATGTCTGCGCCTCAAGTTTCTTCCTGCGACGAGACCAAGAACGCCAATGGCCGGTTCGACATCAAGGCGATTGCGGATGCTCTGCCACAGACCGCCAAGACCCTGCTGGCGGACACCTATCTGACCGACTCGCCGGCGGCGAGCTGCCGGGTTTTCCGGGTCTATCGCCCGACGCCGGCGCACTATCACGCAACCTGCGACGAATATCTCTACGTCTTTTCCGGGCGCGGCACGTTCTGGATGGAAGACGAATCGACCAAGGCCGAATTCGCGCCGGGGCAGCTGCTGCATTTCAAGCGCGGCACCGTTCACGCGATGCCGGACCTGTTCGAGCACCCGGTGGTGTTTCTGTCGATCGATACGCCGCGGCGCGAACCGACCGACATCATCTTCGTCGATCCGAAAGAGGGCACGCCCGCGAGCTTCATGGCGCGCAACGCCGCGGAAGGTTGACGCTCCCGCGGCCTGAAGACACTGGCCCGCGGCGATGGTTGGCCCGCTCATGCAATTGGCAAGGGAACCTGGACCCGCTACGATTGTGACGGGCAAATCAAGGGGCTTGAAGTCATGTTGATCGAGCGAATCGGCCATCGTGCTGTCTTGAATTTTAGCGGTTGGAAAGCGTCGGCATGTGCTCTAGCGTTGGCATGCGCGGTTGTGTTCACGCCGAGCAAGTCGCTGGCACGCGACGATGGCGCGATTGTCGGCGCTATCATCGGCGCGGCGGCCGGCGCAATGATCGCGCACGGCCTTGCGTCGAGCGCGCGGCCGGCCCCGCCGCCGCACCGATATCGCGCCGCCCGGCCGCGCCGGCAGGCCAGCGCGCCCTATCAGGGTCGCCGCGCCGCCGCGGGTCAGCCGAGCCACACGGCGCAGACGCACAACGTGTCCGATCCGTTTGCAGGCGCCGCCTCGGGCCCGGTGCGTCGCGCGCGCAACTGAGCGGGGCGATGCTCGGGGCAACCCATGAGGCATCGGCCAGTCGAGACATCGACAAATCGACGTTCTTCATTTTCGAAACAGTCCGAGCGGCGAGGCATCCTTGGCGGGGTGCCTCGCGGTTTCGAACCAGCAGGGGCCGCAGGATGGCTGGCGTTGATCCGCAAAGTTTCGGCACGGGCTGCCGCGCTCTTCCGTCGTGGCCGCGCCGCGCGGCGGCCGCTGTGGCGATAGGTTTGGGCATTGCGGCAACGATCTTTGCGCCGGGGCCAGTGCGGGCCGAGTTGAACATCGACAAGAGTTTTGGCGATGTCTCCGGCTGGACGATCGGCTTCAGCGAAAGCGTCGGCGGGTGCCTCGCCGCTGCGACCTACCGCGACGAGACGACGATCTGGCTCGGCTTCACCGGCCGCAAGAACAGCGCCTACATCGCGTTCACCAACCCGAAATGGCGGTCGATCGAAGTCGACGGCGGCTATGAGCTGCAGCTTGTCATGCGCCGCAACATCTGGAACGGCAAATTCGTCGGCTTCGAGCGCAAGGGCGAGAAGGGGGTGTTTTCGTCGGGCCTTAAGTCGGAGTTCGTCGGGGATGTGGCGCGTTCGGCGGGCGTGCGGGTGCTGCTCAATCGCAAAGAAGTGTCGTCGCTCTCGCTCGGCGGCTCGAGCCGCGCGCTGGAGACGGTCATCGAGTGTCAAAAGACCTATATCGCGGCGACCGCCGGCGGGCCGACGGAAAGCAAGCCGCAGGAAGACAAGCCGCAGCAGGGCGGCGCGAGCTCCGGCACCGGCTTTTTCGTTTCCGATAGCGGCCACGTGCTCACCAATCATCACGTGATTGATTCCTGCACGGTGCTCAAAGTCAGCACCGTCAGCGGGCAGGAGGCGACCGCCCGTATCATCGCCAAGGACAAGACCAACGACCTCGCAATTCTGAAGACCACGCTCTCGCCGGCGGTGGTGCCGGCGCTGCGGCCGCAGGCGCGGCTCGGCGAGGCGGTCTATGTTTTCGGCTTCCCCCTCAGCGGAATCCTTGCGACGTCGGGCAATTTTACGTCCGGCTCGATCACCGCGGTCTCGGGCATCGGCGACGATACGCGTCTCGTGCAGATTTCTGCGCCGGTCCAGCCCGGCAATAGCGGCGGTCCGCTGCTCGACAAGTTCGGCAATGTCGTCGGGGTGATCGTCTCGAAGCTCAACGCGCTCAACGTGGCCGCGGCGACGCAGGACATCCCGCAAAACGTCAACTTTGCGATCAAAACCGCGATTGCCGCCAATTTCCTCGAGTCCAGCAATGCCATGCCGGCTGATGCGCCGCGTTCACGCGAGCTGGCGCCGGAAGCGATCGCCGACCTGGCCAAGCTGTTTACGGTGCGGGTGAACTGCGACTGAGCGGGATCGGCCTCTGCGCGGGCCTGCGCCGGAAGCGAATCACGCGAGCCTTGTCGGGCCGCACTGGCTTGTTGCTGTTGCGGCCTCTCTTTTCAGATCGGCTGCGGTGATTTAGGAACGGATTTCAGCAGCGGCGCGCCCTGCGGCCGGGTGATATGCGGCCATGCCTGCTGTTGTCGCGAAGGCATTCGCCCAAAGGCCCAGAACGAGTTCGAGAAACAAGGTTTGCAACCCATGACCATTCGCCTGCATCGCGGAGATCTGCCGGATCTGTCCCGCTACACGTCGTCGGTTGCAATCGATACCGAAACGCTCGGCCTCAACCCGCATCGCGACCGGCTGTGCGTGGTGCAGCTGTCCAATGGCGACGGCACCGCCGATGTCGTGCAGATCGCCAATGGCCAGCGCGAGGCGCCGAACCTGACCAAATTGTTGGCTGACCCGAATGTGGTCAAAATCTTCCACTTCGGCCGGTTCGATCTCGCCGTCCTGTTCCACACCTTCGGGGTGATGCCGGCGCCGGTCTACTGCACCAAGATCGCCTCGCGCCTCGTGCGGACCTACACCGATCGCCACGGCCTGAAGGACCTGACGCGGGAACTGCTCGGCGTCGAACTGTCCAAGCAGCAGCAGTCGAGCGACTGGGCGGCGGCGGACCTCACCGAGGCGCAGCTCGCCTACGCCGCCTCCGACGTGCTCTACCTGCACCGCCTGCGCGAGCGCCTCGACACCATGCTCGCCCGCGAGAGCCGCGCCGAAATGGCGGCGGCCTGCTTCGAATTCCTGCCGACCCGGGCGCGGCTCGACCTTGCGGGATGGCCTGAAGAGGATATCTTCGCTCATTCGTGACCAATTCCGCCGCGTTTGCCCGATAACTGTCGCCGCCGTCGGCAGATTTCGCAGCGGCGGGCCTCGCGTCGAGGCTGAGGGAAAGGATGGCGTGTGTCTTCGGTTCAGGTTCCCGACTACCAGGCAATGATGGACAAGCGTTTCGTCGTCGCCGCGCGGCACAGCCGCCGCGTGCGGGCGTTGCGCTGGCTCATCCCGGTGGCGGTGGTCCTGTCGATGGGCGCCATCATTGCGGTCTCGATCTTCAACCCCTTCCGGGTGCTGGCGAATTTGCCGATCGACATCAGCAATCTGGTGGTCTCCGGCACCAAGATCACGATGGAATCGCCGCATCTGGCCGGGTTCACCCCGGATCAGCGACCCTATGAGGTCTGGGCCAAGGCGGCGATCCAGGACCTCGCCTCGCCGAATCATGTCGATCTTCAGGATATTCGCGCCCGCGTCGTGATGGAGGACAAGTCCTCGCTGACGATGGATGCGCGCGATGGCCGGTTCGACACCAAGACCCAGCTTCTCAGCCTCACCAACGATATTTTTCTGCAGTCCTCGATCGGCTACGAGGCGCGGCTGGTGCGCGCGACCATCGATATTGCGCGCGGCGACGTCACGTCGGATAAGCCGGTCGCGGTCAAGTTGCTCAACGGGACGCTCGATGCCAATGGTTTGCGGATTGTCGATCGCGGCGAAGTTGTGCGGTTCGAGGGCGGCGTATCGATGACCCTGATGATGGACAGTCCCACTGTCCCGCCGGAGGGCGGCGCGGAGGCTGAGACGGCCCCGACGGGAGCAAACCGATAAGATGACGATCCCTCACAGTTTTCCGATGCTTTGGCGCCGCGGCGCCGCGGCGGCGCTCATGACCGCCGCGCTGATGGCTGGCGGCGAGGCGGCGCTTGCGCAGCCGCAGGCCCCGGCCAAGGGCAGCACCGTCAGCGGCGTGCCGAACGCGATGCAGGGCTTTTCGCAGAACCGCGACAAGCCGATCCAGATCGATGCGGCGAGCCTCGAAATGCGCGACAAGGACAAGGTCGCGACGTTTGCCGGCGATGTGAAGGTGGTGCAGGGCGATACCACGATGCGCAGCAAGTCGCTGCTCGTGTTCTACGATCAGAACAAGTCAGGCACCGCCCCCAAGCAGGACCCGATGAAGGCGGCCGCGCCCGGACCGGGCGGCAGCTCATCGATCCACCGGCTTGAGGCGCGCGGCAATGTGATGGTCACCCAGAAGGATCAGACGGTCACCGGCGAGACGGCGGTGTTCGACACGCGCTCCAACGTGATCACCATGACCGGTGGGGTGGTTCTGACCCAGGGCAAGAATGTGTTGCGGGGCGACCGTCTGGTGGTCGACATGACCTCGGGGGTGTCGCGCGTGGAGTCGCGAGGAGGCCGGGTGCAGGGCCTGTTTCAGTCGTCGGGCGAAGGGGGTGGTGCGGGGCCAACGTCGATTCTGCCGGGCAGCAACAGCCCGCAAAAACGGCGCTGATCATCGGTGGGCAGCAAGTCGTCTCCAAAATTTCTCCGGGCCGCGCGCTGGTTCGAGCATCAGCCGGGCTTTGGTCGCGGCTTGAGCCGCGCGGGCGAAAAGAATAAGGGCCGTCAGGATTTATGGTCGATCTGTTGAAAGCATTCCGGCGGCAGGACAAGCGCGCTTCCACGGGCGGCGCGCGGCAGCAGGCCGGCGACATCACTAGTTTTGGGGGCGACGATGAGTTGCTGCTTGAGCGGCCGCCGAGTTTTGCGGCGGCACGGCCTGCCTATCGCGCGCAGGCCCGCGCCGGCTTTCTGGCCATCCACGGGGTAGAGAAGCGCTATGGCTCGCGCCAGGTGGTGCGCGGCGTCAGCCTGCATGTCCGCCGCGGCGAGGCGGTGGGCCTGCTCGGGCCGAACGGTGCCGGCAAAACCACGGTGTTCTACATGATCACCGGCCTGATCAAGGCCGATCGTGGGCAGGTCGAGCTCGACGGCCATGACGTCACCCGGCTGCCGATGTATCAGCGCGCCCGCCTCGGCATCGGCTACCTGCCGCAGGAGGCGTCGATTTTTCGCGGGCTGAACGTCGAGGACAACATCCGCTCCGTTCTCGAGGTGGTCGAGCCGAACCGGCGCAAGCGCGAGGCCGAACTCGATGCCCTGCTCGACGAGTTCAACATCACGCGCCTGCGCAAATCGCCCTCGATTGCCCTTTCCGGCGGTGAGCGCCGCCGGGTCGAGATCGCCCGCGCGCTCGCGACGCGCCCGAACTACATGCTGCTCGACGAACCCTTCGCCGGCATCGACCCGATTGCGGTCGGCGACATTCAGGACCTCGTCCGCCATCTCACCAATCGCGGTATCGGCGTGCTCATCACCGACCACAACGTCCGCGAAACGCTCGGCCTGACCGACCGTGCCTACATCGTCTATGCCGGCGAGGTGCTGACCGAAGGCTCGCCCGACGAGATCGTCAACGACCCGGACGTGCGCCGCCTCTATCTCGGCGAAGAGTTCCGGCTGTAAGGCGGACTTTTCTCGCGTATTACGGGCGGGACGGTTACGGCATATACAATCGGCTGCGAACCAGATAAGCAAGAAACGGACCAACTTAAACGGGATCGGTTTCTGCTTCGATGGCCCTGACGCAACGGCTCGAGTTCCGACAGTCGCAAACGCTGGTGATGACGCCGCAGCTGATGCAGGCGATCAAGCTGCTGCAACTGTCCAATCTCGATGTCGCCGCCTTCGTCGAGGAGGAGCTCGAGCGCAACCCGCTGCTCGAGCGCACCGCCGACGAGGGCGAGCCGGCGCCGTCGGGCGTCGATGCGCCGCTCGCGCCCGATCTTGGCGAGCCGATCGCGGAAGCGAGTGAGCAGGACCGCACCATCGCCGACGACTGGATGCCTGCGCTCGGCAGCCGCGATGAGATGGAGGCGACCTTCGACGCCGGTCTCGACAATCTTTTTCCCGAGGATCATTCGGAGGCTGCGGCGCGCGCCGCGCAGGATGCTCCGCCGACGACCTACACCGAGTGGGGCGGCGGTCCATCGAATGACGAAGGCTACAATCTTGAGTCCTTCGTTGCGGCGGAAGTCACGCTTGCCGATCACCTTGCCGAACAGCTTGCCGTCGCAGTCGACGCGCCGGCCGATCGCATGATCGGCCGCTACATCATCGACCTCGTGGATGAGGCGGGTTACCTCACCACGAACATTGAGGACATTGCCGAGCGCCTTGGCGCGACCGCGGCCGATGTCGCGCGCGTGCTCGGCGTGCTGCAGACCTTCGATCCGGCGGGCGTCTGCGCGCGCAGTCTCAGCGAGTGTCTTGCGCTGCAACTGCGCGAGCGCGATCGCTTCGATCCAGCGATGGCGTTGCTAGTCGCGCATCTTGATCTCGTGGCACGGCGCGACGTTGCCGCGCTTCGCAAAATCTGCGGTGTCGACGACGACGATCTCGCCGACATGTTTGCGGAGATTCGCCAGCTCGACCCCAAGCCCGGACTGAGGTTTTCATCGTTTCGCGCCGAGACATTGGTGCCGGACATTTACGTGCGTCCCGCTGCCGACGGCGGCTGGCTCGTCGAGCTCAACAGCGAGACCTTGCCGCGCGTGCTGGTCAATCAGACTTACTACGCCAAGCTGACGAAGTCGCTGCGCAAGGACGAAGACAAATCTTACTTCAGCGATTGTCTGCAGAATGCGACGTGGCTGGTACGCGCGCTCGATCAGCGGGCGCGCACCATTCTCAAGGTCGCAAAGGAGATCGTGCGCCAGCAGGACGGATTTTTTACTTACGGCGTCGATCATCTGCGGCCGCTCAATCTGCGTGCGATTGCCGATGCAATCGAGATGCATGAATCCACCGTGTCGCGCGTGACGGCCAACAAATACATGGCGACGAACCGGGGAAATTTTGAACTAAAATACTTCTTCACCGCTTCGATTGCGGCTGCCGATGGCGGCGAGGCGCACTCGGCGGAATCGGTTCGTCACCGCATCCGCCAGCTCATCGATGCGGAGGATCCCGCCGACATTTTGTCCGACGATGCGCTGGTGGAACGATTGCGCGAGTCGGGAATTGATATCGCGCGGAGAACCGTCGCCAAGTATCGCGAGGCGATGAAGATCCCCTCATCCGTGCAGCGTCGCCGGGACAAGCAGAGTCGTTTCGGCAGGCGCTGATCTCGTTGCGATTTCATGCCGCACACTCGCAGTTCAACGCGCATTGTGCTCTGTCATTTCTCTTCAAGCTGAATCGCAAGAAACCTCACTTGACGCAGGTGCCCGCAAGCGGAATGCTGGTAGTTCCTTAATTGGAGAGCGAGGCACGACATGACTATTCGAGTCTCAGGCAAGCGCATCAGTGTGAGTGACGCCCTGCGCGGCCGCGTGAGTGACCGAACCGAGGAGGTGCTGCGGAAATATTTTGATGGCGGCTATTCGGGGCACTGCACGTTCAGCAAAGACGGCTTTGGATTTCGCGCGGATTGTGCCCTTCATCTCGCATCGGGCGCGACGCTGGAAGCGAGTGCGAACGCGGCGGATGCCTATGCGAGCGCCGACCTTGCTCTCATGCAAATCGAAAAACGGCTGCGACGATACAAGAGCCGCTTGAAGGATCGCTCGGCGCGGATGGAGCATGCCGCCGAACGCGTCAAGGCGCAGCTCGGCGGCGGCGATGTCGGCGTGTTGTCGGACGAGGCGACGCTCGACGCGCAGAGCTACATCATCGAAGCACCGGAAGCGGAGAGCGAAGAAGAGGTCATTGCCTTCAACCCTGTCGTCATTGCGGAGACGACGACGGCCCTGAAGCGGCTGTCGGTGAGCGAGGCGGTGATGGAGCTGGATTTTACCGGAGCGCCGGTGGTGATCTTCCAGCACGGCAGCAGCGGACGGGTGAACATGATCTACCGACGGCCGGACGGGAATATCGGTTGGGTCGATCCGCCAAAAGTCAACCCCAAAGAACATGGCTGACGGCATTGACGCCTAGCGAGGTCGTCCCTATGGTCCGCGGCCTTTGATGGTTTCGGCCGGCATTTGTGCTAATGTCCGGCCGGACTCATCGGACGATAGAGACGAAATTATTCTCGGAACGTTCCATGACGATTATCGACCTGGTCGCACCCGAGGCGATTCTCCCGGCTTTGAAGGTCAACAGCAAGAAGCAGGCGCTCCAGGAGCTGTCTGCGCGCGCGGCTGAACTGACAGGGCAAAGCGAGCGCGCAATCTTTGAAGTGCTTTTGCAGCGGGAGAAGCTCGGGACAACCGCCGTCGGTTACGGCGTTGCGATTCCGCATGGCAAACTGCCAAAGCTGGACCGGATTTTCGGGCTGTTCGCCCGCCTCGAGCGTCCGATCGACTTCGAGGCGATGGACGGCCAGCCGGTTGATCTCCTGTTTCTGCTGCTCGCCCCGGAGGGGGCCGGCGCAGACCACCTGAAGGCGCTGGCGCGGATCGCGCGCCTGCTCAGAGATCAGGAGATCGCCAAGAAATTGCGGGCTTCGCGCGACGCCGAGGCCATCTTCTCGGTGCTGGCCCTGCCGCCGGCGACTGTACCGGAAGCCTGAGTTCCGGTCTCCGCACCGGCTTTTTCAGCATTTTCATGCCGGGCGGGCCTGTTGCCTTTTCAGGTGCCTTTTCAGGCCGCGGCCTTCGGCTTTATCAGGGGCAGCAGCGCAAGGCCGGCAATGAAAAACAGCAGCAGCATCGCCATTCCGGCCTTCTGGCTGGCGGTCACCGCGGTCACGACGCCGATCAGCAGCGGCCCGATGAAGGACGTCACCTTGCCGGTGAGGGCGAACAGGCCGAAATACTGGGTGACACGGTCGCGCGGCGCCATCTGGATCAGGAGGCTGCGGGATGCCGCCTGAAGCGGTCCGGCGGCCGCGCCCATGACGAAGCCGAGCACCATATAGGCCTGCTCGGCTCGGCCGGAGAACAGCGGCCCGCCGCGAACCGGCGGCTCAACCGGGATGAAAAACACCGAGTCGCGGTCGATCAGCAGGATGAGACCGATCGTCGCGAGCAGCAGCACGAGGCAGGCACCGATCACGGTTTTCGCGCCGAGGAGATCGTCGAGCTTGCCGCCGATCCAGGCGCCGAGGGTGCCGGCCGCCGCGAGAAGAATGCCGAAACTGCCGATCTGGATCGTGTTCCAGCCGAACGTGCCGGCCGCGTAGATGCCGCCGAAGGCGAACAGCGACACCAGCCCGTCGGTATAGATCATGTTGGCGATCAGGAAGATCAGCAGCGAGCGCTGCGAGGGCAGCGACCGCAACGTCGCGCGCAGGTCCTTCAGGCCCACGCGCAGCGCCGTCTTGAGCGAATTCCTCGCCGGATAGTCCGGCGTCAGCAGAAACATCGGCAGCACGAAGATGACGAACCACAGGCCCGTGAGCGGGCCGGACATGCGGTCGCCCTCGTGCATCGCCGGATCGAGCCCGAACAGCGGCACGAGGCCGAACAGGGTGCGGCCGGTGTCGGGATTGGCGGCGAGGAAGCCGAGCACCACGATCAGGCTGAGGATGCCGCCGATATAGCCGACCGCCCAGCCGGTGCCGGATAGGCGCCCGATGCGATCCGGCGGCACCAGCGTCGGCATCATCGCATTGTTGAAGACGGTGGCGAACTCGACGCCGATCGTTGCGACGCCGAAGGCGAGCAGCACCGGCACGATCGAGGACGTGTCGCCGGGCTTCGCCAGCCACATCATCGAGGAGCCGATCACGAGCAGCAGGCCAAAAGCCGCGATCCACGGCTTGCGGCGACCGCTGGCGTCGGCGATCGCGCCGAGCACCGGCGAGAAGATTGCGATGATCAGGCCCGCGGCGGCGGTGGCAAAGCCCCACAGCGCCTGCCCGGTAGCCGGGTCCGGCGCAACCCTGCTGGCGAAATACGGGGCGAACACGAAAACTGTTATGAGCGTGAAGTAGGGCTGCGCTGCCCAATCGAACAATATCCAGCCCATGACGGCGGAACGGGAAGGGTAGCGGTGCAGCGGCGCGTCAGTCTGGGGGCTGATCGCTGGGGTAGAAAGGCTCATAGGGGTGCGGTTCCGCAGGGCGAATCAAAGAGGAGGCTGATCCAACATCATTTGAACACTATAACGACCTGAATGCTGGAAAATTGTTTCACGAGAGGATCGGAGCTGAGAGGTGGCGGTGAGGTTAGCGGGGCATGGTGTTGCAAAAACGGTCGGCCGCATGATTGCGGTTGTTGCGGTGGCAACGATATTTGCCGTGCCCCGGCCTTACGCTCAGGATGTACGCGGCGGCGCTGATCTGGCGGCGATTGCGACAAATGCGCGCGCGGTCGAGGCGTTTCACGGCATGGTCGTGGCGCAGGAGCGCATTGCGGCCGAGATCGGCGCCGGGTTCCTCAAGCGCGGCGGCAACGCGGTGGACGCAGCGGTTGCCGCCGGCTTTGCGATGGCCGTGACCTATCCGCGCGCCGGCAATCTCGGCGGCGGCGGCTTCATGCTGATCCATCTCGCCAAGGCGAAAGAAGACATCGCGATCGACTATCGCGAAACGGCCCCTGCAGCCGCGACGCCCAAAATGTTTTTGGGCGATGACGGGCAACCGGATGCCGCCCGCTCACGCGATCAGGGTCTCGGCATCGGTGTTCCAGGTACGGTCGCCGGGTTGGCGCTGGCGCTGGAAAAATATGGCTCCGGCAAGTTCTCCCTCGCCGACATTCTGGCGCCGTCGATCCTGCTCGCGCGTGAGGGCATCGCGGTTGCCGACGACATCGCCGATACGCTGCCGCGCTGGCACAAGCGGCTGGCACGCTGGCCGGCGTCTGCAAAGATCTTCTCGCGGCCGGACGGCACTTCGCTGCAACCGGGCGATCTGCTGCGCCAGACCGATCTCGCCAACACCCTCGAGGCGATCGCCTCGCGCGGCCCGTCCGGCTTCTACGAGGGCGAGGTCGCGGAAAAACTGTCATCGGGAATCCGGCAGGCCGGCGGCCTGATCACCACGGATGACCTCAAGGCTTACCAGCCGGTTGTGCGCACGCCGGTGCGCGGCAGCTATCGCGGCTACGACATCGTTTCCATGCCGCTGCCATCCTCAGGCGGCGTCGTGCTGATCGAGACGCTGAATATTCTGGAAAGCTTTGACCTCGGCGCGATGAAGCCCGGCTCGCCTCAGGCGCTGCATCTGCTGATTGAGGCGATGAAGCGCGCTTACGCCGACCGGGCGCGCTTCCTTGGCGATCCGGCGTTCACCGATATGCCGCTGGAGCGGCTGCTGTCGAAAAGCTATGCGGCGCGGCAACGCCTCACCATCGACGGCGATCTGGCAACGCCGTCCGCCGCGATCGGCACGCTGCTCGAGCCGGCGCGCGAGGGCGACAACACCACGCACTTTTCCGTGGTCGATGGCGAGGGCAACGCGGTCAGCAACACCTACACGCTGAACTTCAGCTATGGCGTCGGCCTCGTCGCCGAGGGCACCGGGGTGCTGCTCAACAACGAGCTGGACGATTTCACCGCTGCGCCCGGTGCATCGAACGCCTATGGGCTGGTCGGCTACGCCGCCAATCTGCCCGGCCCCGGCAAGCGGCCGCTGTCGTCGATGACGCCGACGATCGTGCTGAAGGATGGCCGGGTCGTGCTGGTGACCGGCTCGCCGGGCGGCAGCCGGATCATTTCGGCGGTGATGCAGGTGGTGAGCAACGTCATCGATCACCGCATGGACATCATGCGGGCAGTGGCGCTGCCGCGGCTGCATCATCAATGGCTGCCCGACGAAACGCGGGTCGAGAAGGGGTTCGATCCGGCGGTGCTCGACCAACTCGGCATCCGCGGGCACAAGATCACGACCCCGCTCGGCCAGACCTCGGCCAATTCGATTGCCGTCGTCAGGAATGTGTTACAGGGCGCAGCCGATCCGCGCACCCGCGGCGCCGCCGCAGTCGGGTATTAGCGCCCACCGCGTCACTCGCCCGCGGGCGGGGCTTCCGGCAGTCGCGTGCTCGCGGGCCGGACGCGGCGCGGCCGGATCTCCTTTTTCTGGAAGGCGATGCCCATCTCAAAACTGTCGGCGATGCGGTGGGCGCGCTCGAGAAAATGCGCGGCGGCTGCCGGCGGGCAGGTTTCGTGCGCGGTAGCGGCGAACAGTTCGAGCCAGCGGTCGAAATGCGGCGTATCGATCGGCAGCGGCATATGCACCGCCATCGGCGAGCCGTGATAGCGACCGCTCATCAGCGCCACCGACGACCAGAAGGCGAACATGCGCTGGAGGTGGCTTTCCCAGTCCTCCACCCGGCTATCGAAGATCGGGCCGATCAGGTCATCATTACGGACGCGGTCGTAGAACGTGCGGACCAGCCGTTCGATCATGGCGTCGTCGATGCCGGTGCGGGCCACTATGTCGGCGATGAGCAGGTCGCGGCTTGTTTGTCCGGTCTGTGGAGTTCCGGTCATGGTCGCCTCGTCAGGGAGATGATTGCCTTTCATAAAGATGAGTATAGACTGAATATTATTAGGTCAATATCGGGGCAGAATTGAAGGAGGGTCGCCATGCCCGCCAAAGCGTCCCGAATCACCCTGAAGCGGGTTTATGATTCGCCCGTGGCCTCGGACGGGGTGCGGGTGCTGGTGGATCGACTGTGGCCGCGAGGATTGAAGCGCGAGGACGCTCATATCGACCATTGGTTCAAGACCATCGCGCCAAGCGCCGAATTGCGCGCCTGGTTCGCTCACGATCCGGCCAAATGGCCCGAGTTCCAGCGGCGCTATCGCCACGAATTGCAGGGGTTGCGCGAGGAACTGAAGCCGCTGGAAGCCTTGGCCAAGGTCGCGACCACCGCGAAACCGCTGACGCTTCTATTTGCCGCCCGGGACGAGGCGCACAACAACGCCGTGGTGCTGCGCTCATTTTTGGAGTGAGTCGCCATTTTTCGCGATTCTGCGGCCTGCAGCCCGCGAAAGTTGCCAGATTCGCGCCTTTCCGGGCGCCAGCAGGCTGGTGCGGACGTGCTGAAAGCAGGATTTTTCACTCATGCGCAGGATTATCTTTCCCACAAGTCAAAAATTCGCAGCTTGAGGCGAAGACCTCTGTTGCAATGCCGAGCGGCTTTTGGCATAGGAGTGCCACCGGCGCACACGCTGTGCCGGGCTCGGATGCGGGTGTAGCTCAGGGGTAGAGCACAACCTTGCCAAGGTTGGGGTCGTGGGTTCGAATCCCATCGCCCGCTCCATTTGCCAGTCAATTCCAGACATCAATTGAGAGTGGTCGCGCCGAGCTCGCTTGGCGATGTTTTGTCGCAGGCGATATGTGCGGGCATTTGTCGCGCGCGCTGACGCGAGCGACTTCTTTTTGCGGTGAGTTCGCCATATCAGGCTGGATAAGCAATGCTTTTTCAGTCTGCCTGTCTCCGGTTCATTTCCATCGGCAACTCTTTACAATCCTCGTGACGGCAAACGGATGTAATCCCCATCGCGCTATTGATCACTCGATAGATTGCACTTGACGATTGCGGGGTTCCGAACACATAATTATCAGGTGATCAATACGGCGGTGGCCGAGCCGGCTGCCGCGAAGTCGTCGAGTACAGGCCGCCTTCGTTCGCCGGCCGGGAGAACATTCATGCCGCAACGATCGAATGCCACACTGGGTCGCGCGCTGATCATCGGAGGCTCGATGGCGGGCCTGTTTGCCGGTTTGCTGTTGCGGCGGGCGGGCTGGGACGTCCAGATCTTTGAGCGCAGCGGCGCGGAGATCTCGGGACGCGGCGCGGGCATCGTCACCCATGACGAGCTGTTCGAAATCCTGGGCCGCTGCGGCGTCGATACCAAGGCGGCGCAGGTCGGTGTATTCGTCGCCGGGCGGCGTGTGTTCGAGCAGGACGGCCGGCTCAGCGCGGAATTGCCGCTGCCGCAGGTCGTGACTTCCTGGGGGCATCTACATCATCTGCTGCGCTCGGTGTTTCCGGTCGAGCACTATCATTGCGAACGCAATCTCAAGCGCGTCGACGATCATGGCGATCGCGTCGTCGCTCATTTTGAGGATGGCAGCAGCGCCGAGGGCGATCTTCTGATCGGCGCCGACGGGATCTTTTCGACGGTCCGTTCGATCTTCGCGCCCGAAGTCATGCCCTCCTATGTCGGCTATGTCGCGTGGCGGGGGCTGGTTGCCGAGCGCGATCTGCCGCAGGAGATCCGCGACGAGGTCTGCGACTATTTCGCTTTCTCGCTGCCCGCGGGCGAGCAGATGCTGGGCTATCCCGTCGCCGGCGAGAACGAAGCGATGGAGCGCGGCAAGCGGCGCTACAATTTCGTCTGGTACCGGCCGGCGCCCGCGGACGGGGCCTTGCGCGACCTTCTGACCGATCGCGACGGCGTTCAGCACGCGCTCTCTGTGCCGCCAAACAAGATCCGTCCCGAGCTCATTGCTGCTTTGCGGGAAACCGCTACGCAAACCCTTGCGCCGCAGTTCGCGCAAATCGTGGCCACGACTCCGCAGCCCTTCATTCAGGTCATTCAGGATCTTGCATCGCCAAAAATGATCATGGCGCCGCGAACGGTGATCATCGGCGATGCGGCGTTCGTCGCGCGGCCCCATGTCGGCATGGGCGTGACCAAAGCTGCCGCCGATGCCGCTGCCCTCGTCGATGCGCTCACGCAGCGCCCGGACGATATCACGGCGGCCCTCAACGACTTCGCTACCCAGCGCCAGGCCTTTGGCGAGGCCGTGGTACGGCGCGCCCGCCAGCTTGGTTCTTACATGCAGTCGCAATTGCTGACGGAAGAAGACCGGATGTATGCCGAGCGCCACCGCAAGCCGGACGCTGTGATGGCGGAAACCGCTGTCGCGACCTTCGTGCCAGATTGAAAATCTTCCTGATTTGACAGGACTTTTCTCGCCTTTTGCTGCGATGCAAGAGGCGAGGGCGCGCGCCTTTCTATTGGGGGGCAATCATTAGAAATGATGATGGGGACAATCAAAAATGATCATTTGGTGATGTGAAAACGCCCACCTAATAACGCAGAAGCCCTAATCCCGATTGCCTGACAGTCCGCGCAAGTGGATACGCGGATGGTAACGGGCGAGGGAAGAATCCCGCAGCGGCGTCGTCGCTGTTGCTTGTTGCAAACGATCAATAAGCCTCCGAGAGGAAACCGTTAGATGATTAGCAAGATAAGAAACACAGCCTTGGCAGCAGCGGCCATCCTCGCGGCTGGATTCGCAACCTCCGCCCAGGCCGAAACGTTCCGCTTGCGCATCGCGTCGGGTCACCCGAACGTCAACACCTACGTCAACCTGATGCAGAATTTCTTCGTTCCCGAAGTAAAGAAGCGGGTTGCCGAACGCACCAGCCACAAGATCGAATTCATCGAGGGCTACGGCGGCTCGATGGTGAAGGTCGCCGACACGCTTGAGGCGGTCCAGTCCGGCATCATCGACATCGGCGGCTACTGCTTCTGCTTCGAACCGTCGAACTTGCCGATGCATGCCTTCCAGGTAATGCTGCCGTTCAGCTCGCCGAGCTCCGTCGTCAGCGTCAAGGTCGCGCGCGAAATCTACAATCGCGTGCCCTACATGACCGAAGTGTTCGAGAAGAAGTTCAACCAGAAGCTCATCGCTCTGATTTCGGACAATGGCTACAATCTCGTCACCACCTTCGACTGGAACACGCTCGAGGACATCAAGGGCCGCAAGCTCGCCGGTGCCGGCCTCAATCTGAAGTGGCTGGAATATGCGGGCGCGATCCCGGTGCAGTCCGCTCTGCCGGAAGCCTACACCGCGATGCAGACCGGCGTTTACAACGGCTGGATCATGTTCCCGTCGGGCGTCGTCAACTTCAAGCTGTTCGAAGTTGCGCCGTACTACACCGAGACCCACTTCGGTGCGATCACCTGGCACGGCATGACCATCAACAAGGCCCGCTTCGACAAGATGCCGAAGGAAGTTCAGGACATCATCCTCGAAGTGGCGCGTGAGTTCGAAGGCAAGACCGGCACCGTCAACGACGAAAACTATCCCAAGCAGATCGAAAGCCTGCGCACGCTCGGCGCCAAGGTGAAGACCGCTGTGCCGGAGCAGACTCGTCTCGACTGGGCGACTTCGCTGAAGGATTGGCCGAAGCAGAAGGCCGCGGAACTCGACAAGGCCGGCATGCCGGCGACCGAAATTCTGTCGCTCGCCATCGAGCTCTACGAGAAGCACGGCCACAAGTGGCCGGTCCGTTACGAAGTCAAGTAACGACTGCTCATGATCCAGCGCCCAGGTTCAGCCGCAAGGATGAATCTGGGCGTATTTTCTTCGTCTCCCTCGTTCGGCCGGGACATCACCCATGATCGAAAAAATCCTCTTTGGGATATCCAAAGCCTTGCTTGTGCTGGCTTCGATCCTCGCCTTCCTTCTTTGCTTCGTCGTCTGCGCAGACGTGCTCGGCCGCGTCGCATTCAATTCGCCGCTGAAGGGAACGCCTGAGCTGGTATCCAGCTCGATCGTCGTGATCTGCTACCTGCAGGCAAGCTATGCGATCCTCTCGGGCGGCATGATGCACGTCGACGCATTCACCGCCAAGCTGCCGGAGTCGATCAGAATCCGCCTCAACGGCGTTACCGCGCTGCTCGGCGCCGCGCTGTTCGGCCTGATCCTCTGGGGCAGCTATGACGGCTTCATCAATTCGTGGCTGTCGAACGAATTTGAAGGCGAAGGCGCGCTGCACGTCCCGATGTGGCCGGTACGTCTGTCGGTGGTCGCGGGGACCGCGCTGGCGCTGTGCGCCTACCTTCTCATTGCCTACCGCTATCTGACTGGGACGACGCCCTCGCAGGCGCTCCCGGCTGGCTCCTCTCACTAACGGACAATCGCCATGTTCGATGGAACACAGATGGCAATCGTGGTCGGGGTCATGCTCGTCCTAGTATGCCTCGGTACTCACATCGCCGTAGCCCTCGGTATCACCTCGGCTCTCGGCGTCTACATGATGATGAATGGCGACCTGGAGGTGGTGAAGACCTTCATCTCCAACACCGCCTATGAAGCGATCCGCGATTACGTCTTCGCAGTGATCCCGCTGTTTATTCTGATGGGCGAGTTTTTGGCGAAATGCGGCGCGGCGCGTGACCTGTTCGCGCTCGTCAATCGCCTGACGCGCTGGATGCCGGGCCGCCTCGGCGTCGCCACGGTGTTTGCGAACGCGATCTTCGCCTTCGTCACCGGCGTCAGCATCGCGGCCGCGGCCGCGTTCTCGCGCATCGCCTATCCTGAGATGAAGCGCTACGGCTATGATCGCCAGTTCTCGTTGTCCTGCATCGCCGGCAGCGCGTGTCTCGGCATGCTCATTCCGCCGTCGGTCCTCATGATCGTCTGGGGTGTGATCACCGAACAATCGATCGGCAGCCTTTTCCTTGCCGGCATTCTGCCCGGCATCGGCGTCGTGGTCGTCTACTGCGGCTACATCATCTACTTCGCGAAGCGTTACCCCGAGCGCGTCGGCGAAGTCGCCGCGGTGTCGTCAATGGTCGGCGTGACTTCCTCGGGCGCGGCGGTGCTGGGTGGAGCGGGCGGCAGTGCCGTGTCCTCCGCCGAGCCGGACGATGAAGACTTCCGCCGCATCCTGATCAACACCACCCTCGTGCTGGCGCTGATCTTCACCGTGCTCGGAAGCATCTGGATGGGTGTCTTCACCCCGACTGAAGGCGCCGGCGTTGGCGCTGCGCTCTCGCTGTTGCTCGCCATGAGCCGCGGCATGCGCCTCAACGAAGTGTTCGACGTCGTGCTCTCGGTCGGCCGCACCTCGGCGCCGCTGCTGCTGTTGCTGGTGATGGCGCAGCTTTACTCCCGCGTGCTGTCGATGACCGGCATCACCGGGGCGGTGCAGACGTTCTTCCTCGATACCGGCCTGCCGCCGCTGGCCATCCTCGGCATCATGATCCTGGTCTGGTTCGTTCTCGGAACCATCATCGACTCGATCTCGATCATCCTGCTGACGGTCCCGGTGTTCGCGCCGATCGCCATGGCGCTCGGCTACGATCCGCTGGCCTTCGCCATGATCGGCATCATCGCCATCGAGACCGGTCTCCTGACGCCTCCCTTCGGCATCCTGGTGTTTACGGTAAAGGCGGCGCTACCCGAGGAAAATGTCTCGGTCGGCGAAATCTTCCGCGGCTCGATCCCGTTCTGGATCTGCCTTTTGGCCGTGATCGGTCTGATCATCGCCTTCCCGCAGATTGCCACTTGGCTGCCCAATCTCGGCAAGGTCGGCGTCTGACGACACCGCACCGACACCCAACATTGTGCGTCATGCGGCGATCGATCCAGCTGCGTGACGCACAAACAACCGCAAAATGATAGAAAGGGAGAACAGCATGTCTGCAGTGGAAAAAATCCTCGTCAATGGTGCCGAGCTTGCGGTGCGCGTCGATGGCGACGCCGGCAAGCCGTGGATGGTTCTGTCCAACTCGCTCGCCTGCACCATGGATTCCTGGCGCTTCCAGATTCCCGAATTCACCAAGACCCACCGCGTCGTTCGCTACGACACCCGCGGCCATGGCCAGAGCTCGGCTCCGGCCGCGCCGTACAGCATGGACCTGTTCGCGTCGGATCTCGTCGGCGTGATGGATCACCTCGGCATTGAGCGCGCGGACATCATCGGCCTCTCGATGGGCGGCATGACCGCGCTCGGCGTCGCGATCAACCATCCGACCCGCGTCAACCGCATTGCCTGCTGCGCCGGCCGCTCGAACTCGATCCCGCCGTTCGTCGACAGCTGGAATACGCGGATCGCCATGATCCGGGACGCCGGCGGCATGAAGGGTGTCGTCGATTTCACCGTCGAGCGCTGGTTCACCCCGGGCTTCCGGGCCGCCAATCCGGATATCGTCCGCGAAGCCGAGGCCATGATTCTTGCCGCCAACACCGATGGCTACATCGCCTGCGCCGAAGCCCTGAAGGGCCTCGACTACAAGCGCAGCCTCGGCACCATCAAGGCACCCGCGCTGTTCGTCGCCGGCGCCGATGACGGCGGCGCGCCGCCGGCCGAGTTGCGCGACATGGCCTCGCTGACCCCCGGCGCCGAATTCGTCGAGATCGCCCCGGCCTCGCACATCATCGCGATGGAAAACCCGGCGGCCTTCAACGCCGCGATCACGGCCTGGCTGAGCAAGACCAGCGCAGCCTGATCTTTCGCCGACATCCTCCGGAGCGCGCCTTTCGCCGGCGCTCCGGAGTTTTTTGCGACGAATTTCTTTCAACGTATTTCTTGCAACGTACCGAGGCTGTTCCTTCGCCCGTCGGCGGAGCGCAGCCGCAATGAGGACGGAAGCGATGACTGAACTCAAGGCGCCGCGCACCACTGTCGTCCGCAAGACGGACACGACCGTTTTTTCGCGCGGCAATGGCGTTGAGACGACCCTGCTGATCGGCAACCAGGTCGCGGGCTCAAACTTTACGTCCGGCCTGACGCGTTTTCCGCCGGGCATGGGCGCGCCGCTGCACTACCATAACTGCGACGAGCAGGTGACGATTCTGGAAGGGCAAGCCGAGTTTCAGGTGGAGGACCGGATCGAGACACTTGGCGTGTATGACAGCACGTTCATTCCCGCCGGCAAGCCGCATCGCTTCACCAATATCGGCACCTCGCCGCTGGTGATCATGTGGATCTATGACGCACCGGTGGTGACCCGGACTTTTGCCGCGACCGGCCAGACCGTCGAGCATCTGTCGGGCGGCGATCTCGTCAAGTAACGATTTTCGCGGGGGGATAGTGGGCAATGGATTACGCCTAGTAATCCGCTGCATCAGAAACAATCATTTTTCCTGATCCGCGTTACTGGCTACCCTTTTCTAAAGATTTTGCGGGAGTTGAGCGATGAAGCTCGGATTTTTCACGATGCCGATCCACCCCCTGGACAAGGATTGGCGGCAGTCCCTGAAGGAAGACCGCGAGGCCTTCCTGCTTGCCGATGAACTCGGTTTCACCGAGGCCTATGTCGGCGAGCACGTCACCGATCAGGCAGAAAACATCACGTCGAGCGCGATGTTCGTCGCCTGGATCGCGTCGCACACGAAAAACATTCGTCTCGGCACCGGCACCGTCAATCTGCCGAACACCCATCCGGCGCATGTCGCGGGCCAGATCGCGATGCTCGACCACATGCTCGATGGCCGTTTCAATTTCGGCATCAGCCCCGGCGGCCTGTTGTCCGACGCCGAAGTCTTCGGCAATCTCGATGCCGACCGCAACGAAATGTTTGTCGAGTCGATCAACCAGATCCTCGCGATATGGGACGGCGAGGTGCCGTACAACATCGAAGGCAAATACTGGAAGATCTCGACCGAGCGGACGCAGATGCCGGCGATCGGCCAGGGCATCATGACGAAGCCGTTGCAGAAGCCCTATCCGCCGATCGTCTGCACGGTAGTGGCGCCGTATTCCAAGGGCGTGGTCGAGGCGGCCGCGCGCGGCTGGCTGCCGATCTCCGCGAACTTCTTGATGCCGAAGTGGGTTGCAACCCACTGGCCGAAGTACGTCGAGGGCTGCGAGCGCGTCGGCCGTGTCGCTGATCCGAATGACTGGCGTGTGGCCAAGAGCGTGTTCGTCGCCGACGATCTCAAGACGGCGCGCGACTACGTCTATGACCCCAAGAGCCCGTATCGGTTCTACTACAACCAGCTCCTCACCAAGATGAAGAAGAATGGCCGCGCCAATCTCTTCAAGGCCGATCAGTCGATGTCCGACGATGACCTGACGATCGAGCGCGTGCTCGACGAACTGGTGATCTGGGGTACGCCGGACAAGGTCGCCGAGGATCTTCTGAAGCTGCAGGAGACCACCGGCCCGTTCGGCACGCTGCTCTATGCCGGCAAGGACTGGACGGATGTCGAGCTGTCGCGCCGCTCAATGATCCTGCTCGCCGAAAAGGTCGCGCCGTCGCTCGAGGGCCGCACCATTCCGGCGGCAAATGCAGCCGAGTAAAATGCAGCTTGGCCGAAGCAGGCGTCGGACGATGTTTCAAGATTGCTTCGGCTGAGCAAAGTTCTTATCCAAACAGGCGCCGACGGGAGCACCCCGCGGCGCCTGTCGCGTTTCGGCTAGACGTTCGCGATTGAAATGCGGAGGCGACTTGGGACCGGGGCTGACGATGTTGCTCGCGTTTGCGGGCGGGGCGGTTGTCGCCAATCTTTATTACGCACAACCTTTGCTGACGCAAATCAGCGCGGCGCTCGGCATTTCGCCGGCAGCGGCCGGCTTTGCGATGACCGTGATGCAGATCGGCTATGGCGTCGGGCTATTGCTGGTCGTGCCGCTCGGCGACCGTTTCGAGAACCGGCGGCTGATCGTCACCGCCTTCGCCATTCTCGCGGCCGGCCTGCTTGCCGCGGGCCTTGCGGCTAACGCCGCGATGTTCCTCACTGCCGCGCTGGTGATCGGAATCTCCGCCTCGGTCGCACAGATCATCGTGCCGTTCGCCTCTCATCTCGTCCGCGCCGATAGCGGCGGGCGCGCGCTCGGCACCGTGATGGCCGGGCTTCTGCTCGGCATGATGGTGGCCCGCCCGCTTTCCAGCATCGTCGCCGATTCATTCGGCTGGCGGGCGATCTTCCTGCTCTCGGCGGCGATGATCGCCGCCCTTGCCGTTGCATTGCTGCGCCTCGTGCCGATGCGGCGGCCGCCGGAGGGTTTTCGCTACCGCGATCTGCTGCCGTCGCTGAAAAAGCTGTTCCTGAGCTACCCGCTGCTGCGGCGTCGTGCGCTGATTCAGTTCTTTCTGTTCAGCGCCTTCACCGTGTTCTGGACCGTGGTGCCGATGCTTTTGGCTGGTCCGGCCTATGGCTACACCCAGCGCGGCATTGCGCTGTTCGCGCTGATCGGTGTCACCGGCGCGGCTGCCGCGCCGTTCGTCGGCTGGGCGGCCGATCGCGGCTTCGGCCGCGCCACCGCGCTCGGCGCGCTGCTGCTGGCGATTTTGTCGTTTCTCTTCTGCTTCTATGCGGAGATGGGCACGACCGCCGCGCTGCTGCTGCTGGTGTTTGCCGGCGTCTTGCTCGATTGCGGCGTTGCCACCAGCCTCACGCTCAGCCAGCGGGCGATTCTGGCGCTGGGTACCGCCGCGCGCAGTCGGCTCAACGGCCTGTTCTTTGCGATCTTCTATTCCGGCGGCGCGGTCGGCTCGGCGGTCGGCGCCTGGGCCTATGTCGTCGGCGGCTGGACGCTGAGCTGCATCATTGGCGCGGCGATGTGCGGCGCGGCCCTTCTGCTTCACCTGACCGGGACGGCGAAGCCGGAAGGTCATTAAGCCCGCGAATGACCCGGAGAAGAGCAGATAATTTGTCGCGCCATTTGACGCCTTGCATAATGTTGGCGTGTGGTAGGCGCGAAGCTCGAAACCGTTGCGGAATCGGGCTTTTGCGCGTGCCGTGACCAGCGGGAAGCTCCGTTCGTCGCGCGTCACCGGGCGTCTTGGATCGCGCCGGCATCCGGTCTCTCCATCGCATCAACGCCGATCAGCTTGCCGTTCAGAGGAACAAGGATCAAAAAATGCTCAAGGTTGGTTTGGTCGGAATTGGCTGGTGGGGCGGCACGCTGCTGCGCGTCCTGTCCGGCAGTTCGGACATCAAGATTGTCGTTGCTACTGACGTTGATTCGTCGAAGGCAGCGACGGCGGCGGAATACGGTGCGCGCTTCGCCGCGGACTTCGAGGCCGTGCTGGCCGATCCCGAGGTCGAGGGCGTCGTGCTCTGCACCCCGCAGCAGTTCCATGCCGATCAGATCATCGCCGCAGCGACCCGCGGCAAGCACGTGTTCTGTGAAAAGCCGCTGTGCCTTACGCGCGCCGATGCCGAGCGCGCCGTCGCCGTCTGCAAGGAGCACAACCGCGTGCTCGGCGTCGGCCATGAGCGCCGCTTCGAGCCGCCGGTCGTCGATCTCGTCAACCGCATCAAGGCGGGCGAGCTCGGCACCATCGTCCAGCTCGAGGCCAATTTCAGCCAGGACAAGTTTTTGGCGCTGGCTCCCGGCAACTGGCGCATCAGCGCGAGCAACCCGGTCGGCCCAGTCACCGCGACCGGCATTCACCTGATCGACCTTGCGACCGCGATCCTCGGCCCGGCCGAGCGCGTTTTGATCTCCAACAAGACGCTGGCGACCAAGTTCGAGAACGGCGACACCCTCGGCATGTTCCTGAACTTCAAGAACGGCTCGAATGCGCTGCTGTCCGCCATTCTCACGACGCCGTTCGACGGCCGTCTCGCCGTCTATGGCAGCAATGGCTGGGCCGAGGTCCGCGACAAGGCCCACCCGGAGAACTCCGAGGGCTGGACCGCGACCTATGTCATTCGCGGCAAGGAACGCGAGACCGTCGATTACGTCGCGGCGCCTGCGGTGCGCTACAACCTCGAGGCGTTCGCCCGCGCGGCCAAGGGCGGCGAGCCTTACATGATCTCGACCGATCAGATGATCGATACCGTGGCGGCGCTCGAAGCCGTTTTCGAGTCGAACACCACCAACACGATCGCCAGCGTGAAATAAGCGCCTTCTGCCGGGCGGCGCTCTTCGCAGAGCCTGCCCGGCAGCCGATTTGGCGCTCACCGGCGCCCCCTCTTTTCCTGCGGTCCCCATTATGCAAGTGTCGGCCAAGCAGCGGGCAGGACACGGCCGCCTTATGGGCGCGCTCAGCGATTCCTTTCGGCCATGATCAGACCGCCTCGCGCAAATCCGGGATTGAGTGGGGTCGTGGCAGAGAGTTTGAGAGAAATTCGCCTGTTCGTGGCGGCGTATGAGGAACGCTCCTTTACGGCGGCCGCCAGCCGCGAACACGGCACGCAATCCGGCGTTTCCCAGCATATCCGCAAGCTGGAAGAGCGGTTCAACGTCAAGCTGTTCTCGCGCGATAAGGGCCGGGTGTCGCCGACGCCTGCGGGCGATGCCTATTACAATCGCTGCGTCGAGATGCTGCGCCTGCACGAGGCGACGCATGAATCGATGCTGCTCTACGCCAACGGCGTGTCCGGCGATATCGCGGTGGGGCTGATGCCGACCATGACGCGGGTGACGCTGGCGCCGGCGATGCGCCGCTTCATCGACGCCTACCCCAACGTTTCGGTGCGGGTCGTGGAGGCGTTCAGCCCGATCCTGACCCAGAGCGTGCTCAACGGCGAGCTGGATTTTGCCATCGTGCCGTCGACCCCGGGCGTGCCGGGGCTGAAAAGCCAACATTTTCTGACGACGCATGAGACGCTGGTGAGCCGCCTCGATCCCGAGACCCATCTCAAGCCGGCGCGCCTGAACGAACTTGGGCTGCTCAAGCTGGTGCTGCCCAGCATCGCCAACACCCGCCGGACGTTGATCGAGACCTACATCGCCTCGAACGAGGTCAAGATCGACCGCGTGCTCGAAATGGATTCGATGATGGGCACGCTGGACTTCGTCGCCTCGTCCGACTGGCGCTCGGTCGTGCCCGCAATCATGCTGGCGGCGGATATCGACCGGCTCGGCCTGTCGGTTCAGCCGATCGTCGATCCGGCCCAGACGCTCGATCTCGTTCTAATCGAGCCGTCGCGCCATGTCATTTCACCCCCCGCAACGGCGTTTCTCGAGCTGTTGCGGGAGGAGGCGAACCGGCTCAACCAGTTCTGGATCGGTCACTTCGAGGGATAGTCTGCCCGGTCAGACCGCTTCGAGGCGGCGGAACGCGCTGCGATGATAGACCAGCGGCGCGTGGCCGCGGTCCTCGAACGAGATCACTTCGCCGACATAGATTTCATGGTCGCCGCCGGGGTGGCGGGCGTCGACGCGGCATTCCAGATGCGCCGACGTGCCGAGCAGCACCGGCGCGCCGGTGACGCCCGCGACGAAGTCGATATTGGCGAACTTGTCGTCGGCCGGACGCGCGAACTGGCGGCCGACATGCTCCTGATCCGCGGCCAGAATGTTGATCACAAAGCTGTCGGAGGCGCGAAACGCGCTAAGGCTCGGGGCCTTCAGCGCAAGGCTCCACAAGATTAGCGGCGGATCGAGCGAGACCGAGTTGAACGAATTGATGGTCAGGCCGACCGGTCGCTGGTCGGGGCCAAGTGTCGTGACCACCACCACGCCTGTTGTGAATGATCCCAGCGCGTCGCGAAAGGCGCGGGGCTGAAAGGCGGGCGGGGTCTCGAGTGTCGTCGTCTCAGTCAAGCGAAGTTCCTCCGGCGGAGATTTTTGGTCGCCGGAATCATGAAAGCTTCACGGCATAAATTCAAATTATGCTCGGTAATCGGCTCGATTATTCCGGCTGATCAAGGATCAGGCGGCAGTCGCGACCGACGCGCCTCGGGCGAGGCCCCCGAATGCGTCGAGCAGACGCTCGCGCCAAGCATAGACGCGATCGTCGGCTTCGAGCACGTCCGCCGATCCGACGCAGCGCGCCCACATCAGCATGCCGAAGACGCAGTAGTCGGCATAGGCCGGCGCGTCGCCTGCAATGAAGGGCTGGTCGCGCAGCATCAGGCGCAGCGGCATGAGCGCTTGTTGCACGTCGCTGCGCCGCGCCGCGGTGTCGGCGGTGATCGCCTCGAGCGTCATGCCGAAGCGCTTTTCCCGCGAGGCGCGGAAATAATCGCGGTCCTTGTCGTGAATGCAGGCGTGGATGTCGAGCAGCATCAGCTTGGCGATGGCGGGTACCAGCGATGCATCCGCCCAGGAGTTGACGAAGCGGGCGAGCGCTTCGCCGGCCTTGCCGCCGAACAGCGACGGACGGTCCGGGTAGCGCGCTTCGAGATGCGTCGCGATCTTCCACGAATCGCTGACGACCTCTCCTTGGTCGACCAGTATCGGGACGAGCTGCTGGCCGGAGAAGGCGATCGCCTCCTTCTCGGTGAAACGCCACGGCACGGTCTGCACGTCGAGACCCTTGTGGGCGAGCGCCATGCGCACCTTCCAGCAATGCGGGCTGAAGCGCAGATCGGCGTCGGCGCCGGCGAGATCGTAAAGGACGATTCCGCTCGTGTCCGTCATGGTCGCGCTCATGCCTTTGCTCCGACCGGAAGGGCGGCAGTCTGGCCGAACAGCAGCGCCCGTGAGGCGTCCGTCACCGTCGGCGTGGTGTTGATGCTTGCCGCGACCTCGTAGGTCTTGATCACGGACGGCCGCGCGGCGATCGCGTCGTTCCAGCGCCGCACGTTGGGAAACTCGCCGAGGTTCTGGCCGTGGCGCTCATGCACGCGCACCCACGGATAGCAGGCGATGTCGGCGATCGAGAGCTCGTCGCCGGCGAGATAGGACCGGTCGGCGAGACGGCGGTCCATCACCCCATAGAGGCGGTTGGCTTCCTTGACGTAGCGGTTGATGCCGTAGGGCACCTGTTCGGGCGCGTAGTGGACGAAGTGATGCGCCTGCCCCGCCATCGGGCCGAGCCCGCCCATCTGCCAATAGAGCCACTGCAGCGCCTCGAAGCGCGGCCGCGTCGCCTTCGGCAGCAGTTTGCCGGTCTTGTCGGCGAGATATTCGAGGATCGCGCCGGACTCGAACACGCCGAGCGGTGCGCCGCCGTCATCCGGCGCGTGATCGATGATCGCCGGAATGCGGTTGTTCGGGCTGACCTTCAGGAAGTCGGGCTTGAACTGCTCGCCGGTCGAGATGTTGATCGGCGTGATGCGATAGGGAAGGCCAAGCTCCTCCAGTGCGATCACGATCTTGTGGCCGTTCGGCGTGGTCCAGTAGAGCAATTCGATCATAGCAAAAGACGTCCATCCAAGGGCTTGCGTCAGCGCCAGCCTAATTCTTGACAAGACTGTCAAAAATAATGCTGTTGTCAAGATTGAAGTTTGACCTGATGCGGGCGAGCAGCGACGGGGAAGCGGATGGCAAGAGCGCGCGAATTCGAGGAAGACGCGGTGCTGGCGAAGGCGGAAGCCGTGTTTCGCCAGAAGGGCTTTGGCGCCGCGACGATGCTGGATATCGCCCGCGCCAGCGGCGTGCAGCGCGGCAGCCTCTATCACGCCTATGGCGACAAGGACGCGTTGTTCCTGCGCACCTTCGATCGTTACGAGGCGAGGTTTTTGACGCAGGCACGCGGGGCGCTGGACCAGGCGGATGCGCGGCAGGCGCTGCTTACGTTCTTTGATGCAGCGATCGCCAATATGAGCAACGGTCCGGCCGCGCAGGGCTGCCTTACCACCAAGGTCGCAACCGAGGCTGCGAACGAGAGCAAAAAGATCGCAGCGCGGGTGCGAAAGCTGCTCGACGCGCTGGACGGGATCGTCGCCGAGGCGCTGGCGCGGCCGGCGCTGGCGCGCGCGATCCGCCTGCCGCCGCCGGAAGCCGCGCGTCTTGTGGTGACGTTCACCCGCGGCCTTGCCGTGATGGAGCGGGTGTATCACGACCCGGCTGCGCTGCGAAAAACCGCAGGCGCGCTGGTCGACCTTTTGGCGCCGCCAGCAGCAGCGGCTGGCTCACCGGCAACAAAAAAGCGGTGAGGGGTTTTTCCCTCACCGCCCGTATTCCATGCGGCGGAGCCGGCTGTGCTTACGCCTTGTCCTGCGGCGGCACGCGATAGATCCGCAGCACGATGGCGAGCATCGAGTAGAAGCCGAGGATGCCGGCGAGCTCGATTACGGCTTTCTTGCCGAACCGCGCTTCCGCTGCAGCAAAAATGTCGTCCGGCACGTCGTTCTGCTCAAAATACGTCTTTGAGAAGCGGTAGATCAGCTCGTCATCGGGGTCGGCGAATTCCGGCTTCTCGCCCTTCTCGACCGCTGCAATCACGTTTTCCGGAAGGCCGGCCTTGCGCGCTTCCTCGACATGGACCGACCATTCATAGGCCGCCTGGAAGTGCTGGGCGACGACCAGCACCGCAAGCTCGGACTGGCGCGCGGTGAACTCGGTGCCGTAGCGGCAATAGACGCCGAGCTGCTGCGTCAGTTGCGCCAACTCCGGGCTGCCGAGCAGGGCATGATAGATGTAGGGAACGGCCTTGCGCTTGCCGGCTGCGATGACGTCGTAGACCGCCTTCTGCTCGGGCGGCAGATTGGCGGGATCAAGCTTGGTGAAACGGCTGGACATTCTTGGCCTTTCAAAAGTGACAGAGCGGGCTATGCCATAGCGGGGAAGTGGCGGACTTGCCAGAAGCAGTGTTGCCGCAATGCAAGGCGGTCGGACCGCTGGCCGCAACCGCGCCTCGCGGCGGCAGGTGTCGGCAAGTCTTCGCAGCGGCAGGCCGCTCGCTGGCGGGCTTCCACCGCATTTGTTTATCATCCGATAATTGTTGCGTGCGCCTGCTTTGTCAATTATGGACCCGGCGCAGCAGCCGTGCACTGACGCGGCCAAAAATCATTCCAGAATGCCCGAGGCGAGCCCGGGCGCAAGTTGCAGTCCCGGTGACTGACGTGGAGATTTGAAGATGAGCGAAACGCAAGCGCAACCCACGATCGGTGTTGTCGGCCTCGGCATCATGGGCATTTCCTATGCGCGCAACCTGCGCGAATCCGGTTTCCGCGTTATCGGTTACGACGTCGCCGAAGCGGCGCTGAAGGCGCTGACCGACGCCGGCGGCGAGCGCGCCGCCTCGCCGCAGGATGTCGCGGCGCGCGCCGATGTCATCCTGCTCGCGCTGGCCTCGGTCAATGCGCTCAAGGCGGTGTGCGCCGGCGAGGCCGGAATGATCCATTCGATCCGCGAGGGCACGGTGATTGTCGAGATGGGGACGCTCGCCCTCGAGACCAAAAACTATGTCCGTGACCTGTTTGAGCCCAAGGGCGTCGCCGTGCTCGATTGCCCGGTGAGCGGCACCGGCGCGCAGGCGGCCGTGCGCGATCTCGTCGTCTATGCGTCCGGAGACGAGGCGGTCGCGCAGCGGCTGCGTCCGGTGTTCGATGGCTTTGCGCGCAACACGCGTTACGTCGGTCCGTTCGGCTCCGGCACCAAGCTGAAGTTCGTCGCCAACCTGCTTGTCACGATCCACAATCTGGCGGCCGCCGAGGCGCTGCTTTTGGCAAACCAGTCCGGCCTCGACCTGAACATGGTCTATGACGCGATCCGCGACGGCGCCGGAAACTCGCGCATGTTCGAGGTTCGCGGTCCCCTGATGATCGAGGACACCTACCAGCCGGCGACCATGAAGATGGAGGTCTATATGAAGGACCTCGATCTGATCAGCGATTTCGCCCGCGACATGCGTGCGCCGACGCCGCTGATGGCGGCAAGCATTCCTTTCTATGTTGCCGCGCTCGCGGCCGGCCGCAACGCCGACGACACCGCAGCGCTTTATGCGGTGCTGAAGGACATGACCGCGCCCGCAAAGAACTGATCGCCGCGCTCGCCGACGCTGAAGCGCCTTGCACGGCGGGGCGCGCAGTGTTATTTATCATATGATAAGTGGCGAACTCAGAAATCCGCAAGGAGCGCAATCGCATGAAGGTTCTAGGTTTTAACCATCTCTCCATTGGCTCCAAGAATCTCGAAGAGTCGGTTCGCTTCTACGAGCAGGTGTTCGGGATGGAACGGATCCCGACCTACGATTTCGGCTTCAAGACGCAGTATTTGCGCTGCGGTGACCTTCAGCTCCACGTCTTCGAGCTCGACGACGTGACGCCGCACTATCAGCACTTCGCGGTCGATGTGGACGATTTCCACGCGGTCTATGAAACCGCCAAGGCGATGGGCGCGCTCGATTCGACCGCCTTCCGCAATGCCGTCAATGAGCTGCCCGACGGCTGCGTGCAGATGTATCTGCGGGATCCGGGCGGCAATCTGGTCGAGATCGATTGGCCGGATGTGACGACGCTCGATCGCGCGCGCATTCCCGAGCTCAAGCCGCTGTCGTCTTTCGCCGAACAGGGCGATGAGGCGATGCGGGCATCACTTTACCTCGATCGCCCGGAATTCCGCCGCAAGGCGGATTGAGGTCGCGCATTCGGCCGAAAGCTGCGGCCGGGACTCTGAATGACGCTTCCTTGCCCGCGCAATCGACGCGAGCTGACAGCGCCGTTGTGAGCCACCACTTCGTGTGGTGATATGCAGTTGGGCATTGGGCGAGGAGGTCCGTTCGGCGGTCCGATGAGTAAGAAAACGGCATCACCTGCGGCGCGCACGAAGCAGACGCGGCTCTCTCCCGAGGAGCGGCGAAAGGATTTCATCCGGAAAGCAACCGAGCTGTTTTCCGAAGAGGGCTTTAATGGCGGCACGCGCGAGCTGGCGCGCCGCCTCGGCGTGACGCAGCCGCTGCTCTATCGCTATTTCCCAAGCAAGGAAGACCTCATCAAGGAAGTCTACCGCACGGTCTATCTCGAGCCGCTCGACACCGGCTGGGAAAAACTTTTGTCCGACCGTTCAAGCTCGGTGCGCGAGCGGCTGTGCCAGTTCTATGCGGCCTATACCGACCTTGTCTTCACTCGCAAGTGGCTGCGGATCTACTTCTTCTCCGCGCTGAAGGGGCTCGACATCAACCGCTGGTATGTCGCCTTCGTGCGCGACAAGATCCTTACCCGCATTGCGAAGGAATGCCGCCACGCCGCTGGCCTGCCGGCGCAGGCCAAGGTGACCAAGGTTGAACTCGAGATGGCCTGGGTCTTCCACAGCGGCGTGTTCTATTACGGCGTTCGCAAGTATATTTTTGACGCCCCGGTGCTGGACAGCAAGGAGCAGATGATCGGGGATGCGGTCGACTGCTATCTTGCCGGTCTCGCTCGAATGTTCAGGGTCGATCACACGGTGTTCGGCGTGCCGAAGCTGCCGCTCGGCGAGACGCCGGTGCGGCTACGCTGAGTGCCGCCCGTTTTGGTGCCGTGCAGCGAAGTTTGGCTGCGGCAATTTGACCTGCGAGCGTGCAGCGTCGCCTGTCGCCAAACATGGGTTGTCTGAACTGATCATCCGATAAATAACTTGACATTGCCTTGCCCCCCAATCAATCTCGATGGTCTTGGGGAGCACTGTCGGGCCGCACGGGCCGCGCAAGAAGCAGCCAAAAGGGTAGGAAGCGACGGATGAAGGCGCCAGCGTTCGAGTATTCGCGTGTTACGACGATTTCTGATGCGATTGCGCTGCTGGCCGAGCATGGCGACGAGGCCAAGATTTTGGCCGGCGGGCAAAGTCTGGTCCCCGCACTCAATCTGCGCTTGCTTGCACCAAAGCTCCTGATCGATATCGGCGGCGTTGACGAGCTTCGATCCATCACAGTTTCGAACGGCAAGTTGGTGATCGGCGCGCTCGCCCGTCACGTCGATGTGCTTCGCTCCGACCTCGTCGCCGCGCACGCGCCATTGCTCGGCAAGGCGGTGACGCATGTCGCCCATCCCGCCATCCGCAACCGCGGCACTTTCGGCGGCAGCCTCGCCCATGCTGATCCCGCCTCGGAATTGCCTGCCTGTGTGCTGGCGCTCGGCGCCACCATTGTGACCCGCGGTCCGAATGGCGAGCGCCGCATTCCCGTCGACGAGTATTTCCTCGGCATCTACGAGACCGCGCTGGAGCCGACCGAGCTATTGGTCGCGGTCGAGATTCCGGCGAAGGCGCCGGGCTCGGTTTTCTTCTTCAATGAACATGCACGCCGCAATGGCGACTATGCGCTCGCGGGACTTGCCGCGCAGGCGACTGTCGAGGGTGGCCGTTTCACCGCGCTTCGCCTCGGCTATTTTGCGGTCGGTGAGCGCCCGGTTCTGGCGAGCGCTGCGGCGGAGGCTCTGATCGGCGTCGAGGTGACGCAGGCTGTGATCGATGCCGCGCAGGCCGCGCTCGATGAAAATCTCGATCCGCACGACGACCTTCAGGCGCCGGCGGACATGCGCCGTTATCTCGCGCGCGGGCTGCTCGTCCGCTGCGTGTCGACCCTGTTGGAGCGGTCGGATCTTGAGGTGGGGGGACTGTCGTGAGCGGCTCTGTTGCGATTTCGTTGAGTGTGAACGGCGAGCAGATTGATGCCGCTGTCGCGCCGCGCCTCAATCTCGCGGATTTTTTGCGTGAACACCTCAGCCTTACCGGCACCCATGTCGGCTGCGAGCATGGCGTCTGTGGTGCCTGCACCGTGCGCGTGAACGGCGATATCGTTCGCGCCTGTCTGATGCTTGCGGTACAGGCCAACGGCATGGCGGTGGAGACGGTGGAAGGTCTCTCCGATAGCGGCGAGATCGCCGATCTGCAGAAGGCGTTTCACGAGCGCAATGCGCTGCAGTGCGGCTACTGCACACCCGGCATGTTGATCACCGCGCAGGATCTGCTGTCCCACAATCCGCAGCCGAGCCGCGACGAAATCCGCGACCACATGTCGGGCAACTACTGCCGCTGCACCGGCTATCATGCCATTGTTGACGCCGTCCAAACGACGGCGCGCGGCCGCGCGGGAGTCGCGTCATGAGCAGCGCCGACAAGGCTGCGCCGGTGCTCTCGGTGCTGGATCGCCCCAATTCCTATATCGGCAAGACGGTGCCGCGCCCGAACCTCGAGCGGCTGCTCGAAGGCCGCGGCCGCTACGTCAGCGACATGACGCTGCCACGCATGGTGCATGTGGTTTATGTCCGCTCGCCCTATGCACATGCCCGGATCGTCGGGATCGATGCCGAAGCTGCCAAGGCGGTGCCAGGCGTCGTCGCGGTCGTCACCGGCGCGGAGCTCGCAAAAGTGTGCTCGCCGTGGGTCGGTGTGCTCACGCATCTCAAGGGCCTGAAGTCGGCGCCGCAATACGCCATCGCCGTCGACAAGGTGCATTGGCAGGGCGAGGCGGTGGTGGCGATCCTCGCCAGCAGCCGCGCCATTGCCGAGGATGCGGCCGAGCTGGTTGATATCGAGTATGAGGAGCTCGAGCCGGTCACCGACATGACCACGGCGCTCGACCCGGATACGCCGGTCATCCATCCTGAACTTGGCGACAACCTCGCATGGGAGCGCGAGTTCGAGGCGGGCAATGTCGACGAGGCCTTCGCCGGCGCCGACGAGCTGATCGAGGCTGAATTCGTGTTCGGCCGCCACACCGGCGTGACGCTCGAGCCGCGCGCCGTGCTCGCCGATTGGAACGCCGGGTCGAAGCGCCTCACCATTCATCAGGGCACGCAGGCGCCGCACATGGTGCAGAACCTCGCGGCCAAGCATCTCGATCTGACGGAAGCGCAGATTCGCGTGATCTGCGAGGATGTCGGCGGCTCGTTCGGCATCAAGGTTCACATGTATGCTGACGAGATGGCGACCTACGCGCTGTCGAAGCTGCTGCGCCGGCCCGTGAAATTCGTCGCCGACCGGCTCGAAAGCTTCAA
Organism: Xanthobacteraceae bacterium; assembly: GCA_035565775.1. Lineage (GTDB taxonomy): Bacteria > Pseudomonadota > Alphaproteobacteria > Rhizobiales > Xanthobacteraceae > PRO6. The sequence continues at coordinate 65,467 of DATMRW010000014.1, read as the reverse complement.
CACCGACATTCACGCCCGCGACCATCGCTGCAAGGGCAAGATCGGCGTCAAGCGCGACGGCACCATCACCGCCTTCGAGATCGACGATCTCACCGGCATCGGGCCGTATTCGATGTATCCGCGAACCAGCGCGATGGAGGCCAATCAGGTCGTAAACCTGATCGGCGCGCCGTATGTAACGCAAAACTATCGCGCTCGCGCGCGCGTCGTTTTCCAGAACAAGAACGTCATGTGCCAGTATCGCGCGGTCGGCCATCCGATTGCGTGCTCGGTGACCGAAGGCCTCGTCGATCTCGCCGCGGCGCGCATCGGCATGGATCCGGTCGAGATCCGCCGCAAGAATCTGGTGCCGGACGATGCCTATCCCTGTGCATCGCCGACCGGCCTGAAGTTCGAGGCGCTGTCGCATCACACCGCGCTGAACAAAATCACCGAGATGATGAACTATGATGCGCTTCGCGCCGAGCAGGCCGAGCTCCGCAAGAAGGGCATCTATCGCGGCATCGGCTTTGCCAGCTTCGTCGAGATCACCAACCCGGGCGCGGCTTTCTACGGCGTCGGCGGCGCGCGGATTTCGTCGCAGGACGGCGTGGCCGTGCGCATGGATGCGACCGGCTCGATCATCGCCCAGACCAGCGTCACCGAGCAAGGCCAGGGCTCGGAATCGCTGACGGCGCAGATCGTCGGCAGCGTCATCGGCGTGCCGATGGATCGCGTCCGCGTCATTCTCGGCGACACCGACAACACGCCCTATGGCGGCGGCACCTGGGCGTCGCGCGGCGCCGGCATTTCCGGCGAAGCCGCGCTGCAGGCCGCCAAAGTCCTGCGCAAGAACATTCTGGATGTCGCCGCAGCCATTCTGCAGAGCTCGCCGCAGGCGCTCGATATCGTCAACGGCGTGGTCGTGGACGAGGCGGACGGCAAAGAGCGCATCGCGCTAGAGGAACTCTCACGCATCGTCTACTTCCGGCCGGACACGCTGCCGCCGGGCCTGCAGGCCGAACTTCTGGCTACGCGTCATTACGTGCCGCGCGGTTTCCCCTTTGCCTTCACCAATGGCGTGCAGGCGTCATGGCTCGAGGTCGATATTCATACCGGCTTCATCAAGCTGTTGAATCACTGGGGCGTCGAAGACTGCGGCACGATCATCAACCCGCAGCTGGTTGACGAGCAGATGCGCGGCGGCATCGTCCAGGGCATCGGCGCGGCGCTGTACGAGCACTGCATCTATGACGAACGGGGGCAGTTGCTGAATGGCAATATGAGCGACTACCTCGTGCCGATGTTCGGAGAGATGCCGGATATCCAACTCGGGCACGTCGTCTCTCCGACGAGGGATACCGAACTTGGAGCCAAGGGGGCGGGCGAAGCGGGCACAGCGGGAGCATCGGGGGCCATCGCGAATGCGGTCAACGATGCGCTGTCGCCGTTTGGGGTGACGATCACGGAGATCCCATTGACGCCGCGCCTGTTGCTGAAAGCTCTGGGCCGTTACTGAACTCATGCAATTGAGGAGTTGAGGAGGAAATATGACCAACAAGATTAGTTCAGGTTTGACCCGGCGCCGCTTGCTCGGTGGTGTTGGAATGGGCGCAGTGCTGGCGGCGTCGCCGTTCTCGATCAACATCGTGCGCGCGCAGGAAACCCCGATCCGCGTCGGCTTCCCGGTGCCGCTGACCGGCCCCTATGGCGCGGAAGCGCAGGACCAGGTGCGCGCGGCCGAGGTCGCCATAGCCGAGTTCAACGAAGCTGGCGGCCTGAATGGACGTCTCGCCGAGCTGCTGGTGCGCGACGACAAGCTCAACCCGGGCGAGGCGGCGACCCGCACCCTCGAGCTGATCGAGAAGGAAAAGGTCAATTTCGTCGTCGGCAGCCTGTCGGCCTCGGTGCAGCTCGCGATCAACAACGTCACCAAAGAACGCGGCGTGATCTTCAATTCGATCAGCCAGTCCGACGCGATCAACGAAGTTGGTGACTTCAGCAAGTACACCTTCCACGAGGCGCTCAACCCGCACATGACCGCGGGCGCCGTGGCCCGGCATGTCTTCAAGAAGGGCAAGCGCGTTGCCTTCCTGACCGCTGACTATGCCTACGGCCACGAAATGGTCCGCGGCTTCCAGCAGGTCGGCAAGGCCGTCGGCGTCGAGGAGCTGGTGGACATCCGCCATCCGCTCGGCACCACCGACTTCTCGGCGCTGCTGCCGCGCATCCAGGCGCTCAAGCCCGATATCCTCTGCGTCAGCAACTTCGGCCGCGACCAGCAGATCGCGCTCAAGCAGATCACCGACTTCGGCCTCAAGAAGACCACCCAGGTCGTCGCCCCGATCCTGCTTTACACCGGCCGTCTCGCGGCCGGCCCGAAGGCGATCGAAGGCGTCATCGGCGGCACGTCCTACTACTGGGGCATCGAGGACAAGATCCCGTCGGCGAAGGCGTTCAACGACCGCTTCCGCAAGATGCACGGCGGCCGCGTGCCGTCCGACTACGGCGCGCTCGGCTATGGCGGCGTGAAGACCCTGCTGATGGCCGCGAAGGCTGCCGGTGGCGTCGAGGCCGACAAGGTCGTCGCCGCCGTCGAGGCCCTGAAGTACGACTACTACAAGGGCCCGCAGTACTACCGGAAGTGCGATCACCAGTCGGTGCAGTCGGTGTTCATCATCGAATCGAAGTCGACCGGTCAGAAGAACGACTCCGACGTGTTCAACGTGATCGCGACCGAAGAGCCGAACGAAGCCCACCTGCGCACCTGCGAAGCGCTGGGCCACAAGTCCTGATCTGAGCGCGCGCGCCCCTGCCGGGCGCGCGCCTCTCTTTGAGTCCTCTCCTGGAGAGCTAGATGACCGGCCTGAGTTTTGATCTGATTGCGCTGCAGCTGTTTACGGGCCTTGCCCTCGGCGCGATCTATGTTTTGTTCGCGATCGGCTTGTCGCTGATTTTCGGCATGCTGACCGTCGTGAACTTCGCCCACGGCGCGTTCTATATGGTGGGAGCCTATGTCGGGCTTCAACTGGCGATGGCCGGAGTTAATTTCTGGATCAGTCTGTTGATTGTGCCCATCCTGGTCGGCGGTTTCGGCCTTTTGGTGGAGCGCACGCTGATCCGGCCCCTGTATGGCAGGGGCATCGACTATCCGCTGCTGCTCACCTTCGCGCTGAGCTATGTGATGGTCGAAGTCGTCCGTATCGTTTTTGGCAAGGCCGGTTATCCCTTCGATACGCCCGAGCTGCTGCAGGGCGCGGTTGATATCGGCGTCGGCTACTTCCCGCTGTACCGCCTCTTCATCATCGCGGCGACCGCGGTCGTACTGTTCGGCCTGTGGCTGTTCCTCGAGCGCACGAGCTATGGCCTGATCATCCGGGCCGGTGCGCGCGATCCGCAGATCGTCCGCGTCCTCGGCGTCGACGTCTCTCGCGTGTGGCTGGTGGTGTTCGGCATCGGCACCGGCATCGCCGGTCTCGCCGGCCTGCTTGCCGCGCCGCTGCAGGGCGTCATTCCAGAGATGGGCGGCACCATTCTGGCCGAAGCCTTCGTCGTGACTGTGGTCGGCGGCATGGGATCGATCGGCGGCGCGGTGCTGGCGGGTCTGCTCGTCGGCGTCGTCGTCAGCATGACGTCGCTGTTCATGCCGGAAATGGCCAAGGTCTCGATCTTCGTTTTGATGGCTGTTGTCCTGCTGATCCGACCGCAGGGCTTCTTCGGCCGCGCCGGCCTGATGAGCTGAGGGAAAAAAGATGAACGACGTCACTCAATCTCTGCCGCAAAAGCGGCAGGGCCTTGGCGATCTGCTCGCTTTCTCCAAGCGTCATCGCGCCATCCTGGCCTCGATTGCCGTTCTCGTGTTTCCGCTGATCGTGCCGTTCACCGCGCTTGGCGTGAACGTGCTGATCTACGGGCTCTATGCGCTCGGCTTCAACCTGGTGTTCGGCTATCTCGGCCTTCTGTCTTTCGGCCACGCGGCGCTGCTCGGCACCGGCGCCTACTTCTGCGGCATCGCCATCGCGCACTTCTCGGTGCCGTGGTTCGCTGCGATCCTGCTCGGCATCGTCGGCGGCGTGATGATGGCGGCGATGATCGGTTCGCTCGCGATCCGCACCCGTGGCATCTACTTCGCCATGGTCACGCTGGCACTGTCGCAATGCGCCTTCTACCTGTTCTATCAGGCAGAGAGCTGGACCGGCGGCGAGAACGGCCTGCGCGGCATCAATGTCCGCGAAATTTCCGTGCTCGGCATGAAGCTCGACTTCATCAACCCGCTGGTGCGCTACTACGTCATCGCCGCCTTCGTGATCCTCGGCCTGTTCACGCTGTCGCGGATTCTGTCGTCGCCCTTCGGCGCGGCGATCGAGGCAGTGCGCGAGAACGAGGCGCGGGCCAGGGCTTCGGGCTATAACGTCGCGGTCACGCGGCTGATCACCTTCATCCTCTCGGGCGCCTTCTGCGGCCTCGCCGGCGCGCTGCAGGCGCTTCACCTCGCCATCGTTCCGATCGAAATCATGCATATCGAGATGTCCGGCATCGCGGTGATGATCTCGCTGCTCGGCGGCATGGGAACCTTCTTCGGGCCGTTCATCGGCGCGGCGATCTTCCTCGTTCTGGAAAACGTCGTGTCGATCTGGACAGTCCATTGGCAGCTATTCGTCGGAGCAATCTTCATCGTGTGCGTGCTGTTCTTCCCGGCGGGAATCTGGGGCACGATCCTCAACCGGATGGGAGGGCGGTCATGAGCGCATCTTCCGATGTCATCATTCGCACCGAAGGCGTCGACAAGGTCTTCGGCAAGTTCGTCGCGCTGAAAAACATCACGGCGGAATTCCGTCGTGGTGCGATCACCTCGATCATCGGCCCGAACGGCGCCGGCAAGAGCACCTACTTCAACCTGCTGTCGGGGGCGTTTCCGCCCACGAGCGGCCGGGTGGAGTTCGAGGGCCGCGACGTCACCACGCTGCCGCAGCATGAGTTCGCTCATCTCGGCATCGCCAAGTCGTTCCAGATCACCAACGTCTTCCCCAACCTGACGACGCGCGAGAACGTGCGCATTGGCTTGCAGGCGCTGGTGTCCCGCTATGATATGTTCCGCTCGCGGAGCCGTCTGGAGGGCCTCACCGAGCAGGCTGAAGCCCTGCTCGAGCGCGTCGGCCTGTGGGACACGCGCGATCGCCTCGCGCGCACGCTCGCCCACGGCCAGCAGCGCGCGCTGGAAATCGGCATGGCGTTGGCGAGTAATCCGCGCCTTCTCCTGCTCGACGAGCCGACCGCCGGCATGAGCCCGGAAGAAACGCGGGTGATGATGGATCTCATCGTCAAGCTCGCCGAGGAGCGGACGGTGATCCTGGTGGAGCACAAGATGAAGCTGGTGATGGGGATCAGCGACCGGATCCTCGTCCTGCATCATGGCGAACTGCTGGCGGAGGGCACGCCGTCCGACGTCCGGCAGAACGAGCAGGTGAAGCGTGTCTATCTCGGTCAGCGGGGACACTGATCCATGTTGCAGATCGAAAAACTCAATGCCTGGTACGGCTCCAGCCATGTGCTTCAGGACATCGCCCTCGAGGTCAATCAGGGAGAAATCGTCTGCCTGATCGGCCGCAACGGCGCCGGCAAGACCACCACGCTCAAGACCATCATGGGCCTGATGGACAAGGCGCGCGGCTCGGTGCGATTCAAGGGCCATGAACTCGTCGGCAAGCCCGCGCATGTTCGCTTCGCTCACGGCCTTGCCTATGTGCCGGAAGAGCGCCGCATCGTGCAGGGCCTCACCGTGCGCGAAAACCTCAAGCTCGGCCTCGTTGCTTCGCCCGAGCGGACGCGGGAAGCGGAGCGCATCGATGAGATCGCGCAAATCTTTCCGCGGCTCGCCGAGCGGCTCGATCAGGAAGGCGTCACCATGTCCGGCGGCGAGCAGCAGATGCTCGCCATCGCCCGCGCGGTGATTTCCAAGCCGGACCTGATCATGCTGGACGAGCCGTCCGAGGGCATCATGCCGGTGCTGGTCGACGAGATGTTCGAACTGTTCGCGAGCATGAAGGCGCAGGGGTCGACCATTCTGCTCGTCGAGCAGAATGTCGAGATCGCGCTGCAGATCGCCGACCGCGCCTACATCTTCGATCAGGGCGAGGTCGTGCACCACGCCGCCGCCAAGGATCTTCTTGCTGACAAGGAGATCCAGGAACGTTATTGCTCGGTCTGAGCAGGCAAAAATACCGCGTCCGGTCCCGATTTGGGCCGGACGCACGTCCAATCAATTATCGATCGATAAATTACAGAGGATGCCAATCATGAAAGTTAATCGCGAAGCCATCTACGAAGCCGCGGAAAAGCTGTCGAACTGGGGCCGCTGGGGCAAGGACGACCAGATCGGTACGCTGAACAACGTCACCCCCGAAGACATCATCAACGCCGGCAAGCTGATCAAGAAGGGCAAGACCTTCGCGCTCGGCCTGTCGCTGAAGGAGCCGATCCAGTCCGGCCTGTTCGGCGGCCGCTGGAATCCGATCCACACCATGTTGGCGACCGGCACCGATGCCGCTGCGGGCAACCAGGACAACCCGGCGCCTTACCTGCGCTATGCCGACGACGCCATCAACATGCCGTGCCAGGCGTCGACCCAGTGGGACGCGCTCTGCCACATCTTCCTCGATGACAAGATGTACAACGGCTACGACGCCAAGCTCGTCGACGCGCGCGGCGCCAAGAAGCTCGGCATCGAGCATGTCCGCAACAAGATGGTCGGCCGCGGCGTGCTGCTCGACATCGCCCGCTACAAGGGCGTGGATTCGCTCGACGACGGCTATGCCGTCACCAACGCCGACCTCGACGGCTGCGCCGCCAAGCAGGGCGTCGAAATCCGCAAGGGCGACTTCGTTATCGTCCGCACCGGCCATCAGGAGCGCTGCCTCGCCAAGCAGGATTGGTCGGGCTACGCGGGCGGCGATGCGCCGGGCATGGGCTTCGAGACCTGCTACTGGATCCGCGAGAAGGACATCGCGGCGATCTGCTCCGATACCTGGGGCTGCGAGGTTCGCCCGAATGAGACCGACGAGGCCAACCAGCCGTGGCACTGGGTCGTGATCCCGTCGATCGGCATTTCGATGGGCGAGATTTTCTACGTCAAGGAGCTGGCTGAGGATTGCGCGGCCGACGGCGTCTATGAATTCTTCTTCTCGGCGCCGCCGCTTCACCTGCCGGGCGGTGCCGGTTCGCCGATCAACCCGCAGGCCATCAAGTAACAGCGGAGAGTAGCATGGCTCAATATCTCAAGCGCGGGCGGGATGCCGCCCAGCGCGCCGAGGACAACACGAAGGTCCGCCAGATCGTCGAAGGCATTTTGGCGGACATCGAGAAGCGCGGCGACGTCGCCGTGCGCGAGCTGTCGCAGAAGTTCGACAACTGGGATCGCGACGACTACCGGCTGACCGACGCCGAGATCAAGGACTGCCTGTCGCAGCTCTCCGCGCGCGACATCGAGGACATCAAGTTTGCGCAGGCGCAGGTGCGCAACTTCGCCGAACACCAGCGTGCCTCGATGACCGACATCGAAGTGGAAACGCTGCCCGGCGTCGTGCTCGGCCACAAGAACATTCCGGTCAATTCGGTCGGTTGCTACGTGCCGGGCGGAAAGTATCCGCTGCTTGCCTCAGCGCATATGTCGGTGATCACGGCGAAGGTGGCGGGCGTTGACCGCATCGTTACCTGCGCGCCGCCGTTCCAGGGCAAACCCGCGCCGGCTATCGTCGCGGCGCAGCACCTGGCCGGCGCGGACGTGATCTATTGCCTCGGCGGCGTTCAGGCCGTCGGCGCGATGGCGATCGGCACCCAGAGCATTGATCCGGTCGACATGCTGGTCGGCCCCGGCAACGCCTTCGTCGCCGAAGCCAAGCGTCAGCTGTTCGGCCGCGTCGGCATCGACCTGTTCGCGGGCCCGACCGAGACGCTGATCATCGCCGACGAGACGTCCGACGGCGAAATCTGCGCGACCGACCTGCTCGGCCAGGCCGAGCACGGCGCCAACTCGCCGGCCATCCTGCTCACCAATTCCGAGCGGTTGGCACGCGACACCATGGCCGAGGTCGAGCGCCTGCTCGCGATCCTGCCGACCGGCGAGGTCGCACGCAAGGCGTGGGAAGACTACGGCGAGGTGATCGTCTGCGAGTCCGAAGAGGAGATGGTGCGCGAGGCCGACAGGATCGCGTCCGAGCACGTGCAGGTGATGACGCGCGACCCGGATTACTTCCTCAACAACATGACCAACTACGGCGCGTTGTTCCTCGGCGCGCGCACCAACGTCTCGTTCGGTGACAAGGTGATCGGTACCAACCACACCCTGCCGACGATGAAGGCAGCGCGCTACACCGGCGGCCTCTGGGTCGGCAAGTTCCTCAAGACCGTGACCTACCAGCGCGTGCTCACCGACGAGGCCTCGGCCATGATCGGCGAATACTGCTCGCGGCTGTGCATGCTCGAGGGCTTCGTCGGCCACGCCGAGCAGGCCAATGTTCGCGTGCGCCGCTATGGCAAGCGCAACATTCCTTACGGGAGCGCAGCGGAGTGACAGTGACGCTTCCAAAGATGCCGTCCTTCAGCCTTGAAGGCCGGCGCGCTTTGGTCACCGGGGCGGGGCGGGGCATCGGCCTCGCCGCCGCATCGGCGCTGGCCGAGGCGGGGGCGCACGTCACTTTGTGCGCCCGCACGGCGGATGAGGTGGAGCAGGCGGCGGCGGCATTGCGCGCGCGGGGACAGTCCGCCGATGCGCTCGCGCTCGACGTCACCGATCAGGCGGCGGTCGCAGCGGCGATTGCAGCAGCCGAGCCCTATTCGATCTTCGTCAACAATGCCGGCACCAACCGCCCGAGGCCCTTCACCGAAGTGACGGTTGAGGATTTCGACGTCGTGATGTCGCTCAACGTCAAAGCCGCTTACTTCGCGGCGCAGGCGGTGGCGAGAAAGATGCTTGAAACCGGCACCGCCGGCTCGATCATCAACATGTCGTCGCAGATGGGCCATGTCGGCGGCCCCAACCGCTCGCTCTACTGCGCGTCGAAATGGGCGATGGAAGGCTTCTCCAAGGCGATGGCAATCGAGCTCGCGCCCAAGGGCATCCGCGTCAACACGCTGTGCCCGACCTTCATCGAGACGCCGATGACCAAGCCGTTCTTCGAGGACCCGGCCTTCAAGGCCAACGTCCTCACCAAGATCAAGATCGGCCGGGTCGGCACCGTCGAGGATCTGATGGGCGCCCTCGTGTTCCTCGCCAGCGACGCTTCGGCACTGATGACCGGCTCGTCGCTGCTCGTAGATGGCGGCTGGACGGCCGACTAAGGCCGCGCGACACGCGCTTTCACGCACTCCCAAAGGCCACTGCTCAGTCGCGCGGTGGCCTTTGCCATATCTTGAATAGCAATCAAACAGAGCGGCGGTTAGCCGCGCCACGAGGGAGGATTCCGTCATGAGGCTTGAAGGAAAAATTGCGATCGTCACCGGCTCGACGCAAGGGATCGGCAAGGCGATCGCACAGCGTTACGCCAGGGAAGGCGCGAAGGTCGCCATCGTCGCCTCGCGCGACAAGGCGAAGGCGCAGGCTGTGGTCGACGAGATCCGCGTCGCCGGCGGCACCGCCGAGGCTTTTGTCGCAGACTGCTCGAAGGTGCCGGCGATCGAGGCGCTGGTGAAGAACGTCGTCGCGACCTTCGGCGGCCTCGATATCATCGTGAACAATGCCGGCATCATGCACACGGCCTCGATCGAGGACACCACCGAGGAGATCTGGGACGAGCAGCTCGACCTCAACCTCAAGGGCGCGTTCTTTCTGGTCCGCTCGGCGCTGCCGGAGTTCAAGCGCCGCGGCCGCGGCAAGGTGATCAACATCTCCTCGATCTGGGGCATCGGGGCGGGGCCGAACTGCCCGGCTTATTGCTCGGCCAAGGGCGGCGTCGTCAACCTCACGCGGGCGCTCGCCGTCGAGATCGGCCGCCACAACATCAACGTGAATTCGCTCGCGCCCGGCAATATCGCCACGCCCCTCAACGCCCATCTGCGCGGCCCGGAGCAGGAAGCCTATCTCCGCCAGATGCAGGCGATGACGCCGACGGGGCGCGACTTCCTCGATCCCGAGGAACTGACCGGCACCGCTGTTTATCTGGCAAGCTCCGATTCCGATTCAGTCCATGGCGTGACGATTGCGGTCGACGCGGGCTGGTCGGCGTGGTGAAGTGCTCCGGCGACAGGATTCTGCGCCGGATAGTGATGAATGGTGGGCTTCGCCTCGAACAATGTTGATCCCCTGCTTGGCGCGCCGGCCACGATGGTCAGTTGCGCCGAAGCCGAAGCGGTGCTGCGCGAGCATTTCAATCTTGCCGCGCAGGCCACCGCGCTCTCCAGCGAGCGCGACGGAAATTTTCGCATGCGCGCCAGTGATGGCGCCGACTATCTTTTGAAATTCGCCAGCAGCGCCGAGGCACCAAGCGTCACCAACCTGCAGACGGCGGCCTTGCGTCATCTCGAGTGCCGCGCGCCGCAGCTTCCCGTGCCGCGCCTGATCGCCACGCGCAATGGCGAGGACGAAGTTGTCGTCGCGCTCTCTGGCGGCCGGCGGCACATCGTGCGCCTGATGACGTTTCTGCCCGGGGATGCGCTGGCGGCGAGTTCGGAGCAGGGCGCGTTCCGGCCGCTCCTTGCGCCGCTCCTTGCGCAGCTTGCGCTGGCGCTCGAAGACTTTCAGCACCCGTCGGCAGAGCACGATCTTTTGTGGGATGCCAGCAAGGCGCTGCGCGTCCGGCCGCTCGTCGGCAGCATCGCAGATGCCGATCGCCGCGCCTTTGCCGCACGCATGCTCGATGAGTATGAAGCCCACACCGCGCCGCGGCTGCCGCATCTGCGCGCGCAGGCGATCCATAACGATTTCAATCCGCACAACATCCTCGTTGCCGCGGATGGCGGAGGCACGATCACCGGCATCATCGATTTCGGCGATCTGATCCGCGCGCCCCTGATCAGCGACCTTGCTACGGCGATCGCCTATCTGCCGCTCGATGGCAGCGATCCGCTCGATCTGCTGACGGATTTCACAGCGCGCTATCATGCGGTGCTGCCGCTGATGGATGACGAACTCGATTTTCTGCTCGATCTCGTTCGCGCGCGGCAAGTGATGATCGTCGCCGTCACCGAATGGCGCGCGGCGCGTCATCCTCACAATCGGGCGTATATCTTGCGCAACAATCCGCGCGCCTGGAAAAGCCTGTCCGCCTTAGGGCGGCTGGCGCGTCAGGATGTGCGCGACGCTCTGCAACGCGCATGCGGAAAGGAAAAATTGCCATGAACGAACGACTGCCGCAGGCCATGGCCAACGCGTTCGATCCGGCGAAGGCCGGGGCGCTCTCGCCCGATCAGCAGAGCATGGTTGCGCGCCGCCAGCGTCTGCTCGGGCCGGCCTACCGGCTGTTCTATGAGGAGCCGCTGCATCTCGTGCGCGGCGAGGGCGTTTGGCTGTTCGATCAGGACGGTAACGGTTATCTCGACGTCTACAACAACGTCGCTTCCGTCGGGCATTGCCACCCCCGCGTGGTCGATGCGATCGCCCGTCAGGCCGCGCTCCTCAACACGCACACGCGCTATCTCCACGACACGATCCTCGAATATGCCGAGCGGCTGCTGGCGACCTTTCCGCCCGAGCTTGGCCATGTGATGTTCACCTGCACCGGCAGCGAGGCGAACGATCTCGCGCTGCGGCTGGCGGGTGCGTTTACCGGCGCGAGCGGGATCATTGTCACCGAGCATGCCTATCACGGCGTCACCTCGGCGATGTCGCAGCTGTCGCCATCGCTCGGCCGCGACGTGCCGCGCGGCAATCACGTGCGCCTCGTGCCGGCGCCGGATTCCTATCGCGCGTCCGGCGATGTCGGAACCAGTTTTGCGGCGGACGTCAGCGATGCCATCGACAGCCTCAACGCGGATGGCTTCGGCGTTGCGGCACTGATCTGCGACACGGTGTTTTCGAGCGATGGCGTGTTCACGGAGCCCGCGGGATTTCTGCGCGGGGCGGTTGATGAGGTGCGTAAGGCCGGCGGGCTCTTCATTGCGGATGAAGTGCAGCCGGGCTTTGGCCGTCTCGGCGAGGCGCTGTGGGGATTCGCCCGCCATGGCCTGACGCCGGATCTCGTCTCGCTCGGCAAGCCGATGGGCAACGGCCATCCGGTCGCTGGTCTCGTAATGCAGCCGCGGCTAGTGGCGGAATTCGGCCGCAAGGCGCGCTACTTCAACACGTTCGGCGGCAACCCCGTGTCCTGCGCCGCCGCCATGGCGACGCTGGCGGTGATCCAGGAGGAAGGTCTGCAGGCCAATGCCGCGCGGGTCGGCACGCATCTGATCAAGGGTCTGAAGCAGCTCGGCGAGCGCTTCGAGGCGATCGGCGATGTGCGCGGCTGTGGCCTGTTCGTCGGGGTGGAACTGGTGTGCGACCGAAAGACGAAAACGCCGGATGCAGTCACGGCAGGGTGGCTGGTGAACGAACTGCGCCGGAACCGGATTCTGATCAGCGCCACCGGGCCGCACGGCAACATTTTGAAGATTCGCCCGCCGCTTGTATTCGCGGAAGAGCATGCGGATCTGTTGCTTGATGGCCTTCGTGCAGGTCTTTCATCCGCGCCCCAACAGGTTTAGCGAGGGCAACAAAAAAGCTGGCTCTCGCCAGCTTGAGTTGGGGACTGCGTCAGGTCCGATCCCGACCAACCGGGGGGCTGGGGGCTGAGGAATCCGATCAATCAAGATCGGACCAACGCAGTTTCTGAAAGTTCGCATCCGACGGCGGCGGCCGATTGACCGAATTGCGGCGCCATTATGATTTTACCTAACGAATACGTGATTTTTCCGCTGTCTGCGCTCTGGGCGACACAGCGTCGCGGAATTCGGGCTTGCAGCGCCGCCCGCGCAGGCGGATCATGTCTGTGACGCTGCGATGACAGGAGAGGTCGCGATGAGTTCGATGTCGGGTGAGGCCGACCCCATAGGGAGCCCGGGAGCGGACCGGCAAGGCGCTGCCGCTCCGCATCCGACCAGCGTGGTGTTCAACCGTCTCGAGCTGAACAGCATTTTGAATATCTATGGCCGCAAGGTCGCCGAGGGCGAATGGCGCGACTACGCCATCGACTTCACGAGGGACCGCGCGGTGTTCTCGATCTTCCGCCGTGCTTCCGAAGTGCCGCTGTACCGCATCGAAAAAGATCCGAAGCTGGCGCGCAAGCAGGGCGCCTATAGCGTGATCGCGGCCGGCGGCCTCGTGTTGCGCCGCGGCCACGATCTCGACCGCGTGCTTCAGGTCATCGACCGCAAACTCAAGCTCGTCTGATCAAGGCTGCGCCGCGCTCAGCGCGGCGTCACCACCACGGTCGTGCCAACGGCGACGCGGGCAAACAGATCGGTGATGTCATGATTGTGCATGCGGATGCAGCCATAGGACACGAAGCCGCCGATTGAGTTCGGCCGGTTGGTGCCGTGGATGGCGTATTCGCCGCCGCCGGATAGCGTCATCGCGGCGACGCCCATCGGATTGGCAGGCGAGCCGCCGGGGATGACATCCGGGATCGAGGGATTGTCGCGCTTGACGGTGGCCGGCGGCGACCAAGCCGGATGGCGATACTTGCCGTCAATGGTGGCGACGCCGGACCACTGCTTGCCGGCCTTGCCGACGCCGACCGGATAGCGGATCGCGAGCCCCGGCTCGACTACCAGATAAAGTCTTCGCTCGCGCGTTTTCACCACGATGGTGCCGGGGGCGTATTCGTCGCTGAATTTCACCAGCTGCGACGTGCCGGTCGTGGTGGGCGCCGCCGAGAACGGCGTAGCCGCAGCCGTGCCGACGCTCAAGATCAGAAAAAGGCCGAAAGCAAATCCGCGCAACTCAATCTCTCCCGCACACTCTGAAACGTCTTGTCGTAATCTGTCCGGGCAGTGAGAAAGCACAGGTCCGGCGAAACACGAGTCCGAAACGATTGGCGGGACCTTGAGTGGAGCACTATGGAAAGCCCGCGCGGCAATGTTGCGGCAAACCACTCAAAAGCAAAAAACGCATGCCAAAGTAAATGACGCGAATGCCACACCTGCGGCAAATGCTTTTGCGGTGCTTGCGGCGCGGGGCGAGTGCAAAGAGAAAGCGCCTGCCCTCGTGGCTGAGGACAGGCGCTTGGATTATTCGCCGTGGTTCCTCGTCCGGCGAACCGGTCGCGGGACGGCCTGTGATTAGGCGTCGGCCTTCTTGTTCTGGCGGTTCTTCACCAGTTCGTCGACCACGGTCGGATCGGCGAGCGTCGTGGTGTCGCCGAGCGCGCCCGGCTCGTCCTCGGCGATCTTGCGCAGGATGCGGCGCATGATCTTGCCCGAGCGGGTCTTGGGCAGGCCGGGGGCGAACTGGATGATGTCCGGCGAGGCGATCGGGCCGATGTCCTTGCGGACCCAGGCCACGAGTTCCTTGCGCAGTTCCTCGCTCGGCTGAACCCCGGCCATCAGCGTGACATAGGCATAGATGCCCTGGCCCTTGATGGAGTGCGGATAGCCGACGACGGCGGCTTCCGACACCTCGCCATGGGCGACCAGCGAGCTTTCGACCTCGGCGGTGCCCATGCGGTGGCCGGAGACGTTGATGACGTCATCGACGCGGCCGGTGATCCAATAGTAGCCGTCGGCATCGCGGCGGCAGCCGTCGCCGGAAAAGTACTTGCCCTTGAAGGTGGAGAAGTAGGTCTGCTCGAAGCGCTCATGGTCGCCCCACACGGTGCGGAGCTGGCCGGGCCACGAGCGCGCGATGCACAGGTTGCCCTGGCACTCGCCCTCCAGCACCTTGCCGTCGGCATCGACGATCTCCGGCACGACGCCGAAGAACGGCTTGGTCGCCGAGCCGGGCTTGAGCTTGGTGGCGCCCGGCAGCGGGGCGATCAGGATGCCGCCGGTTTCGGTCTGCCACCAGGTATCGACGATCGGGCAGCGACTGTCGCCGACGACGCGGTGATACCATTCCCACGCTTCCGGGTTGATCGGCTCGCCGACCGAGCCGAGCAGGCGCAGGCTGGCGCGCGAGGTCTTTTGCACCGGCTCGTCGCCGGCCTGCATCAGCGCGCGGATCGCGGTCGGCGCGGTGTAGAAGATGTTGACCTTGTGCTTGTCGACGACATTCCAGAAGCGCGAGATGTCGGGATAGTTCGGCACGCCTTCGAACATCAGCGTGGTCGCGCCGTTGGCGAGCGGCCCGTACAGGATGTAGCTGTGGCCGGTCACCCAGCCGACGTCGGCGGTGCACCAGTAAACGTCACCTTCCTGATAGTCGAAGATGTATTTGTGGGTGACGGCGACGTGCGTGAGATAGCCGCCGGTCGTATGCAGCACGCCCTTCGGCGAGCCGGTCGAGCCCGAGGTGTAGAGCAGGAACAGCGGATCTTCGGCGTTCATCGGCTCGCACGGGCAATCGGCGCTGACCGACTTCACGGCTTCGTCGTAATAGATGTCGCGACCGGCCTGCATCTTCACCGATGCGCCGGTGTGGCGAACCACGATCATCTTTTCGAGCGTGCCAGCCTTCTCGGCGGCGGAATCGGCGTTGACCTTGAGCGGCACCTTCTTGCCGCCGCGCAGGCCTTCGTCGGCGGTGATCAGAATCGTGGAGGCTGCATCGGTGATGCGGCCGGCAAGCGAGTCCGGTGAGAAGCCGCCGAACACGACCGAGTGCGGCGCGCCGATCCGGGCGCAGGCCAGCATGGCGTAGGCAGCCTCGACGATCATCGGCAGATAGATGGTGACGCGATCGCCCTTCTTGACGCCATTGGCTTTCAGCACGTTGGCGAACTTGCAGACTTCTTCGTGGAGCTGTTTGTAGGTGATCTTCTTGTCGACGCCCGGATCGTCGCCCTCGAAAATGATCGCGACCTGATCGCCGCGTTCTTCAAGGTGACGGTCGATGCAGTTCCAGGACGCGTTGAGCACGCCATCCTCGAACCACTTGATCGAGATGTTGCCGGGCGCGAACGACCAGTTGCCGGCTTTGGTCGGAAACTTCATCCAGTCGAGTGTCTTTGTCTGCTCGAGCCAGAAGCTGTCCGGGTCCTTCACCGAGCGAGCATACATCTCTTCATATTGCGCTGCGTTCATATGAGCGCGGCCGGCGATCTCCGCAGGCACATCATAGATTTTTTCCGACATCAGACGGTCCTCCACGCAGGTTGCACGGTGCAAGGCAGACCGCGCAAAAAATTCCGAAACATTATGCTCCGCGCCGGCAAGGCTCGACAAGCCGCCGTTCATAGCACTTTTGTCGTGTAAAGCACGGAGCATCTTCGATGCATTGCAGGGGGCGGCGCCGCGCCGCCACCTTATGTAAATTTCTCTACTTCGCCGGCGTCAGACGCCGCCCATTTTACAGACGATCTTCCAGTCGGTTGCAGTGACCGGTTGCACCGATAGGCGCGATAATTTGATCAGGGCCATCTCGGCAAAACGCGGATCGGCTTTCAACTCCGCCAGCGTGACGGGCTTGGGGAAGGGTTTGACTGCCTTGAGATCGACGCAGACGAACTTGCCGGTCGGGTCGGTCGGATCGGGATAATGCTCGCGGATGATTTCGACGATGCCGACGATCTCGCGGCCTTCGTTGGAGTGATAGAAGAAGGCGCGGTCGCCGATCTTCATCCGCATCATGTTGAGCTTGGCGGCATGGTTGCGCACGCCGTTCCAGGCTTCACCTGCTTCACCCTTTCCGACCTGCTGGTCCCAGGACCAGGTGTCCGGCTCCGATTTGACGAGCCAGTAATTCATTTGTCTTCCTCCGACTTGAAGGGACGCGCCAGCAATCCGTTGATGGCATCGTCGAGGCCGAGCCGGCCGGCGAGGATCGCGGCGACGGCTTCGGTGATTGGCATGTCGATTTGTGCGGCGCAGGCAAGTTCGAGCAGTACCGAGGCGGTGAACACACCCTCGGCCAGTTTGCCGCCGCCGGCCTCCTCGAGATTTTTTCCCTCGCCGAGCGCAAGACCGAAGGAAAAATTTCTCGATTGCGGGCTTGAGCAGGAAAGAATGAGATCGCCAAGGCCGGACAGGCCGGCGAGCGTCTCCGTGCGCGCGCCATGGGCGCGGCCGAAGCGCATCAGTTCGGCAAAGCCGCGCGTCGTGAGCGCGGCGAGCGCCGACGCGCCGAGGCGTTTGCCCGCGACGATGCCGGCGGCGATGGCCAGAACATTCTTGGCGGCGCCCCCGATTTCGACGCCGCGCACGTCGGTGGTGTGATAGGGCCGGAACGTCGCCGAGCCGAGCGCCTGCACGAGCCGCGCGGCTGTTCCCTCATCGCTGCTCGCCAGGGTCACGGCGGTCGGCAGGCCGCGGGCGACGTCGTCGGCGAAGCTCGGGCCGGAGAGGATCGCGGGCGTGGCGCTTGGCGCGGCGGCGGCGATCACCTCGGTCATGAAGGCGTGGCTGCCGCGCTCGATGCCCTTGGCGCACGCGACGACCGGGGTGCCGTCGCGCAGGTGCGGTGCCAGCGCGGTCACCGCCTCGCGCAGATGCTGGGCCGGGGTGACGATCAGCACGATATCGGCGGCCAAAACTTCGGCCGGCCCGCTGGCGACGCGAACGCGATCTTCCAGGGCGACGCCGGGCAGGCGCGGGCTTTCGCGGGTTTTCGCGATCGCCGCGCGGGCGGCTTCGTCGCGCGGATGCAGGCTGACATCGCGGCCGGCGCGGGCTGCGGCGTTGGCGAGGGCGGTGCCCCAGGCACCGGCGCCGATGACTGCGACTGACTGTAAGGCTTTGTCCGACATCTAGAAATGCGCGCGGGTGTTGGAGAATTTCGTCGGCACGGTGACGTTGTTGTCGAGCGGCCAGCGGGCGCGGGGCGAGGTGTTGAGATCGTCGATCAGGCCGAGCGCGAGCCGCTCGGCGCCGGCCCAGGCGATCATCGCCCCGTTATCGGTGCACAGCGCAGGCGGCGGCAGCACCAGCGGCGTTGCGGCATCCGCGGCGACCGCTTCGAGCTTGGCCCGCATCGCCTGATTGGCGGCGACGCCGCCAGCGGCGACCAGCGCCTGCGGTGCGCCATAGCGCTCGCGGAACAGTTTGAGGCCGGCGGCGAGCCGGTCGGCGACCGATTCGAGCGCGGCGGCTTGAAAGCCGGCGCAAAGGTCGTCCTTGTCGGCGTCGGTCATGGTGCCGAGATCGGCGATCGCGGTGCGGACCGCGGTTTTCAGGCCGGAGAACGAGAAATTGGCGTCGGGCCGGCCGATCATCGGCCGCGGCAGGGCAAAGCGGGCGGCATCGCCGCGCTTCGCCGCCTGCTCGACCTGCGGCCCGCCGGGATAGGGCAGGCTCAGCATCTTGGCGACCTTGTCGAAGGCCTCGCCGAGCGCGTCGTCGACCGTGGTGCCGAGGCGGACATAGTCGTCGACCCCGAGCACCGCGACGATCTGGGTGTGGCCGCCGGAGGCGAGGAACAGGCAGTAGGGGAATTCGAGCGGCTCGGTCAGGCGGGGGGTGAGGGCATGCGCCTCGAGGTGATTGACCGCGACCAGCGGGATCCGCTGCACGAGGGCGATGGCCTTGGCGGTGGTCAGCCCGACGATCACGCCGCCGATCAGGCCGGGGCCGGCCGCGGCGGCGACCGCCGAGAGCCGGGAATAGTCGACGCCGGCCTCAGCCATGGCGCTGGAAATGATGCCGTCGAGCAGATCGACATGGGCGCGGGCGGCGATTTCCGGCACGACGCCGCCAAAAGGAATATGCTCGTCGATCTGGGAGCGCACGACATTGGAGAGGATGCGGCCGGAGCCGTCTCGCCGCCGTTCGATCACCGCGGCAGCGGTTTCGTCGCAGGTGGTCTCGATGCCCAAGACCAAAGCGGAGTCATCATTCACCAAAGTCAAGCCTTGTAATCCTGTCCAATCCGGAGTTTCCCTCTGGCCGGTTTATCGACCTACCATGAGCGCGACCGACACTGAAGGGGAACTTGCTTGTTGCGATACCCGCACGAAATGCAGCAGAAGGCGTCAACGTGACTATTCTCGTCACCAGACCGGCCCCGGCCAACGCAGTCACCGCTGAGGCGCTGCGCCTGCGAGGATACGATACGCTGCTGGCGCCGGTCCTGCGCTACGAGACGGTAGCCTTTGCCGACGATGCCGGGGCGGGCGCGGAAGGGGTGATCCTCACCAGCGCCAACGCCGTGCGCGCCATTGCCGAACACCCGATCATCCGCGCGCTGGCGGCGCTGCCGGTCTACGCTGTCGGCGAGCAGACCGCGGAGACGGCGCGCGGCGCGGGATTTGCCGACGTGACGGCGGCCGAAGGCGATGCCGTCTCGCTGCGCGAACTGATTCTCGGCCTCGTCCGCAAGAAACGCCTCAAGGCTGACGCCCGGCTGGTCTATCTGTCCGGCGTCGATCAGGCGTCCGACCTTGCCAGCGAGCTTGGGCCGCATGGCCTGCGGGTCGAGACCGTCAATGTCTATCGGATGATCAAGCTGCCGGCGTTTCCCGCCGCGGTGCGCGATGCGCTGGCCGCCGGCGAGGTGCAGGCGGTGATGCACTACTCGCGGCGCAGCGCGGTGGCCTTTGTCGAGGCGGCGCGGGTCGAGGGCGTCGAGATTTCGGCGCTGTCGCTGCCGCAATGCTGCATCTCGGAAAACGTCGCGATGGTCGTCCGCGATGCGGGCGCCCATCGGGTTGCCGTTGCCCGCACGCCCGATGAGGAGGCGATGATTCTCGCGCTTGAGCGGGTTTTGCCCGGCGACCGGCGTTAACCCGGCGCAAGTCGGATTTGGGCAGTTTTTCCGCCCGGCGGCAAAATCTGTTAGCTTCGGCAAAAGGAGCTTTTGAGTGGATCAGGATAAGCCCGAAATGGCCGATGGTCAGCCCGATGGTGCGGGACGTCGGCGAGAGCCGCCGACAATCGAGCTCAAGCCGTCCGAATTTGCCGCCGAAACCGGGGAGAATGCCGCCGGCTCCTCGGCGGAGCCGGATGCCGGCAAGCCTGATCACAACTCTGATCATGAAGATGCAGGGCGATCCACGGACGACGGAGCGCAGGCGGCCGCCGCCGAGCGGGCGAAACGCCCGGCCGGCCATCCGGCGCTGGCCGGGGCGCTGTCCGGCGCTCTCGCGGGCGCGGTGCTGCTCGCCGGCGCGTGGGCGGTCGGCTGGCCGCCGCAAAAAGTCCAGGAAACTCCGGCCGTTTCCCCCGCAGTTCCGGCCGTCGATGCGAAAACGGTCGATGCGCTGGCTGGCCGGTTGGCAAAGCTCGAAGACCAGATCAAAAGCGTGCTGGCACGGCCGCAGCCGGCGGCCGACCCAGCCATTGCCGACGCCGCCAAGCGGATCGACGGGGTCGAGCGTACGCTCGGCGCGCTGCGGGGCGATGTTGCTGCGCAGCAGACCCGCGCCGACCGGCTGGCCGGCGAGATTGCCGCCCTGCGCGCGGTGCCGCGCGAGGCCGCCCCGACCGCCGCTGCCCAGCCCGCACCAATGCCGGATCTCTCAGGGATCGAGGGCCGAATCGCCAATGTCGAGCAGGCGCTGCGCGCCGTCGAGGCAGGGCCGCAGGTAGCGCCCGCGCCGGCGATCGATCTCGCGCCGCTCCGCCGCGCGGTGGCGGCGGCGATGCTGGCCGACGCGGTGCGTCAGGGCGAGCCTTTTGCCGCCCTTCTCACCGACGCCAGAAAGCTCGGCGCCGACAGCGCCACCCTCGCGCCGCTTGAGCCATTTGCACAGTCGGGCCTGCCGTCCGCCGACCAACTCGGCGACGACCTGTTGGCGGTGCTGCCGAAACTGCGCGGTGCACCGGCGAAGGACGGGGCACCGGCAACAGCGCCAGAGGCGGGGCTGCTCGACCGCCTGCAGGCCAGCGCCGCGCGGCTTGTTCATATCCGCCGCAAGGACGGGGCGGGCAGCAGCGCCCCCGCCGATGCCGGCGCGCTGGCGAGAATCTCGGCGGCCGCGAAGCGCGGCAACATCGCCGCGGCCAGGCGCGAGCTGCTCGCGCTGCCGGAGGCAGAGCGCACCGCCGCACAGGGCTGGATCGCGACCGCCAATGCGCGCGAGGCCGCGCTGAATGCCATTCAAAAATTCGGCAATGATGCCATGGCCGGCCTGACTGCAGCGGAGCGTTGAGTGTGTCCATGATCCGCATCACTTCGTTTCTTCTTCTGATCGCAGCCGTTGCGCTCGGCGCGGCGTGGATTGCCGATCAGACCGGCTCGATGGTTCTGACCTGGAACGACTGGCAGGCGGAAACCTCGCTGCCGGTCTTCGCTGCCGTGCTGGCGGTGGCTTTTGCGATGGCGATCCTGCTGTGGACCGTGGCGCGCGAGATCTGGCGCATTCCTGCCCGGCTGCGCCGCGCGCGCACTGAGCGCCGCCGGGCCAAGGGCCGGCAGGCGATCACGCGCGGGCTGATCGCGATCGGCAGCGGCGATGCCTTTGCCGCGCGGGGCCATGCCCAGACCGCGCGCAAGCTCGCCCATCACGATCCGCTGGCGCTGCTCCTCGATGCGCAGGCGGCGCAGCTCGCCGGCGACCGCGACGGCGCGCAGCGGGCGTTTCACGCCATGGCCGAGCGCGAGGACACCCGGCTGCTCGGCCTGCGCGGGCTCTTTGTCGAGGCGCAGCGGGCCGATGATCCGCTCGCCGCCGTCACCATCGCCGAGGAGGCGCTGCGCGCGGCGCCGGGCTCGGCCTGGGCTTCGCAGGCGGTACTTGGCTTTGCGTGCGCGCGCGGCGACTGGAGCCGGGCGCTGGCGATCGTCGACGACGATTTCGCCGCCGGGCTGATCAACAAGCAGGTTCATCGGCGGCGGCGCGGCGTGCTGCTGACCGCGCGGGCGCTCGAGCTCGAAGCCACCGATCGCGACCAGTCGCGCGCCACCGTCAACGAGGCGGTGAAGCTGGCGCCGACGCTGGTACCGGCGGTGGCGCTGGCGGCGAAATATCTCAGCGAGAGCCAGCAGGTGCGCCGTGCGATGCGCCTGATCGAGCCGGCCTGGACCGCCAATCCGCATCCGGATCTCGCCGATGCCTATGCCCATGTCCGGCTCGGTGATTCGGCGCTCGAGCGGCTCGCGCGCGTCGAGTCGCTCGCCGCACGGACGCCGGGCAATGCCGAGGGCGCGCTGGCGGTGGCCCGCGCCGCGATCGATGCCCGCGAATTCGCCCGCGCGCGGGCGGCGCTGCAGCCGCTGCTCGGCGCGCCGACCCAGCGCATGGCGATGCTGATGGCGGAAATCGAGCGAACCGAACATGGCGACGAAGGCGCGGCTCGGAGCTGGACGCTGCGCGCGGTGCGCGCTGCCCACGACGCGGTGTGGACGGCCGACGGCTATGTCTCCGACCGCTGGTACCCGGTGTCGCCGGTGACCGGCCAGATCGATGCGTTCCAGTGGCAGCGCCCGCTGGAGGCGCTGCCGGGCGCAGCCGCCGATGCCGGCGCGATCGTCGAGCCGACCCCGACCGCCGCCCCGATGACCATCGAGGCGCCGGTGATCTTGCCGGCGGCTGCCGATGCGGTTGCCGTCACCGAGCCGCTGGCCGAGGCTGTGGCTGCCCCGGCAGAAGCGGAGGCCGAGCCGCCTGCGGCGCCTGTTGAAGCACCGGCCGTGCCGCCGGTTCCTTCGGAGAAGGCTTTGCGCGAGGCCACGGCTGATATCGCGTTTGAGACGAAAGAGGCCGGCCCGAAAGCCGACGGACCGGGCGAGCCCCAAACGTCGCCTCATGCAGCGCCGCAGGTGCCACCGGCCGCCC
Source organism: Xanthobacteraceae bacterium (assembly GCA_035565775.1). Classification (GTDB taxonomy): domain Bacteria; phylum Pseudomonadota; class Alphaproteobacteria; order Rhizobiales; family Xanthobacteraceae; genus PRO6. The sequence goes on along the minus strand of DATMRW010000014.1, from coordinate 42,716 downwards.
CGCCGCTGTTCCGCCCGCGAAGGGATCTTGGCGCCGCGCCCGCGCCGATCATTCCGGTCATTCGCCCGCCGGACGATCCGGGAGTGCCCGACGACGACGCGCGGCTCGACGAGTACGACATGCCGCGCGAGCAACCGGGCGGCTGGCGGGGCTTCTTATCGCGTCTCGGCGTCTGATCGGGGGCGGGTGCCGCGCGGCAGAGCGGATTCGCGGCGAAGGATGCGCCAAGCACCTTGCCAAGCGGCGCGCTGCCCGATAATCAGTGGCCGACTCGCTTCAGATGATTGGCCGGATCCGTTCGGCCATGGTTCGATGAGCGGGCAGCGGCAGTCCCCCGGATTTCCGGGCCTGCCGACAGGGTCGCCGCAATAGCTCAGCCGGTAGAGCACATCATTCGTAATGATGGGGTCGGGGGTTCGAATCCCTCTTGCGGCACCAGTTTTTCAGACAGACAGAATCATCGAGTTGGATCGGTAGCCCGCCTGCAGGCCGCGGCGGCTTGCCTCGCCGATACATCGCAAAACTGCCCGCGCTATCCCGGGATCAATGAGTTTGTGGAGCCGGCCCGGCGCGGGGCTTCGGAACTTGCGCGCCTGTTCCCCCTAGGTGATGATGGTTTCGGCTGAGGAGACAAACATGCCACTGTCCGTCCAAGAAAAAATTCTGATCGAGCAACGCGTTGCAAATGAATCAAAATCCGTGGTGGTGGCCTACCTTCTGTGGCTCTTCCTTTGGTTCGCTTCGGGGCACCGGTTCTATCTCGGGCGGCCCGGCACCGCGATCTTGCAGATCCTCTCCTACTTCATTTTGATCGGATTCATCTGGGTGATCGTCGATGCGTTCCTGATCCCGGGAATGATTCGCGAACAGCAAAACGAAGTGCGCCGTCGCCTGGAATTGTCCGCTCTCGCGTCGGGCGGGCTGGAGAGCTAAGGCGCTAAGTTAGTTCGCGCGCCTCGGCATAGGCGGCGGGAAAGTTATAATCCGCTTCTGTAGCGTCATTCGCGAGCAAGTCAGAGGACCTGCTGCTGGAGTAATAACCTCCGAACTGGACGCAACGCGCGAATTCTTGGAGTTGCAACAAACAAATCGCGCGGCTTCATTCCTTAGCAGCATTGCATTCCCCCAGCCGGCGGCAGCGCGGTGTGGGCTAGTGCCTAACTGGCTGGGTTGTCGATCAGTTACGGAGAAGTGCATGAGCGATGTGTTATTTAGTGGGCTATTTGCTGCCCTCCTCAGTGCGATGATCGTGGTAAGTTATCAGTACTGGCAGTATCGAAAGCAGTTGGAGCTCAACAGACACGCTGAAATTGCATCCGCCAAAAAAGCTGTGATTCAGGATTTGGTTGCTTACCGTTCTGTCCTCGACGGAAAGGGAAATCACGCACTGCCGACAACCCATTTCAATGCGGCGTTGTCTCGGGTCCCGGTATTGTTTTCATCGAACAAAGATTGCTTGGATAAGTACCGATCGATTGGAAACGACTTCACAGCCGAAAAATACTACCAATTGATCGTTGCGCTTATGAAGGACGTTCCGCTCAGTACCGATCATCTTGATCAACATATTTTTGAGAACGTTCCATCAGTTTCGACGAAAACTGAGGCCTAGAGGCAGCGTTCTTTTAATCGCCCAAAAATATTCCCCGACAAACAACGAGCGTTATCGAGCAAATTCTGATCCCGCGCTGACCGCGCACGCGCACCATTTTGCGGCCGCGCAGCGCGGCGTTATTGCGCAGCGTCCGGCGGTGTTGTGTCGGCCAAATCTGAAATATCAGTTGTCGAATCTTGCCGTTTCGCGCGATGCGATAGCGCGGGCCTCGCGGGAAAAGCGGCAAAAATATCCTACAACCACTGGCTTGACGCAGTATCGCCTTCTCCTCTAACTGAAATATCAGAAAATCTGGAGGGAGGCCGGAATGGTCGTTAATCAAAATTGGTCCCGGCGTCAGTTCACTGGCGCGCTCGGTTTAGGTGTCGCAGCGGCAGCTACCGGGATTTTGAGGCCGAGCGAGGCGCAAGCCTATATCAACCAGTCCGGCGCAGGCGGCCTTGCCCCGCCGTCGAACGGCTCGTTCATGGTGCCGATCATCCGCAAGCTCGAGCTCGACAAAAAATACGGGCTGAACTTCGACATCAATCTCTACAGCGACCCGAGCAACCTCTATTCGGACCTCGCGGCCAACCGCACCAGCCACATCTTCGGCGCGATCTATAACTGCGCGAACTTCTATGTGCGCGGCGTGCCGCTGCAGTTGATGTTCACGATCTCGACGGCGAACCACGCCTTCGTCTCGAAGAACCCGGCGATCAAGACCGCCGCCGACCTCAGCGGCAAGACCGTGGCGGCGACCACCAGCTCGGGCTTCTACGGCATGGCCGTGCTTTTCCTGAAGCAGAACGGCCTCGACCCGCGCAAGAACCTCAACGTCATCAACGCGCCGCCGTCCTCGGTTCACACCCAGCTCGTGGCGGAAAAGATCGAGGTGGGCCTGCTCGCCGATCCGGCGCTGTCGAGCATGGTGAGCCAGGGTTACCATCTCGTCGGCGACATGAACGGCGGCATCCGCCAGTCGCTCGGCATGGCTGCCGACGCCCCGGTCTGGTACATCGGCGCCTATGGCCACAAGGATTGGATCGAGGCCGATCCGAAGCGGGCCGAGAACACCATGAAGATGTGGCAGGACGCCGCCGAGTTCTACAACAAGAACCAGGACGAGGCCGACAAGATCATCTCCGAGTTCACCCGCATCTCGACCGACGCGCTGGCGCTGAGCCGCAAGCTCAATCTCACCAGCTTCCGCATCGAGCCTGCGGTCGAGCAGAAACAGAACCTCGCCGCCGTGTTCCGGGGCTTCCAGGAAGTCGGCTTCCTCACCGGCGTGCCGGATGACGGCATTTACGGTCGGGCGAAGAAATGACCGCGGCTCTCAACGCTGGACCTGAAAAGGTCCAGCCTCTCGCCGCCGTTCGCAAGCCCAATCAGCGCAGCCTGGCCACGAAAATCTTTCGCACGGTTCTGCCGTTTCTCGTGATCGCGGTGCTGTGGCAGACGGCTTCGCTCTTCACCAAGCCCTACCTGTTTCCCGGCCTCGAAAGCGTCGCCAAAAGCTTTTGGACGATTTTGACGACGTGGGACCTGATCTCGCAGGGGCTTGTCACCTGGGCGCGCCTGCTCTCAGCCGTGACCGCCTCGCTCATCATCGGCATTCCGATCGGGCTGGTGATGGGGCTCTACACCAATGTCGACGAATTTTTGCGCCCGATCGTCAAGTTCATCATGGGCGTGCCGGCGCTGAACTGGGTGATCATCGTGATCATCTGGTTCTCCAGCACGGAGCTCCGCATCGGCTTCGTGCTGACCGTGCTGTGCACGCCGGTGACGATCTACTGCATCTATGACGGCGTGCGCGGCATCGACCGCAAGCTCACCGACATGGTGCTGGCTTTCGGCGCATCCTCCACGCAGCAGGTCAGGCTGCTGATGTGGCCGTATGTGAAGGCCTCGGCCTTTACCGCTGCCAAGCTCAATATCGGCAACGCGGTGCGTACCGTGATCGTCGCCGAGCTCGTTGGCGCGCCGCTCGGCATCGGCAAGGAACTCGATCTGGCGAAGAATGTGTTCGACATGTCGACGGTGCTGGCCTGGACCATTCTGCTGGTCGTGATGGCGCTGATCATGACGCAGGGCATCGAGACGCTCGAGCGTTTGACGCTGCGCTGGCGCGGCGAACCGCAGGGGAGGAACTGAGATGAGCGAATCCATGCGGGGCGCCACCAACGGCGCAGTGCCGAAGCTCGTCATCGAGCATGCGCGCAAGGGCTTTCGTCAGGCCAATGGCGGCGAGGTTTCCGCCATCGCCGACCTTAGCTTCACCGTGAAGAACGGCGAGTATGTAGCGATCGTCGGCCCGACCGGCGCAGGCAAGTCGGTGCTGCTCGATTGCCTGCTCGGCCTCAAGCATCTCGATGCGGGGCAGATCAGGATCGACGGCCGGCCGGTCGAGAACTTTGTGCGTGAGAAGAAGGGGCACATCACCCGGATCTTTCAGGAAGACCGCTTGCTGCCGTGGCTTTCGGCGACGGACAATGCGGCCTTCGGACTGCAGATCCAGGGCGTGCCGGAAGAAGAGCGCCGTGCCACCGCCTCCAAGTGGCTGGATGCGGTCGGTCTTTCCGGCTTCAAGAACGCGCTGCCGAGCGAGCTGTCGGGCGGCATGCGCCAGCGCGTCAACATCGCGCGGGCGTTCGCGCCCAAGCCTGAGCTGGTACTGCTCGACGAGGCGTTCAGCGCGCTCGACGACGTCACCGCCTCGCGTCTGCGTCAGGACTTCAAGACGCTGGCGCAATCGCAAGCCACGACCTTCCTGATCGTCACGCACAGCATCGACGAAGCAATCTTCCTCGCCAACCGCATCCTGGTTTTCGGTGCGCCGGCGCGGCTGATGGCGGAAATCGATGTGCCGCCGCACGCCTGGGAAGATCGCAAACTGTCGGACGAGATCAAGGAACGCGTGCGGACGCTGATTGCGGCCGGTGCGCGGGCTCACTGATCTTTGGTGTTTTCGGTAATCATCTAACGCAATGGACGGAATAAATGGTTGAAGAACGTGTCATCATCGCGGGTGCCGGTCCTGTTGGCCTTGTCGCGGCCGCGCAGTTGGTCCGCAAAAACATTCCGGTGACCGTTCTGGAGGCGGGCGACGATCTGGCGACGGAATCGCGTGCCTCCACCTTCCATCCGTCCACGCTCGACATGCTGGCGGAGCTCGGGGCAACCGAACTCCTGATCAAGGACGGTCTGATTGCCCCCGAGCTGCAGTATCGCTCGCACAAGGATGGCCTGATCGCGCAGTTCACCTTCGAAGACATTGCAGATCAGACCAAGCATCCGTTCCGCGTGCAGAGCGAGCAGTTCAAGCTGACGCGCATTCTCTTCGACAAGCTGCGCGACGATCCGAATTTCCGCATCGAGTTCGGTACGCGCGTCACCGGCGTCGAGCAGGATTCGACCAGCGTGCACGTCAAGGTCAGTCGCGACGGCAAGGACGAAACGCGCAGCGGCCGCTGGCTGATCGGCGCCGACGGCGCGCGCAGCGAGGTGCGCCGCTCGCTCAACATCGAGTTCGAGGGCTTCACTTGGCCCGAACGTTTCCTCGTGCTCAGCACGCCGTTCGCGTTCGAGGAAAAGATTAAGGATCTCGTCTCGGTCAACTACGTCGCCGACCCCGAATGCTGGCACTTCCTGCTGCGCGTGCCGGGCATGTGGCGCGCGATGTTCCCGGTCGCCCAGGATGTCTCGGACGAAGCCGCGACGACGCGGGAATACGGCCAGTCGCTGCTCTCGCGCATCATCAGCGGTGTCGACTACGAGGTCGCGCATTCGACGCTCTATCGCGTTCACCAGCGCGTGGCGAAGGAATTCCGCCAGGGCCGTTCGTTCCTCGTCGGCGATGCTGCGCACATCAACAATCCGCTCGGCGGCATGGGCATGAACGGTGGCATCCACGACGCCGTCAATCTCACCGAAAAGCTCGTCGAGGTGATCAACGGCACCAAGCCCGACAGCGAGCTCGATCGCTATGACCTGCAGCGCCGGCTGATCACGATCGAGAGCGTGCAGCGCCAGACGATCCAGAACAAGAAGGACCTCGAGGCCGTCAGCGAGGAAGACCAGCAGGAATTCCGCGACCGCCTGCGGCGCATCGCGGCCGATCGCGACGAGCGCAGAAAATATCTCGAGCGCGTGTCGATGATTGCGAGCTTGCGCCGCGCGGAAGAACTTGCCTGACTACCAATGGCCCTGCCGTAAAGGCGGGGCCATTTGTTTCAACGGGCCATGAGGGAGGCGATGGGGGGAGAGTTGAAGCGGGCCGACAATATGCTGCCCGACGAGGCGGGACCGCCCGGCTCATTGAAGGAACAGGCTTATGAGGCGATCAAGCATCGCATCATCACCTGTGCATTCAAGCCGGGAGAGGAGCTAAGCGAGAACGCGGTCGCCGCAATGCTCAATTTCGGTCGCACCCCGGTCCATCAGGCATTCGACCGGCTGCACACCGAGGGGCTGGTCAATGTCCAGCCGCGCAAGGGCATCGTCGTTCGCCCGATTGATCTTGGCGAAGTCATCGACATCATCGAAACGCGGATTTTGAACGAAGCCTATGCCGCGCGGCTCGCCGCAGAGCGCGCCAGCTCGGCCGAGATCGTGGCGATCCGCGATGCGCTGGCGCGTTCGGAAAAGGTGACGCAGGAAGGCAATGTCGAGGGTATGATGCTGCTCGACCGCGAATTCCACCGGCTGATCGCGCGGGCGGCCAACAACTTTGCGCTTTCCGACATTTTGCTTCGGCTGCACGAGCGGTCGCTGCGCCTCTGGTTCATGTCGCTCGCCGACACACAGCATCAGGCCAGCGTGCAGGACCAGCACCGCGAGATTTGCGAGGCGATCAGCCATCGCGATCCGGATGCGGCGGATGCGGCGATGCGCGAGCACATCAACTCGTTCCGCCGCAACGTTTTGAAGAATTTTTGATTGCCGCTTGCTTTGGTCAGCACCACGGCATGCGGCGGCCGGTCCAGACCCGCGCCAGCCCCTCGCGGACCAATATCGAACCGGCGTCGCCGTGGCCCTGCAGATGCAGCGCGCCGAGCGTGCGGCCGTAGCGGTCGGTGCCCGAGCGCGACACGGTGAACGGCTCGGCCGACAAAAGTTCGCTGAGGCGGTGCGAGGCCCGTTGCGCGAGGTCGCGCTCATAGCTGCAACGGCCGTCGATCTCCGGCGCGTCGATGCCGGCGAGCCGGATCTTCTCGCCATCGACCCAGACCGTGTCGCCGTCGATCACGCAATTGTGGCGCGCCGAACTAAAGCAGATGGCCATGCGTCGCAACAGGGCGCCGTCGCTTGTCACCTGCGTGCCGTGCGTGTGGTAGCGGATGAAGCCGGCGGCCTGCGCGAGCGCCGCCTGAATGCGCTCCGGGAAAAGCTTGTAGCCGACGAGCATCCAGAGAATCGTCATTGCGACGATCGCAAGACGGTTGCTGAGCGGCGGGCGCCGGTGGCCCGGCAAGCCGGGCGCGGCACGAGGCTTGAGGTGCAGGGAATCGTCGCCCATGCGGCGAAGACTAGGCACCCGATTGCGACCGAACGGTTAACCGGGCGCGAAGTCCACAGCGGCTTTACTGCGGCGCGCTCAGCGCGACAGGTCGAGGCCTCGCCCCGACGGTAGGGCGCCGCCGCTGCGCGCGGTCGCCTCGCGCTGCTCCGGCGGCACCCGCTCGCGCAAGGCGCGCTTCAGCGGCTCGACCGCCGATCGCAAAAGCTCCACCGTCTCGGCTTCGGGGCGGCGCGTCAGCCGATCAATCAGCCCCGCGGTGCCGACGCTGTAGATCACGCCAACATCCGGCAGTTCGATCGGCGTTGCGATGGCGCCGAACCCGAGCTCCATCTCGTTCCAGCAGGTCGCATAACCCTGCCGCACGACCTGCGCATAATCTTCATCGATCTCGTGGCGCTCGGTCTTTGTGCCGGCGGCCATTTTCTGCAGCGGGCCGGCGAGCGCCTTTTCGATCAGATCCGGCGACTGGAATGCCATGATCGCCTTGGCCGAGGCCGCGACGTGCGGCGCGAGGCGGTGGCCGGGAATGATATAGCCGCGCAGCCCGTCGCTTGGCGCCGCCCAGGCGATCGACACCACCTCGTGGCCGGCAAGCCGCGCCAGATAGCAGGTGTCGCCGAGCCGGTCGGCGAGCTCGTTGAGGATCGGCTGAACCGTGATCGCAAGCCAGACGCTGTCGCTGCCGGCGTGCAGCAGGCGCAGCAGCCGCTGGCCGAGCTGGTAGTCCTTGCGCTTGCCGCCGGTGGTGACGATCAGATTCGCGCGCTGCAGGTTCTGCAGCAGCCGATGCGCGGTGCCGACCGGCAGGTCGCAGGTCTCGGCGACCTCCGACACGCTCAAGCCATCGGGCGAGATCGCAATGCTTTCGAGCGCGCGAAAGTAGCGCTCGAGCGGCGAATCGTTGTCGGCTTTCGCGCCTTTCTCCGGGCCGTTGTCCTCGCCCCTGTGCTGGCCTCTGACCAAATCCCTCTCCAAGTCGTTCCCCATCAGCGGGCCCTTTTCACGGATAAAACCCGTCCCCGCGACATTTGCCGTCACTTGACATGAGTCGAACATACTCTATCATTTTCATTTATCAAGAAATTTTTCCGATTATCGAAAAATCAGGAGGGGATATGGTCGATCAAGGAAAATCTCGCAGCCAAGGCATTCTTCGCCGCACCGCGCTTGCGCTGGTGGCGGCCGCTTCGCTGGTTGCGCTTGCGCCCGCGACGACAGGCTGGGCCGCAGAGCCGGGCGTGACGGACAAGACGATCAAGGTCGGCGTGCTCGGCAGCCTGACCGGCCCGCTCGCGATTTTCGGCACCGGCAACCTCGCCGGCGCGACCATTGCTTTTGAAGAAGCCAACGCCGCCGGCGGCATTCATGGCCGCCAGATCGAGTGGGTTTCGCTCGACGACGAATCCTCGCCGCCGAAGGGCATCGCCGCGTTCAAGCGCCTCGCCGACCAGGAGAAGGTCTTTGCCGTGTTCGGCCCGGCCGCAAGCGCCGTGGGCCAGGCCCTCGTCCCGACCTTCCGCTCGTCGAAGACCCCGACGTTCATCTCGGTGTTCTCGACCCCTGCCGTCACCGAGCCGCCGATCCCGACCGTGTTCCGCACCGGCCCGATGAATGACCGCCAGCAGGGCGTGGCGATCGCCGACTACGTCATCGACCACCTCAAGGCGCAGAAGATCGCGCTCGTCCGCCAGTCCGATGAATACGGCAAGCGCGGCGGCGAAAGCGTCATCGGCCGCCTGACCGACCGCAAGGTGAAGCTGGTCAGCGACGAGGTCTTCAACGTCGCCGACACCGACTTCACCGCGCAGCTCTCGCGCGTCAAGCAGACCGAGCCGGACGTCGTCATCGTCTACGGCTACCCGAACCCGTCGGCGATCATCACCCGCCAGGCCAAGCAGCTCGGCCTCAAGGCAACGATCATGGGCGCGAACTCCGCCGGCAGCCGGAAATATCCGGAGATCGTCGGCGAGGCCGCCAAGGGCACCCAGAACATCGTGACGCTCAAGGTGCTGCCGGAAGGCAACGAGCCGGCCGCGGTGAAATTCCGCGAAGCGTTTGAGAAGCGCTTCCCGGATCTCGCCCGCCAGGGCCGCCCGGACCTCGGTGACGTGCTCGGCTATGGCGGCGCGCTAGTGTTCGTCGAGGGCCTCAAGCGCGCCGGCGACAAGCCGACCCAGGAAGGCTTCATCAAGGCGCTCGAGTCGATCAAGAACTTTGAGACCGGCGTCACCCTGCCGACGACCTTCGGGCCGTCGATCCGCGAGGGCAACCAGTCCGCGATGGTCGTGGAGATCCAGGGCGACCTCAGCCGCAAGATGCTGCCGGCTGTCGTCACCGCGACCGAAGGCGAGAGCAAGAAATGAGCGGATCGGGTGAGCCGCAGCTCTTCGCCGATGACTTGCGTGTAGGCCAGACTTTTTCTGGCCTGCCGCGACAGGTCGGAGACGATCAGTTCCAGGCCTTTGCGCGAATGACTGGGGACGATCACCCGATCCACTACGACGACGCCTATGCGGCGCAGACGCGGTTCGGCAAGCGTCTCGCCCATGGCTTGCTGGTGATGTCGATGTCGGCGCTGGGTGCAACGCCGATGTCGCATCAGCTCGAAGACGCGATGGTCGCATTCGTCGACCAGGGCGCCCGCTATCTCAAGCCGGTCTTCGTGAACGATACGCTCACGAGCCGCTTCGAGGTCGCCTCGATCGATCGCAAGCCGGGCCGCACCGCGGCGCTGGTTCGCTTCAATGTCAGCCTCATCAATCAACACGATGAGATCGTGCTCGAAGGCCATCACAGCTATCTGCTGCAATGCCAAGCGTCCGCTGCGTGATGGAACGGAAAATCTGAATGTCGTTTGAGAGTTATGCCGCGGCGATTGAGTCGTTCGACTGGGCGCAGGCACATGAAGCTTTGGGTTGGAAGGCCGGCGAAAAGGTTTCGCTCGGCGCCTCGATCGTCGATCGCCACGCCGGCACCGACCGCACCGCGCTGATCGCGATCGATCGCGACGGCTCCGAGCGGCGGCTGAGCTACCGCGAGCTGTCCGAGGCGAGCAACCGTTTCGCCAATCTGCTGAGGCGCGAGGGCGTCGTTGCCGGCGATCGCGTCGCCGGCCTGATGCCGCGTGGCCCGGAGGTGTTGATTGCGATTCTGGGCGCGCTCAAGATCGGCGCGATCTATGTCCCGATCTTTACCGGCTTTGGTCCGGATGCGGTCGGCTATCGCCTCGGCCACGGCCAGGCAAAGATCCTTGTCACCCATAGCGATGTGGTCAATCAGGTGCCGGCCGATTTCGCCGGCAAGCTGATCGTCGTCGCCAGGGGCAATGCGCTGCCTGCCAATGCGATCGATTTCGTCGCGGAGACTGCGCAGCAGTCCGCGCAGTTCGACTGCGTGCTGCGCGACCGCGACGATCCGGCGGCGATCATCTACACCTCGGGCTCGACCGGCCAGCCCAAGGGCGGCACCATCGCCGTCAACTTCCTGTCCGCGATCTGGCCCTACATCACCTTCGGCCTCGACATGCGCGCCGACGACATCCTGTGGCCGACCGGCGACCCCGGCTGGGGCTACGGCTTCGTTTGCTATCTCGGCGCGCTCGCCGCCGGCGGCACCGTGATCTCGGTCGCCCAGAATCCGACCGCAGAGGTCACGCTCGACACCATCGAACGCTACGGCGTCACCAACCTCGCCACCACGCCGACGCTGCTGCGCGGCCTGCTGGTGCTCGACGACGAGGCCTTGACGCGGCCGAAGATCAGGCTGCGCGCGATCTCGAGCTGCGGCGAGCCGCTCAACGCCAAGGTTGTGGAATCGTTCCGCCGCGTCTGGGGCCTCACGCCGATGGATCATTTCGGCGCGACCGAATATGCGCTGCCGATCGGCAACTACAATGCCATCAACATGGAAGTGAAAGCCGGCTCGATGGGGCTGCCCTGTCCGGGCTATCGTATGGCGGTCATCAATGAAGCCGGCGCGGAGCTGGGGGCGGGCGAAATCGGCTATATCGCCAAACGCGCCGATCCCGACTGCCGCTACTGGCTGAACTACTGGAACGACGCGGACGCAAGCGCCAACCTGCTGCGTCATGGCTGGATCGTCACCGGCGATCTTGGCCGCCGCGAGGCCGACGGCTATTTCTGGTTCGAGGGCCGCGCTGACGACATGATCAAGAGCGCGGGCTATCGTATCGGTCCGTTCGAAGTCGAAAGCGCGCTGCTCAAGCACCCGGCGGTTGCTGAGGCCGCCGTGGTCGGCAAGCCCGACGAGATGCGCGGCCAGATCGTCGCCGCCTATGTCGTGCTGCGCCCCGGCTTCGCCGGCAGCGATGCGCTGAGCGAGGAGCTGGTGAAGGCGGTGAAGGCGACCGTCGGCAAGCATCAGTTTCCGCGCGTCATCGAGTATCTCGACAGCCTGCCGAAGACCGAGACCGGCAAGATCCAACGCTTTGCCTTGCGCGCTCGCGCCTGAAAGGAGAACCCATGTCGATCTATGAGTCCATCGTCCCCAGCGACAATTGGCCCGAGAAGTGGACGTTCTCGCCGGCGGTGCGCGTCGGCAACCTGATCTTTTTGTCGGGCACCACCGCAACCGACGACAAGGGACAGATCGTCGGCCCCGGCGATATCGTCGAGCAGACCCGCTGGATCTTCAAGAAGTTCGAGCGGGTGCTGGAGCGGGCGGGCGGCAGTCTGCGCAACATCATCGAGACGACGGACTATGTGCTGTGCCTCGAGGAATACAAAAAGACCGCCAGCTTGCGCCGCGAATTTTTCCAGGGGCCGCCGTGGCCTGCTGCGACCGGCGTGGTGGTGAAAGGTCTCGTTCGGCCCGGCGCGCTGATCGAGATCAAGGGCATCGCGGCGCTCTGAGATCGTCATGCTTGCGCAAGTCCTGGTCAGTTCTGTCACCGCCGGAGCCGTCTACGCGCTGATCGCGCTCGGCTTCGTGCTGATTCACAAGGGAACCGGAGTCGTTCATTTCGGCTACGGCGATCAGGTTACGTTCGGTGCCTATCTGGTGCTGATTGCGCAAGGCTTGATCGGTCTGCCGTTCTGGCCGGCGGTGGTGTTCGCGCTGGCGATGTCGGTGCTGCTTGGCGCCCTCATCTATGGCGGCTTCATGTGGCCGCTGCGAAACGCCTCGCTGCTGGCGCGGATCATCGCCAGCCTCGCCATCGGCACCGTGCTACGCGAATTCTTGCGGGCCTATATGGGCCCGAATGCGTGGCCGTTTCCGTTCCTGCTGTCGCCGTCGTCCGTCGAATTCCTCGGCGTGCTTCTGGTGCCGGCCAATCTCGCCATCGTCGGCGTCTCGCTCGGCATTCTGGCGCTGTTGTTCGTCCTATTCGAGCGCACGCTGTTCGGCAAGGCGATCATGGCGGCTTGCGACAACCGCGTCGGCGCGAGCCTGATCGGCGTCCGCGTCTCCCACGTGTTTCTGCTGATCTGGATCCTTGCGTCCGTGCTCGCCACCGTCGCCGGCATTCTTGTTGCGCCGCTCCTGACGCTGTCGCCGGACATGGGCCTGATCGGCATCAAGGGCTTTACTGCGGCGATCCTCGGCGGCTTCAGCAGCCTGCCCGGCGCGGTGCTTGGCGGCATCATGCTCGGCATCCTCGAGGGCCTGGCCGGCACCTACATCTCCAGCGCGCTGAAGGACATGATCAGCTACGGCATTCTCGTCGCCGTCGTGCTGGTGCGCCCGCAGGGACTGCTGGGCGTCCTCTCGGTCAAGAAGGTATAGCGCCATGGTCATGCGCTCAGCCACTACGGCCATCATGACGGCGATCGGGATCGCGGCGTTCTTCGCCGCGCCCCATTTCCTTGCCGAATTCCATCTGTTTCAGCTTTGCCTGATCGCTGGCACCGCGCTGGTGGTGCTGGGACTCGTCGTCGTCACCGGTTTTGCCGGCCAGATATCGCTTGCGCAGTCGGCCTTCGTCGCGCTCGGCGGCTATGGCTCGGCGATCCTCGCGACGTCCTGGGGCGTGCCGCTCTGGCTCGGCATTCCGGTGATCGCGATCATCGTCGCGCTGTTCGGCTACCTGCTGGGGCTGATGACGCTGCGCGTCGCCGGCCATTACCTTGCGCTCGCCACCATGGCGGTGACCGCAATTGTGCAGATCGCCCTCGTCCATTCGGATGTGCTGACGGGCGGCGCGGCCGGCATGCCGGTGCCGCCGTTCGAGATTTTTGGCCGCACGCTCGAGAACGGCGGCCAGCTCTATTACGTCATCATTCCGGTCACGGCGCTTCTGTTCCTGCTCGTCCGCAACCTCAACCAGTCGCACATCGGCCGTGCGTTTGCGGCGATCCGGCAGAGCGAGACGGCGGCGGAGGCGATGGGCCTCAACGTGCTGCGCTACAAGGCGGCGGCGTTCGGCGCGAGCGGCTTTCTCGGCGCGGTCGGCGGCGGCCTTCTCGCGCCGCTCTCGACCTATCTCGATCCGGCGCAGTTCGGCATCACCCAGACCGTCTACTTCCTCGCCATCGCCGTCGTCGGCGGGATGATGTCGCCGCTCGGCGCGGCGATCGGCAGCGCGGTATTTGTGATCCTTCCCGACTTCCTGCAGGCCTTCCAGTCCTATCTCGGCCTCGTGTTCGCGGTGATGCTGCTCGCCTTCATCGTGCTGCGGCCGACCGGCCTTGCCAGCATCAACCTGTTCAAGCTCGGAGGGCGCGGCAAATGACCGGAAAGCTCCTCAGCGTCGACAATGTCACCGTTCGCTTCGGCGGGCTGGTCGCGCTCAACGGGGTGTCGATCGGCGTCGCGCCGGGCTCGATCCATGCGGTGATCGGGCCGAACGGCGCGGGCAAGAGCACGCTGCTCAACGTCATCACCGGCATCTATTCCGCAACCGAAGGGCAGGTCGCCTTCGAGGGCGAGCGCATCGACGGCGGCGCGCCGAGCGGCATCAATCGCCGCGGCGTCGCCCGCACCTTCCAGAACACCGAGCTGTTCGGCGAGATGACGGCGCTGGAAAATGTGCTGGTCGGGCTCGACCGCCATTTCGCCTGCAGCGCCGTGAGCGGCGCGCTGCACAGCGGCGCGTGGCGGCGCTCGGAAGCAGCGGGACGAGAGCAGGCGCGCGAGCTGCTCGATCTCGTCGGCCTTGCCGATGACGAACATGTCGAGGCGGCGGCGCTGCCGTTCGGCAAGCAGCGGCGGCTCGAGATTGCGCGCGCGCTGGCGACGCGTCCGAAATTATTGCTGCTCGATGAGCCGGCGGCGGGCTTGCGCGCGGCCGAGGTCGATTCGCTCAACGAGATCCTGCTCGACCTGCGCGCCAAGCGCGGCCTCACGATCCTGTTGATCGATCACGTGATGGCTCTCGTGATGACGATCTCCGATCGCATCAGCGTGTTGAATTTCGGCCAGAAGATCGCCGAGGGCAATCCGGACGAAGTCCGGCAGTCGCCGGAAGTGATCAAGGCCTATCTGGGTGAGAAGGCGGCACATGCTTTCAGTTCGTGATCTTCAAGCCGGCTACGGCAAAAAGACCGTCATCCACGGTGTCAGCCTCGAAGTGCCGCGCGGCTCGATCGTGACCCTGCTCGGCGCCAACGGCGCCGGCAAATCCACCCTGCTGAAGGCGATCGTCGGCCTTCTGCCGCGCAGCGCAGGCGCGGTCGAGCTTGACGGCAAGCCGCTGCCGAACGAGACGCCGGACCGCGCGCTGCGCGCCGGCGTGGCGCTCGTGCCCGAGCAGCGCGAACTGTTTCTCTCGCTCAGCGTCGCCGACAATCTGCGGCTCGGCGGCTTTCTCAAGCGCGGCACCATCGACATCGCGGCGGAGAGCGAGCGCCTGCTCGATGTCTTCCCGAGTCTGCGGGCGCGGCGCGATCAGCCGGCGCGCACGCTGTCCGGCGGCGAGCAGCAGATGCTGGCGATTGCCCGCGCCCTGATGGGCAAGCCGTCGTTCCTGCTGCTCGACGAGCCGTCGCTCGGGCTGGCGCCAAAGATCGTCGAGGAAATTTTCGAGATCATTCGCCAGATCAGCGCCGACGGCACGGCGGTGCTGGTGGTGGAGCAGAATGCCGCGATCGCGCTCGATGTCGCACAGTCCGGCTATGTCCTCGATCTCGGCGAGATCACCATGAAGGGAACGTCGGACGAGTTGCGCAATTCGCCGGTCGTGAAGGCGTCCTATCTTTAAGAGATTTCGGGGGGCATCGCACAGGGCCAGCATCTTTTGAAGCTGGTCCGTTGAAACAGGCCGTGCGGAAGCAGGGCCTTTCGAAGTGCGGTGTGCCGAATACGGCGGCTAAGCCGAACCTTGCGGCGCGACTGCGGTGAAAACCGTGGTTGCGCCGTCTTTTTTTATTTCGGCAACTCAACGCTCACCTCGATGCTCGCATACCACGCCGCAAGATCGGCTATGTCGGCATCGGTCAGCGGCTTTGCCACCACATTCATGTTCTCTTCGCTGCGCTGGCCGTCGCGAAACGCCTTGAGCTCTTTCTCGAGATACATCGCCGGCTGGCCCGCGAGGTTTGGGGCGGTCGGCAGTTTGGAGAGGCCGTCAATGCCATGGCATGCGGCGCATTGGACGGCCTTCTTGCGCCCGGCCTTGGCGTCGCCGTCGGCGCTGGCCGACGTCGCGGCAATCGATGCAATCGCGGCCGCCACAAGTGCGGCCGGCAACAGCCGCATCGTTCCACGCTTGAAGGATGACAGGAGCATCATTGGCAAAATCACTTTTGCGCTTTTGGTGATCGGCGCTGCGTCCGGCGGCGGCGCTGGCCGGTGTCGCAATCGGTTGAGATGAAGAAAATGGCGCAAGATAAAATCCCGCGCCATTTTCCGGTTCTTGCTCAGGCGTTACTTGCCTTCGTAGGTGATCCGATAGATCGCGCCGGCAAGATCGTCCGATACCAGCAGCGAGCCGTCGCGGAGCTGGGCGACGTCAACCGGCCGCCCGGTATATTCGCCGTCGGCCGTCAGCCAGCCCGAGGCAAAGACCTCGGTCTTCTCCGCGCTGCCATCCGGCTTGAGCGAGGTGAACATCACCCTCGCGCCGATCGGTTCGGTGCGATTCCACGAGCCGTGCTGGGCGGAGAAAATGCCGCCGCGATATTTTTGCGGGAAGGCCTTGCCCGAATAGAACGTCATGCCGAGATCGGCCGCGTGGGCGTCCATCTCGACCTCGGGGAAGATCACGCCTGCGGGCGGCGTCTCGTCCTTGTATTCCTTGGTGCGGACCTTGCCGCCGCCATACCACGGGAAGCCAAAATTCTGCCCCGCCTGGGTGATGCGGTTCAGTTCGCCAGGCGGAATGTCGTCGCCCATGCCGTCCACCTGATTGTCGGTGAACCAGAGCTGCTTGGTCTTCGGGTTGAAGTCCATGCCGACCGAGTTGCGGATGCCGAGCGCATAGACTTCGCGGTTCTTGCCGTCGAGGTCCATGCGGATGATGCCGCCGATGCCGGCCTTGTTGAACCCTTCCATCTTTTCCTTGGCGGGCACGTTGAACGGTTGTCCGAGCGCGATATAGAGCTTGTTGTCCGGCCCGATGCGGCAGACCCGCGCGGTGTGGTTGAAGCTCTCGTCTTCCTTGGGAATCAGCTCGCCCTGCGGCACCACGGCGCCGACGGCGACGTCAGGGCTCTCATAGAAAAATTCGGCGGCCGGGAAGCTGAGCACGCGGTTCTGCTCGGCGATGAACAGCACGCCGTCGCGCGAGAAGCAGACGCCGTTGGGAATCTTGAAGGCGACCGAAGGCGCAAATTCTTTCACTTCCTCCGCGGCGCCGGTCTTGCCGCGATCGGTCATCGCATAGACCTTGCTCTTGCGCGTGCCGACAAAGGTGACGACGCCCTGCGGGCCGACCGCCATGTGGCGGGCATCGGGGACGAGGGCATAGAGATTGATCTTGAAGCCTTGGGGAAGTTTGATCTTCGCCAGATTGGCCTTGATGGCGTTGGCCTTCCGCCCGCCCTGCGGGATGGTGGGAATCTCGGTGACGCCGGTCGTCTTGAACTCGCCGAGCTTGTCGAGATTTTGATCGGAAGATTGCGCAAGGGCGGGGGCTGTCATGCTGAACAGCGCCGCAGCGGCGACAGAGCCGAGGGTACACCGCAACCAGTCTCGAGACATGTAACGATCCTCCCAAAAATGTTTTCTTACTTCGTCAAGTCATGCAGGTCTCACATTGAGGCGCGTGTAGGCGCATAGCGATGCAGGAATTTGCAGGGCGCGGGATGATTGCGTCCCGGCGGCAATGAGGGGCTGCGACAGGCCGCAGTCTGGAAGCAATGCAGGTGATCCAGGCGATGGAAACACGCTCAGCTCCGCCATTCCGATCGATCGCACGCGTTCGCGGTGCGGTCGATCGCATGAATGTGAGGAAGACTAGTCTTCCTCACCGCGGCTGCGCAAGCGGTTTGAGGCGCGCGCCGACGCCGCACGGTGGCAGGCACCCGCGGTCCGCTCTCTCATGGTTGTGAAATAATTTTCGTGTGCGTTTGCGAAGGCGTCAGTTGTTGTCGTCCGGCAGGAACGGCAGCGGGGTGACGTCAATGCCTTCCTCGACCAGCTCGCGGGCTTCCTCGGCGGAGGCCTTGCCGAAGATCGCCCGGTGCTCGATGTCGCCATAGTGCATCTTGCGGGCTTCGGTCGGGAATTTTTCGCCGACATTGTCGGCGTTCTTGACGAGGTGGTCGCGCAGCTCCCGCAGCTTGGCGCGCAATTCCGCTTCCTGAGCCATCATCAGCGGGGCGGATGTGTCCTGCTGGGCTGCAGCTTCGCTTGGGACTGCAGGCGAGGACGATTTCCGCGTCCGCGCGAGCTGCGGCGCCATGATTGCCTTTTCGACATTGTGGGAGTCGCAATACGGGCACGTCACCAGCTTGCGCTTGCGCTGGCTGTCATAGGCCGACGAGCTCTGAAACCAGCTCTCGAAACTGTGTTTGTTGTCGCAATGCAGCGAGTACTTGATCATGCCTGTCCCGTGACGAGCTGCAGATGGTTCTGCCCCAAGGGCTTGGTCATGCCAAAGCGGCGGCCGTGCTGCAGCGACGGGATGCTTTTGCGCACCCGCTCCACTTCCGCCGGATCGATTTTTGCCAAAATGACGCCTGGCTCGGTGCCGCCATCGGCCAGCACTGTCCCCCACGGATCGATGATCAGAGAATGGCCATAGGTCTTGCGGCCGCTCTCATGCGTGCCGCACTGCGCCGCCGCGAACACGTAGCTGCCGTTCTCGATGGCGCGGGCGCGCAGCAGCGTTTCCCAATGCGCCTCGCCGGTCTTCACCGTGAAGGCGGAGGGCACCGACAGGAAGATCGCGCCGTTCTCGGCCAGCGAGCGATAGAGCGCGGGAAAGCGCACGTCGTAGCAGATGGTGAGGCCGAGCCGGCCCCAGGGCAGGTCGGCGACCACGGCGGTTTCGCCCGGCTGGTAGTTGGCCGACTCGCGGTAGCTCTCGCCATTGTCGAGCTGGATGTCGAACATATGGATCTTGTCGTAGCGCGCGAGGATGTTGCCGTCCGGGGCGATCAGGAGCGAGCGGTTGACGGCGCGCTCGGCCGAGCCCCGCAGGGCGACCGAGCCGACATGGAGGTGGATCTTCAGTTCCCGCGCCAGCGCGCGATAGGCCGCGACCGAGCGGTCGCTCGCCTCGTCGGCGAGCAGCGCGAACAGCGAGGCGCGGTCGCGCTGGATCAGATTGCTGACCTCGGGCGTCTGCACATAGTCCGCCCCCTGCGCGGCGGCCTCGCGGATCAGGGCTGCCGCCTGTTCAAAGCTGCCTTCCGGCGACAGGGAGGTGGTCATCTGCACCATCGCAGCCGTGAAGACGGCGCCCTTGCCCGCGATCTCGCTCATCGGCTCGTTCCTTTACTCTGCCACCAGGTCCGCCAACAGCGGATCGAGCTTGCCGGCCCGGTCCAGCGCATAGAGGTCGTCGCAGCCGCCGACATGGGTTTCGCCGATGAAGATCTGCGGCACCGTCATGCTGCCCGGCGCGCGAACCTGCATTTCCTGCCGCGAATCGGGGTTGCGGGAAACGTCGATCTCGCGGAACGAGACGTTCTTGCGGGTCAGCAGTGCCTTGGCGGCGTGGCAGTAGCCGCAGGTCGGCGAGGTGTAGATGTCGATGGCAGCGGTCATGGCGCGCTCGGCTGTTGTTGTTCCTGCTCTTTATATGTGGCTTTCGCGATGATCGACAACCCGCGCGAACACCAGCAGATCAACGGCTTGCGCCCCGGCGCGCAGCAGCGCGCGGGAACAGGCGTCCGAGGTCGCGCCAGAGGTGAGGACGTCGTCCACCAGCACGACCCGCCGGCCCATGACCGCCGCCTTGTGCTCTGGGGGCACCGCGAAGGCGTTTTGAACATTCTGCGCCCGCTCGAACTTGGAAAGGCCGATCTGCTGGACGGTCGGGCGGACCCTGCGCAGCGCGCCGGTATCGAGCGGCACCTTTGCGCGCTCCGCGATCACGGCGGCGAGCGCCCCGGCCTGATTGTAACGGCGGCTCCAGCCGCGCCGCCAATGCAGCGGCACCGGGACGAGGAGGTCGGCGTCCGCCAACAGCTCGCTGCCGGCGCGGGCCATCCAGCGCGCCATGATCGGCGCAAGATCAGTGCGGTCCTGGTATTTGAGGGCGTGGACGAGCGTTTTCGCGACGTCATCGTAGCGCACGGCAGCCCGTGCCCGGCGGTAGGCCGGCGGGTCGGAGATCGCCGCGGCTGCCACCACCCCTTCGCCGGGGTCGTAGACGAACGGGATGCCGAGCCGCGGGCAGTAGGGCTTTGCGATGAACGACAGCTTTGACCAGCAGGCCGCGCACACCCCTTCGCCCTCGACCGGCTCGCGGCAGGCAGCGCAAAGCGTCGGCAGCGCCAGATCGAGCGTCAGCCGCAGCGTCTGCCGGCCGTAGTGCCGCAGCGAGCGCCACGCGCCACTGAACGGCTGAAACTGCCGTCGCTGCGGCGTCTGTGGCTGCGCATCGGTCGCCATGCCGGTTCCGCCCCTCCCTCGGGGAACAGGCTACTGCCTGCGGCGGCATTTGCAACGCGGCTTTGCCCTTGCGGCGGGGCGCGCAATGGCTGAAACAGGGCGCATGACGAGGATCGGACAGTGATGGCGCAAACTCATTCCGTGCCGCAGGTTTTCGACCGTGCCCTGCTGCGGGCGCGGCTCAGCCGCGCCCAGAAGATCGGCGCGGAAGAGTTTTTGCTGGCCCGCGTGGCGGAGGATATGGCCGAGCGCCTGCATGCGACGCTGCGGGATTTTGCCGAGGCGGTGGATCTCGGCACCCCGGGCACGGCCCTCGGCGCGGCGCTGCAGGCGCGGCTGCCGAACCTGCGCACCGTGCCCATTCCCGATGACGAGCATCTGGACCTTGCGCCGCAGTCGCAACAGCTCATCGTCTCGGCGCTCGCCCTGCAATTCGTCAACGATCTGCCCGGCGTGCTCGCCCAGATCCATGCCGCGCTGAAGCCTGACGGGCTTCTGCTCGCGGCGATGATCGGCGGCGAGACCCTGACCGAGCTGCGGCAGGCATTCGCGGCGGCGGAGGTCGAGATCGAGGGCGGCATGTCGCCCCATGTCGCGCCGCTCGCCGACCTGCGCGACATCGGCGCCTTGCTGCAGCGGGCGCGGTTCGCGCTGCCGGTCGCCGATGTCGATCGCGTCATTGTGCGTTACGGCAACGTCTTTTCGCTGATGCAGGATCTGCGGCGGATGGGCGCGGGCAACATTTTGACCCAGCGGCGCAGGACGCCGCTGCGCCGCGCCACTTTGCTGCGGATGGCGGAAATCTATGCCGAGCGCTTCGCCGACCCCGACGGGCGCATCCGCGCCACCTTCGACATCGTATGGCTGTCCGGCTGGTCGCCGCATGAGAGCCAGCAGCAGCCGCTGAAACCCGGCTCGGCGAAGTTCAGCCTGGAAGATGCGGTGAAGCGGCGCGGCGGCAAATAGGCGCGCCGCTCACGACAATAGGTCGATGAGATGCGGGATCAGCGGGATATCCGCCGGCGGCATCTCGTAGCTGCGCAGCTTGTTGGCGCGCACCCAGGCGAGGTTCTGGCCCTCGCGCGCGGTGACAAAGCCTTCCCAGCGCCGGCAGACATAGAGCGGCATCAGAAGGTGAAAATCCGCATAGCTGTGACTGGCGAAGGTCAGCGGCGCGAGGCAGGGTTCCTGCACCGTGATGCCGAGCTCTTCGTGCAGCTCGCGGATCAGCGCCTGTTCGGGCCGCTCGCCGGGATCGAGCTTGCCGCCGGGAAATTCCCAGAGGCCGGCAAGCTGCTTGCCCTGCGGCCGCTGCGCGAGAAGGACGCGCTTGTCGGCATCGATCAGCGCGCAGGCGACGACGAGGGTGATCTTCACGAGCGGTAGTCGCCGTTGATGGCGACATATTCTTTGGTGAGGTCGCAGGTCAGCACCCGGTCGCGACCGGTGCCGAGCCCGAGCTGCACCCGGATGCGGATGACATCGTCCTTCATCGCCTTCGACACCGCCTTCTCGTCATAGGACGGATCGCGCGCGCCCTTGTTGGCGACGCGGATGCCGTTGAAGGAGATCGACAGCTTGTCGCGGTCGGCCGGCTCGCCCGCCTTGCCGACGGCCATGACGACGCGGCCCCAATTGGCGTCCTCGCCGGCGATGGCGGTCTTCACCAGCGGCGAATTGGCGATCGACATCGCGATGCGGCGCGCCGACTTCTTCGAGGTCGCGCCTTCGACCGAGACCTCGACCAGCTTGCGCGCGCCTTCGCCGTCACGGGCGACCTGCTCGGAGAGATCGGCCAGCACGGCCATGAACGCCTTGGTGAAGGCTTTCAGGCGCGGATCGCCCGACCGCGAGATTTTCGGCGCGCCGCGCTTGGCTGCGGCGCCGGTCGCGAAGGCCAGCAGCGTGTCCGAGGTCGAGGTGTCGCCATCGATTGTCACGGCGTTGAAGGTGTCCTCGACGCCGGACTTGAGCAGCGACTGCAGGGCGCCGGCCGAGAGCGGCGCATCGGTGAAGATGAAGGACAGCATCGTCGCCATGTCCGGCGCGATCATGCCCGCGCCCTTGGCCATGCCGTTGATGGTGACGGTGGTCTTGCCGATCTTCGCGGTTGCGGTCGCGACCTTCGGGAAGGTGTCGGTGGTCATGATGGCGCGCGCGGCGTCGAGCCAGTGGTCGGCGGTGGCGGATTTCGCCAGCTTGTCCAGCACGCCGTCGAACTTGGTCGCATCCAGCGGCTCGCCGATCACGCCGGTCGAGGCGAGGAAGATGTCATCGGTCTTGCAGCCCGCGGCCTTCGCCGCGATCTTCGCCGTCAGCGCGGTCGAGGCGCGGCCGGTCTTGCCGGTGAAGGCGTTCGCATTGCCGGAATTGACGACGAGCGCCCGCGCGCTGCCGCCCTTGAGGCGGTCGCGGCACCATTCGACCGGGGCCGAGGGGCACTTTGACGTCGTGAACACGCCGGCGACGGTGGTGCCCTCGTCGAACAACGCCATCAGCACGTCGGTGCGGCCCTTGTAGCGGATGCCGGCGGCGGCGGTCGCAAGGGTCACGCCTTCGATGGCGGGCAGGGCAGGAGTGGTTTTCGGAGCAAGCGGAGAAATCGACGAGGACATGGCGGCCGCCTTGAGGGAATGGTGGGGTGATCGCTGCCGGTCGATGTTTTGCGGTGGCCTCAAAAAGGCCGGCCGCGAAGCCGGGCAGCAGAATCACATAGCCACACACCGGACAAAAGAAAAAGCCCCGGCGCTGACGGATCAGGGCCGGGGCCGGTCTGCGGCGCAAAAAAAACTTGCGACGTTACTTTTTCGCGGGCGCCTCGGGCTTGGCCTCGGGCTTTGCTTCGGGCGCGGCCGCAGGCGCGGCGGTCTTGTCGAGACGCTCGATCTTGGCGCTGTCGCGCAGCTTGGCGACGTATTCCGATTGCGCCTTGCGGGTCACGTAGGTTTCGAGCTGGCCCTTGACCTGATCGAAGTCGGGCGCCTTGCGGTTGCGCTTTTCCTCGACCTTGATGATGTGCCAGCCGAACTGGCTCTTCACCGGCTCGGACAACTGGCCGGGCTCGAGCTTGAAGGCGGCGGCGGAGAATTCCGGCACCATCTGGTCCTTGGTGAAGAAGCCGAGGTCGCCGCCGTCCGAGGCGCCCGGATCCTTGGACTTCTTCTTCGCCAGCTCGGCGAAGTCGGCGCCCTTCTTCAGCTCGGCGAGCACCGCCTTGGCCTCGTCCTCGGTCTCGACGAGGATGTGGCGGGCGTGAACTTCCTGCTCGGCCGACATCTGCTTGGAGGCTTCTTCATAGACCTGCTTCATGGCCGCGTCGGTGGTCGCGGCTTTGCCCTCGGCAGTCAGAAGGGCGTCCATCAGCAGGCGGTCGCGGGCAAATTCGAGCCGCTGCTTGAACGCCGGGCTGTCGCTCACCTTGGCCGCGGCGGCGGCCTTGGCCACGATCTTCAGGTCGATCAGGAACGCGATCACGCTTTCGCGGCGCGACGCCGGGTCCATCTGCTGCAGGCTCGCGCCAAGCTCGTCTTCGGCGAGCTTGACGTCGCTCTCGCGGATCTCGGTGCCATCAACCTTGGCGACAACCGGGTTGGCGTCCGCCGCCGCCTGGGCGTGAGCCGGCGCTGCGGCAGCAAAAAGGTAGCCGGTGGCGGCCAGAACGAGACCGAAACGCACGGCAGAACTCAACAGGGTGGATTTGGACTGAGCCGAAAGGGCGGTCATGAATGATCCTTGCTCGGAATGGAACAGTGAGTCGGCGCGACACTCGCGCAACGGTTCAAGGTTGGCAACAGAGAGTTGGTTCGGGCGGTGAGAAGAGTTGTCGCTGGCAGCGGCATGACCGGATTCATTGCCGGATGGCGGCTTCCCGCGCCGGTTCATCGGTGGCGGGTCTCGTGATCGGGATGTGGTTGTGGTTCACCTGCACATCCAAAATTCCGCCCTCTTGATCGGCCTATGTCGCTTCTCATCTTCTCCCCGGCCGCGCCGCAGGCCGGATCACCGGCCGGACCGTTCGCGACAGGCGCGCTGCAAAACCTGCCGCGACCGGTTTTGCAGCGGGAAAGTCTGTCAAAATCATGGAGTTCTTTCAGAGTGAGCGCCGTTGACAAGCCTAGGGTGCGGCCATATCTCTCCGCGTCAGGGGCCGTCGCTGGCAAAGCATCGGCCTTTCTCGTGGCGCTAGCTATGGCGGAATGCGCCATAACCTACTGCCTTTGTTCGACACTTTGGGCTCGCCTGTCTGCCGATCGATGACCCCCGGTCGTCTCGGATACCGGAAGCGTCAACCCAGGGTGTCACATTGAATTGATGAGTACGGGTCGCGGCTTTTCGGCATCGCGCCTAGCTGCAAGGACAGGAACTTAGGTGATGATCGGCGCGCTCGCCCGTAAAATCTTCGGCTCCCCCAACGACCGCCGGATCAAGACCTACCAATCCCGCGTCAACGCCATCAATGCGCTGGAGCCGGAGGTTGCGGCTCTTTCCGACGAGGCGCTGCGGGCGCGGACCGACGAATTCCGGCAAAAGATCGCCGCCGGTACCTCGCTCGACGACCTGTTGGTCCCGGCCTTCGCTACGGTGCGCGAAGCGGCCAAGCGCGTGCTCGGCCAGCGCCATTTCGATGTGCAGCTGATCGGCGGCATGGTGCTGCATGAGGGCGACATCGCCGAGATGAAGACCGGCGAAGGTAAAACCCTGGTCGCGACGCTTGCGGTGTATCTCAACGCGCTCCCCGGCAAGGGCGTCCACGTTGTCACGGTGAACGACTACCTCGCCAGCCGCGACGCCGGCTGGATGGGCCAGATCTACAGCTTCCTCGGCCTCACCACGGGCGTGATCATTCACGGCCTCGATGACGAGCAGCGCAAGACGGCCTATGCCTGCGACATCACCTACGGCACCAACAACGAATACGGCTTCGACTATCTGCGCGACAACATGAAGTACCGGCTGGAGGATATGGTCCAGCGCGGTCACAACTTCGCAATCGTCGACGAAGTGGACTCGATCCTGATCGACGAAGCGCGGACGCCGCTGATTATTTCCGGTCCGCTCGACGATCGCTCGGAATTCTACAACACCATCGACACCTTCATCCCCAAGCTCGACAAGTCGGACTACGAGGTCGACGAGAAGCAGCGCACCGTGACGCTGACCGAAGGCGGCATGGAGAAGATCGAGGGGCTGCTGCGCGACTCCGGCCAGCTCAAGGGGCACTCGCTCTACGACGTCGAGAACGTCTCGGTGGTGCACCACATCAATCAGGCGCTACGCGCCCATACGCTGTTCCACCGCGACAAGGACTACATCGTCCGCAACGACGAGGTGGTGATCATCGACGAGTTCACCGGCCGCATGATGCCGGGCCGCCGCTATTCGGAAGGCCTGCATCAGGCGCTGGAGGCGAAGGAGCGCCAGACGGTGCAGCCCGAGAGCCAGACGCTGGCCTCGATCACCTTCCAGAATTACTTCCGCATGTACAAGAAGCTCGGCGGCATGACCGGCACGGCGGCCACCGAGGCGGACGAACTGTTCGACATCTACAAGCTCGAAGTCGTCGAAATCCCGACCAATCTGCCGATCGCGCGTCTCGACGAGGACGACGAGGTCTATCGCACCCAGGCCGAGAAGAACGCCGCGATCCTGGCCGAGATCGAGCGGGCGCATGCGCGCATGCAGCCGGTGCTGGTCGGCACCGCCTCGATCGAGAAGTCGGAAGTGCTGGCGGAATTCCTGCAGAAGAACGGCTACAAACAGATCGACTTCGCCGATGCCAACGGCATGGAGAAGCTCTACGCCGCCGCCCGCAGCGGCAAGCCGGCGAAGCTGTTTGCGGTGCTGAACGCCCGCTTCCACGAGCAGGAAGCCTATATCGTCGCCGAGGCCGGCGTGCCGGGCGCGATCACCATCGCCACCAACATGGCCGGCCGCGGCACCGACATCAAGCTCGGCGGCTCGCCCGACATGCGGGTTGCGAAGGAAACCGCCCATATCGCCGACGAGGCCGAGAAGAAGGCGAAGGCCGAGGCCATCAAGGCCGAGATCGCGACCTTCCGCGATATCGTGCTGAAGGCCGAGGAAGTGGTGGAGCTCGAACCCGCCAAGGGCAACAAGCCGGCCAAGACCATCACCAAGCCGGGCGGCCTCTACATCATCGGTTCGGAGCGTCATGAATCTCGGCGCATCGACAACCAGCTCCGCGGCCGCGGCGGCCGCCAGGGCGACCCCGGCCGCTCAAAATTCTTCCTGTCGCTGGACGACGATCTGATGCGCATCTTCGGCTCGGATCGGCTCGAGGCGATGCTGACGCGCCTCGGACTGAAGGATGGCGAGGCCATCATTCACCCGTGGATCAACAAGGCGCTGGAGAAGGCGCAGCAGAAGGTCGAGGCGCGCAACTTCGACATCCGCAAGAACCTCCTCAAGTTCGACGACGTCCAGAACGACCAGCGCAAGGTCATCTTCGACCAGCGCGTCGATCTGATGAAGAGCGACAGCGTCGCCGAGACCGTGGCGAACATGCGCCACGCCTATATCGAGGACGTCGTCGCCAAGCATGTCCCCGAACATGCCTATGCCGAACAGTGGGACACCGCCGGCCTCAAGGAAGAGCTGCACGGCGTGCTCGGCATGGATCTGCCGGTCGACGAATGGGCGAAGGAAGAGGGCATCGCCGACGAGGAGCTGATGACCCGCGTCGAGCAGAAGCTCGACGAGCACATGGCCGCCAAGGCTGCCCAGTGGGGCCCCGAGGTGATGCGCTATGTCGAAAAGACCATTCTTTTGCAGATTCTCGATCACCTGTGGCGCGAGCACCTGATCATGCTCGACCATCTGCGTCAGGTCATCGGCCTGCGCGGCTACGGCCAGCGCGATCCGCTGCAGGAATACAAGGCGGAGGCCTTCAACCTGTTCGAGTCGATGATCGCGCATATGCGCGAGGCCGTCACCGGCCAGCTCGCGCGGGTCGAGATCGTGCCGCCGGACGAGCCGCCGCCGGAGCTGCCCGTCGAGGCGCACAAATACGATCCGACGACCGGCGAGGATGAGATGGAGTACGCCAACGTCTCGCTGGCGCCGGCACAGGACCCGACCGATCCGGCCTCGCGCGATCCGAACAACCCCGCCACCTGGGGCAAGGTCGGCCGCAACGAGGATTGCCCGTGCGGATCCGGCAAGAAATACAAGCACTGCCACGGACGTTACATCTGAGGCGCTTGCAGCAAGAATGAAAAAAGGCCGGGAATTTTCCCGGCCTTTTTGCTTGTCTGATCCTGCGAACGGCTGCGTCAGAACTTTGCTGACGCAAACAGGCGGACATTCAGCCCGGGCTGCAGAACTTCGTCCTTCTTATAGGATTGATGCAGGCGGATGCGCTCGTTCAGGAGGTTCTCGCCCTTGAGGCCGACGGTGAACTCGCGCAGGTGGTGGCCCTGCGGCAGCCTGGTCGTGTAGGCGAGCTCGGCGTTGAGCAGGTTGAAGGCCGCCGTCGGCGTCTCGAACGCGCCGGTATTGTTCTGGGCGAAGGCGTGCAGCAGATTGACGCGTGCCGTCCAGTTCTCGTCACGATAGTAGGCGCCGCCGCCGAGCCGGTGCGGCGGAATTTTCGGCACAGAGCTGCCGTCGGCAAAAGTCGCGCGCACAAAGTCATACTGTGCTTCCACGCCCCAGACGCCGGCGCCGATCCGTGCGACGTCGTGCTCGAGCGCAAGCTCGCCGCCGAAGAAGGTCGCGTCGCGCTGCGAATAGATGATCTGGTCGAATGTCGCGCCCGGCTGGCCGCAGGATTCGAACGTGTCGCCGCAGAGGATGCCGGTGAAGTTCTTGTAGATGAAGTTTTGGTACTTTGTGTAATAGGCCGACGCCTCGAAGCGGGTGTCGCCCTTGGCCCGCTTGAAGCCGATCTCGATCGTGTCGGCCTTCTCGATGGTCATGTTCGGGTCGCCGATCTCGAAGGTGCGCGGCGTGTCGTGCGGGCCCTTGTAAAACATCTCGATCGGATCGGGCGAACGCTCGACATGCTGCACCGTGAGGCGCGCGAATATGTCGTGCGGCAGCTCATGGACGAGACCTGCGCTCACGCTGATCGGGGCAAAGTCGCGATTGACGGGAAACAGGGTGGGCTCATCGGGCGGCGGCAGATAGTTCGCCGGAAAGCTTGCGCCGGTGCCGGTGATATTGGTCTTCTCAATCCGGATCGCCGCTTGCGCGCGCAGCGTCTGGGTGAGCTGCAATTCCTCGAACACGAACGCGGCGAGATTTTGCGCGCGGGCCGGCGACAAAAGTTCTTCCGTTGCGCCTGCGACCGAGAGATTCCGCTTGCCCCACTGCAGCCCGGCGGTGCCGCGCAGTTCGCCCCAGGCGGTTGCGACCGGCAGGTGCGAAATCTCGACGCGGGATTCGATCTCCTTGTTCCTGAATTTCGAACCGATTTCCTTGATGCCGTCGATGATGTTGATTTCGTCGTGCTTGTAGTCGGTGAAGCCGAGCCAGTATCGGATGGTGTCGATGCCCTTTTCGCCGACCCGCCATTCGCCGCGGCTCGACCATTTGTCCTGCCGCAGATCGATGTGGTTGCGTTCCTCGGCCGAGGCGAAGCCGGGGATGAAATAGGTCATCTTGTTGGACTGGTAAGACAGACCGATGAAGCCATCCTGAAACAGATACGCGCCGCCGAGGCTGTAGCCGTCGGCGCGGTAGCTGGAGTTTTTCTGCACGCCGTCGGGGGTGCTGTAGTCGTTCGCCTGCCGCTTGAACGCATCGGCATGGATGGCAAAATTGCCGCCGCCGGCATCGAGCGCGACCGCGCCGTCGCGCCCCTGATTGACGCTGGTGAAGCCGCCGCGGGTCTCGAAGGCGACGCCGTTTTCGGGAATAGCGGTGGGGATGCGGCGGTTCGACGAGCTGACCACGCCGCCGATCGCCTGCGAGCCGTAGCGCAGCGTGCCGGGGCCGCGAATGACCTCAATCTGGCCGGCCGCCAGCGGGTCGATCGTGACGGCGTGATCCTCGCCGAGATTGGCCATGTCGTGGGAGCCGATGCCGTTCTCCTGCGTGCGTACGCGAAAGCCGCCGAGGCCACGGATCACCGGACGGCTGGCGACGGGCGAGAACGACGTCGCCGACACGCCGGGCAGGGTGCCGAGCGAATCGCCGAGCGAGGCGGCGCCCTTGCTCAAGGTCTCCTGCGCCGAGACCGCCGTCACCGAGTTGGCGGTGCTGGCGTGATTGGTCGCCGCGTTTTCCCACCATGGCGAGGAGACGACGATCTCGCCGAGGTCCAGAGACTGGGCGAAGGCGGGCGAGGCGAGGGTGCCGCACAGGGCGCTGACCGCCATGAAGCCCGCGGCATGAAGGGCGCTTGTCGCCTTTCGCGACCGCAGGAACCGGGCGTGGCTTGGCGCGGCATCGCCATGCCGGTCGCAAACCGTCCCTGCCAAAAGTTCGCCTTCCTGATGTCCGCTAGCCGAACCCCCATGTGCCGCACCCCCGCGCGCACGCTCCCCACCAAACGCAACCATCCGAGCCCAAAGCCTTTCTGCAACTAATTTTGCAACTCATTCGCAAAATGACCATGCGCTAGTTGCAACTAATTTGCAAGAGCGGCCAGTTTCGACTGCAGATGGACCGGGGCTTTCCCGGCGACAGGCGCAGGAGAGGTGTGGATACGTGAGGTTTAGAAGGATTTACCCGCCGCAAAAGCGGGCCCTGCCGGGCGCACGGGCGCTAGGTGGTCACTCGACCACCAGCTTCACCTGATCGCCGGGCCTCAACACGTCCTTGGGGCCGAGGCCGTTGAGCATGCGAAAGCGCTCGACCGGCTGATCCACGTCGGCCATCCGGTGGGCCATGGTTTCCACTGTGTCGCCCGGCTGCGCGGTGGCGATTCTGATGCGCAGGGGGCGCGTCGCGTCGATTTCCGCGAGCGAAAGCCGCCGGAACGAGTTCACGATCTCGCGGAAGTGGCGGTCGTGAATGCCGGCCTTGCCCTTGCTCGCAAAGATGAACCGGTAGACGTCGCTGCCAAAGCGCAGCGCATAGACCCGGAATTCCCACTGATCGCCGGTCGCGATCGCAGTGGCGGCGGGAAAGCCGTTGATGGTCAGGTTTTCCGCCGTGTTTTTATCGACATTTTCCATCCAGCCCGACGACAGGTAGTCCGTGAGCTGCTGGTCGGCCGGCACCCGCACGACGTCGAACCGCATCGCCTGCTGGCCGCCCGCGCGCACGCCGATCACTGCCTGCGCGGTGTTGTCGAGCGTATAGCCTTCGGCCGCCTGGAAGGTGAAGCCGAGCTTGGGGTGCAGGAAGCGGCGGCCGCGGACAAAGCCCTCGCTCGGGTCCTCGCCGTAGACGAGATTGTTGATCGCCGCGAGATAGGCCTCGCGCTCGCGCCCGCCGTCGGTCGGGCCCTGATACTGCCGCGCGATGTTTTGGGCGTTCTGCACCCGCTCGGGCGTCGCCGGATGGGTCGACAAAAAGTCCTGCGAGCGCGGATCGATCCCGGACCGGCCGGCCTTCAGCTCGGCATTGCGGCCCATTGCGGTGAGGAATCGGGCGGCGCCGTAGGGGTCGAAATTGGCCCGCGTCGCAATGCCGACGCCGATGCCGTCGGCCTCGAACTCCTGCGCGCGCGAAAAACTCGCCATCGAGAGCTTTGACTTGGCGAGCGCGAGCGCGGTGAGATCGGGGTCGTTGCCCATGTCGGCGACGACGCGCGTGACCACGGCCGCCTGCCGCGCCTGTTCCTCGCGGATCGCGGCGTGCTTGGCGAGGACGTGCGCCATCTCGTGCGCGAGCACCGACGACAGTTCCGAAGTGTCGTTGGCGAGAGCCAAAAGGCCGCGGGTGACATAGAGTTTGCCGGTCGGCAGCGCGAAGGCGTTGACCGCGCCGGAATTGAGGATGGTGACTTTGTAGTGCAGGTCGGGCCGGTCCGATGCGGCCACCAGGCGTTCGACCGCGCGGGTGATCAGGGCCTCCAGCCGCGGGTCGGTGTAGCTGCCGCCATAGGACGACAGGATGCGCTGATGCTCTTGCTCCACGGCCGACAATTGCGCCGGAGCCGCCGCGGGTTTGGCCGACTTTGCCGGCGCGCTCGCCGGTTCCAGCGTGGCGAACCGGCCGAGATTGGCGCAGCCGCCGAGGGCGACCGCAAGACCAAGCGCCAGCAGCGCGCTCTTCGGCGTTCGCCGGGGCGCGGTCGCGGTGCTGATCACAAACCTACCTTTGGTCACGGTTGCTCTCGTTTCAGACTTTGCGGCGCCTCCTTCTGGCGCGCATCGCCGGCTTATCCCGCCGGTTCCGACAAATTAACCGGCTCGCGCGTCCTTTCGGGACGGCCAGCCGGCTTGCGGCAGCGCTAGAAATCGAAGTTCAGCCCAATCGGTTCAAGACCTCTTTCAATCGCCAAGCTGCATTCGGCAGAACATTCAATCTGCCAAAAGTTCGATCTGATCGGCTCGGGTCACTTTCATTCGCAACCCGGTGCGCCGCTGGAGCCAGCCACGCACACGCAGCCGTTTGTTCGCAAGGGCCATGACCGGAATTTTGGCTGTGCCTAACGCCGGAGCGAGCTTGCTCGGCATCGTCACCGCAAAATCATGCGTCCAGCGCCGTCCGAAGTTCAGGTAGATCGTGGCGCCCGACTGGCGCACCGATACGACCGTTCCATAGACTATAGCAAACTGCCCCAAACTCGCCAAAAGATCGCCAGCACTTTGTGCGTTTTTTAAGATGCCGGGCACAGTCCAAATGCCGCGCGCCGCCGCGCGGGCGCGCGCTTCCGCGGCGACGAGTTCCGCGTTGCAGGCTGGTTTCGGTAGGTCCGCGGCGGCGAGCCCGCCGCCGGATGCGAGAAGTTGCGCCTGCAGCGGCTCCTCCGCGCCGACGACAAAGGCGAGTGCGTGGGTGCGGCCGTAGCGATCAGGCTCCTCGAGCCCCGCCGCATTGTCGGCGTGGAGCATGATCTCCTTGCCGTCGGCCAGAACGCCGAGCAGATCGCGGCCGGTCTGTTCAAAGCCTTCGCCTTCGGGCAGCGGCGCGAGCCCGGCGAGGCGGATGCTGCGGCCGTCGCGCAGGCGAACCGTGCGGGCGTCGATGACGCCCGCGACCTCCCCGCCCTCGATCGGCTCGAAGCGGTCACACTGCGAACCGGCGGCAGGCGTCGCAGCGATGAGGGAGAGCATCCCAACGGCAGGTAAGATCATGGCGGCGAGCACAATCATTCGCTCCGCTATGGGTCTCGCCTGCAATGATGCACGGCCGGTCTCCGTCATCGTCTTTGCTGCCCCATGCCGAATGCCGCGGAGCGCGGGCCGCTTGCCGCCGCATTGGCCTTACGCCATGATCCCGAGCCTTTCGCGGCCTGACCCTGGCCGGCGCAAGGCAACCGGGCGCAGGGAGCCGAAGAGCTCAATCACGCCCGGCCTCGAACAATAAAACAAGCTCACAGAAGCGAAAAAACATGAGGGAGGCGCTGTTGAAGATCATCACAACGGCTTTTGCTGCATCGGTTCTCCTTGTTGCCGCCACTGCGGCGCCGGCTCAATCCCCGCCGCCGCTCAAGCTCGGCGCGCTGCTCGACATGTCCGGCCTTTACGCCGACATCACCGGCCCCGGCAGCGAGACCGCGGCAAAGATGGCGGCGGAAGATTTTGGCGGCGAGGTGCTGGGCCGAAAAATCCAGATCATCGCGCTCGACCACCTCAACAAGGCCGACCTTGCCGGCACGCAGGCGCGCGAACTGTTCGATAACGAGCGCGTCGAGGCGATCGTCGACGTCGCGGCCTCGGCGACGGCGCTTGCGGCCAACGAGATCGCCAAGGCGCGCAACAAGATCATCATGTTCAGCGGGCCGGGCTCGATCCGCCTGACCAACGAGGCCTGCGGGCCTTATTCGATCCACTACGCTTACGACACCTTTGCGCAGGCCAACACCACCGGACTGGCTGCGGTGAAGCAGGGGCTCGATACCTGGTTTTTCCTCACCGCCGACTATGCCTTCGGTCAGGATCTTGAAAGGGATACGTCCAACGTGGTGAAGGCCTCGGGCGGCAAGGTGCTCGGCGGCGTCCGCCATCCTCTGAACACCTCGGACTTCTCATCCTTCCTGCTGCAGGCCCAAGCCTCCAAGGCCAAAGTCATCGGCCTCGCCAACGCCGGCGGCGACACCATCAACGCGATCAAGCAAGCGTCCGAATTCGGCCTGACTTCGAGCGGGCAGAAGCTCTCGCCGTTGCTCGCCTTCATCTCCGACATCGACAGCATCGGCCTGCAGACCGCGCAGGGACTGCTGCTCGCGGAAGCATTCTATTGGGATCTGAACGACGACACGCGCGCATTCACCAAGCGGTTCATGGAGCGCACCAAGCGGGCGCCGACCTCGGCGCAGGCGGGCATCTATTCCTCGGTGATGCACTACCTCAAGGCGGTGAAGGCGGCGGGCACCACGGACTCCGCCGCGGTCATCAAGAAGATGAAGGAGACGCCGATCAACGACATGTTCGCCAAGAACGGCAAGATCCGGGAGGACGGCCGGATGGTGCACGACATGTATCTGTTCGAGGTGAAGAAGCCTTCGGAATCGAAGGGCCGCTGGGACTACTACAAGCTGCTTGCCACGGTGCCGGGCGAGCAGGCCTTCCAGCCGCTGTCGGCATCGCGCTGCCCGCTGATCAAGAAGTAAATTTTTGCGACCTGACTGACAGAACAACCACGATGATGGCGCGGGGCCGATCGGCCCGCGCCATTTTTTCGGAAGAGCCTGCAATCAGCGCCCGACGAAATTCGGCGCGCGTCGCTCCTCGGTCGCCTTCACGCCCTCGCGAAAATCCTCGGTGGCGCGCAGCCGCGTCTGTTCGGCAAGCTCGTGATGGGTCGCCGCCGCGACGCGGTCGGCAAGGCCGGCGCGCATCGTCGCGCGGGTCGCGAGCAGCCCGAGCGGCGAGCACTCGGCAATCTCCTGCGCGAGCTTTTGCGCAGCGCTGCGCACCTCCGCCTGCGGCACCAGCACATTGGCAAGGCCCATGCGCAGGGCCTCTTCGCCGGTGACGCGGCGGCTCGTATAGAACATCAGCTCGGCATTGTTCTTGCCGACCAGTTCGGGCAGCGTCACCGTCAGGCCGAAGCCGGGATGAAAGCCGAGCCTTGTGAAATTCGCGGCAAAGCGCGCCTCCGGGCAGGTGACGCGAAAATCGGCGGATACCGCAAGTCCCAGGCCGCCGCCGATCGCAGCGCCATGCACGGCGGCGATGATCGGCTTCGGACTGCGGAAGATGCGCACGGCCTCGAGGTAAAGGTGATTGATCGCGCCAAGGCCGGAGGCTGGATCGGCATCTTCAGGCTCGCCGTCGGCCGGCGGCGCGGCAAAGTTGGCGCCCGCGCAAAACGCCTTGCCCTGCGCCGCCAGAACCACGGCGCGGATCGCCATGTCGTCGCCGATCTCGTCGAGTGCATCGGCGATTTGCCGGATCAGCGCGATGTCGAAAAAATTCAACGGCGGCCGGCGGATCTCGATGGTGGCGACATGCCCGTTTGTTTCGATGCCGATATCGTCATGCTGTTTCATTAAAGCTCAACCTCGTGATCCTTACCGAAGCCCCAGTCCGCGCGCGATGATGCCGCGCAGCACTTCCGATGTGCCGCCCTGAATGGTGAGCTTTGGCGCGAGCTTGATCGCGAACGGCAGCACCTCGTCGAGGATATCGTGATTGGCCGCATCCGGTGCGACGAAAGCGGCGAGATCGCGCACCCGGTGTGGCAGCTTCTGCTCCCAGACGGTGCCGATGTCCTTGACGATGGCGGCCTCGACGACCGGCTCCTTGCCGGCCTGCAGCATGCCGGCAACCGACACTGACATGCGCCGCATCGCGTGCAGTTGCGCGACGAGCCGGCCGATGCCTTCGGTGCCGCGCAGATCCGGCTCCGGCCCGAGCGCGCGCACGAGCTCGGTCAGCACATAAAAGGTTTCGAGAAAACGTTCGGGGCCGCTGCGCTCATAGGCAAGTTCGCTGGTCGCCTGTTTCCACGCGCCGTCGATTTCGCCGAGCAGATGATCGTCCGGCACGAAGACGTCGTCGAACACCACCTCGTTGAACTCCTTCAGGCCGGAGATCTGCGGGATCGGGTTGACGGTGATGCCCGGCGATTTCATGTCGACGAGAAACTGCGTCAGGCCGTGGCGGCGGTTTTCCTTCGTCGGCGGCGAGGTGCGGAAGATCGCGATCATGTAGTCCGCGATGTGCGCCGAGGTCGTCCAGATCTTGCTGCCGTTGATCAGGTAGCCGCCACTGGTCCTGGTCGCCTTGGTCTGCGCGGCGAAAAGGTCCGAGCCGGAATTCGGCTCGCTCATGCCGATGGCGAAGCAGACTTCGCCGCGGCAGATGCGCGGCAAGATGTCCTGCTTGATGTGTTCGGGCGCATAGCGCAGCAGGATCGGGCCGCTCTGGCGGTCGGCGACGAAGAAGCGGCGGGTCGGCGCATTGGCGACGCGCATTTCTTCGGTGACGACATAGCGCTCCAGAAAGCTGCGTTCGTGGCCGCCGTATTTCTTCGGCCACGTCATGCCGATCCAGCCCCGTTCGCCGACGCGGCGGCTGAAGGCGGGAATGTCGGTATCCTCGCTTTGCGGCTCGAAGGGGTCGAACACGCCGGCGGCGATTTCATCAGCGAGAAAGGCGCGGACCTCCTCGCGCAGCTTTTCGCATTCGGGCGGCAGGCGGATGGGATCGAAGTGAAGTGCAGCGCTCATGGTCAGCCTCCCGATGGATCAGCGCGAGGCCAATAGCGGCCACAGCTCGTCGGCGCCGCGCGCGGCAATGCGCTTGCCGAGCTCCGCCGCCCAAAAGCTTTCGCTGCCAAAGTCGTCGCGCCAGCTTAGCGCGCGCAAGGTGAAGCGATGCAAAACATGCTCGCTGCTGAAGCCGATCGCGCCGTGCACCTGATGCGCGATCGCGGCGACCTGCTCGGCCGCTTCGCCGCAACGAATTTTCGCGGAAGCGATTTCGAGTAACAGCCCGTCAGGATTGCCCGCGTCGTTCGCAATCGTGTCGGCGGCCGAGGAAGAGGCGGCGGATGCGGCGGCGACCTCGCCGGCAAGGCGCGCAAGGCTGTGCTGGATCGCCTGGAATTTTGCGATCGGCTTTTCAAAGGCGACGCGCTCGGTGGCGTATTGTACCGTGATGTTCAAAATGGTCTGCAGCGCGCCGGCGATCTGCACGCTGCGTGCGGCGGCGCCCATCAGATAGGCCGTGGTGCGATCGAAGCCGGGCGGCAGCCGGTCCGAGAGCGCAACCGGCGCGACGTTCTCGAAAATCACGGTGTCGCTGCCGTCACCGGCAAGGCTGGTCGACGGCGTGATCCGGCAGGATGCAGCGTCGATGAGCGCGACCGCACAGCCATGCGGCGTATCGGCAACGGCGGCGATATGCTCCGCCCTGGCGGCGAAGGGGATGCCGGAGGCGCGGCCGCTAATGCGGCCATCCGCGCCGAGCGTGAGGCGATGCGCGGGATTGACCGGGGCGATGGTCATGGCGCCAGCGGGAGAGGCGATGCCGCCTTGCGCGAGCAGCCATCCCGCCAGCATTGTCTCGGCGAGCGGCACGGCGCTGGCCGCGCGCCCCGCAGCGTGGATGACATCAAAGCCTTCCGTGATGCTCGCGCCCGAGCCCGCAAACTCCTCGGGCACCCAGGCCAGCGTAAGTCCGGCGTTGGTCAGCGCCGACCACAGCTGAGCCTCCCACGCGTCCGATCTCGCGGGGCCGGATTGCGCCGCATTGATCGTTTGCGGGTCGGCGAGATCGGCAAAAATGCGTTCCGCCGTTTGCGCAACGATTTTGTCATGGTCGGACACGGCACTCATTGCGGCGGCGTTTCCTGTTGTTCGTTGTTCCGGTCATGATGAGGAAAAGCACCGGCGATGACAAGCGGTGATGTTCGCGGGCACGGCGGCTTGTGCGACGGCGGCGAGGCGATATTGTAACGGCCGCACCGCGCGCGATGGCTAACGCGCCATCACCTCAAGAAGGCGCGGGCATCGGAGGACTTGGACGCCATGGACGGACTATGTGCGATCGTTACCGGATCGTCGTCGGGGCTTGGAGCGGCGACGGCGCTGCAACTCGCCAAGGGCGGCGCGCGGATCGTCATCAACTATGCATCGAGCAGGGAAGGCGCGGAGGAGACGGCAGATCTTTGCCGCTCCGCAGGAGCCGACATTGTGATGGTGCAAGGCAACGTCGCGCTCGATGACGATTGCCGCAAGATCGTCGCCGCCGCGACGCCCTGGGGCCGGCTCGATGTGCTGATCAACAATGCCGGCACCACCAAGCATGTGTCGCACGGCGATCTCGACGGCCTGTCGGCCGACGACTTCCAACGGATTTTCGGCATCAACACGATCGGCCCGTTCCAGATGGTGCGCGCCGCGCGCGGCCTGCTCGAGGCAGGGGCGAGCGCATCCGGGCATCCGTCATCGGTCGTCAATGTGTCGTCGATTGCCGGCATCAACGGCGGCGGATCGTCGATCGCCTATGCCGCGAGCAAGGGGGCGCTGAATACGATCACGCAATCTCTGGCGCGGGCGCTCGCGCCGCTGATCCGCGTCAACGCCGTGTGTCCCGGCTATATCGATACCAACTGGTTCGAGAAGGGGCGCGGTGTCGAGGCTGCCAGCAAGGTGCGCGAGTCCGTCAAGGGCCGGGTGCCGCTGAAGGTCGCCTCGAAGGCCGAGGACATCGCCGAGCTGATCTGTTTTCTGGCCTCGCCGCGTTCGGGGCACATGACCGGCGAGGCAGTGCGGATCGACGCCGGGCTTCACCTCACGTTGTGAACATGCGGCAGGAATCGAAAGACCGGCCTTTCAGCCGGTCTTTCTTCCGTATCGGAGCTGGCCTCTATCTCGAGCCGGGATCGGAAATCACACGGCGTGCAACCAGCCTGTTCCAGATGAAGAGCACGACCACTGCGCCGATGGTCGCCGTAATGAATCCGGCGCCCTGGTTCGGGCCGTAGTGGCCGATCGCCTGGCCAATGAAGGTCGCCAAGAACGCCCCGGCGATGCCGAGGACGGTGGTGAGAATGAAGCCGGATGGATTGTTGGGCCCCGGAGAAATCAAGCGGGCGATGATTCCGGCGACGAACCCGACGACGATGATCCAGATGAGGCCGCTCATCGTTATCTCCTTTCAGATCGAGGTGCCATTGCGGCGTGCTGGTCACAGCCAGCGTGAAATGTCCTTCTCGGTCGGCACGTGGCCTTCCGGCGTGAAGGCGTTGACCGCATCGGGCAGGTGTTCGCTCAGTTCATTCAAGAGCTCTTCGCGGGACAGGCCGGTTCGCGACATCAGCGCATTGATGTTGTCCGCGCCGAGCGCGTTGGCGAGGTCATCCGGCGCGATCGCCTGATTGGGCGTCTTGTTCGAGACCCATGAATTGGCGGCATTGCCCTGACCGCTCTGCTGCAGCTTGTTCAGCAGATCGCCGATGCCGCCGCTGAGGACCGTGCCTACCGCGCCGCCGGCAAGAAGGCCGCCGAGGCCGCCCTTCAAAAGGTCGCTGAGGCCGCCGCTGTCGGCGGAAGTGCTAGCCGGGATTTGCCCGGGCGATTGTTGCGGTATCTGGTTCGCCGTCGTGCCGCCGGTCTGGCCGGCCGGCGCGTTGCTGCCGCTAAAATGCTTCACGGCCTTGTACGCGAGCATAGCAAGGATCGCCATCGTCAGCGGCGACATGCCGCCGCCGCTCGATGATCCGGTGTCCGGACTGGGCGCTGCGGAAGGCCCGCGCGGACCGTTCATCATGCCGTTGAGAACATCGAGCAGACCCATTGGTGTCTCCTGTTGAAGCTCGCGGTTTGCTCACGCGACAGGCGGTCGCGCAACAAAGCCAAGCGTGACGATTGACCCAAGCAGGAACCGCGGCGGCCCGGTTTCGTTCCATCGCGGCTTTCCTGTTTTTACCGGCTGCTATGCGGCGCGATCATCCCGCTCTGGTTTTTCGCGCGCTTTGCCTTGAACTCGGTGCCGATTGGCTTAGGCTCGGCAGCGGGCAGGGGACGCTGGCGTTATGAAGGCAGAAGCATCATCGATCGGTATCGCGGGCGCAGGCAGCATCGGCTGTTTCGTTGGCGGCTGTCTTGCCGCGGGCGGCCGCCGGGTCGCGATGCTGATGCGGCCCCGGATCATCGAGGAGATCGAGGCAAACGGGCTGCGGCTCTCGAGCTATGACGGCATGGACCTGACGATACCGGCGGCGGAACTGAGGCTCTCGCAAGATCCCGCGGTGCTTGCCGGCGCGAATATCATTATCGTCACGGTCAAGGGCCACGACACTGCCGAGATGGCCGATCACATCCGCAACCATGCACGCCCCGAAGCGATCATCGTCAGCCTGCAGAACGGCGTCGACAATCTGCCGCTGCTCCGGGCGAAACTGCCGGACCATCAGGTGCTCGGCGGCATGGTTCCCTTCAACGTGCTGGCGCGCGGCGCCGCGCGGTTTCATCGGGCGACTTCGGGCGACATCGTGCTCGAGAACGGCCCGCGCGATTTCGCCGCCGAGTTGTCGGTGCCGAATCTTGCGATGCAGACGACCGCGAACATCGATGGTGTGCTGTGGGGCAAGCTGCTGATCAATCTCAACAACGCGCTCAATGCGCTGGCCGGCGTTCCGCTCCGCGAGCAACTCGCGAAACGGGAGTGGCGCCTGCTGCTCGCCGATCAGATGGCCGAGGCGTTGAAGATTTTTGGCGCTGCCGGAATTCGCCCGGTGCCGATGACGCCGCTGCCGCCGTGGGTGACGCCGTGGCTGCTGCGCCTGCCCGACGGTTTGTTTCACCTTATGCTCGGGCGCGTGATGCAGATCGACGCCGATGCGCGTTCCTCGATGTGGGATGACCTGCAGCGGCGGCGGCCGACGGAAGTCGATCTGCTGCAGGGCGCGGTCGTGCGGCTGGCGCATCAGGCCGGGCGGGCGGCGCCGCTGTCGGAACGCATTGTCGATCTCGTCCATGCGGCCGAGGCGCGCGGCGAGGGCCCGCCGCACCTGTCGCCCGCTGCGATCCGGGGCGCGATCGGCGCGTAGAATCCTTTCGGGAAGAATCGAACACAGAACGCAGAGCGAAGAGGGTGGAATGACGAATGCGACGGGCGCCGCGAACGGCGCGAGCAAGACATATCGGATCGCGGTGATCGCCGGCGACGGCATCGGCAAGGAGGTCGTGCCGGAAGGGCTGCGCGCCCTGGAAGCC
The DNA here is from genome assembly GCA_035565775.1 of Xanthobacteraceae bacterium. Taxonomy (GTDB): domain Bacteria; phylum Pseudomonadota; class Alphaproteobacteria; order Rhizobiales; family Xanthobacteraceae; genus PRO6. The sequence continues at coordinate 2,387 of DATMRW010000014.1, read as the reverse complement.
GTCGCCAAGACCCATCGCGTAAAAATGCATTTCGACCACTTCGATTTTGCCTCTTACGACTACTACGCCAAGCACGGCCAGATGATGCCGGACGACTGGAAGCAGCAGATCGGCTCGCATGATGCGATCTATTTCGGCGCCGTCGGCTGGCCGGAAAAAATCCCGGATCACGTTTCCTTGTGGGGATCCCTGATCCTGTTCCGCCGCGAGTTCGATCAGTACATCAATCTGCGGCCGGTGCGCCTGATGCCCGGCGTGCCATCGCCGCTGGCCGGCCGCAAGCCCGGCGACATCGATTTCATGGTGGTGCGGGAAAACACCGAAGGCGAATATTCCTCCGTCGGCGGCCGGATGTTCGGCGGCACCGAGCGCGAGTTCGTCACCCAGCAGACGGTGATGACCCGGATCGGCGTCGACCGCACGTTGAAGTTCGCGTTCGATCTCGCCCAGTCGCGCCCGAAACGGCATCTGACGTCGGCGACCAAGTCGAACGGCATCTCGATTACCATGCCCTATTGGGACGAGCGCGTGGAGGAGATGGCGAAGCATTATCCCGACGTGAAATGGGACAAGTACCACATCGACATTCTGACGGCGCACTTCGTGCTGCATCCGGATTGGTTCGACGTCGTCGTCGGCTCCAACCTGTTCGGCGATATCTTGTCCGACCTCGGGCCGGCCTGCACCGGCACGATCGGCATCGCGCCGTCGGGCAACATCAATCCGGGCAATGATTTTCCCTCGCTGTTCGAGCCGGTGCACGGCTCCGCGCCGGACATTGCCGGGCTCGGTATCGCCAATCCGATCGGCCAGATCTGGTCGGCCGCGATGATGCTGGAACACCTTGGCGAACGCGAGGCCGGCGCGGCGATCGTCCGGGCGATCGAGCGCACGCTGGAGGAGCGCACGCTGCGCACCCGCGATCTCGGCGGCAATGCCGATACCACGACCTGCGGCAAGGCGATCGCTGAAATGATCGAGTGACCCCCTTCGCGGCGCCGCGGCGAGGTGTAGCCGCGGCGCACTAAAACTCTAGCCTGCCGGTGCCGCGTCTGCTAAGCGGAGGGCGGCTGATTGCCAAGTTTCGCGGTCCCGTAGCTCAGCCGGATAGAGCGGCGGTTTCCTAAACCGTAGGTCGGAAGTTCGAGTCTTCCCGGGATCGCCAGCCATTCAGGTGCAAGAAACCAAATAAAGACGGGCACTTCCTCAACGCGCACGGCAACGGCTGCGCAGTTCTTCGGAGATCCGGTTCGAGGTCAGCCGTTCACGCGCGGATTTGGTCGCGTTCGCCGCCAGCCCGTCGAGCTCCGAGTTCGTTCTAGTTTTGGTCGCGGCTGGACCGATCGCTCGTACTCGAACGAAGTCTCTCCGACCCGCAGCGCCCCGTACTTCGCGATACCTTGATATCGCAGGCGGTCTCGTTGATCGTCTTGCCCTTGATGAAGTTGCTCGAGCGTATCCGCGCGATCGTCTCGACGGCAAATCCCCGATCACCTGCGTCGTTCCAAACAGGCAGCGCAGGCCGAATGACCCGTGAACTTCTGGAAGATGTGCTGGGCCCGCGGCTGCAGGCCCTCGTTGCCACGCTCAAGCAGCAGTTTCGCGGCGCCCGTCTTTAATCGCCGCTTCAGGACAAAACATTGATAGCCGTCTGCATCTTACTGGGAGCAGGAGGCGAAGCGTGCGTTTACGGCCTCGAGGCCGATCAGATCAGCCACGATTTGAAGGACGTTCGGCATTTTAGTTTTCGATTTTCGAGAATGCGTCCAGCCAAGCCGCGCGCAGAAATTTTATCCAAGCAAACGCTCAGAAATTGCTTGTCACGAAAGCCTCCAATTCGTATCCTTTTCAATAATGGAATTGAATTCAACATAATGGAATTGCCGGTGCGGGCGCCCAACCAGCACCCGCCGGCGGTTCCGCGCATTTCGCGCGCACAATGGGTTGGGGAGACACGCTTGGAGTTGCTTGGTCGGGCACGGGCCGCTTGCGCCGTGCCGTTTTCTTTGCGGTCAGCCGCTGGACTTCCCCTCATTGAATGCACTGCATCCTTCGCATGCGCGGCACAGCCGGGGTGCGCCTCATGACGCGGCCATTCGTGCTCGGGGTGGGCGGCACGCTGCGGGCGGGGTCGTCGTCCGAACAGGCGCTGGCGCACAGCCTGAACGCGGCGGCGGCGTGCGGCGCCGCAACCGAGTTGATCTCGGGGTTTGATCTCGACCTGCCGTTCTATGCCCCGGGCGCCAGCGAGCGCTCGGCGGCGGCCGGCAGGCTGGTGGCGGCGCTGCGGCGCTGCGACGCCGTGATCATCGCCTCGCCGTCCTATCATGGCTCGGTGTCGGGCGTGCTCAAGAACGCGCTCGATTATCTCGAGGACCTCAGCGGCG
>DATMRW010000013.1:0-108633 GCA_035565775.1 Xanthobacteraceae bacterium | reverse complement strand
CGCTCGCCTTCCTCGCCCCTGATCTCGTTCGCGCCGCGGTCGAAGGCCGCCTCCCTCGCGGCATCGGCGTCGAGCGCCTGCGCGACCTGCCCGCCGAATGGAGCCAGCAGCTCGAAACGCTGGGCCTGCCCCGGCGCTAGGAACCACGCCTTCACAAGCCGTTGGTTGGAACCCGCGCGCCACTTGCGACGATCACCAAAGAGAAGGAGAGCCCTCACGGCCCTGGCCAATACCGTTTCGGTCGACCTCCGGCCACCGCCTTGGTTAGCCAGATGCACGCGGATATGACGGCCGAGGCTTAATCGCCTCGCCCCGCGCCACGAACGGGATTTTTGAGGGCAGAGACCGGCCGCGGGAAATCGGCGTTTCTGCTCGCAGAGACCCAAATGGAGACGGAAGGGAATGCAAATAACGCCCATTCCGGCGGCATTAGCGCCAGATTCTCAGGCTCAGCAGAAAAAGGGAAACTGAATGGTGGGCGCGACTGGGATCGAACCAGTGACCCCTACGATGTCAACGTAGTGCTCTCCCGCTGAGCTACGCGCCCGATCCAGTAGTTGGGGTCGCGGTTCGTATATCGGCTCACGCGGGCGCAAGCAAGGACTGCGAACCATTGTTTTGAAAAATTGCGCCCGAGACGCGGGCAAGTTGCGCCAAATTCCACAATTCTTGGGAGCGACGGCAAAATTCTGGTGCCGGTGCCGCGTAAACCAACGCAAAAATTGAAAAAATAGCGCCAGCGCCGCGAGCCGTCAGGCCGGATCACCGCCCGAATCGGCCGCACGGGCGCATCATCGCCCTGCGCGAATCACCAAACGGCGTTCAGGCCGCGAGCATCTTGTTCACTTCGCTCACGAGTTCGCGCAAATGAACCGGCTTCGACAGCACCTTTGCGTTTTTCGGCGCTTCCGAATCGGAATTGAGCGCAACCGCAGCAAAGCCGGTGATGAACATGATCTTGATGTCGGGATCGAGCTCGGAGGCGCGGCGCGCCAGCTCAATGCCGTCCATCTCTGGCATCACGATGTCGGTTAGAAGCATTTCAAAGGGCTCTTCCCGCAGCCTTTGATAGGCTGCAAGCCCGTTGTCGTGGGGAGAAACTTGAAAGCCGGCATTTTCCAGGGCCTTAACCAGAAAACGGCGCATGTCGTTATCGTCTTCGGCGAGTAAGATTTTGTGCATGGCGGCTGGTACTTGATCCCGGCGTTTCAAAAATATGGCTTCATTTATCGTCTTGGATCGTAAATTTCAGGTGAAAACCACCATTCCCTTGGCTTCCAGCGCGAAAATCCCGACAATAATCCTGATGGCGGGATTTTCTGCCACAGATTGGCCCGAGGTGGCACGCCATGATTCTCCGGCTGGAGATCGAATGACGCCATGACCGAATGCGAGAGCGCCGCAGGCGCTGGCCAGCCGCCGTTTGAAATTGCACTGCCCCGCCAATGGCGCGCGCCGATCATCTTCAACTCTCCGCATTCCGGCGCGGATTATCCTGCCGAGTTCCTTAGCGCCTCGCGAATCGATCTGGCCGCGCTGCGGCGCTCCGAAGACAGTTATGTTGATGAGATGATCGACGGACTGACGGCGCTCGGGTTCCCGGTCGTCCGCGTCCATTTCCCGCGTTCATATGTCGACGTCAATCGCGAGCCCTATGAACTCGACCCGCGGATGTTCGACGGCCGGCTGCCGTCTTTCGTCAACACCCGCTCGATGCGGGTCGCCGGCGGCCTTGGCACGATTCCGCGCGTTGCCGGCGACGGGCAGGAGATCTATCGCGATCGCCTCGCGGTCGAGGAGGGGTTGGCCCGCATCGAACGGCTCTACAAGCCCTATCACCGCGCCCTGCGCCAACTGATCGCCGGCGCGCGCGACCAGTTCGGCACGGTGCTGCTGATTGACTGCCACTCGATGCCGTCGGTCGGCCTGTCGCGGGACGAGCCTGCCCGTGCCGATGTGGTGATCGGCGACCGCTACGGCATCAGTTGCTCGCCGCTGTTGTCGCGCGCAGCAGAAAGCGTGTTTGCGGGACAAGGCTATTCCACCGCCCGCAACCGGCCATATGCCGGCGGCTTCATCACCGAGCACTACGGCAATCCGGCCGGTGGCGCGCATGCCGTCCAGATCGAGATCAACCGCGCCATCTATATGGATGAAAACAGCCGCGATCGCGGTCCCGGCCTCGAGCGCCTCGCCGGCGATTTTGCTCAGCTCGCCATTGCGCTCGCCGAGATGCCGCTTGGCGATTTCGGCACCTTCCCGGCGGCGGCGGAATGAACGCTGCCTCTCATTGATCGGGCGCGCACTGCAAAGCAGAAAAAATCCCCCCGAAAAGAAAGAGGGCCGCTCGCGAAGCAAGCGGCCCCAAGTCTAGGGAGGAAACGCCCAAGGAGGGCAGCGGTAACGCCAAGCGCTACCGCACCGCAATAATATGCAGGTATCGGCTTCCGATTGCAAGCCCTATTGAAGCAATATTCATGCGTACAGCGCATGGTGCCATTCCGATACTGCAAGCTTGATTCACTGAAAGACACTTGAAAAGACAATGGGTTAACCAATTCGGCACGCGCAATTGCGGCAAAATCCCAAGAATGAGCCATAAAAAGTGAATTCTGAGAGCAGCAATTACCTTTCTAATCTCGCTTTCGAAAATGAACTCAGATGTCAGTTTTGATCGATCAATTAACTCCAGGATCGGGCTCACGGACGATTTTTGGCGACGCTGGCTGCCGAGGCGGCGGCTGATTCGCAGCCGATTCCCTCACACGCTGCCCCGCAGGCACCATTCAGCACCTGCACAAAACCCACCTCAGCGAAACAACCTGAGGAATAAGGCCGTCACGGCAAAGCCGTTCCCCCCGCTCCCGCATGCGTGACATTGGTGGCGTAATCTCCGGCGCCGCTCGCCGCGCGCTTTCCAAGCCATTGCGAGCGGGCTACCAATCGTTTTTGGAAGTGGCGGGTGATTCGGCGACGCCCCGGCAGCCCAGCGGCCAAAGAACAGAACGGGGCCTGCGGCCCCGCAAGAGACTCAGGACACCAACGTGACGGTCATCGATTTCGCCGCGTTCATCGACCGGCTCGCCAGCGCCTCCGGGGACACGATCCTTCCCTTCTTCCGGACGGCGCTCAGCGTCGAGAACAAGGCCGCCGATTTTCACCTCGATCCGGTCACCGAGGCCGATCGCGGCGCGGAAGCGGTGATGCGGCGGCTGATCAGCGCGGCATTCCCGGAACACGGCATCGTCGGCGAGGAATTCGGCGTCGAGAAGCCTGATGCCGAATATGTCTGGGTGCTGGACCCGATCGACGGCACCAAATCGTTCATCTCGGGAGTGCCGATCTGGGGAACGCTGATCGCCCTGCTCCATCAGGGCAATCCGGTGTTCGGCGTGATGAACCAGCCCTATCTGCGCGAGCGCTACACCGGCGACGGCGGCGAGGCCCATCTGACCACCCCGGCCGGCCGCCGCAAGCTCGCGGTCCGCGCCTGCGATTCGCTGGCCAAGGCGACGCTGTTCACCACCAGCCCGCTGCTGATGAATGCTACGGACCGGGCCGCCTTCACCCGCGTTGAGGGGGCGGCAGGCCTGTCGCGCTACGGCGCCGATTGCTACGCCTACTGCATGCTCGCGGCAGGACATATCGATCTCGTCATCGAAACCGAGCTCAAGCCCCACGACATCGCGGCGCTGGTTCCGATCATCACCGGCGCAGGCGGCATCATCACCACGTGGGAAGGCAAGCCAGCCCAGCAGGGTGGCCGCATCGTCGCAGCCGGCGATCGCCGCGTCTATGACGAAGCGATCGCGCTGCTCAACCGCTAGGCCATGCGGACAGTGGCGCCCGGCAGAGCGACGTCCCGCCGACCGACACGCGGACCGATTCATGCAGCCGGGCCTTCTGCACCACAGCCATTGTGCGGGGTGAGGCGATGATGCAGCTCGCGCTTCTGGTCGTGGCGCCCGTGCTGACGCTGGCGGGCTTCATCAAAGGCGTGGTGGGGCTGGGCCTGCCGACCGTGTCCATCGCGTTGATGGCTACCGTGATGCCGCCCGCCCAGGCCGCCGCAATCATCGTCATCCCGTCGCTGATCACGAACATCTGGCAGACTTTTGGCGGGCCTTATCTAAGGGACCTTGCATCGCGGCTGTGGCCGCTGCTGATCGGCACCTGCTTCGGCACCTGGGCCGCGGCGGATCTGCTCACCGGCCCTTATTCCAGATACAACACGCCGATTCTCGGCGTCCTGCTCGCGATCTATGCGGTGCTGGGGCTGAGCGAAGTCCGCTTCCATGTCGCCCGCCGACACGAACGCTGGGTCGGCGGCGTGGTCGGCGTCCTCACCGGGATCGGCGCCGCCGGAACCGGCGTCTTCGCGATCCCGGCGGTGCCTTATCTTCAGGCCACCGGCATGGAGAAGGAGGAGCTGGTTCAGGCCATGGGCCTGTTCTTCACCGTGTCGACGGTGGCGCTCGGCTATAATCTGGCAGCTGCGGACCTGTTGAATGTCGGGGTCGCCCAGCTCTCCACCGTCGCGCTGGTCGCCGCGCTGGCCGGCATGTGGATCGGCCAGATCCTGCGGCTGAGAATGCCCGCGGCCACTTTCCGGCGCTGGTTCTTCGTGTTCCTGTTTGCGCTCGGCGCCTATCTGGCTAGCTCGCTGTTCTGGCGCTGAGCGCCGTCAGCGCAGCTCGAACGTCGCCAGCCGGATGCCGAGACAGACGAAGAACCCGCCGAGCACGCGGTCAATCCATATCCCTGCCCGCGCCGATGTGCGGAATTTTTTCGCGGCGCGCGCCGCAAAGGCCGCCAGGGCGAGGTTCGACAGGGTGCCGTTGACATTGAACACCACGCCCAAAATGAAGAAGGCAAGCGCCTTCGACGGCGCCTCGGCGGAGACGAACTGCGGCAGGAAGGCAAGGAAAAACAGCGCCACCTTCGGGTTCAGCGCATTCGTCAGCGCGCCCTGCCAAAACACCTCGCCCACCCCGACGGGGCGCGGCTGCGCGCTGTCCTCGGCGAGAACATCCTTCTGGCGCGACAGCAGCATCTTCGCGCCGATGTAGCAGAGATAGGCGGCGCCGATCAGTTTGACGATTGTGAAGGCCTCAGCCGAGGCGGTGAGAACCGCCGACAGGCCGACCGACGCGGCGACGATGTGAAGGAAGCAGCCGCAACCGACCCCGAGCGCCGCCGCAGCTCCGCCGCGAAAGCCGATCTGCGCGCTACGGCCGGCGATATAGGCGGTGTCGGGCCCGGGGGTGACGTTGAGCGCCAGCCCTGCCACCACGAACAGCCAAAAATCCTGAATTCCGAACATTGACGCGACCTGCGAAACGACTGCGAAACTAGCGGCGTCAACCGAAGGCGGGGGTGCCCGGCACGAAGGCGTCGAACGCCGCCCAGAACTGCCCGCGGTAGCGATCCTGCTCCTGCAAAATCTCGTGCCGCGCGCCGGGAACGACGAGATGCGATCCGGCGCGCAGGTGATAGGCGAACTCCTCGATCGCGGGCGTGGAGACCACGTCGTCATACCCAGCAGCGACCATAAGGATCGCCTGGCTGATTTTCGAGGGGTAGGACAGCGCCTTGAAGCTCTGCATCGTCTGGAGTGCGGTGTCGGCCCAGGCGACCGTCGGGCCGCCGACACCGAGCATCGGATTTTCGGCAAGGATCGCCGCGTTGCGCGCATAGCGCACCGGGTCGCTGGTCAGCACATTGCCGGCGAACGGCTCGCACCCGACCATCGCGCCGCCGCTGCCGGGAACGTAGCTGCCGCCAAAACCGCTCCAGCGCAGTACCCGCACGAGGCTCCGGGTCGCCAGGCTGTTGCGCTGCCCCGGCAGATCGATCATCGGCGCGCACAGAACGATGCGGTCGAACCACCGCCGCCCGGCATGGGCGAGCCGCAGCATCACCGCCCCGCCCATCGAATGGGCCAGCGCGAAATAGGGCGGCGGGCAATCCGGCATCACGATCTCCCGGATGAACACCTCGACGTCACGCTCGAAATCCGCGAACCGCCGGACATAACCTTTGCGGCGGTCGCGCAGCGCGCGCTCCGACAGCCCCTGCCCCCGCCAGTCGATCATTGCCACCGCAAAGCCGCGCTTGCGCAGCTCCCGCACCGTCTCAAAATACTTTTCAATGTATTCGCCGCGGCCGGTGAACAGGCAGACGGTGCCCTTGCGCTCGCCGAGCGCAGGCCAACGGGCAAAGCGCAGGGTCACGCCGTCAGCGGTTTTCACCTGCCCCGCAACGGCATTTTCGGGAACGGGATTGGCCGGGATCGAAACGAGCGTCATGGGCAACAACAGCCGTGGCGGGTCGAAGCATTCGGCGGCGGGTTACGCCCCTCGTGCTCGCGTCAAAAGGGAAGCGCCACCTCTTGAACGGGGTGGGACCCCTCCCATATCAGTTTCGTGCAGGCCTCTCTAGGCTGCATGCAGGACGAAAACCCGGCCTCAGACGGCGGGTGTCTGCAACTCTCGGCAAGCCTTCAGTCGAAGGCAAGCTGGTCGCTCAATTGAAGAGGACACAAAAATGCGTTCGTTCGATCTCACCCCGTTCTACCGTTCCACCGTCGGCTTCGATCGCCTGTTTTCGCTGCTTGATCAGGCCGCCCCTTCCGATGCCTCGTCGGGCTATCCGCCCTATAACATCGAGCGCACCGGCGACAATTCATATCGCATCAGTGTCGCCGTTTCCGGCTTCTCGCAGGATGAGCTTTCCATCGTCTCGAAGGAAAACACCCTGACCATCAAGGGCGAGAAGGCTGCCAACGAGAACGCCAAGCCGCAATCCGAAGTGCTTTACCGCGGCATCGCCTCGCGCGCCTTCGAGCGGGTGTTCCAGCTCGCCGACTATGTTCAGGTCGCGCGCGCCTCGCTTGAGAATGGCCTGCTGCACGTCGATCTCGTCCGCGAGATTCCGGAGGCGAAGAAGCCCCGCAGCATTCCGATCCTCGGCGGCAGTTCGGTGAAAGCCGTGGAAGCGACGCCCACCCAGGACCAGGCCGCCTGACGGCTCCTCTCCTAACCTTCCGGCAAGTTGCGACGCCCCGGCCGGTCCGGGGCGTTTTGCTGTCCGGACGAACACGGCGCCGCCTGACACAAAATTACTTCCTCCGCCCAAAAAGTTTTCCGATCCCTCGATCTTCGCTTGTGCGGTAAAAAAAAATTTGGCAATCTCACTCTAGGACAGCAACCCTGTCCCATTTTTCCGGTTGATCCGGCTGACGCTCGCACCCATTCGGGTAGCAGACTGCAGGTCTGCGGCGGGTCGTAAAGGGCAGGTCGGGAAAAAACCCGCGGGCTATTCGCCGTCACAAGGTTGCGGCCCGCACCGAGCATATACGTAGTATTGGATGAATGACGAATGGGCGCGGCTATCGCACCCGTTCGGCGACGCGAGCCGGGAAGGCTGCGAACGAACCATCGTCCAAAACATTAGAGCACTGAGAGAGTTTGCGAACGAGGATACGAATGTGACCACAGACCGGGCAGAGTTGATGCACGCATTGATGTTGGACGTCGCTGGATCGCCGATCCAGGCTCCGAAATCACAGGCACACCCCCCGGACAGTCACACCGAACCCGTCGCTTCCAAAGAACATGACTGGCGCCCGCCGGCGGAAGGTCTCTACGACCCGTCGTTGGAGAAGGATTCCTGCGGCGTCGGCTTCATCGCCAACATCAAGGGCGTGAAGTCGCACAAGATCGTCACCGATGCGCTGTCGATCTTGTGCAACCTCGAGCACCGCGGCGCAGTCGGCGCAGACCCGCGCGCCGGTGACGGTGCCGGCATTCTCGTGCAGATTCCCCATGCCTTCTTTGCCCGCAAGGCGAAGGAGCTTGGCTTTGAGCTGCCCGAGCCCGGCGCCTATGCCGTCGGCGCATTGTTCATGCCACAAGACCCCGCATGGCGCGGCGTCATCAAGGGCTTGATCGCCGACCAGATCCGGGCCGAGGGGCTGACCCTGCTCGGCTGGCGCGACGTGCCGACCGACAATTCGACGCTGGGCGAAACGGTGAAGCCGACCGAGCCGAACCACATGCAGGTGTTCGTCGGCCGCGGCCATCAAGCCAACGAGGACGACTTTGAGCGCGCGCTCTACATTCTGCGCAAGTCGATCTCGAACGCGATCTATCAACGCCGCGACCGCGGCCTCGCCGGCTACTATCCGGTGTCGCTGTCGTGCCGCACGATCGTCTACAAGGGCATGTTCCTGGCCGATCAGCTCCAGACCTACTACCCGGATCTGAGCGAACCGGACTTCGAGAGCGCGCTTGCCCTCGTACACCAGCGTTTCTCGACCAACACGTTTCCGACCTGGTCGCTCGCCCATCCCTACCGCATGGTCGCACACAACGGCGAGATCAACACGCTGCGCGGCAATGTGAACTGGATGGCGGCGCGGCAGGCGTCGGTCTCGTCGAAGAAGTTCGGCAAGGACATCAGCCGGCTGTGGCCGATTTCCTATGAGGGCCAGTCCGACACCGCCTGCTTCGACAACGCGCTCGAATTCTTGGTGCAGGGCGGCTACTCGCTGCCCCATGCGGTGATGATGCTGATCCCCGAAGCATGGACCGGCAACCCGCTGATGGACGACGACCGCCGCGCTTTCTACGAGTATCACACGGCGCTGATGGAGCCGTGGGATGGTCCGGCGGCGATCGCCTTCACCGACGGCCGCCAGATCGGCGCGACGCTCGATCGCAACGGCCTGCGCCCGGCGCGCTATCTCGTCACCAGCGACGACCGCATCGTGATGGCTTCCGAAATGGGCGTCATCACCATCCCGGAAGACCAGATCGTCACCAAGTGGCGGCTGCAACCGGGCAAGATGCTGCTGGTCGATCTCGAACAGGGACGCCTGATCCCCGACGACGAGATCAAGACCAGGCTTGCCTCGGGCCATCCCTATCAGGCATGGCTCGACCGGACCCAGATTGTGCTCGAAGACCTGCAGGAGGCGCCGCGTCGCGGCCCGCGCTCCAATCTGTCGCTGCTCGATCGCCAGCAGGCCTTCGGCTACTCGCAGGAAGACATCGCCGTCCTGATGGCGCCGATGGCCTCCACCGGCGAGGAAGCCGCTGGATCGATGGGCACCGACACGCCGCTATCGGCGCTGTCGAGCAAGTCGAAGCTGCTGTTCACTTACTTCAAGCAGAACTTTGCGCAGGTGACCAACCCGCCGATCGATCCGATCCGCGAAGAACTGGTCATGAGCCTCGTCTCGATGATCGGGCCGCGGCCCAATCTGTTCGATCTCGAAGGCCTGTCCCGCACCAAGCGGCTTGAAGTACGCCAGCCGATCCTCACCGACGGCGACCTGGAAAAGATCCGCGGGATCTCGGACATCGCCGAGTCGCACTTCCGCTCGCGCACACTCGACACGACCTTCCAGGTCGCGCTCGGCGCGCCCGGCATGGAGCAGGCGCTCGATGCGCTTTGCGCCCGCGCCGAATCCGCGGTGCGTGAAGGCGTCAACATCATCATTCTGTCGGACCGCATGACCGGCTCCGACCGGGTGCCGATCCCCTCGCTGCTCGCGGTTGCGGCGGTTCATCACCACCTCATCCGCACCGGCCTGCGGACCTCGGTCGGCCTCGTGGTCGAATCCGGCGAGCCGCGCGAAGTGCACCACTTCGCCTGTCTCGCCGGCTACGGCGCGGAGGCGATCAACCCCTACCTCGCCTTCGAGACCATCATCGCCATGAAGGACCGGCTTCCGGTCACACTCAACGACAGCGAACTGGTCAAGCGTTACATCAAGTCGATCGGCAAGGGCCTGCTGAAGGTGATGTCCAAGATGGGCATCTCCACCTACGAATCCTATTGCGGCGCGCAGATCTTTGACGCCATCGGCCTCAAGGCGGAGTTCGTCGCAAAGTATTTTACGGGAACGCAGACCCGCATCGAGGGCGTCGGCCTTGAGGAGATCGCGGCCGAAACGGTGCAGCGCCATGCCGAGGCCTTCGGCGCATCCCCGGTCTACAAGAACGCGCTCGACATCGGCGGCGAGTATGCCTATCGCGCGCGCGGGGAGGCCCATGCCTGGACCGAGGAAACCGTCATGCTGCTCCAGCATGCGGTGCGCGGCGACTCGCGCGAGCGCTATCGCCAATATGCCAAGGTGCTGAACGAGCAATCCGAGCGGCTTCTGACGCTGCGCGGCCTGCTTCGCCTCAAGACCGCGGCGGATGACGGGCGCTCCCCCGTTGCGCTCGACGAGGTCGAACCGGCGAAGGAAATCGTCAAGCGGTTCTCGACCGGCGCGATGTCGTTCGGCTCGATCTCGCGCGAGGCGCATACCACGCTTGCGATCGCAATGAACCGGATCGGCGGCAAGTCGAACACCGGCGAAGGCGGCGAGGAATCCGATCGCTTCCAGCCGCTGCCCAACGGCGACTCGATGCGCTCGGCGATCAAGCAGGTGGCCTCTGGCCGCTTCGGCGCGACCACCGAGTACCTCGTCAACTCCGACATGATGCAGATCAAGATGGCGCAGGGCGCAAAGCCCGGCGAAGGCGGTCAGCTGCCCGGCCACAAGGTCGATGCGACGATCGCCAAGGTGCGTCATTCGACGCCGGGCGTCGGCCTGATTTCGCCGCCGCCGCATCATGACATCTACTCGATCGAGGATCTGGCGCAGCTCATCTACGACCTGAAGAACGTCAACCCGACGGGGCAGGTGTCGGTGAAGCTGGTGGCCGAGATCGGGGTCGGAACGGTCGCCGCCGGCGTCGCCAAGGCCCGCGCCGACCACGTCACCATCTCGGGCTTCGAGGGCGGCACCGGCGCAAGCCCGCTGACCTCGATCAAGCATGCCGGATCGCCATGGGAGATCGGCCTCGCCGAAACCCACCAGACGCTCGTGCGCGAGCGGCTGCGCTCGCGCATCGCCGTGCAGGTCGATGGCGGTTTCCGCACCGGCCGGGACGTCGTCATCGGCGCGCTGCTCGGCGCGGACGAATTCGGCTTCGCCACCGCGCCGTTGATCGCGGCGGGCTGCATCATGATGCGCAAGTGCCACCTCAATACCTGCCCGGTTGGCGTTGCGACGCAGGACCCCGTGCTGCGCAAGCGGTTCGTCGGCCAGCCCGAGCACGTGATCAACTTCTTCTTCTTCGTCGCCGAGGAAGTGCGGGAGATCATGGCCGAACTCGGATACCGCACCTTCGACGAGATGGTCGGGCAAACCCAGATGCTCAATCAGGAAGCGATGATCTCGCACTGGAAGGCACGCGGGCTCGACCTGTCGAAGCTGTTCTACAAGCAGCCGACGCCGGCCGGCGTCACGCTCCACCACAGCGAGGCGCAAAACCACCACCTCGATCACGTGCTCGACCGCAAGCTGATCGAGCAGGCGCAGATCGCGCTCGAAACCGGCGCTCCGGTCCGCATCAGCACGACGATTGGCAATATCAATCGCAGTGCCGGCGCCATGCTGTCCGGCGAGGTCGCCAAGCGATACGGCCACGAGGGCCTGCCAGATGACACGATCAATGTCAGCCTCACCGGCACCGCCGGCCAGTCGTTCGGCGCGTGGCTTGCGCGCGGCGTCACCTTCCATCTCGAAGGCGAAGCCAACGACTATGTCGGCAAGGGCCTGTCCGGCGGCTGCATCATCATCCGGCCGCCGCGCAATTCGGGCATCGTGCCAGAAGACTCCATCATCGTCGGCAACACGGTGATGTATGGCGCGATCGATGGCGAATGCTACTTCCGCGGCGTGGCCGGCGAACGTTTCGCTGTCCGCAATTCGGGCGCCATCGCCGTCATCGAGGGCGCGGGCGACCACTGCTGCGAATACATGACCGGCGGCGTCGTCGTCGTGCTCGGCAAGACCGGGCGCAACTTCGCCGCGGGCATGTCGGGCGGCATCGCCTATGTCCTCGACGAGGACGGCAGCTTCCCGCGCCTGTGCAATCTCGCGCAGGTCGAACTCGAACCGATCGTGTCCGAAGAATCCGTCAACGAGGACAGCTACCATCAGAGCGGCGATCTCGAAGCGCATGGCAGCGTCGACGTCTTCGCCGACATGATGTGCGACGACGTCAAGCGCCTGCGCCTGCTGATCTCGCGTCACGCCGCCTATACCGGCTCGGCGCGAGCGGCCGCCATCCTGGAGGACTGGGAAAGCTGGCTGCCGAAATTCCGAAAGGTCGTGCCGGTCGAATATCGCCGCGCATTGCAGCAGATGAAGGCAACCGAGGCCAATGCGCCGCAGATCGCGATCGGGGCTTGAAATGGGCAAGATCACTGGATTTCTTGAAATCGAACGTCAGGATCGCGCCTATGAGCCGGTCAAGGACCGCCTGAAGCACTATCGCGAATTCGTCCTTCCGCTGACCGAGAAAGAGACGCGCAGCCAGGCCGCGCGTTGCATGAGCTGCGGCATCCCCTACTGCCACGGCACCGGCGCGCTCGAGCCGGGCACCCCAGGCTGCCCGGTCAACAACCAGATCCCGGACTTCAACGATCTCGTCTATCACGGCGACTGGCTTGAAGCGTCGCGCAACCTGCACTCGACCAACAACTTTCCCGATTTCACCGGGCGCATCTGTCCGGCGCCGTGTGAAGCCTCCTGCACTCTGAACATCACCGATGCCCCGGTGACGATCAAAACCATCGAATGCACCATTGTCGACCGCGCCTGGGAGAATGGCTGGCTCCAGCCGGAGCCGCCGTCGCACCGGACCGGCAAGCGCGTCGCCGTGGTCGGCTCGGGCCCGGCGGGACTTGCCTGCGCCCAGCAGCTCGCCCGCGCCGGACATGAGGTGCACGTCTACGAACGCTGGGCCAAGGCCGGCGGCCTGCTGCGCTACGGCATTCCCGACTTCAAGATGGAGAAGCACATCATCGACCGCCGCATCCGGCAGATGGAGGAGGAAGGCGTCGTCTTCCACTACAATGCCGAGGTCGGCAGCACGAGGCCGGGTGCGGTCACCGCCGACGAACTGCTCGCACGTTACGACGCGGTCGCCCTGACCGGCGGCGCCGAAAAGCCGCGCGATCTGGCGATCCCCGGCCGCGAGCTCGACGGGATCCATTTTGCGATGGATTTTTTGCCGCAGCAGAACCGCCGCGTCGGCCATGAGCCGCTCGGCGATGTCCGCGAGATTTTGGCAACCGGCAAGCATGTCGTCGTCATCGGCGGCGGCGACACCGGCTCGGACTGCATCGGTACTTCCAACCGGCAAGGCGCGCTTTCGGTGACGCAGCTCGAGATCATGCCCGAGCCGCCGGAGCGGGAGAACAAGATGTTGACCTGGCCGCTGTGGCCGCTGCGGCTGCGGACCTCCTCCAGCCATCAGGAGGGAGCCGAGCGGGAGTTCGCCGTGCTGACGCAAAATTTCATCGGCGAAGGCGGCAAGGTCACGGGCCTGCGGTGCGTGCGGGCCGATCATCAGTTCAAGCCGATCCCCGGCACCGAATTCGAGATCAAGGCCGATCTCGTGCTGCTGGCGATGGGCTTCGTCTCGCCGGTGCATGAGGGGCTGCTGCAGTCGCTCGGCGTCGCGCTCGATCCACGCGGCAATGTGCGGGCGGCGACCGCCGACTGCAAGACCTCGGTGCCGAAGGTGTTCGCCGCCGGCGACATGCGGCGCGGCCAGTCGCTCGTCGTCTGGGCCATCCGCGAGGGCCGGGTCTGCGCCCGCTCGATCGATCAGTATCTGATGGGATCGTCCGAGCTGCCGGGCTAATCGCCTCAACCACAGCCCAAGAACAAAACGGCTTCCGGTGCCAAAGCATCGGAAGCCGTTTTCCTTTCCGGCGTTGCCGCCTGCCGTTAGCGGCGGAACAGATCGGTCAGCCAGTTGCTCGGCCCGAAAATCGACGGCTGCGGCGGCGGCAGCATCGGGCGCTGCACCGGGCGCTGCGGACGCGGCGTCTGGCCGGCATGGCGCGCCTCGTCATGTCCGGCGGCCGGGCGGCGCTGTTTTGCCGCCTCCGGCCGGGCGGCCGCCGGGGCGACGGCAACCACCGGGGTCTCGCCGCGCGCCGGCTCGACCGGCGCATCACGGCGCGGCCAGACGAAATCATCAGCGCGCCCGGGCGGCGGGGTCAGAGGATCGCCCCTCACGAGGGTTTTCGTCGCGAGCTCATCGACCTTCAGGCTGCGGCCGCCGGGCCCGCCAAGCAGTTGATCGGAGCTGATCGCCGCCGCCACCAGCGGCACCGCCGGGCCGACCAGCGGACGTGGCGCGGGGCCATCAGGCTGCTTAGCATTCGGGTCCGGCGTCTCAGGCTCAGCCGGCACGTCGGCCGGACCGGTCCAGCCGGTCAGCACGCGGGCGATCTCACGCTCGACATAGTGGGCGAGTTTTCGGGCGCCGGCCTTGGTGAAGAACACGCCATCAGGGGTGCGCAGGCGGCGGATCTGGCCCTCGAAATCCGGTCCCTGCTGCATGAAGCGGCCGCCCTCATCGACAAAGCCGTCCCAGACATCGACGAAGGTGATGCCGCCCGCCGTCGCTCCCTCGCGGAACAGCGAATCGAGGAACAGCATATCGGAGGTCGAGCGCGTGCCGCGCACCGCGGGCAATCCGACCCAGAGCACGGGAACCCCCTTGCTCTTGAGCACGGTGATCATCTCGGCGATCTTTTTGGAATACAGCTCGGACCAGCGCGCGTCGCGGAAAGCTGCCGTGCCGCTCGCCGACCGCGCCGCCGATTCCGGCACGGCGATCTGCGGCGCGTCGAAATCGTCATTCGGATCATCCGGCGGCAATTCCGGGTCGCGGCCCGGCTGGGTCGCGGTGTCGGCCTTCTGGCGCGGATCCTTCTTGGCTTCCGCAGGCTCGCTGATCGGCACGCGGTCGTGCAGGCCGAGCATGATCACGATGGCATCCGGCCGCTCCTCGGCGAGAATCTGCTTGGCGGCAGCGGCCCAATCGCCCGGCTCGCCCTTGGGCTGATAGCGGATCAACCCCGACACCGTCTTGTGCCGGCGGATCACGCCGAATTCGGGCTGCTCGCTGAATGCATTTTCGAGGCCATAGGCGAGCCAGTCGGCCATCGCATCGCCAAGCACCAGAATGTTGCGCTCGGCCCGCGTCTCGCGCTTCTCCGGCGCAGGCGCGCGCGAATAGTCGACGCGCGGCTGTTGCTGCTGGTGCTGCTCCGGGGACAGCCGGCGCGGGTCCCGGCCAGGCCCCGGCGAGAAGAACGGAAAGAGGTCGTTGAAAAAGCCGCGCTGCTGTTGCTGCGGCGCCCCGCGCTGCGGATAGCCGAACAGATATTGCGCAGCCGCCGGGCCTGCCGCGATCACCACCAGACCCAGCACCGCGGCCATGGCGGCCAGCGAAAATGCCAGCCGACGGCTGATGCCGCCAAATAGCCGAAGCCAGAATCGGGCGAGGTTGGCCGTGTGTCGATCCATCGATCTGCCGCCAGGATTTGCGATCAGGACTGCACGCCAAAGCCTCGGACGACAGCCATCGGGCTCATAAGCAGGCGACAGGCCACCGCCGTCAAGTGCGTCACAAAAATGGCGTCTTGAAGGTCGTGCAGCCTCGCCTCGGGCGGCAAGGCGCGGGCCGTCAGCGCCCGCGCAGCCGCTCCAGCACCCGCGTCGTGGCGAAGCCATCGGGGGGCAGCCCCGCTGCCGCCTGATAGCCGCGCAGGGCGGTGCGGCTGGCGCTGCCGAACATACCGTCCGGCTTGCCCTGATAGAATCCGTGCCGCGCCAGAAGCTGCTGCATCTCCAGCCGTTCGGCGCGCGAGAGCACCCGCTCATGGCGCGGCCAGGCCTGGACGAAGGCGTCGCCGCCGCGCAGCCGGTCGGCAAAATGGCCGATCGCCAGCGCATAGGCTTCCGCCGGGTTGTATTTCATGATCACCCGAAAATTGTTGAGCATAAGAAAGCCCGGCCCCTCGCCGCCCGCCGGCGCGAGCAGGTAGGCCTTGTCATGCGGGCGCGGGAAAGCCCGGCCGCCGGCGCGCTGCACGCCGAGATCCTCCCACTGCGCCAGCGTCATGACCTTGGAGCGATCCGCCAGCATGAAGTTGAAGCCGCGCGGAATCACGACCTCGTAGCCCCAGGTCTGCCCGCTCTGCCAGCCGTCCTTCTTGAGGTTGTTGGCGGTCGAGGCGATCAGATCAGCGGGATTGTCGACAACGTCGCGGCGGCCGTCGCCGTCGAAATCGACGGCATAGCGCTTGAATGAGGTCGGCATGAACTGGGTGCCGCCGAACGCGCCGGCCCACGAACCACGCAGATGCTCGGGCGTGACATGGCCGTGGTGCAGAATTTCGAGCGCTGCGAGAAACTCATCCTTGAAATAGGCCTGGCGGCGGCCGATGCAGGCCAGCGTCGCCGTCGAGTTGAGTACGCTGCGATCGCCGCCGAGCGTCGAATAATTCGATTCGATGCCCCAGATCGAGGCGATGACGTGGCGATCAACACCGTAGGCCTGCTCGACCGCCTCGAACTCGCGCTGATAGCGCGCCAGAATCTCGCGGCCGCGTGCGATGCGGGCATCGTTCACCAGAATGTCGAGATAGTCCCACAGCGCCTTGGTGAATTCGGGCTGGGAATCCATCAGGTCCATGATCCGCAGATCGGGCGAGAGATTGGCCGTGAAGCGGCGGAAGTTCTGCTGCGAGACGCCGCGCCGCGCCGCATCGGGCCACATGCCGGCAATGCATTGCGGGAAATGCGCGGCGGCCTGCCGGATCGCGGCGGCGGTCATCAGTGGATGGCCGGATGCGCCATCCTCCCCGCTCCATGGCCGGGCGGCGGCGCTGGCGGGGGCAGGAGGCGGCTGCGGCACGAAGGCCTGAATGGTGTTCTTCTGGCGCGGCGAGATCGAGCCGGTGACGATGTCGTCGCCTCGCCCCTGATTCTGCGAACCATGGCTCTGGAGAATGACCGGACCGCGACCGCTGGCGCTCTGAGCTTCCGCAACGGCCGGCGCCGCCACGCTGCACATAAGAGCCATCAACACCGCGACGCTACCGCGATGGGCGGTCCGCCTGTTTGCCTTCATCCAGATCGACATCGTGCAAAACCCTCCCCTCTGCCGTTGCCGGCGGTTGCTGCGCGATGCGCAACGAAGGCTACCGGCCGGGAGCCTGCCGCTGCGTCCCGAGCCGCCGAACATCCCGCACGCCCTGCGGCGGGACCGATTGCGGGCAAGAGTGATGCATTGCCCCGCGTGGGGCCCACAAAGCCCCAATATGGTTGCTCCAAACTTAACGAATCGCTGGTTTTCGCCGACGGAATGACGACCAAAAGCCGCAGCCAGCGACGAACGTCGCCCGCGTGATCACACATCCGCCTTTGTTCCGGGTTGCAAAACGGATAGGACGACTGTCGGCTGAGACCGGCGATCGTCGGTCCCGAACGCTCCACCCCTACCGAGACAGGCCCATGAAAATTCGAAAAGCCGTATTCCCCGTCGCCGGCCTCGGCACCCGCGTGCTGCCAGCCACCAAGGCGATGCCGAAAGAGATGCTGACCATCGTCGACCGCCCGCTGATCCAGTACGTCGTCGATGAGGCGCGGGAAGCCGGCATCGAACACTTCGTGTTCGTGACCGGGCGCAACAAAGGGATGATCGAGGATCACTTCGACAGGCAATTCGAGCTCGACGAAACGTTGAAGGCCCGCAACAAGACCGCCGAGATGGAAATTCTGGCGCGCGACCAGCCGGCCGCCGGTGCGACGAGCTTCACCCGCCAGCAGGCGCCGCTTGGCCTCGGCCATGCGGTCTGGTGCGCCCGCGACATCATCGGCGACGAGCCCTTCGCCGTGGTGCTGCCGGATGAACTCGTGCTCAACTCGCCGGGCTGCCTCAGCCAGATGGTGGCGGCGGCGAGCGCGCTCGACAGCAAGGCCAACATCGTCGCCGTCGAGGAAGTACCGATGGAGCGCGTCCACCAATATGGCGTCGTCGGCGTCGGCGCGCGGCAGGGCAACGTCTTCGCCATCGACGGCATGGTCGAAAAGCCCAAGCGCGAGGACGCGCCGTCCAACCTCTCGATCACCGGGCGCTACATCCTGCAGCCTGAGATCTTCAAGCTTCTGGAAACCCAGGAACGCGGCGCGGGCGGCGAAATCCAGCTCACCGACGCCATGATCCGCCTTGCCGCGACGCAGCCGTTCTACGGCCTGCAGTTCGAGGGCGAGCGCCATGACTGCGGCTCGAAGGCCGGTTTCCTCCGCGCCAACATCGCCTACGGCATGCGCCGCGCTGACCTCCGCGACGGTCTTGCCGAAGTCATGCGCAGTTATCTTTGACGCCAGCCGATTTTGAGGGATGATGCGGGGGAACTTGTTGATCCGCTGCATCATCCTCAACCTTGGACTGGACCGACATGCCTTGCATTGCTTCACGGACCGCCGCGGCCATTTTTTGCGCGATCACCGCTTCCGCCGCCGCTCATGCGCAAACGCCTCCCGCCTTTCCCAGCGCCGCGCAGACCGATCCAAACGCCAACCATGTGATGCAGGGCTTTCCGCCGCCGCCGGACAAGACGGTGCGCTTCGGCGACGGATCGAGCAGCAAGTTTCCCGGCACGCGCTGGGCTTTCAGCCATATCCGCGAACTCGTGCCCACCGCCGCGGTGTGGCGCGGCGAGGGTCCGGTGCTGCCGCTCGCCCGCGCCGAGCGCAATCTCGACGCCATCCCGGTCACGACCTGGGACGGCAAGCAGATCACCTTAGCCGATGTCCCCGCCCTGACCTATACCGACGCGCTCTTGGTGCTGCACAAGGGCAAGATCGTCTACGAAAAGTATTTTGGCGAAGGGGCGCCCCACCGGCCGCACATCCTGTTCTCGGTGACGAAATCGTTCGTCGGCACCCTTGCCGCCATTCTTGTCGCGCAAGGCAAGCTTGATCCCGAAGCGCCGGTCACAAAATATCTGCCCGAGATGAAGGACACCGCCTATGGCGATGCCACCGTCCGGCAGGTGATGGATATGACCATCGGCGTCAAATATTCTGAGAACTACGCCGACCCGAAGGCCGAGGTGTTTGACTATGCCCGCGCCGGCGGCATGCTGCCGCTGCCGCCGAACTATCAGGGGCCTAGGACCTTCTATCAGTTCCTCGAGACGCTGCAGAAGGAAGGCAGTCACGGCGAGGTCTTTGCCTACAAGACGGTCAATGCCGAGGTGCTGGCCTGGATCGTCCGCCGCGCCAGCAACCAGTCGCTCGCCGATCTTCTATCGTCGGAAGTGTGGGCCAAACTCGGGGCCGAAAGAGACGCCTACTTCATGGTCGATTCCATCGGCACGGAATCCGGCGGCGGCGGATTGAACTCGACATTGCGCGACCTTGCCCGCTTCGGCGAAATGATCCGCAACAAGGGCCAGCTCAACGGCCAGCAGGTCATTCCGGCTGCAGCGATCGCCGACATCGAGAAGGGCGGCGACAAGACGCATTTCGCGAAATCGAGCTACACCACTCTGAAGGGCTGGTCCTATCGCGACATGTGGTGGATGACGCACAACGACAACGGCGCTTTCATCGCGCGCGGCGTTCATGGGCAGGCGATCTATATCGACCCGAAGGCCGAGATGGTGATCGTCCGCCACGCCTCGCATCCGATCGCCGCCAACGCGGCGAACGATCCGGTCACGCTGCCGGCTTTTGCCGCGGTCGCCGCCGAGCTGATGAAGTAATCGGCGAAGACATAGCACCTTGCGAAACCGCGGCACGGTTTCGCAAGGTACGCATCAGGTTCGAGCGGTAGTGCTCTCATCGCTTTTCCTGGTTCATCGCCCAAAGCACGCCGAACGGGTCGCGGAGCTGGCCGTAGCGGGCGCCCCAGAACGTATCGGCGACCGGCATCACGATTTCGGCGCCGGCTTCGACCGCGCGCTGGAAAACCTCATCGATATTGTTGTCGAGCATCAAGGTCAGCGTAAAGGCCTGCGGCGCCATGAGCGGATAGCCATGCTCCGGATACGGATCGCTCAGCATCAGCGACGTGCCGTTGACATAAAGGTGCACGTGCATCGTGCGGCCCTGGTCGTCTTCCGGGTAGCTGTTGACGATGGTTGCGCCGAAGGCGCGCTCGTAAAAAGCGGCCGCCTTGTTCGCGCCGCCGACCTGCAGATAGGCGACGAGGCCGCCCTTCGTCGGAACCGGCTTGTGCTCAACGGCCGGCTGGGCGCCGTCCGGTCCTGCGCAACCTTCCTTGAGTTCATCCGCCATGCGCTCACTCCCTTTCCGTACTTCAGATCCGTTGAGGGCCGAAGCCCTGCCTGCTGAGAACCAAAGGACGATCCGCTCGCGGCCGAGCCGACAGGCGCCGATCATTTTTTACGGGCCGCGTGCTAGCGCTGCAGACGAACCCCGAGCATGACAATGGTTGCCTCGGAATCCACGTTCGGCAGATTGCTTCTCAGCCAGTCGTGCCGGATCGAGCCCTTGATATGCACCGTGCGCGAGAGCTTGTAGGTGACGTCGATGCCCGCCGAGTAATTTTTATCGGACCGCACCGCCCCATCATAGTCGGCGGTGCCGAAAGCGAAGCGGACCGTACCAGTCAGCCAGCGACGGAAGTCGTGATCGACCTGCGCGACATAGGTTCGGGACATCACCCCGGAGACGCCGGGAAGCGTCGTCTCATCGACCGAGGAGGTCGCGATCAAGCGCACCGTCGTCAGCGCGCTCGGCACCCAGACGAGAGAGGCCGAGGTCAAAAACGCGCTGATGTCGCGCAGCCGCGGATCGTCATAGCTACGCCGCACATAGCCGACCGCCGCCTCGCCGGTGAGCAGCCGGCTCAGTTCGAAGGTCGAGCCGACCTTGATGTAGCCGCCCGACGAATTGCGCAGATAGCCGTTGCGGTCTGTCGCAGCGTCATGGACGCGGGTGTCGCCCTCAACCTCCACGAACGGCTGCAGCCCGGGGCTGAGATCGTAGCCGACCCGCCCAACGCCGCCGTACTGGCTGTAGGCACGATCGGCATTGCTGGCGCGGGTGCCGTCGGTCAGCAGCGAGCTCTGATAGGTGGTGCGATCGGCGGTCCCCGCCGCGGACCAGCGCAGGCGGCCGATGTCCTGCTCATAGCCGACGGTGATGCCGTTGGAGAACGCCAGCGGATACTGGACGAGACCAACCTGCAAATTCGGGCTGCCGGGGTTGTCGGTGGCGATTCGCGAGCGTAGTTCGCCAATGATGCGGTTATCGCGATTGACGTCGATCCGGCCCCGGAGAACGCCGAAAAATTCCGGCCGATCAAGATTTTCCGGGCCCGGCACGCCCGAGGACAGCGGAAACGTCGAGCCATAGCCGGTGAAAGCGCCGCGCAGGTCGGCGATCAGGGAGTGCCGCGACCAGTCCGAGGCGATCAGCAGCTCCGGCGCGACCGTGTAGAAGGCCGAGCCGCGCGGCGTGACGAAGCGGCCGGGATTGGTGTCGTAGCCGCCGCGCAGCTCGACCGCCGATTTGGTCAAAAAGCTGCCGGCGTAAACCCCGACCGGGCCGAAGGCATCAGGCTCTGGCCCGGGCAGGCGGCGGCGCAGCGGCTGTCCCGCTGCCGTCCCGGCAAAGGCGGCGGAGACCGGCGGCCGCACCCGCTGCGGGCGGGCGACTGGCGGCCGCGCCTGCGCAGCGGGCGCGCCGAGGCTGACGGGGTGCTTTTGCTCGCCGGGCTTGGCTGGCTGCTTTTTCTTCCGGTTCAGCGAATCGAACCCGGAGCCGGTCTCACCGGCGCCGGAACCGGGCGGCGAACGATATCGCGGCTCTCGCGCCGGCGCGGTCGGAGCAAGGCGGGGCGACGCTGGCGCGGGCACAGCGCCGGTGATGATCTCGCCATCGGGATCTCCCAAACCGGGCAGATCCTCGATCGGCTCGAGAAACATCTCTTTGTCGAAGGTGGCCTCGCGCCCCTCGGGGCCTGAGGTTTGAGCCAGCAGCGCGCAGGGAACGGCGGCGGCCAGCATTGTGCCGGCGAGCAAAATGCCCACCCGGAGACGTTTTGTCCCGGTCCGCTGGCGGATAGCCACGCACTCACCTCTCAACCGACACCTCTGCCGCGCGGGCGGAACCCGGCGCAAGGTCATGCAATGGTTAAGAGACCTACAATTGACATGGTTAACGGCCCGTTGATGCGGCGGGGACGGCGGCCCGGTTCCGTCGCATCGCGGCAAAAGCCGTGCTAAGGGAGCGGCGCGGAAATCATTTCCGCGGATTTCTGGACCTGCTTATGACGACACCGAAACTGCGTGAGGCGACCGTTCCTGCAACCGACCAGTCCGCCGCAGACATTGCGTCGGCGCTGCGCACCTTCGACGCCGAAGGCGAAGGCATCTCCGCCCTCGCCGAAGCGTTGCGCGGCGACCTCAAGGAGCCGTTCTGCGCCGCCGTCGGCCTGATGCGCGAGGCCAAGGGCCGCATCATCGTCACCGGCGTCGGCAAATCGGGACATATCGCCCGCAAGATCGCGTCGACGCTGGCCTCCACCGGCACCCCGGCGTTCTTTGTCCATGCCGCCGAGGCGAGCCACGGCGACCTCGGCATGATCACCCCGGACGACGTGATCATTGCCCTGTCGTGGTCGGGCGAGACCAGCGAACTCAAGGATCTCGTCACCTATTCGCGCCGGTTCCGCATCGGCCTGATCTCGGTGACCGCCGGCGGGGACTCCTCGCTGGCCAAGGCCTCGGACATCGTGCTGACGCTGCCCCGCGCCCGCGAGGCCTGCCCCAACAACCTCGCGCCCACCACTTCGTCGGTGATGCAACTCGCGCTCGGCGACGCGCTGGCGATCGCGCTGCTCGAAGGCCGCGGCTTCACCTCACTCGATTTCGGTGTGTTTCATCCGGGCGGCAAACTCGGCGCGATGCTGCGCTACGTCCGCGACCTGATGCACACCGGCGCCGCCGTGCCGCTCAAGCCGCTCGGCACCGCGATGTCCGACGCTCTGGTAGAAATGTCGTCGAAAGGGTTTGGCTGCGTCGGCATCGTCGATGGCGACGGCATGCTGGCCGGCATCGTCACCGATGGCGACCTGCGGCGGCACATGCGGCCGGACCTGATGACCATCGCGGTCGATGACGTGATGACGCAAAACCCCAAAACCGTCAGCGCGGGCACACTCGCGAGCGAGGTTCTGGAGATCCTCAACTCGTCGAAGATCACGGCGATGGTCGTGACCGATCAGGGCCGCCCCGTCGGCATCATCCATATGCACGACATCTTGCGCGCCGGCGTCGTCTGACGCAGGCGCGTTCAGCCGCCCTCGAACAACTGGCGGTCGCGCAGCAGGCGCGACAGCCACGCTCGCACGTCGGCCGGCGAATCGAAGCGGCCGGCGATGCCCTGCGCGTGCCGGCCCACGGAGAATGCGAGGCCGTCATATTCCGGCATGATCGCGAACACCGACTCGTCGGTGACGTCATCGCCGATGAACACCGGCCGCCGGCCGGCGAACGGCGCATGGGTCATCAGCTCGTGAACGCCGGTGGCCTTGCTGAAGCCCTTCGACTTGATCTCGCAAACCGCCTTGCCCGGCAGCACCTCGATCGGCGCATTCGGCAATTCGGCGCAGATTTTTGACACGCCCTCAAAGACCTGCGTTTCGGCATCCGGCGCCAGCCGAAAATGGAGCGCGATCGAATAACCCTTGTCCTCGACCACGATATTCGGATCGAGCTGCGCCAGCGCGGCGAAGCGGCGCTTCAGGCCCGCCTCCATCGGCGGCGCGCTGATCGCAACGGCATCCTCGTCGATCGACAGCCGCATTTCCGCGCCGTGCCCGCCGACAGCCGGAAAGCGCGCCGGGCCGAAGATGAAGTCGATGTCGTCGAGCGAACGGCCGCTCACCACCGCGAGCGCGCCGGAAAGCCGCGCCATCAAAGCCTGCATCGTCTCGACAAGCCCCGGCGCGACCTTCACCTCGCGCGGCGTCGGCGCCAGATCGACCAGCGTTCCGTCGATATCGAGCAGCAGCGCACAACGATCGAACGGGGGAATGCGCGCGGTCGGCGCGGCGGGCGATGAGGTGGTCAGCTGCATGATCTCTTCTGCATTCGCGGGGATGACAACCGCTGCTGTGCGGCAAAGTTCAATTCGGCGGCAACGGCCTTTGGCAGGCAGCCGCACAAATACGGCGACCCTGCGGCGGATTTGTGCAGCTGGCCGAACGAAAAAGGCCGCCGCAGGAAAACCCGCGGCGGCCGATCTTTTTGCGCGATTCAGCCTGCGTCAGGCGGCGCGGACGCTGGTCATGAAGCGATCCAGCTCCTCGCGCAGCCGTGCGCTCTCGGTCGAGAGCGTCTGCGCCGAGCTCAGCACTTCCTCGGAAGACGAGCCGGTTTCAGCCGCGCCGCGATTGACCTGGGTGATCGATTCGGCGACGCCCTGGGTTCCCATCGCAACGCTCTGAACGCTGCGGGCGATTTCCTGGGTGGCCGAGGTCTGCTGCTCGACCGCGGTGGCGATCGTCGCCGCGATGTTGGAGATCTGGCCGATCGTCGCGCCGATTTCCTTGATCGCAGCCACCGACTCTTCCGTCGCTTCCTGCATTGCAGCGATATGCGAGGAGATGTCGTCGGTCGCCTTGGCGGTCTGGCTCGCCAGCGATTTGACCTCGGAGGCGACGACCGCAAAGCCGCGGCCGGCATCGCCCGCACGGGCCGCCTCGATGGTCGCGTTCAGCGCGAGCAGGTTGGTCTGCTCGGCAATCGCGGTGATGAGCTGCACCACATCGCCGATCTGCTGGGCCGCGCGCGACAGCTTGCCGATCCGCTCGTCGGTGGCGCGCGCCTGGTTGACGGCGCCCTCGGCGATCCGGCTCGATTCCTGCGCCTGGCGGCCGATCTCGTCGACCGACACCGACAGCTCCTCGGTCGCGGCCGCGACCGACTGCACGTTCGACGACGCTTCCTCGGATGCGCCGGCAACCTGGCTGGACAGTTCCTGCGTGGTTTCCGCGGTCCGCGTCAGCGTCGCCGCCGCCGCCTCGAGCTGGGTCGAGGAGGCCGAAACGCTGGTGACGATGCCGCCGACGACGGTCTCGAAATCGTCCGCGAAGCGGATGAGTTCGGCCCGGCGAGCCTGGCTGGCCGCCTCGTTCTGGCGGGCCTGCTCCTCGGCGTCGCGCTCGGCCTTGGCAACGGCCTGAATCTTGAATTCTTCGACAGCAGCCGCCATCTGGCCGATCTCGTCGCTGCGGCCAAGGCCCGGCAGGACCACCTCGAAATCGCCGGCCGCGAGACGGCGCATCGCTGCGCACATCGCCAGCATTGGCCGCGAGATCCCGTTGCCCAGCATCCATGCGAGGATCAGGCCGATCACAAGGCTGCCGCCAAGCAGCATCGCGACCAGGTTCTGGGTGTCGTTGATCGTCGACTGCGACTCGGCCTCAAGGCGCTGCTGCTCGGCCATGAGGTCGGCCTTGAGCATGTCGGAGCGCTGCACCATCGAGTTCACCACCGAGGTCAGCTGCTCATTGACGCGATCGATCGCCTTGATGTTTTCGACGTATTTTTTGAAGGCGCCCTCAAACTCCTTCAAAATCTTGGTCGTGTCCTTCATGTTGGAGGTGAGGTTGTCGGACATCGACAGCAGCGTCTCGAACGACATCTCAAGCTGGCTGACGCGGGACAACGCCGAATCGGCGACCTGCTGGTCCGCCTTGGCGACGTAGCTCTGCGTGAAGGTGGTCGTCGCCGCCCACAGCGCCGCCATGTCCTTGACCATGGTCTGCACGGTGTAGAGGCCCGCCATCGCAGCGTTTTCCGCGAGCTCATCGAGCTTGCCGCGAAGCGCGGTGCTGCGCGGATTGATCGTCTCCGACACCAGCGTCGCATTCTCGCGCTTGTGGGCGATGATCTCGCTGAAAATCTTGATCACCGGCTCGGCCTGCTCCTGCAGGGCGGAGATCTGCTGCTTGCGCTCCTTGTCGGTGGTGACCTGCGAAGCCCGGATCATCGCGAACTTCAGCGCGTCGAACGCGGCGACCGTCGCCACGGCGTCATTGTCGCTGCCGGAAATCGCGTAAATCCGCGCCAAATTCTGCAAAATGGTCAGTTCTGTATCGACGCTGCGAGCGGCATCGGTCTCCGAAACGCTCGACCGGAAGGCGCCAACCCCGGCCGCAACCCGCTCAAAGCCGTAATACGCAAAGCCCATGCTCACGGCTGAAACGGCGAGAACTGCAGTAAAGCCCAGTACGATCTTGCCGCGAAAACCCAATCCCGAACGCTTCTGCGCAGCCGAGTTTGCCCGGTTACGCTTAAACCACCCCAACATCCTGCCCCCAAATCACGCAATTTACTCATTGCCGTCCGGTTTCTACCGAACGAAGTCAGGAAACTACCGGCAATTGAATAAGAGGGTGTAAATGCGGGGCCACAACCTCTACGTTTCTCGCGCCCCTCGCTGACGGCCCCGAGAACGCGCCAAGGATCGCCGGACAAGCGCGGCCAGCCTTGCATAAGTCCATCCAGAACCATGAGAATTGCCCGCCGGGCCGCGCGATGGTCGCAGCACAAAGTTCTTGGTTGCAAAGTCCATGGATGGTGCTTCTAATTAGAACAATGAAAAATGTAGCGGGGAGGCGTCTCGTGACTACAGTCCAACTGACGGTGAACGGAAAGGCAGTTTCCGCCAACGTCGAAGACCGGACCTTGCTGGTCCACCTATTGCGCGATCATCTCAACCTGACCGGCACCCATGTCGGCTGCGACACCAGCCAGTGCGGTGCATGTATCGTCCATATCGACGGTCGGGCGGTGAAATCCTGCACCACGCTCGTCGGGCAGATCGACGGCGCCAACGTCACCACCATCGAAGGCATCGCCACCGGCGACCAACTCCACCCCATGCAAGCAGCCTTCCGCGACAATCACGGTCTGCAGTGCGGCTATTGCACGCCCGGAATGATCATGTCGGCCATCGACATCGTTCAGCGCCACGGCGGCAAGCTCGACGAAAAGACCGTCCGCGAAGAGCTTGAAGGCAATATCTGCCGCTGCACCGGCTATCACAACATCGTCAAATCGGTGCTGGATGCCGCCGCGCGGATGTCGACCGCCGCCGCCGCCGAGTGATTTGACCCGCGCGCAGGCGCAGGTTCGCGACACTTCTAAATTACGACCGCTGGCGGCGCCTTCGGTTTGCGTGCGGCCGGGTCTGACAGGGAGGAAAAGATGGGTGTTGAAGGCATTGGCGCAAGCGTCAAGCGCAAGGAAGACAAGCGTTTCATTACCGGCAAGGGCCGCTATGTGGACGATATCAAGGTCGTCGGCGCGACCCACGCCCATTTCGTTCGCAGCCCGCATGCCCATGCCAGGATCAAGGGCATCGACATTTCGGCGGCCGAGAAGATGCCGGGCGTGGTCGCGATCCTCACCGGCCAGCAGCTCGTCGACGACAAGATCGGCAATCTGATCTGCGGCTGGGCGGTCTTCTCGAAAGACGGCTCGCCGATGAAGATGGGCGCCTATCCGGCGATGGCGCCGGAAATCGTGCGCCATGTCGGCCAGGCCGCCGCCGTCGTCATTGCCGAGACGAAGAACCAGGCGCGCGATGCGGCCGAGGCCGTCGCGATCACCTATGAAGAACTCCCGGCGGCCGCCGACATCAAGGCCGCGATCGCACCCGGCGCGCCCCAGCTTCACCCGGAAGCGCCCGGCAACATCGTCTACGACTGGGAGCTCGGCGATCAGGCCGCCGTCGACGCCGCATTCGCCAAGGCGGCGAACGTCGTCAAGATGGACATCGTCAACAATCGCCTCGCGCCGAACGCGATGGAGCCGCGCGCCGCGATCGCGCAATATGACGAGGCCGACGATCACTTCACGCTGCACACGACGTCGCAGAACCCGCATGTCGCCCGCCTCGTGCTGTCGGCGTTCTACAACATCGCGCCCGAGAACAAGCTGCGCGTCATCGCGCCCGATGTCGGCGGCGGTTTCGGCTCAAAGATCTTCATCTATCCTGAAGAGATGGTGTGCCTCTGGGCCTCCAAGAAAGTCGGGCGACCGGTGCGCTGGACCGGTGACCGCTCCGAGGCATTCCTGACCGACGCCCACGGCCGCGATCACCTTTCGACCGCAGAGCTCGCCTTTGACGGCGACAACCGGATTCTCGGCCTGCGCGTCAAAACCTACGCAAACTTCGGCGCCTATATGTCGCTGTTCTCGTCCTCGGTGCCGACCTATCTCTACGCCACGCTGCTGTCGGGCCAGTACAACATCCCGGCGATCCATGCCGAAGTGATCGGCGTCTACACCAACACCGTGCCGGTCGATGCCTATCGCGGCGCGGGCCGCCCGGAAGCGAGCTTCCTGATCGAGCGGATGATGGAAACATCGGCACGGCAGCTGAAGGTCGATCCTGCAGAATTGCGGCGCAAGAATTTCGTCTCCACCTTCCCGCACCAGACGCCCGTGATCATGGCCTATGACATCGGCGACTTTAACGCCTCGCTCGATGCCGCCCTGAAGGCGATCGACTACGCCGGCTTCCCGGCCCGCAAGGCCGAGGCGAAGAAGAACGGCAAGCTGCGCGGCCTCGGCTTCTCCTGCTACATCGAAGCTTGCGGCATCGCGCCGTCGAAGGCGGTCGGCAGCCTCGGCGCCGGCGTCGGCCTCTGGGAATCGGCGGAGATCCGCGTCAATCCGGTCGGCACCGTGGAAGTTCTCACCGGCTCGCACAGCCATGGCCAGGGCCACGAGACGACGTTCTGCCAGCTGATCGCCGAACGTCTCGGCGTGCCGATCGACCAGGTCTCGGTCATCCATGGCGACACCGACAAGGTGCAGTTCGGCATGGGCACCTACGGCTCGCGCTCGCTCGCCGTCGGCGGCTCGGCCATCGTCAAGGCGATGGAGAAGATCGAAGCCAAGGCCAAGAAGATCGCCGCCCACCAGATGGAAGCCTCCGAGGCCGACATCGTCATCGAGAACGGCGAACTGAAGGTCGCGGGCACCGACAAGGCGATGGCCTTCGCCAATGTCGCGCTGGCCGCCTACACCGCGCACAACCTGCCGGACGGCATGGAGCCGGGCCTGAAGGAAAGCGCCTTCTACGACCCGAGCAACTTCACCTTCCCGGCCGGCACCTATATCTGCGAGCTCGAAGTCGACAGCGACACCGGCAAGACGGAGTTTGTCAACTTCGTCGCCGCCGACGACTTCGGCCGCCTGATCAACCCGATGATCGTCGAGGGCCAGGTCCATGGCGGCCTGACCCAGGGCATCGGCCAGGCGCTGCTCGAGGGCGCGGTCTACGACGCCAACGGCCAGCTCGTCACCGCGTCGTTCATGGACTATGCGATGCCGCGCGCCGATGACGTGCCGTCCTACCAGCTCCAGCACACCACGACGCTTTGCCCGGGCAACCCGCTCGGCGTCAAAGGCTGCGGCGAGGCCGGCGCGATCGGCGCATCCGCGGCCGTGATCAACGCGATCACCGACGCGATCGGCAACAACAATCTGACCATGCCTGCGACGCCGGACCGGGTGTGGCATGCAATCCATGGCCAGGCGTAAGGGGGCACACCATGTATGAGACCCACTACCACCGCGCTTCGAGCATCGACCAGGCAGCTTCGCTCTTCGCCCAGGGCAGCGACGCAAAATATCTCTCCGGCGGGCAGACCCTGATCCCGGTGATGAAGCAGCGCCTCGCCGCGCCATCCGATGTCATCGACCTCGCCAAAATCCCCGACATGATCGGCGTGGAAGTCTCCGGCGATACCGCGACGATCAAGGCGGCGACGACCTATTACGACATCGCCGCCAGCAGGGAGCTGAACGCCGCGATCCCGGCGCTTTGCCACCTGACCTCGATGATCGGCGATCCGGCCGTGCGCTATCGCGGCACGATCGGCGGCTCGATCGCCAACAACGATCCGGCGGCGGACTATCCGGCGGCCGTGCTGGCGCTGAATGCCACCGTGAAAACCAACAAGCGCGACATCGCCGCCGACGATTTCTTCCAGGGCCTGTTCTCGACGGCCCTCGACGAAGGCGAGATCATCACCGCAGTCTCCTTCCCGATCCCGGAGAAGGCGGGCTACGCCAAATTCCGTCACCCCGCCTCGCGCTTCGCGCTGACCGGCGTGTTCGTCGCCAAGCTGAAATCCGGCGAGGTCCGGGTCGCGGCGACGGGCGCGGCGCAAGACGGCGTGATGCGCGTGCCGCAGATCGAGGAGGCGCTGAAGGCCAACTGGTCGGCGGACACGCTCGCTTCGATCGGCGTTTCGAGCGACGGCCTGATCTCCGACATCCATGGCAAGCCGGACTACCGCGCCAACCTCATCAAGGTGATGGCGCAGCGCGCGGTCGCCGTCGCGGGCTGAGACTCGGCATCATCGCAACTGACACACCAACGGCGCGCTGCGGCGCGCCGTTGTCATTTGCAAGTGGCTTTTTTGAGCCCGCCTTCTTCCACCGCATATGCGCGTGTCGCGAACGCACGTGCCGCTCCACATCATCCCGATGCAAAGATAGCTCTTGCCGGATCGCGCCGCGAACAAGACAATTCCCTTCAACTCATCCCTGCGCCGTCGCCATTCCGACGCCCTCACCTTTGGAAGTGGACTTCGCTCGTGACTGACCAGACCTCGTCCCTCGCCTCCGATTCCGCCTCGCGCCCCCGCGGCCCCCTTGCCGGCTTTCGCATCATCGAGTTCGCAGGCCTTGGTCCGGGGCCGTTCGCCGCCATGATGCTGGCGGACATGGGCGCCGACGTCGTCACCCTGACGCGCGGCGAGCAGCCGATGGGCCTGCGCGGCAGCGTGATGATGCGCGGGCGGCGGCAGATGGTGGTCGACCTCAAGGACAAACAATCGGTCGCCGACGTTCTCGACCTGCTCGGCGAGGCCGACGCATTGATCGAGGGTTATCGCCCCGGCGTGATGGAGCGCCTTGGCCTCGGCCCGGAGATCGTGCTCGCGCGCAACCCGCGCCTCGTCTACGGCCGCATGACCGGCTGGGGCCAGGAGGGCCCGCTCTCCCACGCCGCCGGGCACGACATCAACTACATCGCGATCACCGGCGCGCTCAACGCCATCGGCGAAGCGCACAAGCCGATCCCGCCGCTCAACCTCGTCGGCGACTACGGCGGCGGCGCGCTCTATCTCGTGGTCGGCATTCTGGCCGGCCTGCTCGAAGCCGGCCGCTCCGGCAAGGGGCAGGTGGTGGACTGCGCGATGTGCGACGGCGCCGCCTCGCTGATGTCGCTGTTCTCGGAGCTGTCGTCGATCGGCCGCTGGACCGACAAGCGCGAAAGCAACCTGCTCGATGGCGGCGCGCATTTCTACGGCACCTATGAATGCGCCGATGGCCGCTTCGTCGCGATCGGCTCGATCGAGCCGCAGTTCTATGCCGAGCTTCGCCGCCTCGCCGGGCTCGACGATGCGGCATTCGACAAACAGATGGATGCAAAGCAGTGGCCGGCGCTGAAGGCGCGGCTCGGCGAGATCTTCAAGACGAAGACCCGCGATGAATGGTGCAAGATCATGGAAGGCACCGACGTCTGCTTCGCGCCGGTGCTGACGCTGTCGGAAGCGCCGGAGCATCCGCACATGGCGGCGCGAAAGGTTTTCGTCGAGCACGACGGGGTGACCCAGCCCGCACCCGCGCCGCGCTTCACCCGCACGCCGTCCGCCATTCGCGGCACGATGGGCGTCGATTTTGCGCAAGTGATGAAAGACTGGGGCGCACCGCGCTGACCGCGAGGCGCGCATCCCGTCGCGCTTTGCTGCCTAGCTGATCGCCGGCAGCACCGTGCCCTCGACTTCGCCGAAGCCGATGCGATAGCCCGCGCCCTGGCACCAGCCACGGATGACGACGCTGTCGCCATCCTCGAAGAACGAGCGCGTCTCGCCGCCCGGCAGCTTGACCGGCTTCGTGCCGTTCCAGCTGATCTCCAGCATGCTGCCATATTGCTCGGGCGTCGGGCCGCTGATCGTGCCCGAGCCGAGCAGGTCGCCGATATTCATCGCACAGCCCGAGGATGTGTGATGGACGAGCTGCTGCACCGACGACCAGTACATGTATTTGAAGTTGGTGCGCGACAGAACCGTGGCGTCCTTCGCCGTCGCCGGCTTCAGCGCGATTTCGAGCTCGATGTCGAAATTGTTCGCACCCGTCTGCTGCAGGTATGACAGCGGCTTCGGGTCTTGCTCCGGGCCATGGACGCGGAACGGCTCCAGCGCCTCGCGCGTCACCACCCACGCCCCGATCGAGGTCGCGAACGCCTTGGCCTGGAACGGGCCGAGCGGCACATATTCCCACGCCTGGATGTCACGCGCGCTCCAGTCGTTGAGCAACGTGAAGCCGAAGATCATGGCGTCGGCTTCCTGCTCGGTGAGCAGGGTGCCCATCTTTGACGCGCCGCCGACGACCACGCCCATCTCCAGTTCGAGATCGAGCTTTTTCGACGGGCCAAAGGTCGGCGCGGCCGCATCCGGCGCCTTGAGCTGGCCGCGCGGGCGATGAAACGCCGTGCCGCCGACGACCACGGTGGAGGCCCGGCCGTTATAGGCGATCGGGATGTGGCTCCAATTCGGCAGCAGCGGGTTGGTGTCGCCGCGAAACATTTTTCCGGTGTTGGTGGCGTGTTCTTTCGACGAGAAGAAATCGGTGTAGCCGCCGACCCTGATCGGC
The DNA here is from genome assembly GCA_035565775.1 of Xanthobacteraceae bacterium. GTDB lineage: Bacteria > Pseudomonadota > Alphaproteobacteria > Rhizobiales > Xanthobacteraceae > PRO6. Next base: position 76,038 of record DATMRW010000013.1, on the reverse strand, counting down.
AGATGCATCCGCACCGCCGCCCGCGGCACCAGCGCCGTGGCGCGGAGCGCCGCGTTGTCGCGCAGCTCCGTGGAATCATGGCGCAGCAGCGCGCTGATCCGCGCCCGCACCTCGCGCCAGACTTTTGGCCCGAGCGCCATGAACGGATTGAGCGAATCCTGCGCGAACACGCCGCCCGCCGAGCCGGCCCTGAGCAGCCCCACTCCCTCGAGCACGGCGAGATCGAGCACCTGATCGCCAATCGCGACACCGACGCGCGGCGCGCCGGCGCCCACCGAGAAAACGCCATAGGGCAAATTCTGGATCGGAAAATCCGAATCCGCCGGAACGTCGATAAAGGATTTCAGTTTCGGATCATTCGGATTTGTCACATCCCCACCCTTGCACAAGCCGGATTGTTTCGCCGCCGGCTTTTAGCGGCGCGTCGGATCAAAGCGCTTCTCCAGCGTCTTCCAGCAATCGGAGTAATCCTGCTGCAACGTCGGCGTCCTTGCCGCATGCGCGGTGACCCGCTGCGGAAACCGCGTCTCGAACATGAAGGCCAGCGAGCCGGTCATCTTCACCGGTTTCTGTTCGCCGAAGCTCGCATGATCGAAGGCGTTGCGATCCGGCCCGTGCGGCAGCATGCAGTTGTGGAGGCTGATGCCGCCCGGCGTAAATCCTTCCGGCCGCGCATCATAGACGCCTTCGATCAGCCCCATGAACTCCGACATGATGTTCATGTGATACCATGGCGGCCGAAAAGTGTTTTCCGCCACGGCCCAGCGCTCGGGAAAAATAACGAAGTCGATATTCGCCGTGCCGGGCGTTTCCGAGGGCGAAGTCAGCACCGTGAAGATCGAGGGGTCGGGGTGGTCGAACGCGATCGCCCCGACCGGCGAGAAGGCGCGCAGGTTATACTTGTAAGGCGCGTAGTTGCCATGCCAGCCGACCACGTCGATCGGCGAATGGCCAAGCTCGGTCCGCCACAACTCGCCGCCCCACTTGACGAACAGTTCGGTCGGCGTGTCCTTGTCTTCGTAATAGGCGACCGGCGTCAGAAAATCGCGCGCATTTGCGAGGCAGTTGGCGCCGATCGGACCGCGCTCGGGCAGCGTCAGCGCGCCGCCATAGTTTTCGCAAAGATAGCCGCGCGCCGGGCCCGACGGCAGCTCGACGCGGAATTTCACGCCGCGCGGGATGACGACGATCTCGGCCGGCTCGGCATCGATGATGCCGAACTCGGTGACGAAGCGGAGCGCGCCGGTCTGCGGCACGAACAGCAGCTCGCCATCGGCATTGTAGAAATGCTGATCCACCATCGACGCCGTGATCAGGTAGACATGGGCAGCCATCCCGCTCTGCGTGCCGGCGTCGCCGGCGGTCGTCATCGTCTGCACGCCCTGCAGGAAGGTGACCTTGCCGTCCGGTATCGGCGCAGGGTCCCAGCGCAATTGCGCGATCGGCATGTCGTGCTCGAGGCACGGCGCAGTGCGCCACAGCCCCGCATCGGCCTTGGCGAAGCGGCCCGAGTGCTTCACCGACGGCCGGATGCGATAGAGCCACGAGCGCTCGTTGGCGTTGCGCGGCGCGGTGAACGGCGAGCCGGACAGCTGCTCGGCATAGAGCCCATAGGCGCACCGCTGCGGCGAGTTGCGGCCGATCGGCAGCGTCCCCGGCAGGGCCTCGGTTTCAAAGCTGTTGCCGAAGCCGGACATGTAGCCCGGCATCAACTGGCCGGAGGCGCGGCGAATGGTATCCGGCGCTGTGTTGTAGTTCATGACGAACCTCCTTGAAGCGCAGCCCACATTTCGCGATCCCGCTCCGCCGTCCAGATCACCGGATCGTCGATCCCCGACGCCTCGTCATAGGCGCGCGAGACGTTGAACGGCAGGCAGTGTTCATAGATGGCGAAGGACGAAAATTTCGGGTCCATCACCTCGCGGGTCGCGGCCATCGTTTCCTTGAGGCTGCGGCCCTTAGCGACCGACAGCTCAGCCGCACCATAGAGCGAGGTCACGAAATCGCGCGTCATCGCAATCGCCTCGCGCGCCGTCGAGGTGCCCTTCAGCGCGTCGCCGCGTCCGGGTGCGATCGCCTTGGGATTGAATTCGAGAATCTCGGACAGCGTCGAGGGCCATTCGCGCAGATAGGCGTCGCCGCAATAACAGGCCGAGTGGAACTCGATCAGGTCGCCCGAAAACATCACCTCGGCATCGGGCACCCAGGCGATGATGTCGCCGGACGTGTGCCCCGCGCCGACATGCATCAGGCGCACTTCGCGCTTGCCGAGATAGATCGACATTTCCGTCTCGAAGGTCAGCGTCGGCCAGGTCAGGCCGGGAATGCTCTCGGCGTCGCGGAATAGGCGCGGGAAACGGCCATATTCGGAATCCCAGTCCTGCTGGCCGCGCTCCTGGATCAGGCGATAGGTTTCCTGCGAGGCGACGATGTTTTGCGCGTGATAGGCCGAGGCGCCGAGCACCCGCACGGCGTGATAGTGCGACAGCACCACGTATTTGATCGGCTTGTCGGTGACGGTGCGCACCCGCTCGATCACGCTGCTGGCCATCGCCGGGGTCGCCTGCGCGTCGAAGACGATGCATCCGTCATCGCCGACGATCACCGCCGAGTTCGGATCGCCTTCGGCAGTGAAGGCATAGAGGTCCGGCCCGATCTCGGAAAAGGTGATCTTCTTTTCGGCAAGATCGCCGGTCGATGCAAAGCCTTTGGTGGTCATGAGTGGTCCCTTGAATTCAGGATGGAGAGGTGACGGGCGCAGGCGCGCCGACGAGGCGGCGCTTGGCCAGCGCGATCGCTTCCGAAAGCACGCCAAGGTCGCCGATGTGATTGGCAAGGATCAGCACCAGCGCGGTGTCGAGCGCGGCGCTCTGCTCGTCGCTTAGGCCGCGATGGGCCTCCACGATGGCGCGATAGGCGGCATCGGGATCGGAAAAATTCGAGGCGGTCGAAAGCGTAGCCGGTTTGCTCATGGCGTCCTCACACATGCCCGGTCGCCCGGGCGAGCGCGGCACCGATCGCGGCCCTGGTCGGATGGCGGAAGCGGGCGGCGACATAGCCATCCGGCCGCAGCAGATAGGCCGCGCCGGGCGAAGCGTCATAGCGCTGGGCGAACTTGCTTTCGGCGTCGATGACCGAAGCATGCTGTCCGATCCGAATGATGCCAACCTCCTCCGGCCGCTCCCCGGTCCTGTCGCTTGCCGCGCCATTTTCCGCCTCGACCAGCACGAAGCCGCTGGCGGATTTTTTCGATGCGTCCCGGAACAGTTCGGTCAGGAACGCGGAGCTGCCATCGACCGATTTCAGCGGCGCGTCAAACATATGCGTGCCGGGGCGCGGGCCGGCCTGCCATGCCTCGCTGTCGGGCGTGGACAGCGGCGTGTCGTAGATCGAGGGCGTCGAAAGCCGCCCGCCGTTCACCATGCGCTTGGCGAATTCGGTCTCGGCGGCAAGCCCGAGCACCGCCTGCCGCAGGCGTCGCTCCTGCCGCGTGTGCGGCGCGATGAAGTCGGTCGAATAGGTCGAGGCCCGCAGATTTTCGTCGGCGGCAAGGCCGCGCTCGATCTCGTAGCTCTCAAGCAACGATTCCGGCGCCTTGCCGCGCAGAATGAGATCGAGCTTCCAGGCGAGGTTTTCGCCATCCTCGAGGCCGGAATTGGCGCCGCGCGCGCCGAACACCGACACCTGATGCGCGGCATCGCCGGCGAAGATCACGCGCTCATGCACGAAGCGCGGCATGCGCCGGCTCTGGAATTTGTAGACGGAGATCCACTCGAACGTGAAATCGCCATGCCCGATCATCCGTTCGATGCGCGGGCGGACATTTTCCGGCAACCGCTCGACAGCGGGATCGGCATCCGGCCCGAGCTGCAGGTCGATGCGCCAGACATCGTCGGGCTGGCGATGCAGCAGCGCCGACTGCCCGGAATGAAACGGCGGATCGAACCAGAACCAGCGCTCGGTCGGAAACTCCGCCGTCATCTTCACGTCGGCGATGAGGAATTGATCCTCGAAACCGACGCCCTGAAAATCGGCGCCGACGAGGCTGCGCAGGGTCGAGCGGGCGCCGTCGCAGGCAACGACGAAATCGGCGCTGAGGTGATAGGGGCCGTCCGGCGTCTCGATCGTCAGCACCGCATGGTCGTTGCGCTGCTCCACCGCCACGACCCTGTTGCGCCAGCGCAGGTCGATGTTCGGCAGTTCGCTGATGCGATCGACCAAAAATGCTTCGGCGTAATATTGCTGCAGGTTGATGAAGGCCGGCATCTTGTGGCCCTGCTCCGGCAGCAGGTCGAAGCGGTAGACCATGCTGTCGCCAAGAAAGATCTTGCCGACATTCCAGACCACGCCCTTCTCGACCATGCGCCCGCCGACGCCGAGGCGGTCCCAGACTTCCAGCGACCGCTTGGAGAAGCAGATGGCGCGCGAGCCCTCGCCGATCCGGTCGGCGTCATCGAGCAGCACCACCGGCTGGCCGCGCTGTCCGAGATCGATCGCCAGTGACAGGCCGACCGGCCCGGCCCCGACCACCACCACCGGATGGCGCGCCGCGTGGGCGGCGTCGCGATCCTGATCAGGACTTCGGCGATAGCCGAACTGGAAAGTGTGCCGCTCCATATGCGTTTCCGCCTCCGCAGATTGCAGCTCTCTGGTACCGCCGCCGCCCCGAGACCGGGCGCGGACCGCACCAATCGTTTCATCCCGTTTTTTATCGCGCCGCCGCGCCTGAATTCCTGATCCACGGCCCGCAGGAGCGGTCTGGTCATCGGCAGCGATGTTCGCTAGAATAGTCTCATTTGCAACTATCTAAACCCCTTGCGGCTGCCGCCGTCAACCTGAATCAACGGATCGCCCCGCGTGGCCAGCCTCGACCTTTTCAAATTCACCCCGTTCCGGCTCAACCGCCTCGCCGCCGAGGTCAGTGCGGAGCTGTCGACGGAGTATGCCGGCCGCTACGGCCTCGACGTGCCGGGCTGGCGCGTGCTGGCGACCCTGGGCTTTCGCGGCGAACCATGCACCGCGCAATACATCTCGCACTGCACCCGCACGCACAAATCCACCATCAGCCGCGCGGTGATCACGCTGATGGAGCGCGGGCTGGTGGAACGGATCGAGAATGAAAACGACCGCCGGGAATTTTGGTTGCAGCTCACGCGAGAAGGGACCGCGCTCTACCAAGAGCTGATCCCGCCGCTGCTCGCCAAGGAGGCCGAGATTCTGTCGTGCCTGTCGGCCAAGGAGCAGAAGGAGTTTGCCGCCGCGCTGACCAAGATCGAGCGGCGCCTCAACCTCATCCAGAACGCCGCCGAGAAGACCAAGCCGGAGCCTTACTGAGTTCAGCTGGAGCCGCTTGCGGCAGAGGCGAAAATTCGGGGCCGGAAAAGAGAACGGGCGCCCCGAGGGACGCCCGTTCTGCCTCCAGTATCAACTTTCTTGGTTATTCTTTGTTATTCTTTCGTCGGATGCGGCCGGCGATCAGTAGCGCGCCACCACGGCCTCAGGTGTGAAGCGGTAGTTCACGCCGACCGTCGAGATGAAGCCGCGATTGCGGACATCGACCAGTTCCGGCCCCGAGGAGACCGTCGGCAGCTCGAAACGCTTGGTGCCGAGGTCGTAATAGTTGGTCTCCGCCCGCACCGTCCAGTTCTGGCTCAGGGCGAATTCGGTACCGTATCCGATCGTCCAGCCCACCGCAGTGCGGCTGTCGGACGAACCGCAAGTTTCCAGACCGAGCACATCGACCGGGCCGGTATTGCAGCTCGCCGTGACCTTGGTGTTGCCGAAGGCGGCACCGGCGCGGCCATAGACGATCTGGCGGTCCCAGAGGGCATAGCCGACGCGCGCCGTGGCGGTGCCGAGCCAGTCCATCTTGGTTTCACAGGTGCCGAACGGGTTCGGGCAGGCCCGCGCGCCGTGCGCGTTGCTGCCATTCAGCGCGAGCTCAGCGCCGACCACCCACTTGCCGAACTGCCAGTCGTAGCCGACCTGGCCGCCCCCGGCGAAACCGCCGTAACGCGGGCTGACCGATGCATTGTAGTACTGCACGAAGTCGAAGTCGGTCTTGCCGGCCAGCACGCCGGCGCTGGCGCCGATGTAGAAGCCGTTCCAGTTCTGGGCGGTGACCCGCGCCGGCGCGCGCGGCGCCTTGGTCGGGAACGGCGAAATCGCGGCAATGGTCTCCGGGCTGAACTGGTAGCGCAGGCCGCCGCTCACATTGTAGCCGTCGGTGTTCTCGCCGGTGCGGTAGTCCGCCCGCAGATAGCCGAACCAGTTGCTGTTGCGCATCTGGCCGGAAATGCCGACGCCGAACTGGCCGTAGGTGCCGATCGACGACAGCCGCACGTTGCCGGCGACATTCGGGAACATGCCGGGATAGAAGCCAGACATCTCGTTGGCGTTGAAGGTCGCGAACGCCTTGCCCTCGAACTCGTGGAACACGCTGGCCGATGCAAACGGCTGCCAGATCATGCTGTCGGTGACGATGGTGGTGCCACCGCGCACGGTGAAGCGGCCGAGCGTGCTGCGCAGATCGCTGATCGAGAGCTGGCCGGGAACGGTGATGCCGTTGCCGAGCAGAATCTGGGTGCCGGCAATGTTAAGCGGATCGACCTCGACCCGCGACACCGCGAAGCCCGCCGACGGTTCGATGAACCAGTTGTTTCCGAGGTCGAACCTGTAGCCCATGTTGGCGGTGAAGGCGTAGCCGCGGGCGTCCAGCTTCTGGTTGAACATGCCGGCGACCAGCGGGTCGTTCAGGCTGTTCTGGTAGTAGTCGAGGCGGATCTGGCCATCGACAAAGAAATTGCCGCGCGTCGCCGCCGCATAGAACCCGGCGAACGGCACCTCGATCGAATTTTCCAGCGTGCCGCCGAATGGATTGAGCGGGCCCGCGATGGAGCGGTCGCGCGACTTGCCGCCGAGATAGCCGATCATCGAGCCGACATGGACATCCCAGCCGTTCCAGTTCAGCAGCCCCGAGTCGGTGCCGATCTGCACGCCGGCGAAGGACAGCCGGTTTTCGATCCCGCAGCTCACATCGCCAGCGAGCGGCGCGCCATTGAACGATACGTTCTGGGTGGTGGCGGTCGCCTTGGTGTTGACCTGGCCGCCGACGCCGCGAACCCAGACGCCCCCGCCTTCCTGGTTGGGGAAGGGGTTGGCCGGCGCGCCGATCATGGCATTGGTCTCGGTCAGGAACGCAGTGTTCATGACGTTGACCGCGGCCACCAGGGAATTGATCGATCCGCCGGCCACGAACGGCAGCATCGCCGCGCCTGCGCCGCCGAGCGATCCCGAGCCGAAGCAGCTGGCCATCGCCGTCGAGGAGAGTGACAGCGCCACCACGAAAGCTGCGCCGGCAGCAGTGCGACGTCCAATCCGCGAAAGGCGCGGGCCGGTCATGCGGGCACTGGTCGGGCGCGTCGGGCACAAGTGGTGTGCAATTTTCATCGTCGGGCCCCTCGGCAGGTTGTAACGGCGATCAAATGATCCTCCGACATTACCGGCGCCGCCATTTGAGGCAAAGTTAATAGGGGTCGATTTGCCCCAAAGATGCCAATCTTTGTCCACTGCTGTGCTCCGGCGGCAACAACTCAGGGGCGGCAATCGCACCGCGTTCCCGTGCGGCGCGCTCCCGGAACCGGTTTGATTCGAGATTTTGCGTGCGTTAGTCTGGCGCGGCGGGAAATTTGTACCCTTGCCATCTATTGGTGTCCGTCGATGCGAATCCATCTATTCGCCTGCGCCATCGCCATGGGGCTGCTCGCCGCGGCGGGGACGATCCGGGAGGCTGCCGCGGCCGAGCGGCCGGGGGATCGGCTGGCACTGGTCATCGGCAATGCTAACTACCCGGATAGCGACACCCCGCCGAAGGACGCCGTCAAGGACGCAAAGGCGCTCGCGGAGGAACTGAAGCGCGCCAACTTCGATGTCGATACCGGCGAAAACCTCTCCGGCGCGGCGATGCGCCAGGCGATCGACCGCCTGACGGCAAAGATCCGGACCGGCTCCACCGTGTTGGTGTTCTTCAGCGGCTTCGGCATCCAATCCGCCCGCCAGAGCTATCTCATCCCGGTCGATGCCCAGATCTGGAACGAGGCCGACGTCCGCCGCGAGGGCATTTCGCTCGAAAGCATCTTGGGCGAGATCAACAGCCGCGGCGCCGGCGTCAAGATCGCCATTCTCGATGCCTCCCGCCGCAATCCGTTCGAGCGGCGGTTCCGCAACTTCTCCGCCGGCCTTGCGCCGGTGATCGCGCCTTCCGGCTCGCTGGTGATGTATTCGGCGGCGCTCAGTTCGGTCGTCGGCGAGGGCACAGGCAATCGCAGCCTGTTCGTCAGCGAGCTTTTGAAGGAAATCCAGATTCCCGGCGCGTCCGCCGAGGAGGCGCTGAACCGCACCCGCGTCGGCGTCACCCGCGCCTCGAACGGCGAGCAGGTGCCGTGGCTGTCTTCATCGCTGGCGCAGGATTTTGCCTTTTCCGGCAATCTCGGCGGTGATGCCGCCAAAGAGCCGCCGAAGGCCGAGGCTCCGCCGGCCGCGCCCGCCGCAGGCACTGTCGTCGCAAGCACTGCGCCTGCCGTCGAGGCAAAGGGCGAAGCCAAGGCCGTGCCCGTCACTCCGGCTGCCGCCGCAAAGCCGGCAGCCGAGCGCCCGGCCGAGGTCGCCGTCCTTCCGCAAACGCAGCCCACGCCCGCGCCCGCGCCCGTAGTCGCAGCCCCTTCCCTTGGCGACGATCCCACGATCAAGGCCCTGACCAACCGCCTCGCCGCCAATCCGAACGACCAGAATTCCTACTACAAGCGCGGGCAGGTCTATGCCGCCAAGGGCGCGTACAGCCTCGCGATCCGGGATTTCGATCAGGCCATCCGGCTCAATCCGGGCGATGTCGAGGCCCACAACAACCGCTGCTGGAGCTATGCGGTGGAGGGCGACCTCGAGCGCGCCCTCAAGGACTGCAACGAGGCACTGCGGCTGCGTCCCGGTTTCGTCGATGCCCTCGACAGCCGCGGGCTGGTCCAGCTCAAGCGCGGCGACGCCAGAAAGGCCGCCGCCGATTTCGACGCCGCGCTCAGGATCAATCCGCGCCTGACCTCCTCGCTCTATGGCCGGGGCATCGCGCGAAAACAAAGCGGCGCGACGGCGGACGGAGAACGCGATATCGCCAATGCCAAGGCGATGGACCCCAATATCGCGAGGGAGTTCGAAGGCTACGGCATCAGATGATCGTCGCTCACCTTGCCGCTCGCCGGATTTTTTGAACTTCGCCGCAAGGCCAAAACACTATCGACGAGATGCTGACGGGTGACGGCCACCTTCGTTCAACCCGCGACCAAGACGCAGCACCGCCCCCAGCGGCATTCAGGAGGCAGGATCATGTCGAAGCTGATTTTGAAACGTCGGATTTCCGCTCTTGCGGGCGCGCTGTTGGCCGCAGCTGCCACAGCCCCCGCCGCCGCGGGCGATGTCTCGAGCGAGCAGATCGTCCGGGCGCTGTCGCTGTCGCAAAAGCCGCTTACGCGCAGCCTCGCCGCGCCGCGGCCCGCCACCGCGCAGCCGTCGGCCAAGGAGGCCCAGTTCATCGCGTCGCTGCGCAACCGCCAGACCCGGTCGCTGTCGTCCGCCGAGCGCCAGGAAATCTCGGCGGTGATCGAGGACAAGCCGAAGATCGATCTCGAAATCAATTTCGAATACAACTCCGCCGAGATCAGCCCGTCGGCGGTGCCCGCCGTCGCCGCGCTCGGCAATGCCCTCACCAGCGCGGATCTGCGCGGTGCCACCTTCCTCCTCGCCGGACATACCGATGCGGCCGGGGGCGAGGAGTACAATCAGGGCCTGTCCGAGCGGCGCGCCGACACGATCAAGCGCCACCTCGTCGAAAAATTCGGCATCAACGGCAGCGAGCTGGTGACGGTCGGCTATGGCAAAACAAACCTGAAAAATCCGAACACGCCGCTCGATCCGGCCAACCGCAGGGTGCAGGTGGTGAAGATGGCCCCCGAAGCCGCCGCCAAATAGCCCGCCGATGGCGGCAGGGCCGCGCGCGACCTCCGCGGCGGGTGCCGGTAGCATCCGCCGGCGGCCACACGCCGAAGCGCTCTTCCCTTCCCGGCTCCGATCCCCCACAGTGATGCATTGCCATTGCAGGCGGAACGCCCGCCGGCGTGGCGCTTGCCGTGCGGGCCGCAGCTCATGACCACGAGCCGACACCTTCCGCGACTTGCAGCCGCCGCATCCGGGCTGGCGATCGCCGGCCTTGCCGGGCTGCAGAACGGCCCGGCGGCCGCGCAAGCGCCGCAGACCGCGGCTGGCGCGGCGGTGATCGTCGCCACCGCCGGCAATGCCTGCTTTTCCGATCTCGTGCGCGTCACCGGCTTCATCGCCGCGCGCAGGCTCGCAGTCGCCAACGTCGACAGCGAAGGCTTCCGCGTGGCGGAAGTGCTGGTGAAGGAAGGCGACACCGTGAGCGGCGGGCAGGATCTCGCCCGCCTGATCCCGCCCGCCGCGCCCGGCGCGGCGCCGGGAGCGCCGGTGTCGCTCAAGGCGCCGGCCGCCGGCCTCATCATCGAGGTGATGACGCGGGCGGGCGCGCCGGCCTCGCCGCAGGCCCCACCGATGTTCAAGCTCGCGGTGAACGGCGAACTCGAAATGGACGCCGAGGTGCCGAGCATCCACCTTCTCAAGCTGCAGCCCGGCGCCAGCGCGCGCATCGGCATCGGCGACGGCATCGAAATCTCCGGCCATGTCCGCCTCGTCGCCGCGGAGATCGATCCGCGCACCCAGCTCGGCCATGTGCGCCTGACGATCGCCAGCCACCCCGCGCTGCGGATCGGCATGTTCGCCAAGGCCACCATCGCGGCACGCCGCAGTTGCGGCGTCTCGGTGCCGAGCTCGGCGGTCGATCATCAGACCGTTCAGGTGGTCGCCAATGGCATCATCGAAACGCGCAGCATCCGCACCGGCCTGACCTCCGACGTCAATACCGAAGTGCTGTCCGGCCTCAAGGAAGGCGAAATCGTGGTCGCCAATGCCGGTACGTCCCTGCATGACGGCGACCGGGTGCGCATCGTCGCGCCCGAGGACGCCGACCAGCCGAAACCGCGGTAGCCGCCATGAACATATCAGCCTGGTCGATCCGCCATCCGCTGCCGTCAGTGCTGTTCTCGATCATCCTGCTGATCCTCGGCTGGACGAGTTTTACCAGGCTCGCCATCACGCGGCTGCCGAACGCCGATATTCCCGTGATCTCCGTTGCCGTCGCGCAGTTCGGCGCGGCTCCCGCCGAGATGGAAACGCAGATCACCAAGATCATCGAGGACGGCGTTTCCGGCGTCGAGGGCGTGCGCCACATTTCATCGTCGGTCACGGACGGATTGTCGGTCACGACGATCATGTTCAGCCTCGAGACCAACACCGACCGCGCCCTCAACGACATCAAGGACGCCGTCACGCGCGTCCGCGCCAACCTGCCCCAGAACGTCAACGAGCCTTTGATCCAGCGCGTCGATGTCATCGGCCTGCCGATCATGACCTATGCCGCGATCGCGCCCGGCAAGACGCCGGAGCAACTGTCGTGGTTCGTCGACGACGTCGTGAAGCGGGCGCTGCAGGGTGTGCGCGGCGTCGCGCAGGTCGAGCGCATCGGCGGCGTCGACCGCGAAATTCTCGTCTCCCTCGATCTCGACCGCCTGCAGGCGGTCGGCCTCACCGCGCTCGATGTCAGCCGCCGGCTGCGCGGCACCAATGTCGACGTCGCCGGCGGCCGCGCCGAGATCGGCAACAACGATCAGGCGATCCGCACGCTCGCCGGCGCGCGCACGCTGGCGGAATTGTCCGGCACCATGATCGCCCTGCCGGCCGGCGGCGAGATCAGGCTCGATGATCTCGGCACCGTCACCGACACCATCGCCGACCGCCGCACCTTTGCGCGCTTCAACGGCGATCCCGTGGTGGCGCTCGGCATCAAGCGCTCGAAGGGCGCGAGCGACGTGGTGGTGGCCAAGGCCGTCGAGCAGCGCATCGCCTCGCTCAAGCAGACCTATCCCGATGTCGATCTCAAGCTGATCGACACTTCCGTCGACTACACCAAGGGCAACTATGACGCCGCCATCAACACGCTGTTCGAGGGCGCCATCCTTGCCGTGCTGGTGGTGATGCTGTTCCTGCGCGATATCCGCGCCACGGTGATCGCCGCAATCTCCCTGCCACTGTCGATCTTCCCCGCGTTCTGGGTGATGGACCTGCTCGGCTTCTCGCTCAATCTCGTCAGCTTCCTTGCGATCACGCTCTCGACCGGCATCCTCGTCGACGACGCGATCGTCGAGATCGAAAACATTGTCCGCCACATGCGGATGGGCAAATCGCCGTACCGCGCGGCGCTGGAGGCGGCCGACGAGATCGGCCTCGCGGTGATCGCGATCAGCCTGACGATCATCGCGATCTTTGCTCCCGCCAGCTTCATGTCGGGCATCGCCGGGCAGTTCTTCAAGCAATTCGGCATCACGGTTTCGGTGCAGGTATTTTTCTCGCTGCTCGCCGCGCGGCTGGTGACGCCGGTGCTCGCCGCCTATTTCCTCAAGCCGCACAACCATGAGGAGCCGCCGCCCGGCCGCATCCTTCGCGCCTATACCCGGATCGTGACATGGTCGGTCCGCCACTACCTGCTCACGGTGCTGGCGGGCCTCGTGATCTTCGCCGCGTCCGTCCTCAGCATCACGCTCCTGCCGCAGGGATTTTTGCCGGCGCAGGACAGCGCCCGCTCGCTGCTCGCGATCGAGCTGCCGCCCGGCTCGCAGCTCGCCGCGACCGCGCGCGCGACGGAAGCCATCACCGAGCGCTTGCGCAGCCGGCCCGAAGTCGAGAGCGTCTTCGTCGATGGCGGACGGGTGCCGCCCGGCACCTACGAGGTTCGCCGCGCTTCCCTCATCATCAACTACACGCCGAAGAACAAGCGCAGCATCTCGCAGCGCGACCTTGAGCTCGCCATCGGCCGCGACCTCCAGAACGTCCCGGACATCCGCTTCTGGTTCCTCGACGAGAACGGCCTGCGCGCCATTTCGCTGGTCGTCACCGGCATCGATCCCGCCGTCGTCGGCACTGTCGCAAACGAGCTGGCGACGCAGATGAAACGCATTCCGCTGATCGCCAACGTCATCGCGGAGACGACGCTCGACCGCCCCGAACTGCGGGTGACGCCGCGCGCCGATCTTGCCGCGCGGCTCGGCGTTTCCAGCGAAAGCCTCTCCGAGGCGATCCGCGTCGCGACCATCGGCGATGTCGGTCCGGCGCTGGCGAAATTCAATGCCGGCGACCGGCAGGTGCCGATCCGCGTGCAGCTCGAGGATGCGGCGCGGACCGACCTGCGGCTGCTCGAGCGGATGCAGGTGCCGTTCGGCGGCGGCCGCGGCACGCTGCCGCTATCGGTCGTCGCCGATGTCCAGCTCGCCCAGGGGCCGACATCGATCAACCGCTATGACCGCGAGCGCCAGGCCTCCGTCAGCGCCGACCTCGCCGGCAACGCCGCGCTCGGCGATGCCCTGAAACAGATCTACGACCTGCCGGTGATGAAAACGCTGCCCAGGGGCGTGAGCGTCAGCCAGTCGGGCGATGCCGAGAGCCTCAACGAACTGTCCGATGGCTTCGCCACCGCGATCACCGGCGGCCTGTTGATGGTCTATGCCGTGCTGGTGCTGCTGTTCGGCACCTTCCTGCAGCCGATCACGATCCTGTTCTCGCTGCCGCTGTCGATCGGCGGCGCGATCGGCGCGCTCCTGCTCGCCGGCAAGCAGCTCACGACCCCGGTCTGGATCGGCATCCTGATGCTGATGGGCATCGTCACCAAGAACGCGATCATGCTGGTGGAGTTCGCCCTCGAGTCGATCCGCACCGGGCACCCGCGCGAGGTGGCGATGATCGACGCCGGGCAGAAGCGGGCGCGGCCGATCGTCATGACCACCATCGCCATGGCCGCCGGCATGGTGCCGAGCGCGCTGGCCTTCGGCGCCGGCGGCGAATTCCGCTCGCCGATGGCGCTGGCGGTGATCGGCGGGCTGATCTTCTCGACCGTGCTGTCGCTGGTATTCGTGCCGGCGATGTTCATGCTGATGGACGACATCGGCAACGCCATCGGGCGCGTCAGCCGCCGCTTCATCCAGGCCAACAAGGACGAGGCGGAGGCGGCCGAAAGCCCGCCGATGCACTAGCGCTCAAAGCCCGGCGCGCGCGACGCTGGACAGCTTTGCCGCCTCCAGCAGCAGGATGCGGCCGCGCCTGAGATCGACCAGCCCTTCCTTGCGCCACTGCTGGAGCTGGCGGTTGACGCTCTCCCGCGCCGCGCCGACGAAGATGCCGAGCTGCTCCTGCGAGATGTGCACTTCCGAGCCGAAATCGGAGGCCAATGCGCACAGCCGCCGCGCCAGCCGCACCGGCAGCGGCAGCAGAACCGATTCCTCCATCCGCTCGCTCATCCAGCGGATGCGCTGGCACAGCAGCGCGATCAGCTTCACCGCAACCCGCGGCTCCCGCTCCAGATGGGCGAGAAAATCGGCGCGGCGCAGAATGAACAGTTCGCTCGGCTCGTCGGCGATCGCATCGGCGGTGCGCGGCTCGCCGTCGAGCACCGCGACCTCGCCGAACATATCGCCGGAGCCGAGAATGTTGAGCGTCAGCCGCGTGCCGTCGGCGATGCCGGTCTCGATCCGCACCTGCCCCTTGCGGATGCCGAACAAGGCGTCGCCGTCATCGCCCTTCTGAAACAGCACGGCACCCGCAGGCAGATGCTGGGTCTGGCACAGCGCGGCGATGCGCTGAAGCTCCTGCGCGTCGAGATCGGCGAACATCGAATTGAGCTTGAGGAGAACCGCAAATTCCGCTTGCTTGCTCATGTGACCACCTGTCGTGCAAGGCAGTGGATGGGCTGACCGTCGAAACTGCTGCGAAGGAGCACACTTTTGCTAAATCCGGTTCAGGCTGCAACCCGTATATGGCAGAGTGCGCAAGGATCACGGACCTGAGCCTCG
The DNA here is from genome assembly GCA_035565775.1 of Xanthobacteraceae bacterium. Taxonomy (GTDB): domain Bacteria; phylum Pseudomonadota; class Alphaproteobacteria; order Rhizobiales; family Xanthobacteraceae; genus PRO6. The sequence continues at coordinate 61,021 of DATMRW010000013.1, read as the reverse complement.
ATGACCAGCGGCGCGCGCAAAAGACGGAGCAGCCTGTTCGGAAAGTACGTCCTGGCTTTGGTCGGGCTGGTGCTGTTCGTCCTTTCCGTCAATGCCGCGCTCGAAACCTGGATCATCTATCAGCAGACCAAGGCCAATCTGGTCGGCGCACTCGCCGACAAGGCGGAGGCGGCCGCCCGCCGGATCGCCCAGGGTCTCGGCGACACCCAGCGCCAGATCGGCTGGGTTACGCGCGCCAGCGTCACCACGCTGGAGGAGCGCCGCGCCGACTATGCGCTTTTGATGCGGCAGTTGCCCGCCGTACAGCAGGTGACGCTGATCGATGGCGAGGGCCGCGAGCAGCTCGTGGTGACACCGCAGGCCGCGACGATCGGCAGCGGTGCGGACCTCTCGCACGATCCGCGCTTCACGCAGGCCCTTGCCAAGGGCACCTGGCACGCACCGGTGACGTTTCAGAACGGCCAACCGATCCTCGCCATCGCCATGGCCCATTCCGGCCGCGGCGCTGGCGTCAGCGTCGCGCAGATCAATCTGGCGATGCTCCCGAACTGGGTTCAGGACGGACAGGCCGGCCGCACCGGCCGCACCGTCGTGGTCGACGGCAAGGGGCGGCTGATCGCAAGCTCCGACAAGGCCGCAAGGCTCGGCGCGGATCTCGCCCGGCTGCCGCAGGTCGCGGCCGTCCTCGCCGGCGCCGCACCGCTCGCGCAGGGCCAGCAGCCCGACGGCAGCTCGGTGCTGGTCGCATCCAGCGAGGTACCGAACGACAGCCGCTGGACCGTGTTCGCCGAACAGCCATTGAGCGAGGCGCTTCGCCCGATCCAGCACCTGCTGCTCCGGCTCGCCATGCTGATGGCCTTCGGGCTTCTCGTCGCAACCATCGCCGCAACGCTGCTGGCGCGGCACATGCTCGGGCCGATCCGCGCCTTGAGCGCGGGCGCGCACCGCCTCGGCGCGGGCGACTTCTCCGGCCGCATCAGCGTGAATACCGGCGATGAACTGGAAGACCTCGCCGGGCAGTTCAACGGCATGGCGGCGCAGCTCCAGGAATCTTACACCCGCCTCGAAACGAAGGTCGAGGAGCGCACGCACGACCTTGCACAGTCCGTCAACGAACTTCGGACGCTCGAGGAGGTCGGCCGCGCGGTTGCCTCCTCGCTCGATCTCGGCGCGGTGCTCGGCACGATCGCGACCAGCGCGCTCGCGATCACCGATGCCGATGCCGTGCTGATCCATGACTTCGATCCGGCGACTGCAAGCTTCTCGCTGATCGAGGCGAAGGGCGCGGCGGCGGCGCTCGCGGGAAGCTTCCCGGCCCGCCTCCTGCATGAGGCGGCAAAGCGCGACGCGCCCCTGATGCTCGGCGATCTTGCCGCCCATGCCGGCGAGCCGGAGATCGCGCGCGCTCTCGCAAGCGGCTTTCAGGCGATGCTGGTGGTGCCGCTCAGCGATCAGTCGGGCACGCTCGGCGCACTCGTCTTGATGCGCAAGGCCGGCGGCTCCTATCCCGAAAACGTGCTCGGCCTGATGCGGACCTTCGCCCATCAGGCGTCGCTGGCGATGCGCAATGCGCGGCTGTTCCACGAGGTCGAGCAGAAGGGCAACGAGCTCGCCCGCGCCAATGTCATCGTCAAGACCCAGGCCGACCGGCTGCAGGAGCAGACCGACAAGCTGCGCGACTGGAACAAGTCGCTGGAAGGCCGCGTCGCGCTGCAGCTCTCCGAAATCGAGCGCATCCGCAGGCTGGAGCGCTTCCTCGCGCCGCAGGTCGCCCAGCTCATCGCCTCCTCCGATGGCCATGACGCGCTGCTCGCCAACCAGCGCCGCGAAGTCACCGTGGTGTTCTGCGATCTGCGCGGCTTCACAGCCTTCACGGAAAATTCCGAGCCGGAGGAGGTGATGAACATTCTGCGCGAGTATCACCGCGCGCTCGGCGAACTGATCTTCCGCTTCGAGGGCACGCTCGACCGCTACGCCGGCGACGGCGTCATGGTGATGTTCAACGCCCCCCTGGCGCTGCCCGATCACGTCGAACGCGCGGTGCGGATGGCGGTCGCGATGCGCGACAGCATGGCGGCGCTGACGGCGCGCTGGCGCAATCGCGGCCACAGCCTCGGGTTCGGAGTCGGCATCGCGCTCGGCTACGCCACGATCGGCCAGATCGGATTCGATCGCCGTCTCGAATACGCCGCTGTCGGCAGCGTCACCAATCTGGCCTCGCGGCTGTGCGACGAGGCCGAGGCCGGGCAGATCATCGTCAGCCAGCGGGTCTATGGCGAGGTCGCGGGCTCCGTCGTGGCCCGGGCCGTCGAGCCGCTTGCGCTGAAGGGGTTTGCCCGCCCGGTTCCGGCGATGGAGGTGCTGGGCTGGCGCGACGACGCCCCCGGCACCTTCGCCGACGAGGGCTCCCGGCCGGCGTCCCCAGCCTGACCGCCGCTCGCAACGGTGGCTGTTGCGAAGATGTCGGCGCTGCCCCATTCTGACCCGCCACAGCGACGACAGGACCCCTCATGCCGATCACGCAAGGCGCAGGACATGACCGCCGCTCGCGGGCTGCACTCGCCGCTCCGCTGGCGCTGGCACTGGTCGCCGCCGTGCCCGTCGTTCCGGCGCACGCACAATCCGGCGACGGCGCCAAGGAACCGGCCGCGGGGCGCGGGCAGGCCGTCACGGTGCTGCGCGCCGCACGGACCTGCTTCGCCAGCAGCGTCCAGATTTTCGGCGTGCTGGTCCCGCGCGACGAGGTGCCGGTGATGCCGCCGCGCGACGGGCTGAAGGTCGTCGACGTGCTGGTCGACGCCGGCGATCAGGTGACCGCCGGGCAGACACTGGCGACGCTGCGTGATCCGAACGGCGGCGCCACGCCGCTGACCGCGCCTGCGGCGGGCGTCATCAGCGCCTCGACGGCCCTCATCGGCATGACCACCTCCCTGCGGTCCGATCCGTTGTTCAAGATCATCGCGGGCGGCGCGTTCGACATGGTCGGGCAGGCCACCGCCGAGGACATGCTCAAGCTCAAGGCCGATCAGGCCGCGACGGTCCGCGTCGCGGGTGCCGGCGATATTTCCGGCAAGGTCCGTCAGGTGGCGGCGACCGTCGAACCCAACACCCAGCTCGGCCGTGTCACCATTGCCCTCGACGCATCGAAGCGCCTGCTCGCCAATGCCGCCGCCAGCGCAACCGTCAAGATGAGCGAGAGCTGCGGCCTGTCCGTGCCGCTGACGGCGGTGCTCTATAGCGATGGCGCGACGATCGTTCAGGTCGTCCGCAACGAGCGCGTGGAGACGCGGCAAGTGACCGTCGGCCTGCTGGCGGGCGGGCAGGTCGAGATCCGCTCCGGCATCAAGGAAGGCGATGTCGTGGTCGCGCGCTCCGGCGCGGCCCTGCGCGAAGGCGATTTCGTCCGCGCCGTCACGACCGGGCAGGCCTCACCGAACGACAGCCAAAAATAGCGCCAAAAAACAACGGCCGGGGAAAATCCCCGGCCGCCGTTTCTTATTGAGCAAAACTCACCGCACCAGCGTATTGCGGAACTGCCACGGATCGCTGGTGTCGATGTCCTCGGGGAACAGGCCGGGACGGCCGGTGAGCGGCGTCCAGTCGGTGTAGTAGCCCTTCAGGCCGCCGAGATAGGGCTCCTGAATTTCGAGGCAGCGGCGATAATCGACCTCGTCGGCCTCGACGATGCCGGCCTTCGGATTCTCGATCGCCCAGACCATGCCGGCGACCACCGCCGAGGTGACCTGCAGGCCGGTCGCGCTCTGATAGGGCGCCACCCGGCGGGTTTCCTCGATCGAGAGCTGCGAGCCGAACCAGTAGGCGTTCTTGGCATGGCCGTAGAGCAGGACGCCAAGCTCGTCGATGCCGTCAACGATCTCGTCTTCCTCCAGAATGTGCCAGTCCGGCTGCATTTGGCCGGCCGCGCCGAACATCTCGTGCAGCGACACCACCGCATCATTGGTCGGGTGGTAGGCGTAGTGGCAGGTCGGGCGGTAGACCACCTTGTCGCCGTCGCGCACCGTAAAGTAGTCGGCGATCGAGATCGACTCGTTGTGGGTGACGAGGAACGCGTGCTGCGGCCCCGGCGTCGGGCACCACGAACGCACCTGGGTCTGGCCGCCCGGCTGCAGCAGATAGATCGCCGCGCCGCAGCCCGCCGCGTGGGTGCGGGCGTTCTCCGGCATCCACTTCTCGTTGGTCCCCCAGCCGATTTCCGACGGCTGCAGGCTTTCGGACACAAAACCCTCAACCGACCAGGTGTTGACGAACACGTTCAACGGCTTCGGGGTCTTCGCGCGCTGGGTGTCGCGCTCGGCGATGTGAATGCCCTTGATGCCGAGGGTCTGGGCAAGGCGGGCCCACTCCTCGCGGCTGGTCGGCTCCTTGAAGTCGATTTTCAGATCGGTGGCGAGGTTGACCAGCGCCTGCTTGACGAACCACGACACCATGCCGGGGTTGGCGCCGCAGGTGGACACCGAGGTCGTGCCGCCGACCGCCCGGCGCTTGGCCTCGAGCAGGGTCTCGCGCAGCGCGTAGTTGGTGCGCGCTTCCGGCCCCGCATCCTTGTCGAAATAGAAACCGAGCCACGGCTCGACGACGGTGTCGACATAGAACACGTCGATGCCGCGGCAGAAATCCATCAGTTCGACCGACGAGGTGTCGACCGAGACGTTGACGCACATGCCCTGCCCGCCGCCGGCGGTCAGCAGCGGCTTGAGCAACTCCGCGTAGTTCTCCTTGGTGACCGCCTCGCGGATGAACCGCACCCCATGCTTTTTCGCGAGCGTGTCATCGGCGTTCGGGTCAATGATCACGAAGCGAGACTTATCAAACTCGAAGTGGCGCTCGATCAACGGCAGGAGACCCTTACCGATTGATCCAAAACCGATCATGACGAGCGGTCCGTCAATTCGCGCATGAATCTTAGAGGTGGACATCAACAAAAACTCCAGGAGACGAGAAAGAAACGGGGCGCCGCGGAATCGCGAGCCGAATGACCTCGACAAATGGACAGACGCGGATTTGCGCCGCCACGGTTTTCACAAAGGATCGAAGATGGAGAGTGTCTTAGAGACATTTCGGCGCAAAGAAAACACGCCGTCTGCGGGAGGCAATAGCGGGCATGAAAGCGCCGTGCAAGGCGGATTTCGCATCGCACGGCGCGTCAGAGAAATCGATGGATTTCGCGGACCTTATGCGTCGGCAGCTTTCACCGAAAGTACGGTCAGCGCGCGCCAGCCGCCGGACGGGCCCTGAAACTCGATCGTCTGCCCTTCCGACAGGCCGATCAGGGCGGCGCCGATCGGCGTCAGGACCGAGATCTTGCCGGCGTCGACATTGGCATCCTCGGGATAGACGAGCGTGACGGTGCGCGTCTGCTTGCTGCTCTCGTCGCGGAAGGCGACGCTGCAGTCCATCGTGACGATGCCGACCGTCGGCGCGGCCTCGGGAAGAACCGCCGCCCGATCGATTTCGCGCGCCAGAAATTCCGATGTTTCCGGATATTTGTTCGCCGCTGCATCCGCGAGCTTGCGCAGCCGATCGATGTCTGCCGGATTCATGGAGATCGGCGGAAGTTTAGTATCGAGAGAATTGACCATAGCTATCACCATCAGGCTGCAGAGGGGCCGGGGTCGGGATCAGGCGAAGGATCGAAGTCGGGCTTGCGGACAACCGGCCTGGCATTGGCCGGCCTGAAGAAAGAAATTCCCGGCGGCGGCGAAAGATCCTCGACGATCGCCAGCCGTGTAACACCATTGTCATCGACATAGTGCATCGATGCGCCCGAGTGCAGGCCGAGCACCGCCGCGCCGATCGGCGACGCCACCGACAGGTGGATCGCCTGATTGTGACAGTTCTCGGGGAACGTCAGCACACGGCTTTGCGCCGGGCCTTCACGATCCTCGCGAAAAGTCACCCAATGGTCAATCCGCACGATGTCGGACGGCGTCTGCGACGAGGCCACGACATTCGCTCTGTCCAACTCGGACAGCAGAAAACGCCCGACGGGGTCGGCATCCTTCAGCGCGTCCAGCGCGAGTTGCCGCAAGCGATCGACATCGCTTGCAGGAACACAGATCGGAGGAACGGCTTCCGAAACCATAAACGTGCCTCACCAGTAGCTGCCGACACATTGTGCCGTAACGATCCCGGGTTTGAACCCCAGGCCAAGTAAAACTTGAATTGAAGGGAAAGGAACTACAACTGACCCCGGACGGCGCGAACGCGTGCCCGCCGGGGCTACCTTCCTTTGTGAAGGTGACCTGCGCGAAGAAAAAGACGGTCTTTCTGCACAGTCGACATGAAGTAAAACTAAGTCCGTTTTCAAAAAAGTCAATATCGGCGGGCGCTGCCTGATTTTTCCGGGCCTTGCGTCGCAGCAACGCGGCCCGCCCCATTGCCTCGTCTGCCTGACAGGTTTCGACAATCTCTCCTGCACGACGCAAGAAAAAATGCCCGAGCGTCCGTTTCGTTCATGACAGATCGATGATTCCGGCCGCTCGCAACATGCGACAGCGGCGCAGGGCATTGCACCGCTGTCACGCAGATCGAAAGGCCAGACGATTTTTACGCAGCGACGATCGCCTGCTGCGCCTCGCGACCAGGCTGCGCGATGTCGCGCACACCGGACGCAATGATCAGGCCACGTGCCTGCGCAAGACTTTCTTCGCGCAGCTCAAGACCGAGCAGCCGTTCACGCTCGAACGGTCCCGGCAGATAGAGCCCGCTCGCCTTCGCGGCGGAGAAGCCGAAGCGCGCATAGTAAGGCGCATCGCCAAGCAGGACGACGGCGCCGTGCCCGCGCTTCGCCGCGACCTTGAGCGCATGAGTCATCAGCGCGCCGCCAAGGCCGAGCTCGCGGCACGACGGATCGACCGCGAGCGGGCCCAGCATCAGCGCCGGCACTTCGCCCGCGCTGACGTTCCACAGCCGCAGCGTGCCGATCAGACGGCCGCGCCGCGTCGCGCTGAAGGCAAGCCCTTCCGCCGGGCGGCGGCCGTCACGCAGCCGCTGGCAGGTCCGCGCGTGGCGGTTCGCGCCGAAGCAAATGTCGAGCAGCGCTTCGCGCGCAGCGACATCGCTGGCGCGTTCAGCACGCAGCACGACAGGCGCCGACGCCGGCGCGGCATGCGCCTTCGCGGTTGCGGACGAATGAGAGGTCGTGACGAGATCGGTCATGGCGCACCGTCCCCCGCTCCAGCCGTGGAGCGTTGAGCAACTGATCTGAACGGGATGAGCGAACAGGAGCCGAAACGTGTTCGGCTCCCCTTGGTGCAAGGTCGCTCCGCCGAAGGGCGGCGACGCAACTTAGATGTGGTAGGTCCGCAGCGGCGGGATGCCGTTGAACGCCACCGACGAATAGGTCGACGTATAGGCACCGGTGCCTTCGATCAGCAGCTTGTCGCCGATCTCGAGCGTCACCGGAAGCGGATACGGCACCTTCTCGTAGAGGACGTCCGCAGAGTCGCAGGTCGGGCCGGCGAGCACGCAGGGCGTCATCTCCGCGCCGTCATGCGGCGTGCGGATCGGGTAGCGGATCGACTCGCCCATCGTCTCGGCGAGACCGCCGAACTTGCCGATGTCGAGATAGACCCAGCGCATCTCGTCCTCGTCGCTCTTCTTCGAGATCAGAACGACTTCGGTCTCGATCATGCCGGCATTGCCGACCATGCCACGACCCGGCTCGATGATCGTCTCAGGGATCTGGTTGCCGAAGTGCTTGCGCAGCGCGCGGAATATTCCGCGGCCATACTGCACCACCGGCGGCACATCCTTGAGGTAGCGGGTCGGAAAACCGCCGCCGAGATTGACCATCGAAAGGTTGATGCCGCGCTCCGCGCAATCACGGAACACCGACGCGGCCATCGCCAGCGCGCGGTCCCACGCCTTCACCTTGCGCTGCTGCGAGCCGACATGGAACGAGATGCCGTGCGCCTCGAGGCCAAGCCGCTTGGCGAGGTCGAGCACCTCGACCGCCATTTCCGGATCGCAGCCGAACTTGCGCGACAGCGGCCACTCGGCGCCGGCACAATCGTACAGGATGCGGCAGAAAACCTTGGCCCCCGGAGCGGCCCGCGCGACCTTTTCGACCTCGGCGGTGGAATCGACCGCGAAGAGACGGATGCCGAGCGCATAGGCGCGCGCGATATCGCGTTCCTTCTTGATCGTGTTGCCATAGGAGATCCGGTCCGGCGTCGCGCCCGCGGCCAGCGCCATCTCGATTTCCGGCACGGTCGCGGTGTCGAAGCACGAGCCCATCGAGGCGAGCAGCGTCAGCACCTCCGGCGCCGGGTTCGCCTTGACGGCGTAGAACACGCGGCTGTCCGGCAGCGCCTTGGCGAAGCTCTGGTAGTTGTCGCGCACGACATCGAGATCGACCACGAGGCACGGCTCGGTGTCGCGACCCTCGTCACGGCGGGCACGGAGAAATTCACGGATACGATCAGTCATGGGTTCCCCCAATCCGGCTTCGGGACGAACACATCGTCCAAATGACGTCGGCCCCAACGCCTCACCATGCGCACGATGGAAGTGCGACACGGCAGAGCCGTCAGACCAAACTGTGATGCCGTGGATTGGTAAGGGTTACCCCTACCGCACGCCTGGCAATGAAGGACAAGCCTCTTCGGTTATCGGGCCGGCCTGTGGAGAGCCGGTAGAGACCAAAAAAGCCCGCTCCGTCGTTGCTTTAAGTCGCGTCTCCCGTTGAGGACGGGATGCGCCGGTTCGCCTCCGGCTGCCAATCACTCTTCGTAGGAAACAAAGCTATCTCGAAACGAGAACTCTTGCTTCCTGGCGGCTGCCCGGCCTCTTGTCCGGGTACCCACCGACTGACACACGACCACAGGCACGTGCGAAATTGGGCAAAACGGGAAATAGGAGTTTCGCCCGCGTTTCGCAAGGACTTTTTGAAACGGCGGGGAAGATTTTTGCGGATCATGGCGAGGGAAGTACTAGCGCACCCTCAGGCCGCCGATACACGCCGCAATGCCTCCGGATTTCTGCCGCCGGAGGCACTCAAAAATATTCAGCCGCGCCGAAAGAACGGCTCGATCCGGCTCGCCGAGCGGATGAAGCGATACATCACATACATGCCCAGCAGGAAGAGGAGCGCCTGCAGCACATGGGAGGTGGCCTCGCTGAGGTCGAACAGGATCGCGAACGCCCAGCCGCCAGCAAATGCCGCGCCAAACACTTCGGCGCCGATCAGGATCGCCGCGCTCAGAACCGTAATAATGTTGCGCCAGTTGGCCGTGCGGCCGCCCGGCGAGGCTGGTTGCGCGCTCATATTGTCTCGCGTATGGGAGGCCCCCAAATGGGTAGCCTGGACAGAATTGCCGGCAATCTCCCCGAAAAGCCGCTTTGGATCAAGGGCAGCCGGATTAAAAATTACCAGTTCAAGTATATATTACCCGCCAACCTTGGCGAAGACCGGACAACCGCATGACCAACGACCTGCTTCCTCCCGACGCTGAACTCCAACTGGCGGAGAACCCGCTGCTGCGCGCGTGGGAGACGCCGTGCGGAACGCCGCCTTTCGGCGCCATCAGGCCGGAGCACTTCCTGCCGGCGCTGGCGCAGGCCTTTTCCGACCACAATCTCGAGGTCGAGGCGATCACGCACGATCCGTCGGTGGCGGATTTCGACAACACCATCACCGCGCTCGAGCGCTCCGGCACGCTGCTGAACCGCGTGTCCGCAGTCTTCCATGCCCTCGTATCGGCGCACTCGAACCCCGAGCTGCTGGCAATCGAGGGCGACGTCGCGCTGCGCCTCGCCCGCCACTGGAATCAGATCCTGATGAACGCCGCGCTGTTTGGCCGCGTGTCCAAGGTCTATGACGAGCGCGCCAGCCTCAAGCTGTCCGGCGAGCGGATGCGGCTTCTGGAGCGCACCTATACGAATTTCCGCCGCGCCGGCGCCGGCCTCACCGGTGATGAAAAGGCGCGGATGGCCGCCCTGAACGAGCGGCTGGCCGAACTCGGCACCCATTTCAGCCACCATCTGCTGGGCGACGAGCAGGCCTGGACGATGGAGCTCGGCGAGGACGACCGCGCCGGCCTGTCGGACAGCTTCATCGCTTCCGCCAAGGCGATGGCGGAGGAGCGCGGCCTGCCCGGCAAGGCCATCGTCACGCTCTCGCGCTCCTCGGTCGAGCCGTTCCTGCAGAGCTCGAGCCGCCGCGACTTGCGCGAAAAAGCCTACAAGGCGTTCATCGCGCGCGGCGACAACGCCAACGGCAACGACAACAACGCCGTCATCGGCGAGATTCTGGCGCTCCGCGAGGAGCGCGCCAAGCTGCTCGGCTTCCCGCACTACGCCGCCTACCGGCTCGACGATTCGATGGCGAAAACGCCGGAAGCCGTGCGCGGCCTTCTGGAAAAGGTCTGGGCGCCGGCGCGCGAGCGCGCCAGCAAGGACCGTGAGGCGCTGCAGGAGCTGATCAAGGAGGAAGGCGGCAATTTCGCCCTCGCGCCGTGGGATTGGCGCTATTACGCCGAAAAGCTGCGCCAGCGCCGCGCCGATTTTGACGATGCCGCGATCAAGCCCTACCTCACCCTCGACGGCATGATCGAGGCGGCGTTCGACGTCTCGAACCGCCTGTTCGGCCTCACCTTCACGGAGCGCCACGACATTCCGGTCTGGCATCCCGACGTGCGCGTGTGGGAAGTCACCAATGCCGAGGGCCAGCATCAGGGGCTGTTCTACGGCGACTACTTCTCCCGATCCTCCAAGCGCTCCGGCGCGTGGATGACCTCGCTGCGGGACCAGCAGAAGCTCGACGCCGAGATCACGCCGCTCATCCTCAACGTGATGAACTTCTCCAAGGGCGCGGCTGGCGAGCCGACCCTGCTCTCGCCGGACGATGCCCGCACCCTGTTCCATGAGTTCGGCCATGCGCTGCACGGCCTGCTCTCGAATGTCGTTTATCCGTCACTTTCTGGCACCAGTGTGTTCACCGATTTCGTCGAGCTGCCCTCGCAGCTCTACGAACACTGGCAGGAGCGCCCGGAAGTGCTGCAAAAATTTGCCCGCCACTACCAGACCAGCGAAGCCTTGCCGGAAGACCTCTTGAAGCGGTTCCTTGCCGCGCGAAAATTCAACCAGGGCTTCGCCACGGTCGAATTCGTCTCGTCCGCGCTGCTCGATCTCGAGTTCCACAGCCAGCCGGCCGCCGATTGCAAGGACGTCCACGGCTTCGAGAAGCGCGAACTGGAAAAAATCGGCATGCCGGCCGAAATCGCGATGCGGCACCGGCCGCAGCAGTTCGCCCACATCTTCTCGGGCGATCACTACGCGGCGGGCTACTACAGCTACATGTGGTCGGAAGTGATGGACGCGGACGCCTTCGGCGCCTTCGAGGACGCCGGCGACATTTTCGATCCGGCGACTGCCAAGAAGCTCCACGACTTCATCTATTCGTCCGGCGGCTCGCGCGACCCGGAAGAGGCCTATGTCGCATTCCGCGGCCGGGCACCGGAAGCGGACGCGCTCCTGCGCCGCCGCGGCCTGCTCGCCACCGACGAGGCCGCCTGACATGGGCCGCCTCGCGCGCTTCCTCCTCGCCGCGCTTTGCCTTGCCGCGACCGGCGTGATCGGCGGCAACGCGGCGCAGGCCCATCCGCATGTCTGGGTGACAGCCAGCAGCGAGCTCCTCTATGCGGCGGACGGCACCATCACCGGCGTCCGCCACAGCTGGACGTTCGACGACATGTTCTCGACCTACGCCCTGCAGGGGATCGAGACCAAGCAAAAGGGCGTCTACACCCGCGAAGAACTCGCCCCGCTGGCTCAGACCAATGTCGAGTCGCTGAGGGAATACGCCTTCTTCACCTTCGCCAAGGCGGACGGCAGAAAGCAGCGCTTCAACGAGCCGGTCGACTACTATCTCGAATACAAGGACTCGACTCTGGTGCTGCACTTCACCCTGCCCTTCAAGACGCCGTTCAAGACGCGCGAGCTGGCGCTGGAAGTCTTTGATCCGGCCTATTTCGTCGATTTCTCGCTGGCCAAGGCTGATCCGATCAAGCTGGTTGGCGCGCCGAGCGGCTGCGGTGTCGCGGTCGAGCGCCCCAAGGGCGGCACCGCGCCTTCGGCGCCGATCACCGAGGACGACTTCCTCAGCGGCGCTCTGGACAATTACGGCGCGATGTTCGCCAACAAGATCACGGTCAAGTGCCTATGAAGGCAGCCTGGTCCGGCGGCGCAGGCCGCCTGCTCCTCGCCTTCGGCGGCGCGCTGGTCGTAATGGCGCTGATCGACGGCCATTTCGCCGCAACGCTCGCGCAAAGCCCGTTCGGCGCACCGAAAGGCCCGAGCGGCTCCGCGGTGGCGGCCGAAACCTCCGGCAACGGCATCGTCGCCTGGCTCTTGGCCAAGCAGGCGGAATTCTACCGGGCGATGTCCGGCACCATCCGCGCCGCGCGCAACGACGGCAGCGCCGTCTGGACGCTGCTCGGCATCTCGTTCCTCTATGGCGTGTTTCATGCCGCCGGCCCCGGCCATGGCAAGGCGGTGATCGCCTCCTACCTCGTCGCCAATGAGGAAACCGCCCGGCGCGGCATTGTCCTGTCCTTCGCCTCGGCGATGCTGCAGGCGCTGGTGGCGGTGATGATCGTCGGCGTCTGCGCATGGCTGCTGAACGTCACCGCGCAGACGATGTGCAGCACCGAGCGCGTCATCGAGATTTTGAGCTACGGGCTCATCATGGTGGTGGGCCTGCGGCTGATGTGGGGCAAAGGCCGCGGGCTATGGCGCGCGCTGCCGATCGGCCAGCCGGCGCCGCGCCTCGCGATGGCTGGGGCCACGGCCGACGTCAGCGTGCAGCACCACCGTGATCATCATCACGATCACCACCATAGCCATAGCCACGGGCATGGGCATGATCACGCGCATCATCACCATGACGAAAACTGCGGCTGCGGCCATTCGCACGGCCCGGACCCGAGCCAGCTCGCCGGCCCCGGCGGTTGGCGCCACGGCCTGACCGCAGTGCTCTCGGTCGGCATCCGCCCCTGCTCCGGGGCGATCCTGGTGCTGATCTTCGCGCTCGCCCAAGGCATGTTCCTGGCCGGCATCGCCGCCACCTTCGTCATGGGGATTGGCACTGCGCTGACCGTCACCGGTTTCGCCATTCTCGCCGTCTCGGCCAAGGGGCTGGCGCGTCGGGTTGCCGCAGGGCGGCGCGGCACCGGAACCGTGCTGGTGCGCGTGGTCGAGTTCGGCGCGGCGGCGCTGGTGGCCTGTTTCGGCCTCGCCTTGATGCTGGGCTACATGGCCGCCGAGCGCACCACCTGTTTCTGAAGCAACACAGACCGGCGGCGGCAGCTTGACAGCTTGCCGCTGCCGCGCGAAGCCATCACCACCATGACCGATGTTCTCAGCACTGCCGCAACCCCGCCCGCCCCGGCCCGCGCCCTCGAGCGCGTCGGGGTTTTGCTCGTCAATCTCGGCACGCCGGACCGCGCCGACGCCCCGAGCGTGCGGGTCTATCTCAGGGAGTTCTTGTCCGACCGCCGCGTGATCGAGGATCAGGGGCTGGTCTGGAAAATCATTCTCAACGGCATCATCTTGCGCAAGCGCCCGGGCAGCAAGGCGCTCGACTACCAAAAGATCTGGAACAAGGAGAAAGACGAATCTCCGCTGTTCACGATCACCCGCTCGCAATCGGAAAAGATCGGCGCGGCGCTCGCGGGCCACGACAACGTCGTCGTCGATTGGGCGATGCGCTACGGCAACCCGTCGATCCGCTCGCGGATCAATGCCCTCGCCGAACAGGGCTGCGACCGGCTGCTGATCGTCCCGCTCTATCCGCAATATTCGGCGGCGACCTCAGCCACCGTCTGCGACGAAGCGTTCCGCGCCCTGATCGATATGCGCGCACAGCCGTCCGTCCGCATCGCCCCGCCTTATTACGAGGATCCGACCTATATCGAGGCGCTGGCGGTTTCGATCGAGCGCCATCTTGCGTCGCTGCCGTTCAAGCCGGAACTGGTGCTGGCCTCGTTCCACGGCATGCCGCAAAAATACATCGACCTCGGCGATCCCTATCAGAAGCAATGCGCGGCAACGACCGCAGCGCTGCAGGCCCGGCTCGGCCCGGACATCAAGCTGATGCTCACCTTCCAGTCGCGCTTCGGCAACGATCCGTGGCTCCAGCCCTATACCGATGTCACCGTGCAGGAACTCGCCAGGAGCGGCACCAAGCGCCTCGCCATCGTCACGCCGGGATTTGCCGCCGACTGTCTCGAGACGCTCGAGGAAATCGCGATGGAAAACGCCGGCTTCTTTTTGGAGAACGGCGGCGAGGAATTTGCCGCAATCCCCTGCCTCAACGACAGCGACGAGGGCATCGAGGTGCTGCGTCGCCACGTCCTGCGGGAACTCGGCGGCTGGATCTGATGTAGCATCCTGCGCCCGCAACTTCCGGGCGCAAAGGAACTGTGGCCGTCTGTTCCCTGCCTGTGCTACCTTCAAGGCCGGTCGCGCCAGCGACCGGCCTTGAACCTATCGGGGGGACAAATGTTCGGCTTCGACCTCTTTGCCATCATCCTTGCGCTCCTAATCATCGTGACGCTGATCGCGGGGGTCAAAACCGTCTCCCAGGGCTACAACCTCACCGTCGAGCGGTTCGGAAAGTTCACCCGCACGCTCGAGCCCGGTCTCAATCTCATTGTTCCCTTTCTCGACCGCATCGGCCGCAAGGTGAACATGATGGAACAGGTGATCAACATTCCCGAGCAGGAAGTGATCACCAAAGACAATGCGACGGTCACAGTCGACGGGGTCACGTTCTATCAGGTGTTCGACGCCGCCAAGGCGAGCTACGAGGTCTCCGACCTCACGCAAGCGATCACGACGCTGACGATGACGAACATCCGCTCGGTGATGGGCTCCATGGACCTCGACCAGGTGCTGTCGCATCGCGACGAGATCAACGAGCGCCTGCTGCGCGTCGTCGATGCCGCCGTCGCGCCGTGGGGCCTCAAGGTCAACCGCATCGAGATCAAGGACATTGCGCCGCCGGAAGATCTCGTCGAGGCGATGGGCCGGCAGATGAAGGCCGAGCGCGTCAAGCGCGCCGAAATCCTGCAGGCCGAAGGCCAGCGGCAGTCGGAAATTTTGCGCGCCGAGGGCGCCAAGCAGGCCCAGATCCTGCAGGCCGAGGGCCGCCGCGAGGCCGCCTTCCGCGACGCCGAGGGCCGCGAACGCTCCGCCGAGGCCGAAGCAAAAGCGACGCAGATGGTCAGCGAGGCCATTGCCAAGGGCGACATCGCGGCACTCAACTATTTCGTCGCCGATCGCTATATCAAGGCGTTCGGCCAGCTTGCGGATTCGCCGAACCAGAAGGTTATCATGGTGCCGTTCGAGGCCACCGGCATGCTCGGCTCGCTCGCGGGTATCGGCGAGATAGCCAAGGCGACGTTCGGCGAAAAAGCAGCGCCGTCCGCTGCCGCGGCGCGCCGCACGGCCACGGTGCCGACTACATCGCCGGGCTCATCTGACAGGTAGATGCGATGTCGGAGCTGCTGACCACGCTGGGCACATGGAACTGGCTGATCGCCGGGCTCATCCTGTTCGGCCTCGAACTGATCGTGCCCGGCGTCTTTCTGTTCTGGCTCGGTCTTGCGGCGCTGCTCGTTGGCCTCTTGTCTTTCGTCATCGACTGGTCGTGGCAGATCCAGATTCTGATGTTCGCGGCGTTCGCGATCACTGCCGTGCCGTTGTGGCGGCGATTCGCGCAGCGCCCCGAGCGGGCGTCGGATCACGACTTTCTCAATCGCCGCGCCGATGCATTGATCGGCCGCGTCTTCACGCTTGAAAAGCCGATCGTCGACGGTGTCGGGACGTTGCGGATCGA
Organism: Xanthobacteraceae bacterium; assembly: GCA_035565775.1. GTDB lineage: Bacteria > Pseudomonadota > Alphaproteobacteria > Rhizobiales > Xanthobacteraceae > PRO6. The sequence continues at coordinate 45,159 of DATMRW010000013.1, read as the reverse complement.
CGACACCGTCTGGCGCATCATCGGGCCGGACACGCCTGCGGGAAGCCGCGTGACGGTTGCCGAAGCGCACGGCGGCAAGCTCACCGTGACCGCGCTCTGAGGCTGCATCGGCAGCCGAAAATTCCAAAAACCTTCTTCAGCATTTGACTCATCGCCCAAGCGTCTTCATGCTGGCGCACCTCGATCGCCGCAGCTGCGGCGTGTCTTTGGTGCGCCCACCTGCGTGCCTGTCTCACTTCGCGGTTGCTTGAAATGCATGATGCATCGCAACCTTCGATCGTTTCCTGCGTGAAGTTTATTACAAAGCAGGAACAAAAGTGATGGACGATTTGTTTATCGTGCCAACCTGGAGGTGATCCGTGAATCTCGTAGTTGTCTCGAACCGCGTAGCCCGCGCAAAGAGCAACGAACCAATGACCGGCGGATTGGCGGCGGCATTGCTCCCCGTCATTGAACAGTCGGGCGGGATCTGGGTCGGGTCCAGCGGAAAAATTCTCGACAATGCCAATCGCAATGCGTTCGCTCACATCGAGCCTGTCGGTGCGGGAGCATTGGCATTGCTCGACCTGCCGGCAGCGCACTATGGCGGGTACTATGAAGGCTTCGCCAACTCCGCGCTATGGCCGGCGATGCATTCACGCGTCGACCTCATCCGCACATCGCAGGAAGACTACAATTCGTATCGCGAAGTGAACGCGTTCATGGCGCGTGCCCTCTTGCGGTTCTGCACTGACGAGACCGTGCTGTGGGTTCAGGATTATCATTTCCTCGCGCTTGGCGCGGAACTGCGCGAGCTCGGCATCCGCCAGCCGATCGGCTTCTTCCTGCACACGCCGTGGCCCGCACCCGGCGTCGTCCGCGGCGTGCCCAATCACCGCGAGCTCGTGCAGCGGATGCTCGCTTATGATCTGATCGGCTTTCAAACCCAGACCGACTGCGCGAATTTTACTAATTATCTCCGGGCCGAACTTGGTCTCGTCGTCAAGAACGGCCGCGTCACGTCGCCCTATGGCGTCTCGCGTCTCGCGGCATTTCCGATCGGCATCGACGTCGACGCCTTCGCGACACAGGCCGCAAAGGCCGTGCTTCGCCCGGAAGTGTCGCGGCTGCGCAAAAGCCTCGATGGCCGCAAGCTTGCGATCGGCGTCGACCGGCTCGATTACTCCAAGGGATTGATCAACCGCATCTCGGCATTCGACCGCATGCTTACGCAGCATCCGGAGCTCAGTCGCGCGGTCTCGTTCCTGCAGATCGCAACGCCGTCGCGCGGCACGATCGAGGCCTATGGCTCGCTGCAGGACGCGCTGGCAAAACTCGTCAGCGATGTGAATGGTCGCCACGGCGAAGTCGACTGGGTGCCGATCCGCTATCTCAATCGCGGCTTCAGCCAGGTGGTGCTGTCGGGCTTCTATCGCACCGCGCAGGTCGGCATTGTGACGCCGTTCTACGACGGCATGAACCTTGTGGCGAAAGAGTATGTCGCCGCGCAGAACCCGGAAGACCCCGGCGTTCTCATCCTATCGAAATTCGCCGGCGCGGCTATCGAGCTCGACGCGGCTCTCCTGATCAATCCGCACGACACCGACCAGATGGCCCGCACCATGGCGGTTGCGCTGAACCTGCCGCTGGCGGAGCGGCGGATGCGGTATGAAGCGATGATGCAGAAGCTGCGCGCCAACACGATCCATCACTGGGTGGCGAGCTTCATGACCGCGCTCGGCGAAACGCGGATGAGCAACCTGTTGCTGGAAACAACCAGCCCGCCGATCCCCCGCCCGATCGGCCGGCCACGCGACAGCGCATCCCTGCACTGATCCTCACCGATCAAAAGTCGCTTCCAACTGAAACTCAGCTGCGCTTCTCGGCCATCCGGTCGGAAGCAATCTTTACATCGTCCGGCAATGTCGAAGTAATTGTCAGCAGCTGCTGCCCATCTGTCTTGCCTGAGACTTCGCTGCGGATGCTGGCGAACATCGCCTCGGCGTTCTCGCCGTTCGATCCGAGCTGCGCGAGCAGCGTTTCCATCAAGAGGCTGTGCTTGCCGTTCGCATCATCGAGCACCGACCCCGGTGCGGCGGATGACACGACGATGGTGTTCTTCGCGGCCTCGATCGGCGCAAGGCCGCGCGAATAGTTGCGGTAGCGGCGTTCATAGGGATTGCGCCGCGAGGCGTCGATCACCGCGACATTGGCGCGCGCGCCCTTGTGCTGGAAGCCCTTCAGCATCGCCGTGATGTTGATGCCGGAGCGCCGCACGTCCCGTTCCTTCCAGATCGCGGCATCGACTGGAATCATGAAATTGTCGGAACCGGACTGCACACCATATCCGGCAAAATAGATCACGACGACCGACTGCGGCGTGATCTTTCGCTCGATCCTCGCAATGGCAGCTTCGGTCTCGGCCCTCGTCGCGTTCTCCGCTTCCTGCACGTCATAGCCCTGGCCCCGGAGCTGCGCGGCCAGCGCGCGCGCATCGTTCACGGGCTGGGCCAGTGGCGCGTCCGCATCCGGATAGGCGCTGTTGCCGATGATCAGAGCAAGGCGGTCCGCGCTCGTTGGCGTGGCGGCATGGTCGGGCGTCACCACTGCATGCCGGGCCGGCTGCTCGTGGCGCGCGTTCCGCGCCGCGTGGGCGCCGAGGCCGAGCGTGACCAGAACCGCAAAGGCACTTCCGGCGCTGACGATCCGCCGCCTGGTGTGAAGGAACTTTGAGAATGGCATCTGATGAAAATCATCCCGCGGGGCGCACGCCAGCCCGATGCGCCTGCACAATCATAGCTGCCGCGCTCCCTGCCGATAAATTGTGCGCTATTTACGGCGGGGCGCGATCAATTATTTCTTCCTTCGCCGCCATTCTCGGCGAATCCGCCTTGTCGAACACGCGCTTGCAGGCCTCGATAAGCCCCGTTTTCTGGCGCCTCATGCGTGCGGTCTTTTTGTTGGCCGACACGCCGACAACCACCGCGCAGAGGTAGCAAGTCCGGCGAAGGTTCCGTCGGCGATTGGGGCTTCGGATTGATGTGATGGCAAATTTTCGAGGCATGGCAACGTCCCGAACGGGTCCGAAGCTATTTAGCTCGGACGGGTTTCATGCCACGATCATCGCCAAATTTTGGATGGAACATTGTGACCAAAATCACATTGGTCTCGCGCGTATACTCCTGATGGTCTCAGAGGACCGGACAGCCTTGAAAATATCAGCCTGAAACTCGCCGCCTCCCGTCTCGCCAGCGATCCTCCGGGAGGCAGGTTCTTCCAGACAGCCGGAACAGATTGATGATCGTCAGCCAGCTTTCGACTGCCGCCTTGCGCTCGTTGACTGCGCGTAAGGACGGGCCTTCGCTTTACGACATCTGCGATCCGATTTTGCGCGACGGGCGCGGCGGCAATCCGCACCTGCGAAAATTCTATCAGACCGCTCTGGGCAATCCGATTCTGCGCCCGCTGCTTCGCAAGGCCGGGCTTGCCGAATTGCGCGAGGCGTCACGGTTCGATGCGATCGCGAGCGCCATCCGGCAGGCCCGCGATGCCGACCGGCCGGACTGGCAGGCGATCGCCGCGCCGATTGCCGCGCTCGTCGACACCATCGGGCTCGCGCATCCCCGCCCGAAGGCCGTGAGATCGCCGGGCGCTCCGCCGACCGAGCGCACCATCGACAGCATCATCGTCGCCTGCGGCGAGCACCTGCTCAAAACCTTTGATCGCCACGGCTTCATTCCGGCCTATGCGGCCTTCAACCTGATCGGCGATCCCGACATTCGCGGCCGCGACTTCACCGCCGCGCTCAACGGGCTGAACGCGCGCGAGTACAAGAACTCGACGCTGCTGTTCAACCTCGCCCGCGTCTTCATCGCCCGCTCCACGCTGAAGGACGTCATCAACCCGCCATGGAGCGGCATCGCCGAGGAGATGTGGCAGCCGATGCAGATCCGCCACCGCTCGGCCTATTACGATGCCTTCTTCATCGAGGCCCTGCTGAGCTTCATCGACTCCGGCCTGGCATCGCCGCGCACCGCTTCCGCCAGCCGGCGCGTGATCTCGGCGCTGGCCGATTTTTGCCTCACGACCAGCCGCGAGCATGTGCGCGGCCGCAATGGCGGGCTGTTCGACGTCGTCACCGCGCTCGCGCCGCCGCCGCATCCGCGCTTCAGCCGCTTCTTCACGCAGATCAAGCAGAACCTCGGCTTCGGCCTTTACGTGCCCGATTGCGACACCACCGCCTGTTCGATCTCGGCGGCGACGCAGGCCGGCATCATCCATCCGCTGCTGAGCCAGCCGATGATCGACTTTTACGCAGGCCTGCAGGTCAGCGACCGCGACAACCAGCCCATGGTGACCGTGCCGCTAAACGATCACCTCGACTACGACGGCGGCATCGTGACCTGGATCGACAATCTCGACGGCGACCGGCCTTACGGCAACGATCTCGATCCGACATTGAATCTCGACGTGCTCGACGCCTGCTTTCGCAATCTTGCGCGCTGGCAGATCGTCGAAACGCCGGCGCGCCTTAATGCCGTCCGCAAGATCATCGCGTTTCAGCGCCGCCTCGTCCTGTCCGGCGCCTTCGCCGATCCGCGCTCGCATATCTATTACCTGCCCGAGCTTTACTGCGCCTATTTCGGCCGCTGTTATGCGGCCTATCGCGCGCTGCCGACACCGGCACTCAAGGCGATCGATCCCACCGGCGCGTTTGCCGAGATCCGCCTGCATGTGCTGTCCTACGTTCAGGACGAGCTGATCACGCGCGAGATGAACACGTTTGATGCCGCGCTTGCGCTAATCGCGCTCGGCCATCTCGGCGCAGCGCCCGCCGCCTTCAGCGCGCCGCTCCAGACCATCGCCGTGCGATACGGCGAAGGCGGCCGGCGCGCCCCGTTCAAGGCTTATGAGTGGAACAAGATGAAGACGCCGACGCGCATTCTGGTCGGCGGACCGGAAGTCACATCGGCCTTCGTGCTGATGGGCCTGACGCTGGCGCGCCGCTCGGTCACCGCCGGCGTGCGCCCGGCACCGTGACGACGAATTTGAAGCGCCGCCGCATTGGAACCACATTTCCCCGACTTGCTGGCGCTTTCGTTCCCAGACGGAACTCCGTCCGATGAACCAGTATGCCCGTTTCAGCGCCATCACCGCCGCCCTCGTGGTGCTCAGCCTCGCGCCGGCGACGCAGGCGATCAGCGCCGAGATATCCGGCGTGCCGACCATCGCGGAGGGCGACCGCATCCAGATCGGCGGCCGCCGCATCCGCCTGCTCGGCATCGATGCGCCGAGCATCGATCAGCTCTGCCTCAACGCCAAGGGCGAGCAGTGGACCTGCGGGATCGCGGCGCGTGACGCGCTCGCCCAACGAACGAAGGATCTGCCCTGGACCTGCCAGTCGACCCGCAACGACCGTTTCGGCCGCGCGCTGGCGCGCTGTGAGGTCAAGGGCGAAGACATCCAGAAATGGATGGTGCGCAGTGGCTGGGCGCTCGCCTTCACGCGGGCGACGCGCGTCGACACACAGGCCGCGGCCAATTATCAGGCGGACGAGGCCGAGGCCCGCAAGGCCCGCGCCGGGATCTGGGCCGGCTCGTTCTTTGCCCCATGGGACTGGCGGGTGCGCAACAAGAAAGCGCCGCTGCTCGGCGCCTTCCACGCGCCGGAAAGCGCCCGGCTGCCGCTCATGGCCTCCGCGTCCGGCAGCCACCCGCCTTCGCCGGGCTGCCGCATCAAGGGCAACGTCAATCGGTCGGGCTACTGCATCTATCATCAGCCGCACAGCCGCTGGTACGCCAAGATCAAGATGGACATCGCCAAGGGAACCCGCTGGTTCTGCTCGGTGGACGATGCCAAGGCCGCAGGCTGCCGGGAAACCCGCCGGTAAGCGCATCCGCAAAAAAGCTGGCGCTGCGGCACCGTCCTCGTCTACTCTTCGGGCGAGGCTGCGGGAGTGCTAAACTATTCCGACCTCTGATGAATTCGAGGAGGAGAGGATCGCAGTCGGTCTCAAGATCCTGATGCTCGCCGGCGTTGTCGCCATTGGCGCGGCAGCGGGCGTCTATTTTTTTGCCGGCGCAATCCCGCCGTCGACCGCAGCGGTATCGGTGCAGATCCATCCCGCGGCCAACCGATCCTCGAAGGCTGATGTCGAATTCCATCCCAACCGCGAGGCCAAGGAGGACCGGCTCGGCCTGACGCTGGAGCGTCGGTATTCGATGCTGCTCGAGGAAGCACCTGCGAGCCCCGCAGATATTTTGCGCGCGAGCTTCGATGCCTTCGAGAAGCCGCCGCTGCACTTCACCCCGACGCCCTACCCGGTGGTGCCGCCGACGCAGGCGCCGCGCGCGCCATCGCTTTCCGACCTGCGCAACCCGCTGCTCAACGACGCGCAGATCGCCAGCATCAAGACGCGCCTGAAGCTGACGCCGGCGCAGGAGAAGCTTTGGCCGGCCGTTGTCGCCGCGCTGCACGACGTCATCCGCCTCCATGCCAAAAAGACCAAAGAGGCCAAGCGCGGCCAGACGGTGACCCTCGATCCGGCGAGCGCCGAACTCCAGCGGCTGAGAACTGCCGCCCTGCCTTTCCTGAAGGGGCTGCGCGAGGACCAGAGGCGCGAGGTGCAGACGCTCGCGCACATCATCGGGCTCGATACCTCGCTGTCGCGGCTCTGACCGCGCCGCCCCTTCCGAACGGCTTCTCGCCGCCGCGCCTTGCAGCGCGTGGTTTGCGCGCTATATCGGGCCGAGTGTTCCGGGACTAGCGAGAGACCGATATGACTGCCGAAACCAAAACCGAGACCCACGCGACCACGCAGCCGTTCCAGGCGGAAGTCGCCGACCTGCTGCACCTCATGGTGCACTCCGTCTATTCCGAAACCGACATCTTTCTGCGCGAACTGATCTCCAACGCCTCCGACGCCTGCGACAAGCTGCGCTATGAGGCGATCGCCAACCCGTCCCTGCTGGAGAATGGCGGGCCGCTGACGATCCGCATCACCCCCGATGCCGAGGCCGGCACCCTGACCGTCGCCGACACCGGTATCGGCATGGAGCGGCAGGAGCTGATTGACAATCTCGGCACCATCGCCCGCTCCGGCACCCGCGCCTTCATCCAGCGCATCAACGAAAGCAAGGAAAGCGCCAACCTGATCGGCCAGTTCGGCGTCGGCTTCTACGCCGCGTTCATGGTCGCCGACAAGATCACGGTGACGAGCCGCCACGCTGGCGAGACCGAAGCCTTCGTCTGGTCGTCGTCCGGCGGCGCGGGCTTCGAGATCGCCAATGCCGACGAGGCGCAGGCGGCGCGCGTGGCGCGCGGCACCGAGATCGTCCTGCACCTCAAGGACGACGCCAAGCGCTATCTCGAAAGCCACGAGATCGAGCGCATCGTTTCGGCCTATTCGGACAATATCCAGTTTCCGATCGAGCTCATCGAGAAGGAGAAGGAGCCGCGCCAGATCAACAGCGCCAGCGCGCTGTGGCAGCGGCCGAAATCCGAACTCAAGCCGGAAGACTATTCGGCGGCCTACAAGGCGATCAGCCACGGCTATGACGAGCCGGCCCTGACGCTGCACTACAAGGCGGAAGGCCGCCAGTCCTATGCCGTGCTGCTGTTCGCGCCGTCGCAGCGGCCGTTCGACCTGTTCGAGCCGTCGCGCAAGGGCCACGTCAAGCTCTATGTCCGCCGCGTCTTCATCACCGCCGACGCCGACCTGCTGCCATCCTATCTGCGTTTCATGCGCGGCGTGGTCGACAGCGAGGACCTGCCGCTCAACATCTCCCGCGAGATGCTGCAGAACAACCCGCAGCTGGCGCAGATCCGCACCGCGCTCGGCAACCGCGTCGTGACCGAACTCGAGCACCTCGCCACGCGCGACGCCGAGGCCTTCGGCAAGATCTGGGATGCCTTCGGCTCGGTGCTGAAGGAAGGCATCTACGAGGATTTCGCCCGCCGCGAACAGCTTTTGAAGCTGACGCGCTTCACTTCGACCGCCGGTGAGAACCGCACGCTCAAGGACTATGTCGCGGGCCTCAAGCCCAACCAGACCGAGATCTATTACCTCGTCGGCGACAGCATGGCGCGCCTGCAGTCCAACCCCAAGCTCGAAGCCGCCAAGGCGCGCGGCATCGAGGTGCTGCTGCTGACCGATCCCGTCGACGCCTTCTGGACCTCCGCCCCGCTCGAATTCGAGGGCAAGCCGCTCAAGTCCCTCAGCCACGGCGACGTCGATTTCAGCCTGGTGCCGCTCACCGACGAGGCCGCCAAGCCGCCGGCCTCGACCGCGGACGATGCCGCGGTGATCGCGGCGGTGAAGGAAAGCCTCGGCGAGCGGGTGTCGGATGTCCGCGCCTCGCAGCGCCTGACAGACAGCGCATCCTGCCTCGTCTCCCGCGGCTTCGGCCCCGACCGCATGCTGGAGCGGATGCTGGCGCAGAGCGGCCAGGGCAGTCTGTCGAAGCCCGTCCTCGAGCTCAACATGGCGCACCCGCTTGTCAAGGCGATCGCGGCCGCAAAGACGGGCGAGCGTCTCGAGGACGTCGCCGACATCTCGGCGCTTCTGCTCGATCAGGCCTATATCCTCGAAGGCGAAGTGCCGGACGATCCGGCCGCGTTCACCGCGCGGCTCAACCGGCTGATCGCGCGCAGCTTCTGATCTGGGCGCAACAACACAAGACAATCTCAGGCGGGCGGTTCAACGCGTTTGAACCGCCCGCCTTTCGTTTGAGACCAACGCACATTCCGTTCGGCGCTGGCGATCAGCCGTCGCGCCGCTGTTTGATTTGCGGACGGATTCAAGCATGATCGGATTGGGCCTGATCCAATTCATCCTGACCTTCGATTGAGGTGTACGATGCGGCGTCATCTTGTCAGCGCCATGCTTGTCGCCATGGTCGCGATCACCGCTCCCCTGACCGCGGGCACTTCCGCCACCGCGGCCGAACGGCTCGCCCTGGTCATCGGCCAATCGTCATATCGTGCGGTCGCACCGCTGCCGAACCCGGCCAACGACGCCAAGGCGATGGCGCAGATGCTCTCTGACGCGGGCTTCGACGTCTCCACTGCCTCGGACCTGACGCAATATGACCTGCGCCAGAGCGTCAGCGAGTTCACCTCAAAGATTCAATCCAAGGGGCCGGAAACGGTCGCGCTGGTGTTTTACGCCGGTCATGGCATTCAGGTCGACGGCGAAAACTATCTCATTCCGGTCGATGTCGATCCGAAACGCGAGGCCGACATTCCGCTGCAGGCGGTGCGCCTCAACGACCTTCTGAACACGCTGACCTCGGTACCCAGCCGGATGCGGATCGTCCTGCTCGACGCCTGCCGCAACAATCCTTTCCCCGAGGTGCGCAGCGCCGCCGGCCAGGGGCTTGCCATGGTCGACGCCAAGACCGGCGCGGCCGGCACCTTCATCTCCTATTCGACCTCGCCCGGCGCCGAAGCCGAGGACGGCACCGGCCAGAATTCGCCCTACACCACCGCCCTCTTGAAAGTGGCGCGCGAGCCGGGCCTCACCATCGAAGAAGCCTTCAAGCGCGTGCGCGTGTCGGTGAATCAGGCGACTGAAGGCCGCCAGGTGCCGTGGGACAGCTCGTCCCTCACCGACAGCTTCAATTTCTTCGGCGGCGAGAGCCCGGCCAAAACAGCCGAGGCCGCCGCCGCGAAGGCCTCCGTCGACGAGTGGCGGAAGCGCCTGAAGGACATGCCGCCGCAGGCCGCCTATGACCTCGTGATCAGCGAAAACGACGTTGCGGGCTATGAGGCCTTCGTCGCGGCGTTCGAGCAGTCGCCGATGGCGCCGCGAGTGCGCAGCGTGCTGGCCCGCCGCCAGGAGATGGAGGCGTGGCAACTGGCGACGCTGACCAACACCGCCATCGGCTATCAGCGCTTCCTCGCCGCCTATGGATCGAGCGATCTCGCCCCGACCGCGCGCCGCCTCGAGGAGCGCGTCAGACGCCGCTCGCCGGAGCCGGATGCAGCGCTGGCGCTGGCCGCGCTCGGCCCGACCTGTTCGTGCTCGGCTCCTCCCCCAGCGCCGGCGCCGGCGGCGACGCCGCCGCGCAAGCAGGCCGCCAAGCCGCCGCCGACACGGCAGACCGACCGCCGCCCGCCGCCCGGCCCGGTGCCGCCCCCCTATTACGACGACGATGTGGTGATCTATCGCGGCCCGCTGGGGGTCTTTGTGCCGCCGCAACGCCGCGCCCCGCCGGTCTACATGCCGCCGGGGCGGATGCCGCCACGCATGCCGCCGCAGACGCGCCCGTATCCGCGCCCCGGTATGCCTGCAGGCACCAAGCCTTCGACCGGGCAACGGATCCCGGCGGGCCCGATCGTCCGGGTGCCGAACGACCGCATCGTGGTCCCGCCCTCGCGGGGGCCGAGCGGCCCGATCGTCCGCTGATCCCGCGGACCTGCGCGGGGCTGGCCTGACAGCTCCGCACACTGCCGCCCTGCCCGACTGGTCTTGCCCGAGGGGGCGCGCACCGGCATTGTGGACCGAGCAACAAAAGCCGGAACCAATCCGGCTCTGCAAATGGGAGGTCCTACGTGAGCGATTCCGTTTCCCTGCCCCTGTCGCCGTCGATCCTCGAAGCCCTCGGCCGCTATGACACCCCGACGATTTGCAATGCGATGGAGCTCGTCGCGCCGCAGCGCCGGCTGATCGGCTTCACCACCAAACCGCTGGTCTGCCCGTTCCCGGATCTGCCGCCGATCGTCGGCTATGCCCGCACCGCCACCATCCGCGCCACCGCTCCGTCGCCGCACACCCCGGCGGAGGCCGCCGCGCACCGCCTCGCCTATTACGAATATGTCGGCTCCGGCGAGGGCCCGCGCATCAGCGTCATTCAGGATCTCGACGGCGCGCAGGCCGGCTTCGGGGCGTTCTGGGGCGAGGTCCACAGCGCGCTGCACAAGGCGCTCGGCGCACTTGGCGTCATCACGGATGGCTCGATCCGCGACATTCCGCAATGGGCGCCGGGCTTTCAGGCCCTCGCCGGGATGATCGGTCCCTCACATGCCCATGTCCATCTCGATTCGTTCGGCGGCGCGGTCCGCGTCGCCGGCATGACGGTCCGTTCCGGCGACCTGATCCACGCCGACCTGCATGGCGCGATCGTCATTCCGCACGATGTCGCCGCCCGCCTCCCGGAAGCCGCCGAGCAATGCGCGCGGCAGGAGGAACCGATCCTCAAGGTCGCCCGCGACCCGGCCTTCTCGATCGACAAGCTGAAGGCGCTGCTGGCGCGCAGGGACGAGATTCATTGAATAAGCCGCCCGCAAGTTATTGACATCGAGCCGTGCAAGACTACTAGCTGTAGTCGTCTCGGTGCCACTGAGTCGCAAGATTCTGTGGCTAAGAGGGAATCCGGTGCGCCGCCTGACAGCGGCAAGGCCGGAGCTGCCCCCGCAACTGTATGCGGCTAGTCGCTTTCGAGTTCGCCACTGGTGCCCTGCGCACTGGGAAGGCCGGAAGCAACCGTGATCCGCGAGCCAGGAAACCTGCCGTGACGCCGGCGTGATGTGTTGGAGAGGTGCCCCAAGGCGGCCTCTCGAATTCATCCGCGCCAAGTTCAAAACGTCCACGGGCGGGGTGTCCCGGCGGTCGCAGGCTCATCGTTGCCGGTCATCCGGCGGTGGGCGGCGTTCGTCTGCATTCTCCCCCCGGCTTCGCCATACGCATCTCACGGGGGTCTGCCGATGTCCGCTTCCACTGAATCACACGCTCTGCGCCACGCGCCACACGACGCCGCATTGCGCTCGCCTGCCGGCGCCCAGTCGCCGAGCGAGCCGGCCTACAAAATTATCCGCCGCAACGGCACGGTGTCGGCATTCGACCCCGCCAAGATCGCGGTGGCGATGACCAAGGCCTTTCTCGCCGTCGAGGGCAACTCCGCCACCGCCTCGCGCCGGGTGCGGGACAGCGTCGAGGCGCTCACGAACGAGGTCGTCGCTGCGTTGATGCGCCGCCATGGCGAGGGCCGCACCGTTCATATCGAGGATGTGCAGGACCAGGTCGAACTCGCGCTGATGCGCAGCGAACACCACAAGATCGCCCGCGCCTATGTGCTCTATCGCGAGGAGCGCGCGCGCGAACGCGCCGAGAAGGCGACGTCAGCCACCGGGCACGCGCCGACGCAGGTGCTGCATGTCACCCAGCCCGACGGCAGCCGCGTGCCGCTCGACAATGGCCGCCTCGCGATGATCGTCGATGAGGCCTGCCACGGCCTTGCCGGGGTCGAGGCAACCTTGGTGCTGAACGAGACGCGGCGCAATCTCTACGACGGCATCAGCCGGGACGAGCTGTCGCTCGCCGCGATCATGGCCGCACGCACGCTGATCGAACAGGAGCCAAGCTACGCTTACGTCAGCGCGCGCCTCCTGCTCGACAAGCTCCGCGCCGAGGTGCTCTCCACCGTGCACGGCCGAGCGACCGAGGCCTCGCAGGCCGACATGGCGACGCGCTATGCCGACTATTTTCCGGCCTACATCAAGGCCGGCATCAAGGCCGACCTGCTCGATGCCGAGCTCGGCCGCTTCGACCTGTCCCGGCTCGCCGCAGCGCTGAAGCCGGAGCGCGACCTCGCCTTCCAGTTTCTCGGCCTGCAGACGCTTTACGACCGCTACTTCCTGCACAGCCACGGCAAGCGCATCGAGCTGCCGCAAGCGTTCTTCATGCGTGTCGCGATGGGCCTCAGCCTGCGCGAGATCGACCGCGAGACGCGCGCCATCGAATTCTACAATCTCCTGTCCTCCTTCGACTTCATGGCCTCGACGCCGACGCTGTTCAATTCCGGCACGCAGCGCCCGCAGCTCTCGTCGTGCTTCCTCACCACCGTCGCCGACGATCTCGACGGCATCTTCAAGGCGATCAAGGACAACGCACTGCTGGCAAAATACTCCGGCGGCCTGGGCAACGACTGGACCCGCGTGCGCGGCCTCGGCGCGCACATCAAGGGCACCAATGGCGAGTCGCAGGGCGTCGTGCCGTTCCTGAAGGTCGCCAATGACACCGCGATCGCAGTCAACCAGGGCGGCAAGCGCAAGGGCGCGGTCTGCGCGTATCTCGAAACCTGGCACGTCGACATCGAAGAGTTCTTGGATCTGCGCAAGAACACCGGCGACGACCGCCGCCGCACCCACGACATGAACACCGCCAACTGGGTGCCGGACCTGTTCATGGAGCGCGTGCAGGCTGATGCCGAATGGACGTTGTTCTCCCCGGATGAAACGCCCGACCTGCACGACCTGTTCGGCAAGGCCTTTGCCGAACGCTACGCGCACTACGAGGCGAAGGCCGAGCGCGGCGAGCTGCGCGTGTTCAAGCGCCTGCGCGCGACCGACCTGTGGCGCAAGATGCTGACCATGCTGTTCGAGACCGGGCACCCGTGGATCACCTTCAAGGATCCGTGCAACCTCCGCTCGCCGCAGCAGCATGTGGGCGTCGTCCACTCCTCGAACCTCTGCACCGAGATCACGCTCAACACCTCGGACGATGAAGTCGCGGTCTGCAACCTCGGCTCGATCAACCTGCTCAATCACGTCACGCCGCAGGGCCTCGATCAGGCACGGCTGCGCGAGACCGTGCGCATCGCCATGCGCATGCTCGATAACGTGATCGACATCAATTACTACACCATCCCCGAAGCGCGGCGTTCGAACCTCCGCCACCGCCCGGTCGGCCTCGGCCTGATGGGCTTTCAGGATGCGCTGCACGTCTTGCGCATTCCCTATGCGTCGCAGGAGGCCGTCGCCTTTGCCGACACCAGCATGGAGGCGATTTCCTTCCACGCGATCTCGGCCTCGGTCGACCTTGCCGAGGAACGCGGTCGCTATCCGAGCTTCGCCGGATCGCTCTGGAGCCAGGGCGTGCTGCCGATCGATTCCATCGCGCTTCTGGAATCCTCACGCGGCACACTCGCGCTCGATCGCTCATCGACCATGGACTGGAACGCCCTCCGCGTGCGCGTCCAGGCCAGCGGCATGCGTAACTCCAACGTGATGGCGATTGCGCCGACTGCGACGATCTCGAACATCTGCGGCGTCGCGCAGTCGATCGAGCCCGCCTATCAAAATCTCTACGTCAAATCGAACATGTCGGGCGAGTTCACCGTCGTGAACGCCTTCCTCGTGCACGACCTGAAAGAGCGCGGCCTGTGGGACGAGGTGATGATCTCCGACCTCAAATATTTCGACGGCAGCCTCGGCGCCATCGACCGTGTGCCCGACGATCTCAAGACGCTTTATGCGACCGCTTTCGAGATCGACAGCGACTGGCTGATCGAGGCCGCCGCGCGCCGCCAGAAATGGATCGACCAGGCGCAGTCGCTCAATCTCTACATCGCCAATCCGTCCGGCAAGAAGCTCGATTCCCTCTATCGCCTGGCGTGGCAGCGCGGTCTCAAGACCACCTACTACCTGCGCTCGCGCTCGGCGAGCCATGTCGAGAAATCGACGCTGAAGGGGACCGACGGCAAGCTCAACGCGGTCGCGGCGGCAGCGCCCGCCATGCTGAATGCGCCGATCATCGTGCCGAACAGCGCGCTCAGTACACCGGATCTGAGCGGCGCAATCGCCTGCTCGATCAACGATCCCGAATGCGAGGCGTGCCAGTAACGCCGCTTTGACGAGACGCGATGGCCGCGTTCGCCGCGACCATCCAATCACCACCGGATCAACGCGCCCGCCGCACTGCGCAAGTGGCGGCGAGGTGCTGCTCAACACCCTTTCAGGATAGCCAAATGCTCGACTGGTCAGACACCCCCACCCGCAACACGGCCGCGCCCTCCCCAGCCAGCAACGGCCCGGCGACCGGCCTGGACATGATCGATCGCGAGGGCGGCCGCGTCTCGGTCGATGACAAGGCGATGATCAACTGCCGCGCCGACGTCAACCAGCTCCTGCCGCTCAAATATCGCTGGGCCTGGGAAAAATATCTCGCCGGTTGCAACAACCACTGGATGCCGACCGAAGTATCGATGCAGGCCGACATCGCGCTGTGGAAATCGCGCGACGGCCTCACCGGTGACGAGCGTCACGCCATCAAGCGCAACCTCGGCTTTTTCGCGGCCTCGGAGTCGCTGGTCGCCAACAACATCGTGCTGGCGATCTATCGCCACCTGACCAATCCCGAATGCCGGCAGTACCTGCTTCGTCAGGCCTTCGAGGAGGCGGTCCACACCCACACGTTCCAGTACATCGTCGAAAGCCTCGGCCTCGACGAGGGCGAGCTGTTCAACATGTACCGCGAGGTGCCCTCGATCACCGACAAGGCCGCCTGGGCGCTCAGGCACACCCAGAATCTCGAAGACCCGAATTTCACCACCGGCACCGCGGAAAAGGATCAAGCACTGCTGCGCGACCTCGTCGCGTTCTATGTCGTGTTCGAGGGAATGTGGTTCTACACCGGCTTCGCGCAGATCCTGTCGCTCGGCCGGCGCAACAAGATGGTCGGGATTGCCGAGCAATATCAATACATTCTGCGCGACGAGTCGCTGCACCTGAACTTCGGCATCGACGTCATCAACCAGATCAAGATCGAGAACCCGCACCTCTGGACGAAGGCCTTCCAGGACGAGGTGCAGACGATGATCCGCGAGGCTGCGGAGCTCGAGGCCGCCTATGGCCGCGATACGATGCCGCGCGGGTTCCTCGGCCTCAACGCGCAGCTGTGCGAGCAGTATATGCACTTCATCGCCAACCGGCGCTGCGCGCAGGTCGGCCTCGCCCCGGTTTTCGCCGAGACCGACAATCCGTTCCCGTGGATGTCGGAGGTGATCGATCTGAAGAAGGAAAAGAACTTTTTCGAGACGCGAGTTATCGAGTATCAGAACGGCGGCGCGCTGAGCTGGGATTAGCCCAACGGCTTGCGATTACTCTCATTTTCACCGCGAATGAGGCGCGAAGCGGATCGCTTTTCCCTTAATCGCTCCACAATCATAGGAAAAAAATCTCCGCCACCGCGTGGACAAACTGTTGACATGCGATTCAAATCGCGCTCTCACTTGCGCCGTCGGGTTTGGCTCTGATTGTGCGCTGGGAAAATGTGCGCATCCGTCCGGAGCCGGCCTCACATCCTGCCAGCAGCTTCTCTGCTTCCGGACCGCGACAGCATCGTCATGGCCAATGCGGACGCTTCGCGCCTCACCAATTCGCTACGCGCAAATCGAAGAGTAACCTTATGGAGCTAACTCCCCTCGACCTCGCCTTGCAGCGCCTCGACTCGGCGGCGGCCCATCTCAATCTCGACAGCGATGTCCTCGAGAAGCTGCGTTACCCGCGCGAGACGACGAAAGTGCGTCTGATGATCCGCATGGACGATGGCTCGCGCAAATCCTTCATGGCGTGGCGCTGTCGCTACGACGATACCCGCGGCCCGACCAAGGGCGGCATCCGCTTCCATCCCGACACCAATGCCGACGAGGTCGAGACGCTGGCGTTCTGGATGACCTTCAAGTGCGCGGTGATGAACCTGCCTTACGGCGGCGGCAAGGGCGCGGTCCGCGTCGACCCGCATGCGCTGTCGAAGTCCGAACTCGAGCGCCTGTCGCGCGCCTACATGCAGGCATTCTCGCGCATCATCGGTCCCGATCGCGATATTCCGGCCCCGGACGTCTACACCAACGCCATGATCATGGGCTGGATGAGCGACGAGTATTCCCAGATCGTCGGCTGCGCCACCCCGGCCGTCGTCACCGGCAAGCCGATCGCCCTCGGCGGCTCGCTCGGCCGTGACGATGCGACCGCGCGCGGCGGCTACTATCTGGTCAACCACCTCGCCAGCGAACTGCGCCTGCCCCGCCAGGCCCGCATCGCGATCCAGGGCTTTGGCAACGCCGGCACCCACATCGCCCGCCTGTTCGCAGCCGACGGTCACCGCATCGTCGCGATTTCGGACTCCCATGGCGGCATCGCCCGCCAGAGCGGCCTCGACCTTGCCCGCGTCATCGCGGCCAAGCAGGAGAGCGGCTCGGTCGTCTCGCTGGCGCAGGCCGATGGCGTCGAGCAGATCAGCCCGGATGAGCTCGTCGGCTACGACTGCGACATCCTGGTTCCCTCGGCGCTGGAAGACATGATCCACCGCGACAACGCCGCAAGCGTGCGCGCCAAGGTCATTCTCGAGCTCGCCAACGGCCCGATCACCCCGGAAGCCGATGAGATCCTCAATCGCAAGGGCGTCGTCGTTCTGCCTGACATTCTCGCCAATGCCGGCGGCGTGACCGTGTCCTATTTCGAGTGGGTCCAGAACAAGCAGTGCTTCTCCTGGTCGCTGGAAGACATTCATGCCCGCCTCGCCGAGATGATCGAGCGCGAGGGCCGCGAGATCTGGAACCGCTCGCTGGAGTTGAAAACCTCGCTCCGCACCGCGGCCTATGTTCACGCCCTGGCCCGCCTCGCCGATGCGATCGAGGCCCACGGCACCCAGCAGTACTTTACGACCTGATCCCACGGATCAGATCCAAACAGCAAAAGCCCCGGTTTCGACCGGGGCTTTTTTTCTGCCTGCCCCGGACTTCTCAGCGCCATCGGCGGGCCACGGCATCACCAGAATATCGTGGCACCCAGAGCCCGAAATCGACTAGAACCTCACCATCTGCCGCTCTCCACCAACCGCCGATCGCGCGGCAAGCGCCTGCCGATCCGTGTCGTGAGATCCCCGATATGTCGGAAAGCGAAACCTTCATTGCGACCGTTCTGGCGGCCGCCCGCTCCGCAGGAGCGGAAGTCACCTCGCCCTGGTTCTACCTGCAGGCCGCGTTGATCGCCGCAGGCGTGATCCTCGCCTACGGCCTCGCCTCGCTGATCCGCTCAAAGACGCCGCTGGCGGCGAAGATCGCCAAATGGCCGACGCCGCTGCGCGGCGTTGGCAGCGTGCTGATGGGAAGCCTAGGCACCCTGATTTTCGCGGTGCTGATCGGCGCCACGCGGGTCGTGATGGCGATGTCGACCTGGCCGAGCCGCAGCTACCTGCTGTCGGTTTCTGCCAATCTCGCCGTGGCCTGGCTGATCATTCGCCTCGCGACAAGCCTGATCCACAATCAGTTCCTGGTGCGCCTCACCTCGATCGCGGCCTGGCTGATCGTGGCGCTCAGCATTCTCGGCCAGCTTGAGCCGACGATGAAGCTGCTAGACTCGGTCGCGATCGTCGTCGGCGGCCTGCGCCTGTCGCCGCTGCTCCTGATCAAGGTCGCGGTGCTGCTGGGGGTGGCGCTGTGGATCGCCACAATCCTGAGCAACTTCATCGAATCGCGCATCGTCCGCTCGCGCGACCTCACCCCCTCGGTGCAGGTGCTGCTCGGCAAGCTCGTGCGCCTGTTGCTGATCGTCATCGCCGTCACGGTCGTGCTCAGCGCGGTCGGCATCGATCTGTCGGCCCTCGCGCTGTTCTCCGGCGCCGTCGGCGTCGGTGTCGGTTTCGGCCTGCAGAAAATCGTCGCCAATTTCGTCAGCGGCATCATCCTGCTCGCCGACAAGTCGGTGAAGCCGGGCGATCTCGTCACCATCGGCGACAATTTCGGCCGGATCAGCGCGATGAACACGCGCTATATCTCGGTCGCCGCCGGCGATGGCCGCGAGTTTCTCATCCCCAACGAAGATCTGGTGACGCAAAAGGTCACCAACTGGACCTATACCAACAAGGACACGCTGGTCCGCATTTCGTTCAACACCAATTACGATGCCGACCCGCGCGCCGTGGTCAAACTCGCGGTCGAGATCGCGGCGCAGACGCCGCGCGTCGCCGAGCTGAAGCCGCCGTCCTGCATCCTTGCCGAGTTCACCGAGCGCGGCATGCGCTTTTCGCTGACGTTCTGGATCGCCGACCCCTATGCCGGCATGGACAACGTCAAGAGCGACGTGATGATGGCGCTGTGGGAGGCGTTCAAGCGCGAAAACATCCGCGTGCCCTATCCGGTGCGCGAATTGCGCATCCGCGGCGGCGCGCTGCCGGTCGAAACCGTGATCGACGAGGCGACCTGACGCCGTGCAGTTCGCCTCCGATCTCGTCCCCGCCACACTCATCCGGCGCTACAAGCGGTTTCTCGCCGACGTCGTGATGGCGGACGGCACCGAACTCACCGTCCATGTCGCCAATCCCGGCGCGATGACCGGGCTGCAGGCCGAGGGCGCCCGCATCTGGCTGTCGAAATCGCCGAACCCCGCGCGCAAACTGCCGTGGTCATGGGAGCTGGTCGAGGCGGATTTCGGCGCGGGGCCCGAGCTCGTCGGCGTCAATACCGGCCATGCTAATGCCGTGGTCGCCGCCGCGCTGGCGGCAGGCCGGATCCCGGAACTCGGCGGCTATGACAACATCCGCCGCGAAGTGAAATATGGGGCCAATTCGCGCGTCGACTTCCTGCTGGAAGGGGCTGGACGGCCGCCGTGCTATGTCGAGGTCAAGAGCGTCACGCTCATGCGCCAGTGCGGCCGCGCCGAATTTCCCGATGCGGTGACGGCGCGCGGCGCGCGGCACCTTGACGAACTCGCTGTGGTCCATGCCGGCGGCGCGCGTGCCGTGATGCTGTTCGCGATCCAGATCGGATCCGCCACCGCCCTCACCCTCGCCCGGGACATCGACCCCGCCTATGGCCGGGCCTTCGACCGCGCCCGCGCGGCCGGCGTCGAGGTCGTGGCGCGGGTCTGCCGGGTCGGAACCAGCGGAATCACGCTGGCGGACGCGGTCCCGCTGCTGGAGCGCGCGCCCGATTGAGGCGAATGCGCCGTCTTGTGCTTGCTTCGCCGCGCCCAAGGACTAAATTAGCGGTTCAACTTCCCCCCTAATTTTCAAGATGGATTGATGAGCTACGTCGAAGCGACCGATACGCCCCTCCGCAAAACCGGCCAGATCAAGCTGCATGGCCCAGAAGCCTTTGCCGGGATGCGCAAGGCAGGCGCAGTCACCGCACGCTGCCTCGACGAGCTGACCGCCCTCATCAAGCCGGGGCTGCCGACCTCGAAGATCGACGATTTCGTCCGCGAATTTGCGTTCCGCAACCACGCGTTCCCGGCGACCCTGATGTATCGCGGCTATCGCTATTCGACCTGCACCTCGATCAACCACGTCGTCTGCCACGGCATGCCCGGCGACCGGCCGCTCAAGGAAGGCGACATCGTCAATATCGACGTCACCTTCATCGTCGACGGCTGGTATGGCGACTCGAGCCGGATGTATCCGGTCGGGGCGATTTCGCGCCGCGCCGAGCGGCTGATCGACGTCACCTACGAGTCGCTGATGCGCGGCATCGAGGCGGTGAAGCCCGGCAACACCACGGGCGACATCGGCCATGCGATCCAGAGCTTTGTCGAGCCGCATGGCATGAGCGTCGTGCGCGACTTCTGCGGCCATGGCCTCGGCCAGCTCTTCCACGACGAGCCGAACATCATCCATGCCGGCCGCCCCGGCGAAGGCGTGGAGCTGCGCCCCGGAATGCTGTTCACCATCGAGCCGATGATCAATCTCGGCCGCAAGGACGTAAAGATCCTGTCGGACGGCTGGACCGCGGTGACGCGGGACCGTTCGCTGTCGGCGCAGTTCGAGCACTCGGTTGGCGTCACCGAGACCGGCGTCGAGATCTTTACGCTGTCTCCGGGCAAGCTCGACCGGCCGCATTTCGGCTGATCCGCTCCGGCGCTCCGCCCTTTCCGAAAATCGGTTGCAATTGCCGCAAGGCGCGGCATGCTGATGGGAACAACCGCGCGTGCCACGCGCACGCCGGGCCCCGTCCTTGCCGCCGATGTGGTCCGCCTTGGAAACTGATTCGCCCGATGCGCCGTCAGGTTTTGCGGAGGCCCCTCACTTCCACGGCCACCGCGAGCGTTTGCGCCATCGCTTCCGCTCGGCTGGCGCCGATGCGCTGAGCGACTACGAGCTGCTCGAGCTTGTCCTGTTTCGGGCGCTGCCGCGGCGCGACGTCAAGCCGCTGGCGAAAATGCTGATCGGGAAATTCGGCTCCTTCGCGGAAGTGGTGCATGCGCCCGAAGCGCGGCTGCGCGAGATCAGCGGGCTCGGCGATGCGGCGGTCACTGAGCTCAAGCTGATCGCGGCCACCGCCAGCCGCGTCGCCAAAGGCCGGCTCGCCGCGCGCGCAGTGCTCTCGTCATGGTCGGCGGTCCTCGACTACTGCCGCGCCTCGATGGCCTTCGCCGACAAGGAGCAACTCCGCATCCTCTTCCTCGACAAACGCAACCAGCTCATCGCCGATGAGGTGCAGCAGGTCGGCACGGTCGATCACACGCCGGTCTATCCGCGCGAGGTGATCAAGCGCGCGCTCGAACTGTCGGCCAGCGCCGTCATTCTCGTGCACAACCACCCGTCGGGCGACCCGACGCCGTCCGATGCCGACATCCAGATGACCAAGACGATTATCGACATGGCCGGGCCGCTCGGCATCGCCGTGCACGATCACATCATCGTCGGCAAGAACGGCCACGCCAGTCTCAAGGGCCTGCGCCTGATGTGAGGCCACGCAAGCCTACTTGCGCACCAGCATCAGCGGGTCGGCGGCCTCCGGCACACGCCGCCACTGCGCCCGGTCATCGGCCTGGAACCGCCAGGCCTCGCCCGACGCCGAGAGCAAAATGATCTCGCCGCGCTCAAAGCGCCACTTCACCGGATTGAACGCCGCGACCGGCTGCGTGCAGCCCGGCGACAAGAACACCTGAAAGAAGTCGCGATCAATCTCGGTATTGGTCAAAGTCAGGTTGCATAGCGCCCTGCCGCTACCGCGCACGAGCTCCCAGTCGCCGATCATCTGATCCATCGAGCGGGCCAGCTCGCGCGCCGCCTCGAGGTTCTGCAGAAGGTAGATGCCCTCGCCGGTGCGCATCCCCTCGAACATCCCGCTCTCGACCTCGGTCAGGTCGATCACCGGCTCGCCGTCCTTGGTCTGCAGCCGCACGATGTCGAGGCCGCGAATGCTCCAGCCCGCGATCGCCTTGGTGAAGGGCAGCTCCGCGGCGCAGCCGGGATCGAGATCCGCCCGCATGCCGCCGGGAACGTGCTCGCTGCGCAGCGTGATCGCGCAGGTGCGGCCGCGCTCCGCCGTCGCCAGCTCCCAGTTGCCGATCATTTCGCGGGCCAGCGCCACCGCGCGCGCGTCCTGCGCAAAGGTTTTCGCTCCCGGCAACGCCAGCGCGGCACCGAGAGCGAGAACGACACAGCCGGCGGCCAGATGGCGCGGCGCCGCAATGCGCATGGTCAGCGGCCTTTCACCGGCGTCTCGGGGATCGGCGTCAGCGGGGCCTTGCCGGCAAACCATGCCTTCAGGTTATCGACCACGAGCTGCTCCATCGCCCGCCGGGTGACGATCGAGGCCGAGCCGATATGCGGCAGCAGCGTCACATTGTGCAGGGCGCGCAGCGCATCCGGCACCTTCGGCTCCTGGGCGAAGACGTCGAGGCCCGCCGCCATGATGGTGCCGTCCTTCAGGGCGGCGATCAGCGCCGGCTCATCAACGACCGAACCGCGCGCGACGTTGATGATGACGCCGGTCGGACCGAGCGCCTTCATGACCTCGGCATTGATGATGTTGCGCGTCGCCTCGCCGCCGGGAATGATGACGACCAGCGTGTCGACCGCCGCGGCCATCTCGACCAGACTGGCGTAGTGCTTGTAGGCAACGCCCTCGGCCGGACGGCGCGAGTGGTAGACCACCGGCACCAGCATGGCGTCGAGCCGCCGTGCCACCGCCTTGCCGATCCGGCCCAGGCCGACGATGCCGACCGTGCGGTCGCGCAGCGAGCCCTTGGTCAGGGGGAAATCCTTCGTCTCCCACTGCCCGGTGCGCACATAGCGGTCGGCATTCACGAACTCGCGCAAGGTCGCGATCAAGAGACCGACGGCGGTATCGGCGACTTCCTCGGTCAGCACGTCCGGCGTGTTGGTGACGATGATGCCGTTGTCGCGCGCATAGGAAAAATCAACGTGGTCGTAGCCGACGCCAAAACTCGACACGATCTCCAGCTTGGGAAATTTTGCGAGCACGGTGCTGCCCGCCGGCACGAGGCCGGTAACCGCGATGCCGCGAATGCGCTCGGTGACATCGGGCGGCAGCCTGCCGAGATCCTGCCCGCTGCTGATCGCATGGGCCTGAAACGGTGCGTCAAACCCTTCGTTGATGACCGGCTTTACCGGCCCGTAAACCAAAAGATCGATCTTGTCCCCGGAGGCGTTCGCCATCAGCTTTCCTTTCCCATTGCGCTCTCATGCCAGCGCCGCAAGACGAGATGGGACGCCACTGCAAGAACGATATAAATCACAATGCCCGCAACCGAGAGCAACAGCAACGCTGCGAACATGCGCGGAATGTTCAGGCGGTAGCCCGATTCCGCGATGCGGTAAGCCAGTCCCGATCCGGAACCGGCGGCCCCCGCCGCGATCTCGGCAACCACCGCGCCAATCAAAGACAAGCCGCCGGAAATCCGCAAGCCGCCCATGATGTAGGGCAGCGCCGCAGGCAACCGCAGATAGCGCAGGCGCTGCCAGCGCGAGGCGCCGTAAAGCTCGAACAATCCAGCAAGGCCACGATCGACCGAATTGAGGCCGAGCATGGTGTTGGACAGAACCGGAAAGAACGCGACGATCCAGGCGCAGACCACCACCGCAACATGCTGCGGCAGATAGATCAGCAGGATTGGCGCGATCGCGATCACAGGCGTCACCTGCAAGACGATCGCGAACGGGAAAAAACTGTTTTCAAGCCATTTTGACTGGCTGAACGCCAGCGCCAGCGCGATGCCGACAATCGCGGCGGCCAAAAAGCCTTCCAGCGTCGTGACCAAGGTCACCAGCAACGACTGCGACAGCAGCAACCAGTCCTTGATCAAGGTCTGCAGGACGAGGCCCGGCCCCGGCAGCACATAAGGGGGGATCTCATTGAGCCGCACCACCAGCTCCCAGAGCAGCACCGCACCGGCCAGCACGGCCAGCGGCGGCAGGATCTGGACAACCCGCTGTGCGAACGCAGACTGCTTCATCGGGCTGTCCCGGCTGCCGCGCGCGCGGGCGGCGCGCCGTGATCGAGCGCCCGCGAGACGACCCGGCACTGCGCGGCGTAATCCGCCGAGGTGCGAAACGCCTCACCGCGCGGCTCGGGCGCGACGATCTCGAAGGTCGCGGCAATTTTTCCCGGCCGCTGCGACATCACCAAAACACGCTGCGAGAGATAGACCGACTCGAACACCGAATGGGTGACGAATACCACCGTCTTGCCGAGCCGCCGCCACAGCCCGAGCAGGTCGTTGTTCAGCCGAAAGCGAGTGATCTCGTCGAGCGCCGCGAACGGCTCGTCGAGAAGCAGAAGGTCAGGGTCCGTCACCAGCGCCCGCGCCAGCGACACGCGCATCTTCATCCCGCCGGAGAGTTCGCGCGGATAGGCATTCCTGAAATCACCGAGGCCGACCTGCTCCAGCGCGACATCGACCCGCGCCATCGCGTCGGCCTGCCTGCAATGCGCCAGCCGCAGCGGCAGAAAGACGTTGTCGCGCACGCTGGCCCAGGGCATCAGCGTCGGCTCCTGAAACACGAAGCCGATCGTCGGCTTTGCGCCTTGCGCGGCGGCGATTGCGACCTCGCCGCGCGACGGCGCTATCAGGCCTGCCATCAGCTTGAGCGCGGTCGACTTGCCGCAGCCCGAGGGGCCGAGCAGCGAAACGAACTCGCCCTCCCCGATGTCCAGCGAAAGCCCATCTAGCGCGGCCACGCCGCTGTCGTAGACTTTCGCCACATCCGCGAAGCTGACGGCGGGGCGCGCGGCCATGGTCAGCGGACCGGCCGCAGGTTCAGCCCGACGCCCTTGTTGACGAAGCGCAGCGTGTAGGCCTTGCGATAATCGATGTCGGAGCGCACCACGCCGGCGCGCACCATCCTGTCGAAAAAGCTCGCCATCCGCGCGTCGCTCATCGCGCCGATGCCGTTCGTCAGGCTGTCGCCGGAATCGACGATGCCGTATTCCTTCATCTTGGCGATCGCATTGGCCAAAACGTCATCCGGCATGTCCGGGTTCATTTTCCGGATCAAAGCATTGCCGGGGGCGCTGTCGCCATAGAGATAATTGTACCAGCCGATGATCGAAGCATCGACGAAGCGCTGCACGAGATCCGGGTTCTTCTCGATGATGCTTTTCCGCGTCTCGATCAGCGTCGAATAGGAGTTGAAGCCGTAATCCGCCAGCAGCAGCACGCCGGGCTTGAAGCCTGCCTGCTTCTCGATGGCATAGGGCTCGCTCGTCACATAGCCCTGCATCGCGCTGCGCTTGTCGGCGAGGAACGGCTGCGGGTTCGAGGTATATGGCTTCACCTTGGCCTCGCTGAAGCCATACTCAGATTTCAGCCACTGAAAATAGGTCGGAATGCCTTCCTTGGAGACGAACAGGGTCAGCGCCTTGAGATCTTCCAGCGTCTTCACCTTGCTCTCGGGATGGCTGATGAAAACCTGCGGCTCCTTCTGGAAAATTGCGGCAACGGCAATCAGCGGCGCCTTGTTGGCGACCGCGTCGAACGATTGCAGGCTGTTGGCGCTCATGAAGAAGTCGAGCTTGCCGGCGGCGAGCAGAATGCGGTTGTTGGTGTTCGGCCCGCCCGGCACGATGGTGACGTCGAGGCCGTAGCTTTTGTAGGTGCCGTCCGCGACCGCCTGAAAGAAGCCACCGTGCTCGGCCTCCGCCACCCAGTTGGTGCCGAACGAGACCTTGTCGAGAACCATCTCGGCCGCTGCCGAACCGAGCGGCGTCATCAGCAACATCGCTGCGACCAGGGTTCGCATCAGGGACAGGCGGCTCATCTCCAACTCCGTTTCTTTTTGCGGCTGGCAGCAGCAGGCCCGCTCGCCAGCTCTCGCGGATCCCGTGGCCGGAAGGGCTGGCGGGATCGCCGAAAGGTTATCGCCCCGATGTGCTTAAGGAAACGCTGAGATATCGTCGGCGCTTCCATCCGCGGTGCGATGGGGTAGTTTAGGCGAATCGTTGATGAAGAGGCTTTCGCCATGATCGGCCTGCCACCTGCGCGCGACTGGAGCATGCTCCGCTGGGCGGACATTTTGCGAGAGGCCGCATCCGGCTGGATTGCGGTGCTGCCGCTTGCCGCCACCGAGCAGCACGGGCCGCACCTGCCGCTCGGCACCGACACGATGATCGCAAAGGCCTACCTCTCGCGCGTGCGCGCGGCGCTGCCGGAGCGTATCCCCGCCGTTTTCCTGCCGGTGCAGGAGATCGGGATTTCATCCGAACATCTCGATTATCCCGGCACGCTGACGCTGCCGCCCGAGGTCGCGATGCAGAACTGGCGCGCGCTCGGCGAGAGCATCTGCCGCGCGGGCATCCGCAAGCTGGTGATGGTGTCGAGTCACGGCGGCAACAGCGCCGCGATGAACGTGGTGGCGCAGGAGCTGCGCAGCCACCACAAGATGCTGGTCGTGACGACGGGATGGAGCCGCTTCGGCGTGCCGGACGGGCTGTTCGCGCCAAAAGATGTGACGCACGACATCCACGGCGGCGCAATCGAAACCTCGATCATGCTCGCCGCATGGCCCGATCAGGTGCGGCGCGAAGCGATCGCCGATTTTCGCATCGCGAACGACCCGGCGAACAGGCATCTTTCGATCCACCGCCCCGCGCCCTATGCGTGGCAGGCGCAGGATCTGCACCCGAGCGGCGCGATCGGTGACGCCTCGCTGGCCTCCGCCGACAAGGGCGAAAAGATCCTCGACCACGGCGCAAAGGCGTTCTGCGAACTGCTTGATGACGTCTTCCGCTTCGACCTGGACGCGCTGGACAATCAGCCGGCAATGCCGGGCCGCTGACGCGCCGCGCTCAGAGGGTCGCCGGCTGGAACGAATCCGCCCGCGCGATCGCCCAGGCATCGCGATAGCGCGGAATCTCGGTGCCCTCGATCAGCTCGCCCGGCCGCAGCTCGGGATAGAGGCGCGCGAAGGACTTCGCCTCCGTGCTCGAAATGCGGTGCGAAAAGTGGACCGAGTGGATGTCGTCGGGATGCTCGAGCCCGGCCGCCGCAATCAGCTCGGCCAGCTCGTGCAGCGTCGCGCGGTGATAGTTGTAGACCCGCTCTGCCTTGTCCGGCACCACCAGCGCGCGGTTGCGCAGCGGATCCTGTGTCGTAACGCCGGTCGGGCAGCGGTCGGTGTGGCAGCTCAGCGACTGGATGCAGCCAAGCGCGAACATGAACCCGCGCGCGGAGTTGCACCAGTCGGCGCCGAGCGCCATCGCCCGTGCGATGTCGAACGCGGTCGCGACCTTGCCCGCCGCGCCGATGCGGATACGGTCCCGCGCATTGATACCGATCAGGGCGTTGTGAACGAAATTGACGCCCTCGCGCATCGGCATGCCGAGATGATCCATGAATTCCAGCGGCGCAGCGCCGGTGCCGCCCTCGCTGCCGTCGACGACGATGAAGTCGGGATAAATCCCCGTCTCCAGCATCGCCTTGCAGATCGCCAGAAATTCCCAGCGATGGCCGATGCAGAGCTTGAACCCGACCGGCTTGCCGCCGGAGAGCCGCCGCATCTCGCCGATGAACTGCATCATCTCGATCGGCGTCGAAAACACCTTGTGATAGGCCGGCGACACGCAATCCTCGCCCATCCGCACGCCGCGGATCTTGGAAATCTCCTCCGACACCTTTGCCGCCGGCAGCACGCCGCCGTGGCCGGGCTTGGCGCCCTGGCTGACCTTGAGCTCGACCATCTTGACCTGATCGCTACCGGCGACCTTTGCGAACAGCTCTGGATCGAATTCGCCGTCAAAGGTCCGGCAGCCAAAATAGCCCGAGCCGATCTCCCAGATCAGATCGCCGCCGTTTTCACGATGATAGGGGCTGACGCCACCTTCGCCCGTATCCTGGGCAAACCCGCCTTTCTTCGCACCCTTGTTGAGCGCGCGCACCGCGTTGGCGCTCAGCGAGCCAAAGCTCATCGCCGAGATGTTGAAGACCGACGCCGAATAGGGCTTTGCGCAATCCGGCCCGCCGATGGTGATCCGAAAAGCCCCTTCGCCGAGCGGCTTCGGCGCCATGGAATGGTGCATCCATTCATAGCCCTCGGCATAGATGTCGAGCTGGGTGCCGAAGGGCCGCTTGTCGAGCACCATCTTCGCGCGCTGATAGACGATGGCGCGCGTGTCGCGGCTGAACGGCGTGCCGTCCTTCTCGCTTTCAAAAAAGTACTGGCGCATCTCCGGCCGGATTTCCTCGAAGAGAAACCGCAGATGCGCGGCGATCGGATAGTTGCGCAGGATCGCATGGTTGGGCTGCAACAGATCGTAGATGCCAAGCAGCGACAGCGCGCCGAACACCATGAGCGGGATCAGCACGACATTCGGCACCTTGGGATCGAAGATCATGAGGCTGCCGAGCAGCAGCGTCACCACAACGCAGATGGTGAGGACGATGTAACGTGGTGAGAATGGCAGCATCAGTGTCCCCATCATCTTCGCGCCCCGGCTTTTGTCGTGTCGGCTGTTCGCCTGGCCAGGACAGCGGCCAGCAGTCGTGGCCAAGACGGCGGGCACGATTGGCGGTCGCGGTGTCCGGTCGATTCGGCAGGCAGTCTAGCGGCACAACCGGAAGAAAGTTAGGCGAGCGAGCTCTACCGGCAAGGAGAGCCAGTTTCACGGGGGCCGCGCCGGATCCGGCCCCCGTGACGTGCGCGGGCGTCGGCGCAGCGGAATTGACAGCATACTGACGGATTATATAGGTTCGACAGTCGCCGCGGCGGATCACACAACCGGCCAGCCGCCATCAGGAGAACAAACGTGAAGCTGCATGGTTATTTTCGCAGCAGCGCTGCCTTTCGCGTCAGGATCGCGCTCAATCTGAAGGGGCTTGGCGCCGAGCATATTCCGCATCACTTGCGCAAGGGTGAGCAGCGCGCCCCGGAGTACGTGGCGCTCAACCCGCAGGGGCTGGTCCCGACGCTGGTTCTCGACAATGGCGAGCATCTCACCCAGTCGCTTGCGATCGTCGAATGGCTCAACGAGACCTATCCCGAGCCGCCGCTTCTGCCGTCCGATCCGATGATGCGAGCGCGCGTCCGCGGCTTCGCCCAGATCATCGCCTGCGACGTTCATCCGGTGCAGAACCTGCGGGTTTTGGAGCGCCTGCGCAGCCTCGGCCACGGCGATGAAACGGTGAACGAATGGGTGCGCTGGGTCGTCACCGACGGCTTCATCGCCTGCACGAAAATGATCGCGGATCAGCCGGGGCCGTTCTGCTTCGGCGCGGCGCCGACGCTCGCCGATATCTGCCTCGTTCCGCAACTGGTGAACGCGCGGCGGTTCGGCGTAGATCTTGGCAAATTCCCGCGTCTGCTGGAGGCGGAAGCCGCGGCCATGGCCCTGCCCGCCTTCGCCGATGCGGCGCCCGAGAGGCAAATCGA
Source organism: Xanthobacteraceae bacterium (assembly GCA_035565775.1). GTDB lineage: Bacteria > Pseudomonadota > Alphaproteobacteria > Rhizobiales > Xanthobacteraceae > PRO6. The sequence continues at coordinate 15,791 of DATMRW010000013.1, read as the reverse complement.
TGCCGAATAACGAGTCGGCGCATTCGATGGACGATGTCTACCTGAAGCCGGGGCACCTGTTTCGGCGGATGCAGCAGATCGCGGTGGCGATCTTCATGGAGGAATGCGCCCCGCTCGACCTGACCCCGGTGCAGTATGCGACGCTGGTCGCTATCCGCGATTATCCCGGCGTCGATGCGACGAGGCTTTCGGCGCTGATCGCGTTTGACCGCTCAACCCTCGGCAGCGTGATGGAGCGGCTGGAAACCAAGGGCCTGATCACGCGCCGGGCGACGCCGGAAGACCGGAGGGTGAAACACCTGCATCTGTCTCAAAAAGGACAGCGGCTGCTGGAAAAGGCGATTCCGCTGGTCGACCGCGCGCAGGAGCGCATGCTCGCGCCGCTGCCGGCCAAAGACCAGAAAACCATCATGAAACTGCTGGCGCAGCTGGTCGATCTCAACAACGACAATTCGCGCGCGCCGATGCGCCCGATCAAGCCAAAATCCGCCGGCAGGGCCGCGGCCAAAACCGCCCCCGCGCCGAAGCCGAAGAAGGCGCAGCCCAGAGATTGAGGGCGCCCCTCAGCGCGCGAAACGCACCGGCACGGTGAGCGAAATCGGGTTGCCCGGAACATCCGGCGGCGGTGCCGGCACGGGACTGGCGCGGCGCAGCATGCTGACCGCTTCCGCATCGAGCAGCGCATCACCGGAGGAGCGCACCAGGCGCGCCGACGTGACACCACCGCTGCGGTTGATGCTGAAGCCAACCGTCGCCACGCCCTGCCCGCCGCCGGGCGGGAAGCGCTTGTGACTATTGAGATGCGCCATCAGCGCGCTGCGCCAGCTCGCCTGCGCCGCGGCCGTCGAGGCCGAAGCACCGACGGTCGGCGCAGCGGCCCGCTCGGCGGCTGCCGCGTGCAGGCTCTGCGGCGCAGAGGTGCGCGGCGCGGGAGGCTTGCGCTCCACTTTTTTCTTCACCGGCTTCGGCGGCTCGACCTTCGGCGGCGGCAACACTGCCTCGGCCTTGACCTGTGGCGGCGGCTCGGGCGTCTTGATTTCAGGTTCGGGCTGCGGCTCGGCCATCTCGACCGGCTTTTTAGGCTCGACCTTGGGCTCGACCTCGGTTTCCGGCTCCGGCTCCGTCTCGACCATCTCCGGGCCGGGCGCGATATCGTTCTGCGGCGTCTCCGGCGCAACCGCGAGCGGCGCCAGCTCAACCATCATCGCCGCAGGCGGCGCGCCGCTCGGCTCGGCCGCGTGCGGCCAGTTCATCGCCAGCCATACGCCGCCGGCATGCACCCCCGCCACCACCAGCCCGGCTGTGGTCCAGCGCAGAGCGGGTGCAAGCCAGCCCGCGCCGCCCTCGCGCGCATCCGGATCTCGCAGGCCCAGCATCACTTCGCCCCGTTCGGCGCGCCGGAGAGGTCCTCGAGCCCGACCAGCGCGACCTTGAGATAGCCGGCTTCGCGCAGAAGGTTCATCACCGCCATCAGCTCGCGATAGGCAACCGCGCCATCCGCACGCAGAAATACCCGCTGCTCGCGATTGTGCTCGCTCTGTCGGTCGAGGGTCGATTGCAACGCGGCGCGCGGCACCTCGTCATTGCCGAGCGACAGCGTCAGATCCTGCTTCACGGTCAAAAACAGCGGCTTGTCCGGGCGCGGCTGCGGCTGGGCATTGGAAACCGGCAGATCCACCGCGACGTCGACCGTCGAGAGGGGGGCCGCAACCATGAAGATGATCAGGAGCACCAGCATCACGTCGATGAACGGCGTGACGTTGATCTCGCTCACTTCGTCGAGCCCGCCGTCCTGCGGGTCCTTGAGGGAAACCGCCATGGCTCACTCCGCCGCGCGGCGCATGTTGTCCTCGCCTGCGTCATAGCGATCGAGATCGCGGGACACATGCTGCAGGATCTCGCCGGATGCATCCGACAACAGCGCCCGGTAGCCGGCCATCGCGCGGGCGAACATGTTGTAGATGATCACCGCCGGAATCGCGGCGACCAGACCGAGCGCAGTTGCCAGCAACGCTTCGGCAATGCCGGGCGCGACCACCGCAAGATTGGTGGTCTTGGACTGGGAAATGCCGATGAACGAATTCATGATGCCCCACACCGTGCCGAACAGGCCGACGAAGGGGGCCGTGGCGCCGATGGTGGCAAGAAGGCCGGTGCCGCGCGACATGTCGCGGCCGGCCTTGGCCTCGACCCGCGACAGCGCGATCGCCAGCCGCTCCTTGATGCCGTCGCCGGCAAGCCGCGCCGAACGCTGCAATTCGCGCTCGGCAAGGGCGACGAGCTCGGCAACCGCGCCCTTGCGGGTCCAGCCATCGGCGATTTCCTGCTGCGCGGCAGCCAGGCTGTTCGCGCGCTGCAGCTTGCGGACCGCACTTCGCGCACGGCGCTGCGCCGACGCAAGCTCCAGCCCCTTGGCGAGCCACACCGTCCACGTCAGCAGCGATGCCAGCGCCAAGCCGATCATCACCGCCTTCACGACGATATCGGCCTGCATGAACATGCCCCAGGGCGACAGATCGTGGGGCAATAGAGCCGTGGCAACCGAGGGGGACGGCGCAGCCGCTGCGGGCGCCGGCTGGGCGGCCGGATCGGACGCGACCGGCGCCTGAGCGGGATCGATGGCCGGGGCATCGGCCGGAGGTGACGTGCTCGGCGCGGTCGCGGCGGCGGGCGGCGGCGGCATGCTGGTCTGGGCGGCCAATGGCACTGAACCGAAACCAAGAAGAATGAGAGCCGCAAAGGTTGCCCGCGTGAGCCGTACCATCAATGTCGCCTTTCGATCAGCCGCCGGAATGCACCGGCCGCCGGTAATTTGTGGGCGAAAAGCCCCGAACTGCGCCCTTGCTACACTGAGCCCGGCGAGAGTTGTCCCAGAATCCCTCAAAAGTATGCCCTTGAGGTACGGTGGAGGCCCCGCTCAGTTGCAAGTCACTTGCATCTGGCAGTTGTTACTGCAAATGCGATCCACTTGCAAATACCAAACTGCGCCGGGAAGTTATTTCCCGGCGCTAACGTCAATAGATGCACAGCCGAACGGTTCGTTCCGGCTAAAGATCCTAAAAGCCCTTCAGGCGCGCGAGTTGATCGGCGTGGAAATTGGCATCGCCGAACAGCTCCTGACAGACCCGCGCGCGCTTCATGAACAGGCCGACGTCAAACTGGTCGGTCATGCCCATGCCGCCATGCATCTGCACCGCCTCCTGCACGGCAAGGGTCACGGTCGTCCCGGCCCGCGCCTTGGCGACCGCAACGGCGGCAGCGGCCTGGGGCGCGCCGTCGTCGAGCAATTGCTGCGCCTTGAGCACGGCGGCGCGGGTGATCTCTATCTCGCAATAGAGATGCGCCGCACGGTGCTGCAACGCCTGGAATTCTCCGATCAGGCGACCGAACTGCTTGCGCTCTTTCAGATAGGTCACGGTGCGGGAGAACGCCTCCTCGCCGCAGCCGACCATCTCGGACGCAACCACCGCGCGGCCGACATTGAGAACGCCTTCCAGCAGCTCGCCGCCGAGATCGACTTCGCCGAGCACGCTGTCGGCGTCGACTTCGACATCATCGAATTGGATCCGCGCGGCATTATGCGCATCGACCATCACGGTACGCTCGACCCCGATGCCCTTCGCTTTGGGATCGACAAGAAACAGCGTCAGCCCGCCAGCTTCACCGGCCGCGCCGGAAGTCCGCGCGGCGACGATGAGAAGATCGGCCACATGGCCATCGACCACCAGCGCCTTTGCGCCGTTGAGGCGGAAACCGTTGCCGGAACGCTGCGCCGTCATCGCCGTCATGAGCGGGCGATGCTTTGCACCCTCGTCGACGGCAAGCGCAGCGATCAGGTCGCCCGCCGCGAGCCTCGTCAGATATTCGGACTTTTGCGCGCCGCTGCCCGCGCGCGAAAGCGCCGTCGCGGCAAGCACCGCGGTCGAAAGAAATGGCGAGGGCGTGAGGTTGCGGCCGATCTCCTCCATCACGATGCCGGCCTCGACACAGCCAAGCCCGGAGCCGCCGAACTCATCGGGCACCAAAAGGCCGGCAAATCCCATCTCGGCGAAAGCGCGCCACAGCTCGCGCGAGAAACCCGTCGCATCCTTGGTATCGCGAAGCTGGCGAAGATGCGCCACCGGCGCCTTTTCGCCGATCAGACCGCGGGCGCTGTCGCTGAGCATCGACTGCTCTTCAGTGAGAACAAGGGCCATGTTTCAATCCGGTTTTATGAGGTTTCGTGCAAGAGGTGGCGGCGTGACGGCAATCGGCCATCACGCGCCGGGCAGCTCAAGGATGCGCTTGGCGACGATGCCGAGCATCACCTCGCTGGTCCCGCCCTCGATCGAATTCGCCTTTGTCCGCAGCCAGGCCCGCGCCCGCTCGCCCTCGTGGGAGCGGCCGCTTTCCCATTCAAGCGCGTCGATGCCGCCGGCCGACATCAAAAGTTCATGCCGCCGCTTGTTCAGCTCGGTGCCGTAATATTTCATCGCCGACGAAAACGCCGGATGCGCCTTGCCCGCCTTGGCCATGTCGGTGAAGCGCTCCGCCGCACAGGCAAGCGCCGCCTCGTCGATCTCGAAGGCCGCGATCTGCCCGCGCAGCATCGGGTCATCGAGGCGCCCCTGTTCGTCGGCGCCGACGCTGTCCGCCGCCACCTGCCCGAGCGGACGGCCCGCGCCGCGCTCGCCCATGCCGCTGATCATCGCGCGCTCATGCTGCAACAGATATTTTGCGACATCCCAGCCGCGATTGACCTGCCCGACGACATGCGACTGCGGAACGCGGACATTGTCGAAAAACGTTTCGCAGAATGGCGACTTGCCCGAGATCAGCAGGATCGGCTTGGTCGAAACGCCGGGAGAGGTCATGTCGAACAGAATGAAACTGATGCCTTCGTGCTTCTTCGCCGCGGGATCGGTGCGCACGAGGCAGAAGATCCAGTCGGCATAGTTCGCATAGGAGGTCCAGATCTTCTGGCCGTTGATGATGAAGTCGTCGCCATCGGCCTCGGCGCGGGTCTGCAGCGAGGCGAGGTCCGACCCCGCATTCGGCTCGGAATAGCCCTGGCACCAGCGGATTTCGCCGCGGGCGATTTTCGGCAGATGCTCGAGCTTCTGCGCCTCGGTGCCGTATTTGAGCAGCGCCGGGCCGAGCATCCAGATGCCGAAACTCGACAGCGGCAGCCGGGCGCCGATCGCCGCCATTTCCTCGCGCAGGATTTTGGTCTGCTGCGGGCCAAGGCCGCCGCCGCCATAACGCTCGGGCCAGTTGGGAACCGTCCAGCCGCGGTCGCGCATCCGCTCGAACCACGCTTGCTGCGCAGCGGAGGAAAAATGCGCATTGCGCCCGCCCCAGAAGACGTCCTCTTCCTTGATCACGGGCCGGCGCATCTCGGCCGGGCAGTTCGCCTCCAGCCAGCTTCGGGTCTCGCTCCGGAAATGATCAAGATTTCCTTCGGACGTTTCCATTTTCTGCTTCCGTTGTTGTTCTTGGGATCGCCGGCAGCGCGGCCTGAAGAAATTTTAAGCGCCCCGGCGCGGATTGCAACGCCGGCCTGCTGGCGGCGGCGCGAGGCCCGGCTTGTACGGCGCCATCCGCCGCCCATATTCAGCCCAGCAGCACAGGAAACCGAAGCATGTCCGCCAGCCCCACCAGTCCCACCCATCCCGTCGATACACGCACGCGGATCGGCCACGTCCACCTCAAGGTGGCCGATATCGAGCGTTCGCTTGGATTCTATCGCGACGTGCTCGGCTTCGCGGTAACCCAGCGGATGGGCCAACACACGGTCTTTCTCTCCGCCGGCGGCTATCATCATCACATCGCGATCAACACCTGGGAAAGTTTCGGCGGGCAGCCGCCGGCGCCGGGCACGACGGGCCTCTTCCATCTCGCCATTCTTTATCCGACCCGCGCCGCGCTCGGCGATGCGCTGCACCGGCTGATCGCCGCGCGCATTCCGCTGGACGGGGCGAGCGACCACGGCGTCAGCCATGCGCTGTACCTGCGCGATCCCGATGAAAACGGCGTCGAGCTCTATTGGGACCGGCCCGAGGCGGAATGGCCGCGCGATGCCGACGGCAATCTGTCGATGTACACGCGGCCCCTCGATCTCGAGGCGCTGCTCGCCGAGCGCTGATCGCCCCTCTCACACCGTCGGCGCGGGCCGTCCGCGCACCAGCACCAGCGCCGCGGCGACGAGCTGCAATGCGATGCAAGTTGCGAAGGGTACGACATAGCTGCCGGACAGGTCGCGCAGAAAACCGATCGCGCCCGGCCCCATCGAATAGACCACCTGCGATACCGCCGTGACGAGGCTGATCAGGACGCCGAACGCGTAAGGCGGGAATTCGCGCTGAACGATCAGCGCGGGCAGCGTGATCAGGTTGCCGACGGAAAAACCGAACACCGCGCTCGCGAGATAGATCAGGCGGACATCGCTGGTGTTGATGATGAGCAGCAGCGCCAGCGCCTGGCTGAGAAACGACAGCGCCGATGCCAGCCGCTGGTCCAGCCGGTCGATCACGGTGGAAAACAGCACCCGCCCGACCACCGCCATCGCGGTCATGATCGAGATCGCCACCGCGGCGTGCTCGCGGCCGACGATCGGATCGAGAAACGAGATCAGGTGGACGATGAAGCCGACCTGCGCGAACAGCATCAAGGAGAAGGCAATCGTTACCGTGCGGAAGGCCACCGTCTGCAGCGCCTCGGCACGGATCCGCCCCGACGACGGCGGCGCTGCGGCATTGACGAGCGTGCGATCGGCCGGCGGCGTGCCGACACACCAGAAGATCATCGGCACGAGCACCAGCACCGTCAGCGCCGCCGCAAGCATCACGGCATGGCTGAAGCCGAACTGCCCGATCGCTGCCACGAGCAGCGGGACGCCGACAATGCCGCCGCAGCTCGCGCCGTTCAGCGCAAGACTGATCGCCATGCCGCGTCGCTTGTTGAACCAGAGGCCGAGCGTTGTCGTGATCGCGCCGAGGCTGGTGCCGGCCCAGCCGAACGCCATCAGAAAATACACGGCATAGAGCTGCCACGGCGACGTGATCTGGCCGAGCAGCAGCGCCGCTATCGCCATGCACGCCACGCCGAGCAGGAGGCAGACGCGCACGCCGAGCGCGCGCATCGCTTCGCTGATGAAAGCCACCATCAGCGCGCCGACCAGATAAAACATCGTCGTCGCCGACGCGATCAGCGACGACGGCCAGCCGTGGAGGCGCTGCAGCTCCGCAAGATAAACGCTGTGGCCGTAGAAGCCGAGTCCCCAGCCGAAGGTCGCGGTGACGAAGCACAGCGCCACCACCCGCCAGCCCGGATAATGGCGCGATGCTTCGTCAGGGATTGCGGCGGGCTCGACCGGCTGCATCGGACCTCGGATGCGTTGCAGATGTTATCGGCAAGGACTTCTTGTCGGCAGGGACTGCAAGCAGCCAGTGCTCCATGACGAAGACAGGGGCGCCGGCTAGATGCCGAGCGCCGTTTTCGTCTGGCGCAGCGTCTCCTGATGCGGCGAGTACATTTTGCCGCCGAGCATGCCGCCGTCGACGATGATGTCGATGCCGTTGACGAAGGTGGAGCGGTCGGACGCCAGCCACGCCACGCATTGCGCGATGTCATCCGGAATGCCGGCGCGCGGAATCGGCTGGGCCTTGGCGAAGCCCGCTTTCATCTGCTCGGCGAGCTGGTCGGCGCGGGTCTGCTCCATGCCGAGCGCCTTGGCGAGAATGCCCGTGGCGATGGCGCCGGGCGATACCGAGTTGACGCGGACATTATGCTCGCCGAGCTCCATCGCGACACAGCGCGACAAATGGTTCACCGCCGCCTTCGCCGCGCTGTAGATCATCGAGCTGGAATAGCCGGCCTGGTGCCCGGCCACCGAGCCGTTGTTGATGATGCTGCCGGAGCGCTGCTTCATCAACACCGGCGCGACATGCTTCATGCCGAGCATCACGGAGCGGAGCAGCAGCGCGATCGCCGCGTCAAATCCCTCCACCGGAATGCTGGTGATGCTGCCGGTCGGCGCCGGGCCGCCCGCATTGTTGAACAGGCAATCGATCCTGCCGAAACTGGATTGCGCGGTCTCCACGACCCTGATCCAGTCGTCCTCCAGCGTCGCATCGGCCTGCACGAAGATCGCGCTGCCGCCGAGCCTGCCGGCGAGCGCCTCGCCCTCCGCCTTGCGCCGCCCGGTGAAGACGACGCGCGCCCCCTCGGCGACGAAGAGTTCGGCGGTGCGCGCGCCGATGCCGCTGGTCGCGCCGGTGATGATGCCGACCTTCCCTTCAAGAAGTGCCATTGCAGATCCTTCCCGTGATGTCGTTCTCTTGTTTTGTGCGGGTCACACCGCCTGACGGATGGCCTCGACGCCAGCCATCGTCAGCAGCGTCAGCTCCCCGTCGAGCGGCGCCGGCTGGGACGAGAACTTGGCGATAACCAGTTCTCGCTTGGGGTCGACGAAAAGATTCTGACCGTGGATGCCGAGGCCGAACATCATCGGCTCATCGCCGCGATAGACGTAGCACTTGCTGCGATAGTGCATGCTGCGGCCGGGGAAGTAACCGGTGAACGGCCCCTGGTTCCACGCCTCCGGATCGCCGTTCTGGAAGATGTCGTCAATCCAGGATTCTGGAATGATCTGGTTGCCGCCGCGCGCGCCGCCGTCGAGAATGAGCTGCCCGACAAGAGCAAGATCGCGCACCGTCGTGCACATGCCGCCCGCGCAGCGCGGCGCGCCGAGCCGGTCCACCGTGATATAGGCGCTGCGCGATGCCCCCATCGGCCGCCAGATCAGCTCGCTCATCAGGTCGGCAAAGCGCCGGTCCGCGGCGCGCTCGATGATCCAGCCGAGCAGGTCCGTGTTCGGCGAGATGTAGTGGAAGCGTCCGCCATGGGGGCCGTCCGACGCCATAAGGTTTTCATAGAACGAGCGCAGGTCCGACGGCGTCTCGCCCGGCTCCAGCGGATTCCAGTTGGTCGCCTTGCGATAGTTCACGATCGGCCCGGACGTCGCCATGTAGTCTTCATCGAACGCGACCCCTGCCCGCATGTCGAGCAACTGGCGGATGGTGATGCCCGCATAGGCGGTCGATTGCAGCTCCGGCACGATGTCGGTGGCGAGCCGCTCGACGTCGAGGATACCCTTGCCGACGAGGACGCCGGCGAGCAGCCCCAGCATGGACTTCGACACCGACATCAGAATATGCGGCGTGTCCTCGGTCATGCCGTTGAAATGCCGCTCCAGCACGATGCGCCCGCGATGGATGATGGCAATGCCGTCGGTGTGGGTCTCGCTGAGATATCGCTCGAACGACCGCGCCTCGCCGCCATGGACGACCTCGACGGCATCGGCATCGAACGCCGCGGTCGGCAGGTTCCGCACCCGGTCGGGATCGTTGGGAATATCGGCGGAGGGCACGATCTCGCGGACATGGTGGAATGCCCAGCTATTGAAGCCCGGCGAGCGCCAGTTGGCCAGCGTGACGCGATTGTCCTTGACCGGCGGAAACCCGCGCATGATCTGGGTCATACCGAATCCTCCCAAAATTTTCCGGCATCCTCATGGATGCACTTGTTGCTTGCCCCGGCATTCGCATCGGCGGTTTTCCCGCTCGCCCCCAAGGCTGGAGCGATCTTGCGCGATAAAACGCAATCGAACAACATCGCCGACGCGCGGGTGCCATCTCTATTTCACAACTCGGCATCTTCGGCGGTCGCCTTGAGGTGACCCGCGAGGTCGGCTATCAGAGCCCTGCAGCAAACCTTGCGGCGACTGCAGCCTGCCAGACCACCACCGACGGTGCCGCCTTCCGCTTCGGCATCGCCGCCGGCCACGATGCAATTAATTCCCGCACCGCGTTTGTCGCCCCGCCAGCCCCGCGAAGAAGGCGTCGCCTGACGTCAGCCCCACAATGACCCTTACGCATACGCCCGCCCGCCTCACCGCACTGATCGTTCTCGGTGTCGCCGCCCTCCATCTGGCTGCGGCCGCTGTCACCCCGCTGGCTTTCGACGAGGCCTATTACTGGATGTGGTCGCGCCATCTCGCCGGCGGCTATCTCGATCATCCGCCGATGGTGGCAGTGGTCATCCGGCTCGGGACGATGCTGGCCGGAACCAGCGAGTTCGGCATCCGCTTTGCCTCGATCCTGCTGACCCTGCCGATGAGCTGGGCGGTGTATCGCACCACCGAGATTCTGTTCGCCTCGGCGCGGATGGCGGCGACGGCGACGCTGCTCTTCAACGCGACGATGATCGTCGGCGTCGGTATGATGATCATCACCCCCGACGCACCGCTGATGGCGGCGTCAGCCTTCGTGCTGTTCTTTCTGGCAAAGGTGCTGGAGACCGGACGCGGCGCGTGGTGGCTCGCGGTCGGCGCCGCCGTCGGCGTCGCGCTGCTGTCGAAATACACCGCGCTATTTTTCGGCCTGCAGATTTTGCTGTGGCTGGTCGTCGTGCCGAAGCTGCGGCGCTGGCTGGCCTCGCCCTGGCCCTATGCCGGCGGCGTCCTCGCCTTTGCCCTGTTCGCGCCGGTTCTTCTGTGGAACGCAAACAACGGCTGGGCATCGTTCGACAAGCAACTCGGCCGCGCGCGCGCCACCGGCTTTACTCTCAAATACATCGGCGAGCTGATCCCGGCGCAGATCGCGTTTGCAACCCCTCTGGTGTTCCTGCTCGGCGCGATGGGCGTCTTCGCCCTTCTCTCGCGCCGCAAGCCCGGCAACGCGCCGGCCCGCGCGCTGCTCAATTTCAGCTTCTGGCCGATCCTGCTCTATTTCATGTTCCACTCGCTGCACAGCCGGATCGAGGCCAACTGGCTGGCCCCGATCTATCCGGCGTTCGCGATCGTCGCGGCGGTGGCAGCGCACGAAGTGAAATGGTCGGCGCGCTGGCAGAGCGTGGCGGATTTCTCGCGGCGCTGGGCGCTGACGGGCGGCATCATCGCCTTCATCCTGCTCGTCCTGCAGGCCAATACCGGGATCCTCAACGGCAACGCGCGCGATCCCAGCGTGCGCAGCGTCGGCGTTGGCATCGCCGACATGGCGGCGCAGATCGAGGCGGCGCGCGTTCAGCACGGCGCGACCTGCGTCATCGCACGCGATTACGGCACCACCGCCTGGCTCGCCTTCTATCTGCCGAAGAGCACCTGCATCGCCCAGCTCGGCGAGCCGCTGCGCTGGATCAACATGCCGCCGCTGGACAGCACCGCCCTGCAGAGCACAAGCCTGCTGGTCGACGCCGCCGCCTTTGACAGCAGCAGCGAATTCGCCTCGCTGTGTCCGGGCGCGGCAAGGGTCGCCGAGGTCAAGCGGCGCCGCGGCTCGCTGACCATCGAGACTTATGCGCTGACGCTGCTGCCGTGTCCGTTGTCGAAGGTGATCCGGCGGTGACAAGGCGCAGGCGGCGCGAACGCCGCCGCCTCAAGGCATCTTGCCGCCGAACATCTGGTAGAATGTGATCACGATCTCGAACGCGATCAGAAACACGATGATGAGCTCGAGCCGGAGCGAGCGGCGGGTGTCGATGACATCGCCGAGCGTGTTGGCGGTCTCCGCGATCAGCTCGAGCTTGCGGTTGAGCGCATCGACGCGCTCCTTCAGCTCGTACTCGTCCTCGAGCCGGGCATAAAGCCGCTCCAGATCGGGGCGATCCCACAGCACGTCGGGCTTGTCGGTGATGCCGACCCAGCCCGACATCCGGTGCTGCACGAGCAGAGCGTTGCCGATCAGCTTCAGAATCGCCGCCCGGTTGCGGCGGGTCCGCCCGTACATCGCGAGTTCACGCGCGAACGGCTCGATGACCTCGAACACCGTCGCCACATCGCGCTCGTCGCGGGCCAGCAGCACGCTTTTGGCAAGCACGTCGGCGATGATGAGAAGCCGCTCCAGCGACATCTCCTTCACCAGAATCGGGCCACCCGCCAGAATCGGATTCTCGGCATCGACGGCGATCTCGATCGATGCCGTCTCTTCCTCGAAGAAACCGGCCTTGGCAGCGATCCGCGGCGCAAGGCGCTGCAGGAAGGCATGCTCCTCATCGGGCGTCAGCTCGATCAGGACAACCACACCGTAGCGAAAGATGACAGCGATGCCATGCTGGCCCGCACGCACCGCGAGCGGCGCGCTGGAGAGCAGGTCGCCATCGAACGCGGCCGTATTGATCCGCTCGCCGACATGGCAGGCGTGGGCGGTCACGCGCCGGGCAGTGGTGACGAACGCAATGTCCTTCATCCAAGACCTCCCCGCTCGGGAGCTGCATCCTGGCCGTCAGCAAAAAATTGCTGGCGCTCCCGGGAAGACTCGAACTTCCGACCTACGGTTTAGGAAACCATTCTAGGGACAATGAGATCAATACCTTAGCTGGCGCGCGTTGCAAACAAGTTGCATCCCGAGGCCTACCAATCCGCTCCTTTTAGGCTGCTCGGACGTATCCGAGCTACACACAGTTTGTTTACAGCGGCTTTTGCTACGCGTCTGCTGTTGGAAGGCAGTCCCGCGACGGGCACCGGGGTGACAAGCTGATCGGTCGGGGGAGCAACGACCAACATGACAGCGGGCGAAAGAGTTTAGCTTCGACCCGGAGCAGGCCTTTCCCGACCATGGGCAAATGAAGCCCGAGCAGCAGGAATGGAGCGGCTCCAGATCGGGCAACCTGTGCGACGATGCTATTGCCGTCGCCTCTAGTTGTTCCAAAAAATAACGCGTCGTCCGATGGCTTTGACCGCCAAGGTCAGCAACAGTCCGGTGACCGAGAGGTAGGCGAGAATCGAGAAAACTCCCGCAACATCCACCAGTGCCTGGCGCTGAATAATCAGACTGCCGAGCCCCACCGAAGCACCAACGAACTCGCCGACGATCGCACCGATCAATGCCAGCACCACACCAACCTCAAGACCCGCGAACAGGTAGGTCAGCATGTTCGGCAAGCGGACCTTGAAATAGGTTTGCAGCGGTGTCGCGCACAGCATTCGCATCAAGGTGATGCGCCGCGGATCCACCGTCTTGATCCCGACCACAACGTTAACCAGCACCGGAAAGAACGCCAGGAGAGCCGCAGTAACGATTTTCGACGACATTCCGTAGCCGAACCAGATAATCATCAACGGCGCGACGGCCACCTTCGGAATGGTCTGAATAACAAGAATAATCGGATACAGCATCTTGTCGATGATTGGAAATATGCCAATCATCGTACCCAGGGTCAGCCCGAGTATTGCGGCAATCACGATACCGGTCACCACCTCGGTAAGGGTGGTGGTCAGATGCGGTATCACCTCGCCAGATCTAAAATCCGAAACAATACGCTCACCTATAACGCTGGGCGGGGCGAGGATATACGGCGGCACCTCCATCAAGGCTACGCAGAGCTCCCATGCCAGCAGAATTGCACATGCTGCAGCGACGGGCAGCGCCAAATTGAACAGGAAGCTCGCTCGCTTGCCCGATCGAAACATCCGATTGGTAACATCGCTCATCTCGGATCCTCGCCGGTGCCCAATACATTGCGGAGGTGAGTTACATAATCGCCGAACTTGTCAGTGTTCATAAGCTCGATACGGCGTGGACGCGGGATGTCTATCGGCACGATGGCGCGCACGCTTGACGGCCGTCCTGACATGACAAACACCCGGTCAGACAAGAAAGCAGCTTCTGCGATCGAATGGGTGACGAACACGACGGTGGCTCCCGTGGTCAGACTGATCCTCTGCAATTCGAGGTTCATCTGCTCGCGGGTCATCGCGTCAAGCGCACCAAACGGCTCGTCCATGAGGATCAGTTTGGGATCCAGTGTCAGCGCCCGTGCGATTGCCACACGTTGCTGCATCCCGCCGGACAACTCGTTGGGAAACTTGGTTTCGAAACCGCTCAGTCCAACGAGATTGATCATCGCACGCGCGCGTTCGATTTGCGTCGCATGCGGCGCGCCGCGCACTTCGGCCGGAAGTTTGACGTTATGAAGGACATTGCGCCAGGGAAACAAGATCGGATCCTGGAACACAACGCCGAATTCCCGCTGCGGGCCGGAGACGGATTTGCCGTTGTAGCGGATCGCTCCTTCTGACGGCGACAGCAACCCGGCCAGCATCATCATCAACGTGGACTTGCCACACCCTGACGGTCCGAGCAGCGAAATGAACTCTCCGTCATTGATGGTTGCGCTGACAGAGTCCACGGCCTTGACCGGACGGCCGTCGGCCGCCTGGTAGGTTTTGCCGACGCGATCAAATTCGATCAGCGGCGTCCGCGCGACGACCTCAGGTCGCGCGTCGCCTTTCGAGCCAAGAGGGCTCTTCTGGGAATTGCTGCTCATGTTGGATCAGATCAAGGAGCTTTTTTCGGAGCTCGACGCAGAACGTCGTCCAGGTTGATCGGCCCAATCTTATCGAGCAACTCGTTCGAGAAGATATCGGCGACCGAGAGGTTTGCTTCCAAAACCGCTTCTTCCTTCATCACGGCGAGGTACTTGGCCAGATCATCGAGATTGAAACGTCCGAGGTCCTTAACCGCGATACCGGCAGGGAATGGCTGCATGAAGGTGATCTCGGCCATGCCATTGGCATGCTGCTGCTCCGGAGTGTCTCCGACCTTGGCGCCGGGAATTTCGTCCCAGTACATCTTCAGCGCCGCATCCTTGTTTTCGCCGATGAAGGCACGGGCTTTGACGACAGCGCGCAGGAATTTGACGTGAGCGTCTTGTTTGCTCTTCAGCGAGGCATCGGAGATAAAGAAGCCGGAATTGCCGATCTTGCCGATCACAGGGTGATGAAGGTATTTGAGCTTCGCACCGTGGCGCTCGAGCGCAGAATAGCCGGCGTCCCACAGCGCGACGGCGGATACCTTGCCCTCCTGCAGTGCACGCAGGGCCGACGGCCCGGCGCCAACAGGAAGGAACATTGAATTGTCGGGCTGGATGCCTGCCTGTCGTAGCATCGAGCGCGCCACCACCAACGCACCGCTACCCATGTTGATGACGCCGATCTTCTTATCTTTGAGGTCGCCAACAGCCTTGATGTCGCTGCCTTCGAGCACAGCTAGCCAAAAAATGTTGTGATAATTCGAGCGCATGTAGAACTTGCCGCGCAGGCCCTTCGAGTAGCCCGACAGATAGGGCTCGAACGAGACGCGCGCCATGTCCGCCGCGCCGCTCGCGGCGATCTGCGTTGCCTGGGGGGCACCCTGCGAATAACGCATTTCGACGTCGAGACCTTCATCGGCGAAGAAGCCAAGCCGGTTTGCGACGTAGATATCGAGGTTCACTGACCCCGGTGCCGGCGATCCGTTCTGGACGATGTACTTCTCAGCCGCGTCGACCTTGCCCGCCAGTGTCAATGCCACCAGTACGATGGACAGGATCTTAATCGTCTTCAGCATCGTTTTCCTCTCAGGTGATTCGCAAAACTTTCGTTTGCTTATTTGGCCGCCGTTTTAAATCGGCTGCAGTTTGAAGTCATCAAAATTGAAGGCCGCGATCCTCTTGAAATGACCGAGAATGGGGTACGGCCATGTGATGGTCGTGCGGCCGCTTCTGCCCTGGCACCAAGCGTTGGCACCAGGGCATTGATCTTCGCAGCGTTCGGAGAAACGAAGTGTCAGAACGTCCCTCCCATTGCAGGTTCTGGGAGAGAATGAGGCCGCATTCCGCCTTGTTCGGCCCCAGCTTCCGGCTTGCCGAGTTTTTGCAGGTGCGGGAGGACGAAGCGGCCGAACAGGTCGATGTTCTTCATCGCCTTCCAGTGCGGCATGTTGCCGGTGTGCATGTGCGCGTTGAGAACGCCAAAGCCCATCTCCTTCTGCAAT